>NZ_CP016174.1:4800000-6545000 GCF_000943515.2 Amycolatopsis orientalis | reverse complement strand
AACATCTCAGTACCCGTAGGAAGAGAAAACAACCGTGATTCCGTGAGTAGTGGCGAGCGAAAGCGGAAGAGGCTAAACCATGCACATGTCAAGCTGTCAGGCGTTGTGTGTGTGGTGTTGTGGGACCCGCC
Organism: Amycolatopsis orientalis; assembly: GCF_000943515.2. Taxonomy (NCBI): domain Bacteria; kingdom Bacillati; phylum Actinomycetota; class Actinomycetes; order Pseudonocardiales; family Pseudonocardiaceae; genus Amycolatopsis; species Amycolatopsis orientalis. Next base: position 6,544,869 of record NZ_CP016174.1, on the reverse strand, counting down.
TTGAGAATTCTGACAGGTTCTCGGGTTTACGCGTGTGTTAGTGGAACGCCTTGGGATGGGCGACCGGAGTGGGTGAGAGTCCCGTACGCGAAAACACATGTTTGTGAATCTTGGTGGTGTTCCCGAGTAGCAGCGAGCTCGTGGAATTTGCTGTGAATCTGCCGGGACCACCCGGTAAGCCTAAATACTTCCTGAAGACCGATAGCGGACTAGTACCGTGAGGGAAAGATGAAAAGTACCCCGGGAGGGGAGTGAAAGAGTACCTGAAACCGTGTGCCTACAAGCCGTCAGAGCCCGAGCAACATCTTTGATGTTTACGGTGATGGCGTGCCTTTTGAAGAATGAGCCTGCGAGTTAGTGCTGCGTGGCGAGGTTAACCCGTGTGGGGTAGCCGTAGCGAAAGCGAGTCTGAATAGGGCGATTGAGTCGCGTGGTCTAGACCCGAAGCGGAGTGATCTACCCATGGCCAGGCTGAAGCGTCGGTAAGACGACGTGGAGGGCCGAACCCACTTAGGTTGAAAACTGAGGGGATGAGCTGTGGGTAGGGGTGAAAGGCCAATCAAACTCCGTGATAGCTGGTTCTCCCCGAAATGCATTTAGGTGCAGCGTCACGTGTTTCTTGTTGGGGTAGAGCTACTGGATGGTCTAGGGGCCTTACCGGGTTACCGAAATCAACCAAACTCCGAATACCAATAAGTGAGAGCGTGGCAGTGAGACGGCGGGGATAAGCTTCGTCGTCGAGAGGGAAACAGCCCAGAACACCAGCTAAGGCCCCTAAGTGTGTGCTCAGTGGGAAAGGATGTGGGATTGCCCAGACAACCAGGAGGTTGGCTTAGAAGCAGCCACCCTTGAAAGAGTGCGTAATAGCTCACTGGTCAAGTGGTCCTGCGCCGACAATGTAGCGGGGCTTAAGCACACCGCCGAAGCTGTGTCATTCATACAATACATCGGCTTCCGTCTTCGTGACGGTTGTCTAGTGGTGTGGATGGGTAGGGGAGCGTCCTGCATCCAGGGAAGCGGCGGCGGAAGCCAGTCGTGGAGGGTGTGGGAGTGAGAATGCAGGCATGAGTAGCGAATGCAGAGTGAGAAACTCTGCCGCCGGATGACCAAGGGTTCCTGGGCCAGGCTAATCCGCCCAGGGTAAGTCGGGACCTAAGGCGAGGCCGACAGGCGTAGTCGATGGATAACGGGTTGATATTCCCGTACCCGAGCACGTGCGCCCAGGATGAGGCGGTTGATACTAACCACCCAAAGCCGGTTACCGATGTCTTCGGACGGAGGTTTCTGTGTGGAGCGTGGGATCTGATTCCGTAGTAGTCGAGTGATGGGGTGACGCAGGAAGGTAGCTCCGCCAGTGAGTGGTAGTACTGGTGTAAGCGTGTAGGCCGAAACATAGGTAAATCCGTGTTTCATCAAGGCTGAGACGTGATGCGTAGCCGATTGAGGTGAAGTAGAGTGATCCTATGCTGCCGAGAAAAGCCTCTAGCGAGTGCGTGCACGGCCCGTACCCCAAACCAACACAGGTGGTCAGGTAGAGAATACTAAGGCGATCGGGTGAACTGTGGTTAAGGAACTCGGCAAAATGCCCCCGTAACTTCGGGAGAAGGGGGCCAGGGTTCTTGAAGTCCTTTACGGACTAGGGAATCGTGGCCGCAGAGACCAGCGGAAAGCGACTGTTTACTAAAAACACAGGTCCATGCGAAGTCGCAAGACGATGTATATGGACTGACGCCTGCCCGGTGCTGGAACGTTAAGAGGACCGGTTAACCTTTCGGGGTGAAGCTGAGAATTTAAGCGCCAGTAAACGGCGGTGGTAACTATAACCATCCTAAGGTAGCGAAATTCCTTGTCGGGTAAGTTCCGACCTGCACGAATGGCGTAACGACTTTCCGGCTGTCTCAACCACAGGCCCGGCGAAATTGCACTACGAGTAAAGATGCTCGTTACGCGCGGCAGGACGGAAAGACCCCGGGACCTTTACTATAGTTTGGTATTGGTTTTCGGTTCGGCTTGTGTAGGATAGGTGGGAGACTGTGAAGCTGGCACGCTAGTGTTGGTGGAGTCGTTGTTGAAATACCACTCTGGTCGGATTGGGAATCTGAACCTCGGACCATGATCTGGTTCAGGGACAGTGCCTGATGGGTAGTTTAACTGGGGCGGTTGCCTCCTAAAGAGTAACGGAGGCGCCCAAAGGTTCCCTCAGCCTGGTTGGCAATCAGGTGTTGAGTGCAAGTGCACAAGGGAGCTTGACTGTGAGACAGACATGTCGAGCAGGGACGAAAGTCGGGACTAGTGATCCGGCACCACCTGGTGGAAGGGGTGTCGCTCAACGGATAAAAGGTACCCCGGGGATAACAGGCTGATCTTGCCCAAGAGTCCATATCGACGGCATGGTTTGGCACCTCGATGTCGGCTCGTCGCATCCTGGGGCCGGAGTAGGTCCCAAGGGTTGGGCTGTTCGCCCATTAAAGCGGCACGCGAGCTGGGTTTAGAACGTCGTGAGACAGTTCGGTCCCTATCCGCCGCGCGCGTAGGATACTTGAGGAAGGCTGTCCCTAGTACGAGAGGACCGGGACGGACGAACCTCTGGTATGCCAGTTGTCACGCCAGTGGCATGGCTGGTTGGCCACGTTCGGAAGGGATAACCGCTGAAGGCATCTAAGCGGGAAGCCTGTTCCAAGATGAGGTATCCCACCCCTTGTGGGTTAAGGCCCCCAACAGACCATTGGGTTGATAGGCCAGAAATGGAAGCACAGTAATGTGTTGTCGAGTTGACTGGTACTAATAGGCCGAGGACTTGCCCACAAAGATGTTACGCATCCACTCTACAGCTCTGAAACACCACACCGTTTGTGTGAAACGAACAGTGTGTGTTGTTTCGTAGTGTTTCGGTGGTCATAGCGTCAGGGAAACGCCCGGTCCCATTCCGAACCCGGAAGCTAAGCCTGACAGCGCCGATGGTACTGCAACCGAAGGGTTGTGGGAGAGTAGGACACCGCCGGACTAACATTAGAAAAGGCCCAGATCGGTCGAGAACCCCCGGTTCTCCCGATCTGGGCCTTTTCCTATACCCACCCCCACGCGTTTAGTCCTCTCAACGCACACCCGAGAGACCTACCTCCCGCATCCAGAGGACCAAACGCATGATCGGGGCGGGCCGCGGAGGTCCCCGACAGTGAGTCACCAGGCCGGTCACACGAGACCGTGTGGATTCCGGGACATCTAACGTCCCACAATCCACACACCCCCACCAACGGACCAGTCACACACCGCGAGCGAGGCCACCACTCCCCACCTCCAGAGGACTAAACGCATGACCGGACTCGGCTGCCCCCCGCGTTTAGTCCTCTAAAGGCGGGCGTGAGGGGGCTCCCCCCACGCATTTAGAGGACTAAATGCGAAGGGGGGCGAGGGGTTCAGGGGGTTAGGGCGGGGAGGGTTTCGCCGAGGGGGCCGCGGACGACGGCGGAGGCGAGGGAGTCGTAGGGCGTTTCGGAGCCGTTGCAGATCACGACGTCGGCGCCGGTCCGAGAGGCGACACTGACCAGCCCGGCCGCCGGCTGCACGCTCAGGGAGGACCCGGCCACCAGCAGGAGATCGCTCGCCTCGACGGCGAGACGGGCCGCGGTGAGCAGTTCCCGGTCCAGTTTCTGGCCGAACGAGATCGTGGCGGACTTCAGAATGCCGCCGCACACCAGACAGGGCGGATCGGTCTCGCCCGCCCGGACGCGCTCGAGCGCCGAGCGCATGTCCCGGTGGTCGTCACAGGACAGGCAGACGGACTCGAACATCGTCCCGTGCAGCTCCAGCACCCGCTCCGGCGAGGAGCCCGCCTTCTGGTGCAGCCGGTCGATGTTCTGCGTGACGATCTGCGTCAGCTTTCCGGACTCCTCCAGGCGTACGAGGGCACGGTGCGCGGCGTTCGGCTCGGCGTGCCAGCCCGGGTGGACCAGTCTCGCTTGCCAGGTCCGCTCACGGACCTCTCTGCTGCCCTGATACGCCTGAAGGTTCGACATCTTCTCCGCGGCCGGATCGCGGGTCCACAGCCCTTGCGGGCCGCGGAAGTCGGGGATCCCGGAGTCCGTGGAGATCCCGGCGCCGGTGAGTGCGACGACCCGGCCGGCGCCGGCCATGAGTGAGCGGGCCCTGCTCAGTTCGGCATCGGGGTCGGTGGTGGTCACCGGCCCATCATGCCCCTACTTGACGGCGCTGCCCGCTTGCCAGTCCGCCCACGACTTCGACCAGTCGCCGTAGAGGTCCCAGACCGGCAGCTGCGGGCCACCGGAGTTGGTCACCTCGACGACGTCCCCGAGGCCCATGTTCTGGTAGAACCACTGGGCGTTGGCGGCGTTGAGGTTAATGCAGCCGTGCGAAACGTTCGAGCTGCCCTGCGCGCCGACGCTGTTCGGGTTCTCGTGGACGAACTCGCCGTCGTTGGAGATCCGCAGCGACCACTTCTCGTTCGATTTGTAGTACCCCGGCTGGCCCTGGCAGACGCCGTAGGTGCACGAGTCCATCGTGTAATTCTCGTGTTTGTCCGAAATGACGTGCGCGCCCAAATGTGTCGGCGTGGCGTCCTTGCCCATGGAAATGGGCATCGATTTAGCGAGCTGGCCGTTGTGGAAGATCTGCATCTGCTCGGTGTTGCCGTCGGCCTTCGCGACCCAGGAATCGTGCACCTTGTAGGTCTCGGTGCGGTCGGTCGCGCCGTAGACGCCATTGCCGAAATCGACGCCGTAGATCATGGCCGAGACTTTCAGCGTCGTCCCCGGCTGCCAGTACACCTTGGGGCGGTAATGGACGTTCTTGTCGTCGATCCAGTACCAGGAGCCCTCCTGTTTCGGCGTGGAGTCCACCGACAGCTTCTTCTCCACCTCGGCCTTGTTCTTCACGGGCTGGCCGAAGGTGAACACGATCGGCTGCCCGACGCCGACACCGCCGGCGGCGACCGCCGCGGGGGCGGGGATGAGGTTCGGGTTCGCCTGCTGCTTCGGGTTCAGGGTGGAGACCCGGCTCTGCTGCTCGACCGGCTTCCCGTTGGTGCCCTGTGCGTGCGCCACGATCTTGTAGGTACTGCCGTAGCCGAGTGGTTCGACGGTCTTCCAGCTGAGCCCGTCGCCCGCGAGTTCCCCCTTCACCTGGTTGCCCTTGTCGGCGTTGGTGACGGTGACGTCGGTCAGTTTGCCGTGCTCGGCCTTGACGACCACCGGCGTCGCCGGATTGACGTCCGTACCGCCCGCCGGGTCAATGGTGACCGAAACCGCGCTTTCGTCCGATCCGGCACTGGTGCCGGACGAATTCGCGGTTCCGCTTCCGGTGTCGCCCGAGGACGAACAGGCCGAGATCAGCAGTGCCGCGGCGAGTATTCCGGCTGTCGAAAGTAATGTCTTCTTGGGAAACATGTGGGTCTCTCTTGAATGTATTCAGTCGCGTCGCTCGATCAGCGGAAAGTTCTCTTTCAAAAGTACGCGACGAAGAAGACGTGATCGATGCCGGATGGTTGCTTGTCACGCCACGACAAGACCGGGTGCGCCATAAAGTCCAGGGCCATCGATGCTCAATTCACCCAAATAGGTCGTCGCGGCTTCGTAGGCCTCGGCGGTCAGCGCCGCGGTGTGGCTGAAATCCAGCGGGCTGACCCGCACCGGCTTCGGTCCCGGCACGTAGACCACCGGCACCTCGGCCGCGGCGATCGGCGCCTCCAGCACGGCCTGGTTCCGCATGCTGATCATCGCGGTGAACATCATCACCTCGGCGAAGGTCTGCGGGGTCCCGGGCATCTTGCCGGGGAAGGCGCAGTCGAGGACGACGAGCGATTTCGCGCCCATCGCGAGCGCCTGGCGCATCGGCACGTTGGCGACCAGGCCGCCGTCGTAGAGCATGCGGTCCCCGTACGGCACGGGCGGATAGATGCCCGGGATCGCGCAGCTCGCCAGCAGCGGCGCCAGGACGGGCCCGGACCGGATGAGCAGCGGCTCGGCGGTGTCGACGTCCGTGGCGACGACACCCAGCGGCAGCGTGAGGTCTTCGAACCGGACGCCCTCGCCGATGTGCTCGTCGACGATCGCGGCGAGGCCGGTGTTGGGGAACAGGTTGGTCTTGCTGTGCCGCAGCGTCCGCACCTGGCTGAGCACCCCGCCGGGGAACGCCTCGTGCCGCGTCATCCGCGACCAGATCCGGTTCAGCCGGTCACCCGAATCGTCCCCGAGCGCGAGGACGGCGGCGTTCAGCGAACCGACCGAGGTGCCGACGACGAGGTCGGGGGTGATGCCGGCCTCCGAGAGCGCTCGCAGCATCCCGACCTGCATGGCGCCGAGGCTGCCCCCGCCGCCGAGGACGAAACCGATCGGCTGGGGCAGGTTCAGGGCGGCCATGCCCGGAATCTAGTCGCCCGCGCCGACTTTCGCCGGGGTGGCTTCCTCGGCTGTGACGCCGAGCGCCTTCCTCTTCTTGTAGCGCAGCAGGAAGAACACGGCGACGCCGAGCAGGACCCCGACGATGACCAGGCCGCCGGTGTTGAGCACGCCTTCGACCTTCTTCGCGGCTTCACCGAGAGCGGCGCCGATACCGATGTGGATGGCCGACCAGCACGCCGCGCCCGCCGCGGCGGCGGGCAGGAACTTGCGGAAGGGCAGACCGGAGGTCCCGGACGCCGCCGGGGTCAGCGTGCGGATGACCGGGAGGAACCGCGCGAAGAACACCGCCCACGCGCCCCGGCGTTCGAGCACGCCGGTCGCCTTGTCCCAGGCGTCGAGGCCGTATTTGCGGATCAGCTTCGTCTCGCGCAGGCGCGGCCCGAACCGCTTGCCGATCGCGTAGCCGAGCGAGTCACCGAGGGCGGCGCAGACCGTCACGACCGCCCACAGGGTCAGGAAGCGGGAGACCGAGGTCGCCGTCGTGGCCGCGATCAGCAGCCCCGATTCGCCGGGCGCGATGAAACCGAGCCCGATGGTGCATTCGGCGAACACCAGTCCGCCGGTCGCCGCGACCAGTCCCGGTTCCGGGAGTCCTTGCAGCCAGTTCAGAAGATCCGTTACCAACGCCACCAGGTCACTTTACTGATTCGTGACCTGGTGGGTGGCGATGTGGCGGAGAGGTGACCGGGGTCACCGAGCCAGCAGCGAGCTGGCTTCCTGTGCTGCTGGTCCTTCGGCGGCGAGGTGTGCCAGGTTCTCCGACAGCGCTTCGCCGCGGTGTGCCTTCGTCTGGGCGAACAGCCGACCGGCCCGATACGACGAGCGTACGAGCGGCCCGGCCATGACACCGGCGAAACCCATCGCCTCGGCCGCGTTGGAGTGCTCGACGAACTCCTCCGGCTTCACCCACCGATCCACCGGATGATGCCGCGGCGACGGTCGCAGGTACTGGGTGATCGTGAGGATCTCGCAGCCCGCGTCGACCAGATCCTGCATCGCGGGCGCGACCTCTTCGGGAGTCTCGCCCATGCCGAGGATCAGGTTCGACTTCGTCACCAGACCAGCCTCACGAGCCCGGGTGATGACCTCCAGCGACCGCGCGTACCGGAAACCGGGACGGATCCGCTTGAAAATCCGCGGCACCGTCTCCACGTTGTGCGCCAGCACCTCCGGCCGGGACCCGAACACCTCGGCGAGCTGGTCGGGGTCGGCGTTGAAGTCCGGGATCAGCAACTCGACACCGGTACCGGGGTTGAGCGCGTGGATCTGACGCACGGTCTCGGCGTACAGCCACGCACCACCGTCTTCGAGATCGTCACGGGCGACACCGGTGACCGTCGAGTACCGCAGGCCCATCGCCTGGACGCTCTCGGCGACCTTGCGCGGCTCAGTCCGGTCCAGCGCAGCGGGCTTACCCGTGTCGATCTGACAGAAGTCACACCGCCGCGTGCACTGATCCCCACCGATCAGGAAGGTGGCCTCACGGTCTTCCCAGCACTCGTAGATGTTGGGACAACCGGCTTCTTCACAGACGGTGTGGAGGCCTTCGCGGCGCACCAGACCTTTCAGCTCGGTGAACTCCGGGCCCATCCGCGCGCGCGTCTTGATCCACGACGGCTTCTTCTCGATGGGAGTCTGGGAATTCCGGACCTCGAGCCGCAACAGCTTGCGGCCATCTGGGGCAGCACTCACACCGCCACCCTACGCCCGCCGTAGTAGTGGTCGCCGCTCACGCGGGGTCGGGGGTGACGCCCGTCAACTTGGTGGTCACGTCCCACAACGCGGCGCCGAGCGATTCGCTCCTCGCCGCGGGAAGAGGCCGCACCTTGACCGGGTCGCCGCGCAATCCGCCCAGGCCGTGCGGGCCGATGTAGTCGCCGCCCGTCACCTCCGGAGCGGTCGCCGCGAAGAGCTGCGGGAGGGTGCCCTTGCGGGCGTTCTGCGCGATCAGGACCTCGCCGATCCGGTTGCCCGCGCCGACGAGCGCGCGGACCACCGGGTTGCGGTAGGAACGGGCCATGCCCGAACCGAGCCCGGTCCAGGTGTAGCCGGGGTGGGCCGCCACGCTGACGACACCTTCGCCCGCGGCGCGCAGCCTGCGGTCGAGTTCGAGCGCGAAGATCTGGTTGGCGAGTTTCGATTGGCCGTAGGCCGAACCCGGGTTGTACATCCGGCGTTCGAAGTTCGGGTCCGCGACGTCGAGGCGCGCGCCGGTCGCCGCGATACTCGACACGGTCACCACCCTGGCGCCCGAACCGTTGCGCAGCGACGGCATCAGCAGCCAGGTCAGCACCGCATGCCCGAGATGGTTCGTGCCGAACTGGGTCTCGAAGCCGTCCTTGGTGTGGCCACGCGGGGTGGCCATCACGCCGGCGTTGTTGACCAGGAGATCGAGCTTGTTCCCCGACAGTTCCTGGACCTTCTTGACGGCTTCGCGCACCGCCGCGAGGTCGGCGAGATCCAGCCGGACGAGTTCGGGTGCTTCCCCGGTCGCGGCGGCGCGGACCTGTTCCAGTGCTTTGGCGCCGCGTTCCGGCGACCGGCAGCCGAGCAGCACGCGGGCCCCCTTGCCCGCGAGCACCTCGGCGGTCCGCAGGCCGAGGCCCGAGTTCGCCCCCGTGACGAACACGGTCCGGCCGGTCTGATCCGGGATGTCGGCCTCGGTCCAGCGCGAGTGAGCAGCCATGTCGGTCACCTAACTACATCGGCGATGAGGCCGCCACGGGAATCAGGCGCTGGGCGCGAGCAACCGGAGCAGGTGTCCCATGGGGCTGCGGCGGCGGGCGGGCTTGGCCTGACGGCCGTGCCGGAGCAGGGTGGCGAACGCGCCGCCGACCTTGGTGATCTCCGCGGCCGGCTCGTTCCCGTCGGCCAGTCCCGCCGTGAGCGCGAGGGTGCGCAGCTCGGCTTCGTGCGACGGCAGCAGTGCGGGGCACCGCTCGAGCGCGGCGTCGAGAACCGCGCGAAGGGTCTCGTGCTCGGCCGTGGCCCGGTTCCAGGCACGGGTGACGGCGTCGACCCTGTCGAGCGGGAGGTCCTGATCGGCGTAGTCGGGGTCGGCCATCTCGGCCCGAAGGTATCCGCCGAATACCTGGTTCCACTTGTACCGAAGCGCGACCAGAAGCTCTTCCTCGGTCGCGAAGTACTTGGTGGCCCCCGGGATTTCGTCGAGTGAAAGCGGTTCGGACGGGTGGTGACCCGCCTGGCGCACTGCGGCTTCGAGGATGTCGCGCCGCTGGTAGAAGTCGTTCCAGCTCATGATGAAGGCTCCCCTCCGTGACCCGGTTCATACCGCAGGTTTGCGGCATACTCCCGGTACGGACCTGACAGCAGCCAACATACCATGGGTATGGGCTGGGACCGTCGGCGTAAAGTTGTGAAGGTGGCGACAATGAGGTCAAGGCGGCTGGACTATTCCGAGTCCACCCGGTCGGCACTCGTCGAGAGTGCCGTGGAGCTGTTCACCAAACGCGGGTACGCGGGCACGTCCCTCGACGAGATCGCCAAACGGGCAAGGGTGACGAAGGGCGCGCTCTATCACCACTTCAGTGGCAAGCAGGCGCTGTTCGAAGCCGCCTTCGACACGGTCGAGAGCCAGGTCTTCGACAGGCTCGAGAAGATCATGCACGGACCGGAATCGCCTTGGGAGCGGGCGCTCGCCGGGCTGCGCGGATTCCTGCAGAGCTGCCTCGACCCGGCGTATCAGCGCATCGCGATCCACGAGGCGCCGGTGGTGATGGGCTGGGAGCGCTGGCGCGAGGCGGAGGAGCGGTGCAGTTTCGGCCTGGTCCGCACCGGGATCCAGTCGCTCATCGATGTCGGTGAGGTCGAGGACGTCCCGGTGGACGTCACGGCCCGGCTCCTGTTCGGCGCGCTGTCGAGCGCGGCCATCGAGATCGCGAGTTCGCCGGAGCCGAAGAAGGTCAGCGCCCAGGTCGAAGAGGTCCTGGTGCGGCTGCTCGTTGGGTTCCGCCGTGTTCCGCCCGCCGAGCACGGGAAAGCGAGCTGACGGCACCGTCGATAGGGTGGCGTCCGTGGACCTCAGGATCTTTACCGAGCCCCAGCAAGGGGCCAGTTACGACGACCTGCTCCGGGTGGCGAAGGCCACCGAGGACGCGGGTTACGACGCCTTCTTCCGCAGCGACCACTACCTCAAGATGGGTTCGGCTTCGGGACTGCCCGGGCCGACCGACGCGTGGATCACCCTCGCGGGTCTCGCCCGTGAGACCAGCCGGGTGCGGCTGGGCACCCTGGTCACCGCCGCCACCTTCCGGCACCCGTCGGTGCTGGCGATCTCGGTGGCGCAGGTGGACCAGATGTCCGGCGGCCGGGTCGAACTCGGCCTCGGTTCGGGCTGGTACGACGACGAGCACACCGCCTACGGCCTCGACCTGCCGCCGATCAAGGAGCGCTTCGACCGCTACGCCGAGCAGCTCGCGGTGGTCACCGGGTTGTGGGAGACGCCGGAAGGCGAGACGTTCTCCTTCGACGGCGAGCACTACAAGCTCGTCGACTCGCCCGGCCTCCCGAAGCCCGCTCAGCGGCCCCGGCCGCCGGTGATCATCGGTGGTGGCGGCAAGAAGCGCACCCCGGCGCTCGCCGCGCGCTACGCCGATGAGTTCAACCTGCCGTTCGTGGGGCCCGAATTCGCCGCCGAGCAGTTCGGCCGCGTCGAGGACGCCGCCCGCGAGATCGGCCGCGACCCCAAGGAGATCATCCGCTCGGCCGCGCTCGTCGTCGCCGTGGGCCGGGACGACGCCGAGGTCGCGAAGCGCGCCGGCGTGATCGGCCGCGAGGTCGCGGAGCTGCGGGAGAACGGTCTCGCCGGGACACCGGCGGAGGTCGTCGAGAAGATCGGGCAGTGGCGGGAGAAGACCGGGATCACCCGGCTCTACCTGCAGCTGCTGGACCTCTCGGACGTGGACCAGATCGAACTGGTCGCCGCCGAGGTCGCTCCGCAGCTGGACTGAAGCTTTGCGCGTGAAGGCCCCCTTCCCTCGGCTCAGCCGAGGGAAGGGGGCCTTCACGCGCTGGGGATCACTGGATTTCGACGCCGATGTCCAGGATCTTCGCCGGCCAGCTGATGGTGAGGTGGGACTCCGCCCCGTTGGCGGCCCATTCGCCGAGGGCGTTGCCGCAGACCGGGCTGCAGTTGTACGCGGTGACCCGGTACATGCGGGTGCCGTATGCCGTACAACTCGCCCAGGCGTACTTCGCCCCGTCGTGACCGCCGGTGCAGCCGGGCGGCGGCGTGGCCGACGCCGCCGAGGGCAGGCTCACCGACGCGGCGACCGCGATACCGGCCGCCGCCAGAACGCGCGAAAACTTGCGCATGATTTCCTCCCAGTACGACCACCGGCCTGTCCGGCGGTCGTACTGGTGATCTTCGCAGATGTCAGTTCTGCAGCGCGAAGGTGACGCCGGGGGCGGCGGGAGCTTCGGGACGCGGCAGCCAGCGCTCGTCGCTCACCGGAAGGTCGCCCTCCAGCGCCGCGAGCACGGCTTCGCGGGCGATCGGCAGCACCGACGCCACGGTGACCTCGCGGTCGAGTTCGTAGGAGAGCGACGTCACGCCCGCGTCCCGGATGCCGCACGGCACGATCTTGTCGAAGGCGCCCAGGTCGGCGTTGCAGTTCAGCTCGAAGCCGTGCATGGTCACGCCGCGCTGCACGCGGATGCCGATCGCGGCGATCTTCCGCTCGACGCCGCGGTCGTCGGCCGGGATCCAGACGCCGCTGCGGCCCTCGACCCGGCCGGTGTGCACGCCGAGCTGGTCGCACACGGTGATCAAGGCCTCTTCGAGACGCCGCACGTAGTGCACGACGTCGATCGGGTCGGCGAGCTTGATGATCGGGTAGCCGACCAGCTGCCCGGGCCCGTGCCAGGTGATCTTGCCGCCGCGGTCGACGTCGATCACCGGGGTGCCGTCGGTCGGCCGGTCCTCGGCTTCGGTGCGCTTGCCCGCGGTGTACACCGACGGGTGCTCCAGCAGCAGCATGGTGTCGGGGCCTTCGCCGTCGGCCCTGGCTGTCACGTGTCGGCGCTGGAGTTCCCAGGCTTCGGTGTAGTCGATCGTCCCGATCTCACGGACGTCGACGGGCTCGGAACTGGCACGGCATGAAGCGGTCGAAGAGCTCACGTCAGCGACACTACGCCGGGTCGCGGGGCAGGGGCAGCAGGCCCAGTCCGGTCGCCGAAATCAGGCCCACACCGCCCACCGCCAGTACGGATCCCGCGGTATCGGTCAGCCAGTGCACACCCAGTACGACGCGGCAGAACGCGCCCACGACCGTGGCCACGACGGCGATCGTGATCGCGAGGCGCGTCAAATGCGGGCGGGTCCATGCGCAGAGGAGGACGGCGACGAAACCGGTGCAGGCGACGGCGACCACATGCCCGCTCGGGTAGCTCAGATCGGGGAACTCGCGCGGCCGCTCCCGGTAGAACACCGGTTTGGCGATCAGGCTGGTCATCCGGCACAGCACCAGGACGACGGCGAGTTTGACGCACAACACCGTCAGATCCCGCCGCCGCCAGGCGAGTACCGCCAGCACCGCGCCCAGCGCGAACGGCAGGACCGGGCCGAGGACGTTCGTGACCAGGCCCGCCACCTGTCCCGCCGGCCGGGCGTACTGCCCGTGGAACGCGTCGGCGAGTGCGACGTCCACCGGCGGCGGGCGGTCGTCGACGAACAGCCCGAGCACGATGAAGCCGATCAGCAGAAGGGCTCCGGCGAGGGTGTACAGGCTCCGTTGCAAGGTCATGTCGCGGCGGCCAGCGCGTCTTCGAGGGTCGGATGATGGAACTGGTAGCCCGCCTCCTCCAGAGCCCGGGGCATGGCGCGCTGCCCGAAGAGCGCCATCTCCTCGGCCGCCTGCCCGAGGGCGATCTTCATGGCGAATCCCGGCACCTGCCAGATCGCGGGACGGTGCACGGCGCGGCCCAGCGCCTTCGTGAACGCGGCGTTCGTGGCGGGCTGCGGTCCGCTGAGATTCACCGCGCCGGACAGGGATTCGTGCTCCAGCGCGAAAACGATCGCCCCGACCTCGTCGTCGAGTGAGATCCACGGCATGTACTGCCTGCCGTCGCCGAGTTTCCCGCCGAGGCCCAGGCGGAACAGCGGCCGCAGGACGTCGAGGAGTCCGCCCTTCCGCGCGAGCACCAGCCCGGTACGGACGCGCACGACGCGAGCCCCGGCGGTGGCCGCGGTCTCGGTGGCGGCTTCCCACGCGGTGCAGAGCCCGGCGAGGAAACCGCGTCCCGCCGGACTCGATTCGTCCACAACGGACGGTCCGGGGTCGCCGTAGTAGCCGACGGCGGAGGCGTTGACCAGTACGGGGATCCCGTGTTCGGCGACCGCTTCCGCGAGCACCTCGGTCGGTTCGACCCGGCTGTCGAGCAGGACCTGTTTGCGGGCCGCGCTCCAGCGGCCGGGCAGCAGCGGCGCGCCCGCGAGGTTCACCACGGCGTCGACCCCGTCGAGCGCGCCGTCGGCGATCTCCCCGGCCGGGGGATCCCAGCGGCGTTCGTCGGCGGCTCGCTCTTCCCGGCGTACGAGGCGGATCACTTCGTGCCCGGACCCGCGCAGCCGCGCCGTCAGGGAGGTACCGATCAGTCCGCTCGCGCCCGCGATCAGAACTCGCATGATCCGATCGTGTCGTATCCGGGATCCGGGCGCACGCTCAGGTCTTCAGTTGACCCGCGACGTCCGACGCAGCGGTGAGCAGCACCAGCACCGGGATCGTCGCGGTGGGCCGCAGGCGGTAGCTGCCGCGTTTGTCCTGCTCGACGATCCCGGCTCCGGTCAAGGCCTTGAGGTGGTGGTAGAGCTGGCCGGGAGAACCGAGTTCGGCGGCCTCCTGCAGGGCGGGCGCGGTCTGCGCGCCCTGTTCGGCCAGCGTCCGCACGAGCGCCACCCGCGCGGCGCTCGACAGGGCCGCGAGCACTTCCACCCGCGGCCCGTCGTCCTTCGCGAGCACCACTCCCGGTGGGATCTGGACGGTCCAGGTCAGCTCGACGGGTTCGGTCAGCTCGCCGTGGTAGGCCACGACGCCGCCGGGCAGGGCGGGCGGCGTCGTGGGTTCGTGCTGTCCTTCGAGCGCGGCGACCCGTTCTTCGAGGGCGGCGATCCGGTCGGCGAGCTCAGCGTCCATACCGGTTTATCTACACCGTCGGGCAGCCGAGTGCTCGCCGCAGGGCCTCGAAGCGTTCCGGGACGGCCAGTGCCGAGATCAGGAAGTCGACGAGCGGCAAGGCGTTCGCCTGGTCCTGATCGCTGACGTCGGTGAGGAGCACCGCCGCGGTGCCGGCACGGCCGCCCGGCCAGCGCACGGACAGTCCGACGGTGACGGTCCGCGGCATGCTTCCGCCCTTGAAGAGCACTTCGCTCGCTCCGGTCGGCACGCGATCGGAGAGCGGGAGCGCGAGGATTTCGCGGGCCAGCGTTCCGCCGGGGTGGTACCTGCCGAGTGCGAGACTCCGGTGGAGCGAGAACAGGTCCGAAGCCGACCCTTTGCCGTGTCCCTTGACCCACGGCCACTGCTCCTCGGTGGTCTGGGGCATGCTCGGCCAGCGCTTGAACGCCTCGGCGCGGAAGGCGGGATCGCGGACGAACCGGCGCGCGACCGCGTCACCCATCGCTCGCCGGACCACGACCGGGCTGCCGGGCGGGGGCGCGTATTCGGGCATCATCAGCATCAGGACCTCGCCGCCGAGCGACCGGGTGTCCGGCCTCGTCCAGCCGCCGCGCGCCGCCGCG
This sequence comes from Amycolatopsis orientalis, assembly GCF_000943515.2. Lineage (NCBI taxonomy): Bacteria > Bacillati > Actinomycetota > Actinomycetes > Pseudonocardiales > Pseudonocardiaceae > Amycolatopsis > Amycolatopsis orientalis. Next base: position 6,529,695 of record NZ_CP016174.1, on the reverse strand, counting down.
ATCTGGAGGGCGGGGTCGCCGAGCCGGGTGCGGAGGTAATCAGTGGCGGCGTTGTCGCTGAAGAAGATCATCGCTTCGGGGATTCTCGCCAGCGGGACGCGCTGTTCGGGGTCCTTCGCGATCCCGTAGTCGTCGCAGGGGACACCCAGCCAGTTGAGCGCCTGGAAATGCGCGCGGCCGTCGGCGACGAAGGGGTGGTGGGCGTCCCAGTCACCGACCCTGATCTGTTCCCGCGGGTCGAGCCTGCCTTTGGCGACCGCGACCGCGTACGCGCTGAGGTGCACAACCTTGATCGACGAAGCCAGCAGCCGCCGGACGTCGGCGTTGAGGGCGGCCCGGCGGCCCGCCCCGTCGTCGATCAGGACCGAGACGTCGCGGCGGTGGGCGGCGAGCCAGTCGAGCCAGCCCTGTTCGGTCGTCGTGTCCGGCTCGGCCGCGTTCGCGGACCCCGGCAGCAGCAACGCCGCCGACCCCGCGGCGGCGCCCGCCAGCAGGTGGCGTCTGGTCAGCATGGGCGTCCCCTCCCTCTCGTTTTCCGTAATTCCGGAATACTAGAGTTCTGGGTACCTGTCAAACGCGGGCAACGGCAAAGGCCCCCGCCCCGCCGGAGCGGGACGAGGGCCTTTGACGGACTACTGGAGGATCAGAGACCCAGCTCGTCCTCGAAGTTGCCCTCTTCCAGACGCTGCTTGATCGTCGTGACGAAGCGGCCCGCGTCGGCCCCGTCCACCAGGCGGTGGTCGTAGGTCAGCGGCAGGAACGCCATCGACCGGACGGCGATCGTGTCGTTGCCGTCGGCGTCCGCGATCACGACCGGGCGCTTCACGACCGCGCCGGTACCGAGCATGCCGGACTGCGGCTGCACGATGATCGGCGTGTCGAACAGGGCGCCGTTGGAGCCGATGTTCGTGATCGTGAAGGTGCCGCCCGAAAGCTCGTCCGGCTTGATCTGGCCCGAACGCGCGCGGCCCGCCAGGTCGGCGATGCGGTGCGCGAGACCGGCGAGGCTGAGCTCACCCGCGTCGTGGATGACCACCGACAGCAGACCCTTTTCGGTGTCCACCGCGATCCCCAGGTGCACCGCACCGTGGTAGGTGATCTCCTTCGTGTCCTCGTTGTAGGACGCGTTGACGTTCGGGTGCTGCTTGAGCGCCTCGACGGTGGCCTTCGCGAAGAACGGCAGGAACGTCAGGTTGACGCCCTCGCGCTCCTTGAAGGCCGCCTTCGCCCGCTGACGGAGCTTGGCGATCTTCGTGACGTCCACCTCGTGGACCTGCGTGAGCTGCGCGGAAACCTGCAGCGACTCGCGGGTCTTCGTGGCGGTGATCTGCCGGATCCGGCTGGCCTTCTGCACGGTGCCGCGCAGTGCGGCGAGCTCCGGCGAGACCGCGGCCTTGCGCGGAGCCGACGGCGCCGCGGCGGCCGGGGCAGCGGCGGCGGGCTGGGCGGCGGGAGCCGGGGCTTCCTTCTTCTGCTTGGCCTCCGCGGCCGCGAGCACGTCCTGCTTGCGGATACGGCCACCGACACCGCTGCCGCTCAGCGACGACAGGTCGATGCCGTGCTCCGAAGCGAGCTTGCGGACCAGCGGCGTCACGTACGGTCCGCTGTCGGAACCGTTGCCACTGCTCGCCTCGGCCTTGGGGGCCGGGGCGGCCTGCGGAGCCGGGGCGGGCTTCGGCGCGGGAGCGGCTTCGGCCTTGGGCTCGGGCTTCGGTTCCGGCTTGGGTTCCGGCTTCGGCTCGGGCTTGGGCTCCGGCTTGGGTTCGGGCTTCTTCTCTTCGGCCTTCGGGGCCGGGGCGGAACCGGCCGCGCCGATCACCGCGAGCACGCCGCCGACCTCGACGGTCTCGTCCTCGCCGGCACGGATCTCCAGCACGGTGCCGGCGACCGGGGACGGGACCTCGGTGTCGACCTTGTCCGTGGAGATCTCGAGCAGCGGCTCGTCGACCTCGACGCTCTCGCCGACCTGCTTGAGCCACCGGGTGACGGTGCCCTCGGTGACGCTCTCGCCCAGCTCGGGCAGCTTCACCTCGGTGCCTTCGCCGCCGGAAGCCGGCGCGGTGTCCGGCTGGGACGGCGCGGAGGCCTGCTCCTGCGCGGGCTCCGGCTCAGGCTCGGGCTCGGGTTCCGGCTGCGCTTCTGAGGTGTCCTCCGAGGAACCGGACGACTCCGGCACCCCGCCGGTCCCGTCGTCGATGACGGCGAGTTCGCCGCCGACCTCGACGGTCTCGTCTTCCTGAGCGCTGATCTTCACGACCTTGCCGGCGACCGGGGACGGGACCTCGGTGTCGACCTTGTCCGTGGAGATCTCGAGCAACGGCTCGTCGACCTCGACGGTGTCGCCCTCCTGCTTCAACCACCGGGTGACGGTGCCCTCGGTGACGCTCTCACCGAGCTCCGGCAACGTGACGGAGTAGGCCATCGTTCGCTGACTCCCTTGATATGTCTTGCTTGGTCTGGTTCTTCGACGGTGAGACGTCAGCTGTGTACGTGCAGCGGCTTGCCCGCCAGGGCGAGGAACGCTTCACCGAGGGCCTCGGTCTGGGTGGGGTGCGCGTGGATGAGCGGGGCCACGTCCTCGGGGAACGCCTCCCAGCTGTAGATCAGCTGCGCTTCGCCGATCAGCTCGCCGACGCGGTCGCCCACCATGTGCACGCCCACGACCGGCCCTTCCGGAGCCTTGATCAGCTTGACCCCGCCGGAGGTCTTGAGGATCTGGCTCTTGCCGTTGCCACCGAGGTCATAGGTGAAGGTGGTGACGTCGGAGCCGTACTTCTCCTTCGCCTGCGACTCGGTGAGACCGACCGAAGCGACCTCGGGGTGCGAGTAGGTGACGCGCGGGATGCCGCTCTCGTCGATCACGCGCGGCTCCTGGCCGGCGATCTCCTCGGCGACGAAGATGCCCTGCTGGAACCCGCGGTGCGCGAGCTGCAGGCCCGGGACGATGTCGCCGACGGCGTAGACGTTCGGCAGGTTGGTGCGCAGACGGTCGTCGGTGAGGACGAAACCGCGGTCCATCTTGACCCCGGCCTCCTCGTACCCGTGCCCGGCCGAGTTCGGGCCGCGGCCGACGGCGACCAGCAGCAGGTCGCCTTCCAGCGTCTCGCCCGACTCCAGCGACACGCTGACGCCGTTGTCGTCCTGCTTGGCGCCGGTGAACCGCACGCCGGTCTTGAAGGCGATCTTGCGGCGGCGGAAAGCGCGCTCGAGCTGCTTGGACGCGTACTCGTCCTCGTTCGGGACCAGGCGGGGCAGCGCCTCCACGATGGTGACGTCGACGCCGAAGGACGCCCACACGGACGCGAATTCGACACCGATGACACCACCGCCGAGGACGATGACCTTCTTCGGGATGTAGTCCAGCGAAAGCGCCTGCTCGCTCGCGATGATGCGGCCGCCCAGCTCCAGGCCGGGCAGCGTCTTCGAGTACGAGCCGGTGGCGAGGATGACGTTCTTGCCGGTGTGACGGGTGCCGTCGACCTCGACGGTGGTGCCGCCGACGAACGTCCCGGTGCCCTCGACGAGGTTCACCTTGTGCGCTTTGGCCAGGCCTTGGAGGCCCTTGTACAGGCGGGCGACGATGCCGTCCTTGTACTTGTTGACCCCGGCGATGTCGATGCCTTCCAGCACGGCCTTGACACCGAAGGTCTCGGCGTCGCGGGTCTCGTCGGCGACCTCCGCCGCGTGCAGGAGGGCCTTGGTCGGGATGCAGCCTCGGTGGAGGCACGTCCCGCCAAGCTTGTCCTTTTCGATCAGGGTGACGGAAAGGCCCAGCTCGGCCGCGCGGAACGCGCCGGCGTAGCCGCCCGATCCGCCACCCAGGATCACAAGGTCGGCGGAGGTGTCGGTCACTTCAATAACTCCTCGGCAAGCGGTAGGGGTGGTGCTCTGGCGCCGCTTCGCGCGGTATACGCGCGCGCGGACACTTGCCATCTTGTCACTACGCGCGGCGGGCCTGCGACCTAGCCGGGTATGCGACGGTGAGCACACGCCCGAGTCGGGATAATGGACACCGGACGCGAGTGGGAAGTGAGGTGGTCGGAGTGGGTCTGTTCGACTCGCTGCGCCGGCGCTCTAAGGGCGGGCAAAAGCCCGGTACGCTGCGGAAAGCCTCTTCGAACGACTTCAAGCATCTCGAAGAGTGGGCCTCTTCACGGACCGGTGTCGAGGCCTATGTGGAGCCCAAGACCAACGTCACCGAGACCACAGTCGTCCTCATCGCACACGACGGTGAGTGGACCCGGCGCCGGATCGACAGCTTGGACGCCGCACAGCAGTTCGGTCACAAACGGTCGATCCCCGTGTACGAGGTGGCGCGGGTCGGCTACCCGAAGCGGATGCGGGAGTACACCGAGCGGAAGAAGCGCGGGCAGGCTTGAGCGCTCGTGAGTGGTAATGACGGTTCTAACCGTCATTACCACTCACGACCCGGAGCTCACGCGGACTGCGCCAGCAGGAGCAGGTGCCGCTCCATCAGCGCGCGGAACGTCGGATGGACCGTGGTGCCCAGCGCCGGGTCGATCTCGACCGTCCGCCATTGCTCGCTTGCGGCCGTCAGCAGTACGACGGCCGGATCCGAGATCACCACGACGCCGCCTTCCGCGCGGAGTTCGGCCGTCCCGAGCAGACGTGGGAAGACGACGTCTGCGGGCAGGCCGTCACAGGTCAGCAGGAACTCTCTGTAGTCGCTTGGTAGCCGGAGTCCGAGGCGTGCTTCGGCCGCGTCGACGTTCCGTGCCGACGCCGCCGGGGGCGCGCTGCCACCGCCGCGCAGCCGGAGGATGCCCGCGACCACCTCCCGCCAGGACCCGGTGTCCGGCGGGTAGCGCTCGTACAGCGCCGCGACCAGTGAGCCGGCGCACAGCCCCGGCCAGTCGCCCAGCCCGAGCGGATCGGCGCCCGCGACCAGCCGCGGCGCGAGCCGCCGTGACCCGGCGAGCACGGCGACGTCCGGGCGGCCCTGCCGCGAGGCGATCTCGGCCCAGGCGTCGAGGTCACCGCGCGCGACCGCCTCGCGTAACCGATCCGGACGGGATGGCCCGAGGTGCGAGACGGCCTCACCGAACGGGGATCCGGCGAGGAGACCGTCGAGATCGGACACCCGCCGGGCGAGGTACGTGTCGTGGGCGCGTTCCTCGGCGTCGAGGTCGAGCGGGGTGAGCGCGGCGGCCCAGTCCGGCCGGGTGCCTTGAGCTTCGAAGAGCATCGCCCACGCGCGGGCTTGCACCGCGCCGGGGACGAGCGCGGTGACCGGGCGTTCGGTGAGCGCGTGCCAATGCGTGATCAGCCTGTCGGCTTCCGCCATGGCCCCGGACGTGGCGAACAACAGCGCCGCGTGCCCGATCCGGTCGTCGAGCGTCGCTTCGTCGCCGCTGAGCACGTCCCTGATCGCGCCTTCGAGATACGCGTCCCTGTCCACGGAAACGACCTTGCCACAACGAGGTTCGCCCTGCCCGCTGCCTCATGGTGCAGTTCATCGGGCCATGCGTTGACTGCTGATCCACTAGGCCGTCACGCTTGATCCCGGAGGCGCGTTTATCAGTCGAAGGCAGTGAATCGCGGAGGGGACATGGCAGCAACTCCGTTTTCCGATCTGGTGCTTCTCCCGCATTGCGATCTGCATATGGCGCTCTCCGGCACCGGCCCGCTCGTGCTACGGGTATTCGTTCGGACCGAGCCGACTCCCGGAAAATATCAGCTCACGCCCGCGTCGAACCCCGTCTTCGACTTCTTGGCTCCGCACAATCCGGTCGGCCACCGGTTCAAAGACGTGCCGAAGGTCGCCTCGAATGGTGTCGTCAGTGCAACCAAAGTGGGTGTCTACCTGTTTCAGGTGAGGGTCGGTAAACAGTTCCTCGTCGGACGGCTCCAGGTGCACACCCAGCTGCAGAACTGGTGGTTCGGCAACGACAGCATCACCACGGCGCTGGATGTGAACGTCGCGCACGCGCAGCCGTCGATCTACGCGCGGTTCACCCCGGGTGAGCCTGTTGACGAGGTCGGCGATATCACCGGTCACGGCTATGTCCAGCTGGTGTCGCAGGAACCGAACAAGGTGGCGATCGGCGCCGAGGGCAGGTTGCGCGGTCTCGTGGCGACGCCCGATGAGCCCGAGGCGGTGACCATCGATGGGACCTTTCCTGGCCTTCCAGGGAAGTCGGTCGGTGCCTTCGTGGTCGATTACGACCGCCCTCGGGACGTACGGGAAATTCGAATCAGTGACACGTCGAATGTCGGCGAAATGCAGAACATTCTTTTTCTTTCCGAAGGTTTCCGGCAAGCTGATCTGGCTGAAAGCGGAAGCTACAGCGCCATCGTGGAATCTGTCGTAAAAGACATGTTCAAGCTGCGCAGGCATGAACCTTACGGAATGCTGCAACAGCGCTTCAACGTTTTTTCCCGTGGCGAAGGATGGCTGCAAAATGGCGTGACGACCGGATTTCGTGTCACGAACAGAAAGACGTCGCAGGATCAAGGTTTTCCTATTCCGTACAACGGCCCGATCCATCCCGATGATCGGAACAAGCCGATCTATCCGATGGACGAATTCGTGGCAAGGGTGGGCCTCCCCATCCCGGGTGACAAGCATGACAAGCGATATTTTCTCCAGCTGTGGGCGTCGCAGAGTCTGCATGATTTCAAGCCGGAGAAGGTCAGTGACAAGCTGTTCGATGGCTGGAAGGAACATCACTCCAAGGGGATTCTGTTCGCTCGCGACACCTTCTTCGGCTTTCAGATCGGACGACGGTGGGCGGACCGGCTGTTCGACGCCTCCGCTCAGGCGGTCGACCCGCCCGCCAGTGATGACGTCTCCGACCCGAAGCTGAAGCCGTTCATCGCGCGCGTGTACGGCTTCTATCGCACCAGCGCCACCCGGGCCCTCAGCCTCGACCCGCGGCGCCATCCACCGGAGCTGTACGCGGGTCCGAGACAGGAGAATCCGCAAACTTCCTTCATGCGATACGTCCGCGGTCTGCGATACGAGACCGCAGCCATCGGCGACGTTTGGGTGCCGTCCGAGGTGTTCAAACGTAGTCGCGGGCTCATCGCCGTCATCGTCAACGATCCACTCTCCGGTGGTACGAACATCAACGCGAAGACGGTGGCTGTGCAGACGGTCGACGCGAGTCAAGGCGTGTTCTATGAAGACGCCCGATCCAACGAGGACCCGGGGGTGATGCGCCGTAACCTGCCGCCTCAGATCTCATTCGTGCCCGGCAGGGTCACCGATGTCGTGACTCATGAGTTCGGGCATTCCTTCAACCTCGCCGACGAATACGAAGACGCTGGATCCACCAACGACGCCCCTGACGCGGGTTCCGCGGTGGAGAAGTCCGCTGACAATGTGACCAGGCTCGGCGTCGTCCGAGTGGGCACGACCAGAGCGATCGACGCGGCGAAGGTCAAGTGGACCGCCCTGCCCCGCATCGAGAAGTCCGCCCGGCTGGTCAAAGCGTCAGTGGACGATGCGGGCCGAGGTATCAAGGTGTTCATCGATCCCCGGCGTATCCGGGATTGGTCCGGCTTCAAGGGCACCGCCGATCGTGTGTATCTGCGCAAGATCGCGCCCACCGCGCTGGGCGTCCAGTTGCCGCTGGGGACCTCGCCCGCGGAGTACGTGCCGGAACTCTCCGTCGTGGACGTCGATCCTTCGAACGGTGGATTGACGTTGAAAGGCGCCACGATGCCGCAACCTTCCCAGTATGCGGGCTTCGCGGCCGGCTCACTTCTGTATGTCCCGATGAAGCGGAGTGGACAGGCCCTCTCGGTCGTACGTGAGGACGTGCTCGCGTTCCTCAAAACCACGAAGAAGCCGATGAACTCAGACCCCAACCACGTCGATGCCAACACCGGCCCGGACATCCCGCTCCCCATCGGGGGCGTCGATCCCGGTTTCCTTCCGCGAGGTCTGCTCGGAGTCTACGAGGGCGCGGATCACTGGCCAGGGGGAAACTACCGCCCGGCAGGGGAATGCAAGATGCGCGACCAAAGCGCCCTTGGCGATTCGGGTCAGTTCTGCCACGTGTGCAAGTGGTTGATCGTCAATCGGGTCGATCCCGCCTGGCATGCCTGGCTGGAAGATCGATTCTATCCGGGAAGGCGGCTTCTCCCGTGACCGGAACTTTCGAAAAAATTGCGGCCGAGATCGGCAATGCCCTGGTTCCGCTGCGGGACGCCCTCGGCAGTCCTTCGGAATTCACCGGACTACTACGCAAGCTGGGCTGGTCGGCGAAGGTCGTGCCGCAGCCACTCGCGGACCTCGGCGCGGGCCTGGAGGCTTTGTCCGAAGCCGATGATCCACTTCGGCTCCTCCGCGCCGTCCAAACGGTAATCAACGGAATCCGGGCGGTCACCGAGGCGCCGGACTCGGCGATCCCGGAGGCGCTTCGCGTGGACGGGTTTCGCGAGAAGTTCCCCAAACAGCTGATCGACCATCTGGTCATCGACTACCTGCACCGCTATCGACCGGTGCTCGGGTCGGCCCTGCATGCCTTGGGGGTCATCAAGAGCAGATTCGTTCCCGCGGCGGGGAATCGGCCCTCGTACACGCACTTCCAGCTCGACGTCTCGGATCTGCCGCGGGTGCTCACGGATTCCTCCGGGGTCTTCAAGGAGGCCTTCGGCTGGGGTGACGCGAACTTCGATTTCGCGGCGTTCTCCGCCGAGCTTGACGACCTCCTGATGTCGGCGGGCGTGGACGTGCGCGTCGAGCACTTGGCCGACGAAGTGGCGGAAGCGGTACGAGACACCGAGAGGATGTTCGGCACGGCTCCGGTCCCCGCACTGAAGGGAATCGTGCTCGAACAACTGGTGGAGAAGAACCCCGAGCCCGATCCGACGTTCGACAGGCTGGCCGGTGAGGTGAAACTGGTCGCGTTGCCGAATGCGGACGGGGTTCTGCCAGGTTTCGCCCTGCTGCCGTACTTCAGCGGTTCACTGGACGCCAAGTTGGCCTTGACGGACGACCTCACCCTCATCGTCCGCAGTGAACTCGACTTCGAGGGTGGTGTCGCCCTTCGAATCCGGCCCGGCCAAGGGATCGAGACCGTCGTCGGCTTCGAGAAGGGCTCACCCGGCAAGGTCGACGGCGCCATCGAAGTGATCGTGGAGCGAGCCGGTCCCGACGGCGAACCCACTCTTCTGCTCGGCTCGAAAGACGGCACCAGACTGCAGTACCGCAAGATCGGCGCGACCGGAGGTGTCCGGATCGCCGACGGCGTGGACGTGTTCGCCGAGTTCGAGGTCAAGGGGCTCGAATTCGTCTTCAAGCCGGACGGCGTCGACGGCTTCATCGGAAAGCTGATCCCGGGCGGCGGGTTCAGCGTCGGTGGCGATCTCGTCGTCGGGATCTCGCACGCGCACGGGTTCTACTTCCGCGGTTCGGCGAACCTCGAAGCGCGGATCGCGGCGCATCTCAAACTGGGACCGCTGGAGATCCAAGGGCTCACGATCTCCGCGTCGCCGTCCCGTGACGGGATCCCGATCGGTCTCGGGACGACCATCAAGGCGGAGCTGGGACCCATCACGGCGGTGGTGGAACAGCTCGGGCTCACCGCCGACCTCACCTTCAAATCGGGCAATGACGGCAATCTGGGGCCGGTCGATCTGTCGCTCGGGTTCAAACCGCCCAAGGGGGTCGGTCTGTCGGTCAACGCCGGCATCGTCTCCGGCGGCGGGTACCTCTACTTCGACCCGGATCGCGGCGAGTACGCGGGCGCACTGGAGCTGGAGTTCGCCGGGCTGGTCGAACTCAAGGCCATCGGGCTGATCACCACGCGGATGCCGGATGGGTCGGACGGGTTCTCGCTGCTGATCGTGATCGCCACCGAGTTCGGCGGCGGGGGGATCCAGCTCGGGTTCGGGTTCACCCTGCTCGGTGTCGGCGGGGTGCTCGGGCTCAACCGGCGGATGGATTTCGCCGCGTTGCTCGACGGTGTCGTCGGCGGGGGTATCGAATCGGTGATGTTCCCCAAGGACGTCATCGCGAACGCGCCGCGGATCATCAGTGACCTCCGGCGCTTCTTCCCGCCGGAGGAGGGCCGGTTCCTCATCGGCCCGATGGCGAAGATCGGCTGGGGGACACCGGCGCTGGTCACCGTGTCGCTCGGGGTGATCGTGGAGATCCCGCCGGGCAACATCGCGATCCTCGGGGTGCTGAGATGCGTGTTGCCCAGTGAGGACGTCGCCCTGCTGAAGCTGCAGGTCAACTTCATCGGCGCGCTCGAAGTCGACAAGTCGAGACTCTGGTTCTACGCCCAGCTTTTCGACTCACGCATCCTGACGATGTCCATCGAGGGCGGCATGGGGCTGCTCGTCGACTGGAGCGACAACCCCGACTTCGTGCTCAGCGTCGGCGGATTCCATCCGTCGTTCAAGCCACCGCCGCTGCCGTTCCCCGTGCCGCCGAGGCTGTCGATCGACATCCTCAACTCGCTGGGGCGGTTGATCCGGGTCTCCGGCTATTTCGCGGTCACCAGCAATACCGCGCAGTTCGGCGCCAAGGCCGAACTCCGGCTGGGGTTCGGCGGATTCGGGATCGAGGGGCATCTCGCCTTCGACGCGCTGTTCCGGTTCTCCCCGTTCTCGTTCGTCATCCAGATCTCGGCCGGTGTCTCGCTGAAGGCGTTCGGGGTCGGTGTCTTCGGCATCGATCTCGATTTCCAGCTGGAGGGTCCGTCGCCGTGGCGGGCACACGGCCGCGGCTCGATCTCCTTGCTGTTCTTCGAGATCTCGGCGGACTTCGACATCTCCTGGGGCGAGGAGCGCGACACCGCGCTGCCCCCGGTCGAGGTGATCGGCCTGCTGGAGAACGAGATCCGCAAGATCGAGGGCTGGCGGACCCGGTTGCCCGCGGGCGGGTTCAACCCGCTGGTGACGTTGCGGCAGTTGCCGGGGACCGACGACCTCGTGCTCCATCCGCTGGGGTCGCTGTTCATCCATCAGCGGGCGATCCCGCTCGACGTCCGGATCGACCGGGTCGGCGCGCAGCGGCCGAGTGACGGCAAGCGGTTCAAGATCGAACCGATGCCGCACAAGGGCCTGGAGCGGGTGTCGAGTACCGGTGACAAGTTCGCGATGGGGCAGTTCCAGGACTCGAACGACGCCGAGAAGCTTTCCCGCGCGGCGTACGAGGAGCAGAACGCGGGACTGGAGCTCACCGCCGAAAAGGGAGCCATCGCGTCGCCGCGGGTGGTGCGCCGCAGCGCGCGGTACGAACTGTACATAGTGGACAATGAACCACCGGAGACCGTCACCACCCTGGGGATGCGGCGCCGCCGCGTCGGGATGGCGATGAAGGCGCCTGCCAAGCCGAAGCTGTACAGCGCGCCGCCGTCGGTGTTCGGCACGCTGCTCGACGGCAGCAGTACCGCGCGTTCGTCGTTGTCCCGGCACGAAACCCGCTTGCGGCAACCGTTCGCGCCGTCGGAGACGGTGCGGGTCACCGGTGACACCTTCATCGTCGCCTACCGCCGCAACAACGTGCAGGCCTTCCCGCCCGCGAAAACGGGGTCGACCACGGCGAGCTTCCGGAGTGAGGCGAGCGCGGCCGACGCGATGGCGGGCTGGATCGCCGCCGAACCGAACCTTGCCGGGCAGGTGCATCTCCTTCGCCGCACGGAAGGTGCGGGCGGCGCCGTGGCCGAACCCGGCACCTGGTCGGCACTGGACATGCCGTCACCGGTCTCGGCGACCGACGCGGTCCGCCTCGTGAGCGGCAAGGTCCTCATCGCGGGCGGCGCCGACGCGTACGGGAAACCGGTGGCGACGACGTCGTTGTTCGACCCGGTGGCGGTCGGCTGGGAGACCGATGCGGGATCGTTGAAGACCGCGCGGCTGCGGCACGCTACGGCCAGGCTCGCCGACGGCCGGGTCGTCGCGTCCGGTGGGCTCGACGCCGGTGGGGCGCCGCTGTCCTCGGCGGAGGTGTTCGACCCGCTCGCGAAGTCCTGGCAGGACACGGGAACCCTGAACACGGCTCGCGGCGGGCACACCGCCACGCCGATCGGCACCCGGCTGCTCGTCGTGGGTGGCACCTCCGATCGGGGTGCCGCGCTGGCTTCGGCGGAGTCGCTCGACCCGCGGACCCTCCAGTGGACGACGGTCGCGGCGATGGCCGACGCCCGCACGGGGCATCAGGCCGTCGTCCTCACCGACAAGGAGACCAAGAAGGCGACCGGTGTGCTGGTCATCGGGGGCGCGACGACGACCGGCGAAGGTGAGCGCGCGCTGGCGACCTGCGAGATCTACGACCTGGCGACCGGGACCTGGCTCCCGGCCGGCTCGCTCGCCGTGCCCCGCAAGGGACATTCGGCGGCGGTGCTGCCCGACGGGCGGGTGCTGGTCACCGGGGGAGACGCCGTCAGCGAGCTTCCGTATCACCCGGGAAGTCTTGCCTCGGCGGAGATCTTCGACCCGGCGAGCAAGACCTGGTCCTCGGCCGGCCGGCTGCCCGGCGGCGGCCGGAGCGGCCACCGCTGCGTGGCCACACCGGTCGGCGCAGTCGTCACCGGCGGCGTCGGCCGTCCACAAGCGACGGCAGGTTTCCGGTCCACTGTGGTCTTCAACCCCGATTCCGGGACCTGGACCGAAACCGGCGCGCTCGCCGGTGGCCGCTGGGACTTCCCGGCGGTCGCCCTGGCCGACGGCCGCGCGTTCGCCGTCGCGGGCCTTGCCCGCACGGGGGCCGGTGCGCCGGGACCCGAGCCCGCCGAACTCAACGGCGAAGCCGAGATCTACCTGCCATGAAAGGGATCGCCCCATGACCAGTGTGCTCGCGGCCGACCCGACCGCTCCCCCCTACGCCGTGGCCGTGACGTGGGCCGGACAGCACGACGCCGCCGTTCTGCTCGAGGGCGGCAAGAAGGCGCTCCTCGCCGGAGGCGCGGACGAGGCTTTCGCCGGTGTCAAGCACAGTGCCGTCTTCGACTTCGATACCGGGAAGTGGTCGGATCCCCTCCCGCTCGGGACCGCGCGGCAGTCGCACGCGCTGACGCCGCTCGCGGGCGGGAAGGCACTGATCACCGGCGGCATCAGCGCGGCGGGCGGAGCCGCGCTGGCCACCGCCGAGTTGTACGACCCGGCCGAGGGCAAATGGCTGCCGGTCGAGAAGCCGATGAAGGCGGGCCGGTGGGGACACAGCGCCGTGGCACTGTCGAACGGCAAGGTCCTGGTCGCGGGCGGCAGCACGCTCCGGCCCGGCGGCAAGGCGATGGCGCTGCGGTCCGCCGAGCTGTTCGATCCCGACGCGATGACCTGGGAGACGGCGGGTGACATGACCGACGCGCGGACCGGGCACGTCGCGGTGGTCTTGAGCGGTGGCAAGAAGGTACTGGTCTGCGGAGGGAGCGTGCCGGTCGGCACGGGTGACGACCCGGCACTGGCGTTCTGCGAGATCTACGACTCGACGGCCGCGGCGGGCACCAACCCCTGGACGCCCGCCGCCACCATGCGCTTTCCCCGGAGCGGGCACACCGCGACGGCCTTGTCCGACACCACCGTGCTCGTCACCGGCGGGAAGGCGCCAGGGGTGACGGCCGAGGGCGCGTTCGACCCGTTCGCCCGCGATACCACCGAGATCTTCGAACTCACCGGGACGACCGGAGCCTGGCGGGACGCCGAACCGATGCCGGGCGGCCGTGCCTTCCATCGCGCGGTCGCCGTGGGTGGCGGGCGGGTCGTGGTGACCGGCGGCGCCGACGACGTCACGAACGAAGCGGGTTACCGCAGCGTCCTGCGCTACGAGGCGGGCGCGTGGAAGCCGGTGGCGCCGGGGCTGGCCGAGGGGCGCTGGGGTTTCGCCGCCGTGGCTTCCGGGTCCACCGTGCTCGTCGTCGGCGGCATCGCCAGGACCGGCCTCGCCGCCGCGGCGCAGAAAGCCGAGTTGACGGCCACGGCCGAGAAGTTCGGGAGCGGTTCGTGAGCGCGAACGCCTACTCCTTCCTGCCCTGGCTGCGGACCGGGCTGACCACCCGTATCCAGGGTGACGTCGCCGGGCCGCGCGCGACGATCCCGGTCGAGCTGCGACTGACCGGGGACGCGATCGAGGACGGTCCCGTGCCGTACCGGGAAGTCAAGGAATCGGTGCAGCTGTACGGCCCCGGTGACGTGGTCGGCGTCGATCCGCGTGCCATCTCCCGCACGGAACCGAAGCCGGGCATCCCCAACTTCGAACCGAACTACCTGGCGCACATCGAGTTCTACGACGAGGACTTCCTCTGGCGCTACAGCCCGGCGAAACCGGACGACACGACGAAACGGCTGGCTCCCTGGCTCGCGCTGATCGTCCTTTCCGCGGGCGGGGAAACGGGGCAGGCGGAGTTCGAAGACGGAGTCCTGCCGGACAAACCGCTGCCGTTCGTCAAAGTGACGAATCCACAGGCGCTGCAGCCGCCCGGTGAACTCGGCGCGTGGGCGCACGTCCAGGTCAACGGGAAGCTGGGCGAGCGGCTCGCGCTCGGAGAACCGGCCGAGATGAACGCCGCGCTGGACAGGCTGAGCCGGGTGCTGCGCGAATCGCCCGACAGCGCCTGTTCCCGGCTGCTCTGTCCCCGGCATCTGAAGCCCGCCACGACTTATCACGCCTTCCTGGTGCCCGCCTTCGAAGCGGGCCGTCTGGCCGGACTAGGCGAGCAAGTCCCCAAGGAACTCAAGGCGACCGTCCCGAGCTGGGGCACGGGAGCCGGCCAGGTCGTTCTGCCGTACTACCACCGCTGGTCCTTCACCACGAGCACGGTCGGCGACTTCGAGTACCTGGTCCGGCTGCTCAAGCCGTACGAGGCGGCCGATCCGGTCGGCAGGCGGCCCATGGACGCGCACCGCCGGGTGTACGACCTGCCGCCGCTGACCACGCCGACCGACCCGCAAGGCGTCCTCAAACTCGGTGGCGCCCTCCAGCTGCCCCGTACCGACAGCCATCCCGACGCGTTCGAGAACTGGGACGGCTACCTGACCGAACAGGCGTCGCCCTATCCGAACCACTGGCAGCGGGCGATGGCGGGTTTCGTCAACCTGGCACAGGCCTACCGGCAGAAACCGCCGCCCGCCGCGAACGCCGAAGCCGCCGGGACGGCCGGGGTCGCCGCGGTCGCGGGGGTGACCGATCCGGTGATCACCCCGCCGCTGTACGGATGCTGGCCGTCGCTGACCCGGACCCTGCTGACCGAGGACGGGCAGCCGGTCCCGGTCGACCAGCAGCGCAACTGGGTGCACCGGCTCAACCTCGATCCGCGCTACCGCGTTGCCGCGCAGTTCGGCACCAAGGTCGTCCAGGCACGGCAAGAAGAACTCATGGCCTCCGCGTGGAGCCAGCTCGGCGACATCCAGCGGGCCAACGAGCTCATCCGGGCCGGACAGCTGGCACGTCAGCTCGGGAACAGCCTGCAGGGCAAGCATCTCGCCCCGACCGCGCCCGCGCGGCCGTCCACCGCGGCGGCCGCGGACCAGCCGGTTTCGGGGCGGGCGCTGACGTTGACGGCGCCGGTGCACGGACGCGTGGTCGAACGGCGAGCCTCGGCGAGTGCCAGGGCGGCCGCGGCGGAAGTGCCGGAGCTGTTCGCCGTCGGGTACAAAGTGGACAGAAGCCGGGTCTCCGCCGCGCCGATGTCCGCGCCGATGCGCCGGATCACCCGGCCGGGATCGCGGCTGAGGAAGCGGCTGTTGCCGACGGGCGCTCAGTTCGACGTGCTGGTGGACCGGATCGACCGGGGAGAGGTCAGTGCCGCGCGGACCAAGGGCGCGCCACCGGTCACGGTCGCCTCGTTCGGCGTCGACCTTTCCCTCGCGGCGTTGGGGGAACCGGAAGACAACGAGGAAGCTGTGCGCTACCGGACCGCGCTGCGCACACTCCACGACGGTCTCGCCGAGGCGTCCGCCGTCGCGGAGGTCGTCGACGACCAGCTCGGCGTGATCGAAGCCATCGACGACATGCTCGACGGCCTGCGGGCGGAGAAGACCCTGCTGGAGAGCCTGGCGGATTCGATGAACCTGCCGGAGCGGCTGCGGCTCGCGATCGGCGAGCTGATCGAGATCCAGGCGTATCCGGTGTTCGACATGCCGATGTACGAAGAGCTGGCGAAATTCTCCGCCGAGACGTTCGTGCCCAATATCGGCCTGCTGCCGGAGAACTCGATCACCCTGCTGGAGAACAACCGGCAATTCATCGAGTCCTACCTGATCGGGCTCAACCACGAAATGGCGAGAGAACTGCTGTGGCGGGAGTTCCCCACCGATCAGCGGGGTACGCCGTTCCGTCAGTTCTGGGATCCGCGACCGGTGCCGCTGAAGCCGGGTGAATCCCGGGAGGCGTGGCGGGAACGGCTGTACGACATCCTGCCGCTGCACCGCTGGAGCAAGACCGCGAAACTCGGCGAGAACAACCATCGGCGGCCACCGGGCGAGAAACAATTCAAGGACCTTGTCCTCGTGATTCGCGGCGAACTGCTCAAGAAATACCCGAACGTGGCGATCTACGCGCATAAGGCCACTTGGCCGCTGAACAAGGACGGGACGCAGAACAAGACCGGCGAGCGCACCATCCTGCCCATTCCGGCGAACGTCGGCCTCACCGACGACATGGTGCGGCTGCCGACCTACGAAGCCAAGATCTCGCCGGACATCTACCTGCTCGGTTTCCCGTTGGGGGAGGAAGAGGCCCGGTCCGGCGGGGCGGACGGGCTCGGCTGGTTCTTCGTGCTCAAGGAACGCCCCGGTGATCCCCGGTTCGGGCTCGACGAGCCACCGCGGGGAGCCCTGCCCAGGGTCGAGGTGTGGAACGACGCCACTTGGGGGCATCTCGATCCCGGGACACCGGGATCCGGGTTCATCCGGTTCGACCGAGGCGTCGAAGTCGGCCTCGCCGAGTTCAACGGCGACGACGACGATGAGGAAAAGCAGCGGCAGCGCGATGACGACGTGAACATCCCCGAGTGGGCGCACGACGTCAGTGCCGCCGACGTCGCCTACATCCTTTTCCAGGCACCGGTCCTGGTGGCCGTACACGCACAGGAGATGCTGGCCGATGCCCGACCTCAAGCTTGATTTCCCGGTGTTGCTGGGACCGGTCCGGGTGGAGACCCGGTACGTCGGCGACGAACTGCTCATCCGGGTGTTCCCCGACGAATGGTCGATCGACAAATTCGAACAGCGCCCCACCCGCGCCGAACTCGCCGCGCTGGATGCCTATTGGGTCACGCTCTGGGCCGCCGGCGGCTCGCCGCTCGCGGAACGGGTCGCGTTCGAACAGCTCTGCACCCGCGTCGCCGCCGGGCGGGCGGCGTGGTTGCTTCAGAAGTACAAGCCCGCCAACCCCGGAGACCGGCCGACCCAGGTCGCCACCGGGACCACGGTCCTGGTCGTGGTCACCCCGCAACCCGTCGCGCAGGAGGATCGTCAGCCGGCCACGACGTACTGGACTTCGGTCTGGAAGGCGCACGGAGACCGCGAAAAGCTGCGGGAGGCGGAAATCGTGTTGCTCGCCGCCGTGGGCGCCGGCCGGGCGAAGACGATCCGCGCGATCCGTCCGTCCGGAGTGGACAGTTCGGCGTCGAGCACGGGCATCTTGGTGACCGTGGTGTTCATGGTACTCACGCCGCCGCCCGCGGGAGAGATCGCGGAGGACTCTTGGACGACCGCCGCGAAAGCGAGTCTGTTGCCGGACAAGTTCACCGCCTTCGGCTACGTCGGTGATACGCGGATCTTCGCGAAGAGCGGCGGGCCGGTCAAAGCCGATCTCGCGGTCAGCCCCAATCCTGCCGAACCCAGGGAGAAACAGCTCAAAATCAACGAGGAGACCGGGACACTGAGGATTCCGGACGCCTTGATGTGGCTCACCGAGTTCAAAGCGGCCGAAGACGTCGGGATGGGCATCCGTGTCACGGTGGGGGACACCTTCCGCACCCTCGATCGGCTCGTCGTCCTCGGCCTCCGTGAGGCGGCTACCCCGCAGAAGTCGGCCGAGGACTGGGGCAAGCTGCTCACCGATCAGGTCCGCACCCCGGCCGGATTCGGCTTCCTGCCCCAAGGGACGCCGACGAACAACTCGGATCAGGCGGCCGCGGGCCAGGACCCTCGGGCCGAAGCCGAGTCGAAGCTCGCCGCGGCCGCCGGATTCGCGGCCACCGCGACAGATTGGTGGAAGAAGACCGATGGCGAGTGGTTCGCCGAACTGCTCGGTCTCGACCCGGCCGTACTGGCCGGGGGGGCGAACGCCGAGGGCGGCGACCGGTGGGAGGCCAGGGCGGCGCATACCGCGTTGTGGCCCGCGACCTGGGGTTACTATCTTCCCTCGTTGCTCAACGGGGTGCTGACCGAGCAGCAGATCGCGCAGACACGGCAGTTCTTCCTGGAGCACGTGTCCGGTCGCGGGCCGCTTCCCGTGGTGAAGATCGGCAGACAGCCGTACGGCATCCTGCCGACGACAGTGTTTTCCAAGCTCGCCTTCCCGCCGACCGCACCGCACCGCGTCGCACTGAACAACGTGCTGAAGGAAGCATCGCGCCACTGGCACGACGCGCTCCCGAAGGTCCAGTACCTCGACTCGGCCACGGGGGACCCGCACCAGAAGCTGCTGGACATCCTCGCGCTGCACCCGACCTCGGCCGAGTACCACCAGCGGTTCGCCAGGAGCGCCGAAGAGCTGGCCGTCCGGGAGCCGGGACTCGCCGAGCGGCTGGAGACCGTCCTGGGCGCGCCGATCCGGGACGTACTGGCCCGGTTCGGGTACCGGACCGTCGATCCGGACTCCGGGCCCGACCTGCTGCGGCGGGTGTTCGAGGAGCAGACCCAGCCGGTGCCGGCGCCGGTCGTCGACGACCGGGAACTGTCCGAAGTGGACCCGATCCGCGACTACGCGCCCGAAGGCAACTACCTGGATTGGCTGGCCCGCTACGGCAAAGAAGATCTGGACAAGGTACGCAAGGAAGAAGGGTTCGACGACAACGTCCCGCCGTCGGCGCTGCTGTACCTGCTGGCTCGGCACGCCGTGCTGCTCGGCGCCGCCGAGGCCGCCCGGAGGCTCGCTTTGAGCACGCCCGGCGCCGAGGTGCCGGATGTGCGCGACGCGCCGTTCATCCACGTCGAGGTCTCCGACGAGCCCAGCGAAAGCCGGTATCGCAAGCTCTATTCGACCGATCCGGCCATCGATCCCGACAGGCTGGTGCACGAGCATCTCCGCACCGTGCTCGACACGAGCCCCGCCGCCGCGGATCTGTCCGAGCAGATCGAGGCGCTGCGCCTGCTCGCGAAGGTACCGACGGCGCGACTGGAGCGGGTCTTCGCCGAGCACCTCGACTGTGCCACCTACCGGCTCGACGCCTGGCGCCTCGGGCTGGTCAACGAGCGGCTGGCCGAACTGCGCCGCGATCCCGCCGGTGGCCCGCCGAAACGCGGTCTCCATCTCGGGGCGTACGGCAGGCTGGAGAAGATCGAACGAGCCGGGACCCCGGCGACGGAACTGCTCCCCGAAGGTCTGCCCGCCATCTTCGGTACCGGCCCGTTGCCCCACGACGACAAGAACGGCGGCTACATCCACGCGCCGTCGCCCGCCCACGCGCGGACGGCCGCGGTGCTGCGGGCCGGTTTCCTCGCCAACGGCAAGCAGCGTGCGGACAGCACGTTCGCCGTGAACCTCAGCTCGTCCCGGGTCCGGGTCGCACTGTCCCTTTTGGACGGCATGCGGCAGGGGCAGGCGCCGGGGGCCCTGCTCGGTTACCGGTTCGAACGAGGGCTGCATGACCGCAGGGTCGGGCTCGACGAGGTCATCGCCGGATTCCGGTTCCATTTCCCCTTGCGGGCGAACAAGATCAAGGATTCGGTGCCGGATCCGGCGCAGGGTCCGGGGCTGCCGACGAGTGTCGAGCAGGTCGAGGCACGCAATGTCATCGACGGGCTCGATTTCCTTCGGCACGTGGACAAGCTGGACAAGAAGGAGCGGGTGTACCCATTCAAGCTCACAGGGCTCCCGGAGATCACCGATACCGGCATACTCGGCGACATCTACAAAGAGATCGATGCCCTTCGTGACGCGCAGGACGCGTTGGCGGATCTCATCGTCGCCGAAGGCACGCATCAGGTGCTTCAGGGCAACACCGAACGCGCGTCGGCGACGCTGGACTCCTACGCGAAAGGCGGTGTCCTGCCCGAGCCCGCGGTGGTCGAGACCCCGCGTGGCGGGACCACCCTCACCCATCGCCTCGGCCTGCAGTTCACCCCCGGCCTCGGCCCCGATCACGGCGCGCCGTTGCTGGGCCGGAACAACCCCCGCGCCAGGGCGGAACCGGCGGTCAACGACTGGCTGGCCGACATGCTGCCCGAGCCGGGCTCGGTGGCCGCGTCGGTCACCTGGCTCGATCACAAGAACAAGAAGCACGTCCACGTGGTGACCCAGGCGGAGGCCGGACTGCAGGCGATCGACCTGCTGTGGGCGGTGCCGCCGGCGCGGGCGGCGGAGGCCACCGACCTGGACGACCGGATTCTCGGCGTGGTCATCGAGGAGGCCCGCCCGCGACCGGACGCCAAACTCGAAATCCAGTACACGGAACGGGTTTCCGGGAAGGTGAGCTTCTTCGAGTTGTCACCGCTGATCGGTGCCCTGCGTTCGCTGCTGACGACGGCAAGGCCGTTGCGGCCGACCGATCTGGTCCCCGCGGCCGGTACCGCGCGGGTCGAGCGCGCGGCCGACGACGCCGTCTCGCTCTCCCGGGAACGCCCCGCCGCGGTTCTGGAGTCCCTGAACCGCCTCGGCGAGGACGTCACGGAATTCCTCGCCGATCTCGGTGCGCTGGAACCGGCGGAGGTCGTCGAGCACATCGATGATTTCCTCGCCCGGTACGCGAAACTGGCCAAAGCCGCGGGCGACTTCGGACTGGGTGTCAGCGGCTGGGGAGAACTGTCGCTGTGGCGGGGCGGCGTGTTCGCGCGCGTCCTCGGCGCCGTCGCCGAGGTGGCCGCGAGGATGGACCGCGCGCTGAAGGCCGCGGACGTGCTGTTCACCCGGTACGAGAAGCTCCCGTCGTCCACATCGGACGCGGAGCGGTACCGGCTGCTGGAGGAGATCGAACGGTTGCTGGTGACGAAACCGAAGCCGCGCGAAACGTCGGTGTTCCGGATGCGGGCGCGGGTGCGTTCGGCCCGCACGACGTTCGAAGCCCGCCTCAGCCGGTTGACGGGGATCGCCGGGACGACCGAGCCGACGCTGAGCGGCCTGCTCGCCGATGTGGCACGCGAACTGCCGCTGACCGACCTCGATCCGGCCGGTCTCGACCTCGAACCGTTCGAAGACCAGGTCGTCGCCTACGGTGCGGAACTGCTGGCGCGGGCGGGAAAACTCAAGACCGACCTCATCGGTGACGCCGCCGCGCACAAGGACGGACGGCGACAGGCCGCGGAAAGGCTCCTGGTGCGCTACGACCAGGTGCCCGCCGGGCCGGAGCGGGTCGCCGCGGGGATCGACGCCCTCAAGGCACTGCTCGGGGAGGACGTCCTGGTGGTCCCGGAGTTCACGCCGTCGGAGGAGATGCTCGACCAATGGCGTGACGCGCGGAACGACAGCGAAGCCCTCGTCGAGCACCTGACCGACGAGGGACCGGGCAAACCCGGCCGTGACTTCCCGGTGGACGACTGGCTGCACGGGATGGCCAGGGTGCGGGAAAAGCCGCGGCTGTGGGAAAAGACGGTGCACCTCGCCGGTGCGCTGCTCGAACCCGGTGGCTTGCTCGGCACCGGGATCCTGGGCTGGAAGGAGCCGCGCCTGACGCCGGTCCAGCTGCCCTATGCCGAGGACGACCATTGGCTGGCCATGGAATTCTTCGATCCGGCGAAGGTGGGCGATCAGCTGGTCGAGGACCGGTTGCTCTACACCGCGCACTACGCGGCCTCGCTGAACGGTGAACGTCAGTGCGGGCTGCTGCTCGACGAATGGACCGAGGTGGTCCCCGCCGAACGCGAGACGACGGGAATCGCGCTGCACTACGACGGTCCGGACGCCGAACCGCCGCAGTCGATGCTGCTCGTCGTCCCGCCGGTACTGGAACCGGACGGGAAGTGGACCACGGAGCTGCTCCTCGAAGCGATCGAGGAGACCTTCGACCTGGCGAAGACTCGCGCCGTGGAACCCGACCACCTCGAAGGCACCGCGCTCGGGCAGTTCCTCCCGGCGACGATGATGTCGGCGGTCCGGGACCAGGTCACGATCAGTACCGACCTCGCCGTCTCCACCTTGCGCTGGAAGGCCACCCGATGACCGGAACCCAGTCCTTCGCCGAAGAACTCGCCGTCCGCGGTACCCCGGCCGTCGGGGTGTGGAACCGGCTGGAAGGCCGCCCCCGCACCACCGGGTTCGACCGCGCCCTGCGAGCCGAAGTCCGGGATCCGTTGTGGATGCTCACCCGGCAGTGGCAGCTGGGGGAGTTCCGCGGGACGGACGCGGGCAGCCCGGTCACCGTGACCTACGCGGTGTCGCCGTCGAGGCCCTCCCGGTTCCAGCCGCCTACCGGACCGCCGCAGGACCTGAGCGCCGACCGTCCACTTGAGACGGTCGCGGAACGGCGGCGTCCGCAGCTGACGTTCGGTACTCCCGGAACGGAGAAGATCGGGTTCGACCTGAGACTGGCGATCGGCCGCCACTGGTTCAAACTGATGGCCGCCGATCAGCTCCTCTTGGGCAATCTCCTCGGGTTCAGGAACGCCTACATCGAGCGCTATCCCATCGCGCTGCCCGATCCGCGGAACCCCGACGACGTCGCGAAGCTGGCGCATCCCGAGGTCTGGTCGATGATGCAGACGGTCGCCGGACGCCGGATGGACGGCTACCTGTTCTATCTGCACCTCAAAAGCGGCGGGCACGCCGAGGACGGCACCGGCCTGCTCGGGCAGATCCAGAGCGACCGGATCCGCAAGCTGGGGGCCCGGCTGGTGCGGTGGTACGAGAAACTGATCGACCGGCCCGTGGCGGAACCGACGGACGCGACCTGGGATCCCGGCCGGTTCGAGCACCGGTTCTCGGTCGCCGCCGGTGTCGAGGGCGGGGGCGAGAAGAAGCTTTCCGCCGAGGAATACCCCGGCGGGACACTGGAGTGGCACGCGTTCTCGGTCGATCCGCAGGATCCGGTCGGCGGGACGAAACCGCCGGAGCCGACGCTGACCAGGACCGTGTTCCCCGCGCCGGTCCGCTATTCCGGGATGCCCCTGGCGCGCTGGTGGGCGCAAGAGGACGGGAAGACCAACTTCGCCGCCGTCCGCCCCGACAGCACCGACCTCGCGCGGCTGGTCTTCCTGGAGTTCGCGCTCGTGTTCTCCAACGACTGGTACCAGGTGCCGTGCGACCTGCCCGCCGGCACGCTCGCCAAGATCCGGGGGCTGGTCGTCACGGACGTCTTCGGGCAGAAGCAGTGGATCACCCCGGCGGGGCGGGGACGGGACGAGGACTGGCGCCGGTGGTCGATGTTCACCTTGGACGTCGCCGGTCGGGATGACGTCGAGGCCGACACCGACCTGCTGCTCCCGCCGAGTGTGCCGAAAGTGGCCGAAGGCCCCGCGTTGGAGGAGGTCCTGCTGATCCGCGACGAGACCGCCAACCTGGTCTGGGGTATCGAGCAGACCATCACCACGCCGGCCGGGGAACCGCGGCGGGGAAGCGAGGCGGCCGCGGAGGTCGTCGCGTTCCGGCGGCGCCTGCACGACGCCGTCGCGGCGGCGGACGGGGAGGATCCGCCGCGGGCGCCGATCTCGTACGTCGCGATGAACAGCGTGCCGGAGCACTGGATCCCGTTCATCCCGGTGCACGCCCCCGGGGACAACCGCGAGATCCGGCTGCAGCGCGCGGCGATGCCGGACGTGGTGGACCGGCGGCCGGTGCAACCGCGGACGACGTTGCTGCGGCCGGGTCTCGACGACCTCCCGGCCGGTCAACAGCCGCAGTACTACGTCAACGAGGAGGAGGTGCCCCGCGCGGGTACGCGGCTCTCGGTCGCCTACAACCGGACACGCTGGCGCGACGGCCGCGTCGTCGTCTGGCTCAGCGCGCGGCGCGGTGTCGGCCGGGGCGAGGGCTCCAGCGGACTGGCCTTCGACCTCCTGGAGGACACGCCGCTGCCTCCGGCGCCGTGATCGCGCGTGAAGGCCCCCTTCCCTCGGCTCAGCCGAGGGAAGGGGGCCTTCACGCGCGATCGAGGGGAGTGGGTCAGCCGTTGGCGGCGATGTCCGCGAGGACCGCGGCGATGGTGCGGACCGGGACGCCGGTGCCGCCCTTGCCGGTGTAGCCCCACGGCCCGGCGGTGTTGAACGACGGGCCCGCGATGTCGATGTGCGCCCAGGGCAGGCCGTCGGCGACGAACTCGCGCAGGAAGATGCCCGCGGCGAGCATGCCGCCCCAGCGGTGCCCGGTGACGTTGGCCAGGTCGGCCAGGCGCGAGTCGAGGTCGGCGCGCAGTTCCTCCGGCAGCGGCATGGCCCAGCCGCCCTCACCGGTCGCCTGCGCGATGGAGGCGACCCGGTCGCGGAACTCGTCCGAGCCCATCACGCCCGCGGTGCGGCTGCCCAGCGCGACGAGCTGCGCGCCGGTCAGCGTCGAGGTCTCGATCAGGTAGTCGGGGTTCTCCTCGCCCGCGCGCACGATCGCGTCGGCCAGCACGAGGCGGCCTTCGGCGTCGGTGTTGAGCACCTCGACGGTCTTGCCGCCGTACATGCTGAGCACGTCGCCCGGCCGGTACGCGGTGGCCGAGGGCAGGTTCTCCGCCAGCGGGATGTGCGCGACGACCTCGAGCGGGTACTTCAGCTTCGCGGCCAGCACCACGGAGGCGAGCACGGCGGCCGCGCCCGACATGTCCGAGGTCATGTGGTCCATGTTCGCGGCGGGCTTGATCGAGATGCCGCCCGAGTCGAAGGTGATTCCCTTGCCGACCAGCGCGACCTTCTTAGCCGCCTTCGCGGGCTTGTAGGCGAGACGCAGCAGGCGCGGCTGGCGCGAGGAACCGCCGCCGACGCCGAGGATGCCGCCGAAGCCCTTGCGCTTCAGCGCCTTCTCGTCCAGGACCTCGAACTCGAGCCCGTTCGCCTCGGCCAGCGTCTTCGCGCGGTCCGCGAAGGAGGCCGGGAACAGGTCGTTCGGCGGGGTGTTGATCAGGTCGCGGGCGATGATCACCGACTCCGCGATGAGACCGGCGGCCTTCAGCGTCGCCTTGTGGTCCTTGGCGGTGCCCTCTTCGGGGCTCACGAAGTCCACCTTGGCGACCGGGCCGTCGCCCTTCTCCGAGCGGTACTCGGTGAAGCTGTACGCGCCGAGCACGGTGCCCTCGACGGCGGCCTGCAGGTCGATCGCCGACAGCGTGACGAACGCGCGCTCGGTGCCGCTCAGCGCCCGCGCGGCGGCGCCGGCGCCCCGGCGGACCTGCTCGGCGGTGACGCCGTCCGCGCCGGCCTTGCCGAGGCCGACGGCCAGCACGACACCGGCGGACAGCTTGCCCAGCGTCGGCACCTTGACGACCTCATCGGCCTTGCCGGACGCGCCGAGCGTGCCGAGGACCTCGGCGAGCTTGCCGTCGAAGGCGGCGTCGGCAACGGAGGAGCCGGCGGCGAGCGCCAGGCCGTCCTCGCCCTGCAAGGTGCCGACGACGACGACATCGGCGCGCGTCTTGGCAAGCGCCGCTTCGGCGTTCTCGGTCAGGGCAAGCTTCGGCACGGTCACTTCTGGCTCCTCGCGCGTTCGCGGTGGGTACCGGGCGGCCGCCCGGTCGGATCGTGAGCCATGCTAATGACAGGCGGACCTGGGGTAACAGCGGGGCCGACCGGATAACTGGATGTTCTGGAAGGGAGACGGCGTGCGACTGGCTGGCGGTCTGCTCATCGCGCTCGCGGTGGGCACCTCCGGAGCGGACTACTGGGTGCTGCTCGCCGCCGTGGTCGCGGTCCTGTGCTCCGTGGCGGCGGAGGCGCTGCTGCCCCCGATGGGAGAGTCGCGGCCGGAGCGGATCTCGGGCTCCGTTTCACGGCTGGGCCTGGTCCTGGTCTTCGCGACGACGTTCGGTCACTACCTCTTCCCATCGGCGCCGGGAGCGGCCGCCGCGGTGTTCGCCGTGGTGGTGGCCGTCGCCGATCTCGCCGGGGTCCGCCTCGGCGACCACGCCGCCCGCTGGGTCACCGGCCTGCTGCTGGCCGCGGCGGTCTCCCTGATCGCGATCTGCGTCGGCATCCCGCCGTTGGCGCAGTTCATCGCGCCGGACCCGCCGTCCGTGCCGGGGCTCGGTCTCGCCGTGCTGGTGCTGCTGCCGTTCCTGGCACCTCGCCGTCCCGGCGCGGGCCGCGCGGCCGTGGTGGGCGCCGTGGCCGTGGCGATCATCGCCGTCGCCCTCTACCAGCTGGGGCCGGTCCGGCTGGGGCTTTCGGCGACGTCGTTCCGCGAACTCCTCGCCGCCGCCGACGCGGTCTCGCTGCTGCCGGTGCTGACCGTGGTGGTCGCGCTGGCGACCGTGCCCGTCGCGGTGGACGCCTTCACCGACGGCCGCGAGCGGCTTTCCCCGGAACGTCCGAAGGCGACACTCGCTTGTGGACTGATCGTGGCCGTCGCCGCGGCCTTCGCTGGGCCGGTCGTGGCCCTCGGGCTCGCGGGAGTGGGAACGCTCACCGAACTGGTTCTGCGGGTCCGTGCCCGTCGGTACCGTGCAAGGCGTGCGTGATCCCTTCTGGACCCCGGGCGACACCGTCGTCGAACGGTTCCTGCGACCGGACGGCTCGATCGGCCAGCATCATCCGCTGCGCGTCATCTCCGACGACGGCACCGTCCTGCTCGGCTGGCTGCCCGCGGACACCCCGATCATCGGCAGCAGGCTGGCCGACGGGCGGCTCTTCCGCGAGGCCCCGCTCGAAGAACGGTTCCGGGTGCCGAGGGTGCGCGTGGCCGACTTCTGGCGCGACACCTCGACCCTGCGCCGGATCGCCGACGACGAATGGTCGTCGGTCTGGTGGTTCTTCGACGCCGCCGGGCACTTCCTGAACTGGTACGTCAACCTGGAGGTCCCGCTGGGGCGCACGGCGACCGGGCCGGACCGGATCGACGGCATCCTCGACGTCGCCGTCGAACCCGGCGGACGCTGGCAGTGGAAGGACGAGGACGAGGCCGAGGAGGCCGTCCTCGCCGGCCGCATCACCGCCGGGCAGCTGGAGCGGCTACGGGCCGAGGGAGAGCGGATCGGGGCGCTCGCGGACGCCGGCCGGTTCCCCTTCGACGGGACGTGGACCGACTTCCGGCCGGAGCCGGACTGGCCGGCGCCCGGCCTGCCCGACGGGTTGCTCTAGCTCACCTGCAGAAGCAGGAGCAGCACCAGCACGACGTTGATCACCGTGAGGATGACCACCGATTTGGTGGACAGCTCGCGCGGGAACACCTTGCCGTGGATGCTGCGCCACCAGAAGATGCCGAAACCGGCGCCGACCAGGCCGAGGAACGCGCCGAAGCCGCTGTCCAGCAGGGCCCAGCCGTCCATCATCAGCACGCCCGTGCCGAAGGTCAGCAGTACCGCCGTCGCGAACGTCTTGATGTCGGCCCCCGTGCCGGAGGCGGCGGGCTTGGCCGGGTGAGCGGGCTGCATGGGGTTTAACGTCACCCCTTCATCCTAGGGGCGCGGGCCCTCGCTCGTTCGTCACGACGGACAGATCGCGGGAGGTAAAGATATGCGGACGTCCGACTAACGAGGGTCCGACCAAGCGTTATCGTCTTAGCCATGACGACCTCGACGCAGTTCACCCACCTCCCGCACCCGAGCCCCGCGAGCCCGGAACGCGTCGCGGACGTATTGGCCGCACCCGGCTTCGGGCTGCACTTCACCGACCACATGGTGACCGTGAAATGGAGCGCCGAGCAGGGCTGGCACGACGCGACCGTCGGTCCGTACGCGCCCTTGACGCTGGACCCGGCGACCTCCGTGCTGCACTACGGCCAGGCGATCTTCGAAGGCCTCAAAGCCTACCGCCAGCCGGACGGGACGATCGCCGCGTTCCGCCCCGACGCGAACGCGGTCCGCTTCCGCAACTCGGCCGAGCGACTGGCGATGCCGCAGCTGCCGGTGGAGGTCTTCCTCGACTCGATCCGCGAGCTGATCGCGGTCGACTCCCGCTGGGTCCCCACGAAGCCGGGCGAGTCGCTGTACCTGCGGCCCTTCATGATCTCCACCGAGGCAGGCCTCGGCGTCAACCGCCCCGCGAACGAGTACCTCTACGCGCTGATCGGCTCGCCCGCCGGCTCGTACTTCTCCGGCGGCGTCAAGCCGGTGAGTGTGTGGCTCTCGACCGAGTACGTCCGCGCCGTCCCCGGCGGCACCGGCGAGGCGAAGTGCGCGGGCAACTACGCGGCGTCGTTCGTGGCGCAGGCGCAGGCCGTGGAGAAGGGCTGCGACCAGGTCGTGTGGCTCGACGCCGTCGAGCGGCGCTGGGTCGAGGAGATGGGCGGGATGAACCTGTTCTTCGTCTTCGGCTCCGGCGACGAGGCCCGCGTCGTGACCCCGGAACTGACCGGTTCGCTGCTGCCGGGGGTGACCCGCAAGTCGCTGCTGGAGCTGGCGAAGTCGTTCGGGCACCAGGTCGAGGAGCGGCGCGTCTCCACCGACGAGTGGGAGAAGGCCGCCGCTTCGGGCGAGCTGACCGAGGTGTTCGCCTGCGGGACCGCGGCGGTCATCACGCCGGTCGGACACGTGAAGCACGCGGGCGGCGAGTTCTCCGTGGCCGGCGGGCAGCCCGGTGAGCTGACGATGAAGCTGCGCGGCGCGCTGACCGGGATCCAGGAGGGCACCCGGCCCGCCCCCGAAGGGTGGATGTACCCCCTGGGCTGAGTTCGCGCTTTTCGCCCCCTACGCGCGCCATGAAAGGTCCTTTCCTTGCAAAATTTGCAAGGAAAGGACCTTTCATGGCACTTGAGGGGTGGGGTCGGCTCCGCATTCAGAGGACTAAACGCGGGAGACGGGGAGCCTCAGGAAGCGGGCGCCTCGATCAGCGGACCGCTCACCCCCGCCTGCTCGTGCGTCGCCATCTCCGCGAGCACCCGCGTCGCCATGAACACCAGCGGCAGCGCCGCGACCGCGCCCGTCCCCTCACCGAGCCGGACGTCCAGATCGAGGATCGGGTCCAGGTCGAGGTGCTCCAGCGCCAGCGCGTGCGCGGGTTCGCCGCCGCGCTGACCGGCGGTCCACCATTGCCGCGCGCCGGGGACGAGTTCCTCGGCGACCAGTGCGGCCGCGCAGGCGACCAGGCCGTCCAGGATCACGGGCGTCTTCCGGAGCGAGGCCTGCGCGAGGAACCCGGTCATCGCGGCGATGTCGGCGCCCGCGGCGGTGCGCAGCAGCGCGACCGGGTCGGCCAGCACCGTCCTCGCCCGCCGCAGCGCGTCGCGGACCGCGGTGGCCTTGCGCATCCAGGCGTTGTCGTCGATCCCGGAACCGCGGCCGACGACGGCCACCGGTTCGCTGCCGGTCAGCGCCGCGACCAGTACCGAGGCCGGGGTGCTGTTCCCGATCCCGAGGTCGCCCGCGATCAGCAGATCCGCCCCGCCGTCGACCTCGGCGTCGGCGATCGCCCGGCCCGCGCGGACGGCGGCGCGTGCCTCGGCGTCGGTCAGCGCGTCCTCGACGTCGATCGAGCCGGATCCGCGCCGCACCTTGAACTCGCCGATCGAGCGGGTCGCGGGGGCGTCGCTGTCCACGGCCATGTCGATGACCCGGACACTCGCGCCCGCCGAGGCCGCCAGCACGTTGATGGCCGCGCCGCCGGTCAGCATGCTGCCGACCAGTTGCGCGGTGACCTCGCCCGGATAGGCCGAGACACCCTTCGCGGCGATGCCGTGGTCTCCGGCGAACACCACCACCCGGGGCCGGGTGAAGGGACGGGGCGGTGACTGGCCCTGGCAGGCCGCGACCCACACGCCCAGTTCTTCGAGCCTGCCCAGCGACCCCGCCGGCTTGATCAGTTTCGAGTGCAGGGCGATCGCCGCCGAGCGTGCGTGTTCATCAGGCTGCTCGACTTCGGCGAATTCGAGGATATCGTCGTCCAACGCCCTGCCCCTTCGGATCGCTTCGGTGGCCGCGCCCAACCTACCGACCCGTCTGTGCCAGAGTTGCCTGTGGCTCAGACGAAGGCCGCCGGGGTGGTGCTCGCGAGCGGAGCGGGTACCCGGGTCGGCGCCAAGCTCAACAAGGTCTACCTGCCGGTGGCGGGCAGGAGGGTCGTCGCGTGGTCGCTCGACGCCTTCGCCCGAGTGCCCGGTATCGACGTGCTCGTGCTGGTCATCCGGCCGCAGGACACCGGACTCGCGCGGGAGGTGCTGGCCGCGCATCCGGCTGAGGTCGAACTCGTCCACGGCGGCGCCACGCGCCAGGGTTCCGAGCTGAACGCCTTGCGCCACTTGGCTTCCCGGATCGAAAGCGGGGAGATCGACGCGGTGCTGCTGCATGACGCGGCCCGTCCGCTCGTCACCCCGGACCTGATCGCGGCCGTCCTCGCCGACACGCGGCGGTACGGGGGAGCGGTGCCGGGGATCGCGGCCGACGACGTCGTGCGCGTGGACGGCGATTCCGTTTCCGGGGCGCTGCCCGGCGCGATCCGGGTGCAGACGCCGCAGGGTTTCCGCGCCGCGCCGTTGCTGGCGGCCTACGAAACCGCCGAGCGCGAAGGTTTCGTCGGCACGGACACGTCTTCGTGCATGGAAAGGTTCTCCGCGCTGCCGGTGCGGTGGGTTCCGGGCAGCGCGGAGAACCTCAAGATCACCTACCCGCACGACCTCGTTGTCGCCGAGCAGGTGATCGGCCGAGGTCAGGGATCGCCCTGATCGGCAGTGGCTCCGTTCGCGGGCAGGATGGTGACCGGCTGGCGCGCTTCCATCGGGATCACGCAGTCCGGATGTGGTTGCAGCAACTGGATCGGCGCGGCGGCGTCGCCGGGCGGCGGGATGGTGAGCACGGCGCGCAACGTCCAGTCGGCCGTCGAGTGGTACTGCCAGGAGACGAGCGCGGGGTGGAAAACGTCGGTGTCGGGCAGGGTGGTGACCCGGAACGCGCTCGCCCGTTCCTCGCCGCGCAGGATGAGGACGTCGGCACAGGTGTCCCACTGGAACACCGCGGCGCAGACCTCCGGTTCCTCCCGGGGGCCGAAGATGTAGACGACCCACCGGCGTCTTCGAAGCTCTTCGAGCAGTTCGTCGATGCTCAGGTGGTTCATCGAGCCCCCTAACGGGTTTCGGGAACTCTGCGGAGAGTAACAGGTGTACTAGAGCACCGTCCAGAATGTGTACTAGTACGTAATAATGCGGTGTGAGCAGGATCCTTGGTGCTCGCCCATTGGTGTGCTAGAACGCTTGTGCGCACCGCGCGACCTTGTGAGGAGTCACCTTGCCCGCCGTCGACCGACCCGAACCGCCGTATCTCCAGATCGCGGGAAGCATTCGCGACGACATCGTTTCGGGCAGGCTCAAGGAAGGCGACGCGGTCCCGTCCGCGCGGGAGATCGCCAGAAACTGGAACGTCGCCATGGCGACGGCGATGAAGGTCCTCTCGACGCTCCGCGCCGAAGGTCTGGTCCGCGCGGTCCGCGGCGTCGGGACAGTGGTGCAGACCAGAGCGTTGCACCGTTCCGCGCAAGACAGGACGATCTCGATCGCGAGAACCGGCAAGGTCTATCCACCGGGCCACTACGCGAAAATCCGTGAGGCGGGGCTCCTTCCGGCGCCGGATCGCGTGGCGGACGCGCTCGGCATCGAAGAGGGCGCGCCCGCGATCCGGCGGCGGCGCACGACGTACGCGGGCGACGAACAGCCGGTGTCGACGTCGGTCTCCTGGTTCGACGGCGCGCTCGCGGCCAAGGCCCCGTTGCTGTTCGAGACCGAGCGGATCGTCGAAGGCACGGTGAAATACGTCGCCGACCGGACGGGCCGGGTTCTCTCGTCGACCCGCACCCAGCACGCCGCGGGACTCGCGGACGCCGAGGACGCGGCGGAGCTGGGGGTGCCGGAGGGGACGGCGATCTTGTTGAGCCGCAACAGGTTTCTCTCCGCGGAAGGCGACGTACTCGAGTACGGCGAATCGGCGGCCTTGCCGAACCACTGGGTTTTCTACGAATACAACATCGAGGACGGGGCATGAAGCACATTCACGCGGGTAAGGTCCGGGACCTTTACGAAATCGACGGCGACATTCTGCTCGTCGCGTCGGATCGCGTTTCGGTCTACGACGTCTCGCTGCCGACCCCGATCCCGGACAAGGGTGCGCTGCTGAACCAGCTTTCCGCCTGGTGGTTCGAAAAGCTGGCCGACGTGGTGCCGAACCACGTCATCTCCACCACCGACGTGCCGGCCGAATTCGCCGGCCGCGCCATGCGCTGCAAGCCGCTGAAGATGATCCAGGTCGAATGCATCGCGCGCGGCTACCTCACCGGTCTCGGCATGCGCGAATACCAGCGTGACGGCAAGGTTTCGGGGGTCGAACTGCCCGCGGGCCTGGTCGAGGCGGACAAGCTGCCCGAGCCGATCTTCACGCCCACCACCAAGATCTCCGACACCGGCCACGACGAGTTCATGACCTTCGCCGAAGTCGTGAACGACATCGGTCAGGAGACCGCGGACCGCATCCGCGACCTGACGCTCGAGATCTACACCAAGGGCGCGGAGCACGCGGCCAAGAACGGCATCATCATCGCCGACACCAAGATCGAATTCGGCTTCGACGCCGACGGGGTGCTGACGCTCGGGGACGAGGTCCTCACGTCGGACTCGTCGCGGTTCTGGCCCGCCGACGACTACGAGCCGGGCCGGACGCAGCACGCGTTCGACAAGCAGTTCGTCCGCGACTGGTCCGCGAGCACCGGCTGGGACAAGACGCCGCCGGGGCCGGCGATCCCGGACGAGATCGTCGAGGCGACCCGCGAGCGCTACACCGAGGTTTACGAGAGGATCACCGGGAAGACCTGGGTTCCCGGCGGTGGCCATGCCTGAACCGCAGGTCTACGACCCGTACCGGCTGATCGACGACGTCGAGGGCCTGCTGATCCAGCGGGGTCACCGGCCGGAGCGGGCCGACGGCCGGGCGGGTGACCGCGTCGCCGGCGCGAGCAGGTTGCTGCGGGGCCTGGGGATCGAGCCGCTGCGCGCGCCGGGTGACGCCCTCGACCTCGACGGTCAAGTGGCGTACCAGTCCCTGGTGCACGGCGACTGAGACAAGGCATCTGACGCGTTCAGTCGACTAACTGCGGGAAAAGCGTCCGCAGTTAGTCGACTAAATGCGGGGGATCAGGGAGAGCGGGTCAGCGTCGGGTCGGTCTCGACGACGCCGTCGAGGGCCTCGTCGATCGCGGCGAGCAGATCCGCGTCCAGCTTCACGCCGGCCGCCTTCACGTTCTCGTGCACCTGCTCCGGCCGCGAAGCGCCGATGATCGCCGAAGCGACGTTCGGGTTCTGCAGCACCCACGCCACGGACAGCTGGGCCAGCGACAGGCCCGCCTTGTCCGCGATCGGCTGCAGCCGCTGGACGCGCTCGAGGACGTCGTCGTTGAGGAAGCGGGCGACCATGTTGGCGCCGCCCTTCTCGTCGGTCGCGCGGGAGCCCGCGGGCAGCGGCTGACCGGGCTTGTACTTGCCGGTGAGCACGCCCTGCGCGATCGGCGACCAGACGATCTGGCTGAGGCCCTCACGTTCGGACGCCGGGACGACCTGCGCCTCGATGACCCGCCACAGCGCGTTGTACTGCGGCTGGTTCGAGATGAGCGGCACCTTCAGCTCGCGCGCGATCGCGGCGCCCTGGGTGATCTGCTCGGCGGTCCACTCCGAGACGCCGACGTAGAGCACCTTGCCCTGGCGGACGAGGTCGGCGAAGGCGAGGAACGTCTCTTCCAGCGGGACGGACCGGTCGAACCGGTGCGCCTGGTAGAGGTCGACGTAGTCGGTGCCGAGCCGCTTCAGCGAAGCGTTCGCCGACTCCATGATGTGCTTGCGGCCCAGCCCCTGGTCGTTGGGGCCCTTGGGGCCGGTCGGCCAGTAGACCTTGGTGAAGATCTCCAGGCTTTCCCGGCGCAGGCCCTTCAGCCCGCGGCCGAGCACCGATTCGGCGGCCGTGTTCGCGTAAACATCGGCGGTGTCGAAGGTGGTGATGCCGGCGTCGAGCGCGGCCTTGATACAGGCTTGCGCCTGGTCCTCTTCCACCTGGGACCCGTGGGTGAGCCAGTTGCCGTACGAAATCTCACTGACATTGAGGCCGCTGCGGCCGAGGCGTCGGAACTCCATGCGGGCGACTGTACCCCAAGCCGTTAGTCACGCTAACGACCTGGGAATCGCCTGCTCAGACCTTGTCGCCGGGGCTGACCCGCGGCTTGGGCACCCGCAGCTTGCGGATCTGGCTCGCCCGGATGAAGGAGTACCAGCCGACCGAGCCGCCCTTGACCGTCTCGTTCGGGAACTTCAGCCGGACCATCTTCGCGATCCGGCGGCCGCTGAGCACGCCCTCGACGATCATGCCGAGCAGCATCACGGTGCACAGCAGCGTCGCGTAGCGCTGCACGTCCGGGTACGGCACCAGCAGGGCGACGAACACCAGGATCGCCAGTGGCATGAAGAGACCGAGCAGGTTGCGCCGGGAGTCGACCAGGTCACGGATATAGGCCTTGACCGGGCCGCGGTCGCGCGGGAGCAGGTACTTGTCCTCGCCCGCCATCATCCGCTCGCGACGTTCCTTCGCGGCGTTGCGCTGCTTGGCCTTGTACTCCGGGTCGGCCTTCGCGGACTTGCGGAGTTCCTTGTTCCGCTTCATCGCCTCCCGCATGGTGGTCGGCGGGGGCGCCACCGGACCACGGCGCTTGGCCTCGGCCTCGCGGCGCTTGGGCGTGGCCTTGCCCTTTCCGGGCGTATAGGCCTTGGCCTGGACCTCGACGGCCTCGGTGTCGGGCGTCTCGGCGTCGGTCGTGGCGGAGTCTGTGGTGCTACGGCGCAGGAACCTCACCTCACCAGGGTAGTCGCGGGCGTCACGGTGCCACGCACCAGGCCGAGCGATATGTCACCATGGAGGGGAACAGATCGGGACTCCGACGTGTTGGACCAGATGCAAGACGAGTACCCGCAGCGAGTTCGACCAGAGGGAGAACCATGACGACCGCTGAGCAGGCAGCCGCAGCTCAGGCCGAAACCGCCGAGGAGACCCACGGCGTCACGTTGACCGACGCCGCCGCCGTCAAGGCGAAGGCCCTGCTCGAGCAGGAGGGCCGTGACGACATGCACCTGCGCATCGCCGTCCAGCCCGGTGGGTGCGCCGGCCTGCGCTACCAGCTGTTCTTCGACGAGCGCACGCTCGACGGCGACCTGTTCCGTGACTTCGACGGGCTCCGCGTGGCCGTCGACCGGATGAGCGCCCCGTACGTGTCGAGCGCCGTGATCGACTTCGTCGACTCGATCGAGAAGCAGGGCTTCACGATCGACAACCCCAACGCGACCGGCAGCTGCGCCTGCGGCGACAGCTTCCACTGAGCCACGCTCACGCATGAAGAAGGGCCGCGAACCTCACCCAGGTCGCGGCCCTTCTTCATGCCCGCGGTTCTGCGTACCGCCGCGGGCTCAGACGTAGGCGTCCAGATCGTCGACCTGGGCGAGGCACCGCTCGTCCACGGTCCAGGGCGGGGCGATCTGCCGGGGCAGGGGCAGATTCTCGGCCTGGAGGGACGACGGGATACCGGCGCAGTCGGCGATGAGTTCGCCGATGGATTCCGGTTCGAGGTGATACGCGGAAGTGGTCACGAACGACAAGCTAATGACTCGCGTTCGAGTAGGACACCACTACCAACCGGTAGTGTTCATGGCCGTGCCTGAAGCAACCCGTATGGGGCATGACCTGCGGGTAACTTAGCCGTCCTCGTCTCGGCGAGGCCGACCGATCAAGGAGAACCGGTGGCAGACAGCGCCAGGATCGCAGTATCCGGCAGTATCGCAACCGACCACCTCATGCACTTCCCGGGCAGGTTCGCCGAGCAGCTCATCGCCGAGCAGTTGCACCGCGTGTCCCTGAGCTTCCTGGCCGACGACCTGGTCGTCCGGCGGGGCGGGATCGGCGCGAACATCGCCTTCGGCCTCGGTGTGCTGGGCAAGAGCCCGATCCTGGTCGGCGCGGTGGGCTCCGACTTCGCCGACTACCGCTCGTGGCTCGAGCGGCACGGCGTCGACACCGCGGGCGTGCTGGTGTCCGAGGTCGCGCACACGGCCCGGTTCGTCTGCACCACCGACGAGGACCTGTGCCAGATCGCCACCTTCTACGCCGGTGCGATGGCCGAATCCCGCAACATCGAACTCGAACCGGTCGCCGCGCACGCCGGCGAGCTGTCGCTCGTGCTGATCAGCCCGGACGACCCCGAGGGCATGGTCCGCCACGCCGAGGAGTGCCGCCAGCGCGGCTACCCCTTCGCCGTCGACCCTTCGCAGCAGCTGGCCAGGATGGACGGCGAGCAGGTGCGCTCCTTCGTCGAGGGCGCCAAGTACCTGTTCAGCAACGACTACGAATGGGAACTGCTGCTCCAGAAGACCGGCTGGACCGAGGCCGACGTCCTCGACCGCGTCGGCATGCGGATCACGACGCTCGGGGAGAAGGGTGTCGAGATCATCGGCAAGGACGGTCTCGCGCTGCAGATCGGCGCCGTCCCGGAGCGCGGCAAGGTCGACCCGACCGGCGTCGGCGACGGCTTCCGCGCCGGGTTCATCGCCGGGATCGACGGCGGTCTCAGCCTGGAGCGTTCGGCGCAGCTGGGCTCGCTGATCGCCGTTCTGGTGCTGGAGACCGTCGGTACGCAGGAGTGGACCTTCCAGCGCGAAGACGCCCTGGGCCGGCTCAAGGAGGCCTTCGGTCCGGAGTCCGCCGAGGAGATCGCCGCGATCCTGCCCGCGTGAGCTGAAGGGGACTTTCCCCTCATGTGATGCGACGAAAGGGCCCTTCACCGCGTGAGACGCGGTGAAGGGCCCTTTCAGCCGCGTCCGGTCAGGATCCCGCAGATCTCGGCGGGCCGGGACATATGCGGGCAGTGTCCGGCGTCGATCTCGATCGCGGTGACGCCGAGCCGTTCCTTGGCGGCCTGGCGCATCCAGCCCGGTCTCAGCGTGCGATCCCGCGTGGGGACGATCACCGTCGACGGGACCTCGGGCGCGGGCCCGGCGGGATGCGTCGCGAGGACTTCGGGGCTGAACAGCCGCAAACTGTCCAGTGCCGGCCGTTCGGTCTCGGGATCGCAGTCGTGGAAGAGGAACTCCGACGCCTTCGCGGGTTCCGCGGCCGGATCCACGCCGATCCAGTCCGGTTCGAGCAAGGCGCGGGCCTCGTCCCGCAGGCACCGCCCGCCCGCGAAGTCGGGGATGTAGGCGGCGACCCACACCAGCGACCGCGCGCCGAGCGCTTCGGCGATCGCGGGAAGCAGCACCCCGGTCCCGGAATGGGCCACCACGACGGGCCGTTCGCCGTCGTACTGGTCCCGCACGTGCTGGGCGTATCCCTCGACCGGCAGGTCTTCCGGCGTCAGCAGGTCCACCGCGAGCGCGCGGTGCCCGGCGGCGGCGAGCAGCTTGGCCACCCGGTCCCAGCTCGCCGGGCTCTGCGTTGTGCCGTGCACGAGGACGAAGTCCATCCCTCCATGCTGGCCCTCACCCGCAGAACGGTGAAGGCCGGCATGGCGAGTCGTGACTAGAGCTTCACCGGGTAGACCGGCTCCGGCACCTCGGGCTTGATGCGGTTCTCGACGAAGATGCCGTGCCACAGCATGAACACCAGCAGCGCCCACAGCTGACGGCTGCGGTCGTGCTGGCCGGCCTTGTGCTCGTCGAGCAGCGCCAGGACGGCGTTCTTGTCGAGCAGTTCGCCGGTCTGCGAGTCCGAGATGATGCCCTTGGCCCAGTCGTACATCTCGTCGCGCAGCCACAGCCGGATCGGCACCGGGAAGCCGAGCTTGCGCCGGTTGAGCACATGCGCCGGGATGATCTTCGCCAGCGCCTGGCGCAGCGCGTACTTGCTGGTCCCGTGCGTGAGCTTCTGGTCGACGGGGATGGTCGCGGCGACCTTGAACACCTCGGAGTCGAGGAACGGCACGCGCAGTTCCAGCGAGTTGGCCATGGTCACCTTGTCGGCCTTGACCAGGATGTCGCCGCGCAGCCAGGTGAACAGGTCGACGTGCTGCATCCGCGCGACCGGGTCCCAGCCCTCGGAGACCCGGTACCAAGGAGCGGTGACGTCCTTGAAGCCGACGCCTTCCTCGTAAGTGCGCAGCACCTTGCGAAGCTGGTCGTCGCGGAAGTTGCGGGCGTTGCCGTAGTAGCGGTCCTCCAGCGGCAGCGCCCCGCGCCGCAGCAGGTCCTTGCCGCGAGTGCCCTCGGGGATCTTCGTGGAGACCTTCCCGAGGATCCTGCGCATCCCGCCGGGGATCTTCTCGAATGGCGCCAGTGAGATCGGCTCGTTGTAGACGGTGTAGCCGCCGAAGAGCTCGTCGGCCCCTTCGCCGGACAGCACCGCCTTGACGTGCTTACGTGCCTCGCGGGCGATGAACCACAGCGGCACGAGCGCCGGGTCGGCCACCGGGTCGTCGAGATACCAGACGATGAGCGGCAGCGCCTCCATCATCTCCTCCGCCGACACCACCCGGACCACGTGCTTCACCCCGATGGCGGCGGCCGTCTCGGCGGCGACGTCGACCTCGGAGTAGCCCTCGCGATCGAAACCGCTGGTGAACGCGATCAGGTTCGGGTTGTGCTCCTTGGCCAGCGTCGCGGTGGCGGTCGAGTCGATGCCACCGGAGAGGAAGGCGCCGACCGTGACGTCCGGGTCGGAGATCATGTGCTTGCCGACCGAGTCGCGCATCGCGTCGGCGATGCGCTCGTACAGCGCCTCCGCCTCGGCCTGGCCGTTCACCGGCTTCGCGGTGAACTGCGGGTGGAAGTAGCGGGTGAACTCGACCTCGCCGCCCGGGACGACCCGGAAGGACGTCCCGGACTCGACGCGGCGGATCCCGGTGTGCAGCGACTCGGGCTCCGGCACGTACTGCAGCACCAGGTAGTGCTGCAGGGCCTTGCGGTCCAGCTTCTCCTCGACGCCGAGCACGCTCGAAAGCTCCAGCAGGCTCTTCTTCTCACTCGAGAAGGCGATCTTGCCGGGGCCGGCGGCGTAGAACAGCGGTTTGATCCCGAACGGGTCGCGCGCGCCGAAGACGACCTTCTCCTGGGAATCCCAGATCATGAAGGCGAACATGCCGCGCAGCTTCTTCACCGCGTCGTCGCCGAGGTAGTGGTACGCCGCGACGATCGCCTCGCCGTCACCTTCTGTGGCGAATTTCGCACCGTGCCCGGCGGCCAGCTCGTCGCGCAGTTCTTTGTAGTTGTAGATCTCTCCGTTGAAGTTCAGCGTGTAGCGCTC
Source organism: Amycolatopsis orientalis (assembly GCF_000943515.2). Lineage (NCBI taxonomy): Bacteria > Bacillati > Actinomycetota > Actinomycetes > Pseudonocardiales > Pseudonocardiaceae > Amycolatopsis > Amycolatopsis orientalis. The sequence goes on along the minus strand of NZ_CP016174.1, from coordinate 6,490,309 downwards.
AGGAGCCTCCGGCGGGCCCCAGATCAGCGGCTGGTGGGCGTGATCGACGTCGATGAAGGCCAGCCGGTTGAAGCCGTAGACCACTTCGGCGTCGGCCCAGGTGTCGTGCTCGTCAGGACCGCGGTGCCGCTGGCAGCGCATGGCGGTGTCGACCGCCTCGCGGGCGCCGGCCGCGTCGGCTTCGGTCGAACAGATCAGTCCAAGCAGGCCGCACACGTCTAGTTCACACACCTCTTGTTGTGGCCGAGCGGGGGAGAAGGGCCCAGTATGCCCGGGTGTGGGTACACCCGGATGTGGTGGGGGATACGCGTGTTGGGGTTACCCCTTGGTCAGCGTGGCGCCACAACTCGGCTAGGCTCCGCGTGAACAAGAAGATCGGTCGAGGAGGCTCTGGGTGAAAGGGCAAGGCGCAGTGGGAAATCCAGAGCGCACCCCCGTTAAACGGGCTGGTCGCATCGCAGCGCTCGCGGCGTTGGTGATGCTGACCGCGACGGGCTGTTCCGGGGACGAGATCCTTCGCTTCGGCTGGCCGGTCGGGGTGACCCCGCAGGCGCACGACATGCGCACCCTGTGGACGTGGACGGTCGTCGCGGCGCTGGCCGTCGGTGTCATCGTCTGGGCACTGATCTTCTGGACCGCGATCTTCCACCGCAAGAAGAAGACCGCCGACGGCGCGGAGGAGGAACTGCCCCGTCAGTTCCAGTACAACATCCCGCTGGAGATCTTCACGGTCGTCGTCCCGACGATCATGGTCTGCGTGCTGTTCTTCTTCACCGCGACCACCGAGAACCGCGTGCTCGCCGAGACGGACAACCCGGACGTCACGGTCGACATCGTCGCGTTCCAGTGGAACTGGGAGTTCAAGTACAAGAGCGACTCCAAGAACCACGACGACCCCGAGATCACCACGGTCGGCAGCTCGACCGAGATCCCGCTGCTCGTCCTGCCGACGAACAAGACGATCCAGTACAACCTGCGGTCGGCGGACGTCATCCACTCGTTCTGGGTGCCGGAGTTCCACTTCAAGCGGGACGTCATGCCGGACCCGGAGAAGAACAACCAGGACTTCACCTTCCAGAACTCGATCGACCGGGAAGGTTCGTTCGTCGGCCGGTGCGCCGAGCTGTGCGGCACCTACCACTCGGGGATGAACTTCGAGGTCAGGGCCCTGTCGCCGGACAAGTACGCGCAGTACATCCAGCTTCGCGGCACGGTGAACCCGAAGAGCGGCAAGCCGAACACGGCGTCCGAGGCGCTGACGGCGATGAACTGCGGCGACCTGTGCGCCCCCTACGCCGTCACCACCACCCCGTTCAACACCGACCGCACCGCGCGGGTCGCGTCCAACTGACCCGGCTGTTCGAGCCCGAAACAGGAGTGAGGCAACGTCCATGAAGGTCGAAGGACGGATTTTCTTCCTCGTCGCGGTCTTCTCCGTCGTCGTGGCGGGTATCTACGCGTACATGACCGGAACGATGACCCGGGACGGCGTCGAGCCGGTCGGTGTGGTGGCCCTGATCCTCACCGGTGGCCTGGCCTTCCTGGCCGGCAGCTACCTGCAGTTCGTGGCGCGGCGCATCGAGCCGCGGCCGGAGGACCGGGAAGACGCCGAGATCAGCGACGGCGCCGGTGAGCTGGGCTTCTTCAGCCCCGGCAGCTACTGGCCGATCGGTCTCGCGGCGGCCGCCGCGCTGACCGGGGTCGCGCTCGCGTTCTTCCACGTCTGGCTGCTGATCATCGCGCTGGGCCTGGTGATCGTCGCCATCGGCGGGCTGGTCTTCGAGTACCACACGGGTCCCAACCACGAGTGACGGTCTCGTGCCGAAGCGGCGCCTTGATCCGGTGACGGATCGGGGCGCCGCTTTTGCATTCAGAGGACTAAATGCGGGCGGGCTGGGGCGCCTCGGGTGCGGACTTGGGCGCGGAGTCGGCCGTGGACTTGGGAGTGCGCTTCGGTGCGAGCGCCGCGGCCAGGACGGCCAGCATCCCCACGCCCTCCGGCCAGGTCGGCCGGTGGCCGTAGGCGAGGACGTCCACCACCACCGCGACCACGGGGTAGACGTAGGACAGCAGCGCCACGGTCGTGGTCGGCAGCTTGCCGATGCTCGCGTACATCAGGACGTACATCAGCGCGGTGTGCACCGTGCCCAGCAGGACCAGCCACAACAGCCCTGAGGTGTCCGTGGGCAGCGGCGTGACGAGCAGCGCGGGTGCCAGCACGATCGTCCCGGTCACCAGCTGGACGGCCGCCAGGACGTGCGGGCGCAGGTGTTTGAGCTGCTTCGCGACGAACGAGGCACCGGCGTAGAGCGCGGCCGCGCCGAGGGCGAGCGCGATCCCCTCCAGCCGCACGGGCTTGCCGTCGACGCCGTGTGCGGACAGTGAGATGAGTGTCACTCCACCGAACGCGATCAGCGCCCGGATCAGCTGGCTCTTCGCCATCTTCTCGCCGAGGAACGCCGCGGCGAGACCGACCAGCATCAGCGGCTGCGTGTGGTAGACGACGGTGCTGACCGAGATCGACGAAAGCGCGTAGGAGGCGAACAGCAGCACCCAGTTCCCGACCAGGAACAGGCCGCCGAGGACGGCGAGCCACAGGTCGCGGCGGGTGAGCGTCCAGGGCCGGAGCCAGCCTCGCGCGGCGCTCCACACCAGGAGCAGCAGGCCGCCGACGAGACTCCTCGCGAACGCCACGGCGGGCGCGTCGGCACCGCTTTCGAGGACGACGGCGCCGATCGTGCCGGACAGCGCCATCGCGGCCGTCCACTGGAGCAGGGGGTTGTTCTTGTTCATGGCGACCACTTTCGACCTCGGGCGCCCGGCCGACCAGTGTCAGAGATGACATCGACCGCAAAACTTATGACACACTGCCGGAATGGATGTGAAGAAGGTCGCGGTGGTGCTCGCCGACCAGGTCTCGCCGTTCGAACTCGGCGTCGCTTGCGAGGTCTTCGGCACCGATCGCAGCGCCGACGGCATCGAGGGCTGGGACTTCGCCGTCTGCTCGCCCGGCGGCGAGAACGTCCTGAGCTGGTCCGGCTTCGGGTTGAACAGCCTGGAAAACCTGGACTTCGCGGCGTCCGCCGACCTGCTGATCGTCCCGACCTGCGCGCCGCGCAGCGCGAGCCCGCCGGAGCCGGTTCTGGAAGTCTTGCGCGACGCGGCGAGCCGGGGTGCGTGGGTCGCGGGCTTCTGCGCGGGCGTCTTCTCGCTCGGGTACGCGGGACTCCTCGACGGCCGGAACTGCACCGTGCACTGGGTCTACGAGCAGGAGTTCCGATCGCGGTTCCCGACGGCGAAGGTCGACCCGAAGGCGTTGTACGTCCACGACGGCGGCGTCCTCACCAGCGCGGGGACCGTCGCCGCCGTCGATCTGTGCCTGCATCTGGTGCGCGAACTGCGCGGCGTCGCCGCGGCCACCACGCTGGCCAGGCGGATGGTCGCGGCTCCGCATCGGGCCGGCGGGCAGGCGCAGTTCGTGCAGGCGCCGGTGCCCGAGACGGCCGCGCCGGACGACACCGTGCTCGCCGAAGCACTCGAATGGATCGAGCGACGGCTGGATCAGCCGTTCACCGTCGCGGAACTCGCCCGCCGCAGTGGTCTGGGGGAGCGTACGTTCCTGCGCCGGTTCTCGGCGGCCACCGGCACGACACCGCACCGGTGGCTCACCGAACGCCGCCTCGATCGCGCGCAGGCGCTGCTCGAAGAAGGTCGTCTGTCCATTGAGGACATCGCGGTCGCCTGCGGCTATGCCTCCGCCGCCGCGCTGCGGCACCAGTTCGGCAAGCTCCGCGGCACCAGTCCGAGTGCCTACCGCAAGACGTTTTCCGCCGGCTGAGCGGAAATGTCGTGCCCGACGGTGACGTCGACGTACTCGGGGACCTCCTCGTGCACGTCCCCGACCGTGAGCGTCCCGGTCGGCTCGAACAGCAACAGTGACGCACCGTCCACTGAGGACGGTTTGTGATAGGTGCCGCGCGGGACGACGAACACCGAGCCCCGCGGCAGCGTGACGACGCGTTCGCCCGCCTCCTCGCGCAACGCGATGTCCAAAGTGCCGTCGAGGACGTGGAAGAACTCGTCGGTGTTCTCGTGGACGTGCCAGACATGCACGCCCGCGACCTTGGCGAGGCGGACGTCGTAGTCGTTGACGTGGGCGACGATCCGCGGGCTCCAGATCTCGTCGAATCCGGCCAGTGCGGTTCCCAGATCGATCGGCTGCTTGCTCATGACCTCGATCCTGGCCGCTGGACCGGTGCGGCGGTGAGTGCTAGGAATCGCATATGTCGCATGATTTCTCGCACAGGGTCTTTTCACACCGGGTCGCCGTCCTGGTCGACGAGGGCTCCAACCCCTTCGAGATGGGCGTCGCGACCGAGCTCTTCGGCCTGCGGCGGCCGGAACTGGACCGGCCCTGGTACGACTTCACGCTGTGCGCCGCCGAGCCGTCCGTGCGCATGCACCTGGGGATGTTCATCCTCACCGGGATCGCCGGACTCGAAGCGCTGGAATCCGCCGACACGGTGATCGTGCCCAACCGGCCCGAACCGGAACTCCCGGTCGGGGAGCCGGTGCTGGCGGCCATCCGCGACGCGGCTGCGCGGGGTGCCCGGCTGGTGAGCTTCTGCACCGGCGCGTTCACTCTCGCGCGGGCGGGTGTCCTGGACGGACGGCGCGCGACGACGCACTGGAAATGGGCCGGGCTGTTCCGGACCCTGTTCCCCGAGGTCCGGCTGGAGCCGGACGTCCTGTTCGTCGACGACGGCGACATCCTGACCGCGGCGGGCAGCGCGGCCGCGCTGGACCTGGGCCTGCACCTGATCAGCCGCGACCATGGCGCCGAGGTCGCCAACGCGGTGAGCCGCCGTCTGGTGTTCGCCGGGCACCGCGACGGTGGCCAGCGGCAGTTCGTCGAGCGTCCGGTGCCGTCGGTGCCGGACACCTCGCTGGCGCCGGTGCTCGAATGGGCCCGCGAACGACTGGACCGGCCGCTCACCGTCGCCGACCTCGCCGCGCGGGCGGCCGCCAGTCAGGCGACACTGCACCGGCGGTTCCGGGCCGAACTGGGGACGACGCCGCTGGCGTGGCTCACGACGGAACGGATCGCGCTGGCATGCCGGCTGATCGAGCGCGGCGAGCAGCGGCTGGACCGGGTGGCGCGGGCTTCGGGCTTCGGTACCGCCGCGAACCTGCGTACGCAGCTTCGGCGGGCTACGGGGCTGACGCCTTCGGCTTACCGGGCACGGTTCAGCACCGCTTCGTAGGCCGTTGGGCGGGGCCTTACCTCGCACTTGGTCGACTGCTTGCGCCGGTCTCCAGGCTGTGAACCAGAGTGAAGCCGTGTTATGAACGGGACTTTCATTGCAAATTTTGCAATGAAAGTCCCGTTCATAACATGCCGTGAGGGTCAGGCGAAGGCGATCCACCGGTTCAGCAGGTCGGCCGCGGCGCCCGAGTCGATGGCCGAGGCGGCCCGCGCGAGCCCGGCCGCCAGATCGTCTTCCAGCGACCCCGAGAAACCGGCGAAAGCGGCCAGCGCGGCCGCCGAGTTGAGCAGCACCGCGTCCCGCACCGGCCCGGTCTTCCCGGCCATCACCTGGCGGAACACCTCGGCGTTGTGCGCCGCGTCGCCGCCGCGCAGGTCCTCCGCGGTCGCCCGCGGGACGTCCAGCGACGAAGGATCGAAGCTGCGTTCCGTGATCTCACCGCCGGAGACCACCCACACCGAACTGGTGGTCGTGGTGGTGATCTCGTCGAGCCCGTCGTCGCCGCGCACGAGCAGCACGGTCATCCCGCGGCGTGCGAACACCTCGGCCAGCACGCGGGTCTTGTCCTCGTAGGCGCAGCCGATCAGCGAACTGCGCGGCTGCGCCGGGTTGGTCAGCGGGCCCAGCAGGTTGAACGTCGTCGGCACGCCGAGTTCGCCCCGCGTCGGGCCGGCGTGGCGCAGGGCGGGGTGGAACTTCGGCGCGAAGCAGAAGCCGATGCCCAGTTCGTTCACGCTGCGCTGGACCGTCTCCGGCGGCAGGTCGATGGTGACGCCCAGCTCTTCCAGCACGTCGGCCGCGCCGGACTTCGACGACGCGCTCCGGTTCCCGTGTTTCGCCACCGGCGCGCCCGCCGCGGCGGTCACCACCGTGGCCATGGTGGAGATGTTGACCGAGTTGGACCGGTCGCCGCCGGTCCCGACGATGTCCACCGACGGCCGGTCGATCGTCACCCGTTTGGCATGCGCCAGCATGGCGTCGGCCATGCCGGAGATCTCCGCCGGTGTCTCGCCCTTCGCCCGCAGCGCGACGGCGAACCCGGCGATCTGGGAGGGCGTCGCCGCCCCGCTCATGATCTGGTCCATCGCCCACGCGGTGTCGTCTTCGGACAGGTCCGTCCGCGCGATGAGCTGGTTGAGCAGGGACGGCCAGGTCTTGGCTGCCGCGCCCATCGGGTCAGCCGTGCACGACCGGCACCCGCCGGGCGCGCAATACGTCGGCGACCGTCTCCGCGGCGGTCAGCGGGTCGAGCGGGTGGACCAGCACCGCGTCGGCCTGCGACCAGGTCGCGAGCCAGCGGTCGTCCTTGCGCCGCACCGACACCACGATCGGCGGGCAGTCCTCGATCTCGTTCTTGAGCTGGCGGGTCAGCCCGATGCCGCCGGTCGGCTGCGCCTCGCCGTCGAGGATGGCCAGGTCCACGTTGCCCGCGTCCATTTCGACGAGGACCTCGGAGATGCCGGACGCCTCGGTGTAGTCCACCCGGCCGAGGTCGGCGGCGGGCCGGCGGCCGACGGCGTTGATGATCGCCTCGCGCACCTCCGCCTTGTGGCTGAACACCAGGATCCGCATCGCCTGCTCGCCCATGAGCGCGCCTCCGCCTCGTCTAGTCATCTCGACACCGGCGATGTTATCCGCCATGACCGACATCACGTGGACGCACCCGACGGCTGGAGCGCGTCCCAGCCCAGCGAGTCGCCGCCGAGCCGCTGCGCGAGTCCCGCCATCCGTGACCGTTCCTGCGCGCAGTGCAGCGCGTCGAGGGTCTGGACGCGCACCGCGTGCGCCAGCGTGAGGTCGCCGTCCGGTCCCTGTTCCCGCAGCTCCCAGCCGTCCTGGGCGAGGATCGAGGCCGCCTCCGCCACCTTTTCGGGCGGCAGTTTCAAGTGGTGGCGCAGGATCGCCGGTGCTTCGGCGACCCAAGCGGGTGATCTCCGCAGCGCCGACGAGTCCGCCTCGGCCGGGTCGAAGGCTTCCACGACGATCTCCACGCCGGGCGTGTCGACGGTCAGACCTGGGCGGTCCTGCTTCTTGACCAGGTCACGAAGCCGATCTAGTAAACCCATGAGTAGCCCTGTTCCCACTTTCGTTCAGATGTGACCCGACACGCACGCGACTTGCCGTGGACCCACCCGGCGGGCCCCGTGCGTGAGAGGACATAATGCGACGCGTGACAACGGCAGCTCCCACCATCAGCCAGCGGGTCCACTCGCTGAACCGGCCGAACATGGTCAGTGTCGGCACCATCGTGTGGCTGTCCAGCGAACTGATGTTCTTCGCCGGACTGTTCGCCATGTTCTTCACCGTGAAGGCGCAGAACGCCACCGGTCAGTGGCCGCCGCCGCTGCACGGTGAGCCGTTCGAGTTGAACGTCGCCTTGGCGATCCCGTTCACGGTGATCCTCGTGGCGTCCTCGTTCACCTGCCAGTTCGGCGTGTTCGCCGCCGAAAAGGGCGATGTCTTCGGCCTTCGACGCTGGTACATCATCACGTTGATCATGGGCGCGATCTTCGTCGGCGGCCAGGGTTACGAGTACCTCCACCTGATCGACGAGGGGATGACGATCCCGTCCGGCCCGTTCGGCACGGTCTTCTTCCTCGCGACCGGGTTCCACGGCCTGCACGTCATCGGCGGGCTCATCGCGTTCGTGTACCTGCTCATCCGCACCAAGCTGAGCAAGTTCACCCCGGCCCAGGCCACCTCGGCGATCGTCGTGTCGTACTACTGGCACTTCGTCGACATCGTGTGGGTGGGCCTGTTCGCGGTGATCTACATCCTTCCGTGAACGAAGCCGCCACCACGACCTATCGGCCTGAACTGACAGCAAGGGTTGCCGCAAGATGACCTCCAGCAAGGACAACACGGAGCGCCGCTTCCGCAAGCGGTCGAAGGCTCGCAGGCGGTTCGCCGGCGCGCTGGCGCTCGGGATCGCGCTGCTCAGCGTGGGCGGGTTGTACGCCGTTTTCGCCCCGGAGCCGCAGACCGCACAGGCGCAGGGCGAATCCGCCCTCCTGCGCGAGGGCGAGAAGCTCTACAACAACACGTGTATCGAATGTCACGGGCCGAAGCTCGAGGGCGTCCAGGACCGTGGCCCGAGCCTCATCGGCATCGGCGACGCGGCCGTGTACTTCCAGACCTCCACCGGCCGCATGCCCGCGGTGCGCCAGGAAGCCCAGGCGCAGCGGAAGCCGCCGAAGCTGTCGGAAGCCGAGATCAACGCGCTGGGCGCCTACATCCAGGCCAACGGCGGCGGCGCGCAGCGTCCCACCGAGAAGGGTGACGCGCTGCGCGGCGAGGACGTCGCGCGCGGCAGCGAACTCTTCCGCCTCAACTGCGCCTCGTGCCACGGCTTCACCGGCCGCGGCGGTGCGCTCTCGTCGGGCAAGTTCGCCCCGAACCTGGACCCGGCCACGGAAGAGCAGATCTACACCGCGATGCTCACCGGGCCGCAGAACATGCCCAAGTTCTCCGACCGGCAGCTGTCGCCGGAGGAGAAGAAGGACATCATCGCGTTCGTGAAGTCCGTGAGTCACGGGAACAACTCACCCGGCGGTAGCTCGCTCGGCGGACTTGGCCCGGCCTCGGAGGGCGCGATCGCGTGGATCGTCGGGATCGCCGCGCTGATCGGCGTGACGTTGTGGATTGGATCGAAGGCATGAGCGCCGAAGGGCCGAAGCCGCCGACAGAGGCGGAGTTGGCGGACATGGATCGCGACCAGCTGGTCAAGCTGGGTACCGCGCTCGACGGGGTCGAGATCGTCGAGTACCCGAAGCCGTGGCCGGTCGAGGGGACGCGGGCGGAGAAGCGCGCCGAGCGCGTGGTCGCCCTCTGGTTCGTGCTGGCCGCGCTGTCCGGCCTCGCGTTCGTGGTCCTCGTCGCGTGGCCGCACTGGTTCGAGTACAAGGAGCCGGGGACGACCGGTTACACCAAGTACACGCTGTACACGCCGCTGCTCGGGATCACCCTCGGGCTCGCCGTCCTCAGCCTCGGTGTCGGCGTCATCCTCTACACCAAGAAGTTCATCCCGGCCGAGGTCTCGGTGCAGGAGCGCGGGGACGGCGGGTCCAAGGAGGTCGACAAGGCCACCATCCTGGCCCAGCTGGCCGAATCGGGCACCAGCAGCACCATCGCGCGCCGTTCGCTGATCAAGCGGTCCGCGGGCGCCGGTGCCGGTGTGCTCGGCCTCGCCGTCGCGGCGCTGCCGATCGGTTCCTTCATCAAGGACCCGTGGAAGGACACCGAGAACCGCGACTCCCTGTGGCACTCGGGCTGGAAGAAGAACTTCCCGGAGGAGAAGGTCTACCTCCGCCGCAACACCGGCCGTCCGCACGAGGTCTCCCTGGTCAGGGCCGAGGACCTCGACGCGGGCGCCATGGAGACGGTCTTCCCGTTCCGCGAGTCCGAGCGTGAAGACGAGCACGCGCTGTCGGCCGCCTTCAAGCGCGTCGACAACCCGGTCATGCTGATCCGCCTCCGCCCGACCGACGCCGCCAAGGTCGTCAAGCGTCAGGGCCAGGAGGACTACAACTTCGGCGACTACTACGCGTACACGAAGATCTGCAGCCACGTGGGCTGCCCGACCTCCCTGTACGAGCAGCGGACCAACCGCATCCTCTGCCCCTGCCACCAGTCGCAGTTCGACGCGCTCCACTACGCCAAGCCGATTTTCGGACCGGCGACGCGGCCGCTGGCCCAGCTTCCGATTACAGTGGACGAAGAGGGCTACCTGATCGCGCGCGGAGACTTCAACGAGGCCGTCGGACCGGCCTTTTGGGAGCGTAAGTCATGAGTTCACTCACCACCCCGACAAAGGGGACGAACCCGGTCGAGAAGGCCGCGGGCGCTGGTGCGAAGTGGGCCGACGACCGGTATCACCTGGCCAAGGGCATGCGGCACCAGCTCAACAAGGTGTTCCCGACGCACTGGTCGTTCCTGCTCGGCGAGATCGCGCTCTACAGCTTCATCATCCTGTTGCTGTCGGGTGTCTATCTCACGCTGTTCTTCGACCCCTCCATGGAGGAGGTCGTCTACAACGGCAGCTACACCGGCCTGCAGGGCGTCGAGATGTCGCGGGCCTTCGCGACCACGCTCGACATCTCGTTCGACGTCCGCGGCGGCCTGTTCGTCCGGCAGCTGCACCACTGGGCCGCGCTGATCTTCGTGGCCTCGATGATGGTGCACATGTTCCGGATCTTCTTCACCGGCGCGTTCCGGCGCCCGCGTGAGGCGAACTGGGTCATCGGTGCGCTGCTGCTGGTCCTGGGCATGTTCGAGGGCTTCTTCGGCTACTCGCTCCCGGACGACCTGCTCTCCGGTACCGGTATCCGCGCGACCCTGTCGGGCATCGTGCTTTCGGTGCCGGTCATGGGCACCTGGATCCACTGGGCGCTGTTCGGCGGGGAGTTCCCCGGCAACGAGATCATCCCGCGCCTGTACACGATCCACATCCTGCTGCTGCCGGGCATCATGCTCGGCCTGGTGGCCGCGCATCTCGCGCTCGTCTGGTACCAGAAGCACACGCAGTTCCCGGGCGTGCGCCGCAAGGAGACCAACGTCGTCGGCGTCCGCATCATGCCGGTCTTCGCGCTCAAGGGCGGTGCGTTCTTCGCGCTGGTCACCGGCGTCATCGCGCTGATGTCGGGCCTCTTCCAGATCAACCCGATCTGGAATATCGGCCCGTACAACGCGGCGCAGGTCTCGGCGGGTTCGCAGCCCGACTGGTACATGGCCTGGGCCGACGGCATGCTGCGGATCTGGCCCGCGTGGGAGCTCTACCTCGGGAACTACACGGTCCCGGCGGTGTTCTTCCCCGGCGCGGTCGGGATGCCGCTGCTGATCGGGTTGCTGGTGATGTATCCCTGGATCGAGCGAAAGCTGTCCAAGGACACCGCGCACCACAACCTGCTGCAGCGTCCCCGCGACGTCCCGGTCCGGACTTCGCTGGGCATCATGGCCCTGACCTTCTTCGCGGTCATCATGCTGTCGGGCTTCAACGACATCATCGCGTTCGCCTTCGACATCTCGCTGAACGCGACGACGTGGGCGGGCCGGATCGGCGTGCTGCTGCTGCCGCCGCTGGCGTACTACATCACCTACCGGATCTGCCTCGGCCTCCAGCGGGCCGACCGCGAGGTGCTGGAACACGGTGTCGAAACCGGCATCATCAAGCGCCTGCCGCACGGTGAGTTCATCGAAATCCACCAGCCGCTCGGCCCGGTGGACGACCACGGCCACCCGCTGCCGCTCGAGTACCAGGGCGCGTCGGTGCCGAAGAAGATGAACAAGCTCGGCTCGGCCGGGCACGCCGTCGCGGGTTCGGTCTGGTCGCCGGACCCGGTCGAGGAGACGATCGCGCTGGAGCGTGCCCGGGCCAACGGGCACGGCAACGGCAAGGTCGACGACATCGGCGGCGAGCCCTCGCAGGAGCGCAAGGAGATCACCTCCGGGCACTAGCCAGCCTGCCAAGAAGCGCGTGAAGGCCCCCTTCCCTCGGCTCAACCGAGGGAAGGGGGCCTTCACGCGTGTCAGGGGTCCCGCGTTCAGTCCTCTAATGGCGTTTCGACGACCTGCAGCTCCAGCGGCCGCATGTCGTCCTTGCTCGGCACCACGGTGAGGCCCGCGGCGGAGAGGACCGCGGTGAGAGCCGCCCTCACCGCCGCGTGTGCCGCGTTCAGCTGCCGCACCCTCGGATGCTCGAACTCCCCGGCCGTCAGGTGCCGGTGGACCTCCTCCTGCCAGGCGACGTTCATCAGCCAGTTCACATAGACGCCCCCTCCTGGGAAGAGGTCCACGTCGATCGCCGCGCCGCCCTCGTCGCTGAGGCCGGTGAGGTCCGGTTCGGCGATCACCCGGAAGCCCGCTTCCCGCAGGACGGCCGCGGTCCGGCCGCCCAGTGCGAGCAGCCGTTCCTGTTCGGCGGGGGAGACCCGTCGCGGCGACGTCATCCGGCACCCACGAGCACGCGTTCCTCCTTGGTTTCGGCGACCAGCGCACCGGGGAAGTTGATTCCGCGTTTCCGGTAGGCCTTCCGCATGTAGCCCTGCAGGATCTGCTTGTAACCCGTGTCGATCTCCGGTATGCCCGTCCAGTTCACGGAGAAGGAGAAGACGAGATCATCGGCCATTTCGGGGAGCCAGTCCCGTGCGCAATCGGGACACCGCTCTCGCTCACTGTATAGCGCCTTGATCATTTTCGGGTTCTTCCCCTTGGCTCGCACCTTCTCGACGATGTCCTTTTCCGAGTGGTGGTCGTCGCCCGCGCTGAAACCGATCACGTAGTTCGGGTACCTGCCGTCGGGGTTGGTCCAGCCTTCCAGATAGGCGACGGCGATGTTGCGGCTGATCCCGAAGCCGGACTCGATCCGCGCGTCCATCGCGATGGACGACATCCCGCCGCTGTCGTAGTCGACGAGCCCGCAGGTGAAGTCCGGGAGATCCGCTGTCTTGGCGGCGGCCACCGGGACTTCGGAGAGCCGCTTGCACCATTTGCGGACTGTCTTGAAGATCGGGGTGACCTTGGACGCGACCTTGCGGAAGATCGCGGACCTGTTCAAGAACTTGGAAATGTTCTGGATGATCTTCACGACCGCCGAAGCGACCTTCGGCAGCTTCAAGAAGACGACGACGATCGACGCCACGTTGACCACGGTCCAGATGCAGGCCTCGATGTTGCCTTCGCCGAAGCACCGCTCCGCGTCACGCCAGCCGATCACCTCGAGCAGGACTTCGGCCCCGACCTCCACCAGGAAGGCCGTCACACTGCCGCCGTTCTTCGACTGCTCGGCGGCCTGGCGGTACTCGTCCAGCAGCATCCGGCCGAATTCGGTCGTCGAGAGCATGGCGACTTCTTCTTGGCTCAGATCGGGCAGCCCGGCCCCGGTCTCCGCCGCCGCGCGGCGTCTCGCTTCCTCATCGTCCTTTCGTTGCTGTTCCTCCGCGCGGTCGGCGGCTTGCTGTGCTTCGGTCGCGCTTTGACGTGCCCGTTCCGCGGCGGCGGCCGCGTTGCGCGCGTGTTCTTCCGCCCGGTCGGCCGCGGTCCTGGCTTCGGCCGCCGAGGCTTCGGCGGCGGTCGCCGCGTCCCTGGCGAGTTGAGCGTCCCGTTCGGCACGCGACGCCGAGTCCCTCGCCGCCTGTGCCTCGCGTTCCGCCGCGGCGGCGCTCCGGCCGGCGATGGCGGCGTCGGCGTTGGCCTCGTTGGCCGCGGCTCGCGCGGTCTGCGCGTCCGCGCGGGCGGCCGCGTCCGCCGCGTTCGCCCGTTCCCCCGCGGCGCGAGCCAGCGCGCCTTCGGCCGCGGCGACGGCTGCCGCTTCCTGCGCTTCGGCCGCCGAGTTCGCCGCGGCGGCGGCTGATGCCGCTGCCCGTGCCGCCGCTTCGAACGCGGGTTTCACCTCTTTTTGCGCCCGAGCAGCGGCTTCGGCGGCCTGATCCGCCGCCAGCCTCGCTTCGGTGGCCCGGTCGCGGGCCGCTCGCGCCTGCTCGGCTCCGACCGCCCTCGCCTGGTTGGCGACCAGGATGACGAAATCGGCGTCGAGGTCCGAACCCGCGTACGGCGCGACGACGGTGATCGCCCGGTTGGCCGGATCGGTGATCGCACTCGACGACGACCGCGCGGCGGTGGACGCCCGCAGGGCGATATCCGCTTGCGTCGCCGCGGAGACCGACTCGTTGAACGCCGCGTCGGCCTCGGCGCGGGTACGCTCCGCCGCCATCAGCGAACGCATCGCTTCGCCGGCCGCTTGTTCCGCGAGCTGAACCGCGTTCCGTGCCGCCTCGGCCGCCTTGGTCTCCTCAGCGGTCGCCTCGGCCGCCTTCACGTTGGCCTGGGTGGCGTGGTGATGGGTCTCCGCCGCCGACGACTCGGCCCGGTTGGCCGCGTGGTTGGCCGCCGAGGCGGCGGCGCGGGCTTCCTGAGCGGCCGCGCGCGCCCGTGCCGCCGCTCGGGTCGCCTCGCCCGCCGCTTGCCTGGCGACCACGGCCGCGCCGGTCGCCCGGTTGGCGGCGTCGCGGGACGCGGTGGCCGCGGCGGTCGCGTTGTTGGCCTCGTTCCGCGCCGCGATGGCGGCGTTCTTCGCGTCGGTCTCCGCCGCGGTGCCTCGGGCGGCGGCCGCGGCGGCGTCCAGTGCGTCCGCCTTCGCCTGCGCGGTCTGCTTCAGCCGTTCCGCGGTGAAGGCGGCGTCGCGGGCGGCTTTCGCCTTTCCTTCTTCGCCCACCGCCCGCTGTTCGGCTTCCCCTGCGAGCCGTTCCTGTTCCTGTGCGCGGAGGTTGGAGTCGTGGGCGATACCGGCTTGGCGTTGGGCCTCACCGCGGTGACGACGTGCTTCCGCGGCCGCTTGGTCGGCACGCTGACGGGCGGCGGCCGCGTTGGCGCGTTCGGCTTCGGCGACCCGGCGGGCGTTCTTCGCCCTGTCCCGCTGCCGTTCCGCTTCCTCGCGATGCGCGCGGGTGCGGCCGGCCGAGGCCCAGGCGGCGTTAGCCTCGGCTTCGGCTGCTTCGCGAGCCTGCTTGGCCCGGACGGCCGCGTCCTTGGCCGCCACCGCCTGTACTCGTGCCGCTTCGGCCACCTGTGCGGCAGCGACCGCGTGCTCTTCGGCGTGCAGACCCCATTGGCGAGCCTGCTCGGCGTGTTTCTCGGCGCGTTCCTGGGCGTTGCGTGCCTGGTCGGTGGCTTCGGTGGCGTCGATCGCGTGCTGTGCGGTCTCCGAAGCGTGGACCGCGGCCTGTCCGGCCGCGCTCATTCCTCGCGCTATGTCGGCCCACTGAGTGCCGTAGGGCAGTCCGACGGCGACCAGTTCGGCGGCCTGGACGCCCGCCTGCTCGGCCGCACGGACGGCGTCGGTCGCGGCGGTACGGGCGTTGCCGACCTGACGGGCGGCCTCGGCCTTGACCAACGCGAAGGAATCAGCGGGGTGGTTGCCTGCCGCGTCGTTCGCGTCGAGGATCTGCTTGGCCTTACGGGCTTCGTTCCCCGCGAGCACCATCGCGTTCGCGATCCGCTGGAGCGCGCGCAGCGCGTCCCCGTGCGCCACCATCAGGTTCCGCCGCGCGGTCATCGCCCGCGCGGCCCGCTTGGCGAGGTCGCTCAGCTGATCGGCGGCGCGCGCCGCGGCCTCCTGATCACGGACCTGCTTCTCCCGGTCGTCGGCGTCGCGTTTCGCCGCGACGAGGTACCCGGTGTTGAGGAACTCCGCGATCGCCGCGTCACCCGCGTCGAGCGCGGCCTGTGCCGCGGTCTTGACGTGCTGGCCGGCGACACCGAGCAGCGCCGTGACCCTGGCCCGCAGCTGATCGGCACGGGCCTGGCCGCCCGCCGCGATCTGTGCGTCGCGCTCCCTCGCGATCTCCTTGCCGTAGGCGAGGAACTGCTCGCGGTCGATGTCGCCGCCCGCGAGGACTCGTTGGACCTCGGCGTTGAAGATCGGCCCGCCGGTGCCGGCCATCGCCTGGATGGTGACCCGGTTCTGGCGCGCGGTCTCGGCTTCACGCGCCGCGGCCCTCGCCTTGGCGGCGTCGAGGCCGGTTTCGAGGAATTCGTGCAACGCGGCTTCGGTGCCCGCGTCGAGCGCCGCCCGTGCGGCCTCACGTACTTCGGGCTCCTCGGCCAGCTCGGCCTGATCGGCGATGATCTGCCGGACGACGGGACTGCCCACCAGGGCGGGTACGCCCGATCGGCCGTCCCAGTTGCGGTACGGGTCCTCCGGCATGGGACGGGCCGGGGACGTCGGTGGTGGCGTGGCCGGTGGTGGATCGTCGGCCGCCACCGCGGGCACCGGGTTGATGAGCCCGGCGAGTACGGCGGTGGCCAGGAAGACAAGGAACGTTCTCAGCAGATATCTCGTTCTCGACATCAGAACCCCCAGGTATCGGTGAAAAGAACTACTGCGGGGTGAAAGAGGTGCCTTGCCGGTGTACCCGGCAAGGCACCTCGGGATTGTCAGTTGTAGTACTCTTTCGCGCCTTCGGCGGCGGTGTGTTCGATCCTTCCGTACTGGAAGTAGCTCACGCGTTTACCGGGTACGCCGGGGAAATCCATTTCGTCGGAAGTGGGATAGCCGAGCCTGCTTCGTTCGTATTGCAGTGCCGCCCACCGATCGAAAATGGCTCCGTAGATCAGCTTCGGGCCGATGTCCGGGTGGTACCAGATGCCCCTGGGGCCGGCGAACAGGTTGCGCATGCCTTTCCCGTCGGGCAGGTATCCCGTGTCCCCGCTGGGAATGAATCCCGGGATGCTACGGCCACCGGATTCGAGGTACTTGGCGAGCAGCGGGTCCATTATCCGAACCACGCCGTGCTGGGCCGACCAGAAGGCGCCACCCTTCTGGAAGCGCTTGTACCGGATGCCGTTCAAGATGTTCTCAGGCTGGATTTGCGGCCCGAGTCCGTTCCAGCCCCACCAGTCTTCGTTGAACCAACGCTCGTCGATCTTCGTGGTGATCCAGGGGTTCGGGCCGACGGGAATCCAGCTGACGTCGGCGGCGAAGTTCCCGTCGGTGTCGAAGTTGTTCTCCTTGCTCTGACCGTTGGCCGCCCAGAGCTGGCCCCAGTACTGACGCAGGTAGCGGCCGGGGTGGGCTTTCGCCTCCAGCGTCACGTTGGTCGGGCTGCCGTCCTTGCCCGCCTTGGCGCACCAGGTCGCGTTGAGCTTGTAGACGTCGGTGCCGTCGTTGCCCGCCAACTGGACGCGCAGGTTGGCCGCGACACGCAGGTAACTGCCGACCCGTGTGGCCGATTCGAGGGAGAAACAGGCAGGGTCGGCGAGCCCTGGCACGATCTTCCAGGTGGCCTCACCCAATGGTGCGGTGACGACATCCGTCGGCTGGGTTCCCGGGGTGGCCCAGGCATCGCCGCCGGCACTGCGGACATGCCAGCCTCTCCGGCCGGCGGTGACTCCGGCGAACGCCTGTTCCAGCACGGTGTACTGGCCCTTGGCGAGGAAATCCTTGACCTGGTCCCAGGTTCCGTTCGCGGCGACGTCGGCCGCCGCCGCGGCGAGCCGGGGACGGAGCCTGCTCGCGTCGGCCTTGGCCTTGATGTCGCGGATCTTCTGCCGGTCGGCTTCCTCCCGTTCACGGAGGATCCTGGCGTCGTCCTTGGCGCGGGCCTCGGCGACCCCGGTTCTGATGTACCGGTCCCAGTCGGCCGCCACCCCGGCGAGGGCGAGGGTGGCCGCGCTCTTGATCTCGCGGTGCGCGGGGTCGGCCAGTTCCGGGGTCTTGAGCAGTTCGCGGATGAAGTCGTCGTCGGCGAGGTCGAGCCAGGCCGCGACGGCGAGGACGGGAACCTTGTCGCAGGCGTCCTTCTTCGCCATCCTGGCGGCTTCCCGGCGGGCGGCCTCCTGGTTCTCCCGGTTCAACCGGTCGAGGTAGTCGAGCTGGTCCTGCTGCTGCAGCGCCCTGATCTTGTTCTCGATGAAGTCCTTCCACACCGCCGCGTCACCGCCGAACGCGTCGAAGGCACCCTGCTTGAGTTTCGGGTGTTCCGGTTTGGCCTTCTGGTAGACCTTGTAGATGAACATCTGGTCGTTGTCGTTGAGCATGACGTCGTCGAAGTCGGTGATGTCGGCGTCGATCAGGATTTCCCGGCGCAGCTGAACGGTGCGGTCCCAGGCCTCCTGGCGACGCTGCCGTTCGACGCGGTCACGGGCGGCGAAATCGAAGACGCCGGTGCGGATGAACGCGGTGGCGTCGGGGGCGGTGTTGTTGTCGAGCATGACTTTGTAGACGCGGTAGGCTTCGGCCTTGGTGACCGGGAAGTTCGTCGGGTTGATCTTGTCGTAGACCTTGAAGACGAAATTCATGTCGGTGGCTTCGCGCCATTCCTTGGTGGCTTCGCCGACCTCTATCTCGAAAACCGCCCGCACCTTTTCGACCTCGGTCGAGGCCGGCAGTTCGGCCGCCGCGGCGTTCGGGCTTTCCTGGGGGACCGGTGCCTGAGGGGCCGGTGCCCGGGTGACGTCCGGGGCCGGCGCCTCGACGGTCGGGCTCGACGGTGCCGGTGGGGCGGCGTACCCGGTGGCCGGGGTGAACAGGCCGCACAGCACGGTCGCCGCGGTCAGAACAGCGACACTCCTGGCAGGTCTTCTGCCGAATATCAGTGATCTTCGCATTTCGATACCTTTGTTCAGCGGAAAGGCCGGCCGGGAGCCTGGGCGCGTTTCCCAGGCCCCCGGCCGGAGCAGATCGAAATCGGTTACTGGCCGGAAATGGACCGGTACACGTGCATTTCGTAGGTGGTGGAATTCCAGGTGATGTAACCGTGCTGGAAGTTACTTTGGCGGCCGATGGGGATGGTGAACTCGTCACTGGTCGGGAAACCGAGTACGCCGCTTTCCGCGCTGAGCGAATTCCATTTGTCGCGGATGGAGCCCATCACGTACTTGGCGCCGGTCGCGGGAGACCAGTAGATCGCCATGTTGTGGCCGTTGAAGTTGATCATCGCCCGGGTGGCCGCGTTGACCTGGTTGGTGCTCGGCATCAGCCACTTGTGCCCACCGAGACCCAGATACCGGGTGAGGATCTCCCCGTTGATGAACTTCGCGCCGGTCTCCTGGCTCCAGTACAGGCGGCCGTTGGTGAATTCGCGGAACCGGGCACCCGCGTCGTAGCTTTCCGCCGCCTTCGGATTCCCGGCGAGTCCGCGCAGGCCGTCGTCGTTGAACCAGTCCAGCATCAGCGGCGTCGACACTTCGGGATTCGGCGCGACCGTCCGCCAGGTCGAGTCCTCGTGGAAGAGCCGGTCGGTGTCGAACCAGTTCCCGCCGCCCAGCTGGGCGATCCAGAGCTGCGCGTCGATATGCCGCATGAACCGCCCGGGGTGCGCCTTCGACTCCAGCTGGACATCGGCGCCGCTGCGCCGCGGGCACCAGGTGGCGTCCTTCTTGAACTGGTCGGTGCCGTCGTTGCCGTGCAGTTTGACCCGCAGATCCTGCTGCCGCAGGTAGTTCCCGGCGCGATCGGTGGACTCCAGCGAGTAGCACAGCGGGTCGGCGAGACCGCTCGCCACCTTCCAGGTCGCGTTCGGCAACGCCTTGGTGCCGTCGGTGCCGGGGTTCCCGGTGGTGATCCAGGCGTCGCCGCCGCCGGTGTGGACGTGCCAGCCCCGGACGCCGGGGGTGTAGGTCCCGAACGACTGGGTCAGTACCTCGTACTGGCCCGTGCGCAGGAACGTGATCACCGCGTCGCGGTTGCCCGCCAGCGCCGTGGTGGCCGCCGCGACCAGCCGCGGCCGGAGCCCGCTGTTTTCCGCGCGGACCTTGAGCTGCCGGACGGCGTCGCGGTTGGCCTGGTCTTCCTGAGCCTCGCGACGGGCCTTGTCGCGTCCGGCCGCAGCCTTGAGCCCGGTGTTGACGAACGCCTTCCACACCGCGGGATCCGTGCTGCGGGAGGCTCGCTCTGTCGCGTCCTTGATCTCGATGTTCGCCGGGTCGGCCAGTTCGGGCAGCCGCAGCAACTCACGGATGAAGACGTCGTCCTCGGCGTCCAGCCAGACGTTCTGGAAGGTGGCCGGGATCTCGGCGACGGCGGTGCGCCGCTTGATGTCGCGCTCTTCCCGGGCCGCCTTCTCGGCGTTTTCCTGCCGGAGGCGGTCCAGGTGTTCCACGATGTCCTGCTCGGCGAGGTCGAGGATGGTGACCTCGATGAAGGTCTTCCAAGTGGCGGCGTCGCCCTTGTACGCGGTCATCGCGCCGCTCTGGACCTTGGAGCCGCTCTTGGCCCGGCTGGCGACCTGGAAGACGAAGTTCCGGTCGGTGAGGTCGAGCAGCACGGGGTCCAGCGGGATGATGCGGGCGTTCTCCAGCGCCTTCATCCGCGCGCCGATCCGGTCCCGCCGCTCGATGTCGCGGAGGATCTTCTCGTCGTGGTCGCGCTGGACGAATTCGTGGATACCGGTCCGGATGAACGCCGAGGCGTCGGCGACGGTGAGGCCGTAGATCCGGGACGCTTCCGCCTTGGTGCGGGGGAAGTTGTCGATGCTGATCTTCTCGTAGACCTTGAAGACGAAGTTCTTGTCGGACAGTCTCAGCCAATCGTCGGACGCGTCGCCGACCTCGATGGCCTCGACGGCCAGCACCTTGTCCTGCTGTGACGCCGGTGGAACCGTGGTCGAGTCGATGTCGGGTTCCGCGGTGGGCACGGCGGGCGGCACCCCTTGGCCGGGTGGTGGTTCGGCCGCACCCGCCGGTGCGCCCAGCAGCCCGGTGCACATGGCGGCGACGGCGGCCACCGCTATGCCACGGCTGAGCCATGGCCTTGACATGGACGTTCTTCGCATACCCCAGTCACCTATTCTCGAGAAGAAGCCGCCGCGGGAAACCGGGCGGCGGGATGATCAGCTCGGGTTCTTGATTCTCTGCTCGCCGTCGAGTGCCTTCTGCAGCAGCGACTCCCAGTACGCGACGTTTTCGCCGGACAGGGAACGGTTGTCCGTCCAGTCGCCTTCCGTCGTCCTCGCGGGATCGATGACCGCTTTCCAGTTGGGGTTCTGCGCCGCCTGCTGCGCGGCGAGCAGGATGGCGTGCCAGGTTTCCGCCTGCTGCTGGGCGAAGTCCCTCGCCTCTTCCCATTTCGACCGCGCGGGCGAAGCGCCGGTGCCGACCTTGCGCCAGGCGGCCACCGCCTGGTCACGGGCCTCTTTGCCCGCCTCCCCTTCGATTTCCCGCGCCGCCTTCTCGGCGGCTTCGGCGTCGACGATCAGCTGGGCGATCGTCAGTTGCCACTGACGGTTTTCGCGCAGCATCTCTTCCCGGAAGCCTTCGACGTCCAGTCGCGCGCCCTGTGCCCAGCCCCAGGCGAAGAAATCGGTCAGGTCGTCGTCGGTCGATCCCTCGCGTACCGCATAGGCCGCGGCGAATCGCACCTGGGCACCCGGGTCCCGTTCGGCGAGCGTCCGGACGTATCGGCGGTCCTCCTCGACGAGGGCGCGTTTCTGCTCGCCGAGCTCGGCGCGGAATCTCTGATCCCGCCCCTTCGCCGCTTCGTAGCCGCCGCCGTGACAGAACTGTTCCCGTTTGGACGCGGACGACGTCAAGTAGAGGTTCGCCGCTTCGTACACCTCTGGCGAATACGCGCGGAGGTGGGTTTCCAGCAGTCGCCGGAGGAAGCGCTTGTTGCCTTCGTCGCGGTTGAGCGCCCGCTGTGTCGCGTATTCGAGCCCGCCGCCCGGAGAACGGAGGAACTCGATGGACGCCGCTTCCGGGTCTGCGCTGAGCAGGGCGGCCCAGGCGTCCGTCTTCACCGTGCTGTGGACGCTGTACCTGGCGTAGGTCAGTACCTCCCAGCGGGCGATCTCGCCGGGGGTCATCGCCGCGGCCGCGGCGTGTATTCCGGTTTCGGCGGCGAATCCCGCCGGAACGGCGACCGTCCCGGAGAACAGTGCCGCGGCGCAAAGCGCGCAGGACAAAATACGCTTGTACACTCCAAGCCCCCAGTAAGCTTCGGTGTAAGTGGGTTCGACGAGAATCCCCCGGAAGCTGCCGGGAGATGAATTAGAGGTTTTTCGAAACTTTATCGCGGAAACGCCAGTGACTTCCCGGTGGATGTTTCGTTCACCGGGAAATCGTCGGGGTTTTCGTCAGTGACCGCGTGGTCGGCGGCTTCGGTGAGAGGTGGTCCGGCCATTGCGGCCGACGGTGGCTCGCGCTGGATGAAGGCGGCGACAATCGCCGCGATCCCATGACGGATCGATCATCGGTACGTACCTCAAAATCCCCAGTACCGAAATTCCCCCAGTGAAATTCCGGTTCTGATCCCACTTAACCGCGATTGCCCGGTTCGCGCAAGATGCACCCCGCTGGTGAAAAAGTCACCGACGGGGCGGGGTTTTCGTTTGCCGTCAGGCGCCTTCGACGCCGATGTCGAACGCGGACTCGCTGTCGGCCTTCGAGTACGAGCGGAAGGCGATGTGCGTGACGGTGTTCAGCACGCCGGGAACCTTGCCGATCTTCGCCGGGATCAGGTCCGCGAGGTCTTCGTGCGCCGCGACCCGGACCGAGGCGATCAGGTCGACGTCACCCGCGCAGGAGTACACCTCGCGGACCCCGGCGATGTCCGCGATCGCCTGGGCCGCTTCGGGGATCGCATCGGCTTCGACCTGGATCAGCACGATCGCGGTGATCACGGGGGCCCTCCTACGTTGATGATTCCGTCGCCGCGATCCTAGCCCGCCACCTGTTCCAGCGCCGTCGCGCTCGCCGCGAGATCCAGCCATTCCTGCCAGCCGCCCGCGACGGCGGCCGGTTCCGCCCACGGGTGCGTGGTGCGCACGAGCCGGACCCCCGGCCGGGTCAGCCAGCGCAACAGGATGCGGACCTCCTCCGAGATCGCGCCGAAGAGCGGCCCCGGGCCGGGGATCACCGTTTCCGCCGAGGCCACCAGCATCTCGACCACCGGCATCGGCGGTACTCCGCGCCGGGCGACCCCCGCCGACGCGAGCCTGCCGTGCCGGATCACCGCCAGTTCCCAGCCGCCGTTGCCGTCGGGGCCCGCGGCGATCAGTTCCGGGATACCCGCCAGCGCCGACTGCCGGTGTGCCCGGCCGACCGCGCGGATCAGCCCGGCCAGCTGATCGCGGTGCTGGGCGGCCTGTTCGTAATGCTCGGCCTCGGCGAGCCTGGCCAGCTGCTCGGCGGCGGCCCGCAGCGGCCGCCCGTCCGTCCCGGCGATGAGACCGGACACCGCCAGCACGCCAGGCCGGTACGCCTCGACCGTCTGCCGTCCGGCGCACGGTGCCCCGCAGCGGCCGAGTTCGGCGAGGACGCAGGGTTTGCCGTTGGGCGCGGTCGCGGAGATCCGCTGGGTGCACGTCCGCAGCCCGGAGGCGCCGGCGAGGGTGTCCGCGGCCGAGCGGGCGTCGGTCTGGCTGCGGAAGGGCCCCAGCATCCCGTCTCGCGGCATGCGGACCACCGACAGGCGTGGGAACGCCTCCTCGGTCAGCGCGACCCACCAGGCGTGCCGTGGGTTCTTGGATCGGCGGTTGTACATGGGGCGATGGGCGGCGATGAGCCGCAGTTCCCGGATCGAGGCCTCCAGCGCGTGCGCGCATTCGACCGCGTCGACCCGTTCGGCGAGCGCGACCATCTCCCGGATCCGCCCGCGGCTCTCCGAGCCGGTGAAGTACTGCCGGACCCGGCGGCGCAGGTCGTTCGACGTCCCGACGTAGAGGACCTCGTCGCTGGGGCCGCGGAACAGGTAGACACCGGGCCGCGACGGCAGGTGTTCGGCCAGCGAACGTTTGCGGCGCTGGGCTGGGGTCACCTCGGGCAGGTAGTCCAGCAGTTCTTCGAGGGTGTGGACGCCGAGGTTGCCGACGCGTTCGAGCAGCGCGTGCAGGACGTCGACGGTGGCCCGCGCGTCCGCGAGCGCTCGGTGGTTGGGCGTCGTGCGCGCCCCGAACAACGCGGCCAGCGCGGAAAGGCGGTAGCTGGGCGTCTCGTCTCGGGAGATCACCCGGCGGGCGAGCCGGACCGTGCAGACGACGGCCGTCTTCGGCCAGTGGTACCCGTGACCTTCGCAGGCCGCGCGCATGAAACCGGTGTCGAAGGCGGCGTTGTGCGCCACGAGCACGGCACCGGAGATGAACTCCAGGAACGCGGGCAGCACCCGCTCGATCCGGGGAGCGTCGTAGACCATCGCGCCGGTGATGCCGGTGAGTTCCACGATCTGCGGCGGGATCGGCATCCCCGGATTGACGAAGGTGGCGAACTCGCCGAGGATCTCGCCGGCGCGGACCTTGACCGCGCCGATCTCGGTGATCCCGTCCGGGCCGGGTTTCGTTCCGGTGGTCTCCAGGTCGAAGACCACGAAAGTGGTGTCCCGCAAAGGGGTTCCCAGCTCGTCGAAGGCGAGTTGTGCCGCGCCGGGCCGCCGTCCGGTGTCCATGATCGGGCACACTAGGGGCGGGCACCGACAATCCCGGGAGCGCCGCACGCCGTCCCATCCAGCGCGCCCCGAGCCCATGGGGCCTACGCTGGAGCGATGCAACCGCAGCCCGCAGTGCCCGAACTGCCCGAGGACGCCATCGGCGGACCCTCGGGTGTCGTGGCGTCCGCGGGGGACTCGGAGTCGTCGGAGGAGGTCCCGGCCGAGGGCTGGACCAGCCTGCCGGAGGCCGTGCGGGAGCGGATCGCCGAGCTGGCGGCGGCCGCGGTCGGCAAGCTGCCGGTCGCCGACGTGCCGAGGCAGCTGCGCCCGGTCGCGAAGTTCGCCCCGGCCAAACGCGCGAAACTCGGCGGGACGGCGTTGCTCGCCGCGCTGGGGGAGTCGTCGCAGTTCCGGGTCGCGGTCACCGAATGGCTGCGCGACCACCGCAAGGACGCCCTCGACCCGAACGACCCCGATTCCGTCGCCGCCGCGGCCGCCGCCGTGCTGCTGGGCGAGGCGGGTGCCGCCGGACGGGTCCGGCTGGTGGCGAAGAACGCGGACGAAACGGCGTTACGCGCCGAACGGGACGCCGCGCTGGCCCGTAACCAGCGGCTCGAGACCGAACTGGCCCAGTTGCGCGAAGAGTTGCGCGAGGCCAAGGAAATCGCGGGCAACGCGCGGGGGGAACGCGACGCGGAGGTCGAGAAGCTGCTGAAACGCCTGCGCGAGCAAGGTGTCCAGCTGCGCCAGGCCAGGGACGCGGCCGCCGAGGCCCGCGCAGAGCTGGAGGCAGGCGGGGCCGAGCGCGCCGAGGAGATCAAGGCGCTGAAAGCCCAGCTGGACCGTGAGCGGCAGCGTGTCGCGACAGAGCGGGCGCGGGCGGAGAAGGCCGTCACGGATGCCGAGATCGCCCGTCAGTCGGCACGCGAGGCGCGTCAGGCCGACGAGGTCAGGCTCGGGCTGCTGCTGGACACGATCGAGGGTGCCGTCGGCGGGGTGCGCCGGGAACTCTCGGTGAGCGCGCGAGGCCAGCGTCCGGCGGACCTGGTCCGCGGTGCGACGTCCGGGCTGGGCGCGGGCGGCAAGATCCAGGACGTCACCGCGCTCGACCGGCATCTCGCGCTGCCCAACGTGCACCTGATCGTCGACGGCTACAACGTCACGAAGACCGGCTATCCGGAGCTGGCGCTGTCCGATCAGCGCGATCGGCTGATCCACCAGCTTTCCGCGCTGGCCGCGCGGACCAGCGCCGAGGTGACCGTGGTGTTCGACGGCGCCGGGGTGCTTTCCGTGCCCGCGGCGGTGCCGCGCGGGGTGCGGGTGCTGTTCTCCGAACGCGGCGTGCTCGCGGACGACGTCATCCGGTCCCTCGTCGCGGCCGAGCCGCCAGGGCGGCCGATGGTGGTCGCGAGCACGGACCGGGCGGTGGCGGACTCGGTGCGGCGGAAAGGCGCGCATCCGGTGCCGTCTGCGGTCCTGGTGTCGCGGCTCAGCCGCGTGTGAAGCGACGGTGCTGCGTCGGGTCTCGTAGGCGGCTGTCCGTGAAGGCCTCCTTGAGGGACTCAGGGTCCCTCAAGGAGGCCTTCACGGACAGCTCGGACCATCGCCACAAGGGTCAGTGAGGGTTGGTTCTAACCGGCATTACCACTCACGAGGCCGAAACTGTCGGTGACCCTTCTTACGCTGTCCGCCATGGAACCGATCGCCGATATAGCGGACATAGAGACGCTCGTCATCGATTGCGACCGCTGCGCGGTCCGGGGTGACGCATGTCATGACTGTGTCGTCAGCGTCCTCCTTGGCGCGCCGTCGTCGCTCGAATGGGACGCCGACGAGCGAAAAGCGGTGGACGCGCTCGCGGAAGCGGGGATGATCCCCCGTCTCCGGATGGTCGAGATGGTCGAACAGAGGCGCCGGATGACAGCTTGAGACACGCCGCGACCGTGGCATTCGACGAGTGGTCGATCCGGCCGGGTGAACGGTAGGTAGTCGAGATAGCCCCCAGGATGTAACGCCCGTCACAACTTTCCGCTCATGCTGGTCCGAAGGTGTTTCGGCGCATCACGGAGAGTTTTTGCGGTGGGTGTGGTGGACGCGGTGCCTGTGGTTTCGTAACCTGTCCGAGATCTCGTGGCCGGAAGTCGTCGCCAGACGACGACACGGGATCGCCACTGAGGCAGCTTTGTCGGGGAGTTGCACCAGAAACCAGCCTTGTGCCAAACCTGTTGCGCTAGCAGTCGGCCAGGTACAGGGCGGGAACGCGGAGAACCGCGCGGGCCTCACGGCCGGCGACGCGGCTTCGCGGAAGAGGGCCCCCGACCTCTTCGTCCGGGTTTCTGCGTCAGTGGCCGACAGCAAAGGAGACACGCGCGACCGTGCAGTCGCATCCAGTCAAGCGCGTGGTGTCAGGAGCTTTGGCCGCGGCCGCGGTGATCACCGCCGTAACGGTCGCCCAGCCTGCTGCCACTGCTGCCCCAGCCCCCGCCCTCCAACAGCCTCCGTCCGGCTCGGACGCTCTCGCCAAGTACCGCGACCTCGCGGCGCAGGCGGAGAAGGCCAACGAAGACCTCCTCAAGGCGAAGGACGATCTCGCCGCGAAGCAGGCAGAACTCGACAAGGCGACCGCGGACGCCGCGGCGGCCAAGGACGCCGGTCTCAAGGCGGCCGGTGACGAGAAGACGTTCCAGGCCGAGGTCAACAAGTTCGCCGGTGCGTCGTTCACCAGCGGCGTGCAGCTGAACAAGCTGTCGTCGCTCCTGTCGGGCGCGTCCACCCAGGACTTCCTGGACCGCTCCTCGGCGCTCGAGGTCCTCGCCTCGAACAAGAACGCCGCCCTGAACAACCTGAGCGGTGCTGTCGCCCAGGCCGCCGCCTCCGCGAAGCAGGCCGCGGACGCGCAGGCCACGGCCACCGCCGCCCGTGACGCCGCCGCCAAGCTGACGACGGACATCGAGGCGCGGCAGAAGACGCTGAACGACCAGCTCAAGGAGATCGAGCGGGCCGGCGGCAACCTGAGCGCCGCGGACAGGGCCGCCCAGAAGGACAAGGGCGGCGCCTTCCCCAACCTGCCCGCCCCGGGTCCGGCCGCCGCGGCGGCCCTCGCCGCGGCGAAGAGCAAGCTCGGCAGCGCCTACGTGTGGGGCGCGACCGGTCCGTCGACCTTCGACTGCTCGGGTCTGATGCTGTGGGCGTACAAGCAGGCCGGTCTCACCCTGCCTCGGTCGAGCCGTCAGCAGTCCACCTTCGGCGCCCCCGTGGAGCGGTCGCAGCTCCAGCCGGGCGACCTGGTGTTCTACTACTCGCCCGTTTCGCACGTGGGCATGTACGTCGGCAACGGCATGATGGTGCACGCGCCGACCTCCGGTGACGTCGTCAAGGTGTCGCCGCTGCAGAACAACTACGTCGGCGCCCGTCGCCCGACTGCCTGACGAACACCCGAAAAGGGGCGGTACCGCGCAAGCGGTGCCGCCCCTTTCGCGTGCGGAGGGCCAAGTAGCCTGCAGGGGTGCTGAGGACCCTGCTGGTGACCAACGACTTCCCGCCCCGGCCAGGCGGTATCCAGAACTACCTGAACTCGCTGGCCACCCGCCTGCCCGCGGACGACCTCGTCGTCTACGCGCCGTCTTGGGAATCGAGCACCGGCTCCCACACCGAGTTCGACGCCGCCGCCCCGTTCGAGGTGGTCCGGCATCCGACGTCCCTGATGCTGCCGACCCCGGACGTTCTCAAGCGGGCCAAGGAGATCATGCGGGCCCGCGACTGCGAGGCCGTCTGGTTCGGCGCGGCCGCGCCGCTAGCGTTGCTGGGACATTCGCTGCGGTCGGCAGGCGCCCGCCGGGTGCTGGCGTCGACGCACGGTCACGAGGTCGGCTGGTCGATGCTCCCGGGGTCACGGCAGGCGTTGCGGCGGATCGGCGACACCGTCGACGTGATCACCTACGTCAGCAAGTACACGCGTTCCCGCTTTTCGGCCGCTTTCGGCCCGATGGCGGGCCTGGAGATGCTCCCGTGCGGCGTCGACACCGCGCTGTACCGCCCGGACGCCGCCGCGGGCAAGGAGATCCGCGATCGGCACGGTCTCGGCGACCGTCCGACGATCGTCTGCGTCTCGCGGCTGGTGCCGCGCAAAGGCCAGGACATGCTCATCCGGATCCTGCCCGAACTCCGCAGGCGGATCCCGGACGTGGCGCTGCTGCTCGTCGGCGGCGGCCCGTACCGCAAGACGCTCACCGGCCTCGTCGACGCGCTGGGGGTCGGGGACAACGTCGTCATCACCGGATCGGTGCCGTGGAAGGAGTTGCCCGCGCACTACAACGCCGGTGACGTCTTCGCCATGCCGGCCCGGACGCGCGGGAAGGGCCTCGACGTCGAGGGGCTCGGCATCGTGTACCTGGAGGCTTCGGCGACCGGGCTGCCGGTCGTCGCCGGGAATTCCGGCGGCGCCCCGGAAACGGTGCTGGACGAGGTCACCGGGCACGTCGTCGACGGCCGTGACGAACAGCAGCTGAGGGAGACGCTGGCCGCGTTGCTGGCCGATCCGGTGCGGGCGCGGCGGATGGGCGCCGCCGGTCGCGAATGGGTCGCCGGGAACTGGCGCTGGGACACCATGGCGAGCAGGCTTTCCGGCCTGCTCGACGGCGACCCGGTCGCGGCAGTGCGGTAAGGCCCGTCAGGGCTCGTAGCGCGCGGGGTGATTCGGGTCGTCGACGCGGACCACCACGTCGGACAGCGCCGTCGGATCGACTTCCTGTTCGTAGCGCTCGTAGGCGGGCAGCGCCCATCGGTCGGGCACCCGCCGCTTGAGCGCGGCGGGTGAAAGCCACAGATGCACGCTCAGGTCGAACGCGAGGCCCGCGCCGAACAGGAACTCGCCGTCCAGCAGGACGACACCGCCTTCGGGCAGTTCGACGCGTTCGGCGCGGGTGGCGCGATCGCGGACCGGGTCCCACAGCGAGGGGAGGACCCGCCCGCTGCCGCCCTCGGCGAGGGGATCGAGCACCTCGCGGCGCAGGGCGCCGAGGTCCAGCCAGTCGGTGTAGCGCGCGTCGGGGTCTTCCTTGCCGCGTTCGAAGCGCAGTGAGGCGGGGCGGAGGAAGTCGTTCGCCGAGATCCGCAACACCGCGTGACCGGCGACGCGCAGGGGATCGACCAGGGCGTCGGCGAGTTCTGTGGTGTTGGTCGCACCGGCCGCGCCGTCGACGGCGACCGCGATCCGGCGGCGGGCCGTGATCGCCGTGATGCGTTCGGTCAGTTCGGAGACCAGCAGAGCGGGAGAAATCGGACGGTAGCGCACGGAAAGAGATCCTCCACCCGGACCGGTGAACCTCGCACGGTACACCCGGTGCGAGGATGGACCGGTGACGAGAGCAGCGACCAAAACAGCCGGAAGTGGTTGGCAGGTAGGCGTTTCCCAGACAGTGCCGTACAGCGGCGCACAGGTGTGGGACTTCCTGGTCGGGCGCGAGGGTGTGGGGATCTGGCTCGGCCCGGGTGCCGAACTCGGCCGCGAGCTGGGCGCGCCCTACGAGACGGCCAACGGGACGACCGGCGAGATCCGCGGCCGCTCCGAAGGCGACAAGCTCCGGCTGACCTGGCGGCCGAAGGACTGGGATCACGACTCCACCCTGCAGATCACGGTGAGCGGCACCGAGCAGAAGACCACGCTCCGCTTCCACCAGGAATGGCTCGCGGGCGCCGACGAGCGCGAAGAACAGCGGGCATACTGGACCGAGGTGACCGAGCGAGTGGTGGCCGCGCTGGCCGAACGCTGACCGGCGCGCCGGGGGAGGCGTACCGATGCAGGCAGCCGAAGAACCGAAGCAGCTGACCGAGGATTTTCTCCAGGAGCCGCACCGGATCTCCGCGCTGCTGCGGGAAGAAGGCCCGGCCCGCAAGGTCCGGATGCCCCGCGGCCTGAACGCCTGGATCGTCACCGGGCACGCCGAGGCCCGCGCCCTGCTCTCGGATCCCCGCGTTGGCAAGGACACCGCCCAGGTGAGGCGGCTCTTCGAACGTCACGGCTTCGAATCCGGCGGTGACGACGCCGTGCGCGCCCTGAACGGGCACATGCTCAACCTGGATCCGCCGGATCACACGCGGCTGCGCAAACTGGTCAACCAGGCCTTCACCTCGCGCACGGTTTCCCGGCTGCGGCCGAGGATCGAGCAGATCACCGCGGAACTGCTGGACGGGATCGGGGACGCGGAGCGCGTCGACCTGCTGCCCGCTTTCGCCGTCCCCCTGCCGATCCGGGTCATCTGCGAACTGCTCGGCGTGCACGCGGGCGACCGGTCGTCGTTCGCGCAGTGGTCGAACACGATGCTCGCCTGGTCGACGCAGGAGGAACTTCAAGCCGCGGCGGCGAAGATGCACGCGTATCTCGTCGCCCTCATCGACGAGAAGCGCGCGAAGCCCGCCGAAGATCTGCTTTCGGGCCTGATCCACGCCAGTGACGAGGGCGATTCGCTCTCCGGGGACGAATTGCTGGCCATGGCGTTCCTGCTGCTGGTGGCGGGCTTCGAGACGACGGTCAACCTGATCGCGAACAGCGTGTTCGCCCTGCTGCGCGAGCCGGAGCAGCTGGCGGCGCTCCGCGCCGATCCCGCCCTGCTGCCGGGCGCTGTCGAGGAGTTCCTCCGCTACGACGGCGCGATCCACCTGGCGACCCTCCGATTCACCACCGAGCCCGTCACGGTCGGCGGCGTCGAGATCCCGGCGGACGAGTTCGTGCTGGTCTCCCTGCTCGGCGCCAACCGGGACGCCGAGCGGTTCGAAGACCCGGACCGGCTGGACGTCGCACGGGCGGCGAACGGGCATCTCGCGTTCGGCCACGGCATCCACTACTGCGTCGGTGCCCCGCTGGCCCGCCTGGAGGCGGAGATCGCTTTGCGCGGTCTGCTGGACAGGTTCCCCCGACTGAGCCTGGACGCCGAGCCGGAAACCTTGCGGTGGCGGGAAAGCGCCCTGGTCCACGGGCTGGAGACCCTCCCTGTGCGCCTGCGCTGAGAAAGGCGTGTCGTAGGGTCGCGGGATGGACGCCGCAGAACTCCTCGCGCTCGACGCGGAACACGTCTGGCACCCGTACGGGCCGATGCCGAGCACGATCGACTCCCTGCTGGTCCGCGAGGCGAGCGGCGTCCGGCTCACCCTCGACGACGGCCGCGAACTGATCGACGGCATGTCGTCCTGGTGGGCGGCGATCCACGGCTACCGGAATCCGGTGCTGGACGCGGCGCTGGCCGACCAGGCGGGCCGGATGAGTCACGTGATGTTCGGCGGGCTCACCCACGAACCGGCCATCAGGCTGGCGAAGACGTTGGTCGATCTCAGCCCGGAGGGCCTGCGGCACGTCTTCCTGTGCGACTCCGGGTCGGTGTCGGTCGAGGTCGCCGTCAAGATGTGCCTGCAGTACTGGCAGTCGGTGGGGCGTAAGGAAAAGCGGCGCCTGATGACCTGGCGCGGCGGCTATCACGGCGACACGTTCACGCCGATGAGCGTCTGCGACCCCGAAGGCGGGATGCATTCGCTGTGGCGCGGCATCCTGCCGGACCAGCTGTTCCTGCCCAAACCGCCGGGGGAGTTCGGCGACGAACCGGATCAGGAGTACCTCGAGCTGCTCGCGGCCGGGATCGAGCGGCACGCGGGCGAACTGGCCGCGGTCATCGTCGAGCCGGTCGTGCAGGGTGCCGGCGGTATGCGGTTCCACTCGCCCGCGTACCTGCGCGCGCTGCGCGAGATCACCGAGGCCAACGACGTCCTGCTCATCTTCGACGAGATCGCCACCGGTTTCGGCCGCACCGGCCGGATGTTCGCCGCCGAGCACGCCGGGGTCACGCCCGACGTCCTGTGCCTCGGCAAGGCGCTGACAGGTGGTTACCTGACGATGGCGGCCACGTTGTGCACGCCGCGGATCGCCGACGGCATCTCCCGCGGCGAACTGCCGGTGCTCGCGCACGGGCCGACGTTCATGGCGAACCCGCTGGCCTCGGCGGTGGCCAACGCCTCGCTGGGGATCCTGGCCGAAGGCGGCTGGAAGTCCGACGTGCCGCGGATCGAGGCCGCGCTGAAGGCCGGGCTCGAACCCGCTCGCGAGCTGTCTTCGGTCGCCGACGTGCGGGTGCTCGGCGCCATCGGCGTGGTGGAGCTGGACCACCCGGTGGACATGGCGGTGGCGACCGAGGTCCTCACCGCGAACGGCGTCTGGCTGCGGCCGTTCCGGAACCTGATCTACACGATGCCGCCCTACATCTCCGGCGCCGGGGACCTCGCGGAGATCACTTCCGCAATGGTCTCGGCCGCACAAAAAGCGTAAAAACGACAAAGTTCACCATAAAGAGTGTGACGGCAGCCACAGCAAACCGAGAAGGCCACGCTGGGTACAGCGCGTGATCATGTGTTGATCTTGGTCAGGCGAACGGGCGAGTCCGATCGGGACCTTTTCGGGGTGGTATGTCGCAAAAGGGCGGTATGCCCTAGTTCTCGGGCGCACAAGCAAACCTGAGAAACCTTTGCGTAGCGGACATTTCGGCGCGGATCCGGTTTCCTGCCCCCATGATCGACATCGTTGGTGACGAGCACGACACCGGGCCCCCGGGCCGCCGCCGCTCCACTTCGACCCTCCTGAGCACCCTCCGCCACGACCTCCCGGCCTCGGTCGTCGTCTTCCTCGTGGCCGTTCCTCTCTCCCTCGGCGTGGCACACGCCGCCGGGGCACCCTTGCTCGCCGGACTCGTCTCCGCCGTCGTCGGCGGACTCGTCGCGAGCCTCTTCGGTGGTTCCGCCCTTCAGGTCAGCGGACCGTCCGCCGCGCTGACCGTCGTCCTCGCGGAGACCATCGCCACCTTCGGCTGGGCCGCCACCTGCGCCATCACCGCCGCGGCCGGCCTGGTCCAGATCCTCTTCGGCGTCAGCCGCTTCGCCAGGGCCGCGCTGGCGATCTCACCGGCGATCGTGCACGGCCTTCTCGCCGGGATCGGCCTGATCATCGTCCTCGGCCAGTTGCACGTCGTGCTGGGCGGAGCGGCGCAGGGTTCCGCGATCGCGAACGTCCTCGCGCTGCCGGGCCGGATCGTCGGCCATCACGACCAGGCCGCCCTGGTCGGCGTGGTCACCGTGGGCGTCCTGCTGGCGTGGACCCGGATGCCGCGTTCGGTGCGCCGCGTCCCCGGTCCGCTCGCCGCCGTCGCCCTCGCCACCACTCTTTCCGTCGCGGCCGGCATGGACCTGCCGCGCGTCGACCTGCCGAACGGCTTGCCGGGACTGGGTTTCGTCCCCGAAGCGCCGTCCGGCTCCTGGGTGGCAATCACCGGCGCCGTACTCTCCATCGCGCTCATCGCCAGCCTGGAAAGCCTGCTTTCGGCCCTCGCCGTGGACAAGCTGCGCGACGGGCCCCGCACCGACCTCAACCGCGAACTGATCGGACAGGGGCTGGCGAACATCGCCGCCGGATCGCTCGGCGGCTTCCCGGTCACCGGCGTCGTCGTCCGCACCATGACCAACTTCGAAGCGGGCGCCCGCAGCCGGGCCTCCGCGATCCTGCACAGCGCCTGGATTCTCGGCTGCTGCGTGTTCCTGGCCGGCGCGCTGCGGCTGATCCCGCTCGCCGCACTCGCCGGGCTCCTCGTCTACGTCGGCGCCAAACTGGTCAACGTCACCAGCCTCCGTGAGGTCCGCCGCCACGGCGACCTGCCCGTCTACCTCGCGACCCTGACCGGCGCGGTCGCCGTCAACCTGCTCACCGGGGTCGCCGCGGGGATCGCGGTGTCGCTCGCGCTCATGCTGCGCCGGATGCTGTTCTCCGGCATCCACATCGAACCGGACGGCGCGCGGACCCGCGTCGTCATCGAGGGCGCGCTCACTTTCCTTTCCGTGCCAAGGCTCACGACCGTCCTCGCCGGAGTCCCCGAGCGGTCCGAAGTGACGCTGGAACTCTTCGTCGACTATCTCGACCACGCCGCTTTCGACTGCCTGCGCGGGTGGCAGTGCGCGTACGAGCGGAACGGCGGGGTGGTCGTCGTCGACGAGATCGGGCATCCGTGGTTCGAACGCGGCAAGGCCGGTGTGCCGACCGTGCGGCGCGGTGTGGCGTCCCGGGTGGTGCCGCGCTGGCTCGCGCCGTGGTCGGAATGGCAGGCGGAGCACCTCGAACTGCCGGCCCAGCGCGGCGGCAGCGTCCCGTTGTGCCGCGGTGCTTCGGAATTCCAGCGGCGGACCGCGCCGCTGCTGCGGCGGACCTGGGACGGGCTCGCGCACGGGCAGGCGCCGCATACGCTGTTCATCACCTGCGGCGACGCGCGCATCGTGCCGAACCTGATCACCACGAGCGGGCCGGGGGACCTGTTCACCGTGCGGAACATCGGGAATCTCGTCCCACCGGCCAGTGCCGAAGCGGATTTCTCGGTGGGGGCGGCGATCGAGTACGCCGTCGGGCTGCTGAGGGTGCGGGAAGTGGTGGTGTGCGGGCATTCCGGCTGCGGTGCGATGAAAGCGCTGCTCGGCGACGCGCCCACCGGGCTCACCCAACTCGGCGGCTGGTTGCGCCATGGCGAGGAAACGGTGCGGCGCCGGGAAAGCGAGGGACCGGTGCTGCTCGACGGCGCCCGTCCCGGCCGTGAGGCCGATCAGCTCGCGCTGCACAACGTGGTGCGGCAGCTGGAGAACCTGCGCTCGTACCCGGTGGTCGAGGCCGCGCTGGCACGCGGTGAACTCCGGCTCACCGGAATGTACTTCGACGTCGGCAAGGCGAGCGTGTACCTGCTCGACGCGGCGCACCGGTCGTTCACCTCGGCCGCTTCGCCGGTGAAGTCCTGACTCCTCCGGATGCGCGTGAAGGCCCCCTTCCCTCGGCTCAGCCGAGGGAAGGGGGCCTTCACGCGCAAGGCGTCTTGGTCGGGTGGCCGATCGATACCTCCCAGGATCCGGGACGTGGCAAGGCTTTCCGAAACGCCGGGGACATCTCCCGGTAACAAAGCAGCCCGAAAGTGGGCCACGCCACCCGGTTGTAGGACGATATTCACTCGATCAGGTGGTGCATAGCGGACAAATCACCAGTTTCCTGGTGATCATGTTGGTGTCCTCGAAACGACCTCTCGCCGTGCTTCGGCACGACCTGCCCGCCTCGTTGGTGGTGTTCCTCGTCGCCGTCCCGCTGTCACTCGGGATCGCGCTCGCCTCCGGGGCGCCGATCGTCGCCGGGCTGATCGCGGCCGTGGTGGGCGGTGTGGTCGCCGGCGCGCTCGGCGGCTCCCCGCTTCAGGTCAGCGGCCCGGCCGCCGGGCTGACGGTGATCATGGCCGAAACGATCGCCACCTTCGGCTGGGCGACCACCTGCGCGATCACCGTCGCCGCCGGGGCGCTGCAGATCCTGCTCGGGCTGAGCCGCATCGCCCGCGCGGCGCTCGCGATCTCGCCCGCCATCGTGCACGGCATGCTCGCCGGTATCGGCGTCACCATCGTCCTCGGCCAGCTCCACGTCGTACTGGGCGGCTCGGCCCAGAGCTCCGCGCTCAAGAACATCGCCCAGCTGCCCGCGCAGATCGTCGGCCATCACGACACCGCCACGCTGATCGGTGTGCTCACCATCGGCATCCTGCTGCTGTGGCCACGGCTGCCCGGGTCCGTCCGGAAGATCCCCGGCCCCCTGGCCGCCATCGCGGTGACGACCGTGCTGTCCGTCGTCGCCGGGATGACCCTGCCCCGCGTCGACCTGCCCGGTGACCTGCTCAACATCCGCTTCGCCCCCGAGTTCCCGGACACCGGGTGGGGCGCGTTCGCCATCGCGGTCATCACCATCGCGCTGATCGCCAGCGTGGAGAGCCTGCTGTCGGCCGTCGCGGTCGACAAGATGCACACCGGGCCGCGATCGAACCTCGACCGCGAACTGATCGGCCAGGGCGCCGCGAACATGACCTCCGGCGCGCTGGGCGGCCTCCCGGTCACCGGCGTGATCGTCCGCAGCTCGACCAACGTCGCCACCGGCGCCCGCACCCGCGCGTCCGCGATCCTGCACGGGCTCTGGATCCTGGTCTTCGTCGCCGCGTTCGCCGGGCTGATCCAGAACATCCCGCTCGCGGCGCTGGCCGGCCTGCTCGTCCACGTCGGCGCGAAACTGGTCAACCCCGGGCACATGCGCCAGGTCCTCAAACACGGTGACCTCGGGCTGTACCTGGTGACGCTCGCCGGTGTCGTCGTCTTCGACCTGCTCACCGGTGTGCTGCTCGGCATCGCGCTGTCGGTCCTGCTCATGCTGCGGCGCACGGTGTGGTCAGGGATCCACGCCGAACGCCACGGTGACGAGTGGCGTGTCGTCGTCGAAGGCGTCCTCACGTTCCTTTCGGTGCCGAGGCTGAGCCGGGTGCTCGCGACCGTGCCCAATGGCGCGAAGGTGACCCTGGAGCTTGTCGTCGACTACCTCGACCACGCCGCTTTCGAAAGCCTTTCGAACTGGCAGCAGGCGCACGAACGGGCCGGTGGCGAGGTGGTCGTCGACGAGGTCGGGCATCCGTGGTTCGCCAACGGCAAGTCCGGCGATCCCACCCTGACCCGGACGGACGCGGTGCGTTCGGTGCCCCGGTTCCTCGCGCCCTGGTCGGACTGGCAGGCCAAGGACGTCGAGGTACCCGGTCAGCGCGGCGGGCCGACCCGTCGCGGGGCGACCGAGTTCCAGCGGCGCACCGCCGCGCTCATGCAGCCCGCGCTCAGCAAGCTGGCGGGCGGTCAGTCGCCGCACACCCTGTTCATCACCTGCGGTGACGCCCGGATCGTGCCGAACATGATCACCACCAGCGGTCCTGGCGACCTCTTCACCGTCCGCAACATCGGGAACCTGGTGCCCGCGCGCCAGGCCGACCCGTCGATGGGCGCCACCGTGGAGTTCGCCGTCGGCGTGCTGAAGGTGCGCGAGATCGTGGTCTGCGGGCATTCCGGTTGCGGCGCGATGCAGGCGCTGGCCACCGGCGCCCCCGACGGCGCGCCGATGCTGGCCTCCTGGCTGCGGCACGCCGAGCCGAGCGCCAAGCGCAAGGTCACGGTGACCCTCGACGGCGAGCGGCCGGACGCCGAGGTCAACCGGCTGGCGCTGCAGAACGTGCTTCAGCAGCTGGACCACCTGCGTCACTATCCGCTGATCGCCGAAGCGGAGGCACGCGGCGAACTGCACCTGACCGGGATGTACTTCGACGTCGGGGCTGCCCAGGTCTATCTGACCGACGACGGGAGCCCGTCCTTCGTCCCGGTGGGTGCCGTGACCGCTTCCGGGAGCTGAAGGACGCCTTCCCCGCATGCCATGAGGTGAAAGCGCCCTTCACCCGATCGCATGCGGGGATGGTCCCCTTCAGCTCCTCTCCAGCCCGACCCACTAAGTTCAACCCACGTGAGCATGCTGGTCATGACCGGCACCGGAACCGGTGTCGGCAAGACGATCTCCACCGCCGCCATCGCCGCCCTGGCCGCCGGTCAGGGCCAGCGCGTCGCCGTGCTGAAACCGGCGCAGACCGGGGTGGGGCCGGACGAGCCCGGCGACCTCGCCGACGTCCTGCGCCTCGCCGGTCCGGTCACCACGCGCGAGCTGCGGCGATATCCGGATCCGCTGTCACCGGAAGCCGCCGCGCGGTTGTCCGGGCAGCCGACGCTGTCCCCGAGCGAGATCGCCGCCGCCGCGAGCGACCTCAACGGCGAGCACGACCTCACCCTCATCGAGGGCGCGGGCGGCCTGCTGGTCCGGTTCGACGCCGACGGCGCCACCCTGGCCGACGTCGCGTGGTCGCTCGGCGCGCTGGTCATCATCGTGGCCGAGGCGGGGCTGGGCACGCTCAACGCGACCGCCTTGACCGCCGAGGTCGCGACCAGGCGCGGGCTCACCGTGGCCGGGGTGATCATCGGCTCGTGGCCCGACGAGCCGGACCTGGCCGCGGTGTCGAACCTGCGTGACCTGCCGGTCGCGGCCGGTGCCCCGCTGCTGGGCGTGCTGCCCGCCGGGCTGGGCACGGCCGGGCGGGAAGAGTTCGCCGCGCGGGCCAGGGCGGGTCTCTCGCCGTGGTTCGGCGGGGAGTTCGACCCGGAGTGCTTCGTCGGCAGCGCCTCCGCCCAGAAGTGACCTTCGTCGCTGTGTGAGAGCCTTCCGGTCGTGCACGATGATGTGCCTTCGCTTTGATGCCCCACCCGAACAGGAGCCGCCTCGTGACCACAGCCCCGGAGACCGTCGACATCCTCGCCGTGGCGCGTGACCAGGTCCTCGAGCGTGGCGTCGGGCTCGCCGAAGAACAGATCCTCGAAGTGCTGCGGCTCGGCGACGAGCACCTGACCGACCTGCTGGCGCTGGCCCACGAGGTCCGGATGCGCTGGTGCGGCCCCGAGGTCGAGGTCGAGGGCATCATCAGCCTCAAGACCGGCGGCTGCCCGGAGGACTGCCACTTCTGCTCGCAGTCCGGCCGGTTCCCGACGCCGGTCCGTTCGGCGTGGCTGGACATCCCCGGCCTGGTCAAGGCCGCTCGCCAGACCGCCGAGACCGGCGCGACCGAGTTCTGCATCGTCGCCGCCGTCCGCGGCCCCGACAAGCGGCTGCTCTCGCAGGTGCGCGAGGGGATCAAGGCCATCCGCGAGGACGGCAACGACATCCAGATCGCCTGCTCGCTCGGGATGCTCACCCAGGAGCAGGTCGACGAACTCGTCGAGATGGGCGTGCACCGCTACAACCACAACCTGGAGACCGCGCGCTCGCATTTCGCGAACGTCGTCACCACGCACACGTGGGAAGAGCGCTGGGAGACCCTGCGCATGATCCGCGAGGCCGGCATGGAGGTCTGCTGCGGCGGCATCATCGGCATGGGGGAGAGCATCGAGCAGCGTGCCGAGTTCGCCGCGCAGCTGGCCGAGCTGAACCCGGACGAGTGCACGATGAACTTCCTCATCCCGCAGCCGGGGACGCCGTACGAGGGCTACGAGGTCGTCGAGGGCAAGGACGCGCTGCGCACCGTGGCCGCCTTCCGGCTGGCGATGCCGCGTCCGCTGCTCCGGTTCTCCGGCGGCCGCGAGCTGACCTTCGGCGATCTGGGCACCAAGCAGGGCATGCTCGGCGGTATCAACGCGATCATCGTCGGCAACTACCTGACCAACCTCGGCCGCCCGGCCACCGCGGATCTGGAGATGCTCGAAGAGCTGAAGATGCCGGTGAAGGCGATCAGTGACGTCCTCTGACCGACCGGCGTTCTGCGTCCACTGTGGACAGCCGTCCGACGGCGGCGCGGAACATCCCGCCTGCCACAACCCGAGAACGGCACTCGAACCGCCGCGCTACTGCACGTTCTGCGCGCGTCGGATGGTCGTCCAGATCACCCCGGTCGGCTGGACCGCGCGGTGCAGCCGCCACGGCTCGCTTTCCGGCTGACCCGCGTTTCGTCCTCTGGACGCGGTAATTGCACGCGCAAGTACCGCATCCAGAGGACGAAACGCGTGAGAGTGCCGGGTTGCGTGCGCTGGGAGCGTCATTGGTTACGCTCTGCACAAGCAGCGTGAGGGAGGAGTCCGGGTTGGGCGAGACGTCGGGCAAACCGGCACACCTGTCTTCCAGCGTGCCCGACCCCTGGTCGGTGCCCATGCTGCCGAAGCCGCGCCGTCCGCATCCCAAGGTCGTCGTCAAGGCCGATCTGCTGCCGGCGGTCAGCGTGCTGTCCACGGCCGGGCTGCTCGGCTTCCCGCTGGCGTGGCTGTGGTCGCGGCTCGCGCCGCCGCAGCGCATGCGGGTGATCAACGCCGAGGGCGGCCTCGCGCCACTGGAACTGGAGAGCTGGCACCGCTTCGACGACCTCGCCATCTACGGTTTCCTCGCCCTCGCCGCCGGGCTGCTGATCGGCGTCGTGACCTGGCTCCTGCGGGAACGCCGTGGCCCGGTCGTGCTGATCGCGGCCACCGGTGGCGCGACGCTCGCGGGCTGGCTCGGCACGACGATGGGTGTCTCGTTCGCCAACGGCCGCTACGAGATCGGGGCGGCGCCCGCCGTCGGTGACGTCATCCTGAAGGCGCCGCAGATCGAGTCGACCTGGATCATGCTCGCGGCGCCGCTGATGACCACGCTGGCCTACACGCTGCTGACCGCGTGGAACGGCCGGGAAGATCTGGGCCGCCGCCTCGGCTGACGTTTTTCCTCTAGGGTGGGCCGGGACTTCTCTAGGGGGCTTTTCTTGACTGACGACATCGAGGTTTCCCGGCACAACGCCGTCCGGTTCCCCGGCATCAGCCCGCGGGCCTACGAACACCCCGTCGACCGCGGCGCGCTGGCCACCCTGCGCGCGGTTCCCGGATTCGCGCAGGTCGTGAAGGCGGTTTCCGGTTTCTACGCCGAACGCGGCGAGCGGCTCATGGCGCTGGCGTCCGCGATCCGGGTCGGCCCGAAGCAGTACCCGGAACTGGACAAGCTGCGCAACGAATGCGCCGAAACGCTCGACCTCGACCGCGTGCCGAACCTGTTCGTCGCCCGCAGCCCCGAGGTCAACGCGCAGACGATCGGCATGGACGAGCCGTTCATCGTGCTCAACACCGCGGCCGTCGAGGCGATGGACCTGGCGTCGCTGCGGTTCGTGATCGGGCACGAGATGGGGCACGTGCTGTCCGGGCACGCGGTGTACCGCACGATCATGATCCGGCTGATCGGCCTGCAGATGTCGATGTCGTGGACGCCGGTGAGCGCCATCGGCATCCGCGTCGTCATCGCCGCGCTGCGCGAGTGGTACCGCAAGGCCGAGCTGTCCTGCGACCGCGCCGGGCTGCTGTGCTCGCAGGACCCGACGGCGGCGCTGCGGTCGCAGATCCTGGTCGCGGGCGGCGTCGACCCGGCGAAGATCGACATCCCGGCGTTCCTGCAGCAGGCCTCGGAGTACGAGTCGGTCGACGACATCCGGGACAGCTACCTCAAGCTGCGTTACGTCGAGACGATGTCGCATCCGCTGGCCGTCGTACGCGCCGCGCAGCTGCAGAAGTGGGCCGCCTCGGAGGAGTACCGGGCGATCCTGGCCGGCGAGTATCCGCGCCGTGACGCCGACTCGCCGTCGTCCACCTGGACCGACGACCTGAAGTCGGCCGCGAAGTCGTACAAGGACTCCTGGAACAGCTCGGCCGACCCGCTGACGAAGGTGTTCAGCGACGTCGGCGAGGCGGTGTCCGGGGCGGCGGGCAAGGTGTGGAGCAAGTTCGGCGGCGGCAACGGTTCGGACGACGAGGGCCCTGCCCAGGAGTCCGGAAAGTAGGGTCTCGCGCGCGCCATGAAAGGTCCTTTCCTTGCAAAATTTGCAAGGAAAGGACCTTTCATGGCGCTTGAGGGGGTTCGGTCTTGAGGGGGTTCAGTTCAGGTTTGAAGGGCGGGTGAACTCGCCGAGTTCCCCCGGCGGCATCGGCACAGCGCCGAGGGTGTTCAGGAACCCGGCCTCCCGCGTCAGCAGGCGGCAGGCGATCCGCAGCCGCCGCAGCGGGTTGGTCTCTTCCAGCAGGTGCTGCCGGTCCTCAAAGGGGAGCAGGCAGTCCGCGGTGAGCCGGTAGGCGAGGGCGGCGATGTCGCCGTCGTCGGGCGGGGTGGTCCAGTCGTCGGCGTGCCAGGCGGACTCGCAGTAGCGCCGGTGCGCGGCCTTGGCGACGTCGGCGAGCCTGGTCACGGTCTCGCCGGGCACGCTGGAGACCCGGTCGTCGGGCACCCATTCGACCGAACCGATCAGGTAAGGCGCCGAAACCCGGTCGAGTTCGAGCAGCCGGAACCGGCGCCGCGCGGTGGTGACGACGTCGAATCTGCCGTCCGGCAGCCGTTTCGCCTCGCGCAGCACCGTGCTGCAGCCGACTTCGTGGACGTGCTCGGGCCCGCTGACCTCCCTGATCACCGGCGTGCGCAGCGCGATGACACCGAATTCGCGGTCCGGGATGACGTCGCCGACGAGATCCGTCATCAGCTGCCGGTACCGCGGTTCGAAGATGTGCAACGGAAGGTGTGTTCCGGGCAGAAGCACTGTCTGTAGCGGGAACAGCGGCAAGATCGCCTTCCCGGTGGACTCCTCGCTCGGCTCGGTCACCCGTTCAAGGTACGGGGACCGCGTGGACTTCGCAGGACGGTCACTTCCCGGCCGGCGGGCGGAACACCGCGAACGGGTCGGTGATCTGCATACCCTTGCCCGCGAAGGAGAAGAGCGCCGCCGGACGGCCACCGCTGCGGCCGGGCGGGGCGGTGTGCCCGGTGGGGACGAGCAGTCCTCGCCGGGACAGCACGCGTTGCAGGTTCGTCGCGGACACCCGGTAACCCAGCGCAGCCGAGTACAGCCTCCGTAACGCCGATACGGTGAACTCTTCCGGGGCGAGCGCGAACCCGAGATTCGTGTAGCAGAGCTTCGAACGAAGCCGGTCCCGCGCGCGCAGCACGATGGACTCGTGGTCGAACGCCGTTCGCGGCAGCGCGGACACGTCGTGCCATTCGGTGTCTTCCGGGATTTCCGGGTCCACATCGGACGGTACGAGGCCGAGGAACGCCGTCGCCACGACGCGGGGCCCCGGCACCCGGTCCGGCGCGCTGAACACCGCCAGCTGCTCGACGTGCTTCAGCTGGCAGATGTCGACCTTCTCGGCGAGCTGCCGCCGGATCGACGCCTCGACGTCTTCGTCCGGGCGCAGCCTGCCGCCGGGAAGGGACCAGCGGCCCAGATGCGGATCGAGCGCACGACGCCACAGCAGGACCCGGAGTGTGTCCGAGCGCACTTGCAGGACCGCTCCCAAAACCTCGTGGGCGAGGGGGGTCTGGGTGTTAAGATGACTTCGCACGGTTTTCGATTGTAAGGCGAAAACCGACAGTGGACAAATCGGTCCGGAGGGCCAGAACGATGACGAGCATCCTGCAGAACGACCTGACTCCCTACGGTGGCGTCGTCGCCGACGCGGCCTGGGCGGAGGAGGTGCGGAGCCTCGCTCGCAAGCGCGACGCCGTCCTGCTCGCGCACAACTACCAGGTCCCCGAGATCCAGGACATCGCCGATTTCACCGGCGATTCCCTCGCGCT
Organism: Amycolatopsis orientalis; assembly: GCF_000943515.2. Lineage (NCBI taxonomy): Bacteria > Bacillati > Actinomycetota > Actinomycetes > Pseudonocardiales > Pseudonocardiaceae > Amycolatopsis > Amycolatopsis orientalis. The sequence continues at coordinate 6,447,168 of NZ_CP016174.1, read as the reverse complement.
CAGCCGTATCGCGGCGAGCAGCGACGCGTCGACCATCGTCTTCTGCGGCGTGCACTTCATGGCCGAGACGGCGAAGATCCTGGCGCCGGAGAAGACGGTCCTGATCCCGGACGCGCGGGCGGGCTGCTCGCTCGCGGACTCGATCACCGGCGAGCAGCTGCGCGCCTGGAAGGCCGAGCACCCCGGGGCGGTCGTCGTGTCCTACGTGAACACCACGGCCGAGGTCAAGGCGGAGACCGACATCTGCTGCACCTCGTCGAACGCCGTCGACGTGGTCGCCTCCATCCCCGCTGACCAGGAGGTTTTGTTCCTGCCGGACCAGTTCCTCGGCGCGCACGTCAAGCGCGTGACCGGCCGGGAGAACATGCACATCTGGGCCGGGGAGTGCCACGTCCACGCCGGGATCAACGGTGCCGAGCTGGCCGAGCGGGCTTCGGAGAACCCGGACGCCGACCTGTTCATCCACCCGGAATGCGGCTGCGCGACGTCGGCGCTGTACCTGGCGGGCGAGGGCGCTGTCGCCCCGGAGCGGGTCAAGATCCTCTCGACCGGCGACATGGTCCACGCGGCCCGTGACACCAAGGCGAAGTCGGTGCTCGTGGCCACCGAGATCGGCATGATCCACCAGTTGCGCAAGGCCGCGCCGGAGATCGACTTCCGCGCGGTCAACGACCGGGCGTCCTGCCGGTACATGAAGATGATCACCCCGGCCGCCCTGCTGCGGTCGTTGCGTGAGGGTGCGGACGAGGTCCACGTCGACGCCGAGACCGCCGCCCGTGCCCGCGCTTCCGTGCAGCGCATGATCGAGATCGGGCAGCCTGGCGGCGGAGAATGACCGACCCGGTTACCGCCCTTCAGGCGAAAACCCACCCGGTGTGGGAGGCCGCCGCCGATCTCGTGGTGATCGGCAGCGGGGTCGCCGGTCTCACCGCCGCGCTGCGCGCGCGGGAACTCGGGCTGCACGTCCTGGTCGTCACCAAGGCGGCGGTCTCCGAGGGGAACACCCGCTGGGCACAGGGCGGGATCGCGGTCGTGCTGGAGGGTGAGCACGAGCCGGGTGACTCGGTCGGCAAGCACGCGGCGGACACGGTCACCGCGGGCGCCGGACTGTGCGACGAGGACGCCGTCCGCTCGATCATCGACGGCGGCCCGGCCGCGGTGGCCAGGTTGCGGGCGGAGGGCGCCCGCTTCGACCCGGCCGTCGAAGGCCATGGCGAACTGGCGCGTACCCGGGAAGGCGGGCACAGCGCGTTCCGCGTCATCCACGCCGGTGGCGACGCGACCGGCGCGGAGGTCGAGCGGACGCTGGTCGCGAAGGCCGGTGACCGGCGGATCCCGGTACTGGAGCACCACATCGCCGTCGACGCGATCCGCACACCCGCGGGCGAGGTCGTCGGCGTGACCGTCCTGGACCACAACGGCGTGCCCGGTGTCGTGCGGGCACCGGCGGTGCTGCTGGCCAGTGGCGGGCTGGGGCAGCTGTACCAGGCGACGTCGAATCCGGAGATCGCCACGGGGGACGGGCTGGCGCTCGCGTTGCGCGCGGGGGCGCAGGTGGCGGACGTCGAGTTCGTCCAGTTCCATCCGACGGTGCTGTTCACGCCCGGCGCGCGCGGCCGCCTCCCGCTGGTCACCGAGGCGGTGCGCGGCGAAGGTGCCACCCTGCACGACGCGACGGGGGCTTCGGTCATGCGCGGCGTGCATCCGCTCGGTGATCTCGCGCCGCGGGACGTCGTGTCGGCGGCGATCACCCGCCGGATGACGCAGGCGCCCGGCGGTATCGACGACCACGTCTTCCTTGACGCGACAGGGATCTCCGGGTTCGCCAAGCGCTTCCCAACCGTGTACGCGGCGTGCGCGGCGATCGGACTGGATCCGGCGGCGGAGCCGATCCCGGTCACGCCCGCGGCGCATTTCGCCTGCGGCGGTGTGGTGACCACTGTGGACGGACGTTCCGGCGTCCGTGGGCTCTACGCGGCGGGTGAGGTCGCGAGGACCGGTCTGCACGGCGCGAATCGACTGGCCTCCAACAGTTTGCTCGAAGGTCTGGTGGCCGGTCGCCGGGCGGCCGAAGCGGTCGCGGCGGATCTCGCCACGGGCAGGCTCGCCGACCCGCGCCGCGGCGTGCTCGCGCCTCCGGCGGAGGTGCCGGTGGCCGACCGTGACGCGCTGCAGCGGGCGATGAGCCGCTACGCCGCGATCGGCCGGGACGCCGAAGGCCTTTCGGTCGTCGGTTCGGTGCTGGATCTTTCGGTGATCGAGAGTCCTTTGTGGACGCCTCGGCTCGTGGAGGACGCGGCGCTCACCCTGGTGGCGGAGGCACTGGTCGCGGCGGCCGCGCGCCGGACGGAGTCCCGCGGTTGCCATGTGCGGACCGATTTCCCCGAACGCGACGACAACGTCTGGCAACGCGGCCAGCTCATCCGGCTCAGCCCGTCGGGGCAGCCGGTGCTGGCCGATCCGATCGCTTTGGAGGGTGTGGCATGAGCGAATTCTCCCCGTGGGTCACCAAGGCGCTGGCCGATCACGGCCTCGACGTCCTCGATGTGCACCGTGTCGTCACGACGGCCTTGACCGAGGATCTGCGGTACGGGCCCGACGCGACGACGAACGCCACCGTGCCCGAAGCCGCGAACGCGCTGGCCGAACTCACGCCGAGGACGGCGGGCGTGGTCGCCGGGATCCCGGTGGCGCTCGCGGTGTTCGACCTGGTCCTCGGCAAGGACCTGGAGATCCTGGCCGCCCGCGACGACGGTGACCGGCTGACCGCCGGCGAGCCCGCGCTGGTCGTGCGCGGTCCGGTGCGCGGCCTGCTCACCGCCGAACGCACCGCGCTGAACCTGCTGTGCCACCTCTCCGGCATCGCCACCGCGACCGCGGCTTGGGTGTCCGAAGTGGACGGTACCGGTTGTCAGGTCCGCGATTCCCGCAAGACCTTGCCCGGACTGCGGTTGCTGGAGAAGTACGCGGTCCGCGCGGGTGGCGGGGTGAACCACCGGCTCGGCCTCGGTGACGCGGTGCTGATCAAGGACAACCACGTCGTCGCCGCCGGTTCGGTGACCGCGGCGCTCGCCGCGGCCCGGGCGCACGCGCCCGAACTGCACTGCGAGGTCGAAGTCGACGACCTGGCCCAGCTGGAGGAGGCGCTCGCCGCGGGGGCCGACGAGGTGCTGCTCGACAACTTCACACCGGACGAATGCGCGAAGGCCGTCGACCGGCGTGACGAGGTCTCGCCGAAGACCCGGCTGGAATCCTCGGGCGGACTCCGGCTGGACGTCGCGCGGGCCTACGCGGAGTCCGGTGTGGACTTCCTCGCGGTCGGCGCGCTCACCCATTCCTCGCCCGCGCTCGACCTCGGGATGGACCTGCGCTGACTTGAGTGGTCATCATCGGACCAGTAGAATTCCCTTGTGTGACAAGGGAATTCTGGAGGAATGGTGGGCTTTGCCGGTAAAAGTGCCGTCGCGGGATGCGCCGGACTCATGGCACTGCTCGGCGCACCGGTCCCGGCGACAGCGGTCGCCGAGCAGTGCGCGAACCCGACGGGGACCTACACCGCCGCCGTTCCGTGGGGCCAGCGGCTGATCGACCCCGCGCGGGTCTGGCCGCTTTCGCGCGGCACCGGGCAGCTGGTCGCGGTGATCGGCACCGGGGTGGACGGCGGCAACGGCCAGTTCGCCCGCGGTCAGCTCGTCGGCGGACAGGGCACCGAGGCCGAGGACTGCGACGGCCGGGGCACGATCGCCGCCGGGATCGTCGGCGCGCAGCCGGATCCGTCCACCACCTTCGCCGGGATCGCTCCCGGGGTGAAGCTCCTGCCGCTGCGCTACACGCAGGCGAACGGCGGCGGCGATCCCGGTCAGCTCGCGTCCGCGATCGAGACGGCGCTCAACCGCGGTGCCGGGATCATCCTGATCGCCGTCCCGGCCGCTTCCGACAGCCCCGCGTTGTCCGGCGCCGTCTCGCGCGCCAGGGAGAAAGGCGCGCTGATCGTGTCGCCCGCCGCGGGGACACAGCAGGGCCAGACGTCCTATCCGACCGCGACGCCCGGCGTGCTCGCGGTGGGGTCTACCAATCAGGCAGGCGAGGCGGTGCAGGCGGAATCCGGCTCCTACCTCGGGATTTCCGCACCCGGCGCCGAACTGGTCAGCACCTCGGCCGGCGCGGGCGGGACCGTGGCGCACCGGTGGCCGGTGAGCGATCCCGGCCTCGCCGCCGCCCATGTCGCGGGCGTCGCCGCGCTCGTGCGCGCGTATCACCCCGGGCTTTCGCCGGAGCAGGTCGTCGCCCGGCTGACCCTGACCGCGCACCGCGGCCCGGGCGGAGGGCACGATCCGCGCCGGGGCTGGGGCTCGATCGACGCCTACGCCGCCGTTTCCGCCGCCATCCCGGCCGGGACGCCGGGACCGGGAGGGCCGCCGAGCGTCGGCCCGGACACCGTCGTCGTCCCCGCGGCCGCCCCCGCGCGTGGTGGCGCGGACAAGGTTTCCGGTGTGCTCGCCCTCGCCGGGGTGGCCGCTGCCGTCGCGGCGGGCGTGGTGGTGGCCGCGGTCCGGCGGGGCAAGCGCCGCGGTTGGCGGCCTTCGCGTTTCGTGGAGCGGTAGGGGCATGGCTCCCTGATGAGGCAGAGCGCATCACTACTGTCCACACAGGACAGTTTTCGGTCAATCGATGTCCGATTGATGCCTGCCTGTACGGTCCTGAATGGGGTCGTGAGTGGCAAAGAGGGTTAGAACGCTCTTTATCACTCACGACCAGCTTGTGAGACCGCGCGAACTGCTCAAATCGGACACTTATGGCCTGGAAAGTGTCTCTTGTGGACACCCGAAACGCAATCAGAGGACTGATTGCGAGACCGGGCAGTGCCTCGTGAGCGGCAGCGGCGTACTGGGGAACACCACTGCCGCTCACGAGGTCTTTCGCGACCCCCGGGGTTCTAGGGGACGGGTACGCAGGCTGTCGAGCCCACGATGGCCACGCCGTCGCCGACGCGGGAGACATGCACGTTGAAATCGGCGCCGTCGCGGCTGAACTGCGCGATCAGCTCACGCGGGTTGCTGCGATCGCGGGTCCGCCAGCCCTGGCCTTCCAGCATGGGCAGGACGACGTCGACGAGCTTGCGCACCGCGTCGGTCGCGTCGTCCACCCGAAGGCCGTACTGCCAGCAGAACAGGCGGCCAGGCTGGGTCGGATCGCAGTCCAGTTCGCCTTCCACGGTGCGCTCGGCGCTGCTGCCGAAGGTGCCCGCGACGCCGTCGATGACCGCGGTCAGGTCTTCGGCCAGTGGCTCGAGTCCGGTGTTCCCGGTGATCATGACCAACCCCTCACAAGCCTCGGCCGATGCCTTCGACGGCCATCTCCCGCAGGGAGCCACCCGTGAAGCCCTCGTGCGTGACCGGTCCGCCCGTGATCACACCGTAGATGTTGTTCCACGAATCCGAACCGGGTTTGAGCACCCCGCTGTGGGAGTCCAAGCCCCACTGCAGATCCCCGTTCGCGTCGCGGCCGGTTTCCAGTTCGACGACGCCGGGGAAGCGGTCGGGGTCCGCTCCGTGCCCGGCGCCGAGCCATTCGATCAGGCCGGCGTTGCCCTGCGCGACCACGATCGGATCGAGGGGAGCCGTCATGGAGTAGCGCTGTACCCCGGCTTGACTGGCGGGCAGATCGTTCGGGCCCCAGATCCCGTGGCCCATGCCCGCGGATTCGACGTGCAGCACCTGATCGGCCCTGAGCCCGAGCTGTTCCGCCAGCCCCACGGTCGCGCCGCCGTAACTGTGCCCGACGGCGGTGACCACGACGCCCGGACCGGCGTGGCTGTCGATCTGCCCGCGCAGTTCGTCGCCGAACGCCTTGAGCTCGGGGGCCATCGTCTGGGCGTAATGCGCGGCGGGGCCTTCGGTGACGACGTTCTGCGGGAAGACGCCGTCGGCCCAGACCACCATCGCGGTCCGTCCGGTGGCGTCGGCGGCGACCAGGCTCTTGCCGAGGTCGGCGTAGCTCTGGAAGTTGCCGAACGAGGTGTTGACGCCGGGCACGAACAGGCCGACGTTGCGGGTGCCCGGTTCGATCCGGCCGACCAGTTCGGCGATGCGCCCGTTTCCGGACGGGTCGAACCGCAGGATCTGCCGGTCGTTGGCGAGAATGTCCTCGTACAGCGCGATCCTGGTGCGCGCGTTCGCGATGTCGTCGGCTTTTCCGCCGTGTGCCAGAAGATTCGCGAGCCTGTCGCGTTCGGACGTCAGGGCGTCGGAGACCTTGACGCGGTTCTCGGCGATCGCGGTGGCCCACTTGCCGGTGTCGGCCGCGCCGCCGACACCCGCCGGATTCCCTGCCTTGGGCAACGGGTTCTCCGGCATCAGCGCCCGGTACGAGGCGGCGACCTGGACGTCGGCGCGCCGGTAGCCGCCCGCCGCCGCCGTCAGGCCCTGATGGATCACGGTCGCCTTGGTGACGCGGCCGTCGAGTTTGCCGGCGACGTCCTTGATCGTCTTGGTGTACGTCGCCGAAGCCGCTGCGGACGCGGAAACCTGGCCGAACGCGGCGGCGGGCACGTTCTCACCCGCCAGCGCGGCCTGCGCGGTCTTGAGCACGCCGGCGCGCTGTTCGAGTTCGGCCGCCGCCGCTTCGAGCCTGGCGGGGGCGACCCGGTAACCGCCCGCACTGGATGCCATCACCGAGCCGCCTCTCCTGCTTCAGGGATTTCAGTACTGTTCGGGTTCTTCGCCGAGCACGGCCGGGGCGACCGGGGACGACTGGCCCCAGACGTTCTCGGTCTCCACGAGCCACGGCGGGATCCGGCGGCCGGAGCCGAGGTCGCCGCCCGCGCCCATGCCCATCGGCATCATGGGCATCATCGGCATCGCGCCCTTGGCCGCCGCCGCGCCCGCGGCACCGGCGGCTCCGCCGGCCAGCCCGCTCATCGCGCTGCCCGCCGAACCGTCGCCGGCCAGACCCGAGAACGCGGCCGGTGCCTCGCCGGGACCGGAGAACCCGCCGCCCGCGCCGATCGCGCCACCGTCCAGCGACGGCGCGCCGCCACCGCCGATCGGGATGCCGCCCCCGGCGCCGCCCGCGGTCGCGCCCGTGCCCGCACCAGCGCCTCCGCCGACGACTTCGCCGTCTTTCTTGTCCTCTTTGGGATTCTTGCCCGCCGCCCAGCCGGGCCCCCGCGGCATGATCGAGCCGAACCGGCCGAACGCGGCGGCCGAGGCCGCGGCGAGACCGGCGGTGAACATGTCGCCGAACAACGGGTTCGACTTGATGGGCTGATTGGGCTGCCCGGTGGTGGGCGGGGTCGAGCCGTCCGAAGGCAGCGGGTGCGTGTTGTCGCCCGGGACAACACCGACGCCGGGAGCGCCGCCGATGTCGTTGCCGACGGCGCCGCCGCCCGGGGCGGTGCCGCCACCGGTCACCGGCGGCGGGGTGACGGCGTACGGCGAGGCGGGAATCGACTCCTCCGCCGAGGAGTACTCGCCCGCGAGCTGGGTCATCACCACGATCGCCTTGCTGTGCGCCGCGCTGGCCGCGCCCGCTGCCTGCTGCTGGGCCTCGACGTTCGCGATCGCCTGCTGCCGCTGCTGGGCGGCGCTGATGATCGTCGCCTGCGACGAATCCGGGGGCAGCAGCGGCGGATTGACCGCGAGCGCCACGTCGGCCGGGGAGACGTCAGGCACCGCGACCGGCGGCGGCATCTCCTTCTTGGCCTTCACCAGCGCGTCCGCCGCGTCCTCGAGAAGATGGTTCATCGCGTTCGCGGTCTGGGCGACCTTGCGGATCCCGCCGACGAGGTCGGAGATCATCGTGTGGTACTTGTCGGCCGCGCCGCCGGTCCAGCTGCCGGAGAAGTCCTTCAGCTCGCCGGTCAGGTTTTCGGCCTGTTCGAACAGAGTGGAACCCGTGGACTGCCATTTGTGGGCCGCGTGGCGCGCCGTGTTGGGGTCGCCCGCCTGCAACATCGCGTAGAGCTGCTGATGGGAGTAGGCGGCGAAGTTCGTGTGCGCGGTGTTCGTCATCCCTTGATCCCCCCGCCGTGAGAGCCGCCGTTGCCACCGAGGACTCCGCCGAGCACGTTGAGCAGCGGATCGAGCAATCCGGTCTGCTGGCTGGAGTGGTTCATGTCGCCCGCCACCGAGTCGTCGGCCGCCGCGTAGCCGTCGGCGACGGTCGTGGTGACGTCCTGCGCGAAGGTGATGGCGCCCTTGACCTGATCCAGCAGGCCCTGCATCTCGGCGACCGCCGCCTGATGGGCCTTGGTGAGGGAACCCGCCTCCCCGAACTCGCCGAACAGCAGCGGCTCTTCGCTCAGGGTCAGCAGGAAGTCGTTCGGCTTGGACATCGCGTGGATCTGGGTCTCCAGTTCCCGCACGAAGTCCTTCAGTGATTCCAGATGGACGTAGTACGACTGGTCTTGCATTGATCCCGGCTCTCTCGTGATCGGCCATGCCATCGAAGGACGACTACGCGCAAAGCCGGCCGACCGGTGCCGAGGGGGGTGAAAGCACCGGCCGGCCGACGGTGGGGGGATCAGCCGGCGAACAGGCCCTGGTTGCGGTTCTCCAGGCTGTGCTGGAGATCGTGGGCGTCGCCGACCTTGCCACCGAACTGCGCGATGATCGCCACGATGTCCGCGGTGGCCTGGCGCAGGCGGGTTTCAGACGCGCGGGCCGCCTCACCGGCGGAGCTGCCGGAGGCGTACCAGGTCTGGGTGATCGGCTGCAGGTTCGTGTGCAGCTGTTCGAGCTGGGACGTGAGCGCCTTGGCCTTGGCGGCCAGCGAGGCCGAGCTGTGCTGCAGCGCGGCGAAGTTGATTTCGACGACGTCAGCCATGATTGGTGGTCCTCTCGCGGATCAGGGGTTCAGCCGGTGGATCACGGTCTGGTCGACGGTTCCGCTGACCCCGGTCAGGCTTTCCCGGACCTGCTCGTCACCCGAGTTGTAGTTCCGGTTGCTCTCGTGGACAAGGCGCGACATCGTGTTGAGCTCGTTCACGGCGATGGTCATCTTCTCCTGCAGACGACGCTGCAGATCCCAGAACGCGACCGCCTGGTCACCCTTGTAGTTGTGCAGGGTCTGGGTCAGCTCGCTCTCCAAGCTGGCCATCGTCGTCTTGGCGTTCGACGCGGTTTCCTCGAACCCCTGGACGGCGCGCGCCATCGCGGCTGCGTCAGCCTGATATCCCGTACCGGTCATCGATGGGCCACCTCCTCTCATCTCGCTGGAAATCCCGGTGAGCACCAGGGCGCCCCTGTCTGCTCTTGTGAAGGACACGCTAGAAAACCGGGGAGTGTGGTCAAACGGCACAACTGCCGGTCACAGTGACGGCACTATTACCCACAGGTCGGTGGTGGGGCCTTCCCCACCACCGATCCGGGGGAGTGCGCCAGTGTCTCGACGGGGGTCCACCGGCACGCTCGAATCCATGGTGGACAAGGGATCCGTGACAGTACGGCATCGGCCGCTGATGATCTTGGCGGCCGCGATGGCGGTACTCGGGGTGATCGCGCTCGGTGGTCTCGTTTTCGATGATCGCAGCCTCGTCAACGCGCCCATCTGGCTCAAACCGCTCAAGTTCACGATTTCCGTCGGCCTTTACGCGGTGACTCTGGCCTGGCTGATCGGGCAGCTGACGCGGGGCCGCCGGATCGGCTGGTGGCTCGGGACGGTGTTCGCGGTCGGTCTCGGCCTGGACATGGCGCTGCTGTTCTGGCAGATCATCGTGCGCGGCCGGACACTGCACTTCAATCGGGCGACCCCGGACGACCAGTGGATCAACAACATGGTCGCGAACGGTGCCTTCACGGGCTGGGGCGCGACGGCGGCCATCGCGATTCTCCTGTTGTTCCAGCGTCTTCCCGACCGGGCGATGAACTCCGCGTTACGCGCGGGTGCCGCGTTGTCGGTGGTGGGCATCGGGATCGCGATGCTGATGTTCGGCCCGAACGAGCAGCAGAAGGCGCAATTCCGGTCCGGGGAGCGGCCATCGATCGTCGGCGCCCACGCGGTCGGGGTGCCCGACGGTGGTCCCGGATTGCCGGTGCTGGGGTGGAGCACCGAAGGCGGCGACATGCGCATCCCGCACTTCGTCGGGATCCACGCGATCCAGGTGCTGCCCCTGATCGCCTTCGGACTGCTCATGCTCGCCCGGCGGTATCCGGTGCTCGAAGCGGAATCCGTGCGGCGGAATCTCGTCCGGACCGCGTCCGTGGGTTTCGCGGGAGTGCTGGCGCTGCTCACGTGGCAGGCGCAGCGCGGTCAGTCCGTCGTGCACCCCGACTTCTGGACGCTGGCCGCGGGCGCCGGGATCATCGCCGTCGTCGCGGCTGGATCGGCGCTCGCGCTCCGGCAGCGGCGGCCGATGCACCAGCTCGCGTGATCTTCACCGTACCTCCACGAAATCCACTCGGGACTTCCTCGGGGATCCGATAGTTTCCGGGTGATGAAGGGGGTAAGCGTGCACAAGACGCGTACTAATCGGAGGATTTCGGGCAGACGCGCGGGCGTCGTGCTCACCGCCGCGGCGGTGCTGATCGGCGGGGTGGCGTGTTCGTCGTCGCCTGGCTCTCCCGACGGGGCCAAGCCGGCGGCGCCCGAGGTGTTCGGCCCGGCGGGTTACCGCGGTCTCACTCCGGGCATGGCGAAGGACGCCGCGTTGGCGGGCGGAAAGCTCGCTTCGGCACCGACGTCCACTTTGGACGGTTGTACCGATTTCTCCTATACCGGTGGTCCGGCACCCGACCCGGCACGGATGAAGGCGGAGGCCGACATCGAGGCCAAGGCCAAGGAGCTGAACAAGAAGGCCGACGAGCTGCAGACGAAGCCGGATCCGAAACCGGGTTCGTCCGCCGCGGACAGTGCCAAGGCCGCGGAGAAGGACGCCGCGGACGCCAAGCTGTACGCCGACGCCGCACTCGCGTCCGCCGATCTCGCGGGCAAGCGGGAGGAGCGGGACAAGGCGTTCGTCGCCGCCGGGGGTGCCTCCTTCGGCAAGGACGGGCTGCGTGAACTCGCGGCTCCGCCGGAAGCCAAGACGGCCGAAGGTATCGGCGCCGGGTCCTCGTTGGCCGACCTCAAAACGGCCTACGACGCCAAGGGCATGAAGACGGGCGACAACGGCCGGTTCCAGGTGCCTGTCGACGGGAAACCGGACTGGGTCTACGAGTTCACCGTCAACGGGGACAAGGTCGGATCGGTGTCGATGGTCAACCCGAAGTCGAAGTGCGCCTAGGGTTTTCGCGCGTTGAGTAAAGGGGCCGTCCGATTTCGGGCGGCCCCTTTCCTCAGCTGATCAGACTCCCGCGGTGGTGCGGATCCAGCTGCGGCTGGCCGCGACGCTGGCGTAGTTCTGGGTGCCCTGCGGGTTCGTACCGGAGTTGTTGCCGGTCGAGCAGACACCGACCTGGACCCCGCCCGAGAGCTGCGGGCCGCCCGAGTCGCCGTGCCACGCCGAACCGTTGACGCCGACGCTCGCGATGGCCTGGCCACCGTAGGCGTCGCTGCTGGTTCCGGTGATGCGGACGTTGGCCGTCTTCAGGACGCTCGACGGCGGGTTGCTGCCCTGCGTGCGACCCCAGCCGTAGATCTGGTTGGTGGTCCCGGTGGCCGGGTTGGCGGTGCCGAGCTTCATGTACGTCGTGTTGACCGCTGTCGTGAGGTGCAGTAGCGCGATGTCGCCGCTCGGGGCGGCCTTCTGCTGGTCGACGTCGGCCTCGGTGCCCTGGCCCAGGTTGACGTTTCCGACCTTGACGTGCATGCCGGGCTTGTTGAGGCAGTGCTTCGCGGTGAGGACCCACTGCGGGGCGATGATCGTGCCGGAGCAGTTGAAACCGCCGAACGCGGTGGCGTCGTCCCAGTAGATCTGGGCGCCCCACGGCGCGGAACTCACGGTGCCGCCGCCGATGATGTCCTGGCCCGCGTTCGCGGCAGGAGTAGCGGCAAGGGTCAGTGCCGCGGCGGTGCCGGCCACTGCTGCGACGATCTTGGACATACGCATGAATACGCCCTTCGGCCTGCGTCGGGGAGTTCGTTTCGAGTTGAAACGGTTTCACCAAGTTAGGCGGCGGTAAGGCTTTTTGTAACCTACCGAAGTCGGTAACCGGTGCGAGGAAAGTATTGGGCCGTCCGGGGTGGGACAGTCGGATGTGGACGCCGACCCTGGCCTCGGCTTCGAGGATCGCGAGCGCCACGCTTGAGACGCTGATCGTCACAGGCGAGGCGCATGGGACATCCGCTGTCTTGCTCCCTTGAGAGTCAAGGTCAGGTGCTTGGGGTCGACGGGATGGGGATACGGTCAAACTGGATGCAAGGGACATTTTCCTTGATTTGTATCCTCTGTGGACGGTCGGCGGGTCTGGGGAGCCCGCCTGAGCCGGTCGTGGCACGTTGGTCTTCTAGGGTGTCCTGGTGGGAACTCAGGTGATCGTGCTGAACGGTGGCTCCAGTTCGGGCAAATCGGGAATCGCCCGGTGTCTCCAGGCGGTGCTGCCGGACCCGTGGCTCACGCTCGGCGTGGACACCCTGATCGACGCCATGCCCGCCACTGTGGACGAGGGGATCGACTTCGCCGCGGACGGCGAGGTGAGCGTGGGGTCCGGGTTCCGGCGCATCGAGGACGCGTGGATGGCGGGTGTCGCGGCGATGGTGCGGTCGGGTGCCCGGGTCATCATCGACGACGCGTTCCTGGGCGGGGCCGAGTCGCAGCGTCGATGGCGTGACGCGCTGAAAGGGCTTGCGGTGCTGTGGGTCGGCGTCCGGTGTGACGGCGTGATCGCCGCCGGGCGGGAGATGGCACGCGGGGATCGGGTCGCGGGGATGGCCGAGGCGCAGGCGGAAATCGTGCATCGGGGCGTGGTTTACGACGTCGAGGTGGACACGGGGGCCGGTGAGGCTTTGGCCTGTGCGCGGGAGGTCGCCGCGCGGGTCGGGTGAGTGCTGCCGCTGGGGAGGGCCTTGCAGGTGGGCTGGCGGAGAGTGCGATGCCGCCGCTGTCGCAGTTCGGCGGCCAGGCTTTCTTCTGTGCTCGTGAGCGGGGCTCCAAAGTGGACAAGGGCGCTAGGTCGAGTCGGGAAGGCTCGATGGCCGTGGCTGAGGCACGAAGGTGCCTCCGGATGGCCTTCGTCGAAGTCGGGCGGGCTTCGGAACAGCGGGGTGTCGTCCTTTGGCTCCGGTGGTGGGCCGCGGAGTTGCGGATCGCGTACGACCGGGCTCGGCTCGACGACGTGCGGGGGCACGCGGGGGTCAGCGACTCCCTGTGGGTAGGGGTGGTTCGGGCGCGCTCATTTCAGGGCGCGCCGGTGCCGCCACCCGGCGCGCGTCCGGGTAGCCGCGGTCAGCTTCGCCCTGATCAGAACGGTGGGGTGTCGTCCTCCGGTTCCGGTTGTGGGTCGTGGAGTGGTTCGGGTGTCGCGCTGTAGGTGTGTCCACTGGGGGTGGTGATGGTCATGCCGCCGTTGCCGGTGGGTTCCGCGGTCCAGCCGGGTTCTTCCTTGAGCAGGTTGTGGGTTCTGCAGGCGCCGTGGCAGTTGTGGTGATCGGTCCTGCCGTCGCGTGCCCAGGTGACGATGTGGTCGATCTCGGAGAACTCCGCTGGACGATGGCAGGTGGGATGGGTGCATTCCCGGTCCCGCGCTTTGATCAACCTGGCCAATGAGGCTGGGGATCGGTACTTGTTCGGGCCGGCTTCGAGAAGTTGGCCGGTGGCGGAGTCGGTGATCAATCGAGACCACGTCGAGCCGGGGTCGGATGCGATTTCTCGCACCAGCCAATCGGGAATGGACCCGTATCCGGCGAGGAATGCGGGATCATCGCGGGCTCCGGTCAAGGTCAGGAAGTCGACATAGACATGAATGTGTGCGCGTGGCTTTCCGTGTCCGTCTTCGGCGAGGAGGCGTTCGGCGAACACGTCGGCTCGGTGCTGGTCGAGGGTGCGGGATTTGTCCTTCGCCCGTCGCGTCCGCGCGGCGCGGCTCAGCGACGCATAGATCGAACTGGCGACCTCGGCGGGGAGAAGACCCGACAGCGTCGACATGGTCTCGTCCTCGTGCTCCAGCGAAACATGCCGCAGGGCGCGTTTCTTCGTCGCCCGCTCCCGGTAACCTTCGGGATCGAACTTCTGTACCGCGCGGTTCACCGAACCTCGGATCGCCGACGGATCACGATCGGCGAGCCGCTTCTTCATGAACTCGTCCACTTGGGCCGCGACCTCGTCCGACACCTCCCGGGTCAACTGCGTGACCTTGGAGGCCTTGTACAGATCGATGTCGCCGTTTTCCAGCGCCGCCAACGTGTTCGGCAACCGGGCAACCAGGGCGCAGGAGGTTTCGATCAGCAGATACGCCTGATTGCGGGAGACCGAGAAGCGCAAGGAAACCTCCTCGGTCACCGATCTTCGGGAACCACCCACCGCGGCGAACCCGGCTATGGAACGCACCTGCCGCCCCTGTGCCCGACGAAGCACGACTTCCTCGTCATAAGCGGCATCGAGAAGGCGCGCGGCCTTCTGGTTATAAGTAAGAGTGTCGGTCATGACCAAGATCATACTCGAACAGGAGTTCGACAGCTACCAGATCTGTGGCGACGTTTACGCGGACAGTGAACTCTTTCATCCTGGAGTTCCGAGGTGAGGGGCTGAAGGGCCCTTTCCCCTCATCTCACGCGGCGAAGGGCGCTTTCCTCGCAAGCGATGCGGGGAAAGCGCCCTTCAGCCTCTTACCCACTCACGAGTCCGTGAGTGCTCAGTCCTCCACGGGTTTCGTCCAGGCCACCTGGACCAGTCCCGTCCCGTGCCGCCGCGAAACCAGCACGCCTCGCCCCGCCGGCTGTGGCTCCGGCTTGACGTCGCCGAGCAGCGCGCCCTCCTCCCGCGATCCGGACATCACGATCCCGGGCGACCCGAGTTCGCGGATCCGTTGCAGGACGGGCTCGAACAGCGAACGCCCGGCGCCGCCGCTGCCGCGTGCGAGGACGAGGTGGAGTCCGATGTCCCGCGCCTGCGGCAGGAATTCCAGCAGTGGCTGCAACGGGTTCCGCCCCACGGTCGCGACCATCTCGTAGTCGTCGACGAGGACGAACAGCTCCGGTCCGCGCCACCACGACCGGTTCCGCAGCTGCTCCGGCGTGACGTCCGGGCCGGGAAGCCGGTTCCGCATCGCCTGCTGGCACTGCTCGATCAGCCCGGTCAGGACGGTCTCGGATCCGGCGTAACCGAGCAGATGCGACTCCGCCACCGCGCCCAGCATCCCTCGCCGATAATCGGCGACGACGATCGCGGCCTCGGAAGGCGAGTATTTCGACACGATGCCTTGCGCGATCGCGCGCAGGAGCGAACTCTTGCCGGATTCCACGTCGCCGAAGGCCAGGAAATGCGGTTCGGTCGCGAAATCGAGGTAGACCGGCCGCAGGTTCGATTCCGCGATGCCGAGTGTGACCTGCTTGCGCGGTCCGGTCTCCAGGGAGTCCAGCGGGATCTCGGGTGGCAGCAACCGGACCTGAGGCGCGGCCGCACGCGGCCAGGCGGCGGAGATCCGCCGGTTCAGATCCAGTCCGCCCGCGCCGATGGTCTCCGGCCGCTGGTCCGAATCGATCCGCGGCAGCGCCGCGAGGAAGTGCAGTTTGTCCGCCGTCAGCCCGCGGCCCGGCTTGTCCGCCGGGACGTTCTGCGCGATCTTGCGGTCGATCAGCGAGTCCGCCGGTTCACCGAGCCGCAGTTCGAGTTTGGTGCCGATGGCGTCGCGCAACGGCGCGCGCATGCCCATCCACTGGTTGATCGAGACGACGACGTGGATCCCGAACCCGAGCCCGCGCGAGGCCAGGCTGGTGATCTGCTCCTCCAGCTGTTCGTATTCCTGCCGGATCGTGGTCCAGTTGTCCACGAACAGGAAGACGTCGCCGAACTCGCGGCCTTCCGTGCTCTCCTTGAACTCCGAACGCCGCTGGCGGAACGTCGTGATCGACTCGATCCCGTTGGTGGAGAAGAACTCCTCGCGCTGTTCGAGCAGGGTCGTCAGTTCCGCGACCACCCGGCGGCAGCGCTGGGCGTCGCGCCGCGTCGCGTAGCCGGACACGTGCGGCAGCCCGGCGATCGGCGCCAGCGCGCCACCGCCCATGTCCAGCACGAACAGCTGGACCTCTTCCGGGGTATGGGTGAGCGCGAGCATCGCGGCGATGTCGCGCATCAGCGTGCTCTTGCCGCTCTGCGGCGCGCCGACGATCAGCGCGTGCCCGGCGGCCCCGGAGAAATCGGCCCACAGCATGTCGCGCCGCTGCTCGAACGGCTTGTCCACCAACGCCACCGGGATCATCAGCTTGCCGTTGCCGCCCCAGCCCAGCGGGCACAGCCCGCGCTCGGGATCTTCGCCGATCGGCGGCAGCAGCTGGTCCAGCGTGGGCGGTTCGGCCAGCGGCGGCAGCCAGATCTGGTGTGCTTCCGGGCCTTTGCCTTCGAGCCGCGAGAGCATCGCGCCGATGATCGTCTCACCGGTGCCCTTTTCGACCGGCTCCTCCGCTTCGACGGTCACCGGGATCTCCACCGGCGCCAGCGTGAACGGCATCAGGCCGAGGCTCTGCCCGTCCTTGCGCACGATCTTGCTGCGCGGCGGCAGCTCACCCGAGACGTAGGCGGCCTTGAGCCGGATGAGGGTGTCGTTGTCGGACTTCAGGTACGCCGAACCCGGCACCGGCGGAAGCTGGTAGGCGTCCGCGACACCGAGCACCGCGCGGCTTTCCGAGGCGGAGAACGTCCGCAGGCCGATCCGGTAGGACAGATGCGAATCCAGCCCGCGCAGCCGTCCTTCCTCCAGCCGCTGCGACGCCAGCAGCAGGTGGATCCCGAGACTCCGCCCCAGCCGCCCGATCGCGACGAACAGGTCGATGAACTCCGGACGCGAGGACAGCAGCTCGCTGAATTCGTCGATGATCACCAGCAGCGAGGGCAACGGCCGCAGGTTGGCGCCCGATTCCCTGGCCTTTTCGTAGTCCCGCACCGACGCGTAGTTCCCGGCCGCGTGCAGAAGTTCCTGACGCCGCAGCAGCTCCCCGTTCAGCGCGTCCGCCATGCGGTCGACCAGCGCGAGATCGTCGGACAGGTTGGTGATGACGGCGCAGGTGTGCGGCAGCCCGGTCATCCCGGCGAAGGTCGCGCCGCCCTTGAAGTCGATCAGCGCGAGGTTGAGCTTTTCCGAGGAATGCGTGACGGCGAGCGCGGTGACCAGCGTCCGCAGCAGTTCGCTCTTACCGGATCCGGTCGCGCCGATGACGAGGCCGTGCGGGCCCATCCCGCCTTCGGCCGACTCCTTGAGGTCGAGGTCGACCGGCCTGCCTTCGGGGTTGACGCCCAGCGGGATCCGCAACCGGTCGCGCGCCGAACGCGGTGCCCAGGTGACCGCGGTGTCGGTGTCGCGCGGGTCGCCGATGCCGAGCAGCCCGGCCAGCCCGAACGTCGCCGACATCGGTGCCTCGCTGACCACCGCGGCCCCTTGGAACAGCGGCGTTAGCATGCGGGCCAGCGCCTCGGCGGCCCCGCGGTCCAGGGTGTCCGGTGTGCCGAGGAAACCGAGGTGCTGCTCGGTCCCGTCGCCGACGACCATCCCCAGCTGCCCCGGGCTCATGTGCAGGCTCAGGAGCCGATCGGACGACACCGACCGCGGCTGCTCCGTGCCGACCTCCACCACCGTGACGCCGAGCCTGCCCTCTTCGGCGACGAGTCTCGTGTCGCCGAGGGTGTGCCCGCCGTCCACGACCACGACGACATGGGGCAGGTCGAGCCGGGAATCCGGCCGCCGCGTGAACGCGGGCCGGTCGCCGAGGTCGGGGCCCAGCAGATCGGCGAGCTTCCCGGAGTCGGCGTCGACGAGCCGTCGCGGACCGGCGGCGTCGGCGGCGGTGGAGGCGACGTGCGGCAGCCACTTCGCCCATTCCCAGTCGTGCAGCCGGTCGTCCTTGACGCACAGCGCGATCCGCAGGTCACCGGGTGAGTGGAAGGTCGCGAGCTGGGTCAGCAGCGCCCGCGCGGTCCCGAGCGTGTCCGGGCGGCGGCCCGACAGCATGACCTGCGCGAACGAGCGCAGCGAGACCGCGACCGGAAGCCCGTCGACCGTCGAATAGGTCCGGATGAAGTGCTTGAGGTTCGTCGAGCACACCGGGTCGAGGTCTTCCAGCGGCACGGTCTGCGGCGCCTTCAACGGGGTCGCGAGCCGCTGCGGCCCCGTCCCGACGCGCACCTGCGCGAACTGCGAGTCGGACCGGCGGCGATCCCACAGCTTCCCCGCCTCGATGTACGCCCACAGATCGGCCGGATCGGGCTGCAGCGCCGTCATCGCCGCGCGCTGGTTGTCCGCGATGTCCCGGACCTGGCCGCGCAGCCCGGTCAGATATCGCTGGTAGTCCCGGCGTTCCTCGTTGATCTGCGCCTTCTTCGCCGCGCCGCCGCGCCCGAGCGACATCACCACCATGCCCGCCATCGCGGTGAGGAACAACGCGCCGAAGATGTAGGTCATCACCCCGCCGTCGCGTCCGATGTAGACGAACGACATGGCGCCCATGCCCAGCATCATCGGCATGAACATCAGCAGCTGCATGGCTCCGCCGCCGGAGCCCTTCGGCAGCATCGGCGGGGACTGCAGGACGATTTCACCGGGCTGCTCGCCCAGGGCCGGCAGGCGGTCGCGAGTGGCGCTCATCAGGGTCTTTCTGGCCGCTTGTGGGTAATCCTGCCGATCATTCTGGCCACTCGTGCCGCCCTCGCGGTGGGTACTTTTGCCGTCCGCCCGCGTCTGGTGACGAACTTACGCTGCTGGCACAGGGCAGACGCGGGGGAACGAGAGAAGGAGAACCATGGTCGGCACGGGCGAGTACCGGGCGGAGCCCGAGGCCATGCGCTCGGCGGTCGGGAACCTCGGCGGCATCATCATGCAGGGCATCAACGTCGTCGCCGACCTCGAACGCACCGTTCTCCAGCCGATGTCGTTCGCCACCTTCGGCAGCGCGGTGGCGGCGGCCAACACGGCGATGCAGAGCCAGCAGGTGGTCGCGGTCCGCACGCTCCTGCAGCTGCTGCAGCAGATCAACGGCTTCATCAAGAGCAGCGCCGACGCCTATCAGGCCGCCGACGAGGCCGTCGCGGGCGGATACGGCGGTCATCACGGTGGCGGCGCCGGTTCGACGTCGTCGATCTGGGGGAACTCGCACGCGGCCGAACTGGCGACGCTGGCCATCAACGACAGCGCGGGCGGCGCGGGCGAACCGTCTTCGGTCGGCAACGTCCTGCGCTACCTGGGGGACGCGCGGCTGGGGCAGCTCGGCGACCACCCGATCACCGACACGCGGTTCCAGGGCGTCTCGGACTTCAACGACTGGCTGGCCGGTGACGCCGACAACCAGGCACGGGTCGGGGTGATCGAGGTCTACGCCGGTACGGCACGCAATTTCGGCGACATCCCGGGCGGGGTGCACAGCGGGGACGTCGTCGTGGTCGAACCGCTCCTGTTCTCCGACAGCAAGCCGATCATCGCCATCGCCGGAGAAGGCGGGCAGCTCTACAACCACGGACTGATCGAGGCGGACATCAACGGCCTGGCGAAGGTCAGCGTCTACCGCCCGGCGTCCGTCTGACTTCCGGCCTGAGGAGCGAGGTTCCATGCTGACTTACCCGAATTCCAGCGCGATGGACGCCACGGCGTCCTCGGGCGGGCCGATCACCATCCTGCCGCAGATCCTCACCGGCCAGCCGGAACAGATCGCGAAGCACGTGCTCGAGGTGCTCAAGAAGGCCAACGAGTTCCTCACCATGTACAACGAGGTCACGAAGGCCGCCGAGCAGCTGGGCAAGATCTGGTCCGGCGCCGCGTCCGACTCGGCGTTGAAGAAGATCACCGACTCCCTGAACTCGCTCAACAAGATCATCCAGGTCGTGCAGAAGGGTGCCGAACTGCTCGGCGTCGCCGGGACGCTGATCAAGACCGCCCAGACGGCCTACAAGGCGGTGGTCTCGGCGGTGAACCCGACAGTCGCGGGCCTGATGTCGAATCCGTGGACCTACGGCGCCGCCGTCGCGCTTTCCACCGCCACCAGTGCCTCGCTGCGCGGGTTCATCACCGCGATCGGCGCGCTGCTGAAGGCACTCGGCGTCGTCGACCTCGCCAACCAGATCTCCCAGATCGCCGCCATCATCGGCGAGGTCCAGAAACTGTTCGGGCACAACGACTCCGGTGGCGGCGCGGCGGGCAACGCGGCCGTCTCCGGTACCCCGGTCACCGCTCCGCAGGCACCGGGTTCGGTCGCCAGTGGTGCGGGACAGGCCGCGATCGGCGGTGCGGGTGGAGGTGCGGGCGGCGCTTCCGGCGGTGGTTCGACGCCGGGCGAGGCGCCGCCGTTCACCCAGTACCGGCCGCCCGCCCTGGGCGGCAACGGGTCCCAGGGCGGCTGGCCGGGCGGTGCCGACGCCTGGATCCCGGTGGACAGGCCCTCCGGTGGCGGCTCGGGTTCCGGCGGCCCGCTGCCGGGCGCGGGTGCGGGCAACGGGAACACGGTCACCATCACCACCGACCTGAGCACCGGGAAGTCCACGGTGCAGGCGCCGGGCGGGCAGGACATCGATATCGACATCGACATGGACTACGGCGGTAAGCACTTCGAGCAGCACATCGACATCGATGCGGGAGCTGACTCACCGGCGAAGGGCAGGTAACCGTGTGGGGGAGCGGTGTGGTCGACGCGTCGGGCGTCGTCAGCTCGATCCTGTCGAACTACCGGCGGCTCGTGGTCGAGTACCAGCGGCGGGTCACCGGTGACCCCTCGGCGCTGACCGCGGCGGGACAGCGGTGCGGTGAGCGGGCGTCGACGGTTTCGGGCCGGGCGGAGGAGATCGGCAAGGCGGCGAAGGCGCTCAACGCCTCCTGGGAGGGCGACGCCTACATCGCGTTCGCCACGTCCGCGGCGGAACTGAGCCAGGACCTCGCCGAACTCGGCGCCAAGCTGAGCGACCAGTCGAACCGGCTGCGGGCGGGCGCGCAGGCACTGCAGGGCGCGAAGTCCTGTGTGGACTCGATCCTCGCGCAGTTCGACCAGTACGCCGCCCAGCTCGTCAGCCAGGCGCGGACAGCGAACGCGGGCGCGGTCAACGCGTTCATCTCCGCCGCCAGGCAGCTCGGTGAACGCGCCGCGCAGGCGGCGCGGGAGATCGCCGACGAACTGAGCGACGAACTCGCGCGGCTGTTCCCGCCCGAAGGCGTCGGCCGGATCGAGCACGAACTCGGCAAATGGGGCCGCGGCCCGTTGTACTGGCTCAACGGCGAGACGCTCGACGGGCGTAAGCGGCCGCGGTCGCATCCGTCCTGGTTCGGCAATTCGGGCTGGAAGAAACTCACCTGGGACGGTCTCGAAGGAACCCGCGCCCCGCGCGCCGCCGATACCCCTTTCGGCAGGCCGAAGCCGGAAGGCCTGCGCGACAAGGCCTGGAACAGCACCGAGATCACCTATCTCAAGTGGAAGCAGGAACAAGACGGCTTCACCCCGGGCTGGGACGCCAAGGTCTCCTCGCAGGGCTGGGACGTCAAAGCGTCCGGGCACGCCGAACTGGCCGCCTTCAAGGAAGAACTCGAAGGCAAGAAGGAATGGGGCGTCGCTTCGGCCGGCGCCAAGGGGACCGCGTTCGTCGGCGGTGAGGTGAACGGGTCGGTCCAGGCGGGCGCGCACGGTGTCGGCTTGCACGCCAACGCTTTCGTCGGCGGCAAGCTCGAAGGCGAGCTGGCGGCGGACGTGGCCGGGGTCGGCGTCGGGGCCAGCGGCACCCTCCAATATGGACTCGGCGCGCAGCTCGACGGACAGGCCGTCTACGACGCCGGGCATATCAAGGTCAACTTCAAGGCCGGTCTCGCACTCGGTCTCGGTGCCGGGGTCGGCGCGAAGATCGACATCGACCTGCCGAAGATCGCGGACACCGTCGGTGAATACGGCGGCGCGGCCGTCGACGCGGTGAGCGACGCGGCCGGCCAGGCCGCGGACGCCGTCGGCGAGGCGTGGGACGACGCGGTCTCCTACGTGGGCACGTGGTGAGCGGGATGGTCGCACAGGACCGGGTCTCCCTCCCTCTCGGCTTCGACATCCCGGACGGCTGGGTGCCCGTCGAGCCCGCGTCGGTCGGCGCCGACGGCGCGGTGTTCGTGGCCGTGCGTTCCGGACCGGCCGAAGAGTTCACCCCGAACATCACCCTGAGCGTGGGGCAGCGGCCTGACGGGGCGCGGATCACCGACATCGCCGACGAGGCCGTCGAACGCCTCGGCCGGTCCATGGCCGCGCTCGAAGTGGTGCGGCGCAAGGAAGTCGGCACTCCGGCCGCGCCCGGGGTGACGCAGGTGCTGCGCCTGCGCACCGGCGAAGGACGGGATCTCGTGCAGACCCAGGTGCAGCTGACCGTGCCCGGTGCGAGCCCGGCCGACCGGCTGGTCCTCGAAATCGCTTGCACCGCGACGCCCGAGACGGCCCGCCGGCTCGGCGACGACTTCCGCCGCTTCGTGGGCAGTGTCCACGTCCGGCGGGATTTCACCGCAGATGAAGGAGAAGACTCGTGACCACCGACCCCTACGCCATGCCGGACATGGACGAGCTGCTGGACCAGGTCCGCAAGCAGACCGAAGAGGTGCAGCGCATCCAGCGTTCGGTCGAAGCGATGGAGGTCAAGGCGCACTCGCGGCAGAACGAGGTCACCGTCGTGCTGCGCGGTGACGGCCGGTTCACCTCGATCGACATCGACCCGCGCGCGCTGCGCCAGTACGACGCGCGCAACCTTTCGGAGATCGTGCTGGAGGCGGTCAACAACGGGCTGCAGAAGCTGGCCGAGGCCAGCAGCGCCAAATTCGCCCCGGTCATCGAGTCCGCCAAGTCGATCGAAGCATGACCGCCGCGATCGCGGGCTCCACCCGGCGCGTCACGGTGGTGACACCGAGGGCGCGCGTCGACGTGGCGCTGCCGCAGCAGAGCACGTTCGCCGAACTGGTCCCGCAGCTCGTCCGGCTCGCGGGCGCTTCGGGGCAGGCGTCGGCCGAGCATCCGGGCTGGGTGCTGTCGCGGCTCGGCGGCGCTCCGCTCGCGCTCGGGCTCACGGTCGCCGCGGCCCAGGTGCGAGACGGCGAGGTGCTGCACCTGACCCCGCGGGAACGCCCGCGGGGCCCGTTGCTGTTCGACGACGTCGTCGACTCGATCGCCAGCGTCGCCGAATCGGGCACCGGCCGCTGGGGACCGGCGGTGGCGCGCAAGGCGGGCATCGTCGCGTCGGTGGTGCTGCTGCTCGCGGGTGGCCTGCTGGTGCAGGCGGCCGCGTCCGGCAGTGTGCTGGCGCCGATCGGGACCGGACTGCTCGCGCTGGTACTCGTGCTCGGTGGCGGGGCGCTGAGCCGCGCGTACGGCGACGCGGAAGCCGGTGCCGCCGGGGCGCTCGCCGGCGTCGGCGCCGCGCTGCTGGCCGGGATGTCGATCCTCCCGCCGCATCCGCTGTTCTCGCTGTCGGCGGGACCGCTGGCCGTCGGGCTCGCCGTCGTGACCGTGTACGGCGTGATCGCGGCCGTTTCGGTGGCCGACCGGCTGCCCTGGTTCGTCGCGGTGACGGTCGCCGCCGGGCTCGGCGCGATCACCACCGCCATCACCGTGCTCGCGGACGTCCGCCCGGTTTCGGCGGCCGCCGTGGTCGCCGTCGTGGCGACGGCGCTGGCCGCGGTGGCGCCGATGCTGGCGTTGCGGCTCGGCAGACTGCCGCTGCCTCGGGTGCCCGACGACATGGACGCGTTCCGCGCCGACGAGAACCCTTCGCTGGGCGAGGACATGGTCGGTGGGACGACCTACGCGCAGGCGTTGCTGACCGGGCTGCTCGTCGCGCTCGGCCTTGTCGTGGTTTCGGCTTCGGTGGTTCTGTCGGCTTCCGGCGGGGCTTGGGAAGCGGGCTTGTGCGCACTGCTGGGACTGGCGCTGATGCTGCGCTCGCGCGCCTTCGCCGGTCGTTCTCAGCGGCTCGTGCTCATCGGTTTCGGCGCGGCGGCCTTGGCGGCGGCCGGTTCCTGGCTCGCCGCGGGCGGGCCGCGTTCGTTCGTGTTCGGCGCGGGCTGCGCCGTCGTCGTCGCCGCGGGCGTCTGTCTCACCTACGCGACGCGGGTCGCGAAGGGACGTCGTTCTCCGTACTGGGCAAGGACTCTCGACATCATCGAGTTCCTGGTGCTGCTGTCGCTGATCCCGTTCGTCGGCATGATCGCCGGGGTCTACGAGGCCGTCCGGAACTGACCCACCCCCCCCGCCTGGCGGCGACGTTACGTCCGTGGAGGATTCCTTCCCTACCCTCAGAGAGGAAAGGAATCCTCCACGGACCGTCCCCTCAGTCCTCCAGCGCCAGCGGCAGGGTCCGCCGGACCGCCGCCGCGTGCCGTCCGTGCAGCGGGATCACCGCGATCCCCTTCGGCCGCACCGGCTCCGCTCCGGGCCGTCCGCCGACCCGGATGGTCACCTCGGATCTCTCCCGCCCGCCAGGGGTACGGCGCAGCGTGTACGAAGTCGCGGTGAACGCCGAGCCGGGTACGTGAAGATCCAGTGTCCGCGCGAGATCCCGCTCCGACCGCGGCCGGTAGCAGACCTGCGACGCGCCACCCCAGTCCCAGGAACGCCAGCCGTGCACGGGCGCGTCCCGGCCGCTGCCGAGCGCGACGCGCAGTTCCTCCGCCACCTCACCGGCTTCGAGCACGGTGCTCTCGAATCCGGCTTCCGCCAGCGAACCCATCAGCGACAGCGCCGCGCAGGCGGTGCTCCGCAGGGCGCCGAGTTCGCCGCCGCCGCGGGCGAGCGCCGCGATCGGCGCGTCCTCGGGCCGGTACCGGACGGTGAGCCAGCGGACCCGCAGCAACGACTGTCCATTGGGGACGGTCCAGGTCAGCAACTGCGCGCTGGACAACGGGATCCCGGTGCCCGCGTAGGCTTCGCGCAGAATGCCGATCAGCAGGTCCGGGCCGGGTGCCACCGCGCCGGGGGTGAGCCGCACGATGGCGCTCCAGCCGTCGCCGACCTCGGCGACCCCGAAGCGGTTGCCCGCGCGGTCGACGTGCTGGCGCACCCGGACGGGACCGGCGAGCCGGTGCAGCGGATCGGGGACTTCGCCCTTGTCACGGCGCTTCAACCGGTAACCGGCCCAGGTGACCAGCCAGCCCGCGGCGTGCCGTCCGGCGAAGCGGATCGACGTCGTCAGCACGAGGACACCGGCGGCCGCGGTGATGCTGATGCGTGCCGCCTGAGGGATCCCGTCGACGGTGAAGGCCAGCAGCACGGCGATCCCGGCGATCTCCCAGAACGCCGCCTGCAGCGGGCGGATCGGCAGCAGCCACGGCAGCGGCGCCGCACCCGCGACACCGCGTGCGGGGGCCTGATCCGGGACCGGGCGGACCGGGGCTTCAACCGACAAGGAATTCCCCTCCTCCGTGCACGCGCCCGACGGTAGTGCCCTCTCACGCGCGCGAGGGCGTAAAAATTACCCTCACCGCGAACCGGGTCGGAACCTAACGTGAGCACCCTCGATCGGGGCGGTTACGAACGGCGGGGGACGGGAGCGTGTGGACGCAGCGGGACCAGATCCAGGCTTACCAATTCCTCCGCAGGAGGCTGGTTTCGGCCCTGGTCTCGGCGGACGCCAACCATCCGGTCGCCCCGAGCCGCAGACTGGTGATCGGGACCTTGTGCGGCCTCGGCGTCGCCCTGCTGGTCACCGCGGTGTTCGGCGTGATCGGCCTGCTGAACCCCTCCGGCGGTAAGGACTGGCTGGCGGGCGGCAAGGTGATCGTCGAGGAGGACACCGGCGCGCGGTACATCCTCGGCCAGGACGGCGCGCTGCATCCGGTGCTCAACTACGCCTCCGCGCGGCTGATGGCCGGTGGCAACGGCGAAGCCACCGTGACCGTCCCCGCGGACAAGCTCGCGAAGGCGCCGCGTGGTGCGCAGATCGGCATTCCCGGCGCCCCCGATTCGCTGCCCGCGAAAGCCGCGCTGGTGACCACGCCGTGGACCAGTTGCTCGCGCACGACCCAGGACGCGCCGGCGTCGGCGGAACCGGCGACGACGGTGCTCCTCGGCGCGCCCGCCGCCGGGATCGACCTGCCGAAGGACCAGGCCGTCGTGGTCCGCGTCCCGGAGGGAGAGCGTTATCTCGTGACGGCCGGGCGCCGCTACAAGCTCACCCCGGAGGCCGCCGCGGCCCTGCAGTTCGACACCTATCCGGCGATCGCGGTCTCCTCCCGCTGGATCGGCACCGTCGCCGCCGGACGCGATCTGGCCTACCGCGCGATCGAGGACGCCGGCCGACCGGGTCCGCGGGTCGGGGACACCGCGACGAAGGTCGGTTCGGTGCTCGGCGTCATCGACGCGATGGCGTCGCCGGGCGACGCGACCTCGTACTACCTCGTCCGCGCCGACGGCCTCGAACCGATCGGCCAGACCGAGGCGAGCCTGGTGCTCAACACGCCGCAGAACGCGGACGCCTACAACGGCGTTCCGGCCCCCGTCGCGGTGCGCGCGGCCGACGTCGCCGCGGTGCCGAAGGTCGGCACGGCGAGGGCGGGCGGGGCCGATCCCGCGGAGTATCCGGACCGGATCCCGCGAAAAGCGCCCGTTACCGGACAGTCCGTGACGTTATGCGCACAGGGTTCTCGAATCGTTATCTCCGCGCAGGTCCCCTTGCCGCAAGGTGCGAAGGCGATCCCGGTGACGGCGCGGACGGACGCGCTGGTCGCCGACGAGGTTTTCGTGCCTCCGTCAGGAGGCGCGGTGGTGACGGAATCAGGTTCCGGCACGGTTTACGTCGTGACCGACACGGGGTTCAAGTACCCCGTGGCGAGCACCGAGGCCCTCGCTTCCCTCGGTTACGGCCAAGCCGAACGGCAACCGGTTCCGAATGGGTTGCTGTCACTGGTACCGCGGGGGCCCGCGCTGGATCCGGCGCAGGCCGGCCGCACGGTGTCCGCGGCGGGTGGGACGGGGTGAGCGGAACGTGCAGATGACTGAAGACAGGCCGGAGACCGACCGGGTCGACGTCGCGGTGATCGAAGACCATCCGTTGTACCGGCACGCCGTGGTCCGGGTCCTCACCGAGGCCGACGGGATCGAACTGGGCGCGGTCGTCGATTCGGTCGCCAGGTTCCACGTGCATCCGCAGCCGCCCGGCAGCGTGGTGCTGCTCGACCTCGGCCTGCCGGGGATCGCCGGGGCGGCCGCCGTGCTCCAGGTGTGCGAACTGGGCCATCACGTGCTGGTGGTGTCCGCGCAGGCGGAGTCCGAACAGGTGCTCGGCGCGATCGCCGCCGGTGCCAAGGGTTTCCTGTCCAAGGACGTCGACGTGGAGGAACTCCTGACCGCGATCAGGACGGTCGCGCGGGGGCGGGCCTATGTCTCGGCGGTGGTGGCCGGAATGATCATCAAGGACAACGCCGACCGTCCCGTGTCGGCCCCGGACGTCGCGCTGTCGGCGCGGGAGAAGCAGGTCCTGCGGCTGGTCGCGGCGGGCGAACGCGACGTCGACATCGCCCGCATCCTCGGGATCGGGGTCCGGACGGTCCGCGGTTACCTGGACCGGATCCGTGACAAACTCGGAGAAAGAAGGCGGGCCGGTCTGGTCCGCAAGGCCATCCAGCTCGGGCTCGCGTCTCCGCCGGAGGTGCCCGGCCCGTCTCGGCCGGTCGCGCCCCGCGACGACGCGGGCGGATTCGAAGGACGCCGGTGAACGCAGACGAGCAGCAGCCGAAACGCACCACACCGATCAACGTCGGGGTGATCGAAGATCATCCGCTGTACCGGGACGCCGTCGCACGTGTCCTCACCGAAGCGCCCGACATCGCGCTGGGCGCCGTGGCCGATTCGGTCGCGCGATTCGCCGTCCAGGAGCAGCCTCCGGGCAGCGTCGTCGTCCTCGATCTGAAGTTGCGCGGCGTCCAGGACGCCGCCGCGGTGCTCGAAGTGGGGCAGATGGGCCACAAGGTGCTCGTGGTGTCCGCGCACGCCGAGCAACCCGAGGTGCTGGGCGCCATGCAGGCCGGAGCGAAGGGTTTCCTCTCCAAGGACGTCGACGGCGACGAACTCCTGCGCGCCATCCGCACCATCGCCGACGACAACGCGTACGTGTCGCCGACGCTGGCGGGAATGATCATCCAGGACAGCGAAGACCGGCACGCCGGCCCGAAGATCGTGCTGTCCGAACGCGAGAAGCAGGTCCTGCGGCTGGTCGCGGCGGGCGAACGCGACGTCGACGTGGCGGAGATCCTGAACATCAGCGTGCGGACCGTGCGGTCCTACCTCGACCGGATCCGGGACAAGACCGGGGAACGGCGCCGGGCCGGCTTCGTGCGGGTGGCGATCCGCGAAGGCCTGCTGCGCTAGCCCCCTGCGCACTAGCCGCCCAAGCGCCAGTCACCCACGCGTTTAGTCCTCTGGATGCGGTAGTTGCCTTGCGCAAGGACCGCATCCAGAGGACTAAACGCGGGGTCCGGAGAAGTTCACCCGCAGCGTGTACACGGAACTCGACGCGGTGATGAACAGGTCGTTGCGCCGCGGCCCGCCGAAGGTCAGGTTCGAGCACACCTCGGGCACGTGCAGCTTCCCGATCCGCGTTCCGTCGGGCGCGAAGCAGTGCAGGCCGTCGTGCGCGGCGGCCCACACCCGGCCCGCCGCGTCCACGCGAACGCCGTCGAAACCGCCTGCGTCGCAGGTCGCGAAGATCCCGCCACCCGAAAGCCGACCGCCGTCCACCGAGAACACCCTGAGATGACTGGGGTTCTGCCGGGTGTCGGCGATGTAGAGCAGCGACTCGTCGAGGGAGAAGGCGAGCCCGTTGGGACGGCTGAAGTCGTCCGCGACGATCCGCACGGAGCCGTCCACCGGGTCGGCGCGGTAGACGTGGCAGGCGCCGATCTCGCTTTCGGCCTGATGGCCTTCGTAGTCGCTGTCGATCCCGTAACTGGGGTCGGTGAACCAGATCGCGCCGTCCGAGGACTCGACGACATCGTTGGGGCTGTTGAACTTCTTGCCCTGATACGTCTCCGCGAGCACGGTGGTGCTCCCGTCGTGCTCGGTGCGCGTCACCCGGCGGTTGCCCTGTTCGCAGCTGACGAGCCTGCCCTGCCGGTCGACCGTGTGCCCGTTGTGGAACCCGGCGGGCTCACGGAACACGCCGACCGCGCCCGTGGTCTCGTCCCAGCGCAGCACGCGGTCGTTCGGGATGTCGCTGAAGACCAGGTACCGGCCGGCGGGGAAGTAGGCGGGCCCCTCGGTCCACCGGCAGCCGGTGTGCAGCCGTTGCATCCACTCGTCCCCGTTGACGCGGGCGAACCGCTCGTCGAGAGCCTCGAATCGTGCCTTGACCTTGTCCATGGAAACCCCAGTTGTTCTGGATGACATCTTGTCTAGAGCATGTATCGCCGAACTTGATATGGTCAAGGCATGGATGACGTGGATCGCATGTTGCTGACCGAGCTGCAGCAGGACGCGACTCAGGCGTACGCCGCGCTCGGCAAGGTCGTCGGGTTGTCCGCGGGCGCCGCGCACGAACGGGTCCGCAAACTGCGGGAGCAGGGCGTCATCCGGCGTACGACCGTCGACGTCGACCCGGCCGCGGTCGGCCGGGGAGTGATGGCGTTCGTGCTGGTCGAGGCCAACTCGTGGATGGGCGACTCGCCGACCAAGGCCGCGCTGGAGGCGTTGCCGGAGGTGGTGGAGGCGCACGTCATCGCGGGCCCGGCAACGCTGCTGGTGAAGGTCCGCACGCCGACCACCGAAGAACTACAGGCGTCGCTGCGCAGGCTGTACGCCATCGAAGGCGTTTCCGGAACGCAGACGATCGTGGTGCTCGAGTCCTTTTTCGAGCGCTCGGTCGATGTCAAAGGCGACGGTTCGCCAACGCCCCCGTCGCCGCCCGGGCCTTCGCGCTGACCGCCGGATCGAGGTCGACGACCACCGTCTCCGGTCCCGCGCCCAGCTGGATGTGGACGCGCCCGAAGCCGTCGGAAACCGTCGAGTAACCGATCCCGGTCGGTGCCTTCGGGTTCACCCGCGTCCCGCTCGCGGCCGGGTCGGCCTGCCCGCAGCCGACGACCCAGCAGCCGGAGTCGAGCGCGCGTGCGCGCACCAGTACCTCCCACTGCTCGCGTTTCCCGTCGCCCGCGCCCCAGGACGTCGGCACGAGGACGATGTCGGCGCCTTCCTCGGCCAGCTTCCGGAACAGTTCGGGAAAGCGGATGTCGTAGCAGGTCGCGACGCCGAACGTGACCCCCTCGGCCTCGAACGTGACCGGCGCCGTCCCCGGCGCGACCGTGTCGGATTCGGCGAACCCGAACGCGTCGTACAGGTGGATCTTGTCGTAGCCGAGGTGCTGTCCGCCGCCGGTGACGAGCACCGTGTTGCGCACGCGGCCGTCGGGCGACGGCGTGAACATGCCCGCGACGATCATGACGCCGTGTTCTTCGGCGATGGACGCCACAGTGGACGCCCACGGCCCGTCCAGCGGCTGCGCGAGCGGCTTCAGCGGGACGCCGAAACGCGCCATCGACGCCTCGGGGAAGACCACGAGCCGCGCGCCGCCGTCCACCGCGGCCGCCACGCCTTCGCGAATCAGCTTCAGGTTCGTTTCGGGATCCTCGGCCGCTGTGAGCTGGCACAACCCGATTCGCGGCACGGCGGCCTCCCTCATCGTGGGATCGCTGGTCACCACCCCAGTGTGCCTGCTCGGCGCGATCCGGCCACCTCGTACCCTTGAGCCATGCTGAACCGTACCGACCTGCGTGGACAGGTCCCGTCCGTTGCCGAACTCAGGCGCACGCTCCCGCGTGCCGAGTACGACGTGGACGCGGCGCTGCATCACGTACGGCCGGTGGTCGAGGCGGTCCGCGAGCGCGGCGTCGAGGCGGTTCTCGAGTACACCGAGAAGTTCGACAAGGTCCGTCCCACCGGGGTGCGGGTCGCCGCCTCGGAACTCACCAGCGCGCTGGAGAACCTCGACCCCGCCGTCCGTGAGGCGCTGGAGGAGGCCATCGTCCGCGCGCGGAAGGTGCACGGCGATCAGCGTCGTCAGGACGTCACGACCGAGGTCGTCGACGGCGGCACCGTGACCGAGCGCTGGATCCCGGTCGAGCGCGTCGGGCTGTACGCGCCGGGTGGGCTCGCCGTGTACCCCTCGACCGTGGTGATGAACGTCGTCCCGGCGCAGATCGCCGGTGTCGGCACGCTCGTGGTGTGCTCGCCGCCCCAGGCCGCGTTCGGCGGGCTTCCGCACCCGACGATCCTGGCCGCCGCCGAACTGCTCGGCGTCGACGAGGTGTGGGCCGTCGGCGGCGCGCAGGCCGTGGCGCTGCTGGCGTACGGCGGCACCGACACCGACGGTACGACGCTGGAACCGGTCGACATCGTCACCGGGCCGGGCAACATCTACCTCACCGCGGCGAAACGGCTGCTGCGCGGGATCATCGGCATCGACTCCGAAGCCGGCCCGACCGAGATCGCGATCCTCGCCGACGAGACAGCCGACCCGGTGCACGTCGCCGCCGACCTGATCAGCCAGGCCGAGCACGACCCGCTCGCCGCGAGCGTGCTGGTCACCACGTCCGAGGAACTCGCGGACGCGGTCGACAAGGAACTGACCGGCCGCGTCGCCGCGACAAAGCACGCCGAGCGCGTGACGGAGGCGTTGAGCGGCAAGCAGTCCGGCATCATCCTGGTGTCTACTGTGGACGACGGCATCCGGATCGTCGACGCCTATGCCGCCGAGCACCTGGAGATCCAGACCGCGAACGCGCGGGAGGTCGCCGCTCGCGTGCGCAACGCGGGTGCGATCTTCGTCGGGGCCTACGCGCCCGTCTCACTCGGCGACTACTGCGCCGGTTCGAACCACGTCCTGCCCACCGGCGGGTTCGCGCGGCACTCGTCCGGCCTTTCGGTACAGAGCTTCCTCAAGGGCGTGCACGTCATCGACTACGACGAGGACGCGCTGCGCGAGATCGCCGGCCGGGTCGTCGCACTCGCCAACGCCGAGGACCTGCCCGCGCACGGCGAGGCCATCACGGCGCGGTTCGAGGGGGAGCGGGCATGACCATCGGCGAGGAGATCACGCTCGACTCGCTCCCGTTGCGGGAGGACCTGCGGGGCAAGACCCCGTACGGCGCGCCGCAACTGGACGTGCCGATCCGGCTCAACACCAACGAAAACCCGTACCCGCCGCCGGACGAGCTGGTGGCCGACGTCGCCGAAGCCGTCCGCGCCGAGGCCGCGTCGCTGCACCGCTACCCGGATCGCGACGCCGTGGCGCTGCGGCAGGACCTCGCGGATTACCTCGCGGTCTCCACCCGCGTGCTGCTCTCGGAGTCGAACGTGTGGGCCGCCAACGGGTCCAACGAGATCCTGCAGCAGATCCTGCAGGCCTTCGGCGGCCCCGGCCGCACGGCGCTGGGCTTCGAGCCGTCGTACTCGATGCACCCGATCATCTCGGCGGGCACCCGCACCGACTGGCTGCCGGTGCCGCGCCGCGACGATTTCACCCTCGACACCGAGAAGGCGGCCGCGCTGGTGCGCGAACGCCGCCCGGACATCGTCTTCGTGACCAGCCCGAACAACCCGACCGGCGGGTCGATCCCGTTCGGCGAGCTGCGCGGGCTGCTCGAAGCGGCGCCGGGCATCGTGGTGGTCGACGAGGCGTACGCGGAGTTCTCGTCGCAGCCGAGCGCCGTCGAGCTGATCGGGGAGTACCCGTCGCGACTGATCGTGTCGCGCACGATGAGCAAGGCGTTCGCCTTCGCGGGCGGGCGGCTCGGGTATCTCGCGGCCGCGCCCGCGATCGTCGACGCGCTGCAGCTGGTGCGCCTGCCGTACCACCTCTCGAAGCTCACGCAGGCCGCCGCGCGGGCGGCGCTGCGGCACGCGGACGCGACGCTGGCTTCGGTCGCCAAACTCGCGGCCGAACGCGACCGGGTGGTGGAATCGTTGCTGGGCTTGGGATTCACCCCGGTCCCGAGTGACGCGAACTTCGTCCTCTTCGGACGCTTCGCGGACGCGCCCGCGACCTGGAAGTCCTATTTGGACAACGGCGTGCTGATCAGGGACGTCGGCATCGAAGGGCATCTGCGGGTGACCATCGGGACGCCGGAAGAGAACGACGCCTTTCTCGAGGCCAGCAAGGAGGTGCCGCGATGAGTCGCGTCGGCAAGGTGGACCGCACCACCAGGGAATCGTCCATTTCGGTCCAGCTCGACCTGGACGGCACGGGGCAGGTGGAGATCGACACCGGTGTCCCGTTCTACGACCACATGCTCACCGCGTTCGGCGTGCACGGCTCGCTCGACCTGAAGGTGCAGGCGACCGGTGACGTGCACATCGACGCGCACCACACCGTCGAGGACACCGCGATCGTGCTCGGCCAGGCGCTGCGGCAGGCGCTGGGCGACAAGAGCGGTATCCGCCGGTTCGGCGACGCGTGGATCCCGATGGACGAAACCCTCGCGCACGCCGCGATCGACGTCTCCGGGCGCCCGTACTGCGTGCACCTCGGCGAGCCGGAGCAGTTCAACAGCTTCACCATCGGCGGGAACTACCCGTTCGTGCTGACGCGGCACGTGTTCGACTCGCTGTCGTTCCACGCCCAGATCGCGTTGCACGTGCGTGTCCTGCACGGCCGGGACCCGCACCACATCGCCGAAGCGGAGTACAAGGCCGTCGCGCGCGCTCTGCGTGCCGCCACGGAGCCGGACCCCCGCGCTGGCGGCATCCCGTCCACGAAGGGTGTCCTCTAGCCATGCGTTCAGTCCTCTGGATGCGGTAGTTGCACGCGCAAGGACCGCATCCAGAGGACGAAACGCGAGGGCGGCCGGGGGCGTCGGGGGCCCGGGCGCGCGGATGTGGCAAGGTGGCGGCGTGAGCAACTCGACCATCGCCGTGCTGCTGTTCGCGCTCGGCGGCTTCCTGATCGGCGGCGTCTACGCGACCTGGAAGAGCGTCAAGTTCCTGGCCGTCGTGCTGGGCCTTGCCGCCCTCCTCGCGATCGGCGGCGCCATCGCCTGGCTGGCCTGAGGCCGCCGACCGGTAAATCGCGTGCG
The DNA here is from genome assembly GCF_000943515.2 of Amycolatopsis orientalis. Taxonomy (NCBI): domain Bacteria; kingdom Bacillati; phylum Actinomycetota; class Actinomycetes; order Pseudonocardiales; family Pseudonocardiaceae; genus Amycolatopsis; species Amycolatopsis orientalis. The sequence continues at coordinate 6,413,089 of NZ_CP016174.1, read as the reverse complement.
CGCCGGACCGAGGGGCGAGCATGCTTTCACGCATGTCCCTGAACCCGCGCTCGGTCGACGAGGTCGTCCGGCTCCAACGAGCGGGGAAGCGCGTCAAATTCCTGTTCTTCTGGGGCCATCAGCCCCGGCGTGACGGCACGATCGGGCCGGAATGCTTCAGCCAGTGGTGGCCCGCCCGGTTCACCATCGACGGCGAAACCTTCTCGACGGCCGAGCACTACATGATGTGGCGCAAAGCCCTCTTGTTCGACGACGCCGAGAGCGCCGCGCGAATCCTGCGCGCCCGGCATCCGCGTGAAGCCAAGGCGCTGGGCCGGGAAGTGCGGGGATTCGAGCAGAGCCGCTGGGAAGACGAGCGCTACGGCATCGTCCTCGACGGAACCGTCGCGAAGTTCGGGCAGCATCCGGAACTGCGCGACTTCCTGCTCGGCACCAAGAACCGCGTGCTGGTCGAAGCCAGCCCGCTGGACACGATCTGGGGGATCGGCCTCGCCGCCGACCATCCGCGGGTGGAGAACGCCGAGCACTGGCGCGGCCTGAACCTGCTCGGCTTCGCCCTGGGGGAAGCGAGGACGAAACTCGCACCGGAGACGGCCCGCTCTCCTGCCCTTTAGGACACCCCTCCGCCGCCGACCCGCTGTCAGTATCCGGGCACGATCCGCGGCGGAGGGGAACAGGATGATCCTGGAGCAGGTGGTTTCACGGTACGACCCGGGTTTCGACATCGCGGGCGCGCAGCTGGGGCTCGGTCGCGACGGCCGGGCCTACCTCACCTACGCGGGACGCGTGCTGAGGACCGGCCTGGACGGTTCGTCGCCGTTCGCCGGTGAGGCGGGGTACTCCGCGCTCGCCGCCACCGCGAACGCGGCCGGGACGATCGCGACGGCGGAGGCGCATTTCCCGCACCGGGTCGCGTTCTGGGACGACGGGTTCGGCGCCCTCGGCCATATCGACGACTTCACCACCAACGACGCGAAGGGCTGGAGCGCGCCGTCGGCGGTCGAGGCGGGGGAGTCGGGTGACTTCTACGCGATCGACCAGTACGAGAACCGGGCCCTCCGGCTGAACCCCGGCGGCGTGGTCGCGGTCTACGAGCTGCCGCCGCTGGGCGAGACGGTGAAGCAGGGCCTTGCGGGTATGCGCGTCTCGGAGAGCCGGTCCAGGCTGTACACGTCCTGGCCGTCCGGCGTCTTCGTCACGGGCTTCGACGGCAGGCAGCTGTGGAACCTCCCGGTCCGGGCCGCGGGCGCGCACCTCGGCGGGGTCGACATCGCCGACGACGGCAAGCTCTACGTCCTGGTGTCCGGGAACGAGGTCCGGATCTTCGACGAGAACGGCGGTCCGGCCGGGACGCTCACCCTGCAGCTGCCCGACACCCGCTACCCGGTCTCGAATCTTCGCGTCCGCGGTGGCGAGATCTTCTTGAAGCGCACCGATCCGACGGCCCTGTTCGAGGTGTACGACCGCGCGACCGGGAAGCCGCTCCGGCGGGTGACCGCCGACGTCGAGCGGCTGACGGTCGGTTACGCGGAGCCTGTCTGGACAGCAGGGAGGCCGGTCCCGCTGAGCATCACCCACGACAGCGGCCGGTGGAAGGCGACTCCGCGGTTCCGGGTCTGGATCCGCCCGCTCGGTGTCCCCGAGTTCACCGAACTCCGGGTCGACGGCGGCGCCGTGACCGCGCCGCCCACCGCTCGCGGCCTCTACCACCTGCGGATCTCGCCCGATGTGGCCGGAAGGTACTCGGAGTACACAGTGGACGGTGTAGTCGAGGTCCGCGCGCCGGGCTCGGCCGGAACGGTGTCCGTAATGACCCCGCTCAACCGGTTCTACTACGGCCGCGGCGAGCCGATCCCGGTCACGCTGCTCGCGCGGGCCAAGCCCGGGACGGCGCTTCCTTCGGTCGTCAAGCTCCGCATCCTCAAGGCGGGCAAGGAGATCGGCTTTCGTGACGTCGCGATCACGAACGGCAAGGGTGAGGTGAGCCTCGACGGCGACCTGCAGCCGGATCGCTACACGCTCGACGCCGAAGTCCCCGGTTTCACCGTCGCGCCCCAGTACCTCGAAATCGGGCCCGGGCTCACCGACCGGCCTGACTTCCATATCGTGCAGCACGGCGACTATGTCCAGAGCTTTCCGGAGGATCCTCGGGGGAAGGCACAGATCCCGCGCTTCGCGGACGTCCCGGAGATCACCGCCGCCCACCTGGACCGGGCGGGGAAACTCGGCGTCAACCTGTTCGCCGACCGCATCGGACACGGACCTGAGGGTCGCTTCCAGAAGATCCCGGCCGATAACGAAACCGTTGCCAGACTGGGGAAAGACCCGGAAGCGGTCGCGCCGGACAAGGCGTACTTCGAAGACTGGAGCCGTCGCGCCATCGCCGGCTACGGCTCGCGGTCCATGGAGGAACAGGGAATCCTGCTCTACATGGACGCCGGGTTGCCGCTCGGCAAGCCGTACGACACCCGAACCCCGGAGAAGATGGTGGCGGACCTCAAGACCGTCACCGGACTGCTGGCCGCGTATCCGGCTTTCCGGGGCTGGAGCTGGGCGGCCAACTGGTGGCTGACGAAACTCGGCGCGGACGCAGCCGCCGACGAAACCGAGAAGGCCGCGTACCTCGCCGCGTGGAAGGTGGCGGACGAGACCGGTAAGTGGTCCCCTGTGCTCGACACGGTGTCGGACCGCGCGTTCGCCTACAAGGTCGACGCCGAGAAACTGTTCCGCGCCGCGATGGATTCGGTGGCACCCGGCCGAATCAGCGCGATGACCGCGCCGTACCGGGCGGTGCAGAGCCCGCCGCAGATCCTGTTCGAGGGCGCCGACGAGGTCGACCTGCAGACCAGTCCGAGCAGATCCAGCCGCCGCAGGTCACCGGGCACGCCGTCGACTTCTACCGCCGCCCGGGGAAACCGGCTTGGGGTCACCCCGAGCTGTACAACGACGACGGTACCGGCGGCATGTTCCTGCCGACTCTGCTGCAGCAGGTGATGCGCGGGGTGAACGGCACCGGCATGGTCGGCGACGCCGGTCGTCAGCATGTCGGGCACACCGCCGCTGACCCGCGTACCGGCGGGACCGGCGCACAGCTCGGTGACCCGCGGGCCGGGGGCGCGGGCAAGACCTCGGTCCTGCGGGCGGCGTTCGGTCTCGCCGCCGAAGTGGGACCGGCGATCGCCGCGGCCCGCCCCGGTGACCGGGTCGCGATCGTGGTCTCCACCCGGATGCAGCGGGTCGAGGGCAGGCAAGGCGGGATCAGCGGCTGGAACGGGAAGATCGGCGGCAAGTACTTCGATTCCCTTTTCGAGGCCTACAACGCCTGCCTGTACGCGCACCGGCCCGCATCGTTCGTGTTCACCGAGGACGTCAGCGCCGAAGTGCTCAAGCGGTACGACGCGGTGCTGCTCGTCGGGCAGCGGATGGAACTCGATCCGCCGCTGGCCGCGGCCCTCCGGGAGAGCGGGGTGCCGGTTTACTTCGACTCCACCTGCCGTCCGGAACTGGTCACCGGGTTCACGCCGCTGGGCGTCGGATTCGACAAGGTCAGCCAGGATCCCGTGGCGCACAACGACGATTCGGCGTATCCGCGCTTCCGGGGTTACTTCCTCGACCACGCCGAAACGGTGCGCGAGGTGCTGGCGGACGTCCGGCCGGTCGCCGGTTGCGACAACCCCGAGGTGCTGCTGTCCGAATGGGTCGACGGCGACATCCGGTACCTCTTGGCGGTCAACAACACCCTCCTCGACTGGGACCCCGGGCAGATGTGGCGGGTGGGCCTGTCGATGGGGCACCGGGTGCCCGTCATGGCCGGACTCGACGTCGAGCTGCCGCTGCTGCACCGGGTCGTCGACGTGCTGACCGGCCAGGACGTCTCGCTGATCGGCGGCCGGTTCACCGCCGACCTGCGCAGCGAGCCCGCCCGGCTGTACGCGATCGTTCCGTTGGTGCACAAGGAACTCCCGAAGGTCACCCCGGACCGGTTCGGCCCGCACGTCCGCGACGTCGCGGTGTCGGCCGACGGGAGGTCGGCGATGCTCGGCTGCTTCACCTGGGATCACAATCTGTACGGTGTGGACCTCGCCACCGGGAAGACCACTTGGCGGCGGAAGATCGGGCACCACTTCGCCCTCGCGCCGTCCGTCCACAAGGGAGGGTTCGCGGCGCGCGGTTTCGATCTCGACACGGCCGAGGGATACCACCTGTACCTGCTCGACGAAGCGGGGACGCCGCGCCGCAGGTTCGCCCTGTTCGGCCTCCCCAAACGCGCGACGGACTGGGCACGCGGGGAATGGATCCACGACACGGGGCTGGACAACTTCGCGGTGGCGCCCGCCGGGACCTGGGTCGCGACGTCCGGCGATCTCGGTCTCGTGGTGTGGGACAAGGCCGGGAAACAGCTGTGGGCGCGGGAATGGTGGACGACGAGCCGGACACCGCACCGTTTGCTGGCCGTGGACGACACGACGCTGGTCGCGTTCGCCGAGGGGAGGATCGCCGGACTGTCCGCTGTGGACGGACGCGAACTTTGGTCGGTGCGGCCCGCCCGTACGGGAGTGTTCCTCGGTGGTGCGGTCAGTACCGACGGCAAGACGATCGCGATCTGGTCCGACACCGACGGCGGCCGGGTCTTCGTGCTCCGGAACGGCGCTCTGGTCAACACCCTCCCGGTCGCCGCCGAAGAGGTCTCGCTTTCCGCCGACGGCTCACTGATCGCCGTGACCGAAGGCGAACGGCTCAGCGCCTTCACCGCGACCGGGGGTCTACTGTGGACCTTCACCGGCGACGACCTGATGCGTCGTCCCCGGGTTTCGCCGGACGGCACCAGGATCGCGGCCGGGAGCGAACTCGGCACGTTGTACGTCCTCGACGCGGCGGGAGTGGTGCTGACGCGGCAGGATCTGCGTGCCCTGCCGGTGCCGTCGTGGCTCCCCGGCGGCGACCTGCTCGTCGCGACCTGGATGGGTACCGTCGTCCGGTACGGCGCGAATCTCCAGCCCCGGTGGCGGAGCCGCATAGCCCCGGTCGAGACCGACGCGCGCTCGAAGCTGCGGGCACCCGATCCGACCCCGACCACCCGCAAGACCGGCTGGGGCAACGCCTCCGCCGAACCGCTGCCCTTGGTGCCCAACCTCATCGCGGACACGAAGGCGTTCGTGACCGCGGAGTCCGTGCGGCCGAAGCAGGTCCTCGAAGGCCAGTACCCCGCCGACCTCCTGCGTGACGGCAAGGCGGATCCGCCGCCGGGGCCGTGGCTGCGCTGGCACGACATCGGTTTCGTCAACAGCGGATGGCGCGACGAACTGGTGCTCAAGGTCGACACGTTCCGCACGCAGGTGCGGTTGACCGGGATCACCTTCGCCGAGGATCCGGCGCATCCCGAGTCGTGGCTGCGCGACGTCCGGCTGCAATGGTGGGACGGCGAAGGCGAGGTCTGGCGCGACGGCCCGCTGCTGTTGTCCGACAAGGCCCTTCACAGCCACGTGTTCGACCGGCCGATCGAAGCGTCGCGGTTCCGCTTCGTCAGCACCGGCGGCGGAAGCTGGCCGAACGGCAACCTCCGGCTCGGCGAACTGGTCTTCCACGGCGAACAGCTGGGGAACGCGCATCGCGACGTCCTGGCGAAACGGCCGAGGGCGGTGCTGTTCGACGAACGGGTCAAGGATCTCGACATGATGCTGTACCCGCCGACGTTCGGCTTCCGCCAGGGTGGCGCGTTCTCCGGCGGGACGAGCCTGGAACTGACCACGGCGGGGGAGGCGCATCCGGCGTACCGGGCGCCGTTCGGGCACGCGGTCCCGGACTGGGATTTCAAGATCGCGGAGAATCCGGGGCCCGGTCAGTACCGGTACTTCCAGTTCGCGTGGAAGGCGACATCGCCGGCGACGACCGGGATCGGGCTGCGGCTCGGCGGTCCGTGGCCGGGCCTCGCCGTCTGCGCGTCCGTCGGGGACTCGAAATGGCTCGATCACACCGTGCTCGCGGAGCACCGGGTGCCGGGCCCGCCGCCCACCGAGTGGACGCCGGTCCGGATCGACCTCTGGGCGATCACCGGGGGCAAGCCGCCGGTGATCCAGGGGCTGGGGCTGCGGTCCAACGGCGGTGGCGCGCTGTTCGACCGGCTGGTCCTGGGGCGCACCGAAGCGGACCTATGAGCTGAAGGGGACTTTCCTCGCATGTCATGCGAGGAAAGTCCCCTTCACCGCGTCTTATGCGGGGAAAGCGTCCTTCAGCTCCGGACCAGCTCCCGCTCGTCAGGGGTGTCGAGCTGCTTCGTGAGCTTCTCGCCTTCGACGTCGACGTCCGGCAGCACCCGGTCCAGCCACTTCGGCAGCCACCAGGCGCCACGCCCGAGCAGCGACATCAGGGCCGGCACGATGGTCATCCGGATCACGAACGCGTCCACCAGTACCCCGAAGGCCAGCGCGAACCCGATCGACTGGATCAGCGCGGACTCGGCGAGGACGAATCCGGCGAACACGCTGATCATGATCAGCGCCGCGGCGACCACGACCCGGGAGCCGTGCCGGAAACCGGTGACCATCGCCTGCTGCGGATCGGCGCCGTGGACGTACTCCTCCCGCATCCGCGTCACCAGGAACACCTGGTAGTCCATCGCGAGCCCGAACAGCACGCCGATCAGCAGGATCGGCAGCATGCTCATGATCGGGCCGGTCGTCTTCACCCCGAGCAGATCGGTGAGCCAGCCCCACTGGAACACCGCGACCACCGCGCCGAACGTCGCGACCACCGAGCCGAGGAAGCCCAGCGTCGCCTTGAGCGGGACGACGACCGAGCGGAACACCAGCATCAGCAACAGGAACGCGAGCCCGACGATGAGCGCGAGGTAGGGCAGCATCGCGTCGGCGAGCTTCTCCGAGACGTCGATGTTGGCCGCGGTCTGGCCGGTCACCGCCAGCGACGCGCCGGTGGCCGCGCCCAGGCCCGCGTTCAGGCCGCGGATGTCGCTGACGAGGTCTTCGGTCGCGGTGCTGCTCGGGCCGCTCTTCGGGATGACGGTCAGCAGCGCCAGGTCACCGTCGCGGTTGACCTTCGGCGGCGTGACGATCGGGCGTTCCTTGAGTCCGCCGATTCCCGCCGCGGCCTGCTGGAGCGCGGCCTGCCGGTCAGTGCTGCCGCCGAGGTCGACGACGACCACCAGCGGGCCGTTGGCGCCCTCGCCGAAGCTGCGGCTGACGGTTTCGTAGGCCTTGCGCTGGGTGCTGTCCGGCGCGGCGGTGCTGTCGTTCGGCAGGCCGAGCTGCATGCTCGCGGCCGGGACGGCGACGATCGCGAGTCCGGCGATCGCGGCGATCAGCACCGGGATCCGGTGGCGGGCCACGAAACGCGCCCAGCGCTCGCCGTGCGTCGTCGCGCCTTCCTTGCGGCGCAGGCGGATCTTGCCGCCCGCCAGCTTGCCGCCTGCGAAACCGAGGATGGCGGGCAGCAGGGTGAGCGCGATGACGACGGCGATGGCGACGGTGATCGCCGCGGCGATGCCCATCTCGCCGAGGAACGGGATGCCGACGACGGTCAGGCCGGCCAGCGCGATGATCACGGTCAGGCCGGCGAACACCACGGCGGAGCCTGCCGTGCCGGTGGCGCGGCCGGCGGCCTCCTCGGGATCGCGGCCGATGCCGAGTTCGTGCCGATAGCGGGAAACGATGAAGAGCGCGTAGTCGATGCCGACGGCGAGGCCGATCATCAGCGCGAGCACCGGCGTGTTCGTGTTCAGTTCGAGGAAACCGGAGGCCGTCGTGACCCCCGCCATGCCGATGCCGACCCCGATGAGCGCGGTCAGCAGCGGGATCCCGGCCGCGAGCAGCGAGCCGAAGGTGATGATCAGGACGACGGCGGCGACGGCGACCCCGAGGCCTTCGGTGGCGTTCGTCGCGGGCATCGCCTGGACGGCGTCACCGCCGAACTCCACGGTGTACCCGGCGGCCTTGGCGGGATCCGCCGCGGCCATCAGGCCCGCGCGGTCGGCGTCGGTCAGTTCGAAGCCGGGTACGCGGTAGCTGACCTGCGCCAGCGCCACGTGCTTGTCGGGCGAGATCGCCTGCATCTGCAGTGGGTCGACCACGCCAGCGACCTTCGGCGCGTTCTTGAGCTCTGCGACGAGACGGGTGATCGTCGCCCGCCCGGCGGCGTCGGTGATGTCGCCAGGGGCCGAGATGACCACCCGCGCGGTCGCGCCACCGGCGGCGGCCTCGGGGAACCGGTCCGCGAGCTGGTCGATCGCCTTCTGCGACTCGGTGCCGGGGATGCTCACCGAGTTCGAAAGCTGGCCGGACAGGGTCAGCGCCCCCGCGCCGAGGGCGACCAGGACGGCGGCCCACACCGCCGTCACCAGTGCCCGGCGCCGGAAAGAGAGCCGGCCCAGGCGGTAAAGGAAGCTGGCCACAGAAGTCTCCCGTTCACTCGATCAGGTTCATTCCAAGCTAGCCGATCGGCTAGGGCCCAACAAGCCGATCGGCAAGTATGTGACTAGCCGCACGGCTAGTACCCGTTTGGCCGTGGCCCTACACTTGACGTAGCCTCCGACGGCTGAATGAGGAGGGAACATGGACGTCGTCCACGTGGAGGACACCCGCACGCGACTGCTCCAGACGGCGTTGCGGCTGTTCACCGAACACGGCGTGGAAGGCACCTCGCTGCAGATGATCGCGGACGCCCTCGGCGTCACCAAGGCGGCCGTGTACTACCACTTCAAGACGAAGGCGGAGATCACCGAATCCGTCGCCGAGCCGGTGCTGCGCGAACTGGAGGGCATCGTCGACGACGCCCGCGCCCAGCGCACCCGCGGCGCGCAGATCGACCATCTGCTGGACGGTTTCGTCGATCTCGTGGTGCGGCACCGCGCGCTGGTCGCGTTGTTCTCCAGCGACCCCGGCATCGCCCGCGCGATCGAGAAGTCGGTGCACAGTTCGGAGACCTTCAAGAACCGGCTGCTCGAAATCCTGGTCGGCCCGGATCCGGACCTCGCCGCGATCGTGACCGCGCAGGTGCTGCTCGCCGGGATCGCCCTCGCCGGCGGCTCTCCCGACCTCGCCTCACTCGACGCCGAGACGCTGCGGGAAACGCTGATCAGTGTCGCCCGCAAGCTCCTGAACCGGCCGCGCCGCCGTCCGGGGCCCACCGCGTGAGGCGAGGGGGGCAAGGCAGGCACCGCCCGCGCTAGGGACGGCGCAGGAATCCCGGCGGGACGGCGGCGGTGAGCCAGACGCCGTTCGCGCTCACCTGGAATTCGTGCCCGGCCTCGGCCATGCCCCGCGCGTCGACGGTGAGCACGACGGGGACACCGCGCCGGGCTCCGACGGTCCGCGCGGTGGCCGGGTCCGCCGACAGGTGCACGGCGTGCCGCTTCATCGGCCGGAGTCCCTCGCGCAGGATCGCGTCAAGGAACCGGGACACGGTCCCGTGGTAGAGCACGTCCGGCGGGATGGCCGCGGGCAGCGCGAGGTCGACGTCGACGCTGTGGCCTTGGCTGGCGCGGATCCGCAGCCCGCTTTCGTCGAAGGCGAACCGCTGTTTGTCGTTGCCCGCCACGACTTCGTCGAGCTGGGCCCTGGTCAGGTTCAGCCCGTCGCGTCGCAAGGCGGCCAAGAGGGTGTCCACTTCGACCCAGCCGTCGGGGGTCAGGGTGATACCGAGGTCACCGGGCGCGTGCCGCAGGTGCCGGGAGAGTCGTTTCGAGACTCGGATGAGCTGTCTTTCTTCCATTTCGCGTCCCAGTGACGCATACCCGGCACCCGCGTGGCAACGGATTTCAGATGCCGCCCTCGGCGGCCGGACGCAGTTTCCCCGCGCCGGGGCCGAACCGGGACATCTGGTCGTCGGCGTTGTAGAGCCCGCAGCTGCGCAAGGACAGGCAACCGCAGCCGACGCAGCCGGTCAGCCTGTCACGCAGCCGCTGCAGCGCGTCGATCCGCGCGTCGAGCTCGTCCTGCCAGCCGCGGGAAAGCCGCGCCCAGTCGGCTTTGGTGGGGGCGTGGTCCTTCGGTAAGGTCTCCAGTGCCGAGCTGATGTCGTCGAGGCTGAGACCGACCCGCTGCGCGGCCCGGATGAAGGCGATCCGGCGGAGCACCGAACGCGGATACCGCCGCTGGTTGCCCGCCGAGCGCTCCGAGCTGATCAGCCCTTTGTCCTCGTAGAAGCGCAAAGCGGTATGGGGCACGCCGCTGCGGTCGGCGACCTGCCCGATGCTCAGGTGTTCAGCCAGTCTCGTCACGTCGCCAGGCTAGCCTTGACTTCGACCTAAGTCGAGGTTGCACGCTCGATTCCATGACCACCGACACGAAAACCGGCTACGAGGATCTGCCGAGACTGATCTCGTTGATGACCGGGGACGAGAAACACCAGGCCGCGGCCGAGTCCACTGTGGACGTCCTGTGGGTGCTTTACGATCGCGTGCTCGACATCACTCCCGACAATCTCCGTGATCCCGGCCGCGACCGTTTCCTGCTGTCGAAGGGCCACGGCCCGATGGCCTACTACGCCGTCCTGGCGAAGAAGGGATTCCTTGGCGAGGACGAACTCGCCGGCTGGACCTCGGCGGAATCCCGGCTCGGGCACCATCCCGACCGGGCGCGGCTGCCCGGTGCCGAGATCTCCAGCGGTTCGCTCGGCCACGGCCTCCCGATCGCCGTCGGTACCGTGTTCGGCCTGCGCGCCAAGGGATTCCGCGACGCCAAGGTCGTCGCGCTGATCGGCGACGCCGAACTCGACGAAGGCTCGAACTCCGAGGCCATCGCGGTCGCGGGCCGGATCGGCATGCCACAGCTGACCGTCGTCGTCATCGACAACTCCTCGGCCACCCATGGCTGGCCTGGCGGGATCGCACGCCGATTCGAGGTCGAGGGCTGGACGACCCGCACCGTCGACGGCCGGGACCACGACGCCCTCTACGCCGCCTTCACCGCACCCCATCCGGACCGGCCGCTCGCCGTGGTCGCGACCGTCGAGCGAAAGGCCTGAACCCGTGGACATGCGTGAAACATTCCTCAAGGCCACCGCCGAGGTGCTCGACGCCGACCCGAACGTCGCCGTCGTGCTCGCCGACATCTCCGCGGCACAACTCGCCTTCGCCGCGCGGAAACATCCGGACCGCGTGGTCAACGTCGGTATCCGCGAACAGCTGATGATGAGCACCGCGGGCGGGCTGGCGCTGGCCGGGATGCGCCCGATCGTCCACACCTTCTCGTCGTTCCTCGTGGAGCGGGCGTTCGAACAGATCAAACTCGATCTCGGCCACCAGGACACCGGCGCTGTGCTGGTGTCCGCGGGTGCCTCCTACGACATGCCGACCGCCGGTCGGACGCATCAGGCGCCCGGGGACGTCGCCCTCATCGACACGCTGCCCGGCTGGACCGTGCACGTACCCGGTCACCCCGAAGAAGCGCGGCGGCTGCTGCTGGAATCCATCCCGGGCGACGGGCGCGTCTACCTCCGGCTCTCCGCGCAGGAGAACGCGGAATCGCATCTGGGCGCGGGATTCCAGACGCTGCGTGAAGGCGGCCGAGGTGTCGTGGTGGCCGTCGGGCCGATGCTCGACCGGGCGCTGGAAGCGACCGCCGATCTCGACGTGACCGTGCTGTACACGTCGACGATCCGGCCGTTCGACGCCGCCGGGCTGCGGTCGGCCGTCGCCGCGGCGGGCACCACCGACGTCGTGCTGATCGAGCCCTACCTCGCGGGAACGTCGGCGCACGCGGTTTCGGACGCGTTGTCCGAAAAGCCGCACCGTCTGCTCTCGCTCGGAGTCCGGCGCGAGGCCGAGGTGCGGATCTACGGCGAGATGGCCGACCACGATCTCGCGCACGGTCTCGACGCGGGGTCCATCGCCTTGTCGGTCAAGGAATTCCTCCACTAGGTTCGGTGGATGCCCGCTATCCGCCCGCTCGCGCTCGCGATCGTCCGCCGTGGTGACGACCTCCTGGTGTTCGAAGGCCGCGACGAGGCCAAGGGGGAGACCTATCATCGGCCGCTCGGCGGCGGGATCGAGTTCGGGGAGACCGCGGCGGAAGCGGTCCGCCGCGAACTGAAGGAGGAACTCGACGCGGAGCTGACCGCCGTCGAACAGATCGCGGTATTGGAGAACGTGTTCACTTACGAAGGCAGGGCGGGGCACGAGATCGTGTTCCTGTTCGCCGCCGGACTGGCCGACAAGGCGTTCTACGAGCGCGACGAGGTCGGCGTCGTCCTCGATGAGGGCACACGCGTGCACTGGCTGCCGCTGGCCGACGTGGCGAGCGGCAAGGCGATCCTTTATCCGGATGGGCTCGCGGAACTCCTTTCAGCGCAGGCGTGACCGCGGGGTCGGCGTGAGTTCCAGGCGCTGCCAGGGACGTTCGAGCCTGCTCGCGAGCCCGGCGCCCGTCCGGTCGAGAAGTTCCCGGTGTTCTTCGGCGGCCTTGGCGAACCAGACGAACACCGTCTCGTTCTCCCGTACGGGAAGGCGGGGGAAGGTGTTCTCGGCGGGCTCGGTCTCGAAGTGGCCGAAGGTCTCCACGCCGGACTCCCGCAGTGCCGGAGCCACGGTGTCCGCGAAGTACTCGGAAAACTCCTTCACCGGCCCGGTGGGATGGCAGATCGTCACCAGCACCCGCGAATCGGATGCGCCGTCCGGAGCGGGGAATCCCGGCCCGGACGGCCGCAGCAGCAGGACGTCGGAAGCGTCGATCATCGTCTCGTTCGCCGCCGGGCCGTGTTCGCGCCACACCGGCCCGAAGTAGAACGACCCCAGCGCGGCCCGCCTGGTCTCCATGTCCCGGAAACCGCGCAGCCAAACGAACTTGTCCGGTTCGCCCACCTCGTGGAACTGGCCGAACAAGCGCATCCCGCAGGCTTCCTGCGTTTCCACGAACTCGCGTTCGAAGAGTTCGATCAGCTCGTCCCGGCGGCCGGGGTGCAGCGTGTACCGGCGCAGCTCGACGACGGACTGGAACTCGGCGGAATCGGTCATGCGGCGGACCCTAGAGGGCCCCACCGACAGTTTCGGTGCGCTCAGCGGAAGGCGGCGAGCCCGGTGACCGACTGGCCCAGTGACAGCGCGTGCATCTCTTCGGTGCCTTCGTAGGTCAGCACCGTTTCGAGGTTCGACATATGCCGCATCACCGGATACTCCAGCGAGATCCCGTTGGCGCCGAGCATGGCGCGCGCGGTCCTGGCGACCTCCAAAGCCGACCGGACGTTGGCGAGCTTGCCGAAGCTGACGTGGTTGTGGTGCAACGTGCCCGCGTCCTTGAGCCGCCCGATCCGCAGCGCCACCAGCCCGGCGCGGTTGACCTCGACGACGAGGTCGGCGAGCTTGCGCTGGGTGAGCTGGAACCCGGCCAGCGGCTTGCCGAACTGTTCCCGGCTCAGCGTGTACTCGAGCGCGGATTCGTAGCAGGACCGCGCGGCGCCGACGACGCCGAACAGGATCCCGTAGCGCGCTTCGTTCAGGCAGGACAGCGGGCCGCGCAGACCCCGGACCTCGGGGAACGCCGCCGATTCCGGCAAGCGGACGCCGTCGAGCACGAGTTCCGCGGTCAGCGAGGCCCGCAGCGACAGCTTGTGCTTGACCTCGTTCGCGGTGAACCCCGGCGTGTCCGTGGGGACGACGAAGCCGCGCACGCCGTCGTCGGTCTGCGCCCAGACGACCGCGACGTCGGCGACGGTGCCGTTGGTGATCCACATCTTCGTGCCGCTCAGCACCCAGTCCGAGCCGTCGCGCACCGCGCGGGTCCGCATACTGCCCGGGTCGCTGCCGGCGTCCGGTTCGGTGAGGCCGAAGCAGCCGAGCGCCTCACCGGCGGCCATCCGCGGCAGCCACTCCCGCTTGTGCTCCTCGGTGCCCCACTTGTGGATCGCGTACATCGCCAGCGAACCCTGCACCGAGACGAAACTGCGCAGCCCGGAGTCGACGGCCTCCAGCTCGCGGCAGGCGATGCCGTAGGCGACGGCGCTGGTCCCGGCGCAGCCGTAGCCCTCCAGGTGCATGCCCAGAAGGCCCAGCTGGCCGAACCCCTTCGCGAGTTCGGCGGCGGGGAGAACGCCCGTTTCGTACCATTCGGCGATGTTCGGCAGGAGCTGATCGTGCGCGTACGCGCGCACGGCGTCACGGATGGCCCGGTCCTCCGCGGAGAGTTCGGCGTCGAGATCGAGGAAGTCGCGCGGATCCGGGCTGCTGCTCATGCGGTCACTCCTGGTCGGCTCGGTGGGGTGTGGCTCTACGAAGAAAACCACACACACGACCGGAGTCGGGTGTCAGAGATCGCGCCATCCCGTGGTCTTCGTCACCTGAACCGATGCCGTGGCCGTCCGGACGGGGGCGGAGCGCTGCTTCTGCGCGGGGATCAGCAACTCCGCGAAGCTCGGGAAAGGGACACTCTCGATGTCCTCGCGCCAGGCCCGAAGAAGGCTGGTCAGGTCGTCGGCGTCCCGCATCGTTCCTCCAGAAGTGCAGGCGGTCCTGCGCCGGCCTTTCACTCGGCGTGGTTATTACCCGAACGAATGAAGAGTCAAACGTGGAATCCGGAGAAAATCCGGTCCGCTAACCTGGGGCGCGTGGCTACTCCTCGTGTGGTGATCCTGGACTACGGGTCCGGCAATCTCCGGTCCGCCGAACGCGCCGTCCAGCGCGCCGGCGCGGACGTCGAGGTCACCGCCGATCCCCATGCCGCGCTCGAGGCGGACGGCCTGGTCGTCCCCGGTGTCGGCGCTTTCTCCGCCTGTATGGAGGGGCTGCTCTCGGTGTCGGGGGAGAAGATCATCGGCAAACGCCTCGCCGGCGGCCGTCCCGTGCTGGGCATCTGCGTCGGGATGCAGATCCTGTTCGAACGCGGTGTCGAGCACGGCGAAGAGGCCGCGGGCACCGGTGAGTGGCCCGGCACGGTCGACAGGCTGGAGGCCGAGATCCTGCCCCACATGGGCTGGAACACCGTGCGCGCTCCGGAGGACTCCCAGCTCTTCGCGGGGCTCGACGCCGACACGCGGTTCTACTTCGTGCACTCCTACGCGGCGCGGACCTGGGAGCTGGATTCCGGGCTCGCCGGGCAGCAGCCGAAGGTGACCTGGGCGAACCACGGCCAGGACTTCGTCGCCGCTGTCGAAAACGGGCCGCTGTGGGCGACGCAGTTCCACCCGGAGAAGTCCGGGGACGCCGGGGCGCACCTGCTGCGCAACTGGCTGGGCACCCTCTGATGTCGTGAGTAAGTGACGTTCTGACCGAACTCCCTCTTAGTGGTGATGGCGTCACCGAGCCTGGTGGCGATGGTCCGAGCCGGCCGTGAAGGCCTCCTTGAGGGACCCAGAGTCCCTCAAGGAGGCCTTCACGGCCACCCGCTAACTCACACCCGGTAGGTACCTGAAACACCCTCGGCGCTAACGCCCTCACCGCTCACGACCGCGGCGGGGTGCGCCCTTGGGGACATCCCGTAACCGCCTGTCATAGAGTGTGCCCGTGACTTTCACGCTCCTTCCCGCCGTTGATGTGGCCGATGGCCAGGCCGTGCGACTCGTCCAGGGCGAGGCCGGCACCGAGACCTCCTATGGCAGCCCGCTGGAGGCGGCGCTGGCCTGGCAGCGTGACGGGGCGGAGTGGATCCATCTGGTCGACCTCGACGCCGCGTTCGGCAAGGGCTCGAACCGTGAACTGCTCGCCGAGGTCGTCCGCAAGCTGGACGTCCAGGTGGAGCTGTCCGGCGGCATCCGCGACGACGCCTCGCTGGAGGCCGCGCTGGCCACCGGCGCCCGCCGGGTCAATCTCGGCACCGCCGCGCTGGAAGACCCGGAGTGGACCGCGAAGGTCGTTTCCTCCTTCGGCGACCGCGTCGCCATCGGGCTGGACGTGCGCATCACCGAGGCCGGGCACCGGCTGTCCGCGCGCGGCTGGACGCAGGACGGCGGCGACCTGTGGGACGTCCTCGACCGGCTCGACCGTGACGGCGCGCAGCGCTACGTGGTCACCGACGTGAGCAAGGACGGCACCCTCCAGGGCCCGAACATCGACCTGCTCCGCGAGGTCGCCGCCCGCACCGACGCGCCGGTCATCGCCTCCGGCGGAGTGTCCAGTGTGGACGATCTCCGCGCGCTGGCCGCGCTGGCGCGCGACGGTGTCGAGGGCTCCATCGTCGGCAAGGCGCTCTACGCCGGGGCGTTCACCCTGCCCGAGGCGCTCGCAGCCGTCGCGGAGTTCTGAGCTTCACACCCGTGGCGGGACCGACTCGGCCCGGTAGCGCGTGAAGGCCCCCTTCCCTCGGCTCAGCCGAGGGAAGGGGGCCTTCACGCGGGCTACGTCGGCGTTGTGGTCGGTTCCGTGACCCGATGTCTCACCGGCCGAGGTCTCGACTGTGTGGATTTTGGGACGTTGGATGACCAGAAATCCGCAAAGTCCCGCGTGATCGGCCCGGCCAGACTGGTGGAGATGGGGAGGGGTGTGTGGAAATAGAGACAGTGAGCGTCTCTATTTCCACACACCCCTCACCTTGAGTGACAACTCGCGCGCTTGTCACCCGACACCTTTGCTCCCTGTGGCGTAGGTGTCACCGCGCCTCACGCCCCGCTTTACCTCCCAGGTAATCGACGCCACGCGCGCGTTCGGTCAGGATTCCTTCCAGGACAACGAAAACCTGGAGGGACACCATGACCGCCTACGGACTCGTCCACCTTCGCCCGCCCGCCGTGACGGCCGAAGAGGTCTTCGAATACCTGGAGCGGATCCAGGGCACGCTGGATCCCTTCGGCGGGAAGTTCCTCGTGCACGGAGCCGAGGTGCAGGTCCTCGAAGGCGAATGGCCGGGGACGCTGGTGATGATCGAGTTCCCGAGCGCCGCGGCGGCGCGCGAGTGGTACGACTCGCCCGCGTACCAGGAGATCCTGCACCTGCGGGCGGATCACATCCCGGGCGACCTGATCCTGGTCGAGGGCTGCGGACCGGACCACGATTCGGCGGCGATGGCCGCGGCCATGCGGGCCCACCAAAACGCCTCGTGAGTGGTGATGACGGTTAGAACCGCCATGAGACCGAGGTCATTCCACCAGCTTGACCGCGATTCCCACCGTCCGGTCCTTCGGCCCCCGCAGCTTGCCGAAGAACATGGTCACCTGCCCGACGATCCCGTACTTCCGGGCGATCACCTTGCGCGCGCGTTCGGTCTCCTCGAGGTCCAGCAGCCGCGCCTCGCCCGCGACGACGGCGCCATGGGTCTTGGTGCCGCGGAGGTCGCAGGCCTGGACCTCGACGCGGCCGCTGTTGCGGATGCGCTTGACCTTGCCCGCCTTCCGCTCGGACCAGAAAACCAGTTCGCCGCCGTCACCCGCCAGCCAGATCGGTGTCGGCACCGGGGTGCCGTTCTTGCGGAAGGTGGTCAGGACGACGTACTTCTCGGCGGCGAGCCGCTCGAACTCCGATCCCATGTGGAGAGTCTAGGGCGTGCGGCGGCGCAGCGTCGCCGCGCCGAGGACCAGCGCGGCCAGTGCGCACGCGCCGACGATGACCAGGTTCCGGATCAGCGTCGCGTCCACGGTGCCCGAAGTGGTGACGCGGGTGAGCGCTTCGACGGCGTACGAAAGCGGCATCACGTCGGACAGCAGGTTCAGCAGCCAGCCCATCTGGCCGCGCGGCACGAACAGCCCGCACAGCAGGAGCTGCGGCAGCACGAACAGCGGCATGAACTGCACCGCCTGGAACTCCGTCCGCGCGAACGCGCTCACGAACAGGCCGAGCGCCATCCCGAGCAGGGCGTCGAGGACGGCGATGAGCAGCAGCATCGCGATCGAGCCCGCGATGTCGAGGCCCAGCCAGGCGAGTGAGATCCCGGCCGCGACGGCGACCTGCACGATCGCGATCGAGCCGAACGCGATCGCGTAGCCGAAGAGCAGGTCCAGCCTGCCGATCGGCAGGGTCATCAGCCGTTCCAGGGTCGCCGTGGTGCGTTCGCGCAGGGTGGTGATCGAGGTGATCAGGAACATGATCGTGAACGGGAAGACGCCGAGCAGCGCCGGCGCGACGTGACTGAAGACCGGCTCGGAGTTGAAGACGAAGCGCAGCAGCACCATCAGCAGGGACGGGACGACGATCAGCATCACGACGGTGCGCGGATCGTGCCGTAGCTGCAGGAGGATGCGGCGGGCCGTGGCCAGGGTCAGCGCGGGATTCACGACGGGGTCACCTCCGGCTTCGACGCCGCGCGGACCAGCCGCAGGAAGGCCTGTTCGAGATCGGCCGTGCCGGTGCGTTCGCGCAGTCCGTCGGGGGTGTCGTCGGCGAGGATCCGGCCCTCGCGCATGAGCAGGAGATGGTCGCAGCGCGCGGCCTCGTCCATGACGTGGCTCGACACGAGCAGCGTCGCCCCGCCGTCGGCGAGGCGGCGGAACAGTGCCCAGAGTTCGTCGCGGAGCAGGGGATCGAGCCCCACGGTCGGCTCGTCGAGGACGAGCAGCTCGGGTTTCCCGAGCAGGGCGACGGCGAGGTTGGCGCGGCTGTGCTGGCCGCCCGAAAGGGAGCCGACCAGTTTGTCCGCGTGCTCGGTGAGGCCGACCTCGACGAGCACCCTGTCCACATCGGACAGTGGTGCGCGGAGGACGGAGGCGAAGTAGCGCAAGGCTTCCGCGATGGTGAGATCGGCGTAGATGGCCGGGTTCTGGGTGGCGTAGCCGATCAGCCTCCGCAGTGGCGGGCTACCCGCGGGATGGCCGAGCACGGTGACCTCGCCGCCCGCGACGATCTGCACGCCGACGACCGAGCGCATCAGCGTCGTCTTGCCGCAGCCACTGGGGCCGAGCAGGCCGGTAATGCGGCCGCGCGGTGTCTCGAACCCGATGTCCTTGACGACTTCGCGGCCGCCGCGGACCACCCGCAGGCCGGTCACGGTGATCGCCGAATTAGCCATGTGTTTAATTCTGCGCCCGTCGAGAACCGCTCGTCAAGAGGGCGTGGTTCAGGGCAGCCGGACCGCGATGCCCGGATAGTCGACGACCAGCAGGTGCTCGTCGTAGCGCAGCACGCAGGAGAACGCGAAAACCGGTGCGGTATAGGCGAAATCGCGGTCGCCGATCCGCTCGTAGCGCTGCTCCAGGCGCTCCACGGCGAGATCACCGGCCCGGACGTACGCGGCGGGTGCCTCCGCGGCGGCGCCCAGGGCGAGGCCGAGCCGGTGCACCGGCAACGTGTTCGTCATCGACGACGACTCGAGGTCGACGTCGAAACAGCCGTCGAGGCGCGGATCAGGGACACCGTCCACGCGCCATCGCCCGCCGCCGTCCGCTTCGAGTACCGTGCGCCGGGTCCCGGTGGCCGACCGGCCGGAGATCTCCGCCCGCCGCGTATGCCAGTCGGCGTCGACGGCGATCGAGTATTCGACGAACCAGGACTCGCCGTCCTCGACCGCCGTCGTGGCGCCGTTGATCCGCCAGCCACCTTCGTGGCCATGGAAGAACGCGACCTCGAGACCGGTCCTCGAATCCTGATGGCGCCAGCTCGCCGCCGCCGGGAGGCTCACGGCACCAGGACGAGCTTGCCCCGGACGTGTCCCGCTTCGCTCTCGTCCTGGGCGGCCGCCGCTTCGGCGAGCGGATAGACCCGGGCGATCGGCAGGTCGAGCTTGCCTTCGGCGGCGAGTGCGGCACCTTCGGCGAGCGCCCCGGGTACCCGCTCGGACGGTGTCCCGGAGGTGAAGTGGACGCCGTGGTCGGCCGCGTCCGGCGCGGCGATGGTGACGACGCGCTTCGGGCCACCGGTCAGCTCGACCAGGGCGCCCAGCGAGCCCCGTCCGGAGGCGTCAAAGGACGCGTCGATGCCTTGCGGTGCGACTTCGCGTACGCGTGCGGCGAGTCCTTCGCCGTACTGCACCGGGACGGCGCCCAGTGAGCGCAGGTAGTCGTGGTTCGCTTCGCTCGCGGTGCCCACGACGGTGAGCCCGCGCGCGACGGCGAGCTGGACGGCGATGGTGCCGACACCGCCCGCGGCCCCGTCGATGAGCAGCGTCTCGCCCTCGCCGAGGTTCAGCAGGTTGAGGGCGCGATAGGCGGTGTCGACGACGACGGGCAGCGCCGCCGCCAGCTCCCAGGAGAGCGCTTCGGGCTTGCGGGTCAGTTTCGCCGGATCCGCGAGGACGTACTCCGCGTATCCGCCGATGCCGGTTCCGAGGACCTCGTCACCGGCGGCGAAGCCGGACACCCCTTCGCCGACCGCGTCGACGACGCCGGCGACGTCTCCGCCGGGGACGGCAGGGAACGTCGTCGGGAACACCTCGGCCATGAGGCCGGACCGGATCTTCCAGTCGATCGGGTTCACGCCCGCGGCGCGGACGGCGATCCGGACCTGGCCGGGACCGGGCTCGGGAAGCTCCCGTTCGAGGACACGCAGGACCCCGGAGTCGCCGTATTCGGTGAACGCGATGGCGCGGTAGGTGTCCGTCATGCCGTCGACAACCCGTGCCCGCCCGCCGCTATTCCGGCACCTTCCCGAACCAGCCGTAGTCGCCGGGGATCAGCTGAACGCCGTTCGCGATGTCGAGCAGGGTGGCCCGGTCCCGTTTCCCCGACACGATGAGCCACCGCCCGCCCTCCACCTGGACGGCGACCGTTTCGTCCTGGTGGCCGAGCCTGCCTTCCCTCGGCGGCAGGGCGAAACCGTCGAGGCCCCGGACCCTGAGCGGCACGGGCGTGGCGTCGCCGTTGTCCGGCCGTTCGGCCCGGAGCGAGGCCGTGACGACCGCCGCCGCCGTGGGCTGCCCGGCACGGGTGGCTTCGAGATCGGTCGCACCCCCGCCGACCGTCATGAACGTGCTGACCCCGGACAACTCCAGGTCGTCGGGCAGCTTGCCGAACCGCAATTCGCCCGACACCCGGGCACGGTCGTCCTTGACCATCTCGTCGGCGACCCGCTGGCCGACCGCGCGCGGGTCCTTGACGTTGAGCAATCTCAAGTTCAGCAGGTAGACGTCGTCGGGGGACCAGGTCAGCAGCAGCCCCTGGCCGTAGACCTCCGCCGCCATGCCGACCCGGCCGTGCACGATGATCTGATTGGGCGCGGGCGCGATCGTCCACGGCCCGCCGCCCTTGGCCAGCGGGGTGCTGGTCAGCTGGATCTGACCCTGTTCGCCGGCGCTCCACTCCCGCGTCTGCGGCGCGGGGTGCGGCTTCGTGGCCCGCAGGGTCTCCTTGAAACCGTCGGGCAGCCACCCCGGCTTGTAGGGCAGCACGGCCCAGTCGGCGTTCACCTGCGAAGCCGGGGGGACGGCTGTGTAGGCCCGCAGCGCCAGCGGCACCCCGAGCGCGATGAGCGCGACCGCGGCCGCGACCAGTGCCAAGGCCATCGTCGGACGGCTTCGCGATCGCTGGTCCAGCGCGTCGCGGATCTCGGCCCCGTCGGGCGCCCGTGTCGCCAGGTGTTCGAGGCTCTCCCGGATCAGGCGTTCGGTGTTCTCTTCACTCAGTCGGGTCATTTGCGCGCTCCCGTGGGCTGAACAGACGAAGACGACCCGGTTTCCCGCAGCGTCGCGAGCGCGCGCGAAATCTGGCTGCGCACGGTCGACGTCGCGCAGCGGAGTACCGCGCCGATCTCCTCGTCGGAGTAGTTCTCGTAGTAGCGGAGCACGATCGCGGCACGTTGTTTGCGCGGGAGCTTCGCGAGCCTGTCCAGCATCGCGTCGCGTTCGTCGTACTCGATGGCGTGATCGGAGACCGGCGGGCTCACCAGGTCGAGTACCTCCGGCGACGACGACACCACCCGGCGGACCGACAGGCGCCGTCGCCACGACAGGTACTCGTTGGTCACCATCCGGCGGACGTACGTCGGTGGCGAGTCGATCTTCGGCCAGCGTTGCTGAGCACGCAGCAGCACCTCCTGCACGATGTCCTGCGCCAGATACGGATCGTCGGTCAGGACGGTCGCGTAGCGCAGGAGCCCGTCCAGGCGATCCGCGACGAACTCGTCGAAGGTCGCAGGCACGTGTTCCCCCTCAGCCGGTGGTCTCGACACTATGGACGCGCGAGACCGGCCGGCTGATGCATGGGGAGCGGAACTTTGTCGGTGAACACGGTCACCGCACGACGGCCTCCAGCCGGACGAAGGCGAACCCGGTCGTCGCGAGCTCCTCGCCGGAGGGGCCGGTGGCCGCCGGACGGCGCTCGCCGTCGTGCACCACCAGCAGGCCGTGCGGGAACAGCGGGCCCAGCGGCCGGGTGGTGATCGCGGCGCCGTCGGAGTGCTCGACCGAGTCGGTCCCGCGTCCGGCGACGATCCGGAAATCGCGCCTCGGGGTGCCGGGGCGGTCGTAGAGCACGAAGCGCGAGTCGCCCTGGCTCGACGCGAGCAGCTTGCCGTCGGCCAGCGTCAGCCCCTCCGCGTCCGCCGTCAGCCACTTGCCGCCGAAACCGGGATCGGGACCGTCGGCGACGCACTCTTCGGTGGCTTCGTCGAAGCGTTGCGGCACCCCGAACGAACGCACCTTGTCGATCAGCTCGGGGCGGCCGAAACCTTCGCCGTCCAGCGGGATCCGCCAGATCCCGACGTCCTCCTGCGCGGTGTAGAGCTGCCGGTGCTCGACGTCGAGCACCGAACCCTCCAGCTGCGGCCGCTCGTCCGGTTCGCCGCACGGCGACCACGTCTTCCCGTTCGGCAGCCGGAACGACGCGGGCAGGTCGATCGTGCCGATCGGAGCCGTGCCGACGGTGCCGTCCGGTTTGTCGACAAGTCGCAAGAGCGCCACGCGGGTCTCGTGCCGCCGGGTCACCGCGACCCAGCGCGTGCCGGTGCGCGGATCGCGTCCGGCGGCGAGCCCGTACGCCGTCCGCTGTTCGTCCACTTCGGACTCCGACGCGGAGAAGACCGGTGCGGCGGCGGGATCCGTGACGTCCCGCAGCACCCGTGAGCCCGCCGCGGCGCCGGCCGGGTCGATCCGGTAGACGCGGACACGGTCCCGGCCGCGGTCGCTCACCACCGCGAGGTCACCGATGACGTCGACGTTGTTGAACCGGCCGCCCGCGGGCACGGCGAGCTGCTGGAGCTGCCGCGCCTTCAGATCGAAGGCGGCCAGCCCGCCTTCCTTGAGGGTGCCGAGCACGACACTGGCCGAAGGGTTCTTCGGGTGGACCCAGATCGCCGGGTCGTCGGCGTCGGCGTTCGCCGGGTCCGCACCGGCGTCGTCGACGAACGCCCTGGTCTGGGCCACGGGTGAGGGGTTCTGACTCGCTTCGGCGGGTGCCCCGGTGAGCAAGGAGGCCGCCAGCAGCGGAGGGAGGAGAGCAGCGATGCGCATTTTCGGGAAGCTAGCCGCGCGGGGTGTCCGGCCGGTGAACGCCGTCGGTCAGGTAGTACTGCGCGACCGGGGCCAGCATCGCGACGACCTCGTCCTCCGAGGCGGCGACCAACGGCGGAAGCCCGATGACGTAACGCAGCAGCGCGAATCCGATCATCTGCGCGGCGATCCCGGCCACGCGGACCTTCGGCACGCCGCGCGCCTCGGCCACCTTCGCCAGAACCGCGCGTTCCAGGAACTGCCGCATCATGGTCGCGACCTGATCGTTGGTGGTCGCGGACCGGATCATCGCGAGGAACGGCGCGCGGCCCTCCGGGGCCTGCCAGAGGCCGAGGAAGGCGCGGACGAGGCGCTCGCCGATCTCCTCCTCGGGGCCGTCGAGGATGCGGGGGACCAGTTCGCCCGGGTCGACCGGCAGGTTCATCGACGCGGCGAAGAGCCGTTGCTTGGTGCCGAAGAAGTGGTGCAGCAGCGCGGCGTTGACCCCGGCGTCGGCCGCGATGGCGCGGACGGTCGCCCCGTCGTAACCCTGCTCCGCGAACCGGCGCCGCGCCGCGTCGAGGATCTCCTCCCGCGTCTCGGTCTGCCCCGGCCGCCGTCCCGCCTGTGCCATTCCGCGAGCTTAGAACGACCTTGACTACCCTTGTCCCCATGTCAGTCGCAGTCAGGGTCATCCCGTGTCTCGACGTCGACGCGGGCCGTGTGGTGAAGGGTGTCAACTTCGCCGACCTGCGTGACGCCGGCGACCCCGTCGAACTCGCCCGCCTGTACGACGCCGAGGGCGCCGACGAGCTCACGTTCCTCGACGTCACGGCGTCCTCCGGGGACCGTGAGACCACCTTCGACGTCGTGCGCCGGACCGCCGAGCAGGTGTTCATCCCGCTCACCGTCGGTGGCGGCGTGCGCACGAACGACGACGTCAACCGCCTGCTGCGCACGGGCGCGGACAAGGTGAGCATCAACACCGCGGCCATCGCGCGGCCGGAGTTCCTGCGCGAGGCGTCCCGCCGGTTCGGCGCGCAGTGCGTCGTCCTGTCGGTGGATGCCCGCCGGGTGCCCGAGGGAACCGAACCGACGCCGTCCGGCTTCGAGGTGACCACGCACGGCGGGCGCCGCGGTACCGGGATCGACGCCGTCGAATGGGCCGCGCGCGGCGAGGAACTCGGCGTCGGCGAGATCCTGCTCAACTCGATGGACGCCGACGGCACCAAGAACGGTTTCGATCTCGAACTACTTGCCCAGGTGCGCCGGGCGGTCCGCGTCCCGGTGATCGCCAGCGGCGGCGCGGGCGCGCTCGAACACTTCCTCCCCGCCGTCGAGGCGGGCGCGGACGCGGTGCTCGCGGCCAGCGTGTTCCACTTCGGACAGTTGAAGATCGGCGAGGTCAAGGGCGCGCTGCGCGCCGGGGGAGTCGTGGTCCGATGATCCCGGCCAAATGGAAGGCCGCCACCGAGGTCAAGGTCGTCTGCGCGCTGCTGGCCGGACTCGGCCTCGCGTACGTGGGCATGGCCGCGATCCTCATGTTCGCGCCGTACTCCACCGCGCGGACGTTCCTGCTGCCGGTGACTTCGGTGGTCCTCGGCGGGCTCGTCGTGGCCGGGCTGGTGCTGAGGATGTCGTCGGCGCGGTTCGCCGGTTTCGGCGTCAGCTTCCTGTTCGGTCTGCTGCACGCGCTGTCCATGCTCGCGGCGGAACTCTTCTGGGTGAAGATCGTCTCCGGGCTCCTTTTCGCCGGGTACATCTACACGGCGGTCCTGCTCAACTCGATGCCGGTGAAACGGCACCTCCTCGGAGCCACGAATGACGCTTGATCCCGCCCTCTCGGATCGCTTGAAGCGCAACGCCGACGGGCTGATCGCCGCCGTCGTCGTCGAACACTCCACATCGGACGTGCTGATGATGGCGTGGATGAACGACGAGGCGCTGGAACGCACCCTCACCACGCGGCGCGGGACCTACTACTCGCGCAGCCGCGGGGAACTGTGGGTCAAGGGCGAGACGTCGGGTCACGTCCAGCACGTGCGCGAAGTGCGGATCGACTGCGATGGCGATACCGTCCTGCTGCGCGTCGACCAGACCGGCCCGGCCTGTCACACCGGCACGCACACCTGTTTCGACACCGACGAGCGGCTGCTGCTGGCCGACGAGAGTGAGAACCTGTGAACGTCGTCGCCAACATCCTCGTCGGCATCGTCGCCCTGATCCACCTGTACATCGTCGTACTCGAGATGTTCCTGTGGACGACCCCGCGCGCCCGCGCCTCGTTCGGCACCACCGAGGAGTTCGCGGAGGAGACCAAGACGCTGGCGGCGAATCAGGGGCTGTACAACGGCTTCCTGGCCGCCGCGCTGATCTGGGGGCTGATCGCGACCGGGAGCACGGCGTGGCAGTTCAAGATCTTCGGGCTCGCCTGCGTGATCGTGGCCGGACTCTACGGGACGGCGACGGCGAGCAAGAAGATCTTCTTCGTACAGGTGGTCCCCGGCACGCTGGCGCTGATCGCGGTGCTGCTCGCGGGCTGACGCCGACGAGGCGCCTGCTCACTTGCACGCGCTGCCGGGGTTCGCGGTTGCCTCGGTGCGACAGTGAACTCGTTATCCGGGAAAGCCGCTGCTCCCGGCTATTCTCACCGCATGAAACCGGGGGCAGGGAAGAGAAGATCGGCCAAGGGCGACCGCTCGAGAAGACGTCCGCGCGTCGCCGGCCGTCCTCTGTCCACTTCGGACCCCGATGAAGTCGAATATGTCGTCTCGCCGACGATCCACGACGAAGTGGCCGGTCCGCTGATCGGGAAGCTGTCGCATTTCAAGGTGCGTGCGCTGGCCTTAACGGTGCCCTGGCTGGCTTTCTTCGTCGCCTGCCACGTGGTGATCGATGGGTACGCCGTCAGTGGCTCCGACGACGACTTGCTGACTCTGCTGTCTTTCTCCGCCTTCTTGGGCATCCCGGCTTGCCTGTGCGCCGCATGGCTCTGGCGGAGCCGGTATCGCTCGGCCTCGAAGACCGGCCTGCGTGAGGCCACGGCGACGGTGCGACCCGGCTGGTTGTTCCCCAAGATCGACGTCTATCTCGAGCACGACTACAAGCTGCTCCAGACGCGACGGTCGCTGCGGATCGCTCCCCGGTTCAAGGGCCTCCGAAAGGTTCCCGTCTTCGTCGGCGGCGAGGAAACCGACATGATCGTGATCTTCCCGCGCGGCCGGTTCCACAAGGACACGCTCCACACGGTTCCCGCCAAGGAGATCGAGCCGGACACGGACTGAGCCTCGTGAGTGGTAATGGTGGTTCTATTTGAGAGATAAGCCAAACATGGCGCGATCGGCTCGCAGCTGTGAAGGCCCCAAGTGGGGCAGGGTGCGTCCCATGTCTGTCCACAAGGGATAGTCACCAGCGCCTCGGTGTCCGATCGATGCCTGGAAGTACGGTTCCGAAGGAGGTCGTGAGTGATAAAGAGCGTTAGAACGCTACTTATCACTCACGACCCATCCCAAAACCGCGCAAACTACTCAAATTGGACGACCGGGGCCGGACAGGGGTCTCTTGCGGACACCTGGGGTCGAGACTGGCTTCCGTCAGCCAATCCGGTCCCGCGGCGGGGCACGCCATTTTTGCCTTACCCCTCAATAACCGTCATTGCCACTCACGAGGCCGGCACTTACCGTCGCTTCAGTCGATCTTGCCGGTCAGGTACCGCTGCAGGGTCGGCGCGATCGCGGTCACCAAAGGCTCGATCTCACTCGAAGCCATCGGCTCGAATTTCGCGACGTACCGCACCATCCCCATGCCGACCAGTTGCGACGCGCACAGGGTCGTCCGCAGTGCGCTGTTGTCGGAGCCGATGCCGCCGATCACCTTGGTGAAGAAGTTCTGGAAGAACCCGCGCAGCACGGCCGCCGCCTGCTCGTGCCCGGCGACGCTGCGGACGAGCGCCTGGAACACGTCGCCGCCCGCGCCGTCCCAGCGGGTGAGGAAGGTGCGCACGATCCGCTGGCCGAATTCGTCGTCGGGCCCGTCCTGAAGCGTCGTGAGCAGTTCGTGCGGGTCGAACGGGAGCTTCAGGATGGCTTGCGCGAAAAGGCCTTCCTTGCTGCCGAACCAGTGGTTGACCATTGCCGCGTCCACCCCGGCGCGTGTCGCGATCGCGCGCACGGTCGCGCCGTCGAAGCCGCTTTCGCCGAACACCGCGCGCGCGGCCTCGATCAGCGCCGTGCGGGTGTCCTGCCCGCCGGGCCGCCGTCCCCGTCGCCGGACGGTAGTGTCTTCACCAGCCATGGCGTCATCATGAACGGACCCGCCGCAAAATTCAACAATGCTTGAATTTTGCCCCCGGTCCCGGCCCCGGGCACCGTTGCAGCACAATGAGCGACATGGTCAGCGCCGCACACGCCAGCCCGTCGGGGCTCGGCTCGGTCAGCCCTTCGCGCGACGAGTTCCGCGCACTCGCCGAGGGCCGTCGCGTCATCCCCGTTGTCCGCCGCGTGCTCGCCGACGGTGAGACCCCCATCGGGGTCTACCGCAAGCTCGCCGCCGACAGGCCGGGGACGTTTCTCTTCGAATCGGCGGAGAACGGCGCCTCCTGGAGCCGATGGTCGTTCATCGGTGTCGACAGCCCCGCCGCGCTGACCGTGCGTGACGGCCGGGCCGTCTGGACCGGCACGCCGCCGGTCGGCCTGCCGACCGAGGGTGACCCGCTGACCGTGCTGCGCGAGACCGTCGCCGCGCTCCACACCGAGCAGCTCCCCGGGATGCCGCCGCTCACCGGCGGCATGGTCGGCTACATCGGTTACGACGCCGTCCGCTGGCTCGAACGGCTCCCCGAACTCGCCGACCGCGACCTCGACATCCCCGAGCTCACCATGCTCCTGGCGACCGACCTGGCCGCCTTCGACCACCACGAGGGCACGGTCACGCTGATCGCGAACGCGGTCAACTGGGACGACTCGCCCGAGCGGGTCGACGCCGCGTACGACGACGCGGTCGCGCGCCTCGGCGCGATGACCCAGCAGCTGCACGTCGCGGCCCCGGCCACGGCCGCCGTCTTCGACCGCCCGGCGCCGGAGTTCACCCGCCGCCGGTCCAAGCCGGACTTCCACGCCGCCGTCGAGAAGGCCGTCGAGGCGATCAAGGCGGGCGAAGCGTTCCAGATCGTGCCGTCGCAACGGTTCGAGATCGAAACCCAGGCCGACGCGCTGGACGTCTACCGGGTGCTGCGCACGTCCAACCCGAGCCCGTACATGTACCTGCTGCGCCTGGACGGCTTCGACATCGTCGGCTCCAGCCCGGAGTCGCTGGTCACCGTCCGGGACGGCCGCGCGACCACCCATCCGATCGCGGGCACCCGCTGGCGCGGCGCCGATCCGGAAGAGGACGCGCAGCTGGCCAAGGACCTGCTCGCGGACGAGAAGGAGCGCGCCGAGCACCTGATGCTCGTCGACCTCGGCCGCAACGACCTCGGCAAGGTCTGCAAGCCCGGCACCGTGCGCGTCGTCGACTTCTTCGACGTCGAGCGCTACAGCCACGTCATGCACATCGTCTCCACGGTCACGGGCGAACTCCTGGACGACAAGACGGCCTTCGACGCGGTCACCGCCTGTTTCCCGGCCGGGACGCTCTCGGGCGCGCCGAAGGTCCGCGCGATGCAGCTGATCGAAGAGCTGGAGCCGACCCGCAGGGCGCTCTACGGCGGTGTGGTCGGGTACCTCGACTTCGCCGGGGACGCCGACACCGCGATCGCCATCCGCACCGCGCTGATGAAGGACGGCGTCGCGTACGTCCAGGCAGGTGGCGGCGTCGTCGCCGACTCGGTGCCGGACTACGAGGACACCGAGTCCCTCAACAAGGCCCGCACCGTGCTGTCCGCCGTCGCGGCGGCGCAGACGATGATCGCGGCGGACGAACTCGACCCGGCAGGTGACCGCACTCGTGTCTGAGGACCCGGAAGGCGCCGCCCCGCGGGCCGGGAAGGCCAAGCGTCCACTGTGGATCGCCGTGGCCGGGCTGCTTTTGGGCGCGGTGGCGTTGTGGGGATCTTCACGGCTCGTCTGGTTCGCCGAGTTCCGCGACGGCGGCGTGCGCGGCACGGTGCTGTACACCGAAACCGGGTCACAGCGCGCTGTTGCGCTGATTCCGCTCGCCCTGCTCGCGCTGGCGGGCACGGCGGGGCTGGTCGCCACCGGTGGCTGGCCACGCCGGGTGCTCGGGGTGGTACTCGCGGTCGCGGGCATCGCGGCCGTATGGATCGGCGTGGTCGGTGGCGCGTTCACCGGATTCGCCGACGGGCTGCCCGTCGCCCAGATGCTGGGCGCCAGGGGATTGGCGATCCTCGGGGGAATTCTCGTGACCGCCGGGGGGTTGGCAGCCATCAAGGGCGCGGGCCGGATGCCGCGCCTCGGCGCGAAGTACTCGGCGCCGGGGGCGAAGAAGCGGGCCGCGAAGGATCCGGAGACCGAGCTGTGGGAGGCGCTGACCGACGGCGAAGATCCCACCGCGGCCCGGTGACGACAGCGGAATTCGCGGGTTTCGGAGATCTACGCCGGGAAAGATGGCACGGTGGGCATTCGGAGTAACGGACATACCCGGAACCAGGCCGTATTCGTGCGGGGGTTAGCATCGTTTCGGCGGGAAGGGGAAGGTTTTTGTGAGCGACCTTGCGAAGGAATCCGTGAGTACGACAGCCGGTGAGGTCCGCCGGTGAGCGTGCTCGAAGACATCGTCGCCGGCGTCCGCGCCGATCTCGCCGAGCGCGAGGCGGCTCTGCCGTTCGACGAACTGAAGAAGCGCGCGACCCAGGTCGCGCCCCCACGTGACGTGCTCGCGGCCCTGCGTGAGTCCGGTATCGGCGTCATCGCCGAGGTGAAGCGGCGCAGTCCCTCCAAGGGCGATCTGGCCGAGATCCCGGATCCGGCCGCGCTGGCGAAGGACTACGCCGACGGCGGCGCCAGGGTGATCAGCGTGCTGACCGAGCAGCGGCGGTTCGGCGGTTCGCTCGCCGACCTCGACGCGGTCCGCGCGGCGGTCGACATCCCGGTGCTGCGCAAGGACTTCATCGTCAGCCCGTACCAGGTCCACGAGGCGCGGCTGCACGGCGCGGACATGGTCCTGCTGATCGTGGCGGCACTGGAGCAGAACGCCCTGATCGCGCTGCTGGACCGGGTCGAATCCCTCGGGATGACCGCGCTGGTCGAGATCCACAACGCCGAAGAGGCCGACAAGGCCCTCGAAGCCGGCGCGAAGGTGATCGGCGTCAACGCCCGCAACCTGCACACCCTCGAGGTCGACAGGGACGTCTTCTCGCGGCTGGCCCCAGGCCTGCCGATGGACGTCTTCAAGATCGCCGAGTCCGGTGTCCGCGGCCCCGGTGACCTGATGTCGTACGCGGGCCACGGCGCCGACGCCGTTCTCGTGGGCGAAGGGCTCGTCGCTTCGGGCGACCCGAAGGGTGCCCTGGTCAAGCTCGTGACCGCCGGTTCGCACCCCGCTTGCCCGAGGCCGTCTCGATGAGCGTGGAGTACACCGAAACACCGCACGGCGAGCACGACCCGGACGACCGGGGCTATTACGGCCCGTACGGCGGCCGGTTCATGCCCGAGGCCCTGATCGGCGTCGTCGACGAGGTCGCGGCCGAATACGACAAGGCCCGCACGGACCCGGACTTCGTCAACGAGTTCCGGCGCCTGCTGCGTGACTACGCGGGTCGCCCGTCGCTGCTCACCGAGGCCAAGCGCTTCGGTGAGCACGCCGGTGGCGCCCGCGTCTTCCTCAAGCGCGAGGATCTGAACCACACCGGTTCGCACAAGATCAACAACGTGCTGGGCCAGGCGCTGCTCACCAAGCGGATGGGCAAGAAGCGGGTCATCGCCGAGACCGGGGCCGGTCAGCACGGCGTGGCCACCGCCACCGCCTGCGCGCTGCTGGACCTGGAATGCATCGTCTACATGGGCGAGGTCGACACCGAGCGGCAGGCGCTGAACGTCGCCCGCATGAAGCTGCTCGGCGCCGAGGTCGTCCCGGTGAAAACCGGTTCGCGCACGCTCAAGGACGCGATCAACGAAGCGCTGCGTGACTGGGTCACCAACGCCGACACCACGCATTACCTGTTCGGCACGGCGGCGGGCCCGTACCCGTTCCCGATGATGGTGCGGAACTTCCACAAGATCATCGGCGAGGAGGCCCGCGCTCAGATCCTGGAGCAGGCCGGACGCCTGCCGGACGTCGTCGCGGCCTGCGTCGGCGGCGGGTCGAACGCGATCGGCATCTTCCACGGCTTCATCGACGACCCCGAGGTCCGTCTCGTGGGTCTCGAGCCGGGTGGCGAGGGCGTCGAGGGCAACCGCCACGGCGCCACGCTGACCAAGGGCACCCCCGGCAACCTGCACGGCGCGATGACGTACCTGCTGCAGGACGAGGACGGCCAGACCGTCGAGTCGCACTCGATCTCCGCGGGCCTGGACTATCCGGGCGTCGGCCCGGAGCACTCGTGGCTCAAGGACAGCGGCCGCGCCGAGTACCGGCCGGTGACCGACGCCGAGGCGATGGACGCGTTCAAGCTGCTTTCGCGCACCGAGGGCATCATCCCGGCGATCGAGTCGGCGCACGCGCTGGCCGGCGCGCTGGTGCTGGGCCGTGAACTCGGCCCCGAGGGCCTGATCGTGGTGAACCTGTCCGGTCGTGGCGACAAGGACATGGACACCGCCGCGAAGTACTTCGGCCTGGTGGAGAACGCATGAGCGAGTTGGGTGACGTTTTCGCCAAGACGCGCGAAGAGGGTCGCGGAGCGCTGATCGGGTACCTCCCGGCCGGCTTCCCGACGGTCGACGGGTCGAAGGATCTGCTGGCCGCGGTGGTCGACGGCGGCGCCGACCTGGTCGAGGTGGGCGTGCCCTACTCGGATCCGGTGATGGACGGCCCGACCATCCAGGCCGCCTCGGTGAGCGCGCTCACCAGCGGTTTCAAGCTCAAGCACCTGTTCGAGGTCGTCGAGTCGGTGTCGTCGCGCGGTGGCAAGGCCGTCGTGATGACGTACTGGAACCCGGTGCACCGCTACGGCGTCGACCGCTTCGCGCGGGACCTCGCCGCCGCGGGCGGGCTCGGGATGATCACCCCGGACCTGATCCCGGACGAGGCCGACGAGTGGATGGCCGCGTCCGAACAGCACGGCCTGGACCGGATCTTCCTGGTCGCGCCGTCCTCCTCGGAGGAGCGGATCGCGAAGACCGTCGAGGCGGCTTCGGGTTTCGTGTACGCGACCGCGGTGATGGGCGTGACCGGTGCCCGTGACCAGGTCGGCGTGCACGCCGAGGATCTGGTCGCCCGGACCCGCGCGCATACGGAGCTGCCGATCGGGGTCGGGCTGGGCGTCCGCTCCGGCGCGCAGGCGGCCCAGGTCGCCGGTTTCGCCGACGGTGTCATCGTGGGCTCGGCCCTGGTGACCGCCGCGGCGAGCGGACTGGACGCGGTACGCGAGCTTTCGGCCGAACTGGCCGCCGGGGTGCGGAAAGCCGTCGCACCCGCTTGATCTGACGTGAGCCGAAAGGGCCCTTCACCGCGTGCGACGCGGTGAAGGGCCCTTTCGGTTCAGCACTCGGTGATGGACAGCGGTGACGAGTGGAAGCTGGTGTACCAGGTGAATCCGGCGACGTTGTTCGCGTGGTCGACGTACAGATCCCAGCGTCTGGACACGCCATCGGGGCCGGTGATGAACCCGAGCGTGCAGACGGCCGCGACGTCGTGTCCCGGGTACATCGCCTCATAAGCCCAGTCGGGCCTCGGGTAGAGATGCACCCACGTCTCGGCCTTGGCGCCGCCTGTCTTCATGCCGACGTTCCCGCACCACTGCGTCGACTGCGTCGTCAGGTAGGACGCGTAGGTGTAGCCGGTCCGCATCTGGAAGTCGTCGTAGATCAGGTTCCAGCGGACATTGCCCTGGTCGATGTAGCAGATGGTCCTGAGCGCGACGTTGCTGACGACGAGGTGGGCGAGTGAGCGTCACTTTAGAGACGATCGGGGTGCCGGACCAGGTCTGTTTCGGTGACCGAACGCGGCTCCTGTTTGTCCAAAGTGGACAGTGAAACTTGCCATGACGGCTTCCATCCCTAGGGTGGGGCGCACTCGCCGATCACGGGAAGGGACACGCCATGCCGGGACCAGGGATCCTGCCGTTCGTGGCCGAGACGCCGCTGGTGGACCATCACTGCCACGGGGTCGTCACCGGAGACCTCGGCCGGATCGAGTTCGAGCAGCTGCTCACCGAGGCCGACACCGTCTCGTCACTGGGCACGACCCTGTTCGACTCGCTGATCGGCCTCGCCGTCCGTGCCCGCTGCGCCCCGATGCTCGGCCTGCCGCCGCATGTCCCGGCGGACGCGTATCTGGCCCGCCGCGCCGAACTGGGTGCCGCCGAGGTCAACGCGCGGTTCCTGCGGGCCACCGGCACGACCGACTTCCTGCTCGACGGCGGTTTCCTGCCGGACACGCTGACCACGACCGGGCAGTTCGCGGCGTTGTCCGGCGCCCGCGCCCGCGACATCGTCCGGCTCGAACAGGTCGCCGAAGCGGTGATCGAATCCACCACGGCGGCCGGGTTCGCCGCGGCCTTCGCCGGGGAACTGGCGAAACGCGCCACGACGGCGGTCGGCTTCAAGTCCATCGCCGCCTACCGGGTCGGCCTGGACCTGGCGGGGGAGCGGCCCACCGGCGCCGAGGTCGCCGAAGCGGCGGGCCGCTGGCTCGCCAGGATCGAGGCGGGCGAACCGGTCCGGCTCGCGGACGAGGTACTGCACCGGTTCCTCGTCTGGACCGGGATCGACCTGGCCCTGCCGGTCCAGTTCCACGTCGGTTTCGGCGATTCCGACGTGGACCTGCACCGCTGCGATCCGCTGCTGCTCACCGGGCTGCTGCGGGCGACCCGGTCGTGCGGGGTACCGATCATGCTGCTGCACAACTATCCCTTCCACCGGAACGCCGCGTATCTGGCGCAGGTCTTCGAGCACGTGTTCATCGACGTGGGTCTCGCGACGCACAACGCCGGTCACCGTGCGGCGGCGATCATCGCGGAGACAATGGAGATCGTGCCGTTCGGGAAACTGCTGTTCTCCACGGACGCGTTCGGGCTGGCCGAGCTGTACCACCTCGGCACCGCGCTCTTCCGGCAAGGGCTGTCGGATTTCCTGTACGCGGGGCTCACCGCGGACGTACTGTCCGAAGTGGACGCGCGCCGGATCACGGCGCTGGTGGGGCACCGCAACGCCGAACGGGTGTACGGGCTGGAGGGGACATGACGGAACTGGACGAACTGCAGGACCGGTGGGAGGCCGCCGTCGAGGCGGAGCTGCCGTCCGCGATCGAGCTCCGGCACCGGGTGCACGCGGACCCCCGCGCGTCGGGGGACGAAGAGGACACCGCGCGGGTCCTCGTCGAGGCGCTGGGCGGGGACGAGGGCGTCCGGGTCGCCAAGACCGGCCGTGCCGTGCTGTTCCCTGGCACCGGGCCCGGGCCGGCCGTGGCCCTGCGCACCGAACTGGACGCGTTGCCGGTCACCGAGCGGACCAGGGTCCCGTGGGCTTCGGAGACGCCGCTGATGCATGCGTGCGGCCACGACGTGCACATGGCCGCGCTCGTCGCCACCTGCCGCGCCGCGGCCGTCGTCGGGGTGCCGAGGCCGCTCCTCGCGCTCCTGCAGCCGCGTGAGGAGACGTCGCCGTCCGGCGCGCTGGACATCGTGGAGTCCGGCGTGCTCGCCGAGTACGGCGTCGACACGGTCATCGGCGCGCACGTCCAGCCCCGGCTCGCGGCGGGCGTGGTCTCGGCGGTGCCGGGCCCGGTCAACGCCTCCACCGACGAGTTCGAAGTGATCGTCCGCGGCCAGGGCGGGCACGCCGGCTACCCGCATCTGCTCCGGGACCCGATCCTCGCGCTCAGCCAGCTCGTGGTGAGCCTGCAGCAGCTCGCCAGCCGCCGGGTCGACCCGGTGTTCGGCGCGGTCTGCTCGGTCGGCCGGATCGAGGCGGGGACGACGGCGAACGTCGTGCCGAACGAGGCCCGCCTGTCCGGCTCGCTGCGGCTGATGCGCGCCGAAGACCGCGACCTCGCGCTCGAGGGGCTCGCCGAGGTCGTCCACGGCACCGCGAAGGCGCACGGCTGCCGGGCCGAACTGGAGATCAGCCCGTGCGAACCGGTGCTGCACAACGACGCCGGGCTCACCCAGCACGCGCATCGGCGGCTCGTCCGGGCCGGGGCGGGCGTCGACACCGACTTCCGGTCGTTCGGCGCCGACGATTTCGCGCACTACTGCGGGGTGACCCGCGGGCTGATGATGTTCGTCGGCCTCGGCGACACGGCGGGCGCGCCGAGCCTGCACGACGAGCTCTTCCTGCCGCCGGACGGCGCCGTCGGGCAGGTCGCGTCCGCGCTGATCGCGGGCTATCTGGCCGCCGTCGAGGGCTGACGCCCCCAAGACGCGCCCGAAGCGCTACGGTGGCCGACGTGAATACCGCCTCGGCAGCGTTCCTCGCGACCATCCCCAGTCCCGACCAGGGCGTCTGGCATATCGGGCCGATTCCGATCCGGGCCTACGCGCTGTGCATCATCGCCGGCATCATCGCGGCGATCTGGCTGGGCGAGCGGCGATGGATCGCCCGGGGCGGCACGAAGGGGACGGTCATCGACGTCGCCGTCTTCGCGGTGCCGTTCGGCCTGGTCGGCGGGCGGTTGTACCACGTCATCACCGACAACCAGCTGTACTTCGGCCCCGGCAAGAACCCGCTCAACGCGCTGAAGATCTGGGACGGCGGCCTCGGCATCTGGGGCGCCATCGCGCTGGGCGCGGTCGGCGCGCTGATCGCCTGCCGCCGCAAGGGGATCCCGCTGCCCGCGATGGCCGACGCGCTCGCGCCGGGCATCGTGCTGGCGCAGGCCGTCGGACGGCTCGGCAACTACTTCAACCAGGAGCTCTACGGCGCGCACACGGACCTGCCGTGGGGCCTGGAGATCTACCAGCGCTACAACCCGACCGACCCGAACGATTTCCTGAACGGCGTCGCGATCGGGCACGTCCCGCTGCCGGACAGCCCGGTGCATCCGACGTTCCTCTACGAGCTGCTCTGGAACGTCGGCGTGGCGCTGCTGGTCATCTGGGCGGACCGGAAGTTCCGCCTCGGCCACGGCCGCGTGTTCGCGCTCTACGTCGCCGGATACACCGCGGGCCGGTTCTGGATCGAGCTGATGCGGACCGACTCCGCGAACCACATCCTCGGCCTGCGGGTCAACGTGTGGACCTCGATCCTGCTGTTCGCCGCGGCGATCGCGTACTTCGTCCTGGCGGCGAAGCGGGGGCCGCGGGAAGCGCCGGAAACCCTGTGGAGCAAGGACGTGCCGCGGGAGGACGCCCCCGATGCCTCGGGTGCCTCCGATGGCGAGGGTGCCTCCGGCACCTCTGCCGCCTCTGTGGCCGCCTCCGCCGCCGAGGGTGAGGCGCACGCCGACGTCGCGGCGGCGCCGGACACCGTGCGCGACTCCGCCGCCGACAAGGCGACCGAGGACCCGAAACCCGACTCGGAAAAGTAGCCGCTTCGCTCCCTCTCGCGTGTTATGAACGGGACTTTCATTGCAAATTTTGCAATGAAAGTCCCGTTCATAACATCCGGGGTCCCAGGGGCGACGGGTCCCTGAAGGACCTCAGGGAGCGACCAGGCCCCGTCCCGTCACCAACGGCAGGTCCAGCGCGGTCAGCAGCCCGGGCGGAGCCGCCACCACCGCCGGGATCGCGTTCACCAGCCGCATCGCGGTCGCCTTCAGCCCGGCCGTGTTGTGGTCGCCGTCGGTCCCGACCAGCCGCAGGTCCAGCACGTACTCGGGCTCACCGGTCACCTGGACGCGGTAGCAACCCTGCCCGCTCGGCTGCGGCCAGTCCGGGCCGAGGTCGCCCCGCAGGCGCGTGACGTGCTCCAGCACGCACACCGCCCGCCCGCCGCGCATCCCGCGCACCTCGAACCGCAGCGCCGCCGCCGTCCCCTCCTTGATCGTCCCGGAGGCGATCTCGAACGTCTCGGGAGCCGGAAGGCGCTCGTAACTCTCCTCGACGCCGTCGAGTTCGACGTCGAGCCCCGCCGCCAGCTGCCGGACGACACTGCCCCACGCCAGCGACAGCACGCCGGGCTGCAGGAGCATCGGCAGGTCGTCCATCTCGCGGCCGAAGCCCATGATGTCGAAGAGGACCTTGCCGTTGTCGTACGTGGAGTAATCGAGGATCTCCAGGCATCGCACCTCGTCGATCCGTTCGCAGACGCCGGTGAGCACCAGCGGCAGCCAGTCGTTGGCGAAACCGGGGTCGACGCCGTTGACCCACAGCGAAGCGCCGCCCTCTCGCGCCGCGGCACGGATCGGCTCGATCAGGTCCGGCGGGACGACACCTTCGGGGTACTGGAGGAACACCGGACTGCTGGACACCACGTTGATCCCCGCGCGCAGGAACCGTTTCAGGTCCTCGACGGCCTCCATCAGCCGGTCGTCGGCCATCGCCGTGTAGAGCACGCAATCCGGCTTCAGCGCGATGAGGGCCTCCGCGTCGGTCGTCGCGGTGACGCCGAGCGGGCGGCCGAGTCCGGCCAGCTCCCCGGCGTCCACACCGGCCTTCGCCTCGCTCGAGACCCAGACCCCGGCGAGTTCGAGGTCGGGGCGCGCGGCGATCCCGGCCAGCGCGTGGCGGCCGACGTTCCCGGTACTCCACTGGACCACGCGCACGGCGTTCGCCTCCTGATGTCTGAATGGTGAACCCGCGTCCGCGATCGACGTCGGCAGGACGCTGCCTGGTAGACCACCTCACGGTAGACGAACAGGGCGTCCTGCCACCGCGATAGCGGGGGCCTTCGGCCAGGGCGGGTTCACGCGTATGGTCACTTCCCCGGTGCCTCTCAGCTCCGCCAACCGTTTCCTACAGATCGGGCAGGCCCAGTTCCAGGTTCGGGGCCTGCAGTCCACCGTCGACTTCGAGGATCTTGCCGGTGACGTACCGGCCCGCCCGCGACGCCAGGAACACGACCGTGGCCGCGATGTCCTCGGCCTCGCCGATCCGGCGCAGGGGAGTGGCCGCCTCCATCCGGCCGCGCAGCTCGTCGTTGCCCACCACCACTTCGAGTGCGGAGGTCGCCACCGAACCGACCGAGATCGCGTTCACCCGCACCTTCGGCGCGAGGTCGGCCGCCGCGAGCCGGGTGTAGTGCGCCAGCGCGGCCTTCGCCGTCCCGTACGCGGCGAAGCCCCTGCCGGTCACGCGGCCCATGACCGACGAGATGTTGACGACCGACCCGCCCGTCTCCAGTAAGGACGGTGCGGCCGCGACGGTCAGCGCGTGGGCGGTGGAAACGTTGAAGCGAAAGGCTTCTTCCAGGAACTCGGCGGTGGTTTCCAGCAGCGGGCGGGGATAGGTCCCGCCGACATTGTTGACCACCAGGTCCAGCCGCCCGAATTCCGCCGTCGCGATCCGCGCCAGCTCGCCGGCGGCGGCCGGGTCGCTCAGATCGGCGGGCACCACGTGCGCCCGGCGGCCGGTGGCGGCGACCTGCTCGGCGACCTCCGCGAGCTCGGCTTCGGTACGGGACGAGATCAGCACGTCGGCACCGGCCTCCGCGAGGGCCACGGCCGTCGCCGCGCCGATGCCGCGTCCGGCGCCGGTGACCACGGCGACCTGGTCGGTGAGCCGGAAACGGTCCAGGATCATGCGCGAAACTGTAACACGTTCTACTTACCTCGTGCTGCGGAAGAAGTCCGGAGTGACTAGGGTCGCCTCACCGCACTACTTGACATGCCGGAACGGGACATATACTTAGCGGTACGAACTACCGCGTCCCCATCAGGAACTGCGTCGTTCCGATCACCCAGATCGTTACCCATCGGCGGAATTTCGCGCCCGCTGAACTGATGCCACCATGTTTCCTAGGTGTTAAAGTCGCGTCAACGAACGGGCCATCGTCGTCCCGTGCGCATTCCCCCGGCCGGCCTGTCCGGTCGCTGAGCACAGACGACGAAGGAGGTCCCTTCATGATCTTCTCCGCCATTCCCGGCAAACAAGGTCTCTACGATCCCGAATCCGAACAGGACTCCTGCGGTGTGGCCATGGTGGCCGACATCCGCGGGCGCCGTTCGCACGGCATCGTCACCGACGGCCTGTCCGCGCTGACGAACCTCGACCACCGGGGCGCCGCCGGCGCGGAACCGACCAGTGGTGACGGCGCGGGCATCCTGCTGCAGCTGCCCGACGAGCTGCTGCGCGCGGAAGCGGGCTTCATCCTGCCCGAGCCGGACGCCGACGGTCACCAGACGTACGCGACCGGTATCGGCTTCCTGCCCTCGGACGTCGAGGAGCGCGGCAAGGCCGTCGCCCTGATCGAGCGGATCGCCACCGAAGAGGGCCTCCAGGTCCTCGGCTGGCGCGAAGTCCCGGTCGACGCCGACCGTGCCGACATCGGCCCCACGGCGCGTTCGGTGATGCCGCATTTCGCGATGCTGTTCGTCGCGGCCCAGGAGACCGACGGCAGGCGGCCGGGCGGGCTCGGACTGGACAGGCTGGCCTTCTGCCTGCGCAAACGCGTCGAGAACGAGAGCCTGACCAACGGCTGCGGGACGTACTTCCCGAGTCTGTCCTCGCGCACGATCGTCTACAAGGGAATGCTGACCCCCGAGCAGCTCCCGCTCTTCTTCACCGACCTGACCGACACCCGGCTCACCAGCGCCATCGCGCTCGTGCACTCGCGGTTCTCCACCAACACCTTCCCGTCGTGGCCGCTGGCGCACCCGTTCCGGTTCGTCGCGCACAACGGCGAGATCAACACCATCCGGGGAAACCGCAACCGGATGCGCGCCCGTGAGGCACTGCTCGAATCGGACCTCCTTCCCGGCGACCTGACCCGGCTGTACCCCATCTGCTCGGCCGACGCGTCGGACTCCGCCTCCTTCGACGAGGTGCTGGAGCTGCTGCACCTCGGTGGCCGTTCGCTGCCGCACGCGGTGCTGATGATGATCCCCGAGGCGTGGGAGAACCACACCGGGATGAACGCCCAGCGTCGTGCGTTCTACCAGTTCCACGCCAGCCTGATGGAACCGTGGGACGGCCCGGCCTGCGTCACCTTCACCGACGGCACCCTCGTCGGCGCGGTGCTGGACCGCAACGGGCTGCGCCCGGCCCGCTGGTGGCGCACCGCGGACGACCGCGTCGTGCTGGCCAGTGAGGCCGGTGTCCTCGACGTCGCCCCCGCGGACGTCGTCGCCAAGGGCCGCCTCAAGCCCGGCCGCATGTTCCTGGTGGACACCGAGGCGGGCCGGATCGTCGACGACGAAGAGGTCAAGTCCGAGCTGGCCAAGGAACTCCCGTACGAGGGGTGGCTGCACGCCGGTCTCCTGCAGATCGCCGACCTGCCGGATCGCGACCACATCGTGCAGAGCCACGATTCGGTGCTGCGGCGCCAGCTTTCCTTCGGCTACACCGAAGAAGAGCTGAAGATCCTGCTAGCGCCGATGGCGGTCAAGGCCGCCGAGCCGATCGGTTCGATGGGCTCCGACACCCCGCCCGCGGTGCTGTCCCAGCGTTCCCGGCTGCTCTACGACTACTTCAAGCAGAACTTCGCCCAGGTCACCAACCCGCCGCTGGACGCGATCCGCGAAGAGCTCGTCACCTCGATGAGCCGGATCATGGGCCCGGAGCGGAACCTGCTCGCCCCCGGCCCGGCCTCCTGCCGTCACGTGCAGCTGCCGTATCCGGTGATCGACAACGACGAACTCGCCAAGCTGATCCACATCAACGACGACGGCGACCTTCCCGGCTTCGCCTGCAGTGTCCTTTCCGGACTGTACGAAGTGGATGGTGGGGCCGACGCGCTGGCGTCGGCGATCGAGCGGGTCCGGCGCGAGGCCTCCGAGGCGATCGCGGCGGGCGCGCGCACGCTCGTGCTGTCCGATCGCGATTCCGACCACCGCATGGCGCCGATCCCGTCGCTGCTGCTGGTCTCCTCGGTGCACCACCATCTGGTGCGTACCAAGGAAAGGCTCCGCGTCGCACTGGTCGTCGAGACCGGGGACGCCCGCGAGGTCCACCACATCGCGCTGCTGCTCGGCTACGGTGCCGCGGCGGTGAACCCGTACCTGGCCTTCGAGACCATCGAGGACATGATCCCGACCGGTGCCATCACCGGGATCGAGCCGGCCAAGGCGATCCGCAACTACGTCAAGGCGCTCGTGAAGGGCGTCCTGAAGATCATGTCGAAGATGGGCATCTCGACCGTCGGCGCCTACACCGCGGCCCAGGTCTTCGAATCCTTCGGCCTGGCCCAGGATCTGCTCGACGAGTACTTCACGGGGACGTCGTCGAAGCTTGGCGGCGTCGGGCTGAGCGTGCTCGCCGAAGAGGTCGCCGTCCGCCACCGCCGCGCGTACCCGGACAACCCGACCGACCGGGTCCACCGTGGACTCGAGACCGGCGGCGAGTACGCGTACCGCCGCGAGGGCGAACTGCACCTGTTCACCCCGGAGACCGTCTTCCTGTTGCAGCACGCGACGAAGACCGGCCGGGAAGAGGTGTACAAGAAGTACTCCGACGAGGTGCACCGGCTCTACCGCCAGGGCGGCGCGCTGCGAGGGCTGTTCTCCTTCCGCGAGGGCGCGCGCGAGCCGGTCCCGCTGGACGAGGTCGAGCCGGTCGAGGCGATCTTCAAGCGGTTCAACACC
Source organism: Amycolatopsis orientalis (assembly GCF_000943515.2). NCBI lineage: Bacteria > Bacillati > Actinomycetota > Actinomycetes > Pseudonocardiales > Pseudonocardiaceae > Amycolatopsis > Amycolatopsis orientalis. The sequence continues at coordinate 6,371,132 of NZ_CP016174.1, read as the reverse complement.
GGTGCGATGTCCTACGGCTCGATTTCGGCCGAGGCGCACGAAACCCTCGCCATCGCGATGAACCGCATCGGTGGCCGGTCCAACACCGGTGAGGGCGGGGAAGACCCCGCGCGCCTCTACGACCCGGAGCGGCGCAGCGCGATCAAGCAGGTCGCGAGCGGCCGGTTCGGCGTCACGAGCGAGTACCTGGTCAACGCCGACGACATCCAGATCAAGATGGCGCAGGGCGCGAAGCCGGGCGAGGGCGGGCAGTTGCCGCCCAACAAGGTCTACCCGTGGATCGCCCGCACGCGACACTCGACGCCGGGCGTCGGGCTCATCTCGCCGCCGCCGCACCACGACATCTACTCGATCGAGGATCTCGCCCAGCTGATCCACGACCTCAAGAACGCCAACGAGAACGCCCGCATCCACGTGAAGCTGGTGTCCTCGCTCGGGGTCGGCACGGTCGCGGCGGGCGTGTCCAAGGCGCACGCGGACGTCGTGCTGATCTCCGGCCACGACGGCGGCACCGGCGCCTCCCCGATGAACTCGCTCAAGCACGCGGGGACGCCGTGGGAGATCGGCCTCGCCGAGACGCAGCAGACGTTGCTGCTCAACGGTTTGCGCGACCGGATCACCGTGCAGGTGGACGGCGCGATGAAGACCGGCCGCGACGTCGTCATCGCCGCGCTGCTCGGCGCGGAGGAGTACGGTTTCGCGACGGCGCCGCTGATCGTCGAGGGCTGCGTCATGATGCGCGTCTGCCACCTCGACACCTGCCCGGTCGGCGTCGCGACCCAGAGCCCGGAGCTGCGCAAGCGGTACACCGGACAGGTCGACCACGTCGTCAACTACTTCCGGTTCGTCGCCGAAGAGGTCCGGGAAACGCTGGCGGCACTCGGTTTCCGTACCCTCGACGAGGCGATCGGGCACGCCGAGGTGCTGGACACCGACAAGGCGATCGAGCATTGGAAAGCCTCCGGGCTGGACCTCTCGCCGATCTTCGAAATGCCCACTGAAACCCCGTACGGCGGGGCGAAGCGGCGTACGCGCGGGCAGGACCACGGCCTGGAGCACGCGCTCGACCGGACGCTGATCCAGCTCGCCGAGGCGGCGCTGGAGGACGCGCATCCGGTTCGGCTGGAACTGCCGGTGCGGAACGTGAACCGGACCGTCGGCACGCTGCTGGGGTCCGAGATCACCCGCCGCTACGGCGGCGAGGGCCTGCCGGAGGACACGATCCACGTGCTGCTGACCGGATCCGCCGGGCAGTCGCTGGGCGCGTTCCTGCCGCGCGGCATCACGCTCGACATGGTCGGCGACGCGAACGACTACGTCGGCAAGGGGCTTTCGGGCGGGCGGATCATCGTGCGCCCGCATCCGGACGCGAAGTTCGCCGCGGAGGGCCAGACCATCGCCGGGAACACGCTCGCCTACGGGGCCACCGGCGGGGAGATGTTCCTGCGCGGCCAGGTCGGTGAACGGTTCTGCGTGCGCAACTCCGGTGCGGTGGTCGTCGCCGAGGGCGTCGGTGACCACGCGTTCGAGTACATGACCGGTGGACAGGCCGTCGTGCTCGGCCCGACCGGGCGCAATCTCGCGGCCGGGATGTCCGGCGGCGAGGCGTACGTGCTCGACCTCGATCGCGGCCGGGTCAACGAGGAGATGGTGAACCTCCTGACCCCGACGTCCGAGGATCTCGCCTGGCTCAAGAAGACCGTGCAGAAACACTATGACCTCACACGTTCGGCCGTGGCCGCGTCGCTGCTCGGCGACTGGCCGCGTCGTTCGGCGGCGTTCACCAAGGTGATGCCCCGCGACTACCAGCGTGTCCTTGACGCGGCGAAGGCGGCGCGTGCCGCCGGCCGCGACGTCGACGAAGCGATCATGGAGGCCGCTCGTGGCTGATCCGACGGGTTTCCTGAAGTACGAACGCGAAGAGCCGAAGAAGAAGTCCAAAGAGGAACGTCTCGCCACTTGGGGCGAGGTGTACGCCGACGTGGAACCCGGCGAGCGCAACGAAAAGGTGCGCAAGCAGGCTTCGCGCTGCATGGACTGCGGCATCCCGTTCTGTCATTCCGGTGGTTCCGGCTGCCCGCTGGGCAACCTGATCCCGGAGTGGAACGACCTGGTGCGCCGCGGTGACTGGGCCGCGGCGAGCGACCGGCTCCACGCCACCAACAACTTCCCCGAGTTCACCGGGAAGCTGTGCCCCGCGCCGTGCGAGGCGGGCTGTGTCCTGTCGATCTCACCGCTGTCCGGCGGACCGGTGTCGATCAAGCGGGTCGAGCAGACGATCGCCGACCAGTCCTGGGAAGCGGGTTACGTGCAGCCGCAGGTCTCGGCGGTGTCGTCGGGCCAGCGGGTCGCGGTCGTCGGCTCCGGTCCCGCCGGGCTCGCCGCCGCGCAGCAGCTGACCCGCGCCGGTCACGAGGTGACCGTCTACGAACGGGACGACCGGCTCGGCGGCCTGCTGCGGTACGGCATCCCCGAGTTCAAGATGGAGAAGAAGGTCCTCGACCGGCGGCTCGCCCAGCTGCGCAAGGAGGGCACGAAGTTCGTCACCGGCTGCGAGGTCGGCGTCGACCTGACCGTCGAGGAACTCCGCGCCACCTATGACGCCGTCGTGCTCGCCGTGGGCGCGCTGCGCGGCCGTGACGACACCACGACGCCGGGGCGCGAACTGTCCGGGATCCATCTGGCGATGGAACATCTGGTCCCCGCCAACAAGTACGTCGAGGGTGACGGCCCGTCGCCGGTCGACGCGGCGGGCAAGCACGTGGTCATCATCGGCGGTGGCGACACCGGCGCCGACTCGTACGGCACCGCGACCCGGCAGGGCGCGCTTTCGGTGACCCAGCTGGACCAGTACCCGACCCCACCGTCCACAAGGGACGACGAACGCTCGCCGTGGCCGACCTGGCCGTACATCCTGCGCACCTATCCGGCGCACGAGGAGGCGGGCGAGCGCAAGTTCGCCGTCGCGGTCACCCGCTTCATCGGTGACGACGACGGCAACGTGCGCGCGGTAGAACTCCGGCAGGTCCGCGTGGTCAAGGACCCCGAGACCGGCAAGCGCATGGTGACCCCGGTCAACGACGAGGTCGAGGAACTGCCCGCCGACCTCGTGCTGCTCGCGATCGGGTTCGAGGGTGTCGAGCACATGCCGTTGCTGGACGGGCTCGGCCTCTCGCTGACGAAGCGCGGAACGCTTTCGTGTGGCTCGGACTGGCAGACGTCCTCGCCGGGCGTGTTCGTCTGCGGGGACGCGCATCGCGGCGCTTCGCTGGTGGTGTGGGCGATCGCGGAAGGACGCTCGGTGGCCAGCGCCGTCGACGCGTACCTCACCGGCGCGTCCGACCTCCCGGCACCGGTGCACCCGACGGCGCTGCCGCTCGCGGTGGTCTGACGAACGGCGGTCCCGGCTCCCACCCAAGGTGGAGGGCCGGGACCAGCCTCGGGTACGACGCGGTAGGGCGGTCGTGCGCGCGACGATCCCCGCATGAAGAAAGTGCTGGCCTTACTGGCTTTCCTCCCGTTCATGGCCGCGGTCCCGGCGACCGCCGAAGCGGCTCCGGCGGTGAAGTGGACGTCCCCTTGCCCGGACTACGGCATGACGCCCTCGCCGACCGCCGGGCTCGAATGCGCGACACTCAAGGTGCCGCTGGACTACGCCGACTCCGGCGGTCGGACCATCGAACTCACCCTGTCCCGTAAGGCGAGCACTTCGCCGAAGCGCCGGGGCGTGCTGCTGATGAATCCCGGCGGCCCGGGGAGCCCCGGCCTGGCGATGCCCGCGCAACTGGCGCAAAGACAAGGGCACACCGGTCTGCTGGACAGCTACGACGTCATCGGGTTCGACCCGCGCGGGACCACCTACAGCACGCCAGTGACCTGTGACCTCACCCAGGACCAACGGTTCATCCTTGTCGGACCGTACGCGGCGGGCCCGCGCGATGTCGCCGAGAAGGCGGCGAAGTCCCGTGTGGTGGCGAAGCAATGCGCCGAGTCGAAGACGGCGGATCTCCTGCCGCAGATGACCACCGCCAACACCGCGCGCGACCTGGACCGGATCCGAGAGGCGCTGGGGGAGCGGAAGATCTCGTACTACGGCGTCTCGTACGGGAGCTATCTCGGCGCCGCTTACGCGTCGATGTTCCCCACGCGCACGGACCGGATCGTGCTGGACAGCCTCGTCGGTCCGGCCGGGCTGGACGTCCGGGCGCACCAACGCTTCGCGGACGGCTTCGACGACCGCTTCGTTGACTTCACGGCATGGGCGGCGGCGCGCGACGACGTCTACCACCTCGGGCGGACGTCGGCCGAGGTGACGGCGAAGTTCTTCGAACTGGTGGAGGAACGCGGCGACGACATCCGGTCCGCTACCTGGGCGGCGCTGTACGACGACGCGAACTTCCCCGCGCTGGCCGGGAAATGGGCCGCCCCGGCCGCATCGGCGCACGGCGGGCCACTCGACGGCGACAACCACGCGGCGCTCCAGCTCCAGGTGCTGTGCAACGACACCGACTGGCCGGAAAGCGTGCGCTACTACCAAAAAGCGGTCGATCGGGCCCGCGTGACGCACCCGATGTTCGGCCCCGCGGCCGCCAACATCACCCCCTGTGCGTTCTGGCCTGTCGAGCGCCGCGAGCCGCCGGTGCGGATTCACGCCCGCGGACCGTCGAACATCCTGCTGGTGCAGAACCTCCGCGATCCGGCGACCCCGCTCGTCGGCGCCCGCGAAATGCGGTCGGCGCTGGGCGCTCGGGCGAAGTTCGTCACCGTGGACGCCGGCGGGCACGGCGTCTTCACCAAGGAGAACGCCTGCGGTAACGACGTCGTCGTCCGATACCTGCGGGACGGCGCCTTCCCGGCCGCCGACTCCCACTGTCCCGCTTGATCAGGTCGTTTTCCGAACGCGGCGGCCGAGGATTCACGTTCTCACCGCGGCGTTCCGCCACGCTGGGCCGAACGGCCCATACGCCGTCCCGGATGCGGCCGAACGGTCGCTTGTACGCCCCGTAGCAGGGCAAATACTTTCAGAAAGTCGTGCAGGTCATACGGCAATTCACCGGTGGCGAAAGGTGGTATGCCATGAAGAGGACGGCTTCCCGGACGGGGATCCTGGCGGCGCTCGTGGGGCTGGCGGTGACGGGGCTGACGGCGGTCGCGGGTCCCGCTCAAGCCGGACCGGTCCATCATCAGGCGGCGGCCGACGCGCAGGCGGTGGCGGCCTACTGGACACCCGAGCGGATGCGGTCGGCGGTGCCGATCGAACAACTGGTCCAGGCCCCGCCCCTTTCGCTCAAGGACGTCGCGAAGGGCGAGAGCACGATCATCCAGAGCATCCCCAACGGCGGCGGCGCGTGGACCGGGGCGGGCAAGGTCGTGCAGACCGCCGGCCGGGTGTTCTTCACCATGGGCGGGCGGAACGCGTCGTGCTCCGGTGACGCGGTCACCAGCGCTAACGGCAGTGTCGTCATCACCGCCGGGCACTGCGTGAAGTACCAGGGCGCGTGGCACACCAACTGGACCTTCGCGCCCGGCTACAACAACGGCAACACGCCCTACGGGACCTGGGCCGCGAAGAGCACGCTGACCACTCCGCAGTGGGAAGCGAGCGAGGACATGAACTACGACGTCGGCGCGGCCGTGGTCAACCCGCTCAACGGGCAGAGGCTGACCGACGTGGTCGGCGCGCAGGGGATCGCGTTCAACCAGGCGCGCAACCAGTCGATGTACACGTTCGGGTATCCGGCGGCGGCGCCGTACGACGGGACGAAGCTGATCTACTGCAGCGGAAGCACGTTCACCGACTTCCTGCTGACCAAGGACCACGGGATGAACTGCAATATGACCGGCGGTTCGAGCGGCGGCCCGTGGTTCCTCAACTTCAGCGAGGCGACCGGTGCCGGTGTCCAGGCGTCGGTGAACAGTTTCGGCTACACCTTCCTGCCGGGGTACATGTTCGGTCCGTACTTCGGCACCGACGCGCAGAACCTCTACAACAAGGCGCAGGCCGCCTGACCGTCCCGGACCGCCCGTCCACCTTTTGGGACTTTCGTCCCGGTGGGCGGGCGGCTTCCGGCCCGGCATATCCTGGGCCGGTGAACTGGACAGTGGACGTTCCCGTCGACACGCTCCCCGAATTGCCTCCTCTGCCGCCCGAGCTGCGCAACCGGCTCGACGACGCGCTCGCCCGGCCCGCCGCGCAGCAGCCCGAGTGGCCGGACCCCGAGCTGACGAAGCGGGTCCGCGGGGTGCTCGAAAGCGTGCCGCCGATCACCGTCCCCGCCGAGATCGACCGGCTCTCCGACCGGCTGGCCATGGTCGCCCGCGGCGAGGCGTTCCTGCTGCAGGGCGGCGACTGCGCGGAGACCTTCGAGTCGAACACCGAACCGCATATCCGCGCCAATCTGCGCACCCTGCTGCAGATGGCCGTCGTCCTCACCTACGGCGCGAGCCTCCCGGTGGTGAAGGTCGGCCGGATCGCCGGGCAGTACGCGAAGCCGCGTTCGGCGTCCACCGACGCGCTCGGCCTGCCGGTCTACCGCGGCGACATCATCAACTCGCTCGTCGCCAAGCCCGAACTGCGCGTGCCCGACCCCGGCCGGATGATCCGCGCCTACGCCAACGCGGGCGCCGCGATGAACCTCGTCCGCGCGCTGACCGGCGCCGGCATGGCGGATCTGCACCAGGTGCACGACTGGAACAAGGACTTCGTGAAGTCCTCGCCCGCCAGTGAGCGGTACGAGGCGCTGGCCTCGGAGATCGACCGGGGCCTGCGGTTCATGTCGGCCTGCGGCGTCACCGACTCCTCGCTGCAGTCCACCGAGATCTTCGCCAGCCACGAGGCGCTGCTGCTCGACTACGAGCGCTCCATGCTGCGGATGGACCGCGCGGACGCGGCGAACCCCAAGCTGTACAACCTGTCCTCGCACTTCCTGTGGGTGGGCGAGCGGACCCGGCAGCTCGACGGCGCGCATATCGCGTTCGCCGAACTGCTGGCCAACCCGATCGGCCTCAAGATCGGCCCGACGACCACGCCCGAACAGGCCGTCGAGTACGTCCGGCGGCTCGACCCGCGCAACGAGCCCGGCAGGCTGACGCTGATCGCCCGGATGGGCAACGGCAAGGTCCGCGAGGTGCTGCCCGCGATCGTCGAGAAGGTCGAGGCGTCCGGGCACAAGGTCATCTGGCAGTGCGACCCGATGCACGGCAACACCCACGAGTCGTCCACCGGCTACAAGACCCGGCACTTCGACCGGATCGTGGACGAGGTCCAGGGCTTCTTCGAGGTGCACCGCAAGCTCGGCACCTACCCGGGCGGCATCCACGTCGAGCTGACCGGCGAGGACGTCACCGAATGCCTCGGTGGCGCGCAGGAGATCTCGGATCTGGACCTCTCGGGCCGGTACGAGACCGCCTGCGACCCGCGGCTGAACACGCAGCAGTCGCTGGAGCTGGCCTTCCTGGTCGCCGAGATGCTTCGCGGCTGACCGAAGCCCCCTTACGCGCGCCATGAAAGGTCCTTTCCTTGCAAATTTTGCAAGCAAAGGACCTTTCATGGCGTCTTTTCATCCTGGTTACGGCCCGGGGCTGAAGGGCGCTTTCCCCGCATCGCATGCGGGGAAAGCGCCCTTCGCCGCGTGAGATGAGGGGAAGGGGCCCTTCGGCAACGCGGACGGGACGTACCACTCACGAGCCCGTCAAGCGGCGTCCAGCAACCGCGCGGCCGACTTGAGCACCCCGTCCCGCAGCGAGCCCACGTCCGGGACCGCCGCCCCGTTCGCCTGCAGTCCGATGTGGACCGAGTCCCGGTAGGTCGCCACCGCGATCCCGAGTGCCTGCCGCGGCGCCAGCGGCACGAACGGGTACACCCCTTCGAGCCGGGTCCCGTCCAGGGTGAGCCGGTTGGGCGGGACCGGCACCGTGGTCACCACGAGGTCGAACAGCAGCGGCGCGGCCAGCCCGGCGGCCTTGCTGCCGAGCCGGTGCAGCATCGGCGGCATCCGGTCGGCGAGCAGGGGGAACGCGCCGGCGCCACGGGCGGGACCGGCGGCCTTGTTCCGGCTCATCTCGCGCTGGACGGCCAGCAGCCGCTCCACCGGGTGGTCGAGACCGACCGGGAGCTCGCAGAGATACCCGGACAGCTTGTTGCCGCCGAGCTGATCGGCGGACCGCCCGCGCACGCTGACCGGGATGAGCGCCCGCAGTGTCCGGTCGTCGGCGCGCTGGCCGCGGTTGATCATCCATTCGCGCAGCGCACCGGCGAGGATCGCCAGCACTACGTCGTTGGCGGTGCCGCCGTGGGCCCGGCGGATCCGCCGGATGTCCGCGGTGTCGAGCCGGGCGAAACCGAGCCGTCGTTCGGTCGACGGCGGCGCGCTGATCGGGGACAGCGGCGAGCGGGTCGCGCGGACGACCGACGAGGCGATCCCGGCGGACTCCCCGGCCTGGGCCAGGGTGGCGCCGAGGACGTTTTTGACGGCGTCCACAGGGGAGCGTGGCGCGGGTGGTTCGGCGCCGCTGTGCGCGCGCCTGGTGGTGCGGGGGAGTTCGTCGAGCAGACCCGAGGCGACGGCGTACGCGCCCGCCCCGTCGGTGAGCGCGTGGTGCAGTTTCAGCAGCAGCGCGAACTCGCCGTCCGGCAGTCCGGTGACGAGTTGCAAGTCCCACAAGGGCTTTCCGGTGTCGAGCGGCCGTCCCATCCAGCGTGACGCATGGGCGGACAGCGGGTCCGGTTCGTACAGGGAACTCAGGTGATGATGTGAAATATGTTCACTGGCAACGAAATCCGGGTCCTCGGCCCAGATCGCGGCGCCGGGCGGGAACAGTGCGGTGCGGGGGCGCTGGCGCAGCTTCGGGATGCGCGCGGCACGTTCGGCGAGCAACGCGATCAGCTTACGCGCGTGCACCTGCCCGTGCGGGCGGAAGGTGACCACCGCGCCCATGTGCATGGGCGTCGTTTCGCTTTCCAGGCAAAGGAAAGCGACATCGAGTGCGCTCAGCTGGGGGCCTGACATCATCTGCCTTTCCTGGGTGCTCCGGCTATGGCACCCACTGCACCAGCCTGACATGACGGGCGGGTGGTCGTCATGTTTCGCGGGCGCTAACTACCGCTGGTTTCACTCGAACGATGGGATCATGTTCGGACATGGACCACGGCTCTGCGACAGATGGTGGACAGGGGTAACTCGTTAGCGGATCATCCGAGGAAACCGGCAGACTGCAGCACCATGACCGACGAACCGAAGCGTCCCGAACCGCCGCTCACCGGCGACGAGCGCACCCAGCTGAACGGCTTCCTCGACTTCCTCCGCGCCACGGTCGTGTGGAAGTGTTCGGGCCTCACCGACGAGCAGGCCCGGCGCCCGCTCGTCCCCAGCGAACTGACCACCGTCGCCGGTCTGCTCGGGCATCTGACCCTTGTCGAGCAGTACTGGTTCACCGTGGTGCTCGACGGCGCCGAGGACGTCTGGAAGGAGGCGCTGGAGGTCGATCCGGACGCCGAATTCCGGGTCGCCATGCAGACCCCGATCGAGCGGCTGATCGCCGCCTACGAGGCCGAGTGCGAGCGGAGCCGCCAGGTCGTCGCCCGGATGGGGCTGGACGACGAGGTCGCGTTCCGGGGCGACCGCAAGGTCAACGTCCGGTTCGTGGTCGCGCATATGATCGAGGAGACCGGCAGGCACGCCGGCCACCTCGACCTGCTGCGCGAACTGATCGACGGGCTCACCGGGGAGTGACGCGGCGCGGGGGCAGCGGGAAGAACCCGCTGGTGCGTTCGACGTAGGTCGCGTATCCCGGCCGGGAGCGCCGCAATCCCTTTTCCAGCAAAGGTTTTCCGGTGCCCTTGGCCAGCGTGTACGTCATCGCGACCGGGGAGAGCACGGTCGCCGCCCCCGTCCAGCTCGAACACGCGAGCAGGTAGAGGCCCCACCACACGCACGCGTCCCCGAAGTAGTTGGGATGCCGCGTGTACCGCCACAGCCCCTTGTCGAGCACCTTCCCCTTGGTGTCCGGATCGGCCTTGAACCGGCGCAACTGCTCGTCGCCGACCGTCTCGAACCCGAAGCCGACCAGCCACACCGCGACGCCGATCCAGGCCGTCACCCCGAAGGAATCGCCGTACATCGCGAACTGGACCGGCAGCGAGACGAACCAGAGCACCACCGCCTGCACCAGGTACACGCGGACGAAGAGCTTGAGCGCCGGATTCTCCCCGGCGCGCTCCGCCATCCGCACGTAACGCGGGTCTTCGGGCAGTTCGTGGTTGCGCAGATGAAGGTGCACGCCGAGGCGGACACCCCAGACGACGGTCAGCGCCGCCGTGACCACGCGCAGTGCCGTCGAACCGTCCCCGAGCGGGGCCGCGACGAGTGCGACGAGCGCGAAGCCCGGCCCCCAGAACGTGTCGATGGTGTCGTATCGCCCCCGCGCCCGTGCGATGCCGAAGGTGACGACGACCGCCAGCAACGTGATGGCGGCGGTGACGAGCAGCGTTCCCCCCAACGGCATCTAGGACCACTCCCGGGTGGCGGGCAGCGCGCTCAAGCCGTGCTCGGACGGCCGGACGGCGAGGATCTGGTCCACGCCCATCCGGTTCTCCTCGAAGGCGAGCGCGCCGCCGACCAGGTAGAGCCGCCAGACCCGCGCGCCCGGTTCACCGATCAGCGCCACGACGTCGTCCCAGTTGGCCTCGAGCGTTCTCTCCCATGCCCGGACCGTACGCACATAATGCTCGCGCAGCGCGTGGACGTCGCGGATCTCGAAGCCCGCGGTCTCCAGATGCCCGAGCGTGCGGCTCAGCGGCCGCATCGTCATGTCGGGAGCGATGTAGCGCTCGATGAACGCGCCACCGCCCGGCGCCACCGCGCCGCGGGACATCTGCTGCAGGACCAGCCGTCCGGTGGGCCGGAGCATCCGGAACAGCGTCCGCGTGTACTCGGGATAGTTCTGCTCGCCGACGTGCTCGCCCATCTCGATGGAGGCGACGGCGTCGAACGGCTCGTCGGTCAGTTCCCGGTAGTCCTGCCTGCGGACTTCGACGCGCTCCTCCAGGTCGTGCTGGACGAGACGGCCTCGGATGTGCTGCCGCTGTTCCGCCGAGAGCGTGATGCCGACGGCGTGCACCCCGTGATGTTTCGCCGCGTGCACCAGCAGCGAGCCCCAGCCGCAGCCGACGTCGAGCAGCCGCATCCCGGGCCGGAGGCCGAGCTTGCGGCAGATCAGTTCGAGCTTGTCCCACTGGGCCTGCTCCAGGTCGTAGCCGTCCTCGTCGGAGGTCCAGTACCCGGACGAGTAGGCCATCGATTCGTCGAGCAGCAGCTGGTAGAAGGCGTTGCCGAGGTCGTAGTGGTGCGCGATCGCGGATTTGTCCCGGCGCAGGCTGTGCAGCGCCCCGGACAGCCGCGCCTCCTCGGCGGGTGGTTTGGGCGGCGGCCCGACGACGCCGAGGCCGACCGCGATCCGGAGCGCTTCGGCCCACTCGCGGGGGCCGAGCGCGGCTCCGCGGACGGCGCCCGATCGGGTCAGCGCCCAGATCCGGCGGAATCCGTCGGCGAGATCACCTTCGACATCGAGATCACCGGAGACGTAGGCCCTGGCGAGGCCCAATTCGCCGGGGGCGTACAGGAGACGGCGCAGGGCCCGCCGGTTCCGGAGCACCACGGTCGGCGCGTCCGGGGGACCGGCGCGTACGCCGTCCCACGTACGGAGACCGACCGGGAGTGAGCCGCCGAGCAGCCGCTCGGCGAACGGGACCAGACGGGAGGCGGGACTGTTCGGCATAGTCGTCATTCGGCCCCGGACGGGAAAAGGATGGGTCGGACGATGCCCTGGTTCACCCGGTCCAATCCGGTCCGCGTCCTGTTCCGAATCCCTGTCGTGCACACCAAGGGTCAACGCATCGGAGTCATCGGCAGCGGCGTCGCCGGGCTCACGGCCGCCTATCTGCTGCAACGCCGCTACGAAGTGCTGCTGTTCGAAGCCGACGACAGGCTCGGCGGCCACGCTCACACCCACGACGTCCCGAGCGCGCACGGCGGCACCGTCGGCGTCGACTCCGGGTTCATCGTGCACAACGAGCGCACCTACCCGAACCTGCTCCGCCTGTTCGCCGAACTGGGCGTCGCCACCCGCGACACCGAGATGTCGATGAGCATCCGCTGCGACGGCTGCGGTCTCCAGTACGCCGGCGCCAAGGGCCTCAAGGGCCTGTTCGCCCAGCCGCGCAACATCACCCGCGGCCGCTACCTGCGGATGCTCGCCGACGTCAAGCGCTTCCACCTGCACGCGAAACGCGTCCTCGACTCGCCCGAGGCGGGCGATGTCACGCTCGGCGCGTTCCTCGCGATCGGCGGGTACACGAAGTACTTCGTCGACCACTTCATGCTCCCGGTCGTTTCGACCGTCTGGTCGGCCGACCGGAACGACACGCTCAGGTATCCCGCGCGCTACCTGTTCGAGTTCCTGCGCAACCACGGGATGCTGTCGGTCGGGGGATCCCCGAGCTGGCGCACCGTCGTCGGCGGCTCCCGCGAGTACGTCGAGCGGGCGGCCAAGCAGCTGACCGCCGTGCACTTGTCGACGCCCGTCCGCTCGGTCAAGCGCACCGCGCGGGGGATCGAGCTCCGCGACGACGCCGACACCCGGCACCGGCTCGACAAGGTCGTCCTGGCCACGCACGCGGATCAGGCGCTGAAGCTGCTCGCGTCGCCGACCGAGGCCGAGCGCGAAGTCCTCGGCTCGTTCCGGTACTCCAGCAACGAGGCGTGGCTGCACACCGACACCGGCGTGCTCCCGACGGCGGAATCCGCGCGGGCGGGCTGGAACTACGCCACTCCCGCCTGCGGCGCGGACAACGGCGCCGTCCAGGTGTCCTACGACATGAACCGCCTGATGCGGCTCGACGAGCCGACCGGCTACGTCGTCACGCTCAACCCCGGCACCGCCCCCGACCGCGGGTCGGTGCTGGCCAAGATGACTTACGAACACCCCGTCTACACGCCGGAATCCGTCGCCGCGGGCCGTCGCCTGCCCGAACTCGACGACGACGCGATCGCCTTCGCCGGCGCGTACCACGGCTGGGGGTTCCACGAGGACGGCTGCGCGTCCGGCGTCCGCGCGGCCGAGAACTTCGGGGTGCGATGGTGACCGTCATGGCCGTGCTCTACGACGCCACGGTGGCGCATGTGCGCCGCAACGACCCGCCGATCTCGTTCGCGCACCGCGTCTACCTGTGGTTCATCGACCTCGACAAGCCGCCGAAGCTTCCGTGGTGGCTGCGCCCCTTCGCCCGCTTCGATCCGCGAGACCACTTCGCGCCCGAGGACACCGCCAGCATTCGGTCCAAATTGGACCGCTGGCTCGCCGCGCGCGGGGTCGACCTGCGGGGCGGCCGGGTCCTCATGCTCGCGGGCGCGCGCATGCTCGGCCACGCCTTCAACCCGATCACCCTCTACTGGTGCCACCGGCCCGACGGCGAACTCGAATGCGTCGTCGCGGAGGTCCACAACACCTACGGCGGCAGGCACGCGTACCTCCTGCGTCCCGACGCCGACGGGAACGCGCACGCCGACAAGGAGTTCTACGTCTCGCCGTTCCAGTCGATGGACGGCGCGTACCGGATGGAGGTGCCGCGGCCGGAGTCGCTGCTGTCGGTCAAGATCGCGCTCCGGCAGGGCGGGCGGACCCCGCTCACGGCGTCGCTGCGCGGCGTGCGGCGGCCAGCCACCACCAAATGGCTGGTGCACCTGCTGCTCACCCGTCCGCTCATGCCGCACCGGGTCTCCGCGCTGATCCGGCGGCACGGGGTCAGACTGTGGTTGAAGAAGGCACCGATAACCCCACGGACCCCTCGCACACCGCAGACCGCCGGAGGCAGACTTGATGGATGAATCGGCACGTCCACGCCGGATGGCACCCGTTCCCGGAACGGGCGGCGAACCGGCAGGGCCGACGGCCGAGGATCTGCTCGTCCGGGTGGCGAAGGGGGACGAGCGGGCCTTCGACGCGCTGTACGACCAGCTCGCCGGACCGATCCTCGGCCTGGTGCGGCGGATCCTCCGCGACGTCGCACAGTCCGAAGAGGTCACTCAGGAGGTCATGGTCGAGCTGTGGCGCACGGCCGCGCGGTACTCGCCGGAGCGGGGGAGCGCGTTGAACTGGGCCATGACGCTCGCGCACCGCCGCGCCGTCGACCGCGTCCGCTCGGCACGGGCCAGTTCGGACCGCGAGGTCAAGGCCACCTTCGAGGCCGCCCGGGCGAGGCCCTTCGACGAGGTGGCCGAGGCCGTCGCGGCCCGCTGGGAACGTTCGCAGGTGCGCCGCTGCCTGACCAGCTTGACCGAGCTGCAACGGGAATCGGTGTTGCTCGCCTACTACCAGGGGTACACCTATCGCGAGGTCGCAGAGGTGCTGCAGACCCCGCACGGGACCATCAAGACTCGACTCCGGGACGGCCTGATCAGGCTCCGGGACTGTTTGGGGGTGACGGCATGACGATGCCCGAAATGCACACGCTCACCGGGGCATACGCCGTCGACGCGTTGTCCGAAGTGGAGCGTGCCCAGTTCCAGCGGCACCTCGGCGAATGCGCTTCGTGCGCTCAAGAGGTCCTCGAACTGCAGATGACCGCGACCCGGCTCGGCGCCGCGCTGGCCGAGGACCCGCCGCCGGAACTCAAGCGCCGCGTGCTCGCGCAGGCGATGGCGACCCGGCAGCAGCCGCCGAAGACGCGGTTCGAGGCCGGAGAGCGCGTCAAGGGCCGCAGGCGCGCCCCGCGCTGGGCGATCGCCGCGGCCGCGGCGGCGATCGTCGGACTGGCGGGCACCGCCGTGTTCGGCGGCATCGCCTACGACAACCACACCCAGCTGACCGCCGCGCGGGAACAGGCGGCGCAGTACGCCCAGCGGTACCAGCCCGTCGCCGAGGTGCTCTCGGCCGCCGATCTCAGGACCGGGCACGCCGACGCGTCCGTCGGGGGCGGCGGGACCGTGATGATGTCGCGTTCGAAGGACCGGCTCGTCTTCATGGCGGCACGACTGGCGAAGAACGATCCGGGCCGGATCTATCAGGCCTGGTTCATGTATCCGGGCGCCCCGCCGAAACCCGCCGGACTCATTTCCGGTGGTCAGGACGGTGCGCTACTGGTCGCGGACGGGCTCGCCGGAGCCGAGAACTTCGCGCTGAGCGTCGAACAGGCCGGCGGATCACCGACCGGAACGCCGTCGAAGGACGTCGTCATGGTCATGCCCATGCCGACCTGATCCGGCGCCAATACCAGGCCGCCGTCCGGCGCTTCCGGGGGGTCTCGCTCTTGCGCCCGCGAACATGTTGTGGCAAAACACTTTTGCGACACACGGCGTGGCTACTGGATTCAAGCCAGCCTGGTGCATACCGTCCTGCTTCAACGTCGGCAGTTGACATAACTCTCAATCTGAACTTCAGCTCGAGGGTTTCGGCTCCAGGTTCAGCGACCGGCGGGCAGCACGAGCACACACGATCAGGAAGGCGGCTCCGATGACGCCCCCGCACAACTACCTTGCGGTGATCAAGGTCGTCGGTATCGGCGGCGGCGGAGTGAACGCCGTGAACCGCATGATCGAGGTCGGCCTCAAGGGCGTCGAGTTCATCGCGGTGAACACCGACGCTCAGGCACTGCTCATGTCCGACGCCGACGTCAAGCTCGACATCGGCCGGGAACTGACCCGCGGTCTCGGCGCCGGCGCCGCCCCCGAGGTGGGGCAGAAGGCCGCCGAGGACCACCGCGAAGAGATCGAAGAGGTCATCAAGGGCGCCGACATGGTGTTCGTGACCGCGGGTGAAGGCGGTGGCACCGGTACCGGTGGCGCGCCGGTCGTCGCCCAGATCGCCCGCAAGCTCGGCGCGCTGACCATCGGCGTCGTCACCCGCCCGTTCACCTTCGAGGGCAAGCGCCGCAGCAAGCAGGCCGAGGACGGCATCCAGCAGCTGCGCAACGAATGCGACACCCTCATCGTCATCCCGAACGACCGGCTGCTGCAGCTGGGCGACATCGGCGTCTCGCTGATGGACGCCTTCCGCTCCGCGGACGAGGTGCTGCTGTCCGGTGTCCAGGGCATCACCGACCTGATCACCACCCCGGGTCTGATCAACCTGGACTTCGCCGACGTCAAGAGCGTCATGTCCGGCGCGGGTTCCGCGCTGATGGGCATCGGCTCGGCGCGCGGCGAGGGCCGGGCGATCCAGGCGGCGGAGAAGGCGATCAACTCGCCGCTGCTGGAAGCGTCGATGGACGGGGCGCACGGCGCGCTGCTGTCGATCGCGGGCGGGTCGGACCTCGGCCTGTTCGAGATCAACGAGGCCGCGTCGCTGGTGCAGGAGTCCGCGCACCCCGACGCCAACATCATCTTCGGGACGATCATCGACGACTCGCTCGGCGACGAGGTCCGGGTCACCGTGATCGCGGCCGGTTTCGACGCGGGCACGCCGACCCACAAGAAGCTCGACCCGTCGACCTTCGGCTCCCGGTCGAACTCGACCGCGTCCGCGCAGGCGGGCCAGGTCAACGGCGGCGGGGCGACGCCGGTGCAGAGCGCGCCGTCGGGTGCCACGCCGGTTCCGTCGACCGGCTCCAACGGCTACCCGGTCCCGCCGACGCGCCCGCATTCGCAGATGCCGTCCTCCCGGGGCGAGGGCAACGGCTCGATGACCGGTGGGCTCCCGCAGCCCGGCGGCGGTTCGCGCGGCTACTCGCCGATCGGGTCGAACTCGACCCACGGCAGCCTGCCCGGCCGCGCCACCCCGGTGCACGACGACCCGTCGGACGACGAGGTCGACGTGCCGCCGTTCATGCGGCGGTAGCTCGCCAGTACGTTCCGTGAAGGCCTCCTTGACTACAGTCGAGGGGGCCTTCACTCAGGTCTAGGAGGAAACGCGTGCGGGTACGGCGGGTTGTCACGACAAGGGCGGGCGGGGCCTCCCGGCCGCCTTACGACACCTTCAACCTCGGTGATCACGTCGGCGACGACGCCGGTGACGTCTACGCCAACCGCAAACGTCTCGCCACCGAACTCGGCCTCGCCGAGGACAGGCTGGCGTGGATGGAGCAGGTGCACGGCCGGACCGCCACCATCGTCGACGGCTCCGAGACCTCGGCGGCCGAAGCTACCGACGCGCTCGTGACGGCCGAGCCGGGTCTCGCGCTCGTCGTGCTCGTGGCCGACTGCGTCCCCATCATGCTCGCCGACGTCGAAGCCGGTGTCGTCTCCGCCGTCCACGCGGGCCGCGTCGGCGCGCGGGTCGGCGTCGTCCCCGCCGCGATCGAAGCGATGCGCTCGCTCGGTGCCGAACCGGGCCGCACCGAAGCGCTGCTCGGGCCGGCGATCTGCGGTGACTGCTACGAAGTCCCCGCCGCCATGGCCGCCGACGTCGAGAAGCACGTCCCGGGCAGTGCCTGCAAAACCCGCAAGGGCACCCCGGGCCTCGATCTGCGCGCCGGGCTCTGGCGGCAACTCGCCGACCTCGGTGTCGGCAAGATCGGCGTGGATCCGCGCTGTACCAACGAAGACAAGACCCTGTTCAGTTTCCGTCGCGACGGCACCACCGGGCGGATCGCGGGCATCACCTGGCTGGACGCGTCATGAGCGCCGACCGCAAGGCGGAACTCGCCGCGTCCCTCGCCCAGGTGGAAGAGCGGATAGCCGCCGCGTGCAAGGCCGCGGGCCGGGACCGCGACGAGGTCCGGTTGCTCGCGGTCACCAAGACCTTTCCGGCGCTCGACGCCGCGCTGCTCACCGACCTCGGTGCGTTCGACCTCGCCGAGAACCGTGATCAAGAGGCGGGCGCGAAGGCCGAAGAGGTCGCCGCACTGCGCCCGGACGCCCGCGTCCGCTGGCATATGGTCGGCAGTCTTCAGCGGAACAAGGCCCGCTCGGTCGTGCGCTGGGCCGACGAAGTCCAGTCCGTCGACTCCGAACGGCTCGCCGACGCGCTCGCCAAGGCGACCAGGTCCGCACTCGATTCCGGGCAACGTGATCACCCGCTGGACGTCCTCATTCAGGTAAGTCTCGACGACGATCCGAAACGCGGGGGTTTCCGGGTGAACGAGGTGGGCCGCCTGGCCGAGCGGATAGGCCATGTGGGTGATCTTCGGCTCCGTGGGCTTATGGCGGTGGCTCCGCTGGGTATTGACCCCGCTGAGGCGTTCGAGAAACTTGCGCGTGCCTCGGAGCGTCTTCGGGAAGATCACCCAAATGCCCGTGAACTCTCCGCCGGAATGAGCAATGATCTCGAACAGGCGATCGCGCACGGCTCGACCTGTGTGCGTGTCGGAACCGCGCTGCTCGGCGGACGCGGTTTAGCCTCGCCTTAGGGAATACCGTCTCGTCGCTACGGGGAGTGGCGACGGGGGCGGGGGAGCACGGTGCGGGACGCGGCTAAGGCTAGGGAGAGGCATGAGCGCGCTGCAGAAGCTGAAGGCCTACTTCGGGATGGTGCCCGCGGACGAAGACGGCTATGACGTCGAAGATGACTACCGGCGAGGCTACGCCGAAGACGGGTACGACTACGAAGATGAGCCACCGGCCCGGTCACGGGGTGGACGTTACCGGGACGTCGATGACACGTATGACGAGCCTGTCGCCCGGCCACGGTCACGCTCCGTGGTCAGCCCGGAGCCGGCGGTCCACGGGGCGCTGGCGATCGATCGCCAGCCCGAACCGGTCGCCCGGCTGCGTCCGGTCACCGAGCCGGTCCGTCCGGCCGTCCGTGACCCGTTGAGCCGGATCACCACGTTGCACCCGACGAGCTACGCCGAAGCGCGGGCGATCGGGGAGCACTACCGCGAAGGCATCCCGGTGATCATGAACCTCACCGAGATGGAGAACGCGGACGCGAAGCGACTCGTCGACTTCGCGGCCGGTCTCGCGTTCGCGTTGCGCGGGTCGATGGACAAGGTCACCAACAAGGTGTTCCTTCTCTCACCACCCGATGTGGACGTCACCGCGGAAGACCGTCGGCGGATTGCCGAAGGCGGATTATTCCTGCGCGGCTGATCACCCGGTGACCGCTGAGCGCAGCCGGATGTGATTTTGTCGACTCATCGCCATCTGACGCCCGTCAACTGCGTCTTTTGACGCGGGGCATGGCAGAGTGGTTACGTGAATGCTGTGTTGCTGGTCGTCTGGTACGTGCTGTTCGCTTTCTGGCTCCTGCTGACGGCACGGATCGTCGTCGAGCTCGTGCGTGCTTTCGCTCGCGAGTGGCGTCCTGCCGGAGGGGTTGCGGTAACGCTCGAGACCATCTACACAGTGACCGACCCACCGGTTCGTCTGTTCAGACGAATCATCCCGACCGTACGAATCGGCGGCGTCGGACTGGACTTATCGATTATGGTGCTGCTGTTGGTTGTGTTCTTCGCGATGCAGCTGGCAACGCCAGGGTGATTTTCGGGGAAGCCCCGGTGGACCTGCAGGCCATGGAGTGCGTGAGGTGATCTGATGTCGTTGACCCCCGCTGACGTGCACAACGTCGCGTTCAGCAAGCCGCCCATTGGCAAAAGGGGCTACAACGAGGACGAGGTGGACGCGTTCCTCGACCTGGTGGAGACCGAGCTTGCCCGGTTGATCGAGGACAACAACGAGCTGCGGCAGCAGGTCGAGCAGCTCGACAACGAGCTCGAGACCACCCGTGGTGAGCTCGAGAACGCCAAGGCGGGCGCCGTAGGCCCGCCGCCACAGGTGCGCGACGAGCCGTCGCGTCGCCTGGCGCCGGTGCCGCCGCCGCAGTCGGCGATGGAGCAGACCCAGGCCCACTCGATGGTGCCGGACAACGGGGAGCCCAACGTCCAGGCCGCGAAGGTGCTCGGGCTGGCGCAGGAAATGGCCGACCGGCTCACCGCCGAGGCCAAGACCGAGTCGGACGGCATGCTCGCCGAAGCCCGGACCAAGTCCGAGCAGCTGCTTTCGGACGCGCGGTCCAAGTCGGACTCGATGGTGAACGAGGCGCGCACGCGCGCCGAGACCATGCTGAACGACGCGCGAACCCGTGCCGAGACCTTGGAGCGCCAGGCGCGCGACAAGGCGACGACCATGGAGCGCGAGGCTCAGCGCAAGTACACCGAGACCATGAACAACATGAACGCGGAGAAGGGCTCGCTGGGCAAGAAGATCGAAGAGCTGCGCACGATCGAGCGGGAGTACCGCACGAGGCTGCGCGGGTTCCTCGAGTCCCAGCTGCGTGAGCTCGACGACCGCGGTTCGGCCGCTCCCGCTTCGGCGTCCTCGTCGAACTCGGGGCAGTCGGCGTCGTCTTCGGGCGGTGGACAGGGCTACTCGTTCGGTCCCCGCGCGGAAGCCGGCTGATCGGCTCTCGGTAGCAACGCATGGGAACGGCCTCGGCACTCTCCGGAGGGTCGGGGCCGTTCCGCTTGCCCGTCGTGTTGTAATTCACCGTGCTCTACATCGTCCTGGTACTGGTACTGGCGGCTCTGGGGCTGCTCGTCGCGGCGCTCATCACCGCGAACTCCCTGTGGGCCTGGATCTCCATCGGTCTCTCCATCGTCGCCGGGTTGCTGCTCGTCTTCGACTGGCTGCGACGGCGGAAGAAGCGTTCGGCCGAGGCCGACGCTTCCGTCGAGGAGACGGCGGACGACCCCTCGGACGAGACGGAGGAAGCCTCGGAGTCCGAGGAGGGCGACGAGAAGAAGCCCGAGGACGCCGAGCAGACCGTTCTGATGCCCGCCACCGGTGAGCTGGGCGACGCGGACGAGACCGAGCCCGCGGCTTCGGAGACGAAGCCCATCGGGGACCCGGGTGAAGAGAAGAGCGATCCCGCGGACGTGGCGATCGTCTCCGAACTCGAGATCGAGGTCGTCGTCGTCGACGAGTACCCGCGGTATCACGTGACCACTTGCACGTGGCTCGAAACCCGGGACACCATCCCGCTCGGTATCGGGGAGGCCCGGCAGCTCGGGTTCACCCCGTGCGCGCTGTGCACACCCGACGCCGAGATCGCCGGGCAGCACCGCGACAGCGCCTAAACCCCCTTGAGCGTCTGAGCCGCCTCGCCGACCGCGACCACGTCGGCGGCGATCATGTCGAGCACCAGACGATGTTCCTCGTCGGCGTCCGGCGGCACCGGGATCTCCGCCGCGTCTTCGGTTCCGAGCGCGCGAGCGGCCTCCTCGACGGCGTCCGCCGTCCCGGCCGGTCCGGGGCGCAGCAAGAGCGACGACGTCGTGACGGACAGGCCCCGCAAGGCTTCGGCCGTCTTCTCCAGGGCGTCGCGTTGCCCGGGCGCGGGTTCCTGCGTGCCCGGTTCCGCGGCGAGCAGGCCGTGGTGCGCGACGGCGGCGGCGCGGAACTCGCGGCCGAGTGTCCGCGGATCGACGTCCTCGCCGCGTAGTTTTCGTCCCACTGAGCCGAGAAGCGCGCGAGTGGCACCGACGGCGCTCTCGAACCGTTCCACCGGACCGGGTTTCGGCACCCCGGGGATCGCGGCGAACCCGAACAGCAGCGCGATCGCGCCGGCGAGGACCATCAGGAGCAGGTACTCGACGAGTACGTAGCGCGGGTCGAGATGCTTGGTCGTCGCGTTCATGCCGACGGACATCAGCACCATGCAGCCGTTGAAGATCGTCGGCCGCGTCCGCATGACGGAGAACCCGCCGAGCAGGGCCACGAGTCCGATCGGCAGCAGGAACCCTTGCGGCAGAAGCCAAAGTACGAGCGCGAGAACGACCGCGCCGCCGAGCGAACCGCCGATGCGCTGCCAGGCCTTGCTGAGGCTGTCGTGCCATTCCGGTTGCATGATGGCGAAAGTGCCGAGCAGGAAGGACACGGTGAGCGGGTCGCCGGGCCGGAAACTCGCGACGACGAGCGCCAGCGCCACCCCGAGGCCGCAACGGAGGGCGTGCCGGAACTGCGGTGACTGCCAGGAAAACGCGCCGCTCAGCTCGATCCGGCGCAGTTCCTTGCGAAGTCCTTTCGGAACGTCCACACGCGACTCGTCGCGTTCGGACGCCGCGGTCCGGATGCTTTCGAGGGAGTCCCAGAGCGCGGTGACGACCCTCGCCGTGTCGCCGGGTAGCGCGCCGGGTTCCTCGCGCCGCACCGGCTCGATGGCCTCCGGCGCCTTCGGTGGGCGCACGGCGTCCGCGAGCCTGACGGCTTCCTCCTTGGCCGCGTCGAGGATGTCGCCGATTTCCCGGCTGTCCAGCCGTTTCCGGCGGATCTCGAGCAACCCGGTCGCCGCGCGGTACCGGAACATGCCGCCGAGGACCTTGCCGGTCCACCGGCGGGGCCGGTCCGCGAGCCAAAGCCTCGCCGCGCGTTCCTGCGTTTCGGACGTCCCCGCGGCGAGCGCGTCGGCCAGCGCTTCCCGGGTCGGCTTGGCCGGGTCTTTGGCGCCCATCGCCACCCTCAGCAGCAGGATGACCCCCACCGCGAGCGCAGGCGCGCCCAGGATCTGCCCGGCCGACGCCGTCCCCGTCAACTGGAAGCCGTAACCGAACAACGACGCCATCCCGAGCCCCAGCCCGACCGTGACGAACCGGGAGCCGAGCACCGGCAGCAGACCGGCGACGACCACGATCACCACCAGCAGCCCGATCGCGGCCCACCGCGAAACCTCGCCCAGCAACCGCGGTACCCCGACCGCGAGGATCAGCCCCGGCGCGAACCACGCCAGCAGCCGCAGATCCGCCCAAAGCGGCCCGCCGACCGCCGCGATGAGGCAGAAGAGCGCCGTCAGCGCGGCGAGGATCGCGGCGTTGCCCAGGCCCAGCGTGAAACCGAGGCCGCTGACGCCGCCGAGGACCACGAGCAGGACGATGAGGAGTCCGGGCCCTTTCATCGGGCCCCGTAGATCGACATACCCGTCAACTTAGAGGCGGTGAGGGCGACCGCAACTCGGGGGTGGCCTGTGTCCTTGGAACGCGATTCACCACTCGCCTCAGGTGTTTTTGAGGCTTCTTCTGTGACTTCTGTAGTCTGAATATGCTATAGCACAGGCGTTCGAGTGTGGGTAGCGTTGGGGTCGTGGCCAGCGATAACAGACCTCAGACGGCGCGTACCGAGTGGTGGCGTGTCGATACGGCGGCGCTGCATGCCCGTAAGCAGGAATGGGAAGTTCTGAAGCGCCGGTTGGATGCGGAACAGAATGCGATCCCGGCGGAAATCAATAACCGGGGTGTTCGCGGGTGTTCGGGTCATGCGACGTTGGCGGCGATGATTTTCGAGGACTTCCATGTCACGGACAAGGAAGCCGCTGCCCGGGCCGATCGGGTGCTGGCGTTGCATCCCGGGGTGGCGGGCGGCGAGGTCGTGCCGCCTCTCTCGCCCTTGACCGCCGACGCCGCCGCCGAGGGTGCGATCGGCGGCAGCCAGATCGACGCGATCCTCCGCACCCTCGCCCGCATCCCGTCCACCGTCCCCGAAGAGGACGTACGGAGCGGGGAGAAAATCCTCGTCGACCTCGCCCGCCAGGCCGGGCCCCGGCAGATCGCCCGGGCCGGACGGCACCCTCGGCCTCACAGCCACCCTGGACCTGGAAACCTATGCGCGGTTGAAGTCCGACCTGGACCCAATGGCTAAACCGCACAAAGCGATCGATGGGGTCCGGGACTCCCGGACCCAGGACGAACGCTACGGGGACGCTTTCACCGACTATGTGCGGTTGAAGACCACCAGCCGCAACCTGCCCGGCCAAGCCGGCGAGGCCACCCACATCCTCGTGACCATGTCCTACGACGACCTGATCCGGGACCTTGGTGAAGCGCATCTGGATCTGGTCGGGCCGATCAGCGCGACCGATGCCCGTATCCTCGCCTGCGACGCCCGCGTCCGGCCCGGGGTCCTCGGCACCGCGGGCGAACCCTTGGACATCGGCCGGTCCAAACGGACGGTGTCACTGGCCCAGAAATACGTGTTGACCCTCCGCGATGGCGGCTGTGCCTTCCCGGGCTGTGACAGGCCGGTGCCGCGCTGCACCGCGCACCACATTGTTTTCTGGCGCCACCACGGCGAAACCAAAATCGACAACCTCGTCCTGCTCTGCACCAAACACCACCGGCTCATCCACCACAGCGAATGGACAGTCGCCATCGCCCCACCCGCCTACCTCGACCCCACCGGCCAACCCCGGCGCAACACCATGCACCTCAGAACCTAGGCCGATTGTGTATAACGCCCTACACGTCCGCGCGCCACGGAATCCGCTCAGGATCGGTGAAGGCGAGGACCGATTCGTCGAGCCGTCGGTAGATCAGCCCGCCCGCGGCGGTCTCCTCCAGTTCCCCCACGACCAAGGCGAGCGGCTGCGCTCCGATCCGGAAGTGCACTTCGGACAGGATGGCGTCGTGCTGAAGGACGATCACCTGGTCGACCGGACCGACGGGCAACTCGGTCAGAGACCGCCACCGGTAGATCCCGTCCCAGCGATCGTCGTCGTCCTGACCTGCTCGACGAGCGGCCGTAGAGACCGAATCCGTCGTCGTCCTGATAGGTGCCGACCTCCAACGCGCCGTCGCCGTCCAGCCAGGCGTGAAGCCGGTAAAGCTGAAGGCAAGAAACATCGGAGTCGGCGAATTGCGGGCCGTTTCCGGCCACATCCTCCCGCAACGCCATCTCCACACCGGCCCACATATCGACTCGCCTGCCTTGGAGTGCCGTGAAATTCCGCGACTGCTCGGTCACCCACTCGTCTCGCCCCATCCCGGCAGTATCACCGAAACTGTCGGTCCCTCACGGCACACTGCCGCCGTGACCATCACGCAGACTCAAGCCTGGGTCGAATCCCTCGGCGGCCCGCTCATCGTCGTGCCCGTCTCCGCCTTGGCGCACTGGAAGGGGAGCCTCGAAGGGGGCGAAGACGACTACGACCGTGCCTGCGCGGTGAACGCGCTCGCGGGCGCGCTCCCCGTCGGCGGGACGACGGGCCTCGTCCTCGGCGACGAACCCGCCACCACCTGTTACCTCCCGTGCCATCGCGCGTTCCTTCGCTGGCTCGCCGCCGACTCCGAGGCCGACCTGCTCGCCGAGGCCGAAAGGGTCCTCGCCGATTCCGCTACGCCGTGGGAGGACTGCGGCCTCTGGGAGACCGACGGTCCCGCGGTCCTCATGGACTCGGTGACCGCGGGCGCGGAGTTGGGCGTCGAGTTTCCCGCCGGCGGGAAACCGGAGCAGGCCGAGGTCCCGATCGAAGAAGGACGCTTCCGGGTGCGGGCCGTCCACACGGACGGGGAGGCCGCCTGGGTCGGCCTGGTCCAGCTCGTTCCCGAAGCAGACGGCCGGTGAACCACCGCCAGGCCGGACCCCGGACAATCCGGTTGCCCTCGCGCGCTACCCTTGAACCAACTGGCACCGATCCGGCCATCACCGGGGAGCCTCCGGAAGAACAGGGCCCGCGCCCTCAGTAGAACCGGACGGGTACGGCCCGTCACAGCCGTCGAATGAGCGGCCCAGCCGGAACACCACCGGCCGGGCAAGCGGGGTGGTACCGCGGAACGCGCCGGAAACGGCCGTCTCGTCCCCGTGTGGGTGAAAGCCCGTACGAGAGCGACGAACCGCGAGGAGCACCGAAGATGTATCCCAAGGCACAGATGGACGGCGAGAACGGCGTCCCGTCCCAGCCTTCGTTCCCCGAGTCGGAAAAGCGCGTCCTCGCGTACTGGGAATCCGATCGGACGTTCCAGGCCAGCATCGACGCCCGCGAGGCCGGGACCAACGGCTCGAACGAGTACGTCTTCTACGACGGCCCGCCGTTCGCCAACGGTCTTCCGCACTACGGTCACCTCCTCACCGGGTACGTGAAGGACCTGGTGCCGCGATACCAGACCATGAAGGGCAAGCGCGTCGAGCGCCGCTTCGGCTGGGACACCCACGGTCTGCCCGCCGAACTCGAGGCGATGCGCCAGCTCGGGATCACCGAGAAGTCCGAGATCGACGCCATGGGCATCGACGTCTTCAACGACGCGTGCCGCGAGTCCGTGCTGCGCTACACCGGCGAATGGCAGGACTACGTCACCCGCCAGGCCCGCTGGGTGGACTTCGACAACGACTACAAGACGCTCGACGTCACCTACATGGAGTCGGTGATCTGGGCGTTCAAGCAGCTGTGGGACAAGGGTCTCGTCTACGAGGGCTACCGCGTCCTGCCCTACTGCTGGCGTGACGAGACGCCACTGTCCAACCACGAGCTGCGCATGGACGACGACGTCTACGCCAGCCGCCAGGACCCGGCCGTCACGGTCGGTTTCCGCCTGGAGGGCAACGACAACGAACTCGACGGCACCTATCTGCTGATCTGGACCACGACGCCGTGGACGCTGCCGTCCAACGTCGCGACGGCGGTGCACCCCGACGTGCGGTACGTCGTCGTGGAGTCCGAGGCCCAGGAGGGCAAGCGGTTCCTGCTCGCCGAGGCCCGCGTCGCCGCGTATGCCCGCGAACTCGGCGAGGAGCCCACCGTCGTCGGGCACTACACCGGTACCGAACTGCTCGGAACCCGTTACGCGCCACCGTTTCCGTACTTCGTCGGGCATGAGAACGCGCACCGCGTGCTGCCCGCGGACTACGTCACCACCGAGGACGGCACGGGGATCGTCCACATCGCGCCCGCCTACGGTGAAGAGGACAAGGTCGTCACCGACGCGGCGGGCATCGTCCCGGTCACGCCGGTCGACGCGCAGGGCAAGTTCGACGCCACCGTCGGGGATTACGCGGGCCAGCAGGTGTTCGACGCGAACCCGAACATCATCAAGGATCTCAAGAACGGCACCGGTTCCGCGGGCCGTCAGGGCGCGGTGCTGCTGCGCCACGAGACCTACGAGCACCCGTATCCGCACTGCTGGCGCTGCCGGAACCCGCTGATCTACCGCGCAGTCTCGTCGTGGTTCGTCGCGGTGACCGAGTTCAAGGACCGGATGGTCGAGCTGAACCAGCAGATCACCTGGTACCCGGAGAACGTCAAGGACGGCCAGTTCGGCAAGTGGCTGGAGAACGCCCGCGACTGGTCGGTCTCGCGCAACCGCTACTTCGGCACGCCGATCCCCGTTTGGCAGTCCGACGACCCGGCGTACCCGCGCACGGACGTCTACGGCTCGCTCGACGAGCTGGAGCGCGATTTCGGCGTGCGGCTGGAGAACCTGCACCGGCCCTACATCGACGAGCTGACCCGGCCGAACCCGGACGACCCGACCGGGAAGTCCACCATGCGCCGGATCGAGGACGTGCTCGACGTCTGGTTCGACTCGGGTTCGATGCCCTACGCGCAGGTGCACTACCCGTTCGAGAACACCGAGTGGTTCGAGCACCACTACCCGGGCGACTTCATCGTCGAGTACATCGGGCAGACCCGCGGCTGGTTCTACCTGCTGCACGTGCTGGCGACCGCGCTGTTCGACAGGCCTGCCTTCCGCACCTGCATCTCGCACGGCATCGTGCTCGGCTCGGACGGCCAGAAGATGTCCAAGTCGCTGCGGAACTACCCGGACGTCAACGAGGTGTTCGACCGCGACGGCTCGGACGCGATGCGCTGGTACCTCATGTCGAGCCCGATCCTGCGCGGCGGCAACCTGATCGTCACCGACCGGGGCATCCGCGACGCCGTCCGCCAGGCCGTGCTCCCGCTGTGGAACTCGTACTACTTCCTCGCGCTCTACGCGAACGCCGAGGGAGTGGAAGGCAAGTGGCGCACGGATTCGAAGCACGTGCTCGACCGCTACGTGCTGGCGAAGACCCACGAACTGGTGACGGACGTCGAGTACGCGCTCGACACCTACGACGTCGCCGGTGCCTGCTCGACCGTCCGTGACTTCCTCGAAGTGCTCACGAACTGGTACGTGCGCCGTTCGCGCGACCGGTTCTGGGCGGGCGAGCAGGACGCGATCGACACCCTGCACACCGTGCTGGAGGTGACGTCGCGGGTGGTGGCGCCGCTGCTGCCGCTCACCTCCGAGGTCGTCTGGCGCGGGCTGACCGGCGGCCGTTCGGTCCACCTGACCGACTGGCCGAACTCGCTCGACCTGCCCGCCGACGCGGCGCTGGTGACGGCGATGGACCGGGTGCGGCAGGCGGCGTCTTCGGCGCTTTCGCTGCGGAAGTCGAACAAGCTGCGGGTCCGGCTGCCGCTGGCCAAGCTGGTCGTCGCCGCGGACGAGGCCGACTCGCTGCGCGAGTTCACCGACATCCTGCGCGACGAGGTCAACGTCAAATCCGTCGAACTGACCACGGACGTCGCCGCGCACGGTGGCTTCGAGGTCGCGGTCAACGCCCGCGCCGCCGGCCCGCGGCTGGGCAAGGACGTCCAGACGGTGATCAAGGCCGTCAAGGCGGGCGAATGGACGACGACCGAAAGCGGCGCCGTCGTGGCCGCCGGGATCGAACTCGTCGAGGGCGAGTACGAGCGGCGCCTGGTCGCCAAGGGTGGCGGCGCGGCCGCGGAACTGCCCGGCGGGGCGGGGCTGGTGCTGATCGACACCGAGGTCACCGACGAACTGGCGGCCGAGGGCCTGGCCCGTGACCTGGTCCGGGTCGTCCAGCAGGCTCGCCGGGACGCCGGTCTCGACGTCGCCGACCGGATCTCGCTCACCGTCGACGCGCCGGAGGACGTGGTCGCGGCCGCGACCACGCACGAGGAGTTCATCGCTTCGGAGACCCTGGCGACTTCGGTGACCTACGCCGACATCGCCGACGGCTCGGCCGGGACGGTCGGCGAGGGCACCAAGGTGACCGTGGCGGTCGCCAAGGCATAGTCCTCAGACATGTTATGAACGGGACTTTCATTGCAAATTTTGCAATGAAAGTCCCGTTCATAACATCCGGCGCGGGTTCTCACCCGGCGGCGATCACGAAACGGATTCGGAAACGTAGCTTTCTCGCTCGAAACCGGCCTTGCCCGGCGGAAATCGGCAGGCTGGCCCGAAGCGCGCGAGGGGCGCGCCGCACTGGGGGAGAGCGAGTCCATGAGTCCTGCCCGAAAACGAGGGATCCTGATCGGCGCCGCGCTGGCGGTCGTCGCCATCGTGGTGGCCGCGGTGGTGCTGCTGGTCAAGGAGGATCCGGCGCCCGCCGCCACGGGTGGGCCCGGGGGATCCGCCGAGACCGCGCAAGAGAGCCCGGCGCAGGTCGCCACCCGGTTCCTGCGGCAGTTCGACACCGGTGACCTGACCGGCGCTCCGGTCGACGACCCGGCGGCGAGTACGGCCGCCCTGTCCGCGGCTCGGGGCGCACTCAGCCCGACGTCGGTCAAGACGGTCCTCGGTGAGGTCCCGACGACGCCAGGGGACGCGACCACCACTTCGGCCACCTTCAACGCTTCGTGGACTCTCGCGGGCAACAGCGTCTGGAAGTACGAAGGCAAGCTGGAGCTGGTCCGCAACGCCGGGAAATGGGTGGTCCGCTGGGCGATGTCGGTGATCCACCCGAAGCTCGAAGCCGGTCAGCAGTTGTCGGCCGCGCCCGTATCGGCCAAGCCGGTGGTGGCCGACCGGGACGGCAAGGCCTTCGTCGGCGGGGACGCGGCGGGGGTCGCGCCGATCCTGCAGGGGGCGCTGTCCAAGGTCGCGGCCGAGCGGAACGGCGGCACCGGGACCCCGGCCACCGTCACGGTGTCGCGCGTCGACGCCTCCGGCAAGCCGGTCGAGACCCTGTTCGGGCAGGCCGAGGAGACCGACCAACCGCTGGTTTCGACCCTGAGTGTGGCGTCGCAGAGCGCCGCGCAGAAGGCCGTCGACGGCTTTCAGGGGCCGGCGATCATCGTCGCGATGAAGACCTCGGGCGACCTCCTCGCGGTGGCGCAGAACGGCGCGGCCGGGAACCAGCCGAAGGCGCTCAGCGGGCTGTACTCGCCGGGCTCTGCCTTCAAGATCGCCACGGCGACCGCGGCACTGCAGCAGGGCGGGGTCTCCGCCGACACGCCGATGGCCTGCCCCGGCAGCGAGCAGATCGGGACCCGCACGCTCAAGAACGACAACGGGTTCGATCTGGGGACCGTCTCGCTGAAGACGGCGTTCGCCGCGTCGTGCAACACGACCTTCGGGCGGCTCGCCGGGCAGCTGCCCGCGGACGGCCTCGCGAAGGCGGCGAGCCAGTTCGGCCTCAACGCCGACTTCGAGATCCCGGGACTCGCCACCGAGACGGGGAAGGTGGAGCCGTCGAGCAGCGGTGACGAACAGGTCGAGGCCGGGATCGGGCAGGGAAAGGTCCAGGTCAGTCCGCTGGGCGCGGCGCTCATGGCCGCCACCGTCGCCGCGGGTAAACCGGTCGTGCCGAAGCTGTGGCAGGGGCTGGAGACCAAGGTCAACACCGGCTACCAGGCCCCGTCCGCCGGGGTGCTGAACCAGATCCGGTCGATGATGCGCGAGGTCTGCACGACCGGGACCGCGAAGGCGTTGAAGGGCAGCGGCGCCGTGTTCGGGAAGACCGGGACGGCGCAGTTCGGCTCCGGCGCCGACGCCAACGGCTGGTTCGTCGGCTACCGCGGCGACGTCGCTTTCGCGATCATGCTGGAAGGTTCCAACGACTCCAAGCCCGCCGTCCAGCTGGCGGCGAAGTTCCTGGCCGGCTGACGGTTCGGTCCGCGCCGAACCGTCGGTCTTCTACGGTGGGCGCATGGAAACGATCGCCCTGGCCGAGGTCGCGGCCGTGCTCGCCGATCCGAGCCGCGCGTCGATGTGCCTCGCGCTGCTCGACGGGCGTGCCTGGACGGTGACCGAACTGGCCCGCACGGCCGAAGTGGCCGCGTCGACGGCCAGCGAGCACGTGACGAAGCTGGCCGAGGCCGGGTTCGTCGCGCGGGTCAAGCAGGGGAGGCACAGCTACGTCCGGATCGCCGATCCCCGGGTGGCCGAGCTGATCGAGCATCTGGCGCAGCACGCCGGGCACCGGCCGGTGAAGGGGTTGCGCTCGTCGGTCCGGGCACGGCGGCTCGAATTCGCCCGGACCTGCTACGACCACCTCGCCGGGAAGGTCGGGGTCGCGGTGCGGGACGGGATGCTCGCCACCGGCCTGATCGGCGAGGCCGACGGCCTGACGCTGACCGGCAAGGGTCGCGAGGTACTCGGCGCGCTCGGGGTGGAGGTCGCCGAGGGCAGGCGTCCACTGCTGCGCGACTGTCTGGATTGGACGGTACGGCGTGAACATCTGGCAGGCCGGGTTCCGGCGGCGTTACTGTCTCACGGGGTGAGTGCGGGCTGGTTGTCCCGGGAGGGCAACCGCGCGGTGAAGGTCCTGCCCGCCGCGGAGAAGCCGTTCGCCGAACTGGGTGTCGATCTGCCGGCCCTGCGGAGTCCCTAATGGACGGTCTGTAACACAGTCCCCTCGGCCCGCCGTCGAGCGGTACACGAAGGAGTGATGGCCACCGCCTCACTATTCTGAAGCCCTCACGGCGGCCGGACGGGAGGGGACATGGAGCAGCTCCCGCTCATCCTGGGTACCGGCGGTGCCGTCCTGCTCGTCGCCGTGATCGCGGTCCGGGTGTCGATCCGGGTGGGCCTTCCCTCGCTGCTGCTCTATCTGGGGATGGGGGTCCTGCTCGGCGAAGCCGGGTTCGGCATCCAGTACGACAATCCCGAGCTGACCCAGTCGCTCGGCCTCGCCGCGCTGGTGATGATCCTTTCCGAAGGTGGCCTCACCACCCGCTGGACGGCCGTCAAACCCTCGCTGGGCATCGGAATCGCACTGTCCACTGTGGCCGTCGCGGTGAGCATCGCGGTCACCGGCGCCGCGCTGCACTGGCTGCTGGGCCTCGATTGGCGGATGGCGTTGCTGTGGGGCGCGGTACTCGCGTCGACCGACGCCGCCGCGGTCTTCTCGGTGCTGAGATCGGCGGGGATCGGGAAACGGCTCGTCGGTGCGCTGGAGATCGAGTCGGGGATCAACGACGCCCCGGCCTACATCGCCGTCGTCGTCCTGGCCGAGGGCGCGACCGTGGACTGGTCGCTGCCGCTGCTGGTGGTCTACGAACTCGCCGCCGGTCTGGTGATCGGACTGGCCTTCGGCTGGGGCGGCGCGCAGGCGCTGCGGCGGGCCGCGCTCCCGGCCACCGGCCTGTATCCGCTGGCCACGGTCGCGGTCTGCGTCGTGGCGTACTCGAGCGGGCAGCTCGCCCACGCGTCGGGCCTGCTCGCCACCTACGTCGCGGCGCTGGTGCTGGGCAACTCGAAGCTGCCGCACCGCTCGGACACGCTGTCCTTCGCCGAAGGGCTCGGCTGGCTCGCCCAGATCGGGCTGTTCGTGCTGCTGGGCCTGTTCGCCTCGCCGAGCAGGATCTTCGAGAGCCTGGTCCAGGGGCTGGTGGCGGGCGCCGTGGTGCTGCTGCTCGCCCGACCGTTGTCGGTGGTGCTGTCCGCGCTGCCGTTCAAGATCCCCTGGCGAGAACAGGTGTTCCTGTCCTGGGCCGGTTTGCGCGGGGCGGTGCCGATCGTGCTCGCGCTGATCCCGCTGTCGTCCGGGGTGCCCGGCGCGCAGGAACTGGTCGACGCGGTGTTCGTGCTGGTCATCGTGCTGACCCTGCTCCAAGGGGCGACGTTGACCCCGCTGGCCAGGGTGCTCGGGCTTGCCCAGCACGCCGAAGCGCACGAGATCGACGTCGACTCCGCGCCGCTCGACGAGATGGGCGCGGAGCTGCTGCAGGTCCGCATCAACGCCGGATCCAAGATGCACGGCGTCTACCTGGCCGAGCTGCGGCTCCCGGTGGGGGCGACGATCAGCCTGCTCGTCCGCGACGGCACCGGGTTCACGCCGAACAAGAACACCCGGCTCCAGGAACGCGACCAGTTACTAGTCGTGACCACCTCCGAAGTGCGTGACGCGGCCGAACGACGACTCCGCGCCGTCGACCGCGCCGGCCGCCTCGCCAGGTGGAAGGGCGAATCCGGCCAGTAGGTCACGGACCCGCACCAGCTGTTCGTCGATTGATCTCAGAAAATTCTTCCCCTTTGTACTCCTTTTGCATTACTTTCCCGGCAATCGACTCCATCGAATGGGTGAGTGTCACGGGTTAAGGAGTACGTAGGGTGACGAAACTGCTGGCGCGGTTCACTGGCCTGGGGGTCACCGCCGTTCTCGTCGGAGTGGTTCTGTCGGCGCCCGCGGCGGCCGCGGGCGCGTTTCCGGCGTTCGGCTTGCCGTTCGACACCGGCCAGTCGGTCTACTCGGCGGGGATCCACTCGGACAACGGGAACTCCGGTGTGAAGAACGCCATCGACTTCAGCCCGGCGGACAAGACCGTCCGCGCCCCGCTGGCCGGCACGGTCCGGATCCAGCACTGCGACGGCGGCGACTGGGTGACCATCGACCACGACGGCGGCTGGCGGACCGGGTACTACCACCTGGAGGGCATTTCGGTCACCGACGGCCAGCAGGTCGTCCCGGGCGACACCCTCGGCCGGACCGGCAACGCGCTGCCCTGTGGCGGCAGCAGCACCGGCGCCCACGTGCACTTCACCCTGTGGACCCTGCCCGCGGCCGCCGCGCAGGGTGGCGACTCGCGCGACTTCGGCGTCGGCGCGGGCAACTGGAACGGGATGTCCTACGACGAGGTCTCGACGAAGGTCGCCGAGGCGTACGGCGAGGCGGTCGACGGCAAGACCTTCGGGGGCTGGCAGTTCACCGCGGGCACCGAGCAGTACTCGGGGGCCGCGACCGAGATCTCCTCCCGCTCCGTCGTCCCCCTGCCCGGCCGCTTCCGCGCCTGACTCCGACCCCGCGTTCAGTCCTCTGGATGCGGTACTTGCGCGCGCAAGTACCGCATCCAGAGGACTGAACGCGGGGTTCTTCTCGCTTGCGGAGTACGTGAGCGGCGTCTCAACATGCGGACAAGGGGTGGCTTGATCGCCCGGGCATCCGCTAACTTCGTCCCTAGGTCACGAGTGTCAGCGTCAAGCCCCGGCTAGCTGACCGGCAACCCTCCTTCCGCGGTGGGGTGCCCCGGGTGAGGACCTGGCTCGTCGCGTGGTGCGACGGGCAAGCGCGGGATCCTCGTCGGGTCCCCTGGCCCGGAGGATGACGATGACCCTCGCTCTCGATCGTACGACCGCCGACACCGCCGCTGTCGCGGAAACCGTTGTGACGCAAGAAATCCCGACGGTGGCGTGCGCCGATCTGCGGGTTCCGCTCGTCACCGGCGGCGACATCGGGTACGCCAACCTCGACCACGCGGCGAGCGCTCCCTGTCTGGACAAGGTGCGCGACGCCGTCGACGAGTTCCTGCCCTGGTACGCCAGCGTGCACCGCGGCGCCGGATTCGCCTCGCAGGTCTCCACCAGGCTTTACGAGCGCACGCGCGGAATCCTGCGGAACTTCGTCGACGCGCGCTCGACCGACACCGTCGTGTTCACCCGCAACACCACCGATTCCTTCAACCTCCTCGCGCGCAGCCTGCCGAAGCACACGTCGGTCGTCGTGTTCGACACCGAGCACCACGCCGCACTGCTGCCGTGGAAGGGGCCGAACGTCCGGCGGCTCCGTACGCCTCGCACCCGTCTCGCCGCGGTGTCCGCTGTGGACGAAGCGCTCGCGGACTGCCCGCAGGGCCCCCGGCTGGTCGTCATCACCGGCGCCTCCAACGTGACCGGGGAACTGTTGCCGGTCAAGGAGATCGCCGCGGTCGCGCGACGGCACGGCGCCCGCATCGCCCTCGACGCCGCCCAGCTCGCCCCGCACCGCAAGATCTCCGTGCGCAAGCTGGACGTCGACTACATCGCGCTCTCGGGCCACAAGCTGTACGCGCCTTTCGGTGCCGGTGCGCTGATCGGCCGCGCCGACTGGCTGCGCGCCGCCCAGCCGTACCTCGCCGGTGGCGGCGCGACGAAGCTCGTCACCCGCGACTCCGAAGACCTCGGCGTCGTGTGGAACGCCGGTGCCGAGCGGCACGAAGCCGGTTCCCCCAACACCGTCGGCGTCTACGCCCTCGGTGTCGCCTGCGAAACGCTGGCCGGGCACTGGGACGCGATCGAGGCCCACGAAGACGAACTGCTGGCCCGGCTGCGGCGCGGTCTCGCCGGTGTCCCCGGGTTCGCCGAGTTGCGGTTGTTCGACGCGCCGGTCGACCGGGTCGGCACGCTGAGCTTCATCGTCGACGGCTTCGAGCCCGGCTGGCTCGCCGCCGTCCTCTCCGCGGAGTACGGCATCGGGGTGCGGGACGGCGCGTTCTGCGCGCACGTCGCGACCAAGCGGCTGATCTCCGCCGCCGGTTCGGCCGGCCAGCAGGCCGTCCGGGTCAGCCTCGGCCTCGGCAGCACCGCCGAGCACGTGGACCGGCTCGTGCTGGCACTGCGCCAGATCGTCGCCCGCGGCGCCCGCTGGCAGTACGAGAAGCCGGAAGGCCGCTGGGTGCCGGAGAACGATCCCCGGGAGCTTCCCCCGTTCTGCGCCTGACCCGCTACCCTCACCCCGCATGGGGAACGAGCGGCCGCGTTACTGGTTTCCGTTGGCATTGCTGGGGTTCGCCCAGCTGATCGTGGTGGCGCTGTCGTTCGGCCCGCCGTGGTCGGAGGGCTGGTTCGCCTACGCGCCCGCCACGGGCGGGCAGCAGTTCCTGACGCAGAACCTGTACGGCGTGTAAATGAGCCGTGGAAACGCGATCGCGTTGGACGCGTCGTTCTCCGGCGTCGGCCGCAACGACGGCTGGCTGTTCGCCGTACTCGCGGTCTACCTCGGCACTGTGCTCTTCTACGCGGTCAAGGCCAGGCGGGCGGGGGACGGCCCGCGGTGGTGGAAGGTCTTCGCGCTCGCCGTCGGCGGACTGGTCGGCATTCTGCTGGCGGATCTGGTCGGCTACTGGGAGTTCGACATGGACGGCGACGTGCGGAGCGCGGTGCTGCTGACGGCGGGCCTGCTCCTGCTCGCCTGGCTGGACCGAAGTGTGCTGCTGCTGGTCATGGCCGCGGCGTTCGTGCTCTGCGCGGTCGTGCTCGCCCAAGGACAGCTCGCGCTCCTGCTGTCGTCACTGGTCGTGCTCGCCGGGGCGTTCGCGGCGCTGCTGAGCAGGCCGAAGGCGGCCGCCGAGGGGGACTGAGCACGCTCCGTGGACAATGGGGGAGTGAGTACAGAGCCCGAGACCGCGCCACCGTCGCCGCCGTTGCCCAAGAAGCGCGTCGCCGTGGTGTTCGTCGTCGCCGCCGTGCTGTGGGGGATCGATCTCCTCACCAAGCAGATCGCCGTGTCCACGCTGGAGGGCAAGCAGCCGGTCGAGTTCCTCGGCGGGCTCGTGTACTTCCAGCTGGTGCGCAACCCCGGCGCCGCGTTCTCGATGGCGACCGGGCTGACCTGGGTGCTCGCGCTGGTCGCGGCCGCGGTCGTGGTCGCCATCATCTGGCTGTCGCGGCGGCTTCGCTCGACAGGCTGGGCGATCGGCCTCGGCCTGGTGCTGGCGGGCGCGCTCGGCAACCTGACCGACCGGATCTTCCGCGCGCCGGGCCCGCTGCAGGGGCACGTCGTCGACATGATCTCCGCGTTCGCGCCGAACGGGCAGGGCTGGGCGATCTTCAACGTCGCCGACTCCGCGATCTGCGTCGGCGGCGTACTCATCGTCATCCTTTCCCTGCTGGGCAAGGACTATGACGGAACATCCACAAAGGACAAGAAGAAGGCGGCCACGGAATGAGCGCGCGTATGCTGCCCGTCCCCGACGGGCTCGACGGAATGCGCGTCGACGCGGGGCTGGCGAAACTGCTGGGACTTTCCCGCACCGTCGTGGCGGAACTGGCCGAATCGGGCGAGATCCTGCTTGACGGCAGGCCGGCCGGGAAGTCGGACCGGCTCGCCGCAGGCGGGCTCCTCGAAGTGACGCTGCCCGATCCGGCGTCGCCGATCGAGGTCGTCGCGGAACCCGTCGACGGGATGAAGATCCTGCACGACGACGATGACATCGTGGTGATCTCGAAGCCGGTCGGCGTCGCCGTGCACCCGAGCCCCGGCTGGACCGGGCCGACCGTGGTCGGCGGGCTCGCCGCCGCCGGGCTGCGGATCGCGACCTCCGGCGCGGCCGAACGTCAGGGCGTCGTGCACCGGCTGGACGCCGGCACCACCGGCGTGATGGTCGTGGCCAAGAGTGAGCACGCGTACACCGTGCTGAAGCGGGCCTTCAAGGAACGCACCGTCGACAAGGGCTACCACGCCATCGTCCAGGGCCACCCGGATCCGACGCGCGGCACCATCGACGCGCCGATCGACCGGCACCCCCGGCACGACTACAAGTTCGCCGTCGTCCAGGGCGGGCGGCCCAGCGTCACGCACTACGAGGTCGTCGAGGCCTTCCGTGCCGCTTCGCTGGCCGAGATCAAGCTGGAGACCGGCCGCACGCACCAGATCCGCGTGCACTTCTCGGCGCTCAAGCATCCGTGCGTCGGTGACCTGACCTACGGCGCCGACCCGGTGCTGGCGCGCAAGCTCGGGCTGTCCCGGCAGTGGCTGCACGCGAAGACGCTCGGCTTCGCTCACCCGTCCGACGGGCGCTGGGTCTCGTTCGAGTCGGAGTACCCGGACGACCTCGCCAACGCGCTGCGCATCCTCCAGGACGAGAACTAGCCCGACTCGCGTTCAGCCCGCTAAACGCGCTAGTCGTCGATCGACCAGGTGAGGGTGCGCTCGTCCGGTTCCGGCCGGGGCGACCAGCGCACGGCGACCACGCGGGTGGCGTCCGGCAGCACGTAGACGGTGTGGCCGCCGAGGGTCTCGCCCGGCCGGACGCCGATCCTGTGCGGCGGACGCGAGGTCAGGGAGACCGGCGCCTTCGCGATCGGCTTGCCGTCCGCGGTGAGCAGTTCGAGGTAGTTGTCCGGCAGCGAGACGAACGGCGTGTTCCCGCGGTTGGTGATCTCGGTGTGCACCACGACCGACCGTTCACCGGCCTCCAGCGAGTAGCCCGCCGCGCTGAACAGGTAGTCCGCCGGATCCTGGACCTCGAGCAACTGGACGGCGAGTTGCTCGCCCTCCAGCCCCTGGGTCTCCATGACGTCGCCGGTCCGGCCCTTCTTCCCCTCCGGGACCTGCTGCGGCATGGCCTGCTGGTCGTCGCCGCGGGCCCACGACGACGTCTGCGGGACGCCCCAGGTGCTCATCACCGGGTCGGCGGGCGCCATCGGCGGCGCGAACTGCTGCTGCGGCGGGGCGAGCGGACGCTGGTGTGGCTGCTGAGGCGGGGCCATCGGCTGGCGCACCGGGGCCGACGGCGGGCCCGGGTAGCGGCCCGACAGCGTGCCGTGCACGTTGTACGCCCCCGACGGCGTGCCCTGGACGTTGTACGGACCGGAAGGCGTGCCTTGCACGTTGTACGGACCGGAAGGCGTGCCCTGCACGTTGTGCGGACCGGACCCCTGTGGCGGCGGACCGGGCGGACGCTGCTGCTGTTGCGGCGGGGCCTGCTGCGCCCACGACGGCGGCGAGCCGGCGATGGCGGCCCGGAGCCCGTTCGGATCGCTTTCCACGCCCACGAGCAGCGGCAACCCGCTGCCGGAGAGCGCGACCAGGCGGTAGGCGACCTCGCGCGGGTCCATGCCGACCTTGGCCGCCAGTTCGTGTACGGCCGCCTTGCCCATCTCCGCGAGGGCGGCGAGCAGGCGGGGATCCACGGGATCGGTCACGGCCACGTCCGGGAACGCTACCGCCTCGCCTCCGCCGCCGTGCGAAGGCCGTCCGTGTGCCGCGAAACCCGGCTTCGGTAGGACGTGCTCTCCATTAGGGTCGGGGACACCGCCTCCATCGACCCCTGGGGAAGAAACATGAGCGAAGTCTCCGCCCTCGCCGACGAGTTCGTCGAAGCCCTCTTCGACGCCGAGCCGGTCATGCCCGCTTTGCAGGGCTTCCGCCCGGAATCGACCGGGCTCACCGACCTGAGCGAAGCGGCGGGAGACGCCTTCCGCGCGAAGCTGGCCGATCTCGCCGGGCGGGCCGAGGCCCTCAGTACCGATGGCCTGAGCGCGGAGGAGAAGACCACCCGGGACGTCCTGATCGCGATGGCGCGGGCGAGGATCGCGCTGCTGGATTCGCGGTTCGTCGAGTTCACCGTCAGTGACCTGTTCATCTCACCCGCCGCCGAGGTGCTCACCGTGCTGCCGATGATGTCGGTCGGCACCGGCGCGCAGGCGGAGGCGCATCTCGGCCGGATCGCCGCGATCCCGGAGTACCTGCGGCAGGCCGCGCAGCGCCATCGCGACGGCGTGGCCCGCGGGCTGGTCCCGGTCGCCTACCTCGTCGACGCCACCGTCGCGTACCTCGACCGTCATCTCGCCGAGCCGTCGGCCGATCCGCTGCTGCGCCAGCCCGCCCCCGACGACGACTTCGAGACCCGCCGCGCCGAGCTGCTGCGCGACGTCGTCCGGCCCGCGATCGCCGAGTACCGCGAGGTGCTCGCCACCGAGATCGCGCCGCACGGCCGCCCCGAGGACAAGCCCGGCGTCTGCTGGCTGCCCGACGGCGAGCGCATCTACTCCCTGCTCGCCGAAATGCACACCACCACCGTCCGCACCCCGCGTGAGCTGCACCAGACCGGGCTCGACGTGATCGCGAACCTCGCCACCGAGTACCGCGAGTACGGCTCCCGCGTCTTCGGCACCACCGACCTCGCCGAGATCTTCACCAGGCTCCGCACCGACCCGGCACTGCGCTGGTCCAGCGCCGACGAGCTGCTCGACTCCGCCCGCGCGGCCATCACCAGGGCCGAAGCCGAGGCGCCGAAGTGGTTCGGCCGGATCCCGCCGCAGCCGTGGACGGTCGAGCCGGTGCCGGCCGAATCCGCGCCCGGCGCGCCCGCCGCGTACTACATGTGGCCCGCGGTGGACGGCTCCCGGCCCGGGATCTACTTCGCCAACACCCACAAGGCGGAGGAGCGGTTCCGGCACGCGGCCGAGGCGACGGCGTTCCACGAGGCCATTCCCGGTCACCACTTCCAGCTGAGCCTCGCGCAGGGACTGACCGAACTCCCGCTGCTGCGCCGTATCGGCGACTTCACCGCCTACGCCGAGGGCTGGGGCCTCTACACCGAGCGCCTGGCCGACGAGATGGGGCTGTATTCCGACGACGTCGCGAAACTCGGCATGCTGACCATGGATTCGATGCGTGCCGGACGGCTCGTGGTCGACACCGGCTTGCACGCGCTGGGCTGGAGCCGCCGCCAGGCCATCGACTTCCTCGCCGAGAACACGCCGATGGCGCAGGTCGAGATCGAGTCCGAAGTGGACCGTTACATCGCCTTCCCCGGCCAGGCGCTGTCGTACATGGTGGGGCGGCTGGAGATTCAGCGCATCCGCGAGGAGGCCGAGCTCACGCTGGGCAGCCGGTTCGACATCAAGGCCTTCCACGACGTCGTGCTCGGCGGCGGATCACTGCCGCTCTCGGTGCTGGACGGCGTCGTCCGCGACTGGGTCGCCGGCCACGGGGACACGCCCAACGGTCTCGCCGAAGAGCTGATGGAGCTCAAGTTCGAAGAGTTCCCGCTGTGGCGGTCCCTGCTCGGCCTTCCTTGCGACCACGGCGTCCTGCCCGATCCGAGCGCGGCGGCCGCGGCCGCGCAGCGCGCGTCGGCGGCCGACATCGCCGAGCGGGCCGAAGCCCTTGACCTGGCAGGGCTTTCCGAAGCCGAGTTGGTCACCCGCGAGGTCGTGATCCAGCAGGCGAAGGCGATGATCGACGTGGTCGACGCCCGCGCCGCCGAGTTCTCGGTCAGCGACGGGCTGGCCTCGCCCGCGTTGTTCATGCTCAACGAACTCGCGGTGCTGACGCTGAACGACGAGGAGCGGGTCCGGGGCTACCTGAAGCGGCTGGAGGGGCTGGGGTCCTACCTGGACGCCCTGATCGCGCGCCAGCGCGCGGCGGCGGCCGACGGCCTGGTCCCGCCCGATTTCCTCGTCGAAAGCGGGATCGCTTACGTGGAGCGGTATCTCGGTGACGAGGCGGGCGATCCGCTGGCGCTCACCGCGTCCGTCTCCGTGGAGGGCTACGAAACCGAACGGGACCGCTTGCTGGCCGAGGTGGTCCGCCCCGCCTACACCCGGTACCGCGACTTCCTCGCCACCGAGCTGCGTCCCGTGGCGAAGACCGCGGAAGAGCCGGGGTTGTGCGCGCTCCCCGGCGGGCAGGAGAAGTACGCCGCGCTGATCCGCGCCCACACCTCCACCGAGCGCACCG
Source organism: Amycolatopsis orientalis (assembly GCF_000943515.2). Classification (NCBI taxonomy): domain Bacteria; kingdom Bacillati; phylum Actinomycetota; class Actinomycetes; order Pseudonocardiales; family Pseudonocardiaceae; genus Amycolatopsis; species Amycolatopsis orientalis. The sequence continues at coordinate 6,330,039 of NZ_CP016174.1, read as the reverse complement.
CGCAGGAGCTGCACGACACCGGGCTCGACATGATCGCGAAACTGGCCGACCAGTACCGCGAGCTGGGCGAGAAGATCTTCGGTACCAAGGATCTCGAGGAGATCTTCGAACGGCTCCGCACCGATCCGGCGCTGCGCTGGCGCGACGGCGACGAGCTGCTCGAAGCCGCCCGTGCCGCCATCGCCCGCGCCGAAGTCGTCGCCCCCCAATGGTTCTCGACCATCCCCGAGGAGCGCTGCCAGGTCGAGCCGGTCCCGCCCGCGGAGGCGCCCGGCGGAACGCTGGCGTACTACATCGAGGCGGCGCTCGACGGCTCGCGGCCGGGGACCTACTACGCGAACACCCACGAGGCCGAGCAGCGCCCCAAGCACACGAGCGAGGCGATCGCCTTCCACGAAGCCGTTCCGGGGCACCATTTCCAGATCTGCATCGCGCACAAGCTCAAGGGCCTGCCGATGCTGCGCGGGCACGCCGACGTCAACGCCTACGTCGAAGGCTGGGGGCTCTATTCGGAGCGCCTTGCCGACGAGATGGGCCTGTACTCCAGCGACCTGACCAGGTTCGGCATGCTCACCCAGGATTCGATGCGCGCCGGGCGCCTGGTCGTCGACACCGGGATGCACGCGCTCGGCTGGAGCCGTCAGCGGGCCGTCGACTTCCTGGCCGAGAACACGCCGATGGCCCGGGTCGAGATCGAGGCCGAGATCGACCGCTACGCCGCCGTCCCCGGGCAGGCGCTGTCGTACATGGTGGGCCGCCTGGAGATCGAGCGGATCCGCGCGGAGGCCGAGGCCGCGCTCGGCGACCGGTTCGACATCAAGGGCTTCCACGAGGTCGTGCTCGGCAACGGGATTTTGCCGCTGCGCGTACTGGACAACGTCGTGAAGGCGTGGGTGGCCGCACAGTGAGCCGGGACACAGGCGAAAGGCGGCGCCCCGGCGCATACTGTCGCTAAGCGAGCGCTCAGCAACTTACGAGGGAGATGCCGGATGAGGATCGGGACCGCGATCAACTACGCGGGTGGCTTCGCCGAGAGCGTGGCGGACATCGTCGAGCTGGAGAAGGCCGGACTGGACATCGTCTTCGTCCCCGAGGCCTACTCGTTCGACGCGGTCAGCCAGCTCGGCTACGTCGCCGCGAAGACCGAGCGGGTCCAGATCGCCTCCGGCATCTTCCAGATCTACACGCGCACGCCGACGCTGACCGCGATGACCGCCGCCGGGCTCGACTTCGTCTCCGACGGCCGGTTCACTCTGGGCATCGGCGCGTCGGGCCCGCAGGTCATCGAGGGTTTCCACGGGGTGAAGTACGACGCGCCGCTCGGCCGCACCCGCGAGATCATCGACATCTGCCGTCAGGTGTGGCGGCGGGAGAAGGTCGTCCATTCGGGCACGCACTACACGATCCCGCTGCCGCCCGAGCAGGGCACGGGCCTCGGCAAGCCGCTGAAGCTGATCAATCACCCGGTGCGTGAGCGGATCCCGATCCTGCTCGCCTCGATCGGCCCGAAGAACGTCGCGCTCACCGCCGAACTCGCCGAGGGCTGGGAGCCGATCTTCTTCCATCCCGAGAAGGCCGCCGAGGTCTGGGGCGAGTCGCTGGCCGAAGGCAAGGCGAAGCGCGACCCGTCGCTGGGGGAGCTGGACACCTTCGTCGGGACGGCGCTGGCGATCGGCGACGACGTCGACGGGCTGCTGGACCACCTGCGCGGCATGCTGGCGCTCTACATCGGCGGGATGGGTGCCCGCGGCAAGAACTTCTACAACAGCCTCGCGCAGCGCTACGGCTACGAGGCCGAAGCCAAGCTCATCCAGGACCTGTACCTGGACGGAAAGAAGGACGAGGCCGCCGCGGCGGTGCCGAAGGAGCTGATCAGGGCGATCTCGCTGGTCGGCCCCGAGGGTTACGTCAAGGAGCGGCTGGCCGCGTTCCGGGAGGCGGGCGCGACCACGCTGGTGGTCAATCCGCTGCTCCCCGGCCGCGACGCCCGGGTCGCCCAGGTGTCGAAGTTGCGCGAACTCGTCGGCTAGTCCGTTCGAAGTTTTCCGACGCACTGAGGGAGTCGAACCTCTCACCTGTATCGATGCGGTAGTGTCTACCTGCGTCTACGCGCTCCCGGCGTGGTCAAAAAGTGGCCTCGCGGTGGGAAGAGAACGTAAAGCGCGCCTGAACGGCCGGGAAATCGGCCATTATCAGGAGTGAAACCGGAAGCTCGGGGGAATACGTTCGCGACGAAGGTGAGGTGTCCTCGCGTGCGCGGAAAGAACGGGGAACCGACAGCCGCCGTCCTGGACGTCGGGTCGTTCAGTGCTCGGCTGGTGGTGCTCGCCAGGGGTGGGACGCCGCTCGAGCCGGTGCTGAGCCATCAAACTCGGCTGCGGCTCGACAGGGAACTGGACGACGACGGGAAACTGACCCGGCGGGGTATCGACGCGGTCGCGTCCGCCGTCGAGGCCGGGATGACGACGGCGGCCAAGCACGGCGTCGAGAACGTGTACCCGCTTGCGACATCCTCGATCCGCGATGCGGCCAACGTGAAGCAGGTCGTCGGTGACGTCGCCAAGGCCACCGGCGTCAAACTGCAGTTCCTCACCGGCCGCCGCGAGGCGGAACTGGCCTACGTCGGCGCGCGCCGATGGTACGGCGCTTCCGCCGGCGGGTTGCTGGTGCTCGACATCGGCGGCGGGACCGTCGAACTCGCCGCGGGAAAGGCGGAAGAGGCCGGGTTCGCGCATTCGCTGCCGCTCGGTGCGCGCTCGCTGACGCGCGACTGGATGTCCACCGAATGCCCGTCGCCCAAGGTCGTGCGGGCCATGCGGGAACACGTCCTCGACGAGGTCCGCGACGCGATGCAGGAGGTGCTTCCGGAGATCCGGGATCACCGCGCCGTCGGGTGCTCCAAGGTGTTGCGGCAACTCGCGCGGCTCGCCGGCGACCGGCCGTCCCGCTCCCGCGAACTGCACCTCGACGACCTCCGCGCGTGGATCCCGCGGCTCGCGAAGCTGCCCGCGAAACGCCGCGCCGAACTGCCGGGCATCTCGCGGCAACGCTCCCACCAGGCGCTGGCCGGCGCGATCGTCGCCGAGGCGCTGCTGACCCTTGCCGGTGGCCAGGTCGCCATCTGTCCCTGGTCGACCAGGGACGGCCTGCTGCTGAGCATGCTCGACGGCCTGGTCGGTCTTGACGGCAAACCGGCGAAAGCCGCCTGAAAACTGGCGTATCCGGGCGCGAGCGGGTACCCCGGACACATGAGGGAAAGCAAGAAGAACTTCGGGCAAGACGAAGAAGAAGACCTCGACGAGCTTCGCAAGACCCAGCCGAAGACCGACGTGCCGAGCGCGCCCAACCGTGACATCGGGCCCCACGGGACCGAGGACGTCGACGGGGTCCCTGGCAGCGGTGAGGCGCCGGTCGAACCGCCGGACTGAGCGCCCCGGCGTGTTATGAACGGGACTTTCATTGCAAAATTTGTAATGAAAGTCCCGTTCATAACACGGCCGGGTCGATCTCGCGGCGTCAAGTGTCCTTAGGTTGCCGCCGCGCCGGAGCGCGGCCCGCGGGCTGCACCGGCACCGGACCCGGATCGATCGCCGGGATCGGCAGCCGCACCGGCTCGGTCGTGACCGTGAACGTCTCGCCGTGGTGCGCCAGTTCCAGCGGCTCCCCGGTGATCACGTGATACGTCGCGCTCTCGTGGCCGATCTCGACCTGGAACCGGGTGCCCCGGAAGGTCAGCCGGAACGCGATCCGCCGGAGCTGTGGCGGCAGCCGCGGCGCGAAGGTCAGCCGCCCGCCGTGGTCGCGTAGCCCGCCGAACCCGGCGACGGTGCCCTGCCACGCACCCGCCAGCGAAGCCAGGTGCAGGCCGTTGCGGACGTTGTTGTGCACGTCGTGCAGGTCGGTGAGCGCCGCTTCGGCGAGGTAGTCGTAGGCGAGTTCCAGATGCCCGACTTCCGCCGCGATCACGGCCTGCGTGCCCGCCGACAGCGAGGAATCCCGTACCGTCCGTGCCTCGTAGTAGGCGAAATCGCGCGCCTTCTCCTCCGGGGTGAAGGAATCCCCGCACAGATGCAGCGCCAGCACCAGGTCCGCCTGCTTGACCACCTGCTTGCGGTACAGGTCGAAGTACGGGAAGTTCAGCAGCAGCGGGTAGAAATCCTGGTCGGTGGCCGCGAAATCCCAGTCCTCGTGCTCCAGGAACCCTTCGGACTGCGGATGGACGCCGAGTTCTTCGTCGTAGGGGATCAGCATCGACTCGGCCGCCTTGCGCCACGACGCGACCTCGTCCTCGCCGACCTCGAAGGTTTCGGCCACGTCCGCGTGCTGGCCGCAGATTTCGGCGGCGTAGAACAGGTTCCGCTGTGCCATGAGGTTCGTGTAGACGTTGTTGTCCGCCACCGCGGAGTACTCGTCCGGTCCGGTGACACCGTCGATCCGGAACCGGCCCCGCCGGTCGAAATGTCCCAGCGACAACCACATTCGTGCCGTTTCGAGGAGCAGTTCCGCGCCGCAGGTCCGCATGAACTCGTCGTCGCCGGTGGCGTTGAGGTAGCGCACGACGGCGTCGGAGATGTCCGCGCTGACGTGGAACGCCGCCGTGCCCGCCGGCCAGTACGCCGAACATTCCGCGCCGTTGATGGACCGCTAGGGGAACGCCGCGCCGCGCAATCCCAGCTGCGTCGCCCTTTCCCTCGCTTTGTCCAAAGTGGAGTGACGCCAGCGCAGGGCGTCGCGGGCGGCGTCCGGGATGCTGTAGGTGAGCACGGGCAGCACGAAGGTCTCGGTGTCCCAGAACGCGTGCCCGTCGTAACCGGGGCCGGTCAAACCCTTGCCCGCCAAGGCCCTCGTCTCACCGCGGGCTCCGGCCTGCAGGAGATGGAAGAGCGCGAACCGCACCGCCTGCTGCAGTTCCGGATCGCCCTCGACCTCGATGTCCGAGGTCTCCCAGAAGTCGTCGAGGAACTCCTTCTGCTCGGCGAGCAAGCCCTTCCAGCCGGTCTGCCGCGCGCCGGCGAGCGCGGCCTCGACCTGTGCGCGCACGGCGGGCAGCGAACGCTGCGCGGACCAGCCGTAGGCGAGGTACTTGGTGATCCGCAGCCGTCCGCCCTGCGGCACGTCGACGGCGATGGTGAGCCGCGCCAGGTCCTCTTCGGCCTGGATGTGCGTGCGGACGCCGTCGGAGACGTCGATCTTGTGGTCCATCGCCGCCGCCATCCGCAGCCCGGACCGGCGGGTCTGGTGCACGAGCACCGCGTGGTAGGCCTCCGCGTGCTGGAACTCCGCGACCAGCGGGGACTCCAGCGCCGCCGCGACGCGGGGATCGCGAGTGTCGGATTCGATCGGCTCGTTGGCCAGCAGATCCGACTGCACCACCAGCTGGAGTTCGTCGTCGAGCGGTTCGACCTCGTACCGGATCGCGGCGACGGCGCGCTGGGTGAAGGAAACCAGGCGTTCGGTCTTCACCCGCACCCGGCGCCCGGTCGGCGAGGACCACACGGTGTCACGGGCGAGTGTGCCCTTGCGGAAGTCGAGGACGCGGTCGTGGTCGGTCGCCTGGCCGTACCGCATGTCGAGCGGTTCGTCCTCGACCAGCAGCCGGATGATCTTGCCGTCGGTCACGTTGACGACGGTCTGGCCTTCTTCCGGGTAACCGTAACCGGTTTCCGCGTAGGGAAGGCCGTGCTCCTCGTAGAAGCCGTTCAGGTAGGTGCCCGGCAGGCCGCGGGGTTCGGCCTCCTCCAGGGTGCCGCGCAGGCCGAGGTGCCCGTTGGACAACGCGAACGCCGATTCCGTTCGCTGCAGGGCATCGACGTCCATCCCGCGCCAGCGCAGCTCCCATGGCGCGACCTCGTAGCCGCGGAAAAGCGGGTCGGTCACTTGTCCTCCAGCAGTTCGGCGAGGTCATCCACCACGACGTCGGCACCGTGCGCGAGCAGTTCGCCCGCCTGATGCGCGCGGTTCACCCCGACCACGTAACCGAATCGGCCTTCCTTCCCGGCCTGCACACCCGCGAGCGCGTCCTCGAACACGGCCGCGTGCTCCGGGGGGACGCCGAAGGCCTCGGCACCGGCGAGGAACGAATCAGGGGCGGGCTTGCCGCGTAGGCCCTTTTCGACGATCACGATCCCGTCGATCCGCGCTTCGACGAACCTGGTCAGGTCGGCGGCGTCGAGCACTTTCGCGCCGTTCGCCGACGAGGTGACCACGCCGATGCGCAGGCCAGCCGCCTTCGCCGCCTCCAGATAACGCACGGATCCTGGGTACGGCGTGACGCCTTCTTCGTCGATGATCTTCAAGACCAGCTGGTTCTTGCGGTTCCCGACGCCGTTGACGGTGGCGGCGTCGATGTCGTCGTCCGGACGGCCCTCGGGGAGTTCGATCCCGCGCGAGGTGAGGAAGGTGCGGACGCCGTCGGCCCTCGGCCTTCCGTCGACATAGGCCGCGTAGTCGGCGTCGGTGAACGGAGAGAACGCGTCACCGTCGCGAGCGCGCAGGAACTCGTCGAACGTGCGTTTCCACGCTTCGCGGTGCTGGGCGGCGGTTCCGGTCAGCACGCCGTCGAGGTCGAAGAGGCAGGCCGTGATGGTGTCGGGCAGACCGATCATGTCTGGCCACGCTACCCGCGCTCGCCGGTGCCCGCTCGGCTTTCGGGGTGCGGCCGCACCAGGTGGATCAGTTCGTGGACGGTCGCGTCGGCCAGGCTGTAGCGGACGATCCGCCCTTCGCGCCGCGCCGTCACCAGGCCGTGGGCGCGCAGGAGCCGCAACGCCTGGGAGACCGCGGTGTCGGTCATACCCGTCGCCGCGGCGAGATCGGTGACGCTGATCTCGCGTGCGTAGTGGATCGAGACGAGCAGCGCGAGCCGCGACGGATCCGCGACGAGCGAGAACCGTTGCGCCCATTCGGTGATCGCGTCGCGGTCGCCCATCCCGGCGACGGCGGCGTCCACCCGGTCCGGCTCGATGCTCACCCGCCGATGTTAGGCCGCGCGGACCACGAGTGCGACGTGCCGCGCGGCGCGGTCGAGCGGATCGGGCGATCGGCGGACCCGGCTGACCAGCAAGGCGCCTTCGAGATTCGTCATGATGGCGATGGCGACGTCTTCGGTGTCCTCGACACCGTGGCCGCCGAGCAGCTCCACCAGCAGCGCGTGCCAGGTGGCGAACGCTTCCTGGCACGCCTTGGTGATCGCGGGGGAGGCGTGCGCCATCTCCAGGGTGATCGTGGCGAGCGGGCAGCCGCCGCGGTAGTCGTCGGCGGCCAGTGCCTCGCCCGCCTTGCGATACCACCAGCTCACCGCGTCCTCGACGGTCTCGTTGCGCTCGAAAGCGCGTCTGACCGTCTTCGCCACGACGGCGGTGCCGAGTTCGATCGCGGCGACCGCGAGCTGCTCCTTGCCGCCGGGGAAATGGTGGTACGCCGAGCCCCACGGCGTCCCTGCCTCCTCCACCAGCCGCCGCCACGAGGTCGCCTGGTAGCCCTCGCGACGGAAGAGCCGCATCGCCGTCGAGATCATGCGCTCGCGCGTGGTGGCATCGGACACGTCCTCGAGCATAGCCCTTGACTAAGACGATCGTCCTGGACAAGTCTAGGACGATCGTCTTAGGAGGCAGCATGACCGTCGACGTCACCGGCCAGACCCGGCAGAAGACCGTGACCTGGCAGGATCCGCTGCCCACCGCCCGGCTCGGCCGGGAGCTGTCCGGGCGGGAGTACCTGACCGGGATCGCGGAAGGGCGGATCCCGCCGCCGCCGATCTCGGCACATTTCGGGATGCGCTGGGTCAGCGTGGCCGATGGTGACGTCGTACTCGCCGCGACGCCGGACGAGTCGCTCTACAACCCCATCGGCACGGTGCACGGCGGCGTCGCGGCGACCCTGCTGGACTCGGCGGTGGCGTGCGCGGTGCATTCGACCCTGCCCGCGGGGGTCGGCTACACCTCGGTCGAGCTGAAGGTGAACTTCCTGCGGGCCATTTCCGGCTCGGTGGGGGAGATTCGCGCCCACGGCTGGGTGGTCAAGGCCGGTTCGCGTGTGGCGTTCGCCGAGGGCGACATCCGCGACGCGGACGGCAAGGTGCTCGCGACCGCGTCGAGCACCTGCCTGATCATCGCGCCCTGACTCTCAGAACATCCCCTTCGGCACCTCCGCGGCGGGCGGCACCGGCTGCTTGACGTCCCAATGCTCCACGATGAGCCCGTTTTCGACGCGGACGATGTCGACGACGGCCACGCCGCGTTCGTCGCCCGCCGGGACCACGTGCAGGTGCACGACGGCGTGGTCGTCGTCGGCGATCACCCGTTTGATCGAGACGTCCGCGCCGATCATCGGCGAATTCTTCATCGCTTCCACGAAGGCGTCACGGCCGGAGGGGAAACCCGGGCTGTGGGTGACGAAATCCGGGTGCACGTTCGTTCCCGCGGCGGCGAAGTCCTTGTGCACGAACAAGTTCTCGAAGCAGTCGAGGACGATCTTCTTGGTCGTTGTCATGGGGCCATCGTTTCCCCCGGCCACCTCGCCGTCGATTACCTCGGAGGTAACGCGTCATACCGGCGGTCGGATCCGGCGGCCGCGGATCGCCTCTGTGTCGCCATAGCGGCCGATGATCCCGGCCAGCAACGCTTTCGCGTCCGCGACGCGTTCCGCGCCGAATTCCGTGATGAGTTCCTTTTCCAGCGCCGCTCGGTGCTTTCGTGCCGCCTCGACGGCCCGTTCGGCCGTTTCGGTCAGGTGCAGCAGCCGGGTCCGCGCGTCGGCGGGGTCCGGCTCGCGCCGCAGCAGTCCCCGGCGTTCCAGATCGGCGACCGCCTTCGACGCCGCCTGCTGGGTCACGCCCATCCGTTCGGCCAGCGTGGAGATCGACAGTGGTCCGGCGAGCACATGCTGGAACACGACGCCGTCGTTGAACCGGGTTCCGCCGAGTCCGTCGGCGGTCAGGCGCCGCTGGATCTCCCCGCTCATCGCCCAGCCGGCGAACAGCGAGACCAATGACAGGTCCAGACTCGACGGCGTAGGATGCACAACCATGGTTGTGGAATCTAGCACGCCGCCGCCGGAATTACTGGAGGAGTTCGTCCGCGTCGCGCATCGCGTCGTCTGGTGCACGCTCGCGACGGTCGACAGGCGAGAGCGGCCGAGGTCGAGAGTGGTGCACCCGATCTGGGAACAGCGGGACGGCGAACTCGTCGGGCACCTGTTCACCCGGCCGACGCCGCTGAAGAAGGCGCATCTCGCGCGGACGCCGTTCGTCTCGTGTTCGTACTGGGACCCGGCGCACGAGGTCGCCGTCGCGGAATGCGGTGCCGGTTACGCCGACGACGAGGAATCGCGGCGGCATCTGTGGCGGTTGGCCGAGGGAACACCGGAGCCGCTGGGCTTCGACCCGAGGATCATGGGCGGCGAAGATCCACTGGATCCGGACATCACCGTGCTGCGGCTGACGCCGTGGCGGATCAGTGCCGGCGGCAAGGCCTGGCGGCGGCCTGACCGCTAGGCCGCACCGACCTTCCGTTCGAAGACCAGACCCTCGGCGGCGCGCAGCCCGACGCTGATCGCGCCGGTCAGCACCCCGTCGTCGCCCAGTTCGCCCTGGGCGACGGAGGGGACGAGCGGGGTGAACGAACGCAGTGCGCGGTCGATCGGGTCGAGCAGGAGATCGGCCGCGGTGCCGATACCGCCGCCGAGCACGATCAGTTCGGGGTCGATCACCGCGGCCACCGACGCCACGGTGTAGGCCAGCCTGTCCGCTTCGGCTTCGACGGCGCGCAGGGCGAGTTCGTCGCCATCGCGGGCGAGACGGAACACCTCACGGGCAGATTTCGCCGTGCCCAGGCCGAGTTCACGGGCGCCGCGGACCACGGACTGCGCCGCCGTCGCTTCTTCGAGATGGCCGCGGACCGGAGGCGGGTCCTCGCCGTCGCCTCCCGCGTGCGACTGGCCGTACGGGAGGTAGCCGATTTCGCCCGCCGCGCCCGTCGCGCCGCGGAAGACCTCGCCGTTGACCATCACGCCCATGCCGACACCGGTGCCGATGGTGATGCAGCCGAACACGGACGCGCCGCGTGCGGCACCGCGTTCCCATTCGCCGACGGCGGTGAGGTTCGCGTCGTTCTCCACCATGAGGTCCGGGCCGAGGACGCCTTCGAGTTCATCGAGCAGGCCCGCCTTGCCCCAGCCGGGCAGGTTCGGCGCGTGCCGGAAGCAGCGTTTGGCCGGGTCGGCGACGCCGGGCGAGCCGAGGACGCGCACGACGATGTCCGCCTGGCTCAGTCCCGCTTCGCGGACCGTCGCGGCGGCGAGCGCGCCCACGGCGCTGACGAGCGCGGTGCCCGAACGCGAGGTGTTCCGTTCGTCACGGCGGGCGACGACGGTGTGGCCGAGGTCCGAAACGGCGACGCGGAGGTGCTCGCGTCCGATGTCGACACCGAGGACGTAGCCGGCCGTGGGATCCGCTTCGTAGAGGACGGCGGACCGGCCGGTGCCGGTCGAGGTGTGCCCGGTCGCCCTGGCGAGACCGGCCGCTTCGAGGGCCAGTAACGCTTGGCTCACCGTGGGTTTCGAAAGACCGGTGTCCTTGGCGACCTGCGGCCGGGTGGCGGGGCCGCTGCGGCGCAGGAGGTCCAGCACGGCGCGCTGATTGATCTTCCGCATCCCGGCGGGGGTGCCGACGGGCGGACTTTCTGCGCCAACCACGAGCTTCGCCTCCTGTCGAACCAAGGTGTTCCCACCAAAGTTATCCGGGTCCGGCCCGAAATGGGCAAGAAGGTTTACATTCGGTGGGTCCCGGTGACGATAAACGTGCCCGGGCCGCGAATCGCGCACGCCGCGCGCGAAAACCCGGTGATTCACCCGGTGTCCGGACGGAAGCTCCCAGTGACCGGGAGTGGTCTAGACCAAGTGGCTCCCCTGTGGATCAGGCGGCGTGGCGGCTCGCCGGTCGCCGGAATCCCCTGTGCTGGCGGGGGCGTTCGGGGGTTTCGCCGGTTTCGTGGTCCGTTTCCGTGCCGGCGAAGTCCGAAGTGTCGGCCGTCGTCGCCGGGCTGGGGCGGTTGCGCAGGCGGTGCTGGCGGTTGACCACGAACAGCAGGACCAGGCCCGCCACGACCAGGCCGTGGGTGAGCACCCGCCCGGCGGTGACCTGCCCCGCGACGAGGTCGCCCGCGGACAACGCCAGGAGCAGTGCGACGAACCCGGTCAGCGCCGGGAGCTGCCCCGCGGCCGCCTTGGTGCGCACGGCCGCCCAGCCGAGTCCGACGCCGACGGCGAGATTCCACGCGCTGCTCTCGTGCGAAAGGTGCCCGACCAGGGATTCCGCGCTGTGGCCCGCGGCGTGGTCCTCGACGCCCAGCAGCTGGGCGAAGGCGAGGGCGAGCTGGGCGATCGCGACCATCGCGAGCGCGATCCGGGCCGGCCAGCCGTCGCGGGGCGGGGCCGGGGTGCGTTCCAGGATGACGGCGGTGAGGTCCGGGACCGGCGGGGCGGGCCGCAGGAGGATCGTCCGGTGCAGCCGTTCGGCGCGGGCGAGCCAGGAACGGCAGGCGGGGCAGCCGGTCACATGCCGGTCGACCGCCTCGGGCGGGGCGGGTTCGGTTTCGCCGTCGAGCCGGGCCGACAGGGCCTCGCGGCAGGTCTCGCACTTCACGTCTCATTTGTCGGGCGCGGGCCTGCCCCGGTTCCCGGGGCGCTGCTACGTTTCTCGTATGGCCGGGCCGCGCAACCACGACGACGAGCGGGTGACCGCGCTCGCACTCGACGCCGCCCGCGGTGACCGGCGGGCGCTCGAGGACTGGGTGCGGGCCACCCAGGCCGACGTCTGGCGCTTCGTCGCGCACCTCGCCGACGTCGGCGCCGCCGACGATCTCACCCAGGAGACGTACCTGCGCGCGTTCGGCAGCCTGCGCCGGTTCGCCGGCCGGTCGTCGTCGCGGACCTGGCTGCTGTCCATCGCCCGGCGCGTGGTCGTCGACCGCATCCGGGCGGCTTCGGCGCGCCCGAAACTCGCCGACGTCGACTGGGAAGCCACCGCCGAACGTCGCGGTGCCCGTCAGGCGGAGGGTGTCGCGGGGTTCGAGGACCTGGTGGAGCTGCGGATGCTGCTCGACGGGCTCGACCCGGAACGCCGTGAGGTCCTCGTCCTCACCCAGGTGCTGGGGCTTTCGTACGCCGAGGCCGCCGAGATCTGCGGCTGCCCGGTCGGCACCGTGCGCTCGCGGATCGCCCGCGCCCGCGAAGACCTGCTCGAAGCCGGCCGGGAACGCGACTCCATCTAGCCTCCGGTGTGGCGCGGCACACAAAAGAGGTCTCTCGCTGTCACCTCGTCACACAGATGCGCCGACACGACTACTCCGCGTTGACTAGGCCGAATGCCACTGCCTAGCGTGTCGCCATCCAACCCCAGGCCGCGCGAGGGTCCCCGCCTTCTCCGCGCGCTCTCGAAGGGATCTTCCCGATGGCAAGTCCCACCACTGGAACCGCAGGCGAGGCTCCGGATTCCGGCGGCCTCGGCCGTCGCCGGTTCCTGAGCTTCCTCGTCGCCGCGCCCACCCTCACGATCGCGACGAAGCTCGGTATCGACGGCTTCGCCCCCGAAGAGGCCGAAGCCGTCATCCCGACCCTGCCCGGTCCGGCCGAGATCCTCGACCTCGGTGACGTCCTGATCCTCTCGAACGCCCCCACTGCCAACCTGCTCGTGCTCGAAGTCCGCGAAGACGGCCGCGTACGGCTGGAACTTCCGCGGACCGAGGTCGGCCAGGGCATCACGACGGCGAACGCGATGCTGGTCGCCGAGGAGCTGGACCTGCCGCTCGACCGCGTCGACGTCGTGCTCTCCGACGCCCGCTCCGAACTGCTGTTCAACCAGCTGACCGGCGGCTCCAACACGATGCGCTCGCTCTACACGCCGGTGCGGACCGCGGCCGCCGCCGCTCGTACCCGCCTGGTCGCGACGGCCGCGCGCGAATGGGGCGTCAACGCCGAACGTCTGTCCACAAGGGATGGTTCGGTGCTCGCGCCGGATGGACGGCGGATGAGCTACGGCGCGCTGTCCAAGCCCGCCGCCCGCGCCGATCTGGGCAAGCTCACGGTGACCCCGAAGGCGGAGTCCGAGCACAAGCTGGTCGGTACGCCGCAGTCGCGCAAGGACGCCCGCGCGATGGTCACCGGGCAGCTCAAGTACACCCTCGACCTGGACATCCCCGGTGCGAAACCGGTGATGGTCCGCCGTCCGCCGACCATCAACGGCACGGTCAAGAAGGTCAACAACGAGGCCGCCGTGCGCGCGATGCCCGGCATCATCGACATCGCCGTGATCCAGACCGGGGTCGCGGTGATGGCGGAGACCTTCGGTCAGGCGCTCGACGGCAAGAACGCGCTCGACGTCACCTGGAACGCCGGCACCGTCGACGGTGAGAACAACGCGACGATCAAAAAGAAGCTGCAGGCCGCCGCGCTGCCGTTCGCCGTACCGCCGCTGCTGACCCAGTACGTCGACGGCGAATTCGACTTCGCCTTCGCCAGCCACGCACCGCTGGAGACCAACTCCGCGGTCGCCGACGTCCGGGAGGACAGCGCGACCATCTGGTCCGGGATGAAGGTGCCGATCCTCGCGAAGCAGACCATCGCGCGGGAACTCGGCCTGCCGGAGAACAAGGTCACCGTGCACGTCCAGCAGGCGGGCGGTTCGTTCGGGCGCAGGCTCTTCTCCGACGGCGCGATCGAGGCCGCGCGTATCTCGAAGGCGATGAAGCGGCCGGTGCGGCTGATGTGGAGCCGGATCGACGACATGCGCCACGGCCGCGCCCGCGCCGCGAGCCACCACAAGATCCGCGCCACCTTCGCGCTCGGCCAGGTCCTCACCTTCGAGCACCGCGTCGCCAGCGTGGAGACCGACTGGGGCCACGGGCTCGGCGAGGTCCTCACCGCCTTCGCCGCGGAGCTGCCGGTCGGCGGCAACCTGAGCTTCGCGCAGACGGTGTTCCTCCTGACCGTGAAGTCGCCGTACAACTTCGGCGTCACCACTCAGCTGCTCAACGAGGTCCCGGTGGACTTCCACACCGGCGCCTGGCGGTCGGTGTACTCGTCGAGCACGCGCGGCGCGGAAGAGATCATGGTCGACGAGATCGCCGCGAAGCTCGGAAAGGATCCGGTGGCGTTCCGGCGCGAGTTCATCAAGAACGAGCGGCAGCGCGCCGTGCTGGACAAGGTCGCCGAACTCGGTGAGTGGGGCAAGAAGATGCCCAAAGGCTTCGCGCAGGGCGTCGCCGTGCACGGCGAGTACAAGTCCTACACGGCCTGCCTCGTCGAAATGGACGCCCGCGACCCGAAGAAACCGCGCGTCACCAAGGCGACCATCGCGGTGGACGTCGGCAAGCCGATCAACCCGCGCGGGATCGAGGCGCAGATGCTCGGCGGTCTGACCGACGGCATCTCCACGACGCTGACCGCCGGGCTGCACATCGACAAGGGGCTGCCGCTGGAGGGCAGCTACTCGCAGTTCCACTACGCGCGGCAGAAGAACTCGCCGATGGACGTCAAGGTGTTCGTGATGCCGGAGACGGGCGAGATCGGCGGGGCCGGCGAACTCGGCGTACCGGCGCCGGTCGGCGCGATCGCGAACGCCTATGCCCGGGCAACCGGGATCAAGCCGCGTAGCTTCCCGATCAACTTCCCCGTCGACTTCGAGCCCTTCCCTCGCTGACTTTCCTTCCCCGCCAAGGAGTTCCGATGCCCAACTACACCTTCACGGTGAACGGGAAGACCGTCACCGTCGACGCGCCCGCGGATCTGCCCATGCTGTGGGCGCTGCGGGACAAACTCGGCGTCCGCGGCCCGAAATACGGCTGCGGGATCAACGTCTGCAAGGCCTGCACCAGTCACCTCGACGGCGAGGCGTTCAACCCGTGCGTGACGCCGGTGTCCGACTGTGCGGGCAAGGAGGTCACGACGATCGAAGGCCTCGCCGACGGCGAGGATCTGCATCCGGTGCAGGAGGCCTGGCTGGAGCAGGACGTCGCGCAGTGCGGCTACTGTCAGCCCGGGCAGATCATGGCCGCGGTGGCGTTGCTGAAGAAGACGAAGAACCCGACGGATGCCGAGATCGACGCGATCCAGAACGTCTGCCGGTGCGGTACCTATTTCCGGATCCGCGAGGCCATCAAGAGCGCGGCGGCGAAGATGTGAAAACCCGCCGGTGCGGCGAAAAATCCGGGTTTTCGCCGCACCGGCGGCGCCTCGCGACTTCGACAGGCCACGTCCGGGGAAGTCGTGTTAGATGACGTCCCCAGGGACTCGACGAGGAGTCCCTGCCCCGGAGGACGTCCATGCACTATCGAACTGTGCTCCGCGAAGGCTCGCCCGCCGTCGTCGCCGAACTGGCCGTCGAGGTCGAGAAGCAGCTTCCCGGGCTCATCGACAGCACTGTCGAGCAGATCCGTGCCGAGATGCCGGTGTACCGCGACGCGCAGTTCGTCTCGCTCGCCGAACTGCGGACGTCGGTGCGGGACAACCTCGGGTACGTCATGCGGACCCTGCGCGGTACGGAGGAGCCCGACCTCGCGCAGGCGCGGGCGACCGGGCGGGCGCGGGCCCTGCAGGGCGCCCCGCTGCCGGAACTGTTGCGGGCGTACCGGATCGGGCTCACCGAGGTGTGGAACCGGTTCGTCGAACTGACCGCTTCGGAGGAGCATCAGGATCTTCGCGGGCTCGTCGCCGCGACGGCGGCGATCTGGGCGCTGATCGACGATTACGCCGAGGCGCTGACGACGAGCTATCGCGACACCACCGCCGAAGTCATGCTGGCGCACCAAAGCAGACGGTCCGCGTTGGTCGAAGCGCTGTTCGCCGGTGGCGCGGCCACCGAGGGGACGTTGTGGGACATCGCGCGGGTGCTCGAACTCGCGCTCGACGGGACGTATGTGGTGGTCGCCGCGGAAACCCCGCGCGTCGGGCACGAACCTTTGCCACAGATCGAAAACCGGCTCCGCGACCGGCATCACGCGTCCGCCTGGCGGCTCACCCCGGATCTGCAGGTCGGCGTCGTGTCGATGCGGGATCCGTCGGCTTCGCAGGTGATCATCGAGTTGCTGCGGGAGAATTCGAGTGGCCGCATCGGGGTCAGCCCGGTGTTCACCGGACTCGGGAACACCTCCCGCGCGCTGCACCTGGCGCGGGTCGCGCTCTCCAGCATGCTGCCGGGGACGACGGGAATGGTGCAGTTCAACGAATCCCCGCTCGCCGGTCTGGTCGCCAGCGCGCCGGAGGCGTCGGTGCAGCTCGCGCATCACGTGCTGCGGCCGATCCTGGACCTGCCCGGCGACGACCGCAACGTGCTGCTGCTGACGTTGCGGGCGTGGTTCGAATGCCAGGGCTCCACGAAACTGACGTCGGAGCGGATGTTCTGCCACCCCAACACGATCCGGCACCGCCTGAAGCGGATCACCGAGGAACTCGGCCGTTCGCTGACCGATCCGGCCGACATCGCCGAACTCGGCGCCGCCCTGCGCGCGCTCCACATGTTCCCGGACACTTCCCATCTGCCTTCGCCACGGGATCCGCTGCGCTAGGTTTCCTCCATGAACGAATTCGCCATCGGCGGAGACCTGACCGTGCACCGTCTCGGCTTCGGCGCCATGCACCTGCCGACCGAAAGCGGTCCCGCGCGCGAGAACGCGATCGCCGTCGCACGGCGCGCGGTCGAACTCGGCGTCACGCTGATCGACACCGCGCACCTGTACGGCGGTGGCGCCAACGAGGAACTGCTCGCCGAAGCGCTTCATCCATACCCGGAAGATCTGGTGGTCACCACCAAGGTCGGTGTCGTGCGGACCGGGGACGACTGGAAGTACGACGCCCGGCCGGAATCGCTGCGGGTGCAGGTCGACGACGGGCTGCGGCGGCTGCGTGTCGAGCGGATCGAGCTGCTGCAACTGCACCGCATCGACCCGGAGACCCCGCTGGCCGACCAACTCGGAGCGCTACGGGATTTGCGTGACGAGGGCAAGATCGGCCGGATCGGGCTGTCCGAAGTCACCGTGGACGAACTCGCGCGGGCGCGGGAGATCGTGGACATCGCGAGTGTGCAGAACCGGTACAGTCTCTTGGACCGCTCGTACGAAGCGGTGTTGGACGCGTGCGAGGCGGCCGGGATCGCTTTCCTGCCTTGGCGTCCCGTGCTCGGCGCCGCGTCAAAGGCCACCGCCGGGATCGCCGTGGTCGCCGCGGAGCTGGGGGTGACCACGGCGCAGGTCGGGCTCGCGTGGCTGCTCGCGCGGTCGCCGGTGATCCTGCCGATCCCGGGTACGACGAAGATCGCGCACCTGGAGGAGAACTTCGCCGCCGCGGAGATCAAGCTGACGGACGAGCATCTGCGGCGGCTGGGGACCTGAGCCGCGCCATGGCGACCACGCCCAGCAGCGGCCCGATCGCCAGGATCGGCGCCGCCGCCCGCCAGCCGACGATGTCGGCGAGTACCGGCAGGCCCTGGATGGTCAGCGCGCTGACCAGGAACCCGATCGCCGTCTGAGCGGTGAGCGCGGTGCCGACGTAGCGGGGATCCGCGGCTTCGCTCAACGCGGCGGAGAACTGGCCGGAGTCGGCGATCGCGGCGACACCCCAGACGAACAGCAAGGTGCCCAGCACCGCCGGATGAGCGTCGAAGGCGAACACCGAGAGCAGGCAGCACGCCCCGCTGACGGCCAGTGCCACGAGCGCGACGTCGATCCTCCCGAACCGGTCCGAGAGCGTGCCGCCGAGCAGACAGCCGATCGCTCCGCCGACACCGATGACGGTGAACGCGAGCAGGCTCACCGAGCCTTGAGACGCGGCCGCCGCGTAGGCGGGGATCCAGGTCCAGAACGCGTAAAGCTCCCACATGTGTCCGAAGTAGCCGAGCGCGATCAGCCGTTGCCGCCGGTCGCGCGCCATCGTGACGAGGTACGCCGGTTCCCAGGGCGGTGAGCGCCGGACGGCGGGGCCGACGCGGACGAAGAACGCGGCCAGCACCGCCGCGCCGAGGGCGAGAAGAGCGGCGACGACGAGCACCGTCCGCCAGTCCGGCAGGTTCCCGGCCAGCAGATGAGGTGACGCCGAGCCGAGCGCGAGCGCGGCCAGCAGCACGCCGAGTGCGAGACCGCGGCTGCCGGGGAACCACGAGACGACGATCTTCATCCCGACCGGGTAGACCCCGGCCAGCGCCATCCCGGTGCCGAACCGCAGCAGCACCGCGAGCCAGAACTGGTTACCGCACAACGGAAACATCAGTGTCAGCAGCGCACCAGTCGCGGCGCTCGCGGCGAGTAGCCGTTCAGGCCGCAGCCGGTCCGCGAGGTTGGCGACGGCCGAGACCAGCGCCCCCGCCGCGAAACCGACCTGCACCGAAGCGGTGAGGAGCACGGTGCCCTGCGTGGAGAGCGCCCATTCCGCACGCAGGGCGGGGACGACGCTCGACGCGGAGAACCACAGTCCCATGGCGAGGATCTGCGCGGCGGAGGTGAGCGCCAGCTGGCGCGGTGCGGAGCTGGGCACGACCGCAGGTATCGCACCTACGGGCGGACCGGCTCAAGACAGGACGACGGCGATCACCCGAAGGTGTGGTCGGACTTGACGGCCTCCACGAGCACTCGCCGCGAAGCACTTCAGGTGGTCGGCCAGGTGAGCGTGGTGGTCGACGTGGGTATCTTGCTCGGGTCGGAGCCGGCCAGCAGGATGTGGACGTCGGATTCGGCGGAGCCCGCCGGCTGCCGATAGCAGGCGTAGAGCACGGTGTGGACGGTCGCGCCGGAGGGTGCGTTCTCGCGCGCCCAGCGCAGTGCGTCATGGACATCGCATTCGGTGAGTTCGTATTCGACGGCGTCCCACGTGTCATGCCCGGTGCCGTCGGCGATGGCGCGCCAGAATTCGACCAGGTAGCTGGGCGCCTCGATGCTGACGACATTCCCGGATCCCGTGTATCCATCGGTCACCTTCATGGCGAGAGGATGTCATACCCCGCACGGAAGAGTTGCCGTCGGGCTGTCCACGACCGCGGCTTGGGGGATACCGCGTCAAACCGCGTTCACTGAAGCCCTGCCGAACCAGACCGTGTTCCCGGTGCCGTCGCAGTTGTCGTCCCGCCGATCACGGCGTACATCTGGCCGGTCAGGGAGATGGTGTCCATGATCTCGTCGCAGGTTATCTTCGGCTTGAAGTCAACGACTTTCTTGGCTCCTGAAGTGCGTAGGTAGGTGTTTCCGGTTTTGAGTTCGCAGTGTGGCGCGGGGATCGTGTTGCTGATGAGGCCCGTGAAGGTGACAGCGTGAGTGACTTCTGTAGTGGCAGTGGAACTCCCGGTGTGAGAAGGAGCGGGGCCAGAGCAAAAGCCGCGAGACTCATCGAGTGCGGTCGAATGATCACGCGAACCGACGTTACCGGGTGGATGGAGCCTGGCGAAGACATTCCGCTATAGATCGCGCGATGGCGTGACAACGATTTAACGACTTGCGAGATGTGTTCCGCGATATGGGAAATCGCCACATCGAGCCGATGATCACCCGAACGTGCGGCCGGCCTTGACGGCCTCCACGAGCACTCGCCGCGAATGCGCGACGAACTTCCCGTCGGTTTCGATGATCCGGTGGAGTTCCGCGAGTTTGTCGCGATGACCGTCCACAGTGAAGCCGGGGACGATCCAGATCACCTTCCGCAGGAAGTGCACGACAGCGGCGAGGTCGAAGAACTCCATCCGCAGTTTCGCCGGTTCGAGACGCCCGACCGTCAGCCCGACGGCTTCCGCCTCGACCCGCAGCACGTCGGGCGTCCAGTCGCCGTAGTCCTGTGGGCCGAGGAAGAACTCCTTCAGTTCCCGGACGGTCCCGGCACCGATCTGTTGCGAGAGAAAGGTTCCGCCCGGCCTCAGGACGCGCGCGATCTCCCGCCAGGGGTTCTCGATCGGATGACGGCTGCTCACCACGTCGAAGGATTCGTCGGGAAACGGCAATGGCGCGTCGTACGCCGCCTCGACCACCTCGCCGCCGAGGGGTGCGAGGGTCTTCCGGGCGACCTCGACGTTCGGCGGCCAGCCTTCGGTCGCGGCGAGGACCGGCGGCGGTTTCGGGATGCCGGCCAGCCCCTCGCCGCCGCCGGTCTGCAGGTCGAGACCGGCTTCCGCAGTCGCCATCCGCTCGCCGAGCAGGCGTGAATAGCCCCACGGCGGCCGTTCCTCCGTGGCCCGGCCTTCGAACCAGGAGAAGTCCCAGCCTTCGACCGGGACGGCCTCCCCTTCGGCGAGCAGCTCTTCGAACGTCATGTCCGCAGTCTCGGCGCTCCGGCCGGGTGGGGCAACGCGATTTCGGGTGGTAAGGCAAATATGGCGTGCCCCGGCGCGGGTCCGGACTGGCTGACGGAAGCCGGCCGCGACTCCAGGTGTCCACAAGAGACACCTTTCGGATACAGGTGTCCAACTTGAGCCGTTTGCGTGTCTTCGGGATGTGGTCGTGAGTGATAAGTAGCGTTCTAACGCTCTTTATCACTCACGACCCCCTTCAGGGCCTGCCATCAAGGTGACCTTCACAGCAGTGAGCCGATCACGCGTCCGTGGACCGCTTCCACAGGTTGATGTCGGCTTCGGTGGCGTAGCGGTCGATCTCGGCCAGTTCTTCGTTGGTGAAATGCAGGTTCTTCAGCGCGCCGACGTTGTCCTCCAGCTGCGCCACACTGCTCGCGCCGATCAGCACCGACGTCATCCGCGGATCGCGCAGGCCCCACGCGAGCGCGAGCTGCGCCAGCGTCTGCCCGCGCCGCCCGGCGATCTCGTTCAGCGCCCGGATCTTGCCGAGGGTGCTCTCGGTGATCGTGTCCGGGTTCAGCGATTTGCCTTGCGCGGCACGGGAATCCTTCGGGATCCCGTCGAGGTAGCGGCTGGTCAGCATGCCCTGCGCCAGCGGCGAGAACGCGATGCAGCCCGCACCCTCGGCTTCGAGAGTGTCGAGCAGCTTGTCGCCTTCGAGCCACCGGTTGAACATCGAGTACGACGGCTGGTGGATCAACAGCGGCGTACCCAGTTCCCGCAGGAGCCGCGCGGCTTCGGCGGTCTTCTCCGACGAGTACGACGAGATGCCGACGTACAGCGCGCGACCGGAGCGGACGGCGGTGTCCAAGGCGCCGACGGTCTCTTCGAGCGGTGTGTCCGGGTCGAAGCGGTGTGAGTAGAAGATGTCGACGTAGTCCAGGCCCATCCGGCCGAGCGATTGGTCCAAAGAGGACAGCAGGTACTTGCGTGAGCCCCATTCGCCGTACGGGCCGGGCCACATGTCGTAGCCCGCCTTGGTCGAGATGACGAGTTCGTCGCGGTACGGCTTGAAATCCGACGCCAGCAGCCTGCCGAAGTTCTCCTCGGCCGAGCCGTAGGGCGGGCCGTAGTTGTTGGCGAGGTCGAAATGGGTGATGCCCAGGTCGAACGCACGCCGCGCGATGGCCCGTTGCGTGCCCAGCGGTTTGTCGTGCCCGAAGTTGTGCCACAGGCCCAGCGAGATCGCGGGCAGCTTCAGGCCGCTGCGCCCGGTGCGGCGGTAGGGGATGCTCTCGTATCGGCCCTCGGCCGCGACATAGGTGCTCACGCGCCCGATGCTAGCTGTCCGGACGCGTGCGCGAAGAGCGCGGCGACCGAGCCGAGGTGATCTTTGAAGGCCGACGGCCGCTCGACCTCGAAGGGCGCGCCGATGGCGGCGAGGATCAGCACGGGCCAGTCGAAGGTGTCGACGTTCATCGTCAGACGGCAGCTCCGCTCGTCGATCGCTTCCAGCGCGCCGCCGAGGTACCGCACCGCCGCCTCGACCTGCGCTTTCGGCGCGTCGACCCGGACGACCAGGGTGTGCGTGGTCGGCCTGGCCTTGATCTGCGCTTCGACGAACTTGACCGCGTCCCCGCCCGGGATCTCCCTCGGCCGGTAGCGGGCTCCGGTGGTGCGCGGATCGCTGAGCCTGTCGACGCGGAAGGTGCGCCAGTCGACCCTGTCGAGGTCCCACGCCACCAGGTACCACCGGCGGCCGAGCGAGACGAGCCGGTGCGGTTCGACCAGCCGCGCGGACTCCTCGCCACCGCGTGCCGCGTAGTCGAACTTCAGCCGCTCGTCGTCCCGGCAGGCCTGCGCGATCACCGTCAGGCTGGCCGCGTTGACCCGCGGGCCCGTGACGGCCGCCGGTGTCGTGTACGCCTGGAGCGCGTCGACGCGTCTGCGCAGCCGTGGCGGCATCACCTGGACGACCTTCGTCAGCGCCCGGACCGACGTCTCCTCGATACCCTCGACCGAGCCGCTCGCCGCCGTCCGCAGGCCGACCGCGATCGCCACGGCCTCCTCGTCGTCCAGCAGCAGCGGCGGCATGACCGTGCCCGACCGCAGCTGGTAGCCGCCCGCGACGCCGCGGCTCGCGTTGACCGGATAGCCCAGTTCGCGGAGCCGTTCGACGTCGCGTCTCAGCGTCCGCTCGCTCACCTCGAGTTTGTCGCTCAGTTCGGTTCCCGACCAGAAGCGGTGTGTCTGCAGCAGGGACAGCAACCGCAGCATCCGCGCACTCGTATTCGCCATGAATCCAGATTCGCTCCGATTCCGGTCAGAAAGTGGCCGGAATTGACTTTAGCGTTGCTCCCATGACGATGACAGTGGACACCCCGAGCGTCGTGACCTCGGAAAACACCCTCGCGGAAACGCCGTACCGCTGGCGCTGGCCCGCCCTGTTCGTGATCCTGACCGGTTCGGTCATGGAGCTGCTCGACATGACGGTCACGAGCATCGCCGGGCCGGTCATGCGTGCCTCGCTCGGCGGTGGGACGGCGATGATCCAGTGGCTCGGCGTGGCCTACACCCTCGCGATGGTGTCCGGTCTGCTCACCGGCGGACGGCTCGGCGACATCTTCGGCCGCAAGCGCATGTTCCTGATCGGCGCGATCGGCTTCGTCGTCGGTTCGCTGTTCTGCGCGATCGCCGTGAGCCCCGAGATGATCATCACCGCACGGGTGGTGCAGGGCCTGTTCGGCGCCGCGATGGTCCCGCAGGGCCTCGGGATGATGAAGGAGATGTTCACCGGCAAGGAACTGCAGTCCGCGTTCGGCATGTTCGGCCCGGTCATGGGGCTGGCCGCGATCGGTGGCCCGATCCTCGCCGGCTGGCTGGTCGACGCCGACCTCTTCGGAACCGGCTGGCGGATGATCTTCCTGATCAACCTCCCGATCGGCGCGCTGGCCGTGCTCGCCGCGCTGAAGTTCCTGCCCGCGTCCCGGCCTGGCGGTTCGCTCACCCTCGACATCCCCGGCGCGCTGCTCGCCACGACCGGTGCGCTGCTGATCGTCTTCCCGCTGGTGCAGGGTCGCGAATACGGCTGGCCGCTGTGGACGTTCGCGATGATGGCCGCCTCGGTCGCGGTCTTCGCGGTCTTCGCCTGGTTCGAGAAGCGCAAGAGCCGTCGCGGCGGTGCCCCGCTGGTCGAACCGAGCCTGTTCCGCAAGCGCAGCTTCCTCGCCGGGATGGCGACCGGGACGATCTACTTCGCGGCGTTCTCCGGTTTCGGTCTCGTGTTCACCCTGTACCTGCAGCTCGGGCTCGGGTTCTCGCCGCTCAAGGCCGGTCTGACCGGCGTACCGATGTCGCTGGGGATGATCGCCGGGATGGGCCTGGTGCAGGTGGTGCGCCGGCACGGCCGCAAGGTGCTGCACACCGGCGCGCTGATCATGGCCGCGGGCGTGGCCGCCCTGCTGCTGCTCCTCGGCCCGGACACCGGTCCGTGGCTGATCGCCCCCGCGCTGCTGGTGGTCGGGCTCGGCTCCGGGCTGATCATGGGCCCGTACTTCGAGATCGCGCTGTCCGCGGTGGAACCGTCGGAGGCCGGATCGGCGTCGGGCGCGCTGACCTCGCTCCAGCAGGTCGGCGGCGCGCTGGGGATGGCGTTGCTCGGCACGGTGTTCTTCGACGCGGGCACCGCCGACCCGACGGACGCGGCCCAGCGGACGTTCTGGGTGGTCGTGGTGATGGTGATGCTCACCTTCGCGGTCGGGTTCCTGCTGCCGAAGCGGATCCGCGACGTAGAGTCGGCCGGGTAGGCGATCGAACTGGGAGGCCGCGTGGCTGGGACCGGGTACTTCACATCGGTGGAAGACGTGACGGCGAAGCTCGCCGAAACCGGGTACCTGGCTTCGGCCGCCGTCGCCACCACGGTGTTCCTCGCGGACGCCCTCGGCAAGCCGTTGCTGATCGAGGGCCCCGCGGGGGTCGGCAAGACCGAACTTGCCAAGGCGGTCGCGGAGGCGAGCGCCTCCCGGCTCGTGCGGCTGCAGTGCTACGAAGGCGTCGACGAGTCCCGCGCGCTGTACGAGTGGAACCACGCGAAGCAGCTTCTCCGGATCACCGCGGGCAAGGACGAGACATGGGACGAAGCCCGCAACGACATCTTCGGTGAGGAATTCCTGCTGGCCCGGCCGCTCCTGACGGCCATCAAAGGCGACGAGCCGACGGTCCTGCTCATCGACGAGACCGACAAGGCCGACGTCGAGATCGAGGGCCTGCTGCTGGAGGTCCTCGGCGACTTCCAGATCACCGTCCCGGAACTCGGCACGATCACCGCCGGGCGCAAGCCGTTCGTGGTGCTGACCTCGAACGCGACGCGGGAGCTTTCCGAGGCGCTGCGGCGGCGCTGCCTGTTCCTGCACATCGATTTCCCCGACGCGGCACTGGAACAGCGCATCGTGCGGCTCAAGGTGCCGGGTATCGACGACGCGCTCGCGGCGTCGGTGATCAAGGTGATCACCGCGCTGCGGGCGATGGAACTGCGGAAGGCGCCGTCGGTCGCGGAGACCATCGACTGGGCCAGGACCCTGCTGGCCCTCGGCGCCGACACGCTCGGCGAGGACGTCGTCCGCGCGAGCCTCGGCGTCATCCTCAAACATCAGGACGACGTCGTGAAGGCGGACGCGCGGCTGGAACTCGGCAAGGTCCTCGACTCGTGAGCGGCGTGCCGGGCAGGCTCGTCGAATTCGTGGAAGCGTTGCGGGAACACGGGATCCCGGCGGGTCCCAGTGAGACGGTCGACGCCGCAGCGGCACTCGAAGTGCTGGGCCTCGCCTCCCGTGAGCAGATGCGGGAGGGACTCGCGGCGGCGCTGGTCCGGCGCGGCGGGCAGCGCGCGGTGTTCGACGCGACCTTCGACATCTTCTTCCCGCTCGGCGTCGGCGCGCCGTCGCAGGACCCCGTCGACGACCTGGCCGCGTTGCGCGATCGCCTCGCCACCGCGCTGGCCGACAACGACCAAGCGGAACTGACGCAACTGGCCGGGCTCGCCGTCGACATGCTGGGGGAGTACGGCAGCGGCACGGCGGGGACCGGCGGCTGGTCGGCACACCAGACGCTGGAACGGCTCCAGCCGCAAACGCTCGTCGTCCGGGTGCTCGAAGCGATCCGAGCGGGAGCTTCGGACGAGTTCACCGACAGATTGGACCGTGACGACGTCCGCCGCCGGGTCGAAGGGTTCCGCGGCCTCGTCCGGACCGAGGCACGCCGCCGGGTGGCGGAAGTCCGTGGCCGGGAACGGGTTTCACGGCACGCCGTCCCGCCCGCCGCCGACCGCGTCGACTTCCTGCTCGCCAGCCGCGCGCAGCTCGCCGAACTCCGCCGCGTCGTGCAGCCCTTGTCGCGCAAGCTCGCCACCCGGCTGGCCGCCCGGCGCCGCCGTCACGCGCGCGGGCAGATCGACCTGCGCCGGACGCTGCGGCGTTCGCTGTCCACCGGCGGTGTCCCGATGCGGCCGTCGTACCGGCGGCACCGGCCGGGGAGGCCGGAAATCGTGCTGCTGTGCGACATGTCGGGTTCGGTGGCCGGCTTCGCCAACTTCACCATGCTGCTCGTGCAGGCGCTGCGCGATCAGTTCAGCAAGGTGCGGGTGTTCGCGTTCATCGACGCGTGCGACGAGATCACCCACCTCGTCGACACCGGCGCCGCGGATCCGGAGGATCTGGGCGCGCGCATCCTCGCCGACGCCGAGCTGACCAGGTGGGACGGGCACAGCGATTACGGGCACGCGCTGGGGGAATTCGCCGAGCGCTACGCGGATGCCGTGGGCCCCAAGACATCCATGCTCATCCTCGGCGACGCCAGGACCAACGGCGGCGACCCGAACCTCGACGCCGTGCGCGGAATCGCCGCCGCGGCGAGGCATACGTACTGGCTCAATCCCGAGCGGACCGCGCTGTGGTCCACCGGGGACTCCGAGGCGCACGCCTACGCGGAGGTCGTCGAAATGCACGAATGCCGGAACGTGCACCAGCTGACCCGGCTGGTGACCAGGTTGTTGCCTGCTTAGGGCTTGAGTGCAGCCTTCCCGTAGGCGTCGGCGTTGCTGAACACTTCCTGCCCGTACTGGGTGGAGTTGTTGTAGGTCAGCACCGCGCTCCACCAGCCGGCGGGCTTGCCGAGGTCGCCGCCCCGCGCGCACATGTACCGCGCCGTCGTCAGCGCGGCGTCGTCGATGTTCTGCGGATCCGGCGCGGCGCCGTCACCGTTCGCGCGGACGCCGTACCGCTTCCAGGTGGCGGGCAGGAACTGCATCGGCCCGACCGCGCGATCCCACTTCGGGTCGCCGTCGAGGGCGCCCTTGTCGGTGTCGACCACCGCGAGCACCCCGGGGGAGCCGTCGAGCGGGATGCCGATGATCGGCGGCGTCACGACGCCGTCCTCGCCGGCGCGGGAACCGTCGTGCCGGGCGTGCTGGGACTCCGTCCGGCCGATCCCGGCGATGGTCGCCCAGGTGATCTCGCAACGCGGAGTCGTCTTCGCGGTCTTCTCGGCGGCGTTCACGTAGGCACGAAGCGCGCGTGAAGGGATGTCCGTGTTCTCCGACACCTTCGCGATCCAGGCGTCCTTCGCGGCCTCCGCGGGCAGCGGTCCGGCGTCACCGGGGATCGCGGAACGCGGCGCGGGCTGAAGGGCGGGGACGACGAACTCCGGTTTGACCGGCACCGGCTCGCGGTCGCCGAGGCTGACCGCCACCCACACGACTCCGGCCATCAAGGCGCCCACCACCAGCAACGTGAGCATCACGCAGCCACGCGGGCCACGTTTCCGGGGCGGCGGTTGCCACTGGCCCACGAGGTCCAGGGTCGAAGGGGACGAAGCGGTCACCGGTTCCACGGTACGTGACGCTTGTGGAGAAGTTGTGAAGCCCGCCGCCCTCTCCGCGTTTCGTCCTCTGGATGCGGTAGTTGCACGCGCAACTACCGCATCCAGAGGACGAAACGCGGGGCTCGATGCCCGGAGCGCCCAGTTCACGCCGTTCACCCGGTTGACAGCGGTTCGGCCGGATGGTGACACTAGTCCGCGTTAGGAAGGTTTCTTAACGAGGGCTCGCCGCGCCCGGCTCCACGGAATGCATCGCAGCATCTGAAGGAGGCACAAAGTGGTACGCCCAAGATGGCGCGCGGCCCTGGTCACGGTCCTCGCGGCCGCCTCGCTCCCGCTCTCCGCCCAGTCCGCTCCCGCGGCTCCCGTCCAGTACGAAGCCGAGAACGCGCTGATCTCGCAAGGCGTGGTCGAAGCGAACCACGCGGGATTCACCGGCAGCGGTTTCGTCAACTACGACAACGTCACCGGCAGCTACGTCGAATACACCGTCACCGCCGCGCAGGCGGGCCAGCACACGCTGACCTTCCGCTACGCGAACGGGACCACGGCCAACCGTCCGCTCGACGTCACCGTCAACGGCACACTGGCCGTCGACGACCTCGCGTTCGCGGGCACCGGCGCGTGGACGACCTGGCGCACCGTCACCGCGACGGTGAATCTCGCCGCGGGCGCGAACAAGATCCGTACCACCGCCGTCACGGCGAACGGCGGGCCCAACGCCGACTCGCTGTCCGTCGACGGCGGCGGTGGCGGCCCGATCGCCGGGACCCCGGTGGAGATCAACGGAAAGCTCCACGTCTGCGGCGTCAAACTGTGCAATCAGTACGGCAGGCCCATCCAGCTGCGCGGGATGAGCACGCACGGGATCCAGTGGTACAGCCAATGCGTCAAGACCGCTTCGCTGGACGCGCTGGCCACCGACTGGAAGGCCGACATCCTGCGGGTCGCCATGTACATCCAGGAAGGCGGCTACGAGAGCAATCCGCGCAAGTACACCGACATGATGCACAACTACATCGAGGAAGCCACGAAACGCGGGATGTACGTCCTCGTCGACTGGCATCAGCTCGATCCGGGCGACCCCAACGCGAACCTGAGTCTCGCCAAGACGTTCTTCACCGAGATCGCCCAGCGGCACAAGGACAAGGTCAACATCATCTACGACGTCGCCAACGAGCCGAACAACGTCACGTGGGCACGGGTGAAGAGCTACGCCGAGCAGATCATCCCGGTGATCCGCGCGCAGGACCCGGACAGCGTCGTCTTCCTCGGCACCCACGGCTGGTCGACGTTCGGCATCTCCGACGGGCGCGACGAGACCGATATCCTGAACAACCCGGTCAACGCCACCAACATCATGTACACGTTCCACTTCTACGCGGCGTCGCATCAGGACGAGCACTACGACGCGCTGGCGCGGACCGCCGACCGGATCCCGGTGTTCATCACGGAATTCGGCACCCAGACCTACACGGGTGACGGCGGGAACGACTTCACCTACTCGCAGAAGTACCTCGACCTGCTGGCCGCCAAGAAGATCGGCTGGACCAACTGGAACTTCTCCGACGACTTCCGTTCCGGCGCGGTGTTCAAGACCGGGACCTGTGCCGGGAGTTCCTTCACCGGCACGTCGATGCTGAAGCCCGCCGGCGTCTGGGTGCGGGACCGCATCCGCACGCCGGACGACTTCCCGACCGGCTGATCCCCCTTGCGTTTCGTCCTCTGCTTGCGATCCTTGCGCGTGCAACTACCGCAAGCAGAGGACGAAACGCGTCAGGCGAGCCAGGCGTCGATGCCGGCGTGGATCGAACGCTTGAGGTCCGGGGGCGCGAAGGACGCGTCGACGGACGCCCTGGCGAGGCCGGCGAGCGCGAGATCGTCGTAGGCGAACGCCTCCCGGGTGCGCAGGAACTCGTCGGTCAGCGTGGTCCCGGTGACCGACGGGACGTCGGTGCTGAGGGTGACCACGAGTCCGGCGTCGACCAGCCGGGGGAGCGGGTGCTCCTCGAACGACGGCACGAGCCCGAGCGTCACGTTCGACGACGGGCAGACCTCCAGCGCGATACCGCGTTCCCGCACTTCGGCGACCAGGGCGACGTCCTCCAGGATCCGGATGCCGTGGCCGATCCGTTCGCTGTGCCCGAGGTCGAGAGCCTCGCGGATGCTGTCCGGGCCCGCGTCCTCCCCGGCGTGATGGATCAGGTGCAGCCCGGCCTCGTCGGCCTCGTCGCAGATCTGTGCGAAAGGCGCGAGCGGGTATTTCTCCTCGCCCGCCAGGCCGATGGCGATCACCCCGTCCGGGGCGTACCGGCGCGCGAGGTCGAGGGTGAGCCGGGCGCGGTCGACCGAGCGGCGGCGCGAGTGGTCCAGGATCACCCGGGTGACGAGCCCGTACTCGGCGGCGCCCGCCGAAAGTCCTTTGAGGACGGACGCGAGCGGCATGTCCGGCTCGCCGAGCCGTTCGCCGTGTGCCGCCGCCGTGAAGGTGACCTCGGCGTAGCGGACGCCGTCCGCGACCTGGTCCTCGCAGAACTCGCGCGCCACCCGTTCGAAGTCCTCCGGACGCCGCAGACAGGAGCGGAGCAGTCCGTTGTAGTCACCGAACGCGCGGAACCCGTCGAAAACGGGTTGTTCGGCCGGGACGGCGACGCCGTTGGCCTCGCCGAGGTCACGGAGCGTGTCCGGCCGGATGGTGCTTTCGAGATGGACGTGCAGATGGGCCTTGGGCAGCAGCGAAAGATCCCGCATGAGCCCGAACCTAGCGCCACCGGCCCCCTGGCGCGCCCCGTTTTCCGGGGCCTGACCGGCGTCGCCACCCGAAATGAGTGATTTGGCGCGCTACGGGGAACCCGATGACCACCACCGGTCGTTGAGCAGGACACCAGACGACCCCGAGGAAAGGGACCACAGTGCCTCTACTGCGGAAGTTGACCGCCCTGGCCGGCACCGCCGGGGCCGTGCGCGCCTACGTGCGGAAGAACCCTGAGAAGGTTTCCAAGGTCGTGAACAAGGCCGCGACCTTCGTCGACCACAAGACGAAGGGCAAGTACCACAGCCAGATCGACGGCGCGGTGCGCAAGGTCGACGGGATGACCGGACGGCCGCCCCGTCGCCCCTACGAGCACTGAGCCGCTCTGAACCAGCTTCTGAACTAGCTCTGAGCTGAAAGCGTCTCGAGGATCTGCTCGCCGTACTTGGCGAGCTTGTTCTCACCGACGCCGCTGACCGTACCCAGCTCCTGCAGCGTGGCGGGCCGTTTGGTGGCGATCTGGCGCAGGGTCGCGTCGTGGAAGATCACGTACGCGGGCACTCCCTGCTCCTTCGCCGCCGCGGCCCGCCACGAACGCAGCAGTTCGAACACCGGCGCCGCTTCGGCCGGCATGTCGGCGGCCGCGGCCTTCTTCGCGCTGGAGCGTGCCGCCGCCTTGGCCGCCCGCTCCGGCTCACGCCGCAGCTGGACCTTCCGCTGTCCGTTCAGGACCTCGGCGCTGCCCTCCGTGAGCACGAGCGAGCCGTAATCGCCCTCGACGGCGGCGAGGCCCTGCGCGAGCAGCTGCCGGACCACGGCCCGCCACTCCTGCTCCTTCAGTTCCGTGCCGATCCCGAAGACCTTCAGGGAATCGTGGCGGTGCTGGGTCACCTTCGGCGTCGACTTGCCGAGCAGGATGTCGATGATCTGCCCCGCGCCGAACTTCTGCCGCCGCTCGTTCTGCAGCCGGACGATGGTGGAGAGCAGCTTCTGCGCCGGGATCGTGCCGTCCCAGGTCTCCGGCGGTGCCAGGCAGGTGTCGCAGTTCCCGCACGGCTCGCTTCGCTGCCCGAAGTAGCTCAGCACCTGCACCCGGCGGCATTCGACCGTCTCGCACAGCGCGAGCATCGCGTTGAGGTGGGCACTCTGCTGCCGCTTGTGCGCCTCGGAGCCCTCCGACATGTCGATCATCTTGCGCTGCTGCACGACGTCCTGGAGGCCGTACGCCAGCCACGCCGTCGACGGCAGCCCGTCCCGGCCCGCGCGGCCTGTCTCCTGGTAGTAGCCCTCGACTGACTTCGGCAGGTCCAGATGCGCGACGAAACGCACGTCCGGCTTGTCGATGCCCATACCGAAGGCGATCGTCGCGACGACGATCAACCCGTCCTCGCGCAGGAACCGCGACTGATGCTTCGCCCTCGTCCGCGCGTCCAGGCCCGCGTGATAGGGCACCGCCGGGATCCCGTTCTCCACCAGGAAGTCCGCGGTCTTCTCCACCGAGTTCCGCGACAGGCAGTAGACGATCCCCGCGTCCCCCTTGTGCTCGGTGCGCAGCAGTTCCAGCAGCTGGCGCTGCGGCGAGTTCTTGCCGACGATCCGGTACTGGATGTTCGGCCGGTCGAAGCTCGCGACGAAGTGCCGCGCGTCCTCGAGGTTGAGCCGGGACGCGATCTCGGCGTGCGTCGTCTTCGTGGCGGTGGCGGTGAGCGCGATCCTCGGCACGTCCGGCCAGCGTTCGTGCACCGCGGACAGCATCAGGTAGTCGGGCCGGAAGTCGTGGCCCCACTGGGAGACGCAGTGCGCCTCGTCGATCGCGAACAGCGAGATCTTGCCGCGGTCGAGCAGCCGCACCGTCGATTCGACCGACAGCCGTTCCGGCGCCAGGTACAGCAGATCGAGATCACCGGAGAGGAACGCGGCTTCGACCCGGTTGCGCTCGGTGTAGTCCTGCGTCGAGTTGAGGAAACCCGCGCGCACGCCGAGGTTGCGCAGCGCGTCGACCTGGTCCTGCATCAACGCGATCAGCGGCGAGATCACCACCCCGACACCCGGCCGGACCAGCGCCGGGATCTGGTAGCACAGCGATTTCCCGCCGCCGGTGGGCATGAGGACGAGCGCGTCACCGCCTGCGATGACGTGTTCGACGATGGCCTGCTGGTCACCGCGGAAGCTGTCGTAGCCGAAGACGCGGTTCAGCGTTTCGACGGCTTCCGAGGTACCGATGTCGGGGGCTGCCACCCGGGGGATTCTAGGGGCGGGGTCCGACACGTTTTCCGGCGACATCGCGGCGGCCGCGCGCGATCTCGGTGGCGAGCGCCTCGAGCGGCCCCGTCCAGAACCGGCGGTACTGGTCGAGCCAGCCGTCGATCTCCTTGAGCGGGGCGGGATCCACCGAGTACAGCCGGCGCGCGCCTTCGGCCCGGACGGTGGTGAAACCGTTCTCGCGCAGGACACGCAGATGCTGCGAGACCGCGGGCTGCGAGATCCCGAACTCGGCGCGGACCACCGCGGTCACGTCGCCGGAACTCTGTTCCCCGTCCACCAGCAGTTCCAGGATCCGGCGGCGCACCGGATCCCCCAGGACGTCGAACGCGTGCATCCGGCAACTATCACGGTCCGGACTTATATAAGTCAAGGTTGTCAGGCTGTCCTCACCTCGTGGTGGCATCGTTTCCGGTGGACGGCGTGCGGGTAGTCCGCACCGGGAAACGTCGGAAGGGGAAGCGATGAAACTCGCCGAGGTGCTGGCCGACGGGTTCGGCCGGGTCCAGGAGGTCGTGCACGAAGCCGTCGAGGGTTTGAGCGCTGAGCAGCTGGCCGAGAGCCCGGGGCCGGGTGCGAACACGATCGCCTGGCTGGTCTGGCATCTGACCCGGGTCCAGGACGATCACGTCGCCGACCTCATGGACACTGAGCAGATCTGGACCTCGGCGGGCTGGCTGGACCGGTTCGAACTGCCGTTCCCGGCGGCCGACACCGGGTACGGGCACCGGCCCGAGGACGTCGACGCGGTGCGAGTCGACTCCGCCGATCTGCTGACCGGCTACTACGACGCGGTGCACGAGGCGACGACGGCTTGGGTCGCGGGTCTGGACGAAGCCGCTCTCGACCGTATCGTCGACGACGCGTGGGATCCGCCCGTCACCCTCGGGGTACGGCTGGTCAGCGTGCTTTCCGACGATCTCCAGCACGCCGGGCAGGCCGCGTTCGCCCGGGGACTCGTACTCCGCGCTACGTAGGGCAGGTGCCGCTCCACGACGGACGACGGGGGCCCGGCGCGCGGAAACACTGGTCGCATGAGTACTCCCACAGTGCGGCGACGGCCGAAGACGCTTACCCCGCGGTGGCGGAAACTCGCCCTCGTCGTGCACGTCGTCTCGTCCCTCGGCTGGCTCGGGATCACGCTGGTGAACGCGGTCCTGACCTTCACCTCCGTGTTCACCGACGATCCCCGGCGCCAGCACGCGGCCATCCTGATGATGGATCAGATCGGCGGTTCCCTGCTGCTGCCGGTGAGCCTGGTCGCCCTGGTCAGCGGGATCGTGCTCAGCGTCGGCACGAAATGGGGGCTGATCCGGTACCACTGGGTCGCGATCAAACTGGTGCTGACCCTGATCGCGACGGGGCTGACCCTGTTCTCGCTGCTGCCGGGTCTGCGGGAGCTTGCCGCGCTCACCGTGTCCACTGTGGACGGAGTATTCGTCGAGGCCGGACGGCGGCCGGACGGGTTCTACCCGATCATCGTGTCCACGACGATGTACCTGACCATGACCGTGCTGTCGGTGTACAAGCCGGGCGGGAAGACCCCGTACGGCCGGCGGGTGACCGCCGCGCGGGTCCGTGACCAGGTCGCGTCCTAGAACTCTTCGAGGGCCTCGTCGATCCGCTTCGCTTCGGAGCGCAGATCGTCCAGGGTGGCTTGGGCGGCGGTGGTCTCGCCATTCGCCGCCTCTTCTTCGAGTTCGGCGTCGGCGAGCCGCCGCCGGAGTTCGTTCGCCTTCTCCGTGCTCTTCTCGGCGCGGCGTTCGGCACGAGCGAGGTCCATTTCGGCCTGCTTGCAGGCTTTCGCGAGGTCGGCCGCCTCGCGCCGGAGCCGGTTGAACTCAGCCACTCGCTTGTGTTCGCGCTCGGCTTCCTCGCGGGCCTTCGCGATCCGCTCCTGCTCGGCCTTCGACGCGGCGGCGTCGGCGGCTTCCCGTTTCGCCTTCCGGCGATCGTCCAAATGCGACACGGTGGCGGGTTTTTCTCGCTCCGGTGCGGATTCCCGCTTCGGTCGCGGGAGGAATCCGCTCGTCAGCCACTGGTCGCCCGCACTGTCAGCGCTGGTGCTCAGGCGTCCGGCCAGTGCCAGCGCCGCCACCTCGGGATCGGCCACGATGGCTTCGAGGGTAGCCTCGACCTCGCGGGCCACCGGTTCGCTCAGGGAGCGTTCGGCCTGCAGGACCTGGTTCACCAGCTCCTGACGTCGCCGGGTGAGCT
The DNA here is from genome assembly GCF_000943515.2 of Amycolatopsis orientalis. Classification (NCBI taxonomy): domain Bacteria; kingdom Bacillati; phylum Actinomycetota; class Actinomycetes; order Pseudonocardiales; family Pseudonocardiaceae; genus Amycolatopsis; species Amycolatopsis orientalis. The sequence goes on along the minus strand of NZ_CP016174.1, from coordinate 6,295,678 downwards.
TGCGCAGGTCCGCACCGGCCAGCGCCGAATGCGCCTTCCGCAGGTCTTCGCCCAGCCGGGCCAGCTCCGCCAGCTCGGGGGAACCGGCCCGGCGGTTGAGGATCGTGGCCGCGAGCGTGGGTTTCCGGAGCGCGCGGATACGTTCGGCCAAGGCGGCGTTACCCGCAGCCTTGGCCTCTTTCGCCCGCTGGTTGCGCACCGCGACGAACTCCGCCGGATCACCGGCGTAGAGCTCGTCCGCGACCTCGTCGAAGTCCATCGTCCTCCGCGGATCCGGTGCTCAGCTGTCGGTCAGGCTCGGGATCAGGTGGCCGTGCTCGCGTTTGGCCTCCAGGTACGCGCGAGCCGCGTCACTGACCGGTACGATCGACGGCTCGCGTTTGACGATGATCCCACGGGATTCCAGTGCCTTCACCTTTTCGGGATTGTTGGTCAGCAGCTTGACCCTGCTCAGGCCCAGGCTTTCCAGCAGATCGGCGGCGGCGGCGTAGTCGCGGGAGTCGTCGGGGAGGTGCAGCGCACGGTAACTGGTGAAGGTGTCCGCCTGGTTCAGCTGGCTGTACACATACCCGCGTGCCTTGGCGAGCAGTCCGGAGCCGCGACCCTCCTGGTCGAGATAGATGATCACGCCGGAGCCTTCGGCGGTGATCAGTTCCTTCGCCTGCTGTACCTGGTCGTGGCAGTCGCAGTCGACCGAGCCGAGGATCTCGGAGTAGACGCAGCGCGAATGGATCCGCACCAGACAGTCGTCCACCGGTTCGCCGTAGATCGCGGCCACCGGGGGATTGCCGGTGGCCAGCGCGTCGTCGAGGACGCGGACACGGAAGGCGCCCTCGTTCCGGCGAAGCGAATGTTCGACGAAAAGCTGTTCAGTCATGGTCTTGCTCCGGGGCGACCTTGAGAACGCGGTCGACCTGCTGGGCGACCGGCATGGAGTCGGCGACGCCGCCGAAGGATTGCGCTGCGGTCATCGCGGCGGTCGCCCATTCGAGGTCGGACCGGTCGATCTTCCTGTCCTTCATCAGAAGACGGTGGATCAGGGCGGCACTGAACGCTTCGCGCGCGCCCGGGGTGTCCCGCAAGGCCGTCGGGAAGCGGGCGATGTCCGCCCGCGTGTGCTCGGACCGCACCATGCAGCCGAACTCCTCGGTGATGCAGACCCCGTGCACGCCGAGCATGAGCAGGCTCGACGCCAGTGATTCCATGGTGATCTCGTCGGTCGCCCCCGACAGCAGCTCACGGAGCTCCCACTGGGTACCGACCAGGTAGTCGATGTCGGCGAAGTGCTCGTACAGGAACTGAGGGCTGGCGATCGGCGGCGAGGGCCGGACCACGATCAGCGGTTTCTTCTCCAGCGTGCCCACCACGCGCAGCACCTCGCGGGTGGCCGCCATGGGCTGCTCGAAGGTGATCACGACGGCGTCCGACGATTCGAGCACGCCGCGCAGGGAATGGGTGTGGAAGTCGGCCGGGTCGAGCCGGATCTCGCCTTCGTTCATCCACGGCAGCAGGACCGCGCCGCCGTTGCGGGTCATGAACACCCCGACCACCGGGGTCTTGGCGTTCGGCACCACCTTGACCAGGTTCAGCCGGAGCCCCTCGGAAGCCATGTAGTCCAGCAACATCTGCCCGGGCTGGTCGTCGCCGACCGCGGTGACCATGTGCACGTCCATGCCGAGACGCGCGTTCGCCACCGCGTGGTTGAGGCCCTTCCCGCCGGGATGGGTCTCGTAGGAGATCAGCGGGGTCGACGATCCGGGGGAGGGGATGTGGTCGACGACGTAGATGTGGTCGACCACGGCCGAGCCGATCACGCTCACGGTCGCGGCGCGGGTCGCCGGGTCCGTCGTGGTGCTGGGTTCGGGGAGGGCGACGTCGAGAACGGAACTGCTGACACAGAGTTCGGCCAGCTTGGCGATGGCGGAGCTTTCCAAAGTGGATCGGAGCGCGCGCACGGTCAAATGCCGCTCCGGAAGACTCACGCCGAGTAGCCGGTGAATCGGTTCCCACAGCTCCACGAGACGTTCACGGCGCTCGCCGACATCGGCCGCGTACAGGGTCTCGATCTCGGGCTCGTCGGGGAACCGTTGCGCGAGCAGACCGAGGGAAAGTGCCATGTCGACGATCACGAGGTCTTCGGTCGGGAGCTGACCGGCGATCCGCCGCACCGCTTCCAGTGCGGCCTCGGGGGCGGTCTTGTCCGTGGTGTTCACGATCTGCCGGACCACCGGGAGATCCAGGATCGGCCGGACCCCGACCTCGGTGGAGCGCAACCTTTCGGCGCTCAATCCGGTGCGCGTGCGCAGCCTCACCAGAGCACTGCGGACACCGTCCACGCCGGGCACCGGACCACTCATCGGAATAGATTACTCCGTTCGCATCGGCAGTTGCCATCGCGCTGGGCCTGTTCCGTGGCTATTGCCGCCACGTTACTCCTTGTAGCTACTGCGCGGGGAGCATACCGCCGCGCCCTGGTGGACCGGTCGCGACTCCCTGCGCGGGTCATTCACTCATTCGAACCAGTGTGACCTGGGGATGGGCTGGGTATCTCTCAAGTTCGTATCTGCCAACTGCCTATATCGATTGGCAATTGACGCTTGTTACCGGCAACTGCCACACTGGGCTTGCCTTCAAAGTCGGGGAGGTCGTCATGAAGCGTTCGCAAGCCGCACCACCGATCTTGTTGATCCTCGCCGCGCTGGTGACGTCGCTGGTCAGCGCTTGCGGACACCGGGCGGGAGCGGCCGGGGGCGACGGCGATCGGATCGTCATCCTCGCCTCGGCGACCTCGAACGAACCTCGCCCGTCGCTGCCCTCGGCGATCGAACGCCTGCTCGCGGAGGCCGCGAACAGCCGGGACGCCACGGACGGGAAGAACGGCAAGGGCGCCCTCGCCATCGTGACCACGGCCGACGGCGACACCGCGCGGACGTGGCCGCTGACCCCGCGCCGGGCCAACGGCGCCGTCGAGCACGGGTTGCAGCGCGAAAACCTGATCGAGGGCAACGTCCGGCGGGTCACCGAGGCCGTCGCCGGGCTGGCCGCCACCGAGCCCGGCCTCGATCTCCTGGCGGGTATCGACAACGCCGTCCGCGGTACCGGCCCCGGCACGCTGGTCGTGCTCAGCAGCGGGTTGTCGACCGCGGGCGGTTTCGACCTGCGGCGCACCGGATGGCAGCTCGAACCGGGCGCGCTGGCCGCCGAACTGAAGTCACGCGGTCTCCTGCCGCGACTCGACGGCCGCCGGTTCGTGATGACCGGGATCGGTGCCACCGCGGGCCTTCAGGCGCCGCTCTCCTTGCCGACCAGGGAACGGCTTGTCGCGTATTGGCGCGAGATCTGCCGTGCGGCGGGCGCCGCCGAATGTGTCATCGACGACGCGAGGCCCGACCACCGGCCGCCGAACGGGAACGTGCCCACTCCGGAGGTCCCGGTACCCGGGATCGTCTCGGTCAGCGGGCCGGACGGGACGACGAAGACGACGTTGTCCAACGACGTCCTCGGTTTCGCCGGGGACTCGGCCGCTCTTTCCCCTGCGGCACAAGGGGTTCTGACGGAGTTGGCGTCGCGGATCGGTGCGAAACGGGACGGCCGGACCGCGGCGAAGGTGGTCGTCCGCGGGTTCACGGCGGATCCGCCGGGCTCGACCGAACAGGGCAGGGCCGAACTGTCCGCCGCGCGGGCGAACGCGGTGGCCGGCGCGCTGCGGGCGGCCGGGGTGGACGGTCCGATCGAAGCGAGTGGAGGGGGGACCGCGCCAGGGATGACGGCGATGTCCGGTGGCGTCTTCGACGAGGGTGCCGCCGTGAAGATGCGCCGGGTCGACATCACGTACTGAGAAAAGAGGGAGGCACCGTCATGGACGGCTTGGACCGGATCACGCCCCATCTGCCCCTGCCACGGGCGGCGGCGGAGGAGTACCACGACGACTACCAGCGGGCGGCCGCCGGGACCCGGGGAAGGCTGGGCGCGCGGATCACGGAGCTGAAGCTCGCCGCCGACCGTGTCCTGCGCACCCCGGTGATCGGGCCCCGCGGACAGTTCATGACCGTGCACGAGGCCAAGCACCGCGCGGAGATGCTGACCGAGCAGATCGACACCGACGAGCTGCGCGGCAGCCTGCGGCACTACCGGGTGTCGCGGTCGGCGAAGGTGCTCACCCTCTTCGGCCTGGTGGTCGTCGACTTCCCGGTGATGCTCTGGCTGGCGAGTTCGGTGTTCAACGTCGACTGGACGAATCCGCTCGGCCTGCAGCTGGTGATCAGCTTCGTGATCTCGGTGCTGGCCACCGGCGGCGCGGCGACGGCGCTGTATCACCTCGGCCACAACCAGCGGGAGAACAAGGACGACCGGCGACGGCTCACCTGGCGCACGCTGTCCCGCGGCTCGAAGCTGAGCATGCTGGCCGCGGTGACGCTCGTGGGGCTGATCGCGGCGGTGATGTTCGTCCGGGTCTACACCGAAGGCGAGCTGAGCGGGCTCGACAGTCTCGCCTTCCTGCTGGCGGTCCTCGTCGCCTTCGTGATGCTCATTTCGGCCGCGCTGGTGTTCTGGACGGCGTTCCGCGACGGTTCACTCGAACAGGATGATCTCCGGTGCTACAGCGCGATGATCATGCGCTGCGAATCGTTGCGCCGCGAGTACGAGGTCCGCATCGGCGAACTGACGGCGCAGCTGCAGCGGCTCGAAGGCGAGTATCCGTTCCGCGCCACGGTCGACACGACCTAGCGCCACGCGGGGCCGCCGTAGCGGATCGGGCCGCGCGGTGGCACCCGCCGGACCGGTGAATTCGGATTACCCGGAGCCGGTCGGACCAAACGAAGATCGGCACTTTGGAGGTGGCGCGCCCCCGGCCGCGGAACGACGATGAGCACGAGGGATCCCGGATCCCGGGGGAAGTCATCTGCCGCTGGAGGTCCGAATGTCCGTCACCGAACGCGTTCCCGTTACCCCGCAAGAGAATTTCCTCGGTTCCGGGCCCTATCCGGAGCATCGGTGGCGGGTGGTCCTCTGGTCCGTCCTCGCCGGTTTCGCGCTGACGGTGATCTGGTCCGCGCCCTTTGTGGACAGTGTGATCGGCGACAGCGTGGCCAACACCCTCCTGGGGCACAACGCCAAGGAGACTCCCATCGGCGGTGTGCTCGCCGGGACGTTCTTCGCGTTCGTTTCGGGACTCGCCGGAACCTTCACCGCGTGCAACATCGCCGCCTTCGGCGCCGTCGCCCCGCTCGTCGGAGGCGAAACCGCCGGACGGCCGAAGTTCGTCAACACGCTGAAGCCGCTCGGCTGGATCGCGGCGGGCATGCTGACCGTTTCCGTGGTGTACGGCGTCATCGTCGCGCTCGTCGGCACGCGGATGCCCCAGTTCTCGACCGCGTCCTCACCGGGCGGGCTCACCCCGCGCAACATCCAGTCGATGATCGTCTACGGCGTGATCGGGATCGTGTTCATCGTGCTGGGCCTCGCTTCCGTCGGCATCGTGCGCAATCCGATCGCCGGTCTCGCGCGCCGTTTCCCGCCCGCCCCGCTCGTCCTGATGGGCGCGCTCATCGGCGGGTTCCTCATCGGCCGTCCGTTCCCCCTGTTCCGGATCATGTTCCGCAGTGCGGCCGAAAGCCACAATGTCTTCTACGGCGCCGCCGCGTTCGCCCTGCAGTCGGTCGGCAACATCCTGGTGATGGCGCTGTTGTTCCTCTTGCTCACGCATGGCACGGGCGGGCGGCTGCAGCGGTGGATGCTCGCGAAGCCGGCCAGGATCGCCGTGGTGACCGGCGCCGCGCTGCTCGTCGCCGGCACCTTCACGTTGCTGTACTGGGATCTCCGGGTGCTGGGCCGCACCGGCGTCATCTGGTATCCGACCATCAAGTGGTGAAGATCCGCTCCAGTACCTGCTCGACCGAATGCCGTAGACACCTCGCCGCGTCTTCCCGGCCGGCGAGGTGTTTCAGCAGGCCTTGCTGGAACAGGCCGTCGAAGAGCGCGTACACCGTCGACGGAGCGAGATCCAGCGGACGGCCCCGCAGTTCCGCGTACCGGGAGACGATCCGCCAGATCATCCGTTCGAGTGTCTCGTCGATGGCGAGCACGTCGGCTCGGAACACCTTTTCGAACAGGCTCTGGTTACGGAGGTCATACCAGAGCCGGTGCAGCGGGGCGTCTTCGCACAACGTGGCGGCCATCGCGGCACCGAAGGCCAGCTTCAGTTCGTCCGCCGTTTTCGCGGTTTCGGCTATCCGGTCGTACCGGGTGACGCATTCGGTCTTGTACTGCTTGACGCAATAGGTGATCAGCTCGACCTTGTCACGGAAGTAATAGTGCAGTACCCCATGGGAGAACTCGGAGTTCTGCGCGATCTCCCGCAGACTCGTCCTGGCATAGCCCAGTTCCGACAACGTGACCAGCGCGGACCTCGCCAGCTGGGCCCGTCGTTGGTCGAACCTGTCCACCTGTCGGGTTTGGTCACCGCTGCGGTCCGCCACGTCGGTCACAGTTCCCGGGTCCCGTCGCCTCGAGTGCCCGCCCGCCGCCGGCACGTCGTGGGATTCTAGCCCCGGAAAGGTTTTTCTTGCGTACGACAGAATTTATTCGAGCCACTCGGTGATGAAATGGTCGCTTTCGTGGATGTGGACGGCTTCGTAGACTTCCGGTCCGATCACGGCGAACTTGTGCGGGGTGTCCGCGGGCACGACCAGGACGTCGCCCGCCGAACCTTCGCGTTCGGCGGCTCCGATGGTGAACCTGGCCCTGCCGTGGATGATGACGAACGTTTCGCCGTACGGATGCTTGTGCAGCCTCGGTCCGGAACCGTCGACGTCGGTCCGCTCGCGGATGATCGAGATCCCGGAGCCGATGTCGCGGCCTTCGACGTTTTCCAGGGTTTCGGTACTCATCCGGCCACCTTAACCCCGGCGCCGGGGTCAGAAGGGCGGTTCCGGGCTCCCGGCCGCCACCGGTGTTCGCTCCCACGCGCCGTCCGACGGGGTGCCGCCCGAGCTCCGGCCCGCCTTGTTCACCTTCGCCGTGGCATAGCGCAGTGACGGGCCGATCTCGTCGACGTCGAGTTCCACCACCGTCCGTTTCTCGCCTTCCTTCGTTTCGAACGAGCGCTGCTTCAGCCTGCCCTGCACGATCACCCTGGTGCCCCGGGTGAGTGATTCGGTCAGGTTCTCCGCGGCCTGTTTCCACAGCGTGCAGCGCAGGAACAGCGGATCGCCGTCACGCCATTCCCCGCTCTCGCGATCCAGCACGCGCGGTGTCGACGCGACGGTGAAGTTCGCGACCGCCGCACCGGACGGGGTGAACCTCAACTCAGGGTCGGTCGTCAGGTTGCCGATCACCGTGAGCACCGTTTCTCCGGCCATGGGACTTCCTCCTCGCTTCCGCGCGCGGGCCCCGGACGGGCCCGCTGTCGCCTGGGAAGAGGAGACCACCGGGGTACGACAGTTTCGGACACCCCGCGGCGCTCGGAGGTCATGAAAGGGAGGTTCAAGCCGCAAAGTGCCGTGAAGTTCCCTCTCACGACTCCTGTGCGCCCGAGACGCTCTCGCCGAGCCGGGAGAGCCCTTCGTCCAGCCGATCGGGGCCGACCAGCCCGTAACCGATCACCAGCCCGCCTCGCGTTCCTCCATACGTGGCCAGGCTTTCGACGGCCACCCCGGCACGAGCCGCCGCCGCGATCGCACCGTCCACAGTGACCGTCGCGTGTGGAGCGACCGGCGCGCACAGATGAAGTCCGGCACTGGAAGGAACGATTTCCAGCACATCACGCAGCTCGTCGCGGACGAAGGCCAGGATCCGGTCGCGCCGCACCGCGTACTCCCGGGTGGCCTTGCGCACGTGGCGGGCCAACAGGCCTTCGTCGATGAAACTCGCCATCGCCGACTGGGTCACGAGGTCACCGTGCCAGTCCATCAGTTGTTTCGCCTGCCGCAAGGCCGGTCGCAGCGAAGCGGGAGCGACCAGGAAACCGAGACGCAGCAAGGGGAGCAGAGTCTTCGAGAACGAGCCGACGTAGAGCACCCGGCCGTGGTGGTCCAGGCTTTGGAGTGGCTCGAGCGGGCGATCCGAGAACCGGTACTCGCTGTCGTAATCGTCCTCGACGATCACCGCGTCGTTCCGCTCAGCCCACGCCAGCAACGCCGTCCTCCTGGCGAGGGACATCGCCGTGCCGAGCGGGAACTGGTGCGACGGTGTCGTATAGATCAGACGGATACCCCTGGGGAGCGCGGTGACGTCGAGTCCCTCGGCATCCACGGGCACCTTCACGACCCGGGCGCCGAGCGAGGCGAACAGTCGCGCGGCGGGCGGATAGCCGGGGTCTTCGACGGCGACAGATGTACCGGGTTCGATCAGGACCCGGCCGATCAGGTCGAGGGCCTGCTGCGCCCCTTGCGTGACCAGGACGTCCTCGCCGCTCGCCCGCACCGACCGCGCGGCGCCGATGTGCCGGGCGATCGCCACCCGCAGCGTTTCGAGCCCGGCCGGATCGGCGTAGCCCGACCGCGGCGGCAGCGAGGGCCGCAGCGCCTGGCTCACCAGCCGTCGCCAGGTCCGCAGCGGGAACAGGGCCGGATCCGGGACGCCGACGCGGAAGTCGAAGGCGGGCACGGACCGGTCGGCGCCGAGTGGGGGCGGGAGCGAACGCCAGCGCGCGGCGGGCCGGACCCCGGCACCCGCGGGGGCGGCACGATCCGCCCTCGCCACGGGATCGGCGCTGACGAACGTCCCCCGCCCGACGTGCCCGTTGAGGAAGCCCTCCGCGGTGAGTCGCTCGTACGCGACCGCGACGGTGTTGCGCGAGACGTCGAGTTCGCGGGCCAGTTCCCTGGTCGGCGGCAGGCGTTCCCCGGCGCGCAGGCGCCCGTCGAGGATGCCGTCACGGAGCTGCCGGTAGATCCGCGCCGCCAGGTCGGTGTGCCCGTCGAGGCTGATGTGGAACGGCACGCCGCGAGCCTACATTGGCCCAATCGAACTGTCGCGGAATGGAGCTGGGATGTGGCCAATGCGCTGCCTAACTTGAGACCATGGAGTCCACGAAACGACTGGCACTGGCCCAGCTGATCAGCTCCGTCGGCGACGGCGCCTACTACGTCAGCTCAGCCCTGTACTTCACGCTGATCGTCGGGTTGTCGCCCGCGCAGGTCGGCCTCGGGCTCACCGTGGGCTGGGCGATCGGCTCGGTGGCCGGGGTGGCGCTGGGGCATTTGGCCGACCGGCGCGGGCCGAGGGGGACCGCCGTACTGCTGGGACTGGGGACGGCGGCGTCGGTCACCGCGTTCCTCTTCGTCGGTTCGGCCGTCGCCTTCGTGATCGCGGCCTGTGTCTACGCCTGTTTCCAGAGCGGACTCGGCGCGGCGCGGCAGGCGCTGCTCGCCGGGCTGGTCGACCCGGCCGGGCGCACGACGTTCCGCGCCCGGCTGCAGGCGATGTCCAACGCGGGGATCGCGACCGGCGCGGCCCTCGGCGGGATCGCGCTGGCCATCGGTACGCGCGAGGCCTTCCTGACCGTCTTCGTCATCGACGCGCTCAGTTTCGTCGCGGCGGCACTCATCCTCCGCGGGGTGCCTTCGGTAGCGCCGGCGCCCGTGCGGACCGGCGAGCCGTCCGTGGCGGTGCTCCGCGATCGTCCGTACGCGCTACTGGCCCTGCTCAACATGATCATGTTGCTGTACATGCCGCTGTTCAGTCTCGTCCTGCCGCTGTGGATCTCGACCCGCACGGCGGCCCCGAGCTGGCTGGTCTCGGCGATGCTGGTGCTGAACACCGCCAGCGTCGTGGTGTTCCAGGTCCGGGTGGCACGGGGGGTGACCGGTCTGCGCAGCGCCTCCCGCTACGCCCGGTACGCCGGAGCGCTGCTTTTCGTCTCCTGTCTCGTCTTCTCGCTCTCCGCCATGAGCAGTTCGGCATGGACGGCGGCGCTGGTCCTGCTCGCGGGGGCCGCGTTGCAGGTGGTGGGGGAGATGGCCCAGGCGGCGGGCTCATGGGAGATCGGCTTCGGTCTCGCCCCCGAGGGCAGGCAGGGCCAGTACCAAGGACTTTTCGGGGCCGGGACGGCCATCGCCCGGATGCTCGGCCCGGTGCTGCTGACCAGCCTGATCCTGGTCGGCGGGGCACTGGGCTGGGTCGTGCTGGGCGGGCTGTTCCTGCTGGCAGGCGCGCTCATCGGCCCCGTCGTCCGCTGGGCCGAACGGACCAGGCCCGGTCAGTCCTCCAGTGACTGCCGGAAATGGGAGGCGAGGTCGAGTACCGCGGCCTCTTCCGGGGTGTACCAGGCGAAGGCGTCGTGTTCGTCGGGATTGAGCACGACGTCGCCCGGTTCGTCCTCGGCGAGCGCGTAGACCGTGGCGTGGATCCGCATCGGCCTGCCTTCGACGTCGTCCCAGCTGTGGGCACCGCGTTCGCCGGTGATCCGCACGGTCAGTCCGGTCTCCTCAGCGAACTCGCGGACCGCGGTGGCCGGTGGCGGCTCGCCCGGCTCGACGGTCCCTCCCGGCAGTTCCCAGTGGCCCCCGAGGAAGGAGCCCGGCCGTCGCCGGAGGAACAGGATCTTCCCGCCGCGGATGAGCCTGCCGTAGGCCAAGTACTTGTCCGTCACCAGCGCATCTTCCCGTATCCGGAGGACTTTTCCGATCGAGGACCGAACCTGTCCGCAATGGCTCGTAGCGTAAGCGTCATGAACAACACGGAGATCCGCCCCTTCCGCCTCGACATCCCCCAGGAGCAGCTGGACGAACTGCACGCGAAGCTGGACAGCGTGCGCTGGCCCGCCCCGCTCCCCGGCGACGGCTGGGACACCGGGGTGCCGGTGGCCTGGCTGCGCGGACTCGCCGAATACTGGCGCGACGGCTACGACTGGCGCGCCGCCGAACGCGAGATCAACGGTTTTCCGCAGTACACCACGGAAATCGACGGCCAGAAGATCCATTTCCTGCACGTCCGCTCACCCGAAGCCGACGCGACACCGCTGATCCTCACGCACGGCTGGCCGGGTTCGGTGGTGGAATTCCTCGATGTCATCGGCCCGCTCACGGACCCGAAGGCGCACGGCGGAGATCCCCAGGACGCGTTCCATCTGGTGATCCCGTCGCTGCCGGGGTTCGGTTTCTCGGGTCCCGTCTCGGATTCCGGCTGGACGATGCCGAGGATCGGCCGTGCCTGGGCGGAGCTGATGCGCCGGCTCGGTTACGAACGCTACGGCGTGCAGGGCGGCGACCTCGGTGCTTCCGTGTCGCCGGAGGTCGGCCGCGCCGAGCCGGACAAGGTGATCGGGGTGCACGTCAACGGCGGCCTGACGCCGATGCCGCCGATGTCGTTGTCCGATGATGAACTCGCGTCGCTCACCGACATCGAGCGTGATCGCATCCAGCGGATCGCGGCCTTCATGCGGGAAGAGTTCGGGTACATCGCGATCCAGTCGACGCGGCCGCAGACCCTCGGCTACGGGCTCGTGGACTCGCCGGTGGCCCAGCTGGCCTGGATCATGGACAAGTTCCGCGAGTGGACGCATCCGCGCCCGACGCTGCCGGAAGAGATCATCGACCGCGACCGGTTGCTGACCAACGTCATGTTCACTTGGCTCACCGGCACGGCGGCTTCGTCCGCGTACGTCGGTTACGCGCAGGCGGAAACGTGGGGAGCCGTCGAGAAGAACTCAGGGGTGCCCACGGCAGCGCTGATCTTCGCGCACGACGTCGGGATCCGGCGGTATTCGGAGGCCGCGCACACGATCGTGCGGTGGACCGACGTCGACCGTGGCGGGCACTTCGCGGCATTGGAAGAGCCCGAGATCCTGGTCGCCGACGTGCGGGAGTTCTTCCGGTCCCTCAAATGACGAGGACGGCCGCTTCCCCGAGGAAGCGGCCATAATCGTCCACTTCGGACTCGAGTCCGGCGATGGCGGACCGCGAAAGCGCGGCGAAGGGTTCCACGACGACCTTCGTCCGCTTCGCGGTTCGCTTGACGTGCCAGGTCCCGGCGATCCGGTCGTCCACCAGTACGGTGGGCGCGATCATCCCGCCGCCGGAGTTGACGCGTTTCGCGTGTGCCGGGTCGAGAAACAGATCGCGGTCGGCGTAGCCCAGCAGGTACGGGTCGAAAGCGCCGAGCAGGCGAGGGGGACAGCGGGGAGCGGAGAGATCGGTCTCCCGGAGTGCGAAGCCGATACCGGCGGGCACGAGATCCAGTACTTCGAAGGCCTTGCGGCAGAGACCGAGCGGGAGCCCGGACCAGGTGGCGAAGTCCTCGGCCGTCGCGATGCCATACGCGGTCAGATAGCGGTGGGCCAGTTCCGCGTGCGGGTCGGGCGGATCGTTTTCCTCGGTGGTCCACTCGTCGAGGAGAACGTACGTCGGCTCCGCCCCGTTGTCCTCGCCTCGGCAGATCAAACCGCGATTGGCCGCGTACGCCAGCAGATGAGGCGGCGCCTGTGACGTCGTGTCGAGCACGATCCCGGCGGCCGCCAAGCCTTTCAGGATCTCTTGCCGGGTGAGTGCCCTGCCGGGCAAGAGATCCTGGAGGTGGTTCAGCGCGCGTTCGCAGAGTTCGTCGGTCAGGTCCAGTTGTCTGCGCCGTCCCTGGCCCGCCTGGGCGTTGCGTGGGCCGAACAGCCGGTTCAACCAGCGGAGATCCGCTGTCGGCACCAGATGGAGCGTCTTGCGCATCAGCCAGGTGCGGGCCACCTCACGGGAAGTGTCGACGTCCTGCGAGGTCAAGCCCCGGCCGCGAGCACGGACCGCGAGCCTCGCCGCGGGGCTCGACTGCGCCTGGATCGCGGCGACCGCCCTGGTCACGGAGAGCACGTCCGGGGCGGGGGCGGAGAGCAGCTGGGCGCGGGCGCGGATCGCCCGGATGTCGTCGTCGGACAGCGTCACCCGTTGACGATCTCATGGGCGTTCACCGGTTCCGTGTGCACGACCGCTTCCGCGAGCCGCGGCAGGACCTGGCGCAGCCGCTGTTCGACTTCGTGGGCCAGGTGGTGCGCCTCCGTGACGGTCAGCCCCGGCTCGACCGAAACCGCCAGCTCCGCGCGCTGGCTGTGCCCGATCCAGCGCATCCGCAGATCCCGAGTGCCGAGTACGCCGGGGACTTCGGCCGCCGCGCGTTCGGCACGATCGACGTCGGCCGGGTCGACGGCGTCCATCAGGCGGCGGAAGACCTCCTTGGCGGCGTCGCGCAGGACGAACAGGATCGCGACCGTGATGGCGAGGCCGATGATCGGGTCGGCCTGCGGGAACCCGAACGCGACGCCGGCGGCCCCGAGCACCACCGCGAGCGAAGTGAACCCGTCCGTCCGCGCGTGCAGCCCGTCGGCGACCAGCGCGGCGGACCCGATCTCACGGCCGACCGTGATCCGGTACCTGGCCACGAGTTCGTTACCCGCGAAGCCGATGACCCCCGCCGCGGCGACCACCCACAGATGCTGGACCGGCCGCGGGTCCAGCAGCCGCTCGATCGACTCGTACCCGGCGAGGAAGGCCGACGCCGCGATCAGCAGGACGACGAGCACCCCGGCGAGGTCTTCGGCGCGCCCGAGTCCGTAGGTGTAGCGGCGGGTGGCGGCTCGACGGCCGAGCATGAAGGCGATCCCGAGCGGGACCGCGGTCAGCGCGTCGGCGAAGTTGTGGATCGTGTCGCCGAGCAACGCCACCGAACCGGTGACCAGCACCAGCGCCAGCTGCGCGACGGCGGTGACGAACAGGGCGGCGAACGACCAGATCAGCGTGCGGACGCCGCGTTTGCTGGTCTCCAGCGCGGTGTCGACGCGGTCGGCGCTGTCGTGGCTGTGCGGGGTCAGGAGATGGCGGAGACGGCTTTTTCCCTGCCGGTGGCCGTGACTGTGTCCATGGCCGTGCCCATGCCCATGTCCGGTCATCGCCCACCTCCCTGTCATGCTACCTGCGCAGTCATGCAGGTACGCAGGCAGAAGGATAACCGGTACCCTGCGGGTATGCACGAGTCGGTCCCGGATTTCGAGATGCCCACCGAGGAACAGGTCCACCTGGCCGCGGAGACCTTCCGGCTGCTCGCCGACCCGACGCGGATCAAGGTGCTCTGGGCGCTCCTGCAGGGCGAGTCCTCGGTCGCCTGTCTCGCGGACCTGGCGGGTGCGGCGCCGACCGCGGTCAGCCAGCATCTCGCGAAACTGCGGCTCGCCGGGCTGGTCAAGGGGCGCCGCGAGGGAACATTCGTCTATTACTCCGCGGCCAACGACCACGTCCGCGGGCTGCTCGCGCAGGCGTTGTTCCACGCCGATCACATCGATCGCGACATCCCCGCGCTGCACACCGCGGCGAAACCCCACCGTCCGGTGGCCCGCTGAATCCGGCTACGGTGGAGCCGTGACCCAGTCCTCGTACCCGGCCGCCCTCCGGTGGCTGTTGTTGTGCGTGGTGGCACTGGGTCTGGTCGGGATGCATCACGTCACCGCCGAGTCCGGCCACGGCGCCGGGCACGGGACCGCCGCGGTCGCGATGGCGGATCCCTGCTGTCAGGACGTTCCCGCGCACCACGACAACGGTGACCACAGTGGACTGCACCTGTGTCTCGCGGTACTCGCCGCGGCCGTGCTCCTGATCGTCACCTGGCTGCTCGTCCGAAATGGACGGACCGGGACGACCCGGCTGTCGTGGGAGACCGGCGGTTCGGCCCCGGGCCGTGATCCTCCGCGCTGGAGACCGGTTCCGGAACGGCTGGCCTTTCTCTGCGTGTCTCGGGTGTGACAGGCGGGTACGTCCCGCCCAACCCTGAATCCGACCTGAGGAAGAACCATGACCAGCAAGAAACTGGTCGGGGCGGCTCTCGCTGCCCTGGCCTCCTTCAGTGTGCTCGCCGGATGCGCGAGTTCCGACACCGCTTCCAGCGGGCACACCCTGTCCTCGATGAACGCCCCCGCTCCGCGGCAGGGTGACCACAACCAGGCCGACATCACCTTCGCGCAAGGGATGATCCCGCACCACGAACAGGCGATCGCGATGGCGAAACTAGTCGACGGGCGCACGCGCGACGCGAAGGTCGCCGATCTCGCCGCGCGGATCCAAAAGGCGCAGGACCCGGAGATCCGGCAGCTGACCGCTCTGCTGAAGGGCTGGGGAGTGGCGCCGTCCGGTGATCACTCCGAGCACGGCTCGATGCCCGAGGAAGACCTCGCGAAACTCGGGCAGGCCAAGGACGCCGCCTTCGACCGGCAGTGGCTGGAGATGATGGTCAAGCATCACGAGGGTGCGCTCGCGATGGCGAAGACCGTGCTGCAACAGGGAAGCAATGCCGAGGTGAAAGCCTTGGCGCAGAAGGTGATCGACGGCCAGCAGGCCGAGATCACGGAGATGCGGGCGTTGCTCGGCTGAGTCCGGGGATCGCGCGGGCCGAGGTCGTCCGGCTCGCGCGATCTTCCGGGGCCGAATTGGTGGTGGGCGGAGCGTTTTGGCGCCATCCGAGCGTTGCCGGAAAACGGCGATGGCCTTTCTTGCATGGTCAAAGGTGGCGTGACCGAGTCCTGCGTCGCGAGGGCGCATCCGGGTGACTCAGCAGCGCCACCATGTACTTCGAGGGTCCGGGCCGGGGCGTGGCTCGCTGCGGTTGGTGAGGGACCCCTCGCTGAGGCAGGCGCATCCTAGAACTGTCCACGAGGGACACCTGTTCATGACTTGATGCCTGAGTGTGCGGTTTCGAGTGGGGTCGTGAGTGACAAGTAGCGTTCTAATTGAGTGGTAAGGCAAACATGTCGTGTCTCAGGACAGGCCCGGACTGGCCGACGGAAGCAGGGGCATGACCAGGGATGTCCACAAAGGACATTGTTCCGGTCATGATGTCTGACTTGAGCGGTTTGCGCGGTCTCGCGAGGTGGTCGTGAGTGGCAAATAGCGTTCTAACCCTCATTGCCACTCACGACCCCCTTCGAGACCGTACATATAGGCATCAATCGGACATCGATTCACTGAGGACTGTCCCTTATGGACAGTCACGGGATGCGCCCAGCCTCCTGGGGAAGCCCTTGCCTGTCGCCAGGCGATGAAGGCATCCTTCGCTACTGTGAGGGTAGTAAGGGGTCTTCACGGCAGTGAGCCGATCACGTCATATTTGCCTTACCCCTCAATAACCCTCATTGCCACTCACGACCCCGCGCGAAACTGTGCATATAGGCATCAATCGGACATCGGACCGTGTCAAGCTATCCCTTGTGGACAGTCGCCGGGCTGGTGGGATGGGACCATTCGCGACCGCTGTCGACAAAGCGAGGCCGGTGCGGAGCCGTTGCCGAAAAACGGAGACGCCCAAGCCCGCAACCCAGAGCAGCGACCGAAGCCCCTTAAGCCCGAGTGCCCACCACCGACATCCCCAGCACCAGTTCGCTCGCGGGGTCACAGCCGAGCAGATCCTCCACCAGCTCGTCGCGAAGCGCCGCGGTGAACGTGACGTTCAACCCGAGCGCGGTCGCCAGCAGGTAGACGGTCTGGCTGAGGTGCCCGACGTCCATCAGCAGGACCCGGTACGTCCGGCTCACCGGGTACTTCCACTGGTTCCGTTCGATCACGCTGGTGTAGATCAGCAGCGCGCCGGCGTTCCTGGTCCACTCCTGGTCGCCGGCGAGCGCGACGAGTTCGTCGTCGTCGATTTTGCCGTCCAGGGGGATGAGCCCGTGCCGGAAGCCGTCGTAGTGGTAGATCCCGCGATCCAGGTCCTCGACGTTCCGCGCGTAGACGTACACCTCGGTCGGATGCCGCGCGCCGCCCGATGGGCTCGTCTTGAAGACGTTGCCGGTGGCCGGGATGTCGGCATGCGTTTCCGGTCTGGTCGGCCGGGCCGCGGTGAGGAGTGCGCTCAGGTCGCGCAGCGGTACGGGGTCTTCGCCGAACTCGCGTGTACTCCTGCGCTTGCTCAGCGCCTCGCCGAGCCCGATCGCGTTCAGTGGCTCCGGTGAAGGTTCGGGCAGTGGTATCGCGCCGGACTCGCCCGAAGGCCTCACCGGAGAAGGCGGAGGGCTGGCCTTCGCCTTCTCCAGCAAGGTTTTCGCGGTTGTTTCGCTGGTCGTGAACTCGGTGTCACGCAAGGATCGCGTGCCGAAGTGGAACGCCCGCGCGGACGTTCCCCAAGGCCCCCAATCCCGAAGGATCTCTTCTTCCCTCCGCTGGCGGGAAGACCCTTTGATCACCAGCACGTCGTACCGGATCATCGCTCGCGCGATACGGACGAGTCTTTCCCCCGTCTCGGGATTTTCGTCCGCGCCACGCACCGATTCCGGTTCTCGCCAAGAACTGAACCATCGCAGTACTCGTTCGGTTCCTTCGGCGAGTTTGAGCTGGCGATGGCCGAGGTGATCGTCCCAGATCACGTCACCGTCGGACCAATAGAGCGTCCCGCAAGTGGAAACCCTTACCAGCATCGAATGTCTTGCGCCCCAGTCCCCAGTTAAGTGAATACGTTACGAATACGCCCGGTCATTCAGTGTCGCGAGCGGAAAGGAGGCCCGCCGTGCGGCGGCGGCTCGAACCCGCCCCAAGTGCTCTGCGCCTTGTACTCCGCTTCGAGTTCCAGCAAGAACTCGTCTTCTTCGTCGTCGTGCATGCCGCCGATCCTCTCCGTGAGCGGTTGGTCCGGTCAAGTGAATTTACCGACACCAACAGAGTACCGGAGCAGTACGACAAATTACGCCGAGTGATCACTCAGGCGCTGTTTGAGTTCGCGTACATCGGCGGAGTCCGAAATGCCGAGATCCGTGTACAGCCGCAAAGCGAAGCGGCGATGACGGTCCGCTTTCGATCGCTCACCGAGAAGATCGAACGCGGTCGCCATCTCCTTGTGGGCGATGGGCAGCATGCTGCGATTCCCGGTCGAGTCGAGCACTTCCATCGCGGTGGTGAACTGGGTGACCGCGAGGGCGGCGTCGCCGAGTTCGCGCGAATTGATACCGAGGGCCAGAAAGCATTCGGCCTCGAGATCGGGTGATTCGTTCTCGTGAGCCAGTCGCAGTGCCTGGTCGAGTTCCTCGGCGGCCTCGGGATAGCGCCTGTTCTCGGTGTGGATCAGCCCGATCCGGTGCCTCGCGCGGGCTTCGATGAGCACGCTGCCATGGGCATGGGCGGTTTGGCGGACCCAGCCGAGGTGCTCGATCGCCTCGTCCGACTCGCCCTTCAGCCAGTGGGTGACGCCCGAATTGCCCCTGGCCCGGCATTGCATCCGCACGTCGCCGGTGGTCGACGCCAGTTCGAACACCTCGTTGAACAGCCGGTTCGCCTCGGTGAATTCGTTGAGCCGCCACAGGGTGAGCGCGTACATGTGCAAAGCCTGGTACTCGAGGACCACGCTCCCGGTGACCCGGGCGGCGGAGAGGGCGAGGGTCTCGAGTTCTCTGGCCTGGCGGTAATAGCCGCGGTTGTCGAAGTAGCGCCAGACCGACGAGCAGAAGGGCACGAGGTCCGAATAGTGCTGGTGGTTGTTCATCGCCACGGCCACCGGTAGGACGTTCTGCCATTGGGCGTCCATCCAGTGCGCTGCCTGGTCGTAGTCGACGAAGGTCTGCGTGAACTCGCTCTTCGGCACTTCGAGGCCGCCACCCGATTCCTCTTCGGAATCCGGGTCGATGAATTCCATCGCGGCTGCGACGGTGGAGCGGTAGTAGTCGAACAGCCGTCGCATCATCGCTTCGCGCTGGTGTTCCGGCTCCTCCGCGAGCAGCAGTTCGCGGCCGTAACTACGGAGAAGGTCGTGCATCTCGTACCGGTCCATCGAGGGTTGGCGCAAAAGATTCACGTCGACCAGGCGCTCGGCCAGACGGCGGGCTTCACCGAGGTCCACTTCCGCCAAGGCCGCCGTCGAATGGAGATCGAACGCGGCGCCGGGATGATGGCTCAAACGTCGGAAGACCCGACGTTCGGTTTCGGACAGGTTCAGATAGGACACCCGGAACGCGCCCGCGACGTCGCGTTCCCCGGCGGTGAGTTCGCTGAACCTGTTCCGTTCGTCGCGCAATTGCCTGGCGACGAAGTCGAGCGTCCAGGACGCCCTCGCCCGCAGCCTGCTCGCCGTCACGGCGAGCGCGAGCGGGAGGTCGCCGCACAGGCTCGCGACCTGGTCGACCGCGTCGGGCGATTCCCGCCTGAGCCGGGAGGGCCCGACGATCCGGCCGAGCAGGTCCACCGCGTCCGCGCGGCTGAACGGTTCCAGGGAGAGCAGTTCGGCGCCGTCGAGATCGGCGAGCCGGGTCCGGCTGGTGATCAGCACACAACAGCTGGCCGCGCCGGGCAGCAGCGGGCTGACCTGTGTCGCGCTGATGGCGTTGTCCAGCACCAGGAGGACGCGCTTGCCTGCCAGGCAACTGCGGAACAGGGCCGCGCGCTGGCCGGTCCCGGCGGGGATGTCCGAACCCTGGATGCCGAGTGAGCGCAGCAGCGCTTCGAGCGCCACGGCCGGGTCGACCGGATCGCCCGCCGGCGAGAATCCTTCGAGGTTCACGAAGAGCTGCCCGTCGGGGAACAGCGGCGCGAGCCGGTGCGCGGCGTGGACGGCCAGCGCGGTCTTGCCGACCCCGGGCATCCCGTCGATCGCGATCAGTCTCGGCCCCGTCAGTGTGTCGTCCCGGCCGATTTCGAGGACCGTCTGCAGCTCCTCGGCGCGACCGCCGAACGCGGGGAGATCCGCGGGAAGCTGCGCGGGCCGGGGGAAGAGCGCCTTCTGTGCGTCCGCGTCCTCGCGCCGCCCACCGGTGTCCGCCCCGGCCCGGAGCCCGCCGACGCCGTACCGGACGAGGGCGCTGTCCTCCATCAGCTCCGGGTCGGTGCGCAGGATCTGCTGGTGGAGCGTGCTCAGTTCGGTACCCGGGTCGACGCCGAGTTCCTCGGCCAGCGCGATCCTGCTCCGGTCGAACGCGCGGAGCGCGTCCGCGCCGCGGCCCGCCCGGTAGAGCGCCAGCATGGTCAAGCGCTGCAGGGTCTCGCGGGTGGGATGCCAGGCGGCGAGGTCGAAGGCCTGGCGGGCCGCCGCGTCGGTCTCGCCGAGCCGGAGCCTGGCGCCGATCAGGAGTTCGCCCGCGGCGAGCCGTTCTTCGTCGAGCCGGCGCGCCGTCTGCTCGATGGCTTCGCCTTCGAGACCGTCGAAGGCCGGGCCGCGCCAGAGCGCGAGCGCGTCCGCGAGCTTGGCCGCCGCCTGGGAGAGCAGCCCGGCGGCCAGGAGTTCGGCGCCCTCGCGATAGCCCGCTTCGAAGCGGACCGAGTCGAGCGAGGCGCTGCTGATGACGATGCGGTAGGCGGAGCCGGTGGTGACCACGGCGGACCGCGCCACGCCGAGATCGTGCCGCAGCCGCGCGATCGCGTTGCTGACCTGGCGGATCGCGGTCTTCGGCGGATTGTCCGGCCACATCGTGCCGATCAGGTACGACGCCGGGACGAGCCTGCCCGCGTTGATCAGCAGGCAGGCGAGCAGGCGTTGTTCACGGCGTCCGCCGAGCCGGACGGGGACGCCGTCGACCTCGGCTTCGAGCGGGCCGAGGACGGAGAAACTGAGCTGAGCTGCAGGACCGGTATGCGTCGGATCGCCGCCGTTGGAGGGCGATCCCGCCGATTCAGGTAACGGACCGGCGGTCATATGCCACTATGTCGTCCGAGACCGTGAGCGTGCTCACGCACTACCTCCCAGTCCGCTCGCCCGGTGACCGGCACCCTAGCCCACCGCGGCGGCCTCAGCCAGGTCGGCGCGGGGTCGCCATCCGGCATTCGGCCTAACGGGCGGGCGTGTGCCTGCCTTGGAACCGGTCCTGATTCTACTCCCGGTGATCCCTGAACTGCGCGGATGCCCGCCGGTGGAGAGCCGATGTAATTCCGATGCAGGGCCTTGGAAAGCTGAAGACATCAGCTGACGGGTTCGGCGCGACGGGGCAGCGTGCCGAATCGAATGCAGGGGCTCCGCGGCGGTTGGCCTTTCTACTGGGGGTGGCCAACCGCCCTGGGAGCCCTTTTCCGTCACAGGTCCTCTCGCGTTCAACCTCTGACCAGGTGTGATCGGCCGCCGTCGCGGGTACCCAGGCGAGGGAGGAGAGGAGTACGCCCATGCGCCCGGTCTGGAGCGGTTCGCTTTCACTCGGCCTGGTGACGGTGCCGGTCCGGTTGTACAGCGCTGTCGAAGACCACACGGTGCACTTCCGCCAGTTCCAGCGCGGGACCGAGGACCGCATCCGGTACCGGCGGGTGAACGAACGCACCGGCAAGGAAGTCGACTACGACGACATCGTCAAGGGCTACGAGCTCGACAGCGGTGAGTACGTGGTCGTCGAACCCGAGGAACTCGACGAGATCGCCCCCGGCCGGTCGAAGTCGCTCGACATCGAGAGCTTCGTCGAGCTGGACGCCATCGATCCGATGTTCTTCGACAAGACGTACTGGCTAGCGCCGGCCAAAGCGGAGTTCGAACGGCCGTACGCGTTGCTGCTCGAAGCGATGCGCTCGTCGGGCCGGGCCGGGATCGCGAAGTTCGTCATGCGCGGCCGCGAGTACCTCGCCCTGGTCCGCTCGGGGGACGGCGTCATGGTGCTCAACACCCTCCATTTCGCCGCCGACCTGCGCGATCCCGCCGAGCAGCTGCCGGACCTGCCGGGCAAGGCGCAGGCGCGCGGCAAGGAACTCGACATGGCCCTCAACCTCATCGACGCGATGAGCGACGACTGGCGGCCCGACGAGTACCACGACACCTACACCGATCGCGTGCGGAAGCTGATCGCGGCCAAGAAGAAGGGCGAGACCATCACGCCCGCGACCGAGCCCGGTGAGCCGACCAAGGTCGTCGACCTGTTCGAGGCGCTTTCGAAGAGCGTCGAGAGCGGGAAGGCCAAGAAGCGCTCCGGCTCCGGCGCCAAGGCGGGCACGGCCAAGAAGTCCCCGGCCAAGAAGTCCCCGGCTGCGAAAGACCTGTCCTCGCTGTCGAAGGCGGATCTGGAGAAGCTGGCGCGGGAGCGGGACATCAAGGGACGGTCGAAGATGACGCGCGCCGGGCTGGAGAAGGCGCTCAAGGCCTCGTGACCTGGACGCCCGCCGCGGCCAGTTCGCCCGCGATGGCCTCGATCAGCAGCCGGACGTCCTCGGCCGCGGTCGCGTGCAGTCCCTCCGAAACGATCAGGACGTCGGACGTCGTGGCGGAGACCGCGGAGTGCCCGCTCTGCCGGTTCGTCCAGCGCCGCGCGTGGGCTTGGCCGTCCTCGTCGGCGAAGATCACCTCACCCGGGTTCGGGTGCTCGACGGTGCCCGCGAAGGTCACGTACTTCTCGTCGCCCCGGGCGTGGCGGACCACGAGCGAGCCGCTGATCTTCGCGACGTCGAGTACCGCGACCGGGATGGCGTACGCGACCGAGACCGCGTTGCAGAGGTCGATCACCGGATGGATGCGGGGAAGCGTGCCCTCCTTCCGCAGCCTGCGCAGCAGGGATTCCGACGCACACCGGTACTGGGTCGGTTTCAGGCCCATCTTGGCGAACGCCCGGCGCCAGGCCTGGATCTCGGGGAACTCCGATTCCGGGCCGTCCGCGAGCCGTCGCGTCGCCCGGGCGAGGAACTTCTCGAGGTCGACCGGCATCGCGGGGGTGATTCCGGTGGCCGAGAGGGTGCCGACGGCCAGGCCGGGGTGCTCGGCGCGGACCGCGGGATCGTGCTGGAGTCGCATACGAGACCTGTCTACTGGGTGGTGAACGCGAGTTTGGCGCCGAGCGCGGCGAAGGAACCGGCGAAGATCCGCCGCATCCAGGCGAGCACGCGCGGCCGGGAGATGACGTGGTGTCGCACGCCGGCGGCGAGGACGCCGTAGACGCTGAACACCACGAACGTCGCCAGCATGAACACCCCGCTCAGCAGCAGCATCCGGGGGATCGAACCGGGCTCGCCCGCCGGGACGAACTGGGGCAGGAACGCGAAGAAGAACAGCGTCAGCTTCGGATTCAGGACGTTGATCAGCACGCCCGAGGTGATCGTCCGCAGCGCCGACCTGGGTTCGGGATCGCCCTCCACGACGATCGCCTCCCGGTCCCTCAGCGTCGCCCACGCCATGTAGAGAAGGTAGGCCACGCCGAGGTATTTGATGATTTCGAACGCCACCGCGCTCGCGTGCAGCAGGGCCGCGAGGCCGGTGATCGCGGCGACCATATGGGGGACGATGCCGAGGGTGCAGGCTGTCGCGGCGAGGACGCTCGCGCGTCTCCCCCGGGCCAGTCCGGCGGACAGGGTGTAGACCACGCCGGTGCCGGGCGTGGCGACCACGACCAGCGTGGTGATCAGGAAGGCGATGCTCACGCCGATCACTGTGCGCGGTCTTTGGTCTGATGAACAGAGCCAAAGACGCCTGACCACACTGGACCAAAATCGCCACGGGAGCGGGCGCCGAGGCGGTGTGAGCCCGTCACCGGATGGAGTGGCATGATGCACGCTCGCACGTCGACGAGGAAGGCCAAGGTTTGAGCGCGCGCACCTCGCAGATGGACGACCTCCGGCTGGTGGCACAACCGAACGCCCTGTTGTGCTCCGAGCTCTTCGTCCGTCTCATCCTCTCGGATTGGTCCTTGCGGCCGTTGCTCGATCAGGCGAAGACCGCCGCCGCCCGCTTGGTGGGCGCGCTCGTCGACGCGGCCGATCCGAAGGAACCGCCGTTCTTCACGCTGAGACTGCGGCTGCGGTCGGACGTCCTGGCCATCGAGGTCGACCACGAACTGGACGGTCTTCCCACGCCGACACCGGCGCCGGGGGAGCGGACCGGGGTGGCGCCGAGCGAGACCGGCGGAGTCACCACCTGGTGCGAGCTGCCGCTGCCCGGCGGCCTGTCCGCGGGGCAGGTGCGGCTGCCGCGCCGCGGCGACCGCCGGACGCTGGTGGACGAGCCCGTCTCCGGTGAGCCCGTCGGCGCCGATCCCGAGGTTCTCGAACGACTTTTGTCCCGGCTGAGCGGCTGGTCCGGCTGATCCTCGTGAAAGGATCCGAGGATGGGCTCGAAGCGCGTCACCACACCGATTCTGGAGATCGAGTACGAACACACCGGTGACGCGCACGCGTCGCCGGTGATCTTGCTTCACGGGTTCCCTTACGACGTGCGGGCCTACGACGAGGTCGCGCCGGTCCTCGCGGCGGGCGGCGCCTCGGTGTACGTCCCCTTTCTCCGCGGGTTCGGTGGGACGCGGTTCCTCGACGACGCGACGCCCCGCTCCGGGCAGCAGGCCGCGCTCGCACAGGACCTGCTCGACTTCATGGACGCGCTGGGGCTCGAAAACGCCGTCGTCGCCGGATACGACTGGGGCGGCCGCGCGGCGTGCATCGCGGCCGCGCTGTGGCCGGAACGCGTGCGCGGGCTGGTCTCGGTGGACGGCTACAACGTCCAGAATCTCGCCTATGCCGGGGAACCGGCGCCGCCAGAGTGGGAACGCACCTACTGGTACCAGTATTACTTTCATTCCGAGCGAGGCCGCCGCGGGCTCGCGGAGAACCGCGACGAGCTGTGCGCCCTGCTGTGGCGCACCTGGTCGCCGACCTGGGCAGAAGCCGACGCGGCCTTCCCGGCCAGCGCCCCCAGCCTGCACAATCCGGACTTCGTCGACGTCGTCATCCACTCCTATCGCCACCGGTTCGGTCTGGCGGAAGGGGATCCCCGGTATCAGGCGCTCGAAGACCTGATCGCAAAGGAACCGGTCATCACGGTCCCGACGGTCGTGCTGGAAAGCGGGGACGACGGCGTCGGCGGGCCCAGCGCGGAGGGCGACCGCGAGTACTTCACGGGCGCGTACGAGCACCGTGTCCTGCCGGGTGTCGGCCACAACGTTCCTCAGGAGGCCCCGGAGGCGTTCGCCGCCGCCGTCGCCTCTCTGCTCTAGGGCAAGACGGCTGCCGACGTCGTGAGAGTGATCACCCGTCCGTGTGCGTGACGAATCTTGATCAAGGGTTGTCCTTCCCGTGTACGGCGCACGATCCGGGCGCCACGGACGGAGGAGGACCCGATGTCGTTGGGCGACAAGATCAGCAACAAGGCGGAAGAGTTCGGCGGTAAGGCCAAGGAGGCCGCCGGCGACGCCACCGGCAACGAGGAACTGCGCGCGGAGGGCCAGGCCGATCAGGCGAAGGCCGGTCTCAAGGGCGCTGTCGAGAACGTGAAGGACGCCGTCGGTGACGCGGCGGACAAGATCCGCGACACCTTCAAGAAGTAGTCGTCGTTTCCGGGCCGGGGCAGCGGATTTCCGCGCCCCGGCCCGTTCTTTCAGCCGTGCAGGAGTACCGGCAGGCCGGTGAGCCGGGTGCCCTGGATGCCGCCGAGGAACGTCTGCCGGAGTTCGGCATGGGGGACGGCCAGCCGGGCTCGGGGGAATTCCGCGCGCAGGACCGTCGCCACCGCCCGCAGTTCGAGGTGCGCGAGCTGGGCGCCGACGCAGAAATGCGGGCCCGCGCCGAAGGTCAGATCCGGCCCGGGGTCGCGGCCGGGATCGGTGTTGATGCCCTGGATGTCGACGAGCACGGGGGATCGAGCAGGCAGCGGGATCCCGGCGAGGTCGACCTCGGTGGAGGTGAACCGCCAGAGCGTGAACGGTGCGGGCGGATGGTCTCGCAGGGTTTCGCGGACGAGGTCGTCCTCGGCCGCGGTGTCAGCGTCGAGCAGCCGCGCGACCAGGAAGCCGATCGACGCGTCGGTGGTCAGTTGTCCGGCGAAGATCAACGCGAACAGGTGATACCTCAGGTCGTCTTCGGTCGTCTCGGGCGGGACCCGGTCGCGTAGTTCCGTCGCGAGCCCGTGCCGATCCGGCGTCAGCCCGGCCGCCGCGAGGTTCGCGATCGCGGCGATGGCCTTGCCCTGCGCACCCGGGTCCGGACTGGACATCCGGCGGCAGGCGTCGACGGCGGCGTCGAGCAGGTCGAGCGGGATGTCGAGCAGATCGAGCAGCACGGTGAGCGGGAACCGGGTGGAGAAGCCGTCCATCAGGTCGACGGTTCCCTCGCCGAGATCCGTCAGCAGCTCTCGCGCGATTTCGTGGATCCGGCCGGATCGTGCCTGGATCCGCTTGGCACTCAGGAGCGGGGCGTGCGCCCGTCGCAGCCGGGCGTGGTCCGGCCCGTCCAAGGTGGTGAGGGACGGCTGTGCGGCGGCCGTCTGCTCGAGTCCGGCGCGAACGGGATCCCAGGTTTCCGGTGCCATAGCGGGGTCTTTGACGATGCCGGGATGGGAGAGGACTTCACGGGCCAGCTTCTCCTCGGTCACGATCCACGCGCTTCCGCCCGCCGGCGTGGCCACTTCGACGAGGGGCCCGGCGGCGCGCAGCGCCGGGCGAACGGGATCAGGCTCGGAGATACCGCGGGTCGTCGCGGCGAACGGGTCGGGGACCAAGAGAACTCCTTCATGAGAAAGTAGCTTCACAGTGAAGGTATATTTGCGGCCGGTAGGTTGTCAAAGCACGTCGAAGAGCCGAGGAGGACACCGCCGATGGAGGATGAGGTCGCGGCACGGAGCGCGTCGCTGCTGGACGACCTCCGGAACTTCGGGGCGAACTACACCGAGTTCACCCGGCGTTTCGCGGACTGGCTCGGCCTGCACGCCACTGACGCCGCCGCGCTGGTGGAGATCCTCTACGCCGAAGACACCGGCTCGCCGCTCTCCCCGGCCAGGCTCGGGCAACGCATTTCGCTGACCTCCGGCGCGACCACGAACCTGGTGAACCGGCTGGAGGGTCTCGGCTATGTGGTGCGGACCCGGGAGAGCGCCGACCGGCGGATAGTGACCCTGCGCAGCGGCCCCGACATCCAGGAGCCCGCGCGACAGTTCTTCGGCCCGTTCAGCGCGGGACTCGCGGCGCTGGTGGCGAAGTACCCGGCGGAGGAGATCGAACGCTTCCAGGCCTTTCTGCGACACCTGCGATCCACAATGGACGAGGTCCTGACGCGCCCGCATCCAGAGGACTGAACGCGTTCTGAAGACGACCAGTCCGCGGCCGTCCCGGCACCGAATCCCTTCCAGACGTCCAGGCACCGCGTAGCCGGGCGTCGGGTGAGGTGGAGGCGGCTTGATGGTCGAGGGTGTGCGGACGAGTCTGCGCGAAACCGGTGGCACCGGAGCGGTGCCTGCCGAAACGAGCCTGATGCAACGGGTCGCGGCCGGTGACGAACAAGCGTTCGCCGACCTGTACGACGTCGTGGCGGGGCCGGTCTGGGGAGTGGTGAACAGGGTTGTCCGCAACGGCACGTTCGCCGAGGAGGTGACCCAGGAGGTCCTGGTGGAGGTGTGGCGGACGGCGGCCCGGTTCAAACCGGGCAAGGGGAGCACGCTGGCCTGGGTGCTCACCATCGCGCACCGGCGGGCCGTGGACCGGGTGCGCTCGCATCAGGCGGCGCTCGACCGCGACGACCGCGCGGGCAGACTCGATTTCCGGCGCCCGTTCGACGAGGTCGCCGAGTCGACGATCAGCAAGCTGGAACAGCAGCGGGTGCGCCAGTGCCTGTCCGCGCTCACCGAGCTGCAACGGGAATCGGTCGTGCTGGCTTATTACAACGGATACACCTATCCGGAGGTCGCGGAAGTGCTCAAAACCGCGCCGGGCACGGTGAAGACCCGCATTCGCGACGGTCTGATCCGGCTTCGCGACTGTCTGGGGGTGGGGCAATGACGCTGGAACCGCATACGCTGACCGGCGCTTACGCCGTGGACGCCGTCACGGAGGAGGAGGCCGCGGCGTTCAAGCGGCACCTGCGCGGCTGTCCCGCTTGCGGCCAAGAGGTCCGGGAACTGCGGGAGACCGCGGCACGCCTGGGCGCGGCCCTCGCCGCCGCGCCGCCGCCGGGGCTGCGGGAAGCGACGCTGACGGAGGCCGCCCGGACCCGCCAATGGCCGCCGCTGGTCGCGGTCGTCCGGCGCGCCCGGTCGTCGAAGCAGCCGCCCGTGCGGATCGCCCTGTGGGGCGCTGCGGCGGCCGCCGTCGGGGCGCTGGTGTTCGGCCTGGTCACCACGAACACCGGGCCGGAGTCCGATCCGGCTCAGCAGCAGCTCGCCTCGGTGAACTCGGTGCTGACCGCTCCCGACGCGTCGACGGTGAAGGCCGCCGCGCCCGGTACGACCACGGTGGTGACCTCGCGGAGCAGACAGAAGGTCGTCGTCCTCGCGGGTGATCTGCCGCCTCTGGCAGCCGGTAAGGCGTACCAGGTCTGGCTCATCGGGGCGAGCGGCGTGCATTCCGCCGGGCTGCTCGTCTCGGACGGTCCACATCGGACCCGGCCGATCCTCGCGGACCTGCCGGGAGCGATCGACCGGGTCGGGATCACCGCCGAACCCGCCGGAGGTTCGCGGACCCCGTCCACCCCGGCGGTAGCGATGATCCCCCTGGCTTAGGCCGTGCCCGGTAAGTCTCGTTCGCGGTCTTCGCGCCCAGGCGGCCCCTGACGGCACGGGCGGACGCGGCCGAGTACGACCCGGTACGAGGCCGATCCGCCCGCACCGCCAGGAACCACCTGGATCACGAAGCCCTTCGAACAGACTTACCGGACACGGCCTAAAGACCGGTGAGCCGCCCGCAGGACTGCCACAGTTCCCGGCGCTGCGCGGCGGTTTCCCGGGTCTTGCCGAGGTAGTGCGTCGGGCGCGGGACGCGGTCGTGCCAGAACATCCCGTTGTACCGTCCCGGTTCTTCGGCGGCCGCGAGCCAGATGAAGGTGTCGGCCCCCTGCTCGGCGTCGCGCAGGATCGGCCGGGTCAGCTTGCGGAAGGTCGGCAGCGAGGTGGCGACGCCGGGGGTGTCGGCCCAGCCCGGATGGGCGCTGTGCACGACGACGCCGGAGCCGTCGAGTTCGTCGGCCCAGAGTTCGGCGAGCACCACCTGCATACGTTTGGTGCGCGCGTACCCGGCCGCCGGTTTGTAGTCGTCCCGCTGGTATTGGAGATCGTCGGTGCGCAGCGGCTGGCCGTACATGCCACCGGAGCTGACCCAGATCACCCGTGCGCCGTCGGCGAACTTCGGGCGCAAGGACGCGGTCAGCAGATGCGGGCCGAGTACGTGCGTGGCCAGCATGACTTCGTTGCCCTCGGCCGTTTCCGTCCGCTCGGCGGGCATCACGCCCGCGTTGTGCACGAGGATGTCGACCTCGCCGTCGAGGTCTTTCGCGTAGTCGCGCACGGAGGAGAGCAGACTGACGTCGCAGTGGTCGACGAGGATCCGCGCGCCGGGCGCGGCACGTTCGATCTCGGCGCGGGCGGCGTCGGCGTCGCCGCGGACCGCGATCCGGACGGTCGCGCCCAGTCTCGCCAGCCCGATGGCGGTCGCCTTGCCCAGACCGGCCTTCGCGCCGGTCACCACGGCGACCTTGCCCGCGAGCGCGTCCGGCGCCGGGTCCCCGGGCCACCATCGCCGTCGCAAGAAGTGCCCGACACTGCTGTAGCCGAGCAGAGTCCGGTCGAGCACGGTGTCGGCTGCCCTGGTCACGGCTGACATGCGGGACTCCTCTGGATCGGGTGGGGGTGCCTGGACCGGCTTCCCGATCCAGGCACCCCGGAAACCTCGCTACTGGATGCGGGGGCCTGCCTTGGCGGAGAAGCGGAACTCGATGGTCGTCGGAAGTTCGGCGAGGTCCAGCGCCTGGCGGAGCCGGGGCAGCCCTTCCTGGGTGACACGCTCGCGGATGGCGGCCAGATCGCCGTCCTGTTCGGCGCTCAGCACCACGGCCAGCACCGGCGCGTCCTGGGTGCCGCCCAAGGTGGCGTGCGCGGCGTGGACGCCGGGATACGTCGCGACCTCCGCCGCGAACGGCTCGACGGCGGTGCTCGCGGAGAGCGCGGTCTGTCCGGTCTCCTGCTCGAAACGCCAGGTGTGAGACTTGGGTTTGCGGACGGGTTGCGCGATGAGCCAGCGCAGCGTCAGCAGCCCGACGACCACCGCGCCCCCGGCGACGGCGTACCAGGCCCAGCCGGGTGGCATCGCCGTGCCGGGAACGAGCGCGGTGCCGGGGTCGAGCAGCGGGATTCTGCCGAAATGGGTGCCGACGGCGAACACGCCACCGGCGAGCAGCACGATCCCCGTCAGCATGAGCAGGGTGCGGTTCAGCCGGGCGGGACGGTTGAGGTCGGTCATGACACGCTCCTGGTGGCCTTGACCCGGACCCGTACGGCCGGGACGGTGGCGGGGCCGATCTGGGCGAGGCGGCGCTCGATGGCGGCGCGGACGGCGTCGGCGAGTCCGGCGGTGTTCGTCCGGCCGGTGGTCACCACCGAGACGATCCTGCGCCGGGTGACCTTCAGCTTCGCCCCCGAAACGCCGTCCACAGTGGACGCGGCGGTGCGCAGTGTCGACCGGTAGCCGCGCCGGGAGGCGCCGGAGTCCGGGTCGCCTTCGAGCGGCAGCACGGTCGGCTTGCCGGGGACGATCGCGCTCAAGAGCAGGAGCAGGCCGATCAGCGCGATACCACCGCCGGCGAGCGCGGTGACGGTGTCACTCCATCGGGCACCGTGCAGCGCGGACGCGACGGCGTCGTAGCTGACCCACGGCTTTTCCCCGAGGATCGTCTGGACCGCGACGACGGCGGCCAGTACACATCCGGCGAGCACCACGAGGGCGACGAGCACCGCCGGGACAGTGCGGCGGGGGCGCCGTTTCATCGGACCCTCCTCGTTTCGGTTTCCGCGGAACGCAGGGCCGTGACGGTGATGTCGACCCGGGTGACGTCCAGGCCCGAGAGTTCGCCGACGCGGTGGATCAGATGCTTCCGCGCGGTCTCGGTGGTGGCGCGCACCGAAAGCGGGTACTTCACCGAGAGCCGGACGTCCAAGGTGGCCGTGGTGCCGGTGACGCGCGCGCTCACCTTGGCATCCTGGTCGAGGTCTTCACCACCGACCGCGATCCCGAGCACCCGGGAGGCCGCGCCGCCGACGCCGTCGAGTTCGGTGATCGCCCGCGCGGCGATCCGCTCGACGGCGCCACCGGCCACGGTCAGCACGCCGCGCCCCTCCGTTTCCGGCGCGGCGGCGGTCATGGTCGTCATGGCGGTCAGCCCCTGTCGCGGCCGGCCAGGGCCGAAAGGTCGAGTTTGCCGTCGAGGAACCGGCCGACCAGCAGGCCGAGGACGGCCAGCACGAGCACGACGAGGAAGGCGCCGAAGCCGCCGAACGCGCCGGCCACGCCGAGCACGAGACCGGTCAGCAGGCCGAGATGGGTGGCGTTCATGAACGTTCTCCTTGCGGTAGGGCGCGGACCGGCGCCGGTGGTCACTGGACTCGGCCGGACTCGGCGTTCTCGTCGGTGTCGTCGTCACCCGGGATGTGCACGTCGGAGACGTTGATGTTGACCTCGACGACCTCGAGTCCGGTCATCTGCTCGACGGCGCCGATCACGTTGCGGCGCACCGATTTGGCGAGATCCGCGATCGCGACGCCGTATTCGACGACGATCTGCAGGTCGACCGCGGCCTGGCGCTCGCCGACCTCGACGGACACGCCCTGTCCGGCGGACGCGGTGGCGCCCGGGATGCGCTCGCGCAGCGCGTTGAAGGCCCGCGCGGCGCCGCCGCCGAGCGCGTGGACGCCGGTGATCTCCCGGGTCGCGAGGCCCGCGACCTTCTGCACGACGGTGTCGGCGATCGTGGTCACGCCCTGCGTCGTGACGAGAGCGCTGTTCTCGGCGGGGGAGGCGGAGTTCGAGTTCGGCTTGGCGGTGGTGGCGGTGTTCGTCATCGTTGTCTCCTGGGATTCGGATTCCGTTGCCTGTGGCGGAAGTTCGCGGGTTATCCGGTCTGCTTCCACACTCCATAGACCCAGCCCTGCCAAGATCGTCACGACCCGATCGTGTGGTCTGGATCTCACCGTGCGTGGGTATCTCTCCGGGACGGTTCTCGCGGTTCGCGTGACCGCAGGGCCTCTGGCCTTCGCCTCGAATCTCTGTTAGGAAAGGTTCCTAACTAATGGGAGGCGACATGCGCGGACGCGGTCTGGCGGCGGCGACGGTTCTGGTGGTCCTGTGCGGTGGCTCGGCCGCCGTCGCGCAGACGACGACGGCGGAGTCCGGGGCGCGGGTGGCGCGCAACATCATCTACATCCAGGGCGACGGCCTCGGCCTCGGTCAGCGCGACCTCCTTCGGCTCGCGCTCAGGGGCAAAAGCGGCGAACTGGCGATGGACGGCCTCGCGGTCACCGGCCTCGTGCGGACGGCCTCGGCCGACCCGGACGAGATCGTCACGGACTCGGCCGCGGCGGCCACCGCCCTCGCGACCGGGCACAAGACCCGCAACGGCGCCGTCGGAATGGACGTCCACGGCCGCCCGGTGGAAACGATCCTCGAACGGGCGAAGCGGGCGGGGAAGTCGACCGGCCTGGTCACCACCGCGCAGGTGACGGGCGCTTCGCCCGCCGCGTTCGCGGCGCACGTGCCGAGCAGGGATTCGCAGAGCGACATCGCGAAGCAGTACATCGAGAACAGCCGTCCGGACGTCCTGCTCGGCGGCGGTGAGGATTGGTGGTACCCCAAGGGGAATCCCGGTCTCTGGCCGGACAAGCCGGGGGAGGAGAGCCGCAGCCCGTACGGCGACCTGGTCGACCGCGCGCGGCGAACGGGCTACACCTACGTGCGGGACGGCGACGAACTGCGGAACACGCGGGCGAACCGCATCCTCGGCCTGTTCGCGAACGAGGACATGGTCGACTACGGCCCGGACGGCGTCGGCAAGTACGCGCCGCGGGTGCCACTCCAGCAGATGGCACGCAAGGCACTGGACACACTGTCGAAGAATCCGCGCGGCTTCTTCCTGTTCCTGGAGGAAGAGGGCACCGACGGGATGTCGCACGAGAACAACGCGCACGGCGTGATCGACGCCGGCCGCGCGCTCGACGCCACGATCGCCGAGGTCATGCGCTTCGTCCGGGCGCACCCCGACACACTGGTGATCATCGGCGGCGACCACGAGACCGGCGGATTGAGCATCGAGAACTACGACGCCTCCGACACCGAACCCGACCAGGACGGCCCGTTCGACGTACCGGGCTCGAAGCTCCAGTTCAGCGTGGACTGGACGACCCACGACCACACCGGCGCCGACACCCCCGTCACCGCCGAAGGCCCCGGCTCCGCCCGCCTGGGCGGCACGGTCGACAACACCGACGTCTACCGGGTGATGCGGGTGGCAAGCGGCCTGTGAACCGGAAAGGGCCACCTCCGTCGACGGAGGTGACCCTTTCCGGAGGTTTCGTCAGCCGCCGATGCTCTCGACGACGGCCTCGGCCACCGCCTTCATCGTCGTCCGGCGGTCCATCGCGGTGCGCTGTATCCAGCGGAAGGCGTCCGGCTCGGTGAGCCCCTGGCGGCTCATCAGCAGCCCCTTGGCCCGGTCGATGACCTTGCGGGTCTCCAGCCGGTCGGTCAGGCCCGCGACCTCGGACTCGAGCGCCTGGAGCTCGGCGAACCGGCTCACGGCCAGCTCGATGGCAGGCACCAGGTCGCGCTTGGCGAAGGGCTTGACCAGATACGCCATCGTCCCGGCGTCCCTGGCCCGCTCCACGAGGTCGCGCTGGCTGAACGCGGTGAGGATGACGACCGGCGCGATCCGGTCGCCGGTGATCTTGGATGCGGCCTCGATACCGTCGAGCTTGGGCATCTTGACGTCGAGAATCACCAGGTCAGGCTTCAATTCGGTAGCCAGGTTGATGGCCTGTTCGCCATCCCCCGCCTCACCGACGACCTCGTAACCCTCTTCGCGGAGCATCTCGACGAGGTCCAAACGGATGAGGGCCTCGTCTTCGGCCACGAGCACCCGCCGCTGGGGTGCGGCGACGGCACCATTGGCCTCGGCAGCCTGCTCGGTCACCGGGGTCCTCCTGAAGGTCGTCGGGCAGTTCGGCTCGCGGTCTGGCCGCGAACCTGAAGCCTACCGGGAACGATCCAGTCGGCGAGATGGCGTTCACCACGTCAGACGGTCGTCACACTCCCGGGCCCGGCGAACGGGGCGCGTCCGGGATCCCGTAAAGTTCACCCGGCACCGCCCCCGTAGCCCAACTGGCAGAGGCAACGGATTCAAAACCCGTCCAGTGTGAGTTCGAATCTCACCGGGGGCACTCAGAACGACCAGCGAGAACCGGCCCCTCACCAGGGAAAACCAGGTGAGGGGCCGGTGTCGTGTTGTCCGGTTGCGTCCGGCTGAAACCGGCGTCCTACGGGTGGCCACCCCCAATACGCCCCCAAATTTCGCAGCACGCGGGCCTCGGGTGGCGTCACTGGTCCTCGTCCATGTCCTCCGTCCAGCCCAGGGCCTGCTCGATCCGTTGATGCGCGGCGGATTCCAGGCCAGCGATCGCTTTGGCGTAGATCTGGTGCAGCACCGCCACGGAATGCCCGGCCCACTCGGCGCACTGGGTGGATGGAACGCCGCCCGCCAGCCACGT
Organism: Amycolatopsis orientalis; assembly: GCF_000943515.2. Lineage (NCBI taxonomy): Bacteria > Bacillati > Actinomycetota > Actinomycetes > Pseudonocardiales > Pseudonocardiaceae > Amycolatopsis > Amycolatopsis orientalis. Next base: position 6,261,337 of record NZ_CP016174.1, on the reverse strand, counting down.
GGACACGCAGGCGTGCCGCAGGTCGTACGGCCGCCTGCCCAGTGGGGAGCTGTATTCGGCCTCGGTGAGCACCGCCCGCCGTGCGACCGGGGTGTCGGTCAGGTGGTTGAGGGTGACATGCCAGACCCTCGCCATCGTCCGCTGCGCGTCACCGCACTCCGCGGTCGCGGTGAAGATCCGCGCCGGGAACGGCGTCAGCAAGTCGAGATAAGTGGCCGGGCCGGTTCGGGCACAACCGGGCGGCGCCGGCCAGATCCGCCTCCCGCCAGTCCGACCACATGATCCGGGAACATGGCGGTCCAACGACGTGCAGAGCCCGTGGCACTGCGCGGAAGTGGATGCGGTCAACCAAGCGCTGCACGCGGGAGCGGCCCTGGGCAACCTAGAAGTCTTCACCGTCAACGCGAACGGTCAGGCGTTCCCACGGTGCCCGAACTGCCAGATCACCATCCGCACTGCCGACAATTCGGACGCCTGCACGAACTGCGGAACCCACCGCCCCCGCTACCCCCGGTACGGAGTCCGGTTCGTAGCCAGCGGATGAGATCAGCCCACCAAGTTGCCCGGCGCGGCTCTACATGGAAACGTCAGCTCATGCGGCGAAGCGCACGTTGGGCGGTCCCCCGCCTCGTGTCCCTTGTGGACGGTCATCGGGATGTGCTTGAGCGTTTTGAGTCGTTCTTTTCAGGGGAAAGGCGGAGCCCGGTCACTCGAGGCGCGCGCTGTCCGCGATCCTGGTGAGGTCCTCTTCGGCAGGTGAGTCCGGCATCTGCAGGTCACCCCACACCACGACCAGCAGCGTCCCCTGCGCGGTGGGCAAGGCGACCACCCGGTAGGTGGTCGACGGCGGGTCGCAGTCGTCCCTGCCGTGCGGGGTGACCGTGCCCTGCACCTGCGCCCCGCCGTCCGGGCGGCGTCCGACAGGGCCGGAAGTCACCTGACCGCCGCTGCGGAAAGCCCGCGTTCCCCGATACATCAACGCGTCCGCCGCGGCCGCCATCGGATCGGTGGTACGCGCCCGGTCGAGGTACAGCTGGCCGAGGATGGCTTTCGGATTCGCTGCGCAGTAGCCCGGTTTGTACCGCGCGCCTCGGGTGCGAACGTCCGGGATGAAGGTTCCATCGACCGGCAGCCAGGTGGGTGGCACCTCGACGAACACGCCCAGCCCGAGCTCCAGCGTCTTCCAGCCGGGCGCCGGCGGGGTTCGGGAGGTACTGCTCTCGGTGATAGGCCAGGATGAGGCAGCGCTGTCGTCCTTGCTGTTCAGGAACACCAGCAGCCCGGCCACCAGACCGGCGATCACCACCAGCGCGCCGACGGTGATCCCGGCGATCATCCCCGTGCGACGCCGTTTCGGCGAAGGCGCCGGGTAACCGGGCTGGGACGGGAAATCCGGAAACCACTGCTGCTGCCCCTGTCGCTCCACGAGCGCAGGCTAGCCCTCCGGCACGCGGTTCCGGCGCCGCTGTCCGCATCCTGCCAGCGTCTTGTCATGCCGACGAGGGTGTAGCTGGACTATCGAAGGAGTGCGGAGTCGCCGAAGCCCCTGTCACGCATCTTCTCGTGCGAGAAGACGACCATGATCTCGTCGCCTCCGACGAACACGCGCTGCGACTCCGGCGGCTCCGGCATGGCGGCGGCAAACCACACTGCTCCCGCGGCGAAGTCGACACGCACAGCCATCGGCACGTCCACAGATGTCGCGGCTCGCCGGCCCGGCCCGGCCCCAGTTCCAGTCGTTCCCACTAAGCCGAGGTCCCGCATAGCGGCGTCCGCAGGTATTGGTCCCACGGGCTGCTGTAGCCGACATCGGGCCTGATGCGCTCCGGGCCCTCGTCACCCGATCCGAGGTGGTGTTCGATCCGGCCGTCGAGGACTTCGACCCCGTAGCTGTAGAAGGTGATGGTCGAGAGCCCCGCGTCGGTGCTGAGTCTGGCGAACCTTTTGTCCATTGTAGACATGCCGGGTGGGAGCGCTGTGTCGGGCGACGGCGTCGGGAATCGGGGACAGACCGGCCGCCGCGCGGACGTGGACGAGTCTGCGCACGCGGTCGAATCGTGATATTGCGAGCTGTGCTCTCGCGATCGAATCGTGATATTGCGAGCTGTGCTCTCGCGATCGCGAGTGCTTCGATGAGCGCGATGGTCGCGGCTTGCTTGATCAGCTGCCGCCACAGTGGGGCGTCGAAATTCTCCCGCCCCCCTCGATCGACAGCGCCGAAAGCCCCGAGAACACAGCACCCACCAGCTTCGCCATCTCAGAGCCGCTCGTTTGACAGATCCGCTCTACCACACATCTGGACAGCCGCAAGCATCGGCGGCGGTGGGGCGTGGAGGTGGTCGGGAAGCTCGATCACCGACGACCAGCACGTGGTGCTCGATACCGGCGGTGTCGATGATGCGATGACGGCCGCAGAACGCCGTGCCGTCGTGAACCGCCGCGGCCAGCGTCCCGGCGACCGTGTCCCGGTCCTCGGGGTGTTTGTGCGACAGCAGCAGCTTCGTCGTGGGCTGGACGGTTCCGGGATCCGGTTCGGCTTGACGCGGGCGTTGGCCGAGGCCCATGTCCCGGGCAGGCGGTTGTTCTGCGGTAGTCGCCATTCCAGCGATCGGGGCCGGCCTCGGCCGCGGGCCATATCCGCCGTGAGGTGCCCTCTTATCCGCCGCATACGATACTTTCACCGCACGCCAGACTCGGAATCGACGACCGAACCACGGGAACTCGTTCGCCCTTATCGCCAATCTGGCGCATCGGCCGGCGAGATGGAATCGGTCTCGCCGTGTGCGGATCGGTCGGGGTTCAGCCACTGTCGCCGATCGTTGACCAGCCGCTCCTGTCCCGCCCTGTCGTTCTCCGGCCGGGTCGAGATGATGCCTCACTCCGATGGCCGACGGCGACGCCGCAGCCGGTTTTCATCCCAGGCGCACCGCACGTCAGGTCTTCCGTCTCAGTCGCTTGAAGGCATCGGCACGGTTTCGACGGTGAGCGCGTCGCTGCCGGGTCCGGTCAACCCGGCGATTTCCAAGATCCGCAGTGGCATGGACCCTTCCGTTGTCAACACTGTCAACGTCGTGTTCTGTCCTGACGCGAGTGCCGCGGCGTCGAGCAAGAGGGCGATACCGCAGCTACTGAGGTAGCGCACGCCGGTCAGATCGACCGTGAGTTCTGGCGCGTCGGCGGTTTCGATCCTGTGGAGCAGAGCCGGTCTCGCTGTGGCGGTGGTCGTCAGGTCGAGGTCGCCTGTGAGGCGCAGGATCGGTTCGCCGGGCGTTCCGTCCACCGACGCGTTCATGGATGGTTCGCCGGTCAGGACGGGTGGTGCCGCATCGGCTGCCGATGTCGTTTGCGGGGCGATCCGGAACCGGACTGTGGTGCCGTGCTCGTCCTGGTCGATGGTGGCATTTTCGGCCAACGCTTTGATGAGCCGGATTCCGCGACCGCGGTGTCCGTTATCGGCCGGTTCGGGCCGCCAGATGCCGCGATCGGATACGACGACCTCGACGTCGCCTGTCGCGGTCCTGGTCACCGAGTAGGTGACCGGGCCCGCGGCCTGCGGGTAGGCGTGCTCGATGGAGTTCGCGACGGCCTCGACGAGGGCGAGGTTCAGGTCTTGATACAAGCCGGCGGGGATCCCTGCGAGCTCTGACCACTCGATGACCTCCGCACGCAGCTCCCGGAGGATACCGGGTTCCGCGGTTCGCTCGCGTCGCAGCGGCTGCGGGATCAGCCGGAGCCCGAGCACCGCCACGTCGTCTTCTTGGCCGGTGTCGAGCAGGCTGTCGATGATCGCGGCGACCAGCGGGTCCGGGGACAAGGACTGGTTGTCCGCCAAGGCTTTGCACAGCCGTCGCAAACCCTCGTCGATGTGCTCGTCGCGCCGTTCGACCAAACCGTCGGTATAGAGCAGCACCGAGGTTCCGGGTTTCAGGGTCGCGGTTTCCTCTCGGTAGCGTGCGCGTCGCGGCCCGCCCAGCACGCTGCCTCCGCCGGGTAGCAGTGTCGCGGTGGAGCCGCCGACGACCACCGGCGGCGGGTGTCCGGCGAGGGCCCAGCGCAATTCACCGGTTTCCCAGTCGAGGGTCAGGCACGCACAGGTGGTGCCCGGAGCTCCCTCGGTGCGGGCGGCGAAGGCGTCGAGGCGTTGCAGCGCCGCGGCGGGCCCATGTCCGTCGAGGAGGCTGACGGCCAGTGCGCTGCGCAGCTGCCCCATGACCGCCGCGGCCTGCGGTCCCTTCCCGACGACATCGCCGACCGAGAGCGCCACGACAGAGCCACGCAATGCGATCAACTCATACCAGTCTCCGCCTGTTTGCGCGTGGGCGGCGACGGGCAGATAGCGTGCCGCGGCGGCGATCCGGGGCAGTGCCGGGAGTTCGCGGGGCAGCAGGCTCTGCTGAAGGGTTTCCGCGATGTCGTGTTCGCGTTGCAGCAAGAGTTCGCGCTCGGCTTCACGGCGGCGTCGTTCGGTGACGTCACGGCCGATCGCCTGCACACCGGACGGGGTGGCCTGGATACTCAGTTCGAGGGCGATGGTGGTTCCGTCCGCCCGGCGGAAGTGGTGCACATCGCTGGTCTCCCAGACCTTCCCCAGATCCGCGACGAATTCTCGCCACCGGTCGCTTCCGTCGTTCTCGAGCAGGTCGGTGATCGGGGTGCCGATGAGCTCATCACGGGAGTAGCCGAGCAGTTCGCAGGCCGCCGGGTTGATCTCGTCGAATCCGAGGTCTCGGTCGAGCATCCAGATCGCGTCCGTGGCCCGTTCCACGAGTAGCCGGTGGCGCTGTTCGCTGTCTCGCAGCGCCCGACCGGCGTGTGTGCGCTGGATGGATTCCCAGCAGCGGTTCACGATCAATTCCACCAGGCCGATTTCGGAATCCGTCCAGTGGCGGACGGTCGCCTGGTGGACGGCCATCGCGGCGACGAACCGGCCGCCGCGCAGCAGCGGCACACAGATGACGGCCCGGATGCCGGTCACCTGATAGGCGTTCAGGTCCGATGCTTCGAGGCGGTCGTCTTCGGAACTGTCGGCGACGACCCACGGCAGACCGGCGCGCATCGCGCGCATGCAACCCTTTCCGAACTCCGACATCGCGAACCGGCCGGGCAACGGCGGAAGACCGGTGGCATGGTCGCCGCTCATCAGGAAGTGGTCCTCGTCGTCTTCGGCCTCGGCGTAGGCACAGCGATCGGCGCCCAGGTAGTCGCCGAGGCGCTGGGCCGCGTACGCCATGACCTGTTCGGCGTCCTCCAGTTCCTGGAGTCCTCGCTCGAATTCGGCGAGGAACTGCTGCCGCTCGGCCTCCGGCTCCCTCCCGGACACATCGAGCAAGACACCGCTGACGACGCCACCGGGCAGCACTCGCCCCAGCTCCTGAAGCCAGACAACCCGTCCGTCCGCAGCGATCGCGCGGTAGGTGAGGTCGTAGTCCTGCCGGTTCCAGCCGTGGGCACGCAGGCTGAGGTAGCGCTCGCGATCCTGCGGGTGCACCAAGGACATCGCGAAAGCCGGATCGGCCAGCCAGGAGGCGGGAGGATACCCGAGCAGGCGCCGGCATCCGTCGGATACGAAGGAGTAGGCACCACTGCGGACGTCTGCCTGCCATACGACGACCGGCAACCGACCGACCACGTCCAGGAGGTCCGGTCCACCGTCGCCGGAACCCGGCGGCGGGTCTTGCGTTTCCATGAGCACAAACCTCCAGCTGCGAACACGAGGCGCCGACCGGAGAGCAGACCGTCTCGGAAACCATGAACGTGGAAAGAATCCTAAGCGGTCTTGTCCCGGATCGCGCTTTCACACGACCACTTCAGACAACGGGAACCCCTTCACCGTCCGGGTTCCGGGATTGTCGGTGACCTCCACATGGCACGCGACGGCTGTGGCCCTGCCGGACGAGTGGAATCCGTGGGGACAGATGGCGTACGAGTGACTGGTCACGGTTGCGCTTGCAAACCCCGGTGAAGGGGCGAAGGGGCGGGCATCTCACATTGTGCGGTCTACGTTGACGCCCGCTATCTACTCGCGGCTGCCGCAACGCGGACGACGGGAACGTCGCTTAGGTCCAGTGCCGATGTGGACTACGAGTGCCGAACACGACACAGGAAAGCCATTCGCGGAGCGCGGCAGATGGATTGGATCTGGCCGACGGTGACGCGCTCGACGCCGTAGTGCACTATCGCCAAAGACCATGAGGTCCTCTACGTCTTGCGGAACCACAGCAGTACGGACGTGGCCACGAGCGCACCGGCCATTCTGGAATGAACGAATCTGGACGGGACGAAGATCAAGACCGCCGATGCCGACGATGCCGCGGTGCGCGGTCCCCGTCGCGCCGTCCGCTTCGTACCTGCGGACGGCGAGTGGTACGGCCGCGTGTTCTGGCGTCGCGTATTGATCGAGGCGTCATTGCCGCCTCGTTTGGGGCACCATGAGCGTGTGCGTGAGCTGATCTATGTTTCCGAGGCCAAACTCCAGCAGCTGTTGCCTGCCCTGCCTGGCGGGGCAGGTCGATTTCGAGACGTGGACGCCGAGTTGAAGACCCCGTTGGGAGGAGTGAAGATCGGGAAGGCCGCTAAGCCGTCCGAGCCCAGCCTCGCAGCGGCGGTTGCCGCTTTGGAATCCTCGTCACGGGCACCGAAGTGGTTCGCAGATCCTGCGGTGCGGCCAGGACAGTGGGTGCACTTCGAGGCTCCCTTGAGCTACGGCGTGACAAGAAACGGGGCGTCGGTGTTCTTCATAGATCCGAACGTGCCGACTGTCAGCTACCCCACTGGCAGCAGTTTGCGGCTGTTGCTGCACGGCACGGCGACCCACCTGCTTGGCTTCCCGAACATGCATACATACGATGTCGCGTCCAACTCCCGTTGGAGAGTCGACACCCTGTTCGAGCTTGTGCGCGAGCAGCGTGAGAACGGGCAACAGCTCGACGACAGTGCAGCGTTCGACACGGGACGTCCGGTCGAAGAGAACCGTTCGGACCGCAACGAGCTACGAACGGTGACGTCGCTCGCCGCCTCTCTGGGCACCGACTACACCGCGGCGTGGATGGCAGGCTATGCACGTGTCACCGCCGTTTTCCCCAGCCAGCGGCTGGAGAATGGTCGAGCTGCCGCCGTGCTGGCAGCCACGCCGTTGTATGTGGAGTATGTCGACCCTCCTGGTGATGCTCTCGCCACGCCCTGACACTTCATCGACGCTGTCACGGCTTTCGGTAGTGGTCGCAGCCGGCAGGGAAACTCGAGACAGACTTCCGCGATGTGGTCGAGGACCTCGTCAGCCGCATGCGCGATTTCGATGCTGTCCGGCTGGTCGAAGTAGCCCGTCTCGCGTTCTTACCTTGGGGAGGGCCAGCAGGTTGTCTCGCCGGACGCGACGGCCGGGATCTCGGGCGATTCCGGCGGCGACCAGAAGATGAGCCACTTCGTGTTCGGCTCGAAGGAAGATCTCGAGAACCTGCTGTCCTTGTCCCAGCTGCGGGCGATGTTGGCGACTAGCGCTCGGAAGTCTCCGCTTCCGACGCGCTGACCGTGCTCCGGGCCTGCCGCAAGCTCCAACAGGACAAGATGAACTCCCGCGTGCCGGCCGTCGGTATCGACGAACTCGTCTCCGCCACCGGCCTGCCGGAGAAGCGTGTCCTGGGATCTCTACGCCGCTGCGGTTGTCCATTCGCTGGCCGGCTAGAGGATGATCAGGTTAGGGCGTGTAGCTGCCCAGCCGGAGCCGGCCGGTGGGAGATGCGGGGACGGTTCTGCTCCCCGCACCTCTCATCCAGGGCACCGTACACAACACGATCGCAGAATGCCGCCCGCTGAGCCGTTCTGGAATCGAGCGTCGGGCTGGGTTTTCTCGCGAGACCCATCACGCCTGACGGCTTGACGCCAAGTTCCGACTGGAGAAGGCTTCCAACCTCCGTCGCCGGCTTGGCGGGATGCAGCTTGACGTAACCCTTCGCCGCGTGGCGTACTGGAAATTTCCGGCTTGCCTTCTCGTGGACACAGGAGGAAGAGCGGTGCGTGTTCTGCTGATCAAACCGTCGGTTCGCGGCTTCCGCGTCGAAATCGAGCGGCACGTTCCGATCGGCCCGGCGTATCTCGCGGCCTGTCTCCGCGACCACGGTCACGAGGTGAGCTTGTTCGACGCGCTGTCGTTCACCGAGGACAACCATGTCGTCGATCCAGCCGACTACACGGAGGCGGACAGGCTGAAGCTCGACCGCCATCCGCGGTGGCGGTATCTGGTGCATTGGGGTGCGAGCCAGGACCGGTTGGCCAAGGCGATCGAGCAGGCCGCCCCACAGGTAGTCGGAATCTCCTGCATGTTCACGCCCTATTACGAATCCGCGTACGAGGCCGCCCGGCTGGTGCGGGAAATCGCTCCGGACGCGCTGGTGATCTTCGGTGGGCAGCATCCGACTGTGGCCCATCACCATGCTCTGGCCGAGCCCGCCTTCGACATCCTGGTGCGTGGTGAGGGGGAGCACACGCTGCCGCGTGTTCTCGACGCGTTCGTGGCCGGATCACCGCTCACCGGGATCCCTGGGCTCGTGTTCCGCTGCGATCCGCGGTTCTGTGGCTGCGATCGTCACGGTGGCGGTGCGCACGTCACACCGGCGGCCGCGCAGGTTCCCGATCTCGACGCGCTGCCGCTGCCCGCGACCGACCTGCTCGACTTCGACCGCTATGCGAGGTCGACGACGCTGATCACCAGCCGAGGCTGCCCGTTCTCGTGCACCTTCTGCACTGTGCACGCCACGGTCGGCAAGGCGTTCCGATACCGCTCACCCCAGAACGTGGTCGAGGAGATCCGCCATTATGTGCTCGAGTACGGGGTGCGGGTATTCCGTATCGAAGACGACAACTTCACGTTCGACATAGACCGGGTGCGGGAGTTGTGCGGCGCGATCCGCGCCAGCGGCTTGGATGTGGAACTGCACCTCGCCAACGGGATAACCGTCGTCAAGCTTTCGCATGACCTGGTCCGGGACATGGCAGGCGCGGGACTCCGGAGCCTGTTTCTCGGCTTGGAGACCACCGAGCCGGCCCGGCTTCGTAAGCTCCGCAAGGGGTTCACTTCGGTGGACAAGGTCCGCACCGGCGCGGACTGGTTCCTTGAGGAGGGCGTCGAGGTCGGCGCCTCGCTCATCGTGGGCCTCCTCGGCCAGGATTTGGATCAGGCGGCCCAGGACGCCTGCCGGCTCGCGTCGGCCGGGATCAGATTCGGCCCCAATCCCTTCTACCCGATTCCCGGCTCCACCGACTACGAGAATTGCCTGCGACTCGGCATCGTCAGTCATGATATCGAACTGGGCCTGTTCGAGGGATTCAACTTCGCCATCGGCAGCGACTTGCTCTCGCCCGAGGAAATGTATTGGGCCTGGGTGTACGCCAACGCGCTTTCCTTCTGGCCCGGGTATGTGTTCGACCGCCGCGACGACGGAGCTGGTCTGTCACTCGACCGGGCGCTCGTGGAGCTGTCGGCGTGGCAAGCGGCGCATCCTCCGCGTGCGGACCGGTTCGAAGTCCTCGCTGAGCCGGGGAAAGCGAGCGGGAACGTGGTGTGGCTGACCGAGTCCGGCTGTTTCTGCCGCCTGCAGCAAGTCCGCGAGCTCACGCTGGGCGGCGGACCGGTCGATTTCTGCACCCTCAGCGGGGACATCGTCGCCGCGGGAGTCGCGATGCGCGTGGGGCGGCCGGTGTCCGCACGTCAGGTTTCGTCAGCGGTCCACACGACGGGGACGCCGTGCGCGTTCGAAATCACGGAGGGTGCGGTAGGCGCGGACGCCGCCGTCCACCGCGCCTACCTGCGCGCGTTGTCCGCGTCTGGAAAAGCGCCTGTCGCGGTCTGAGGGCGCCACAGTGCGACGGCGTCACGACCGAACTTTCGGAGCAGCGCCGGCGTGGCGTTGACCAGTTCGTCGCGATCGGCGACCGCACGGAAACGGGGCGAATCTTGGAGCACATGAAATGACCAGCTCCACACCTCGCTCCAGCCCAAGCGCCGGCCAAGCTGGGCCAGCTGAATCGGATCGCGGTAGTGGATCGGCAGCACCTTCTCGGCCAGCCTGCCCTGCGCCGCCTCGTCGAACCGCGCCTGGTCGACGTCGAGCGACTCGACGCCACCGCCGGTGACGCGGTCGAGCGTGAACCGTTCAGCGCCGACAGGTGCGCGGGTATAGGTCAGCACGAGGACGCCGTCCGGTGCCGTGAGTTCCCTCAGCCGATTCAGCAGCGGAACCAGCTCGGTGGTCGGGATGTGCTGGATGATGTGACTGCACAGCACGAGATCGAACGGACCTTCCGTCACTTCGTCCACAGTGGACACCCGAGTCTCGATTCCGGCCGAGTCGCCAAGGGCGGCCGCCATCTCGGTCGCTCTGGCCAGCCGCGCGGCGTCGGGATCGATGGCGACGATCGTACCGGCCAGCCGCGCGAGCCAGGACAACATGCGGCCAGGCCCGCACCCCACATCGAGTGCGGCCACCGTTTCCCGAGGGCCCAGTAACTTCGCCAACCGGTTCGCGGCACGAGCCATGGCGCGCTCGTCGCTTCGTGCCCAGTACCCGGGATACGGTTCTGCCTCGTCGATGAACCGCAGCGTGATGCGGTCGTCCACGTCGGGGTAGGTGTACACCGCCGGCCTTCTGTCGTCAGTCGGTCTTCTGCAAGGCGTCGATCTTCTCCTGCAGCTCTTTGGCTTCCGAGCGTTCCAGCTGGACGAAGATCTTGTGCCCGCGGCCCCAGGCGTTCACGGCCTCGGCGTGGTCGTTGGCGGAGAGCGCCGCGTCACCCAGATGCGCCACGGCAGTCGCCTCCTCGAACGCCATACCGACTTGATGGAAGAGCTCGACCGCCTCCCGGTGGTACTTCATCGCCTCGACGGGCCGGCCGAGGTGCCGGTAGGCGTCCCCGATGTGGTCGAGGGTGAACGCGATGCTGTGGCGCTGTCCCATTTCCTTGAGCAGGGCGAGAGCTTCTACGCAGCACGTGAGGTTCTGCTCGTAGTCGCCGACGAGGCCGTACAGCCATCCCACGGTATTGAGGGCTTCGGCTTGCCCGAACCGGCTGTGGTTACGCCGGTGCAGGGCGAGGGCGTTCTTTCCCATTTCCAGCCCCTCCACATAACGGCCCTGCCTGCCCAGCATCCAGCACATCGAGTGGTACGCGTGCGCCTCGTACACCTCCTCTCCCAGCTCGTGGAAGATCTCCCGGGCTTGCCCGGCCAGCTCGAGTGCCGCGGGGGTGCGCTCGCGCTGGGCGTAGGCGTGCCCAAGGTTGCAGGTCATCCGGGCGGCCGCCTCGCGGTCACCCAGCCGGTTCGCCGCCTCGATCGCCTTTTCCGTGTTCGCGGTCCAGTCGCGCCAGTGCAGTTGGCGGTCCATGAAAGTGGACATCGACCAGGTGAGCTGCCACGTGTAGCGGTCGAGGCGCTCCTCGATCGTGTACTCGACCGCCGCGATCAGGTTGAGGTACTCGGTGGTCAACCACGCCATCGCCTCGTCGTAGTCGGTGAAGCGCCGTGGTTCCACCGGTGTGTCGGGGACAGCCGGCGTGATCGGCTCCCGGTGCGGGTACAGCTGCCGGTCCGCGGCGAACGCCGAATGCAGGTAGAAGTCCAGCATCCGGGTCACCGCTGCCTTGCCGGCGCCGGTGTCCTCCTCGGCCAGGGCGCGGTCCAGCGCGTAGACCCGCAGCAGGTCGTGGAACTGGTAGCGGCCGGGCTCGAGCTCCTCGATCAGGTGAGCGTTACCCAGCTCCCTGATCAGCGCCTTGACCCGTGCGGCGGGGAGCCCGGCCAGCGCGGCTGCCGCCGGTGTGCTGACGTCCAGCCCGGGGTGCAGGCCGATCAACCGGAACAACCTGGCCGCCTCGGGCGTGAGCGCGCGGTAGGACCACGAGAAGACCGCCTGCACGTTCACCTCGACCTCGCCCAGATCGAGCTCGGCCAATCGTGCCCGGCGGTCGCGCAGCTCGGCGACGACGTCGGCGAGGCGCAGTTTGGCGCTACCCGCGGCCCGGGAGGCGACGATACTGAGCGCGAGCGGCAGCCGCGCACACAATTCGATCAGCTCGGCCGCCGCCGCCGGCTCGGCCTCGACGCGGTCGTTGCCGATCCGCGATGCCAGCAGCGTCCGCGCCTCCTCCAGTGACAGCAGCCCCAGCACCAGCCGCCGGGCGCCTTCGCGCGCGATGAGGCCCTCCAGCCGGCTGCGGCTCGTCACGATCACCATGCAGGACGTGCCACCGGGCAGCAGAGGCCGGACCTGCGCGCTGTCACGGCAGTTGTCGAGAACGATGAGCATGCGCCGCTGGGCCACGATGCTGCGGTACAGCGCGGCCTGTGCGTCGAGGCTCGCCGGGATGCGGGAGGGCGGGATCTCGAAGGCGTCGAGGAACCCGCGAACGGCGACCGCGGGTTCCATCGGCTCGCTCGTGGGGTCGAAACCGGCCAGGTTCACGTACAACTGCCCGTCCGGAAAGCGATCGCTGTACTTGCGCGCCCAGTACAGGGCCAGCGTGGTCTTTCCGATACCGGCGGATCCCTCGACGGCGGACACCACGACCATGCCCGCCCCGATGGTCTCGTCCAGCGCCGCGGTGAGCTTTTCGAGCTCCGCGCGGCGGCCCACGAAGGCGGGAATGAACGTGGGTACCTGTCGCGGTACCACCGCGTTCCGCTCGGGCACCGTGATGTTCACGCCGCCTTCGACGGTGTGTGCCTGGACGACGATGCCCTCGACGTTGCCGGAAACGACGTTACCGTGGGCCATGCCATCGCCGGTCGTGCCGACGTGCTGCTCGGTGTCGCTCATGGTCGTACCCAGCGCGCCCTCAGAGGGAGATTCCTCCGTGCACGTCCCGGGCCTGCACGACTTTTCCGGACACGGTGCCCGAGACGCTGTTGGCGACCCCGCCGGACTCGGCGTGTTGCGCGCCAGTGGAGAGTTTCCACTCCTCGCGCAATTTCTGCGCGAACTCCGGGTCCCCGGCCTCCGCTTCGGCCAGTTTGTCGCGCAGTTTCCCCACCGCCGGGGAATCCTCCGCGGTGCCCTCCGCGGCTTCGAGGACCGCTGTCGCCTCCGGGTCGTCGGCGAACTTCGCCTTGACCAGGTTGTACAGACCCACGACCGTCCGGCCGGCGAGTGCGGCGGCGATGGAGATCAGGACCGGCTCCGGCATCAGACTGCGCTCCCACCGTTGGACATCCGCTGACGACTCGCCACGCTACCAAGTCCGTGACCATTCCGGCCGTCATGACGTTTTCGGTAGCCGTACCGTGACGATATCGATTTTCCCTCTCCGAGGGATTCCTGGTCAGAATGCAACACCGTCCGATTGCACCTGCCAGGACCATTCGAGGGGCAAGTCAAAAGTGGCAAGTTCGTGAAGGACTTCTTCGCCGGCGCGGCAGCTGTGCCTGGTGGTGCGGCTGTGACACCAGTGAGCTACATCCGGAACGTGAGCAAACTTCATTAGAGGACTGAACGCGGGATAACGGCGCCACCGGAGTCGATATCGATCTTTAGGGCCGCGCCGGTTCGAGCCGACTCCTCCGCGGCGAATACCACACGGGCCGCGAGCACGGCTTCGTCCAGCGTCGTCCCCGCGGACTCTCCTCTGGAAAGCGCCGCACAGTAGTCCTCCACCTCTGCACGGTAGAGGTTGATGAGGTCGAACGACCGCGTCACCACGCTCGTTCCCTTGGTGTGGACGACTGAGGTGGCCGCTGTTTCGCCGAACATTCCTCTCGCCTCGATCAGCCCGTCCGACAGCGTGATCACAAGGTCGTTCGCGCCGGGATGGCCCGATTGAGACGCGACGACGGTCACCGGCAAACCGCCACAGGACATGAGCAATGTCGTGGTATCCATCGTCGCGGCACTCTTTATCGAGTGGCCGGTCGCGGCCACCCAGTCGGGACGTCCGAACAAGGCGAGGGCGAGATCGATGCCGTGCACGCCGCAGTCGGCCAACGCGCTGCCGCCCAATGCGGGGTCCAGCTTCCAGGCGGCATTGCTCGCCTCGTGGTTGAGCTGGAAGCACCACTGGAGGGACGCCGCCACCGGCCGACCGAGTTCCCCGCCGCGCAACAACGAGCGGACATGATCCACAGCCGCCTGGTGTCTCACCTGGTGCGCCAGCATGAAGGGAACCCGTGGTCGAGTGCCCGGCGTCAGCAGGGTATCGAGATCGGCGGGGTTCGAAACCAAGGGCTTCTCGCAGATGATGGGTTTACCGAGTCTGCCGGCGAGCGCGATGTGCGCAAGGTGCAGGAAAGGAGGAGAGCCGATGTAGACGATGTCGTAGTGCGGCGCGTTCTCCGCGAATTCCTCCTCCGAGGTCACGAGCCTCGCGTTCGGCGCATGCCTGCCGGCAAGCCTCAACCGGCCGGGGTCGCGACCGTGCACGACGGACACCTGGCACACCTTCGAATTCCGCAACGCCGGAATCGTCCGCTTGAGTGCCGTGCCCGTGCCGGAGAGAATACCCAGCCGCCAGCCACCGGGTGGCGGCTCCGGCCGGTCAGTCATGGTGTTCCTGCTGGATGCGGCCGTGCTTCCGGCCCGTGTCGTCTTCAAGCCGGATCACGTCGTCCAACTCGGGCGTGGACACCTCGATGAGCACAATGTCGGCCGTGGCTTCGATACGGTGAACCTGGCCGGGTACGACCCGGACGATATCTCCCGGTGCGAGAGGGTAGGCGGCTCGCGGAGCGTTCGGTGTTTCGGCGAAAATCAGCCGTCCTTCCCCGCGTAATACCAGGTTCGCCTCTTCCTTCTCCTCATGGTATTGAAGACTCGTTCGGTTCCCCTTGCGCACGACGATCATCTTGAAACCGAAAGGGCTGCCTTCCGGAACGAGCCAGCGCTCCTCGCCCCACGGCTTGGCCACTCGTTTCGCCTGAGTCAGCCGCCCGAACGGCGGACGACTCGGCGCACTTTCGACGATGTCGTCCGGAAGACCGAGCATGGCCGCGAACTCATCCACGATGGCCTCCCCGCAGACCCAGTCGTGCCACGTATCGGTCGAGGTGGGCGTCCAGCGTGGCCGAGATGGCCGCGTCGACACCGCCCGCGCCCGGGTCCACCTGTTCCAGTCTGCTCTTCAGCTCGCGGAACTCCTCAGTGGCGAATACGTAGTGCCCGGCCGCCGTGGCCCGTTCGATGTCGGTGCCTTCGCCATCGGGAAACCACTTCACCCACGCCTTCGAGTTGAACGCCAGGTCGAGGAAGAAGTCCTCCTCCGCTCGCAGCTCCTTTTCCTTGAGCCAGCCAAGAATGGCCCGGGTTTCCGCGACGCCGACCTCGGGTGCGATGTTGATGGCGTCCACGCCGGCTGACACAAGCCCGTCCAGCTGCTCGGGATGGAGATAGTCGGCATTGTGGGCCTTCAGCGCCGTTCCCCGCTCCCGGCACAGTTCCACGATCGCGCGGACCGCGTCGACCTGACGGCCACATCCTCGAAACGCTCCTTGGTTGGTGGTCCCCACCACCTTCGTGCCGGTCTGGCCCACCACGAAGGCCGGCCGGGGAAGTGACAGTCGCTCAAGCTCATCCATGATCCGTAACAGCTTGTCCGCGAAGTCACGAGGATCGTCGATAGTCGCGTCCTGGCGCTCCAATCCCACCTCGAACGCAACATCGCGGCCGTCTCTTCGCGCGGATTCGTCGCATTCGCCGCACAACGCGACCAGACGGCTGAGTGCCGTGTCGAAATCCGCCGGCGCACTCCCTTCCTTCGAAGCGTCGACATGCAGAAGGTCCATGCCCGCACGGATATCGCACCGGAAGGATTCCAGGCTGGACGCCATCGCTTCCTTCTCATCCAAGCCTTCGTCGACGTCGGATTGGCGCTGCCAAGGACCACCGTGGTCCCGGCAGAGCAGAATCCGGCGATCGGGATCGATCGATCTCACGAAATCGGTGTACGCCTCGGTCGTCCAGTTCTCCACATAGCCGCCGCCGAGGGCTTCCGCGTCGATTTGCCCTCGGCTCGCCACGAGCATGAGGCGCACACGGTGACGGTAGGCCGCTCGCACCACGGCACACACCGCGTGCCGTGAAGTAGGCCCGATGCCAAGGCGTGCGCGCGGCTTCGCCGGTTGTACGGTGTTCGCCACGGTGGTCCTCCTGGGTCGTCGGACTGTCTCCTAGCCGTCCAAGATCCGGTCCAGCCACGCGCGCGAGCTTTCGCGCCCAAGGGCGGCCAAACACGCGTCACGGTGTTCAGTGGTCTGATCGGCGCCTCGTGACAGCGCGGTCTCCATCAGGTCCATTGTGGACAGGACGTCGAACGGATCCACCGCGACCGCGGCCGGTGCGAGCTGGTCGAAGGAGCCGGCGTTGCGGGACAAGAGCAGAGGCGCCTCCGGGTTCACCGCCAGAGCCTCCTTGGCCACCATGTTCAAGCCGTCGAAAGTAGGGTTCACCAGCGTGACGTCCGCCATCGACAAGGCGGCCAACGCTCGGGTCCGGTGGTGGTCCGAGCTGTTCGGATAAATCATGGACACGGCTTCCGCTCCGCCACCGAAGCGTTCGTTGATCCGGTCCTGTGCCGCGCGGCACAGCGTCTCGTATTCGGTATGCCGGGAGGTGGGAAAGCGCGGGGAACTGACGATCGCGCAGAACCAGTATTCGTCGGCGACGTTCCGCGACCGCTCCAGCAGGAGCTCGTAGGCCCGGAAGCCGCGGACGACGTTCTTCCACAGGTCCAGCCGGTCGACCCGGACCAGGATCCGCCGGTCACCGGCGCGAGTCGCCAACGATTCACGCCATTGGTGCGCGAGCGGGCTGTCCGCCAGGTCCCGGACGGTGCTCGCGTCTATCGGGCCGGGAGCGACCGTGATCCGTGTGAGGTGATCTTCGAAGGCGGCCGTGTCACCCGTTATCACCACACCGGGCAGATGTTCGAGGCAGCAACTCTTGAAATTCTCGGCCCACCGCCTGCTGTGGAACCCGACGAAGTCGCACTTGAGAAGGCTGCCGAGGATGGCATCGCGGACCTCCTTCGGCAGCAGACCGAAATATCCCGGATCACACCAAGGAATATGATGAAAATAGGCCAACGTGCTGTTTCGCCGGGTGGTGGCGGCCTCGAACCGGGCCGGCACGAGCATCAGATGAAAGTCGTGCACAAGCACGACCTCCCCTTCGGAGTCGCTGTGGCGTGCCGCGAGTTCCAGCCCGAACAGTTCGTTGACCTCGTTGTAGGCTCGCCAATTGTTCCGCGTCTTCGAGTCGAACGACGGCTCGACCGAAGTGTCGTAAAGATAGTGAAACAGCCACAGGAACAGCTCGATCGCCGACCTCCGGCTGCCGGCCGCGGTCTTTTGATCGGGAAGGACGACCGGGACCCAGGCTGCCCGGTCGTCTCCTCGTCGTTCGTTCGCATCCCCGCGGCGGTCGGCCGGTCCGGCGGAGAAGAGCCAAGCGCCGCCCACCTCGTCGAGCAGCGACGTGAGTATCGGCACGAGCCCGCCCGGCGGCGGGCCGTTGGTGCCGTTGGGCGAACCCGGCAAAGGCAGGCTCGGCGCGCTATTACTACAGGTGAGCAAACGCATGCGCCGGACTCCTTTGGACACCAGTCTCGAGGTTCGCTCCATCCTCGAACTTACGAGATCGACACCCGCTCGTCAACCGGCGGCGTCGGGCCGGTTTCCCTTGCGCTATGCGATAATCAGACGAAATTCTCGGACACAAGATCTACCTGCGCGGCACCGTCAATGCGGCCATTTCCGGCTGCGAAAGTGGTTTTCGTAACCCAGTCCGGCCTGTGCTGCGTGGTGTCGTGCCTTATGCAGGAAGGGTGAGCCCGGACTGGATCGCGTAGACGACGAGCTGCGCCCTGTCACGGGCGTGGAGTTTCACCATGGCTCGGCTGATGTGGGTCCGGATCGTTTCGTTGCTGATGACGAGTTGCCGGGCGATCTCGTGATCTGGGGGTCGCACCCCCTCGCGGTCCGGCCCTCAGGTGGACAGGAAGCGTATCTTCGAAAGGCGGCTTCGACGGTGTGCAGTACGAGATCGATCTCTCCGCGGATCCCGAACGACGTCTACGCGCCGAACAAGTCACCGCGACGTTGAGGTCCGCAGGGAAGTTGCGCTGTTCGCCGGTCACGTCAGAGCCGCGGTTCCCGTTTACTGCTCCCATAGGTGCGCACACTGCGTCTCGGCGGAGAGGAGCGGCGTGATCGGGGAGGTGCGGGCTGTCCGGCCGGGGATCGCGCGGACGACGGCAGCCCTGGTGTTGCTTGCTTCGGTGGTCGCTTGTGCCGTACCCCGCGCCACGCCGGCGGATCCGGGTGGCAGCTCGGTCGCCGGAACGGCACCCGCGGTTCCCGTGGCCGAGGCGCGGAAGCTGCTGGGGACGTTGCAGGTCGCGGTCCGCGGGACTCTGGACGGGTATGACCGGGACACGAAGTTCCCGCACTGGAAGACCATGTCCGGCAGCTGCAACGTCCGGGAGGAAGTGCTCAAACGCGCGGGCGTCGACGTCGAGGTCAATGAGGATTGCGCTCCGGTGTCGGGCTCGTGGCGTAGCGCTTACGACGGTGAGACGTGGCAGAAACCCTCCGATGTCGACGTGGACCACTTGGTGCCGTTGGCTCATGCGTGGGTCAGCGGCGCGAAGTCGTGGGACCAGGCCCGTCGGGAGCAGTTCGCCAACGACCTGACCCGTCCGCAGCTGCTGGTGGTGACCGACAACGTCAACCAGGAGAAGGGCGACAAGGCGCCGGACCAGTGGAAGCCTCCACAGGTGTCGTTCTGGTGCGGTTACGCGACCGACTGGATCGTGGTCAAAGCCGGATACGGCCTGTCGATCACTGTGCCGGAACGGACCGCGTTGTCGAGCATGCTCGACCATTGCCGATGACACGGACGTCGCCTACCGCGCGAACGGCATGTCGCGCACGGGAAGCGGCTGCGAGGCCACATCTCCGGTCAGGCGACCGGGATGCGCTCCGACTCCCTGAGCTGGCGTCGGGAGGAGATGCCGAGCTTGCGGAAGATGTTGCGCAGGTGCGCGTCGACCGTGCGGGGGCTGAGGAACAGCCGTGCCGCCACTTCCTTCGAGGTCGCTCCGGTCGCGACGAGCCGGGCGATGAGTGTTTCTTGAGCGGTGAGCGCCTCGGACGTGTCAGCGGTCTTTCTTCGTGCCACCTCACCGGTCGCCCGCAACTCGTTGGCGGCGCGCAAGGCGAATGCCTCCATGCCCATGTCCGCCAACGATTCGTGCGCGATGCGTAGCTGTTCGCGGGCGTCTTTGCGGCGGCTCTCGCGGCGTAGCCACTCGCCGTAAAGCAGGCGCGCCCGCGCTCGATACGGAGCCGGTAGGCCGGCCAGTTCCACCGCTTGGCGATAATCGTCCTCCGCGCCGGTCACCAGCGCTCTCGACCAGGCTGTGACGCCCAGCGCCCATGGGGTACCGCTCGCGTCGGCGCGAGCGGTGAGGTTTTCCAGGGCTTCGGCGGCTGCGTCGAGCTCGCCGCAGCGGACGGCGGCTTCGATGAGTTCCGGCAACGCGATACCCGCGAGATAGAGATCGCCCGGTGCGGTCGCTCGCCGGGCCGCGGCGAGAGCGGCCGGGTAGTCCGCGCAGGCGTTGTACAGCACCGCGGCGGCCCAGTGCGCGTTCGCGACCAGGTGGCCATTTCCACGGGTGTCGGCGTCGCGCAGCGTGCTGCTGATCAGCCGAAGTGTTTCGACGCGCCTGCCGCGCAACGCGGTGGCGTGCACTCTCGCGTAGACCATCGGCGGATCGTCGAACGCGTCCGCGATCGCTTCCTCCTCGGCCACCGCGGTCATGGCGGTGCCGAGATCACCAGCGTGCGTGGCGGCGACCGCCTGCTGCGCGAGGGCGAGGCGCAGGACCCACGGCGAACCGGTGTCGCGGCCGGTGCTCAGCAGCCATTCGGTGATCTCGAGGTGCGCTTCGATGTCCCAGAGCTCGCCGGCGATCATCATGGCGAGGGCGGGTCTGCGCGTCCACAACGCGCTCTCCGTGAGCACCCGGCGCAACATCGGGCCGGCGGCCCGATGGCCCTCGGTGTTCAACAGGATCAAGGCGTCCAGAACGTCCGGAGCCGTAACCGGCGGAGCGTGTCGCGCCTCGGCGATCACGGTGTCCATCACGCCGCTCGCCCGGCCGACGACGAGGCTCATCTCCAGAGCGTCCAGGAAGCTGTCGCGTGACCACGCCAGGTCCACGGCCGACAGACGGTGAGCGGCTCGCAGCATCAAGGTCGGGCCGTCGCCGTCATTGCGGATGAACGCGATCCGGCCGCGCAAGATCTCCGTGCGGGCGAGCCGCGCATCGTCTGCCACGTCGACGGTCGTGAGCAGTTCCGCCGCCGCGTCGGCCGCGCCCGCGTCGAGCTTCGCCTGTACGGCGGCGAGCGTGCGCTCGGTGCGCAGGCCCGGGTCCGACGAGAGCGCGGCGGCTCGTTCCAGGAAAGCCGCGCAAGCCGCGACACCACCTCTGGCGCGGGCGCGCGCCGCGGCGGTATCCAGCTCGGCGGCGATGTCGTCGTCCAGGCCGGTCGCGGCCTCGGCTCGGTGCCACGCCCTGCGGTCGGGGTCGGTCACCGGATCGGTCACCGCCGCCAGGGCCCGGTGTGCGGTGCGGCGCTCATCGGCGGACGCCGCCCGGTAGACGGCGGACCTGGCCAAGGGATGGCAGAACCGTACGCGGGTGGAGAAGGTCACCAGGTCGGCGGCGTCGACGTTGGTCCTGATGCCCAGGCGCGCGACCGCGGCCCACAACAGGCCCGGGTCGCCGGTCGGGTCGGCGCTCGCGACGGTCAGCAGCTGCCGGGCCTGCGCCGGAAGCCGGTCCAATTTGGCCCGGAAGCCGGCCTCGATCCGCTGCGTCACCGAGGTCGCCTCCGGCAGACCGAAGCCACCCGCGTCCGGCAGTTCCCGCAACGCCAGCGGGTTTCCCTGTGCCTCGGCCAGGATTCGTTCCCGCACCTGGTCGTCGATCGCGGTGGTGAGCAACGCACGGGCATCGGTGTCGGAGAGGCCGGTAATGGTCAATCCGGGCAGCTCGTCCAGGCCGTGCCGGGCGGCGAAGACGATCGCCACCGGTTCGGCGGCGACGCGTCGCGCCAGGAACGACAACGCCTTCGTCGACGCCGTGTCGAGCCAGTGTGCGTCGTCCACAACGCACAGCAGTGGCTGGGCACGTGCCGCGGTGGCGAGCAGTTCCAGCGTCGCCAGTCCTACCCGGAACATGTCCGGCTCGCCGTCGGTCATACCGAACGCGACTCGCAACGCCTCGCGGTGACGTGCGTCGAGGTCGTCGAGATGCTCGAGCACCGGGACGCACAGCTGATGCAGGGTCGCGAACGGCAGTTCGGTTTCGAACTCCGACCCCGACGCCTCGACCGTCCGGAAACCGGACGCCTCCCGGATGTGGTCCAGCAGCGTGGTCTTGCCGATACCGGCGTCGCCACGCAGCACGAGGACACCGCCGTGGCCATCGGCTGCCGCGTGGAGCAAGCCGTCCAGGCAGCGGATCTCCTCGTGCCTGCCGACCAGCGGACCAGTGCGCATGCACCGGACTATAACCACCTAGGCGGACCATCTAGGTGGTTCTCGCCGACGCGACCGCCCGTAAGTCCCGGCCAGTGTGGACGCGTGACCACGACACGAACCGAGCCTCCGCTACTCGCACGGGCGACCGTTCTCGGCGCCGCGACACTCACCATCATGGCCGCCGCGATCATCGCGCCGAGCCTGCCCGCGATGAGCCGGGCGTTCGACGCGGACGTCCTGGTACGCCTGGCACTGACCATCACCTCGCTGGCCATCGCGGTCAGCGCGCCGCTGGCCGGCGCCTTCGCCGACAGAACCGGCCGCCGTCCGCTCCTGATCACGGCACTGCTGCTCTACGCGGTGAGCGGCACGGCCGGCTTCTTCATCACCGACCTGACCGTGTTGCTGATCAGCCGCGCGCTGCTCGGGCTCGCCGTCGGCGGCATCATGACGGCGGTCAGCACGGTGATCACGGACTGGTTCGACGGCCCGCGCCGGGCGGCGTTCCTCGGGCTGCAGCAGGCGTTCGCGAGCCTTGGCGGTGTGGTGTTCCTGCCACTCGCGGGGGTGCTGGCCGGGATCGACTGGCGAGCGCCGTTCTGGCTCTACTCGGTCGCCGTGGTCATCGCGCTGGCCGCCTTGGCAGGCTTGCGTGACGAGCCGCGAGTGAAGATCCAGGGCGGTGCGTTCCGGCCGCCCGCGAAGGCACTGGGTATCTACGCCGTGGCACTCGTCGCGACCCTCGTGTTCTTCATGGCGCCGACACAGCTGCCGTTCCTGCTCGCCGAACTGAGCGTCGGTCCTGGCGTCACGGGCGTCGTGATCGCGGGCAGCACCCTGACCAGTGTCCTCGGCGCGCTCGTCTTTCCCCGGCTGCGATGGGGACCGCGCACCATCACGGCGTCGAGCATCGCGTTGCTCGGCGTCGGCTGGCTGCTCGCCGGCACCGGCACGGTCGCCGGGATCGTGGCGGGGCTGCTGGTCGGCGGTATCGGCGTCGGCGTCGTCGTGCCCCACCTCAACGTCCAGCTCTCCGGGATGGCCGCCCCGCAGCACCGCGGCCGGATCCTCAGCGGCCTCGTGGCGGGGATCTTCCTCGGCCAGTTCCTCTCGCCGCTCGTCGTCGCCCCTCTCGTCCAGGCTGCCGGAATCGCCGGTGCTTTCGTCTGGACCGGGGTGTTCACCACCGTGGGCGCACTCGGCGCCCTCGTCACGAAGGAGAAGAAATGATCTACCACGGCAATCGGTTCACTCTCCGCGCGGACGCCTCGCCCGAACAGGTCGAGGAGGCGTTGGAGAGCCTGCGCAACCAGGGGCGCGTGATCCCGTCGGTCAAGTCGTTCGTCGTCGGCCGGGACTTCGGCGGCGAGTACGAGTGGGGCGCGGTGTTCGTCATCGAGGATCTCGAAGGCTACTGGCAGTACCTCATCCACCCGGCCCACCGCAACACCGACCGGGTGGGCCTGCCGGTCGTCGACAAGTTCATGTCGTACGACATCACCGACGACGCGGACCCCGAGATGGGTGCCAAGATCGCGGCACTGCACCAGAAGCGCTACGACGGCGACCCCGAGCTGACCCAGCTCGTGTCCGACCTCGGTGAGTACAGCGGCAGCGCTGCGCCCGGAAAGCACTGACCATCCGATGAGCGCTTCACCGTACAAACGGCGCCGATGCGGGATTGTGAGTGGTGCCGACGGTTATTGACAGGTAAGGCAAATATGGCGCGGTTTCGGGATGGGTCGTGAGTGATAAGTGTCGTTCTAACGCTCTTTGTCACTCACGACCCCCTCCGGAACCGGGAACTTCACAGCTGCGAGCCGATCACGCCATGTTCGGCTTATCTCTCAAAAGAACCGGGTGGATTCATGCGGTTCTCGCAACATGGTCCTTTTAGGACGGTAGGAGGGTGAGTCGTTCGGCCGGGGTCACCCGGTCGGCGGCCTGAGCGGAGAGTGCGATCCCGGCCGAAGCGAGACCGCGTGTTCTGAAACCAGGTCAGCCAGAACAGGGACGAGACGCTAGCCTCACTTCCGTGAACCGGTTCGCCGCCGAGTTGCGCCGCCTGCGCCGGGCCAACGACCTCTCGCTGTCCGCGCTGTCGACGTTGACGCACTACAGCAAAAGCTATCTGAGCAACGTCGAGAACGAGCGCAAGCCGCCGTCCGCCGACCTGGCGCGCAGGCTTGACGAGGTGCTCGGCGCCCGGGGGACCCTGCTCGAGCTGGCGGATGTCGCGTCCGAGTCGGCCTGCCCCTATCGCGGGCTGGTCGCGTTCGAGCCGGAGCACGCGCGCTGGTTCTTCGGCCGCGAGCGGCTCACCGCCGAACTCGTCGCGAGGCTGGCGAGTTCGCCGGACGGCATGCCGCTCGCGGTCTTCGGCGCGTCCGGCGCAGGGAAGTCGTCGCTGTTGAAGGCGGGGCTGGTGCCCTCGATCGCGCGAGGTGCGCTGCCCGCCGCCGGTTCGGCGAGCTGGCCGGTACTGCTGCTCACCCCGACCGCGCGGCCTGCGCAGGCGCTGGCCCAAGGCGTCGCCAAAACGCTCGGCGCGTCCGAAGCGGACCTGCGTGAGGCGATCGACCAAGGCACGTTCGGCCAAGCACTGCGGGTGGCGCTCGGCACCGGCGGGACCCGGCTGGTGCTGGTCGTCGACCAGTTCGAGGAGATCTTCACGCTCTGCGAGTCCGAAACCGAACGCGAGTCGGTCATCAAGGCACTGTGCGGCGCGGACACGCCGACCGTGCTGGGTGTCCGCGCCGACTTCTACCCGCATTGCCTGGCGTACCCCGAATTGCTGGCGATCGTCACGCGCAATCAGTTCGCCGTCGGCGCGATGACTCGCGAAGAAGTCGTCGACACGATCACCCGTCCGGCTGAAAAGGCCAAACTCACCGTCGAACCGGGCCTGGTCGAACTGCTGCTGCGAGACCTCGGCATCACCGAAGCGGGTTATGAGCCGGGTGCGTTGCCGCTGCTGTCCCACGCGCTGCTCACCACCTGGCAGCAACGCGACGGGGACCGGCTGACCGTCGCGGGCTACGAACTGACCGGTGGCATCAACCGAGCCGTCGCGGAAACCGCCGAGCGCGTCTATACGCAGCTCGACGAAACGGCGAGAGAAGTCGCCCGGCGACTGCTGCTCCGCCTGGTCCGGGTAGGCGACGAAGGCTGGGACACCCGCCGCCGCGCCGACCGCGAGTCACTGCTCGAACAGGACGCCGCGCTGGTCGCGATGGAGGCGTTCGCGGCGGCCAGGCTGCTCGTGCTCGACCGCACGACGGTGGAGATCACCCACGAGGCGTTGCTGCGGGCCTGGCCCCGGCTGCGTGGCTGGCTCGACGCCGACCGGGCGGGATTGCGCGTGCGCCAGCGGCTCACCGAGGCCGCCGAGACGTGGGACCAGCACGAACGCGCGACCTCACTCGCTTACCGGGGCACCGTGCTGGCGGGCGCGCGGAGCTGGGCGAGCGCGCACCGCGACGAGGTCACCGCCCTGGAGCGCGACTTCCTGGCAGCGAGTGAGCGTGAAGAGCACAAGGGTGTCCGCAGGCTGCGCCGATTGGTCGTCGCGCTTTCGGTCTTCGTCGTGCTGACCACGATCGCCGGTGGTGTCGCCATCGTCCAGCGGCAGCAGGCGTTGACCGAGCGGGACCAGGCGACGTCACGTCAGGCGGGAGAGCGCGCCGCCGCGCTGCTGGCCACCGATCCGTCGTTGGCCGGGCAGCTGGCGCTGGCCGCGTACCGGATCGCCGACACCGCCGCCGCACGCGGCGCGCTGCTGAGCACGTTCGCCGATCCGTACCCGACCCGGCTGCACGGCGGCGGCGACCAGCTCGACACACTCGCCCTGCGGGCGGACGGGAACCTGCTGGTCACCGGCGGGGGCGACGGCCTGATCCAGCTGTGGGACGGCGAACACGCCGAGCCGACCTCGACCCTGCCGAACGCCGGACGGGTCGCCGGCCTGGCGATCAGTCCCGACGGCCGCTTGCTGGCGACGGCCGCGTCCGGCGGCGTCTCGCTCTGGGACGTCGCCGACCCAGCCCGTCCTGAACGGCTCGCGCCGCTGCAACCGGGCGCGCGGGCCGTCCGGTTCAGCCCCGACGGGAAGACGCTGGTCACCGCCGCGACCGCGGAGCAGCCGACCAGGCTTTGGAACGTGAGCGATCCCCGGCACCCGGCCGAGTCGACCGCGCTGCGCGGGCACGACGGCGAGGTCAACACGGTCGAGTTCAGCCAGACGGCGCCCTTGCTCGTCACCGGCGGCGAGGACGGGCAGGTCATCGCCTGGGACACGCGTGACTCGCGGCCGCAGGTGATCGCGAAGCTCGGCAGCCCGGTCAGCGGGCTCACGCTCAGCCGTGACGGGCGGACGCTCGCGCTGGCCGACGAAACGCATTCGCTCTGGCTCTGCGCGGTCGACGGAACACAGATCGGCGCCCCTGCTTCCTTCCCCGGCCCCGACGCGCTGGTCCGGGGTATGGCGTTCACCCGCGACGGCACCAGGCTCGCGGTCGGCGCGAACGACGGCGTCATCCGGTTCATGGATGTCGCTTCACGCCGAGAACTCTCCCGCCTGACGCAGCCGAACCGGGTGCGCGCGCTCGCGTTCAGCGAGGACGACAGCGTGCTCGCCACCGCGAGCAGCGCGGGCCGCTCGTACCTGTGGCACCTCCCGGTGTCGAACCGCGCAGGGCACGACAGTCCACTTCAGACTGTTTCCCTCGACGCGGGCTCCGGCCTCGTCGCCACCACGGCCCGGCAGGACGCGCGCGTGCTGCTCTGGCGGACGGACTGGTCGGGGCTGGCGCCGATGTCGACGCTGTCCGGTCACGCCGAAGACGTCGAGCGTACGGTGTTCGGCCCGGGCGCCCGGCTGCTCGCCACCTCCTCTCGAGACCGGACCGTCCGGCTCTGGGATCTCGCCGACCCGACGCGCCCCGTGGCGCTCGGCGTGCTTCGCGGCTTCGTGGACACGGCCACCGCCGTGGCCTGGTCGCCGGACGGCCGCACACTCGCCACCGGTGACGACAACGGCGACCTCATGCTGTGGGATGTCACCGATCCACGCTCACCCGTCAAGCTGGCCACCCTCACCGACAATTTCCGCGACGTCAACGCGGTGGCCTTCAGCGCCGACGGCAAGCAGCTGGCTTCGGGGAACAGTGACCGGACCGTCCGGCTGTGGGACTTGGCCGACCGCGCCAAGCCGCGGCAGGTGGCGAAGCTGTCCGGATTCACCGAAGCCGTCATGGGCGTCGCGTTCAGCTCGGACGCGGGCAGGCTCGCCGCCGCGAGCCTCGATCACACCGCGCGGCTGTGGAACCTGGCCGACCGCTCGGAACCGGCCACGATCGCCGGGCACGCCGGGCCGCTGGGGTACGTCGCCTTCAGCCCGGACGATCGCACTCTGGTGACGACCAGCACCGACCGCGACACCCGGCTCTGGGATGTCACAGACCCACGTCACCCGGCGCTCACCGCCACCCTCCAGAGCCCGCGCGCGGCCGTGACCAACCTCGTCTTCCTTCCGGACGGCAGGCGGATCGCGGCCGAGACCGGCGAGCACGTCATCCGGTTCTGGAACACCGACATCGAGGTCGCGGCGCGGCGGATCTGCGAGCTGTCCGGCACCCCGATCACACGCCAGGAGTGGGCCGAGCAGTTCGGCGACTACGCGTACTCCCCGCCGTGCGCCTGACGATTCCCGCTGGTCACAACGTGTATCCCGAAATCCGGGCGGCAAGGGATACGGCATACCCCTGCCCGTGCGCGCGCCCGGCCGCGAAGCTCGGTCCAGAGCCGAGGAACGGGGTGGGAACATGGCGACGACCGTCGTGGTGGCCGACGACCGTCAGCACGCCAGAGCAGCCTTGCGCGAGGCGCTCTCCGGTGAGATCAGGGTTCTCGCCGAAGTGACGAGCGGGCCGGACGCGGCGAGGGAGACAGCCCGCTTGCGTCCGGACGTCTTGCTCATCAACGCCAGGCTGGGTTCGCTGCCTGGAGTCGCGGGCACGTCGGTACTCGTGTTCACCGAGGTCGGCAACGACGTCTCGGTGCTGAGGGCGATGCGCTCCGGCGCGCTGGGCTATCTGCTGGAAACCGCGCCGCCTTCGCAAATCGTGCGCGCCGTCCACTCCGTCGCCGCCGGAGCCGCCTACTTCGACGCCAAGATCGCGGACTACGTCACCGCGGCGCTCGGCGACCCGGACTCGGTGCGGAACCCGCTCCCGCAGCTCACCGGCAGGCAGCACGAGGTGCTGGAGCTGCTCGCCGCCGGCCTGCCCAACCCGGCGATCGCGCGGCAGCTCGGAATCAGCTCGAAGACCGTGCGCAACCACGTGTCGGTCATCTTGACCAAGCTCGGCGTCAAGGACCGTTCGCTCGCCGCGGACCTGGCCCGCAAAGCCCTCTGCCTCACGGACGTACCGTGAACCCGCAGGCCTGGACCCGGTCGCCGTCGCTGGCGACCACCGACGCGGCGAGGCTCGTCGCGGTCTGCTGCTCGGTGCGGAACCGATAGCTTCGGGCGAGAAGAACTTCGGCGGTACCGGGTGCCTGCACCCAGACCGAGTACCGCTGACCGGGAACATCGACCTCGACTCGCACGCGATAGGTCACACCAGCGGCATAGCGGACCGATGAGGCCGGGTAGCCGGATCCGTCGCGGGCGTCGATGGTGCCGTTTGCCCCGAACCGGACGATGGCTGCCAGCCCGCTCCACCGGGTGGTCGCCGCCGGTGCCAGCCCGACCGCGCCGTCGGCCGTCGCCGTCTGCGGGGTCACCTCCCAGCTTGCGCCGAACGTGCCCGAGCGAGCAGGGAAAGGCTTCGACACGAACACGCCACCGCCCGGCGAAGCCTGGCAGTTCTCGTTCGTGGTGAAGCCGAGCACACCGGCCTGGGTCGTGCGCGGTCCGGTTCCCGGCGTGACCTCGACGATCACGCCGTCCGCGTCGGCCCTGGTCGTGACCGCGAAGGAGGTGTCCGGCGCCAGTCCGGTGATGACGTTGCGCGTGGTCCCCGCCGGGAGGCGGTACCGGATCGGGGTGGTGGGCGTATCCCCGATCGGGTTCAGCACGGCGGAAGTGCCATCGGGCGAGGCGAGTAAGGCGCCCTGTACGGCGCCCTCGAGCACGGACACCCGGCTCGCCTGCGCGGTGCCGCCCGCGTCGACAACCGTGAGCCACTGGTTGCTCGCGGCGGCGGCCGACGGCTTCACGTCGATGCGCGAGACGTCGCTGCCCCCGAAAACGGTGGGCGTGACCTGCTCCTGATGCCCGGCGGGCAGCACCGTGCTGACCGAGCCGCCACCCGCGATGTCGTAGCGGCTGACACCGGGCGCAGGGTCGGCGACGCGGGTCGGCGCACCGGCGAAGTGGAACCGCATCCACTGGCCCACCGCGGGATCGGCCGTCGCCGTGCGGTCGTGGACGACGAACAGGTTCGGCCGCAGATAAACGACTTCGCGTGTCCATGACGAGATGGCCGGCGCGGCGGAGCCCCTCGGGTACATGTCTTCCAGCCGGCTCGCCCGCATGAACACGTAGTCCTGCGCGGCGTCGAAGGCGCTCAGCCGCGTGCGGGCGCCGTCGGCACGCGTCTTCGTGCCTTGACCGGTCGGCGTCGGTGAGGCCGTGTAGAACACGTTGTAGAGACCTCTGGTCGACGCGGAGCCGAAATTGTCGTTGTAGACGAAGTCGTCGGGCGCCGCACTGCCACGGAAGAGCTGACCGGTGGCGTTGACCAGGAACGGCTGGTTTCCCCGCGCGACCGCCAGGCTGCCCGAGTCGAACAGCTCCTCCGAAGAGTCCGGATTGTTGGTGTAGGGCCCGGCTTTGAGTGAACCCATCGTCGCGTTCGTGTCCCATGACGAACGGACCGAAGCCATCTCCATGCCACGCGCGTACGAGGCGAGCGGTCCGGTCCGGTAGTCGGCCTCCGGCGCGTTCGGGTCCCAGAACAGGAACTCGCTCCACAATCCGTCGGGTGACGTGCCGGGGTTGGCCGCACGCACCTCACGAGCGAACCGGTGGAACGCGGGCGCCTGCGGATCACCCCAGACCGGCAGCATCCCGGCCAGCTGCGTGATGACCGGAACCGGCGCGGCGGCGGGCTCCGGCCGCACGCGCATGGTGCCCCGGTCGTCGACACGCCGCAGGCTCGGCCAGACGTTGTTCAGGTACCAGGTCGCCGCACCGGAGGCGAACTCGAACGGCGCGGAGCCGTGCACCAGATCGATCCCCTTGGCGGTCTTGGCCGCCACCACCGGCAGCAGCATGTTGAACGTCGCGAGTGGACCGTACTGCTGCCCCTCGGGCCAGCCCCCGCCCGCCAGGTTCGCCGTGTAGTACGGCTGAACGAACCGCTCATGCACCCGGCCGGTGAAATCCGCCCACTGCGCGGGCGCACGCGGATCATCACCCTCGGTCGCCAGCGCGGCCAACGCTTTCGTGGCGTAGTAACCGGCGAAGTAGTTGCCCTGCGGATGATTGCGGCCGAACCCGCCACTCTCGAAGGCGTCGATCCAGCGATCGAGCGCGGTGTACACCCTCGTGCGCTCACTCGGTGACATGGCTTCGTAGAGCCAATCGAAACCGAGCGCCATCCCGACACCGAAGAACCGGATGCCGTAGCCGGCGTTCCGCAGCGGATCCGGCGCGTGCGGATCCCCGGCGGGCGCGCTCATGTGCACGAGGACGTCGACCCCTTTGGCGCCATACGCCTGCGCTCGCGCCGGATCAGCCGTCTGCGCGACGCGATAGCACAGGCCGATGTTCGCGATGGCCGCGAAGTACCCGTCGCCCTGATAGCCCTCGCCGATCCCGTTGTCGCCGGGATAGTCGTTGCCATCAGGCCATTCCACCGGCCCGTAGCCGTCACATTTCTGGCGCACCGCGAGCCAGGCGGGATCGTTCGCCTGCGCCCGCTGCCTCAGCTGGCCGAGCTTCACCGCGTCGAGCAGCAGGCGTGGATGCGCGGCGACCTCGGCATACGCGACCGGGACCACTCCCATGGCCAGCAGCAGTGAAACCGCGAGCGCGGCCCAGCAACGTCTCATCATCACGCCTCACAGGTCGATCGACAGGCCACATGACGATTTCGCGGCGGCTCCGCGGCGCCAAGGTCCAGAAGTCCAGCCGAACGGGCAGGCGTTCGCTGCCTCGGGCGCCGCCCGTAGAGGCGCGACTTGGGCTGACCAAGACCGTCATCGTGCGCGTGCCCATTTTTCGCCGATGACGGGATGGAACCTTGATCGGCGGACGACTCAACGCCGTCACGCGGTGCGCGCGGCCGCAGGTGCGCGTCGTCTCGGGGTTCCCCGCCGTGGACGCGTGGATGGCCGTCGAGATCGGCTGAGCGTGCGGCGCCGTAGGCCGGGGTTGACATGCTAGTTGTTTCAGTCGAGACTGAAACAACTAGCAATGAGTCCCATGGAGAGGTTGGGGAGATGGTCCTGCGACCCGAGCGGGTGATGTTCAACAGCCTTGGTACCCGGTGTGCCGGTGACCTGTACCTGCCGGAGGTGGAGACCCCGGTTCCTGGCTTGGTGCTGGGGCACAGCGGGGTGATGGTCAAGGAGGCGCTGGCCGTGTTCGCGCCGTATTTCGTACGTGCCGGTTTCGCGGTGCTGGCCATCGACTACCGCACGGTCGGCTCCAGTGAGGGGGAGCCTCGGGGACAGGACCACCCCCAGCGGCAGGTCGAGGACTTCCGCAGCGCGATCTCCTGCCTGCAGAGCCGACCGGAGGTGGACGCCGCACGGGTCGGGCTGTGGGGAGTCAGCGTCGGCGGCTCGGTCGCGGTGCAGGCCGCGGTGCTCGACCGGCGCGTGAAGTGTGTCGTGGTGCAGAGCCCCAGCGTGTGGAACGGGTGGCGGTACCTGGAACGCCTGCTCGGCCGCGCCGGTGTGCACGCGCTGCGCGACCGGCTGGACGACGACTGGCAGCGCCGCTACGAGGGCGGGGACAGCGCCCGGGTCCCGCACCTGAGCCTGGACGGGGAGACCGTGCGAGACACGCCGGACCTGGCCGCGGAGATGTTCCCCAGCTACCGCAACGAGAAAACACTCGACTCCACCGAGCACCTGCTCACCTTCGCCCCGGAAGACCTGATCCAGCGGCTGGCGCCCACCCCGCTGCTGATGGTCGCCAACGGGGGGGGGGACCCGTACCACATGCTCGAGGAGGCACAGAGCGCGTTCGCCAAGGCCGGCGAGCCGAAACGGCTCGAGGTGCTGCCCTACGACGTCCTCGGCCTCTACACCGGTCCGGGCCTCGACGAGGCGATGGCGCTGGCCGTGGACTGGTTCGATCGCTACCTGCGCAAGACCCGGCTCGCCACCGTCACCCCGACGCCCACCCACGAGTCGGTGGCCGCCATGACACAGTGACGGCCCGACAAAGTCAGCCGAGGAGGAGCGCTGTGTCCAGTCAGGACAACCAGGACGAGATGCTGCGGTGGGTCGAGCGGGTGGCCACGTTCTGTGTGGAGGAATGGGCGCTCCCGCCGATCACCGGGCGCATCCTCGGCCTGCTGATGATCTGCGAGCCGCCCGAGCGCTCCGCCGGCCAGATCGCCGAGACGATCCAGGCCAGCCGCGCCTCACTGACCTCGAACATGCGATTCCTCACCGCCATCGGGCTTATCCGCAAGGTTCGCGTGCCGGGTGACCGCACCGCGTACTACCGCATCGAAGACGACGCTTGGCACAAGGTGATCCAACGCAAGCTCGACAGCCTCGCCGCGTTCGGCGACATCGCCGAACAAGGCCTCGCCCTCGCCGGCGGCGAAGGGGCCCGCGTCGAACGCATCCGCACCGCCCAGCGGTCCCTGACCTGGCTGCGCGACATCGCCGCCCGCAATCCCCTGAAAACCTGAAGGACACATCCGTCATGCAACGCCAGCGCCTCACCCTGGACCCGATCCAGGAGACCGCCCTGCTGACCCTTTACGCCAGGGCCCTGGACAGCAAACTGCCCCACCCGATCCTCGGCGACACCCGCTCCGCCGACCTCACCGAGAAAATCGACTACGACTTCGCCAAACTCAAAGTCAAACCCAGCCTCATCTGCGGCACCGCGCTTCGTGCGAAGAAACTGGACCAGGCGGTCGTCAACTTCCTCGCCGGGCATCCCGACGCCATCGTGCTCGACCTGGGCTGCGGGCTCGACACACGGGTGTTCCGCTGCGACCCACCCACGGGCGTCGACTGGTACGACATCGACTTCCCCGAGATCATCAGCCTGCGCCCCCGGTTCCTTCCGGAACGGTCCCGGCTCCTCGGCGCCGACCTCACCACACTCGGCTGGCTCGATGCGCTGCCCAGGGACCGGCCCGCCATGATCGTCGCCGAAGGCCTGCTGCCCTTCATGCCCGGCGACACCTTCCAGCAGATGACGCGCGCATTGACCACACACTTCCCCGCCGGCGAACTCGCTCTCAACGGCTACACCCGCTTCGCCGCATGGGCAATGAAATACCACCCGACCATCAAAACCCTCGGCATCACCGCCGCCCAAGGCTTCGACAACCCACACGAACCCGAAACCTGGGGCGCCGCCCTCGCCCTGACCGACGAGCAACTCCTCACCCGCGCCCCGGAAGTCGCCTACTTCCCCCAACCCCTCCGCGCACTCACCCGCCTCATGAGCCTGAACACAGGCCTGTCCCGTCAAGGAACCCGCACACTCCGCTACCGATTCTGATCAACCAACGGCACCCGGCCAACACCATCAGCACACCCTGCCCGCCCTCTCATACCGCTGAGTGGTCGTTCAGAAACGCGGCTGCGGCCCAACGAACCGCACAGTAACCCGTTCCATTTCTGCGCTGGTGTTCGTTGGTCCCAAGACTGGCGACATGGTGGTCCCTCGGCCTTGGCATCGACAGATCGAAACCACTCCAGCCGACGGCCGGGCCCCCCACGGGCCTAGGCGACCTCTGCCGGGCCACGGAACGTGACCGGGCGCGTGGCCGGATAACCCCTACTATTTGAGGGGTAAGCCAAATGTGGCGCGTCCCGGTGCGGGTCCGGACTGGCTGACGGAAGCCGGGCCGTGACCACGGGTGTCCACAAGGGACACCTTCCCGGCGATCAATGTCCGACTTGGGCAGTTTGCCCGACCCCGCACAGGACCGCACAGATCGACATCAATCGGACACCGAGTCGCTGGAAACTGTCCTTTATGGACAGTCAGGAGGCGCGCCCCGCCTCCTCGGGGAACCCCTCGCCAACCTCACGGTAGTGAAGGCCTCCTTCACTACCGTGAGGGCAGACAAGGGGGACCTTCACGGCGGCGACCCGATCGCGCCACGTTTGCCTTACCCCTCTATAACCGGCCGCCGGCGGGGAGTTCAAACTGATCCGAACGAAAGGCCGTTCATCACCAAGATGCTCGGCGCGGGGTCGATCGCCGAAGCCGACGTCCGGGAGTCCGCCCACACCGAACCAGTGGACACCACCAACCCAGAGGATCCGCGCGACGTCGCGCTCACCGCCCAGCGGTCCCGTTGCCCGGGGCCGCGAAGAGTACGGACGTTCGCCACAGCGCCTTGGTACGAATGGATCAACGTCGGCGTCCACAAAGGCGGCTGCGTTTGGTCAGTAGGGGATAAGGGCATCACGGTCTTGCCGTAATTCGTTCTATGTGGGGAGTCGATCGGTGGCGTCGTACAACGTGAAACCCTCTAAACCTGTCGCTGTTTTCGGGGCGGTGGGCGGGATGGCGATGCTGGTGTTCGTTCTGGTCAGCGGAATCGGCCGCGGCAATGGCTTTGTCTGGTTGTGGGCGGTTCTCTGCGTCGGGGTGGTGGGTTTCAACCTGTGGGCGGCGTTCAGCAAACGAGGCGCCACCGAGGTGGTCGAAGGCCGTCCCGCGGGCAAGCCGTGAATTGACGGGCTGAAGAGTCGTCCGCGGTGTGACCTTGGTTTCAGCCGCGCGTTGTCGGGTGCCTCGGGCCAGCTCCGCCGTTCGTAGCGCGGTCAAGTCCGATGTGGATAGATGGCTGGCATCCCTGGCACCGAAGCATGTCCCGTGGTCAGTCCCTTGCACGCCAAGGCCATGATCCGGGCTGTTCGAGGGCGGCTCCGGGGCGGTGTGGATGTCGTGATCCGCACCGTCCCGGAAACCACCCGCGCGACGCGTCAGTCGAGATCGTCCTGGATCCAGTCCAAGACGGAGGTGTGTGCCGGTCGCCAGCCGAGTCCGGCGGAGGCGCGGCCTCGGATCCGGCTGTTGGAGGCGAGAACGTACAGGGTGAGTTCTTCTCCCCAGTGGGCGACGGCGTCGTCGATGTCCCACGCCTCGGCGGGGCCGAGGCCGTACTTCCGGGCGATCCCGGCGGCGATGTCGCGGAACGACGCTTCGCCGTTTTCGGCGAAGTAGAACGACCCGGACGGACACTCCTGGGAGCTGCTGGCCTACAACGCACA
Source organism: Amycolatopsis orientalis (assembly GCF_000943515.2). Taxonomy (NCBI): domain Bacteria; kingdom Bacillati; phylum Actinomycetota; class Actinomycetes; order Pseudonocardiales; family Pseudonocardiaceae; genus Amycolatopsis; species Amycolatopsis orientalis. The sequence goes on along the minus strand of NZ_CP016174.1, from coordinate 6,226,370 downwards.
CGCCCTGGGCGACGACACGAGCGCCGGCCAGGATTGACGCCGCGGGACGTCTGGACCACGCCCGCCCTCTGGCACGGCTGAGCGTCACCGGCCGGTCTTCTCCTCCAGAGAACGGCGTCGAGCCGTCACGTCGTCGGGGTCGTCGCCGAGGACCAGTAGTTGCAAGGTGCTTTGCCTGAATGGGTTGTCCGTACGGCCGGTGTCATGACCGGCCACGATGAGCAGGCCACCGGCGGCTAATGCCGGGCGTATCTCGGCGAGCAGGTCGGTGAGTGCGCCGGCGACGGTCAGCTTCACGGACTCGGCGGGGCGGTCGAGGGCGTCGGGGCGGACGGACTGCATCGCCAGCAACGGGATCGACCCACTGGTGATCCGGAAGTTCAGGTCGAGCACGACCTGCTGACCGTCCTGGGTTTGGGCGCAGTCGAGGCTGCACAGGCCGCGGTAACCGACATCGGCCGCGCGCTGGGTGATCGCCAGGCATTCGGCGAGCAGTTCGACGGGAGGAGCGGTGACCGCGCCGAATCTGCCGCCGGTATAGACCCCGGTCGTGTCGACGCGTTGTTCGGTCACGGCCAGCAGACGGGCCCGCGCGTCCGTGCCCACGTAGAACTGCAGGCCCCAGTTACGCAGGATCTGCAGGTACTCCTCGACGACGAACTCGGTGAGCACGTCGGTGAACGCCGGCAGCATGATCTGCTCGTCGGCCCGGTGCAGGTAGACGTCGAGGCTGCCGCCGTGCGCGTCGTTGGTCGCGGCCTTGAGCACCCACGACTTCTCCGCCGGTGCCGCCTCCGCGAGTTGCCCGCGGGTCACGACGCTGCGGTGCGCTTGAAAACGCGGATCGACCAACGTGGTGATGCTGGCCTTGTTGTTCAAGTAGCCGACGAGTTGCGCGCTTTTGAGCGCGCGTTCGTCCGGGCAGAGCGTGGTCGGCTGAGGGTACTCCATCGACAACAGCAGGCCGTCGGACATCGCTTCGGTCACGCGGGCGGCGAATTCTCCTTCGCTTCGGAACTCGCGCAGGTCTGTGCCGACCGGCAGGCCGCTGTCACGCAGGTGCGCCAGCAAATCCGGGTCCGTGCCACCGGCGCTGCAGATCACCGGCGTGTCGGCCGCGACCGCGATCGGTCGCGCGGAGACCACGTCACGGCTGTGGCGGTGCCTGTTCACTGGTTCGGTGGCGGCCAGTTCGGGGCGCGCGCAGACGGCGATGCCGGGACCGTATACATCGGTGAGAGAACGAGGAGCGCTGACGGTGTGCGGCAGAACGACTGGAACAGTGATGGAGGGTCTCCTGTGGAGTGAGTTGGGCCTGCCGGAACCGGCTTTGGCAGGTGAGGAGAGCCGAGGAGGGACGACAGCGTCGGCCAATCGACTGCGGCGACCACCGGCAGCGGGGAGCCTTGCCCCGGACCGGCGTCGTCAACAGTGTCACGCCTGCTGCCTGGTCACCATGCTACGTCTTGACCTTGGTGTATGGGTAGGCACGCAGGGTGGCCACGTCGGTACGGGATCTCGGCATGAGCGTGCGGTGGTACGACCCGACCTAGTCCATGCGAGTGACAGATGCTGGCCATCTGTCACATCGCGCAATGATCTTTGCTAGCGTCCGGGAACCGACTTGAGGAGACTGGACGATGGCAGGAGATCTCGGGCGACGGGCGGCCTTCGGGATGGCGGCGACCGCCGGCGGCGCGTTACTGGCAGGCGGCACCGCGGCCGCGACGGAGTCCACTGTGGACTCCACGGTGGAAGGCAAGCACCAGGTGAGCCCGTCGTTCACCGTGGTGGACAAGCGAGGACGGCAGCGGTTCCTGCTCGACAGTCGTAAGCCGCCGCTGATCATCGACGGCCAGACCTACCCGCCCGAGCGGCGCTCCGGACCGGAGAACGGGTCCTATCTGATCTTCAACGACGAGACCGGTGACGAAAAGGGCGGCCTGCTCGTCCATCCCAGCGGCGGCCATATCGCCTTCGACTATCCGCACGCGGTGGACGGGATCAATCTCAGCCTGTCCGCGAAGGACGGCGTAGGTGGTGCGGGCCTGACCATCAACGGCATTCCGGATCCCGATGCGGGGCCCGGTGTCCGTGCCACGCCGCGCGCGGCCTTTGGCTGCCACACCAACTTCGGCGCGCAGCTGGTGTTGTGCGATTCCCAAGGGCGGCCGCGAATCGTGCTCCAGGTCGACGAGAACGACCGGCCGACCATCAAGATCCTGGACGGGGACGGCAAAACGGTCAACGAACTGGCCTAGCGCCTCTCAGGTCAGGGGCTGGCCGCCGGTGATGCCCAGCATCTCGCCGCTGACATAGCTGGAATCCTGCGAAGCGAAGAACACGTAGGCGGGTGCTAGTTCGGCGGGCTGGCCGGCCCGGCCCATGGGCACCTGCTCACCGAAGGATTCGACCTGTTCCTTCGGCATGGTTGCCGGGATCAGCGGCGTCCAGATAGGACCCGGCGCGACCGCGTTCACCCGGATGCCCTTGTCGGCCAGATCCTGTGCGAGCCCCTTGGTGAAGTTCGCGATCCCCGCCTTGGTCGTGGCGTAGTCGAGCAACTCCGGTGACGGCTGCGAGGCCTGGATGGAGGACGTGTTGATGATGGCCGACCCTCGCGGCATATGCGGCACGGCGGCCTTGCAGAGCCAGAACATCGCGTAGAGATTGGTCTTCAGTACGCGGTCGAACTGCTCGGTGGAGATTCCGAGCAGGCCTTCTTGGCTGCTCATCTGGTAAGCGGCATTGTTCACCAGCACGTCGATGCCGCCGAGGGTGGACACCGCCGTGTCGATGATGTGCCCACAGTGACGCTCGTCGCGAATGTCACCGGGTACGAGTTCGACGCGCCTGCCGGCTTCGCGCACCAGTTCGGCGGTGCGTTCGGCGTCGTCCTGTTCTTCCTCCAAATAGGACAGCACGAGATCGGCGCCCTCCCGGGCGAAAGCGATCGCCACGGCCCGTCCGATACCGGAGTCACCGCCGGTGATCACGGCCTTGCGGTCCAGCAGTCGCCCGCTGCCGCGATAGGACTCCTCACCGTGGTCGGGTGGAGGATCCATGGTTTCGCCCGAGCCGGGGTGTCGCTGCTGTTGCCCCGATTGCTCTTCCGGGCTCGGATGCCGCTCCGCGGTTTCCTGGCTGTGCTGGTCTTCCGTCATGTTCGCCTCCTGAACCGGGGACGAGGGTTCGAAGTCACCGCCTTGATACCACCGGTCCGCCACGACAAAACCCGCCGAGGGCTGAATTACGCTCACCCACCCGGGTTCGTATGTTCGAACTGGTCGGTCTCGGGCATCAGCCCGAAATGGTCGGCCTGCGGTGCAGGAAGCCGGTCAACTGTTCGCCGCCGTGTCATCGAAGTACTCGATGCTGCATCCGTCCAGTCGCTGTGCGGCGTCTGATGCGTGGGCTGTGCAGAGCGAGCCGGTCGCGCCGTCGCGATCGGTGGCGATCGCCGCGGCCGGTTCCGTGCAGGGGGTGTGCAGCCGGTCGTAGTCCCACGTGTTGCCGCAACCGGTGGTGGTGCACCAGGCCCGGTCGCCGAGCGAGTGCAAGGTGACGCCGTGGACAGGACAGATGCCCCAGGGGACGTCGCATAGATGGGGATCGCGGGAGACCCGGACGCGGGTCAGGTACTCGGCGGCCCGGGCGATCTCGCCGGTGTAGCCGGCCAGATCGTCGGTGGCTTCGTTCATCGGCTGGGCGAGGCGTTGCAAGTGGCTGTCGTCCGCGGCCTCGAGGCGGGCGGCCACTTCCGCGGTCCGCTCGGCGAGAGCTTCGGCGTCGGCGGCTAGGGCCCGAAGTTCGGCTGGGACGGGTTCCGGCGTCGGCTCAGGCATGGTGGTCCTCGTTGGTGCGGTGGACTGGAAGTGTTACGCGTAAGCACGTGGCCCCGGTCCGGCCGAAGCGCGGACCGGGGCCCTCGGTACGAACGACATGAGGCTCAGAACCAGTGGGCGCGGCCGCCTACCTTGCGTCCCGTGCCGCCGAGGATCGCGAGAACCACGCCCACGACGGCGAGAACGGCGCCGATGGTGGTCAGTACGGGAATGTCGACGATAAAGCCGATCACGAGAATGATGACTCCGAGCACGATCATGGTGACTCACTTTCCTGGTGCGGCAGGAGGGATCCGCCGCCGCGATGGGGACAGGGCTCGTATTGCCCACACTGGAGTCACGTCAAACACCGCCGCGCGCCGCGTCTCAGGGTTTCGGGGCGGTCATTCGTGGGTAGGGCGTTGAGTTGTCGTGACGCGCCGTCGTCGGTACGTGTGTGCGTCACCTCAGCGCTGTCAGCGCCATGAGAGTGCGTTGCGGGTGGTCGCCGGTGCTGTGAGGGGGCGGTAACCTGCACGCTACCGATGGGGAGGGTGGTCGCCGGCATGGTCGTCATGGACAACCTGACCCTGCAAGGCGCGTTACGCGTCCTCGATCCGGATCTTCGCCACGCGCCAGGGCTCGTCGATCGGACCGGTGACGGCAAATGGGACTACGAGCTGAACCAGGACCTGCGCTGTTGCGTGGATCTGGCGTGTCTGGGTCAGCTGGTGCAGAACATCGTGCTCTTCGACGAGATCGGCACCGGCCGCGGGCTGCTGCGGTCGTGGTATCCGCAGCCGCGGCAGGCGATGCGGTTCCGGCGCCGGCCGCTCTGGCCGGACACCACGCTGGTGGAACCCCTGAGCCTTCCGCCGGAGTTCGACGGTCTGGACACGGTGCTGTCCGTGGTCGAGGACGGCGACTGGTTGGACTCCGTGGCGGTGTCCGCCGTCTTGGCACGAGACTGCGTGGACAGTGAACTGTTCGCCGGCTACATCGCCCGGCTGGCACAGGAAGGAGCGCTCGGCACGTTCCTGGACATCACCAGCGCGTACTTCGAAACCGGCTACTCCGATAGCGGGATCTTCCCCGACCTGGGCGAAACGATGGAATTCCTTCACCTGCTGTACCTGATCCGGGACGAACGCGATGCCGCCGGGCCGATCCCGCCCACCACGGCCGGCGAGCAAGATGTCGAAGTGCTGGAGGAGCGCGTCCGCGCGCTGAGGGAGAGGGCCCGTGTCCTGGAGGCGACGACCACCGCCGCCGAGAGGTTCATCGCGGCCGAGGAATGGGCCCGGCAACGGCAGGACAGGACGAAGGCGGGGGCCGAGGAGTTCTTCGGCATCCCGGTGGCGGGCTCGAACCTGGTGGAGAAGAAGTTCGCCGAAGGGGATGTGCTCCGTACTGTCTGCGCCACCCTCTACTACCAGCGCTTCGCCGACTCGATGGCCGCCTCGTACATGCCGCACCCGTTGCGTGCCCCGTTCGCAGTGCTTCAGGAGGCGGTCGAGAACCGTCGTGCCGGGGTCAGCGAAGCTGAGGTGGTGGCGACCCTCGAGTATCTGCGGGCGTGCCGGGCCCGTGAGATCAATCGGGTCGTCGCCGATCGCGGTGCTTCGGCGGGACTGTATGTCGACGTCGAACTGCCGTTCGTCCTGGCGGCTGTCCTTCACGAAGCCGACTCCTCCACGAACGTCATCGAAGCGGCGCTGAGTCTTCGTGAGACCAGGAAGGCGAAGAACCTGCGCTCGTGGTTCACCGACCTGCACCTCCGGGTAGCGCAAGGAGACATCGCGTTGGGGGAGCTGGAAAGCAAGTTGGAGGATCTGCGCGACGCTGTCCGGAAATGGCAGCCAACCGGTCCTGAGTTCCAGGTGACGGCAGGGCTCAACCTCGGGTTCGCGTCCGTGCAAGCGAGTGCCAAGAAACAAACCTTGTCACGGCTGCCGAGACCACCGAGGCGCTTGCGGTTCCTTCAAGACCTCAACCGGATCGGCGAGGCCACCCCGCGGCTCGCACCGGTGCTGGCTCGCGTCTTCGGAGAGGACATGGCACGTTCCTGGACCACCGGCCAGGCAGTCTTCTCCCGTGCGACAGGCGTCGCCAAGGAGTTTCCGTTACTCGACTTGCGCACGCCGAAGTAAGGATTGCCGTTATGGGCCTGCCACTCCACGACTTGAGGTGCCGGGTTCCCCGGGTGTGAGGACCGTGCGATGGCGGCGGGGCCGGGCTGAGCGGGACGGATGTGAAGGGATCATCACACGTGGGCAGGCGCAGGAACCGGGACTACGAGCGACACTTCCGTCACGTTGCCGGTGTGGTGGTGGGCCGTGTGCTGGACGAGGACACGCAGTCGATTCTGCGGATGCTGCCCGGGCAGCCGTTCGTCTCCGCGACCGCGTTCGCCGCTTCGATGAGCGGGAGAGATCACTCCTCGGAGATGAACGCCTTCGTCGAGAAGACCTTCGATGCCTGGCTCTACTTCGACAACCACGGACCCCGCCAGGTTGGATTCCGGGTACCTCAAAGCGTGCTGCCGGAGACGACTGCCGCCGGTTACGCCGTGGGAGATGGCCTTGAGGGGCTCGCTGTGGAGCGCGCAGGGAGTGACCTGCTGCTCCGGTTCCGGTATTACGCCGAGGACGACGAGGGATTCAACATGGGGGAGGAAGGTGACGGGTGGCTGCATCGCATCCTTCCTGTCCGTGAGGAGCTGCTCGCGGGCCACCTCGACACACTGGAACTGGCTGGCCTCCTCGGGGAGTACGGGGACCGGATGGACGGAGACCTGCCCGCCGAGTACGGCCTGTCGAAGGCGGGCCGGGCGTTGGCCGCCTACCTGCTCATCGACCCGGCGATCCTGGAACGCTGGTCTTCCGAACGAGGTGGGATGCGCTCGGTCGAGTCCTTCCGGGACTGGATCGCCGGCCGCGGTGATCTCATCCCGGTGGCGCGCTGGGAGTTCGCCGCCGCCGATCCGGCCAAGTCGTTCCAGATCCGGCTGGGCCGCTTGCCCGAGAACTGTGAATACGGACGCTGGTACGTGACCGCTACGGAGGCCCGTGGTGAACCCTTGGCCTTCGCTACCGAGGACGAGGCCCGACGCGGCTATCACGACGAGGCCCTCCGGCTGCAACGCCTCAACGATCCAGGCCGGTGGCGCGAACTGGACCCGAACTGAGCCCGGTGATCGCCGATGGGAGCCCCGCGAGTCACGACGTGGATTTCATGGTGGGCGGTTCGTCGGCTTGGTCGTGGCCGTCGTGCTGGGTTGTGTTCGCGGCTCGGAGCATGGCGGCGATCAGGATGGCTCCGCCTGCCGTTACGAGAGCGCTGACCATCGCGGCGATCCGCATCTCGTGGGTGAAGGCGTGGAAGGCCACGCTCCGCAACGCTTCCGCGGTCTGGTGCGGTAGCGCCAGTGCGGTGTCGACTGCTCCGCCCAGAGTTTCCTCCGCTGCCGCCAGTTGCGGGGGGTTGAGGCCGGCGGGGGCCTGGGACGCGAGTTGTGAGCGGTAGACGGCGGTGCCGATGCTGCCCAGGACCGCGATCCCCAGCGCGCCGCCGAATTCGGCGGAGGTCTCCGCCAGCGCGGAGGCGGCACCGGCCCGCTCCGGCGGTGCGGCGGACAAGATCACCTCGGTGACGACGGCGGCCACGCCGCCGATGCCGAGCGAGACCACGGTCAGGGCACCGACCAGATAGCCGATGCCCGAGTCGGTGCGGATCAGGGCCAGCCCGATGTATCCGGCGGTCGCCACCACCAGGCCGGCGACCATCACGGCGGGCTTGCCGATCCGGTGCGCCATCGCGGTGGCCAGGGCGATACCCGCGGGCATCACGAGGAACGTGGGCAGCGACCACAAAGCGGACTCGAAGGGGCTCATGCCGAGCACCAGCTGCATGAACTGCCAGTTGAACAGCGAAAAGCCGATCATGGCGAAGGTGTCCAGTGCGTTGATGAGCAGTGGCACGGTGAAACGGCGAGTGCGGAAGAGCGCGAGGTCGATCATCGGGTTCACGGTCGTGCGCTGGCGATGGATGAACAACGCGCCCACGGCGAGGCCGGCGAGGACACTGACGGCCGGGGTCCAACCGAAGCCGTGCTCGGCCATCAGTTTGATGCCATAGATCACCGCGAGGATGGCGACCAGGGACAACAGGGCACCGAGCAGATCGAACCGGCCTGGCCTGGAGTCGCGGTACTCGGGCAGCAGCACCGGCCCCAGTGTCAGCAGCAGGATCATGACGGGGACGTTGACGAGGAAGACCGAGCCCCACCAGAAGTGCTCCAGCAGCAGACCGCCGATGATGGGTCCGATGACGGCGCCGCCCGCGAAGCCGGCCGTCCAGACGCCGACGGCGGTGGCTCGTTGCCGGTCGTCATGGAACATGTTCCGGATCAAGGAGAGGGTCGAGGGGGCCAGCGTGGCCCCGGCGATTCCCATGAGAGCGCGTGCCGCGATCAGCACTTCGGGGCTGGACGTGTAGGCGGACAGGACCGAGGCGATACCGAAGGCCGCGGCGCCGGTCAGGAGCACTCGCCGTCGTCCGATGCGGTCTCCGAGGGTGCCCATCGTGATCATCAGGCCGGCCAGCAGGAAGCCGTAGACGTCCATGATCCACAGGAGTTCGGAGCTGCTCGGCTGGAGGTCGGCCGTCAGGGAGGGGAGCGTGACGAACATGACGGACAGGTCCATGGACGCCAACACACAGGGCAGGACCAGGACGGCCAGTCCGGCCCACTGCCTGGTTCCGGCTCTCTTGCCTTCTTCGATCATTCCGTCGCTCCCGAGCTTATTTCGTCACGTTTTGCGTACTTAATACGCATGAACGCGTACAAGATACACATGCGGGCACGGGCGGCAGCAAACGAATTATTCGCGCGAGAAACACCTGTTCAGTGCGATGTGATCGATGTGGGATAGAATTTCGTCACAACCTCGTAGCTTGTGACGATAAGGGGCATGATGGCAGAGTCGTCGGCTTGTATGTCCTGCGGAAGGGCGCTGGAGCCCGCGGAACGGGGACGCCCGCGGCGCTACTGTTCCCGGGCCTGCCAGGCGCGGGCCTATCGGGCGCGCAGGACGGAAGAGCTGGTCGACGTCCCGGAGGAGAGCGGCACCGCTCCACATCTCACGATCGAGCGCATCGTGAGGGCGGGGATCGGGGTCGCGGACGCCGAAGGGCTTGACGCGCTGTCGATGCGGCGGGTCGCCACAGACCTTGGAGCGAGCACCATGGCCCTGTACCGGCACGTGACATCCAAGGACGAACTGGTGGCTCTGATGGTGGAGGCCGCGCTGGCCGACGCCCCGCTGCCCGACGTGCCGCCGCGTGACTGGCGGCACGGCCTCGAACGAGCCGCCTATCGCGATTGGGAGCTCTACCACCGCCACCCGTGGATCCTGTCGAAGGTCCTCGTGACGACCCGGATCCACTCCAGTCCGGCACTCGCGGCAGACAGCGAAGTTGCCTTCTCCTCCTTCGACGGACTCGGCCTCGACCCTGCCGACGCCTTCCGATACATGTTCACCTTCGCCTCCTACGTGCAGGGTGTGGCCCTGACCTACGTCAGCGATGTGGAGGCGGAACGACAGGCGCGGACCATCGCGCCGCGGTCGGCGCGCACCCGGGACGAGGAACGCCGCCGGATCTTCGACCATGGCGCGTACCCGCGGCTCGCCCCCGCGATGCGCGCGGGCGCCGACCCCTGGAACCTCGACGCCCTGTTCGCCGCGGGTCTCGACGGTGTCCTGGACGGCATCGCGGCCGACCTCGAACGGCGGCGAATCGAAGCCTCCGCTACGGCAGACGGCTCCGCCGCGCACCCCAGGACGTCCGCGGACGACCAGGCCGACCCCGCGAGCCGATAGGTCCCCACGCGACGACTCACCGAGCACTGTCCTCCGGGTTCAGAAGGAACTGGATCTCGTGGACGGATCCCGAAGGTGTCCACCGAGACTTCTATCGCGCCTCGCGGATACTGAAAGTCGTGATGCAGAAGCCGCCGTCCGCCGTCCGATCCGCGATCACGGTGCCCCTGGCGGACCGTCCTTTGACGACTCCGGTGACGTCGGCCAGGACGAACTTGGCGGTTCCGCCGGCCCTGGTGACCTCGACGCGGGAACCTAGCGGGAGAAGTGAGTCGATCTTGTCGTCCATGAACCGCTTCCGCGCCTCGCAGGCCGCCGCCACCGCACCCGCCCTGTCGCTCCCTGCGATCTTCGCGAGGAAGTTCATGACCACCTGAACACCCTCCGCGGGCGGCTTCGGAGCCGGGCGTACGGTCACGGTGACCCTCGGGCGGGTCGTGCGGCCGGCCGTGGTCCTGCTCGGGCTGCTCATCGGAGTGGAGGTTGTCGCCGGGCTGGAGGACGGGGCGGGCAACGAGATCCCGGCGCTCTTGCGGAGCAGGAACCCCGGGGCGGCGAAGCCGGTGACGCAGAAGGCGATCAAGGCGATAACCGCGACCAGGATCCCGAGGGCCACGCGGGGTTCGACGGTCGAGGGCGGGGTGTGCTGCTGGTCGGCCGGCCTTGGACAGGTCATCGGATTCACCTTTCGCGCGGATCTGAATTGGCGATCCGACGGAGCCTTCGGGGCGTGGGTTCCGAACCTTTCGGAGTCCTTACGGATCCGAGTAAACTGTTCCGTGGCAAGGAAAATCGTGCTTCGGGCAGTTTTGGTGATCTTCGCCGGGTGAATCTTCGATGGGCCTGCTTGCGAACAGTGACCACACCTCGGGATAGCGAACAGAGCGGGGCCTTCCTCGATCCTGGAAGCCGTTGCCAGTGAAATGTGTTCCGTAGCCGGGAAAGTCCGTTCGCGGGTGAGTTGTGAGACCGGACGGCCGCGGGGGGCTTGAACCGGTGCGTTCGCAGGGCGAGGTCAGTCGCAGGCGAGGTTGGACAGCAGCCGGCAGTGGTCACATCGGAAATCGAAATGATCGAGCAAGGGCTCGGCCAGCCGCCACCCGCGGTGGCAGGATGGGCAACTGAGTTGTTCCTCCCCGCGGCGGCGGCCGTGATACCGGAACAGGTAGTAGTAGGTGGGGTGTCCGGTGGACTCGGTGATCCGGTCGCAGATGTCGCGGCCGCGTCGGGTCAGGCTGCTGCGTAGACCGCTCATCTCGGTCAGGCCGGGGTATTCCAAGGTCGAGCAGTTCATTTGCAGCGTGTCGCACGCCTGGTAATCGGACTGCCAGGACATGACCAGGTTGTAGCTGGACGGGTCGGTCGGCGGGATCCGGTACAGCGGGACAGGGCCGAAGCAGTCCAGGCACCGTAGCGGCGACTCCACGTGCAGGTAGGTGGTCCAGAGCAGGTACCCGCCGGGTTCCCGGCAGGTGCACGGCTGCGCGCTTCCGGGATCCGGACCCAGGACCTCGACCAGCGGTGTGTCCAGCCCAGCTGGCGTGAGCCCGTCCAGGCCGCGACGGACCCACTGGTTGTGCAGTCGCGGCTCGAGGCTGACCGGCTCGGGCACCATCACCACGGCGCGGTACTCCGGGCCGGTATCGAAGACCGGCCAGTCCTGCCCGAGGATCTGGCCGTTCTGCCGCAGCGCGCCCAGCAGCCCGCTGATCGCGCCGGCCCGGGCGTCCTCGTCTGCGACGGGCAGCACGCTGACCTTCTTGAAGGTCAGCTGTATGACATGGACCATGGCAAGATCATCACACCGCTCCCCCGCCCGCGACCACCCGATTTCCGCTGTGGCCGTACATGGTGCAGGTGGCCCTACGGGTCATGCCCGCGGGGCGGACTTTCACCCTCGACGGCGTCCAGGGTGCGTCATCTCGGAAGCGGAGAGCGTTCTCCTGGTCAGCGATGACCGAGTTCGCGGAACCTCGTCGGTCCGGGGAAGCTGACGCTTTCGTAGCGGACCCATTTGCGTTTCCGGCCGCGGACCTCCTCGCAGGTGAGTTCGATGCGGAGGTACACCAGCCGAGGATTGCCGGGTTGAGCGCAGTCGATGACGAATTCGCGGGTCGTGTTCCGCACGAAGGTGTGAACCCGGTTCTCCGCGGCGACCGAGACTTCCTCGTGAGGCACCGAACTATCGGGGCGTACGGCCGTCAGTGTGACCCGGACCTGAGGGCCCTTGGTCATGGTGACCGCCACGGCCTTCTTGCCCGGTTTCGACGAAGTCCCCGGTTTCAGCTCGAATTCTGGACCGTCCGCTTCGTCTCGGACGGCGCGGGCGTCCTGCAGGGCGGCGTCGGCGATGTCCGCCTGTCTTTGCGTGGCGTGGGCCGAGGTTTCCGCGCTGTCGGCGGCCCGCCAAGCGGCGGACGCGGACTCCTTCGCCGATTCGGCTTGGTCCAGCGCAGCCTTCAGGGCGGCTTCCGCTGTCGCTACTTGCTTCTCCGTCGCTTTCCGTGCTTTGCGTGCTTCTGCCGCTTGCCAGGCGGTGATGCCCATCGCGACGAGAGAGACGCTCGCCGCGATCGTCGCCACGATCGTCTGTCCGTCCATCCCGGGCCTCCCTTCGGCGACGTTCGGGCACGCGCACCGCCGCTGTGCTCGGTAGGGTAGCCGTGGCGCGACGAGGTCCCCGCTCGGCTCTCGACCTACTCCTTGCGGCGGCTGACGGCCAAACCGACGGCGAACTTGATCTCGGTGGAGATCACGGCGGAGGTCTGGATGATGGCGCCTACCCCGATGGCGACGGCCGTGGCGGCGACGAAACTGCCGATCGCCCCGCCGTCACGGTCATCAGCGCGCTCCGCCTGCCGTATGCCAGGGCGCGGCTGATCGCGAACAGCACGGCGGGGCCCGGGATGAGTCATGTCCTCCGGCGAGGTCGAGGAACTCGCCGCCGCTGTGGCCATAGTGGACTTTCGTCGTGCCTCGGTGCCGCTGTCCGCTGCGTCGATACGCTCATGGTGAATGCCCGGTTCATTCGGGTGAAGCCAAAGAACACCTCTACGCGAGCCCTCTGAGAGTGGCTTAATGTCAGAGGTCGTTGACATCGTCGCGAAGGAGGACAAGCAGGCCGGCCGAGAGACGTGGAGGACTTGTGAGTCTGGACGATGATCATCGGGAGGTCTCCGAACCCCTCAAGTTCCCCATGCCGTTCCAGGCGCGGGTGAACCCTCACTTGGACATGTTGCTCCAGCGGTCGGAATCCTGGGCCCGGGCCATGGGAATGCTCAGCGGCGGTGGGCATCCCGACGACTGGGCGGTCTGGGACGACTTGTCGGTGTTCCACACGATCGCCGCACCTGAGCTGACTGCTTATTGCTGGCCTGTCGCGCCGCCTCGTGCAGCTGCGCTGCTCCACGACATCATGGTCTGGTACTTCGCGTTCGACGATCATTTCCAGTGCCGGTACAAGGTCACGAGGGATACCGACGGTGCACGAGAGCATATCGAACGCCTGCCGACCTTCATGCCGCTGACGCCGGATGAACCCGTTCCCTCGCCGAGGAACGCCGTGGAGGAAGGGCTGGCAGACCTGTGGCCCCGGCTCATCGAGTCGCGACCGGCACGCTGGCGTAGAGACTGGAAGGACGGGATAACCCGGTTCTGCGCCGGTGCGATCCAGGAGATGGTCCACCTCGCGACGGGCAGGGTCCTCGACCTCGTGGAATATGTACAGCTGAGGAGAGAGACCTTCGGCTCGTACACCGCGGCGTTCTATGTGGACATTTCCACCGGTGTGACGATTCCCGAGAAGATCAGGAACAGCCGGGAGATCCAGGTCCTGCTCGATTCCTTTATGGATTACATGGCCCTGAGCAACGATATCTTCTCGTACGAACGGGAAATCGACGACGAGGGATGTGCGACCAACCTGGTCTTGAGCGTCCAGAATCTACTGGGCGGTCCCTTGCCGCAGGCCGTGAGTATCGCCAACGACCTCGTCAGCGCGCGCTTGCGCCAGTTCGAATACACGCTGGACGTGGAACTTCCCGAAGCTGCCGCACGGCTGAAGCTGAATGACGCCGAACGTGCCGATCTCGCTGCCTGGGTGGAAGGTGCGAGTGACTACTTGTCCGGCATACTCGCGTGGCACGTCAAAGCGGCACGTTATCGAGCCCGGGTCCCTCTGTCGCGCGGCGAGCGGACCTGAGGGGGAGCGGGGCTGACCACGGCTGACAGACTGCGGGGATGATCGTCGGATACGTCCTCGCGCTGCTGGCCGCGCTGGCCTCGGGTGCCGGCTCGGTGCTGGAGTCGATCGGTGTCCGTCGCGCGGGCGCCTATGGCGGCAGCGCGCTGGACCTGGTGCACCTGCGGCGCCAATGGGTCTACTTCCTGGGCATCGGCGTCGACCTGGTCGGCTTCACCGCCGCGGCGGCCGCGTTGCATCGGCTGCCGCTGTTCCTGGTCCAGTCGGTGCTGGCGTTCAGCGTCGGCGTGACCGCCACGATCTCGGCGTTCATGGGCACGCGCCTGGCGGCGCCGGGCTGGGTCGCGCTGGGAGTCGGGGCGATCGGGCTGATCCTGCTGGGCCTGTCGGCGCAGCCAGGGCCGGCCAAGGTGCTCCCGTCGGCTTGGCGCTGGGTCCTGCCCGCGATGGCGCTGGTCGTGGGGGCGATCGCGTGGTACGTCAGGCGGTTCGACCGACCGTGGGCCGCGCAGGTGCTCGGCTTCGCGACAGGTGTCGGCTTCAGTGTCGTCGGTATTTCGGCGCGCACCCTGGACGTCTCGTCGTCGGGCTGGGCGATCCTGGTGGAACCGGCCGTGTGGGCGATGATCCTGAACGGCCTGGCCGCGGCGGTCTCGTTCGCACTGGCCCTGCAGAAGGGCGGCGCGACGGCGGTCAACGCGATCATGTTCACCACGAACACGGCGTTGTCCTCGGTCATCGGCCTGGTCTTCCTCGACGACAGGGTTCGCGACGGCTTCGCCGCCTTCACCATCGTGGGCCTGATCCTGGCCATGTCGGGCGCGATCGTCACCGCCCACTTCGCCACGCAGGCCAAGGAACCCGTCCGTGCCACCGTGGCGGCTTCGTAGCCGAGAGTGCCCGTGCTTTCGGCAGGGAGAGCACGGGCACCTCTCTCGTCAGCAGAACACTTCGGTGAGCAGCTTGCGGAGCGCCTCGTCGGCGTCGCCGCCGGTCGGCGCGCTGGTGACCGAGAGCTCCAGCCGCTTGGTGGTGTCGGGCGTGGTCAGCAGCTGCGAGGAGTAACCGGGGATGCCTCCGCCGTGACCCCAGACCTTGCTCCCGCACGGCAGGGTCTCCACCTGCAGGCCCAGGCCGTACCCGGGGCTGACCGCGGTGGTCCTGGTGATCTCCTGTTGTTGCGCGGGCTTGAGCAGCCTGCCGCTCGCCAGCGCGACGCCGAACGTGTCCAGGTCCCGGGTCGTGGAGATCATCTCGCCCGCGGCCCAGGCGACCGACGGGTTGATGCGGGTGATGTCGTTCGGCTTGCCCGCCACGGTCACGTAGCCGTGGGCGTGTGGCCCCGTGATGTCGACGTCGTCGCCGGGAAGTTCGGTGTCACTCAGGCGCAGCGGCTTCAGGATCCGCTGCTCGACGGCCTTCTCGTACGGCCGGCCGGTCAGCTTCTCCACCAGCAGGCCCGCGACCACGTAGTTGGTGTTGGAGTAGCTCCACCGGGTGCCGGGGTCGAAGTCGAGCGGCTTGCCGGTGGCGATCTTGAGCAACTCCTCGGGCGTCCAGTGCTTGAAGCGGATCGGCTCGAACTCGTCCGGCCTGAGCGGCAGGGCTTGGGTGTAGTTGTAGAGGCCGCTGGTGTGCTGCAGGATCTGGCGCACGGTGATGCGGCCGTCGACCAGGCCGGGCAGGTAGCGGACGACCGGCGCGTCCAGGGCGACCTTGCCTTCGCCCGAGAGTTGCAGCAGCACCGTCGACACGAAGGTCTTGGTGATGCTGCCGATACGGAACCGGCCGTTCTCCGGCACCGGGCGGTTCGAACCCAGTTCCGCCTTGCCGGAGCGCGCGGTGAACCGTTGGCGACCGTCGGTCACCCTGGCCTGCACGCCGAGGGCCGCGCCGCTCGCGGTGATCTGGTCCAGCGCCTCCTGCACGACGTCGCGGTCGGCGCTGGTGTCGGCGAGCGCGGTGCCCGTGGTGGTGATCAGGCCGGCCACGGTGAGCGCGGCCACGAGCTGGAGCTTCTTCAAAGGGCGTGAAAATCTTCGGTGCATGATGAGGTGAATCTCCCCTCGGATTCCGGATTTCCCCTGCCGACGCTAGCCGCGGGTGATCAGCGGGCGCCGTAACGGAAAAACACAACCACTCGAACAGAGCAGTACACCCGGCGATCGCATCCCGATTCGGTTCGCGGTTCTCAGTCCAAGCGGCGGTCGTCGCGCGTCTTCTTGTTGAGCGAGCTGCCGACGTAGATCAATCCGCCGGCCAGGACCACGATATCGTCGAAGTAGATCGGGTCCGGCAAGAGATCGAACGGGAAAACCGTATAGACCAGAGAAAGCCAATAGGCGATCTTGGTGGGCACCGGCGTGTCCGGCCGGTGGACCTGACGGTGTTTCCGGACCAGCTTGATCACGAGGAAAAGTGCGGCCAAGACGAGGACGACGAGCACCACGATGGCCACGACGCCGAGTGTCGCCGGCAGGGAGTCCACGGATCTCCTCTCGTCGCAAGGTCGCGGCTGCCCGATGGTAGCCGTGTCAGGACGGGAAGGGGGGATATGCACAGAGATGCCTGGCGGGGACCGCCCGACGACATCTTGGGCCATCCCGTACCGATCGAGCAGTTCGTCGTCAGGACGGACGACACGGTCGTCGCGTTGCAGCACGTTCTCGCTTTTCGGGAGGGCTGTTGTTTCACCCTGCAGTCGGCCGTCCGGCGGGGTTCCTTGGACGAGGCGGCCTGGAGGGCGTTGACCGACAGACAGGCCACCAGAGGTTTCCCTCCCGAACCGACCGACATCGACCTGAAGTTCGGAGTCCGCTTTCCCGACGGCTCGAAGGCCAGTACGGTCGGCGACGTCCACCAAGGCTGGACGAATCCCGCCGCTCGGCCGGAGGTTCCCAGGCTCGTCGACGCGGGCAGCGGATTCAGCAGCGACGACCGGTATTACCAGAGCGAACAGCGCCTTTGGCTCTGGCCGCTCCCTCCGCCAGGTCCCTTCGAGTTCATCATCGAGTGGCGGAAAATGGGTATCGGCGCCACCGCGACGACGATCGACGGAAGAGCCATCGTCCGCTCCGCGCAACGGGCTCGCCCGTACTGGCCGTGATCTCCGGTCCCAAGGGCCGAAGAGATCACATCGAAGTGGCCGGACGGGGCGGCGGCGGCTGTTAGGGTCCGGCCATGCGGGTGTGGTGCTGTGGCCTGGTGGTGAGCGCGAGTGTGCTGCTCGGCGCGTGCGCCGGGGGCGGGCCGGGCGTGGGCCAGGTGGTCCCCGTGACCACCACGAAGGCCCCGAAGACGGTGGAGACAGGTCCCGTGAAGACGACGACGTCGCCGCCGGGAACCCCGACGACCACCACGACCCAGCAGACGCCGGGGACGACGCGGACCACGACGACTCATCGCGCCACGACGACCGCGAAGCGCCCGACGACTCCGCATCGGGCCCCCACTACCCGCAGACGCTAGTCAGGTCGAAGCGGGCAGTTCGGCAGCCGGGGGCGCCGCGTACGCCGGGCGGACGACAGCAGGATCCAGCGGCTCCTGGTACATCGAAGCGATCAGAGCCGCTCTCCGGGTGACGACGGCGCGCTGGTTGATGTAGCCCTTGTCGGTGATTTCACCGTGATCGAGACTGGGTGGTTCGGTGACCAGCAGCAGACGTTCGATCCGGGAGGCCGATCCGGCGCCCTGATTCAGCTCGGCCAGCTTGCGCGCCAGGTGCAGCCGCACGTCCGGATCTTCGTTGTGGCGTCCGGGCCGAAGCCAGCACAACGCCGAGACGGACGATCGGTCCGCTCCCACCACCACCGCGTCGGCCAGGATCCCGGTCGTGGCGAGCAAGGTCTCCCTGAGACGCCCGGGTGCGACCCACGTTCCGCTGGACAGCTTGAAATCCTCGGCGATACGGCCGTCGAACACCAAGCCTTGGCGAGGATCGTCGTCGTCGACGAGCCGGACAGCGTCACCGGAGCGATAGTATCCCTCGTCGTCGAACACGGTGTCGTTGTTCATGCCGACATAGCCCGCGGTCACCGAGGGGCTGAGCACTCTGATTTCCTGACGGGCACCGTGGGGTACGAGCTTGACCGAGACCCCGGGCAGCGGCACACCGATGCCGTCGCGGGCCGAGCCGTAGGTCGAAGTCGCGGCCGGTCCCGTTTCGGTCGCTCCCCAGGACGAGACCACGGGGATGTCGCGTCCGGTCGCCTTTTTCGCGAGCCGGTGAAGTCGGCCTCGGAGGCCGCCGTCGAGCGCGGCTCCGGCATAGAGGATCAGTTCGGCCGCACTGAAAACCTGTGACGCGAGTTCGTGGTCCTGCTCGAGCCGATGTACGAGCATGGCGTAGCCGGCCGGGACGTTGACACAAATGGTGGGAGGCGCGGACCGCAGTGCTTCCAGGGTGCGGTCGAAGAGATCCGGCGTCGGCTTCCCGTTGTCGATGAAGAGACTTCCGCCGTTGCGCAGCGCGAGATGCAGGTTGTGATTACCGCCGAATGTGTGGCTCCACGGCAGCCAATCGGTCAGCACCGGCGGGGTCCTTGCCACGAAGGGCCAGATCTGCCGGAGCATCTGCTGGTTGGCGGCCAGCATGGCGTGCGTGTTGAGCACGCCTTTGGGGACATCGGTGGATCCCGACGTGAAAAGGATCTTGGCGACGTCGTCACCGGTCACCGCCTGGAACGCCCGATCGACGTCGGCGGTCACGGTCGTCCGCAGCAGTTCATCGAGTGACTCGTGGCGTGGCCCGCGGGCATTGCGGGCCACCAGCTCGCGACAGGCCGGGCCGCGGACAGCGGTCACGGCGTCGAGCGCGGGGCCGAACAGCTCACCATCGTCGGCGAACACCAGGCCGGGCCGCACGAGTTCGGTGATCGCCCGCAGGCGAAGGTGGGTGTCCGACCGTACCGAGTACGCCACGCTCACCGGAACGATCGGTGCTCCGATGGTGTAGCACGCCAACGTGAGCAGGAGATGGTCGATCGTGTTCCCGGACAGGACGAGCAAAGGGCTCGTCCGTCCGAGACCACGATCGAGCAACGCCTGGGCCAGCGCGTCGACCCGCGTTCTCGCCTCGCCATACGTGACGGGAAGCCAGTCACCGGACGGACCGCGTTCGGCCGCCAGGACTTGGTGAGGCGTCTCGCGTGCCCAGGTGCGGAGCGGATCGGCGAGCGAGCGCGGGTAGGGCCCGAGCGGCTCGGTGGAACGAAGGATCCGTACGCCGTCCGCCCCGTTCTCGCACGTGATCGCCGGCTCCGCGAAGACTTCTTTCATGGCATGGGATCGATGGTCAGTTCGCCGGATTTGATGAGGGCGGTGACCTGCTCGATGTCCTCGTCGAGCGCGCGGTCACGGTCGAGAAACGGGGACACCGCGCGAATCTGGTGGTAGACGGCGAGCGTCGGGCTGCTGAGGTAGTCGAGCCCGCGGAGGTCGGCCGCCTGGCACAGGGCGATCAGCTGGATCGCGGCGATCTGCTGCACGAGTTCGACGACGGAGCGCGCGTCACGGGCAGCGATGGTGCTCATGCTGACCTTGTCCTGGTTGTGCGCTTCGGTCGACCGGGAGAACGACGTCGCCGGCATCGTCCACTTGAGGGCTTCCGCCGCCAGCGCGGACGCGGTGATCTGCATTCCCTTGAACCCGTGGAAAAGGCCGGCTTCGAAATTGTCGTGGGCGAGCCGCGGGATCAGGTTGGGGGTCAGCCCGTTGTTGAACTTCTCGTCGACGATCAGTTCGAGTTGGCGATCCAGGAGGTCGCCGACGCTGGCCACGGCCGTCTTCACCGAGTCCATCGCCTGGCTGACGTGTCCACCGTAAAAGTTCCCCCCATTGTGGACGGTGCCGGAAGCCGTGTCGAACAAGGGATTGTCGTTGGACGAGTTGACCTCCACGGTGAGCCACTTGCGTGCCCAGCCGACCGTGTCCCGTGCCACCCCGATGACATGCGGGGCGCAGCGAATCGAATACCGGTCCTGGATCGGTTGTTCGAGTTCGCGGAAGTTCACATCGGGATGGATCGTGGGTTCGTCGATCGGCGCCACGGAGGAGAGCAACCGCCGGATGGCGCGTGCGCTGGTCATCATCCCGTCGTGCGGTTTCTGCAGAAACAGGAACTCCGCGAAGTGGCCAGGGTTTCCGGCGAGTACCTGACTCGCCATGGCGGTGCAGCACTCCGCGACCTCGGCGACACGCTCGGCGTCGTGCACGGCGAGCGCGGCGTACGCCGAAGAGAAAGACGTTCCGTTCACCAGCGCGAGGCCTTCCTTGGCCTCCAGGGTGAGCGGCTGGATCCCGCACTCTCGCAACGCGTCCGCCGCTTGCTTGAGGACACCTCGATGGGACACGGTGCCCTGTCCGGTGATCATGGCGGCCAGATAGCTGAGCGGGACCAGGTCGCCGCTGGCGCCTACCGAGCCACGCTCGGGAATACGCGGCAGGATCTCCGCGTTGAGGCAGTCCACAATGGTCTGGATGAGTTCCGGGCGCACCCCGGACGCACCGCGGGCGAGGCAATTGGCCCGGACGACCATCGTCGCCCGAGCTACTTCCGGGGTGGCGTACGGACCCACGCCGGTGGACAGGAAGCGGATCAGATTGTCCTGCAGCTGGGCGGTCTTGTGCTTCGAAACCTGGCGGGTGTTGCTGTCGCCGAATCCCGCGGTCACGCCGTAGATCGGCAGTCCGGACGTGACGAGCTCGTGCTTGAGGGCGTTGGATGCTTCGATGCGCCGCCGCGAATCCGCGGATAGCGCGAACACCTGCGTACCAGGAGATCGTGCGGCGAGTACGAGCTCGTCGATCGTCAGTTCGCGACCGTCGATGGAGATCTCGTCAAGTTGGTGCGAGGTGGTCAAAGACATGGGCCGGGCTCCTCCTAGTGCAATCCTGCGAGTATTACTCGGTCGCGTTGATGAGGGCGGCCGCGTTGCCGGGAGGCAGCTCGTTGGAGTGCATCCGCTGATGCACCTGCCCCAGCTCGTGGAATCCCACCGTCGTCGACAGACACGGGTCCAGGCGTTTCGCTCCCACCAGTTCGATCACCGCGCGGCACTGTTTGGCGTTGGCGAAATGCGATCCCTGGAGCCGCTTCTGGCGCATCCACAGGAACCGCAGGTCGATGTCGGCGTGGTAACCGGTGGTGGCGCCGCAGATCACGATCATGCCGCCGTTGTCACCGACGTACACCGAAGTGGGCAGCGTGTCCTTACCCGAATGTTCGAAGACGATACGCGGGTTGCGGCCCTCGCCGACGATGCTCCACAGAGTGGAACGGAACCTTTTGACCTCACTCATCCATGCTTTCGTCGCGGCGGCGTCCGCCGCGTCCGGGATCGGGCCCCAGTGAGTGAAATCATTGCGATTGATCACGCCGGCGGCGCCGAGTGCCTTGCAGTAATCCGCCCTGGATTCCGTGGATACCACCGCGACCGGTATACCCCCGAAAAGGCGGACGATCTGAATGGCCATCGAACCGAGTCCGCCGGCGCCACCCCAGATGAGGACGACGTCGCCCGGCTGGACCGTATGGGGCTGCCAGCCGCAGAGCTGCCGGTACGCCGTCGCCGCCGAGACCATGAAGCACGCCGCCTCCGGCCACGAAAGCTGGACAGGCTTGGGATGGCACTGGTACTCGTCGACCAGGGCGAATTGCGCGAACGAACCATAGTTCGATTCGTAGCCCCAGGCTTTCTGGGTCACCGAGGCGATCGGATCGACACCCATTCGGATGTCCGCCGCACGCTCGTCCCATTGGCAGCCTGAAACGACGACCTCGTCGCCGACCTTGACCTGGCGGACACCGTCACCGACCGCCCACACGATGCCCGCCGCGTCCGAGCCGCCGATGTGGAAGTCTTCCGGCGCACCGTGCCGTTGCCGCATCGCGATGACGTCCAGCGGTTTGCCGAGGGCGGCCCACACGTTGTTGTAGTTGATCCCCGCGGCCATCACGAAGACGAGGACTTGACCGTATCCGGGCCGCGGGGTCGGCAGAACCTCGTGCTGAAACGCTTGGTCCGGTTGGCCGTAGCGGTCTTGGCGGATTACCTGCGCATGCATCTGATCCGGGACATAACCCACGGGAGGGAGTTCCCCGATATCGTAGAGATTTTTTCCCATTGAGGCACTTTCCTGCGATCGTGAGGAGGGAATTCAACGGCAATACACTCGATTAGCGGCCTCTGTGCAAGTAGCCCCCAAGGTCAACTATTCGCTGTGCTGATCGCTTCGCGCCGCTCCCCGGTATTCCGCGCGTGCCCGGGTCGGTCGGGCGGGTGCCGAACATGACGCCGTCGAGCAGGAATTCAGCCATGGTGCTGAGCCTCCGTGTTCGTCCGGCAGTGAGGTTTCGCGGAGAAATGACTCTCGGGAAGTCGCGGGTATGGTGCCGGAAAGAAGATTCCCGCGTCGGTGCGTCCGGGTTTCCCAGGATGTCCGTCGCGCGAGGGGACCGTCAACCCCTAGCGATGCCCCTAAGGCACCCAGTACCGCGACCGGATACCAGCGGTAACACCGGTTGTCAGCGGCGAATCGAGTGTTTCGCGACGAATAGGGGTCAGTTGGTGGCGGCTAGGGGCTGCTTTCCCGTCGAGGCCCTCAGTAGCGTGCGGACGACAAACTATCGTCGTGCCGCCGTGCGCGAAGACGGCTCGGATGTTCGCGTGTTTCCGTGACACGTTCGGCAATCCCACCCGTGCCGCGAGACGGGGTGAAACAGGGGGAGAGTGCGATGCGTTGGCGGCTGTGTCTTCTTGGGACGGTCTTCCTTGTCGGCCTGGCGGGGATGCCACCCGTCACGGCCGACGCGACTACTCGCTGGCCGTCGGTCACGCAGCAGGTGCGCGGCGTGACCGAACCGGTGGACCTGCTGGTCGACAAGTGGGGTGTACCGCACATCTACGCGCGGAACACCCCGGATGTGTTCCTGGCACAGGGTTTCGGCGCCGCCCGCGATCGAATCTTCCAGATGGACCTGTGGCGGCGCAAGGGTTTGGGCCTGCTTTCCGAAGTACTCGGCGAATCGTTCGCGGAGCAGGACAGGGCCGCCCGGCTGTTCCTCTACCGCAAGGACATGACGCAGGAGTGGGCCAAATACGGTCCGGAGGGCAAGCTCGCCGCGACGCGGTTCGCCGAGGGCGTCAACGCCTATGTGGACTTCCTGGCCGCCAATCCGGCCGCGCTGCCCGAGGAGTTCCGGAAACTGGGCTATTCCCCGGCCCGCTGGAGCGCCGAGGACGTGGTGCGGATCCGCGCGCACGGGCTCAGCCAGAACCTCAGAAGCGAGGTGTCGCGCGCGAAGATCGCCTGTGCCGGCGGGATCGAGGCCGATCGGTACCGGGTCCGGCTCGAACCCGCGCACAGCCCGCCGGTTCCGGCCGGGCTGGACCCGTGCGCGCTGCCCGACGATGTGACGCGGGTGTTCACCCTCGCTACGGGCGGGCTGGACTTCAGCGCGGGTGCGAACGTGGCCGACCCGCTCGTCGAGGCACCCGAGGGCAGCAACGCCTGGGTGGTCGGCACGAACCGGAGCAGCACCGGACGACCGGTGCTGGCTTCGGATCCGCACCGCGCCCTGCCGGCGCCCGCGTTGCGGTACGTGTCCCATCTGAACGCGCCAGGGCTCGACGTGATCGGCGCCGGTGAGCCGTTCGCACCCGGGATCTCGCTGGGGCACAACGAGGTCTCCGGGTTCAGCCTGACGATCTCGGCGATGGACCAGGAAGATCTCTACGTCTACGAACTCGATCCCGCCGATCCGAGCCGGTACCGCTACGGCGGCGGCTGGGAGAAGTTCACCACCGTCACCGAGCGGATTCCGCTGCGCGAGGGGGGTGCCAGGGAGGTCGTGCTCCAGTTCACCCGGCACGGTCCGGTGATCAAGACGGACACCGCCGGCAACCGTGCCTACGCCGTGCGTGCCGCCTGGCTGGAGCCGGGGATGTCGCCCTATTACGGCAGCCTGAAGCATCTGCGTGCCAAGAACTTCGGCGAGTTCAAGCAGTCGGTGGACACCTGGGGCGCGCCCGGGCTTAACCACGTGTACGCGAACACGTCCGGGGAGATCGGCATGGCCGTCGGCGGACTCGCGCCGCGGCGCACCGGGTACGACGGACTCCTCCCGGTGCCGGGGGACGGGCGATACGACTGGAACGGCTTCATACCAGCCTCGGAACTGCCACGCGTCCACAATCCCGCGAACGGACTCGTCGTCACCGCCAACGAGTACAACGGGACGACGCCGGGGGTGGGCTACGAATGGAGCAATGCCGCGCGGTACCAGCGGATCAACGAGGTGCTCGGGTCGAAGCCGCGCAGCACACCGGCCGACTCCGCGACGCTGCAGAACGACCAGCTCTCCCTGCAGGCGCGGCGGCTCGTCACGCTGCTGCAGCCGTTGAGCAGTACCGATCCGGCGGTGGCCGAAGCGTTGTCGTTGCTGAAGAGCTGGAACGGGGTGCTGGACGCGGGGAGCGCACCCGCGATGCTGTTCGAGGTGTGGTTCATGTGGCACCTCGGGCCGAACTTCCTGTTCTCGGTGCTACCTCCGGCGGTGGCAGGCGCGATCTTCCTGCCGGACCAGGCGGTGCTGATGGACGCCATGGAGAACCCGGACCGGTACTTCGGTGCCGGTGGCGCAGCCGCCAGGGACCAGCTGCTGCTGAGGACCCTCGGTACCGCGCTGGCGGACGCCAAGCGGCGCGGCGGCGCGGATCCGGCCCAGTGGCAATGGGGCGGGCTGCACCAGGTGACGTTCGCGCATCCGCTGGCACCCAAGGTCGACCAGGCGACGGCCGCCCGGTGGAACGCGGGGCCGGTGCCGATCGGCGGGTCGTGGCATACGGTGAATTCCTCGGTCTACAGCCCGGTCGATTACCAGGGCCTGGCCGGACCCTCGTTCCGGATGGTGCTCGACGTCGGGAACTGGGACGCCGCGCAGATGATCAACGCGCCCGGGCAATCCGGTGACCCGAATTCGCCGGGCTACGAAGCGATGACCGAGAAATGGCGCACCGGCAAATACGTCCCGCTCGTCTACAGCCGCGAGGCGGTGGAGCGGAACACCGTCCTGAGTATCCGGCTGGTGCCGAAGCCCTGACGATCCCGCCCCCACGGACGGCAGCCCCGCACTACGGCTAAGTGCGGGGCTGCCTTGTGTGGTGAGAAGAGCTGTCAGGCGATACCCGCCAGCTCGGTGGGCAGGTCGGTGCGGCGGCTGACCTTGAGCTTGCGGTAGGTCTTGGTCAGATGCTGCTCGACCGTGCTCACGGTGACGCACAGCTTCCGGCTGATCTCCTGGTTGCTGTGGCCGAGCGCGGCGAGCACCGCCACCCGCCGTTCCGCCGTGCTCAGCGGCTCCAGCGGGTTGAACTCGTCCGCGACCTCGGCCGAGCCCGGCAGCGGTTTGCTGTGCACGATCAGCCTGCTGTGGAGCACGTTGGCGTGCGCGACCTTCGAGAGCTGGATCGCCCGCCTGGCGAACATCCTGGCCCGGTTCGTCTCGCCCAGCACCTGACCGGCCTGGCTCAGATCGGCGAGGGTGTAGGCCAGTTCGTACGGGTCACCACAGTGCTGGAGCAGGTCCACGGCCTCCTGCAGCAGCGGCACCCGCTTGCGGAGATTGTCGGTGGAGGCCAGCACCCGCAGCGCGACCGCCCTGATCCGCGGCCCCCGGCTGCCGGGCAGCTCCAGCTCCTCGGTGACGAGACGCTGAGCCACATCGCCGCGGCCGAGGCGGACGTACACCCTGGCCGCGTCGCTGCGCCACTGGGTGAGCGCGGGATAGTCCAGCCCCCATCGGCCTGCGCGGTCGCCTGCCATCTGGAAGTCGTCCAACGCGGCGTGCAGCCGGTCGGTCGCCAGGTGGTAGTGCCCGCGTGCCTGCAGGTACTGCAGCCAGAACCGGGTCTGGTGCGTCGTGCGCGGCATCATATGCGTGAGCTGCTCGGCCGCTTCGTCGAATTTGCCCATCATGGTGTTGGCCAGCACCAGATGCGCTCGCGGCGAACCGATCGCCACCCCCCAGCCCTGCGGCGGCATGATCTCCAGCGCCTTGAGCGCGTGGGCACGCGCCTCGGACGGGTTGCCCAGCTGGAGCGCGATCGCCGCGCGCAGATCGGTGAGGATCGCCCGCCAGGTGGTCGCGTTGCGGTTCTCCGCCTCGGCCAGCAACTCCTTGCACCACTCCGTGGCACGGTTGGGGCATTGGGCGTACAACAGCGTCTGCAGCGCCGACAACGCGCACTCGATGGGCATGTCGCTCATCCGCCAGCTCTGCAGCACCTGCTCGGCGTCGTGCACGCTGTCCGAGGTCGTGCCGTCCTTCAGCACGGTGAACAGGGTGCTGCCGGCGGCCTCGCCCCGATCCGCGAAGGCCGGGTCGACGGTGTCCTCCACCAGCCGCGGATGGAAGAACCGCAGCCACTGCACGGTCATCCGGTAGTCGGCGGTCAGTGCGGGGCCGGCGTCGGCGATCGTGTCCCGGAGACCAGCGAGCACTTCCTTGGCCTCGTCGGCGAAACCGTGCCAGGCCAGCCATCGGGCCAGCGGCGGCGCGTGCTCCCGTGCCAGCAGTCCGTGCCGAAGGTCGGCCGTGAGCCGGCTGAGGTGCTGACCGGCCGCGGCCGGATCCACCAGCCACTGCACGCCTGCCAGCCGTACGGTCAGCTCCGCACGTTGCCGCTCGTCGGCGCAGGTGCGCCGCGCGAGGTCCAGATAGGACACGGCGGCCCGGAGATTCGCCTGGGCGACAGCCTGTTCCGCGGTGTCCCGCAGGAAGGTGGTCGCCCACGTCTCGCCGGACTCTCCCGAAGCGGCGATGTAGGCCGCGACCTCGGCCGCCTCGGCGCCCTCGTCGTGCAGCAGCTTGGCCGTGCGCAGGTACAGGGCCGTGTGCTCCTGGCGATCGAGGTCGGCCAGCACCGCGTTCCTCGCCGCCGGGTCACGGAACCGGCCGTCCACGGTCAGCCCGCCGCCGTCCACAAGGGAGAGGAGGTCGGCGACGTGTGACGGGTACATGTCCGTCACCTTGGCCACGTTGGCTGTCGTGGCGAGTTCGTCGAGCACGGCCACCGCCCGCAGCACGCGAGCGGCGTCGGGATCGGCGCGGTGACAGTAGGACAGCACCGCCTGCCGGTAGTTCTCGCCGGTGACCGGGGCCGACGGTGGGGTCTGGTCGTTTCCGGCCGTCGCGGTGGCGGCCAGCCAGTCCTCCGCCAGCGCGCACACCAGCATCGGATTGCCGCCGGTCAGTTCCGCGCAGGCGGTGACGAAGGATTCGGCGGGAATACCGTCCAGCCGTTCGGCCAGCAGTTCGCCGACTCCGGTGGCGGACAGCGACTGGAGCCGGACGTGCCGCGAATGCGGCTGGCGCATGACCTCGGTCCGGAGCCGTGCCGAGCCCTCGCCGGTTCGTTCCGCGAGGACCATCAGAACCCGGGCGGACCGGATCCGCCGCTGGAGATGAAGCAGGGTGTCGGTGGACGATCGGTCCGCGAAATGCGCGTCGTCCACGGTGATCACTACTGGCCGTTCCTTGGCCATTTCGAGCACGAGCGCGCAGATCTCCTGCGCGAGCAACAGGGTCGTCTGATCGAAGGCCGGCGGGTCTTGGTCGGGCTGCCTGCTGGTGGGCAGGCCGGCCGAAAGCAGGTACTCCGCTTTCGCCGCGACGTCTTCGGGCACGGCCGCGTTGCGGAACAGCTGTCCGACCACACCCATTCGGAGCGTCTGCTCCACCGGCGAGGCCGTCGCGCTGAGGACTAGCGCACCGGAGTTGATCGCCTGGTCGTTGAGTCGTTCCAGCAGCTCGGTCTTACCGCTGGCCACGCCACCGGAGACGAGACAGGCTCGACCCCGGCCGCCGTTTTCGAACACTTTGTTCAGCTGGTCAGAAAAGACATCTCTTTCTGCGATGGACATAGTTAACCCCCCATAGGGCTTTTGTGACATCACCGTTCCATTGACTCAGCGTCAATTCCCCAGAATCCACGTGTGAGTGAAGTTACCGTACCACCTGATCGGGTGTAACGGTGACAGTTCCCACCGGGACCGATCTCAGGGTAGCGGTGAGCGGAGCGCTGCTTCTTCAGGCGAGTTCACCTGAATGGAGCTGCGGGAACGGCGTTTATGGGGAGGGGCGAGTAGGGGGTCCTATCAGAATAGGGGTTGAGTGGGGTCGTTCTTTCCGCATGCGGGCATGACGGTACCGCCACTCGTCCCGACTCTAGTCGGTTGGTTAGTGGCCAACTGGCCTGCGGGTCACGCCGCAGCCAAGGATTAACGAGGCTTTTACCTCCTCAGTCTGAGATCAGGTGACCACCTTCGAGGTCTGCGCGCCGGTGGGCGCCGGGGACCAGGAGCCATAGGTGACCGCGCGTAGCAGCCATTCGACCGGGCCGTAACGGAACAGCCGCAGCCACAGCTTGCTCACCACGAGCTGGACGACGAACAGGCCGAGGGTCAGCAGGAGCACGGTGCCCGGCCGCAGCTTGCCGATCAGTCCGGCGCCGAGGCCGGTGAAGATCAGGGCGCAGACGAGCGACTGGGTGAGGTAGTTGGTCAGGGCCATCCGGCCGCCGGCGGCCAGGAAACCGGTCGGTATCTTCAGGCGCGGCGACTGAAAGACCCGCAGGGCCGTGGCCACATAAGCAGCGGTCAGCAGGGGTGCGGTGGCATAACCGACCGCGGTGGCCAGTGTGTCGTGGGTGCCGCCGAAGCTGGCGAAGATCAGCGCTCCGGAGAGCCCGATCGGCAGGCCGACCCACTGGAGCAACCGCAGTGCCTGCCCGTGTGCGCTCGGGTCCGCCAGCGCCCGGCGCTTGCCCAGTGCCAGCCCGATCAGGAAGGAGGCGAGGGCGAGCGGGCCCTGCACGGCGAGCGTGCCGAGGCTCCACGGCAGCGTCTTGAGGTGTTCGGACAGCACTTGGCCGGCGCTACCGCGCAGTGCTTCGGTGGATCGGGCGCCCTCGATGAGCGCCGACGCCGGGTCCGTGGCGATCGCGCCGGACAGGCCGACCAGCACCATCGCGATCGTGGTGGCGACGGTCAGCAGACCCGCGATCACCATCGCTGTCCGTGGGCGAATGTTACGGACAGCGAGCAAAATCAGACCGAGAACGGCGTATGTCGCCAATATGTCACCGGGGAACAGCAGTACGGCGTGCGCGATGCCGAGGGCGAACAGGGCCGCGAGCCGCCTGAGGAAGGCGGGCTTGAAGGGGTTACCCCTACGCTCGGCCGAATCCATCTGCAGGGTGAAGCTGTATCCGAAAAGGAACGAGAAAAGCAGATAGAACTTCATCGTGAACAAAAAGAAGATTGTCCACTCGACCGCGTCGTCCAGCCAGGAATTTAATGTCGGGTCCGCGATTCCGGTGAAGGCGTAACCGGAGGAGAACAAGGCCATGTTCACGGCGAGCATGCCCAGCAGGGCGAACCCGCGGAGCGCGTCCACGTGTATCAGGCGGGTGCCGCCTGAGCCTGTCGCGCCGCCGTTGTTCATGAGATGCACACCTGTTTGAGCTTGTCGATGTTGCGGACGGTGTCCCGGACCCAGGTGGCGAACGTCTCGACCGTCTCGCGCTTGTTCCGCTGGGACTTGGCGTACTGGTCGGCGAGTCCGCCGACGGCCCCGCCGACCTCCTTGTCGGTGACCTTTCCGGCCAGATCGCGCAGCCGGTTCGCCCGGCTCTGGAGCTCGTCGGCGTCCCGCTCACGGTTCTTGTAGTCCGGCACCATGGCGGCCAGGTTGAGCGCCTGCACGCACGCCTTCGCCTTGCTGGTCGTGGCGTTGGCCTGGTCGGTCTCTTTGCAACCGCTTGCCAAGACAAGCAACGTGACCAGCAGTAATGAGCACTTCCGAGCCATTCGCGCGGTCATCTGCACCCTCCGCCGTAGCCGGAAAATCGGACATAATGATCTGATTGCACCGATGCTATTGATCTCCGCATGTCCTGACGATCGGCGTAGAGAGGGATATCGGCCTCATCAAAAGGGAGGAGGCGACTGCCGAGCCTGGTACCGATTGACGAGGGTGTGCGGCGGCGGGCTGTGCTCCAATCGAGCGGTGCGAGAAGCGACGACGGCCCCTGTGACGACCGACGACGCCTCGGCCCCGCTGGAGATCTCCGGGCTGCGGAAAGTGTTCGGTGACAAGGTCGCGGTCGACTCGGCCGAGCTCACCGTCCGCCGCGGCTCGTTCTTCGGTCTGGTCGGGCCGAACGGCGCCGGAAAGACCACCACCCTGTCCATGGCCGTCGGCCTGCTGCGACCGGACGCCGGCTCGGTGCGGATCTTCGGTGTGGACGTGTGGCGTGAGCCTGCGAAGGCCAAGGCGTTGATCGGGGTGCTGCCGGACGGCCTGTCCGTGCCCGAGCGGCTCACCGGCCGTGAGCTGCTGGTCTACAGTGGCCTCCTTCGTGGCCTGGACCGGGAGACCGCCAACTCGCGGGCCGCCGAGCTGCTGCAGGTGATGGGGCTGGCCGAGGCCGAGCGGACGCTGATCGTGGACTACTCCGCGGGGATGCGGAAGAAGATCGGCCTGGCCAACGCGTTGCTGCACGCCCCGAAGCTGCTGGTGCTCGACGAGCCGTTCGAAGCGGTGGACCCGGTGTCGGCGGCCACCATCCGGATCATCCTCAACCGGTTCGTCGCCGCGGGCGGCGCGGTGGTGCTGTCCAGCCATGTGATGGCGCTGGTGGAGCTGATGTGCGACCACGTCGGCGTGATGGCGGACGGCAAGGTGGTCGCGGTCGGGCCGGTGGACGAGGTCCGGGGCGGCGAACAGGGTCTCGAGCAGGCGTTCGTCGCGCTGGTCGGCGGGCACACCGAAGGGGCGGAGGGGCTCGCGTGGCTGTCGTCCTGATCCGGATGCGCCTGCGGGTGCTGGCGCATTCCTTCCGGCCGGAGCAGGCGATCACCAGTATCGCCAAGCTGCTGCTCGGCCTGCTCGGCGCCGCGCTCACCATCGGGCTGGCGGCGGTCGGCCTCGACACCGACGAGATCACCGCGGACCTGCTCGGCCTGGTGTTCCTGGCCTGGTTCGTCGGCTGGATCATCGTGCCGCTGCTCTCCGGCGGCGGGGACGAGACCCTGCGCCCGGAGCATTTCGTGCTGTTCCCGATGACCTCCCGCCAGCTGGCGACCGGACTGCTCGGGGTCGCCTTCGTCGGTGGCGGAGCGCTGGTCACCCTCCTCGCCGGAGTCGCGCTGGTGGTGTTCGGCGCCGGTCTCGGCGCCGCCGCGACGCTGGTCGCCATTCCGGCACTGCTGCTGCAGACGGCGTTCTTCGTCCTCGCCTCCCGGGTGGTCCTCGCCGCCCTCGGCGCCGCGCTGAGGTCACGCCGTGGGCGGGATCTGGCGCTGCTGCTGGTCGCGGCGCTCTGCGTATGCGGCTTCCTGCTGCGGTACCCGATCCAGTCACTCGGCCCGGAGATCGTGCGCGGGAACGCGCCGGGGTTCTCCACGCTGCTGCACCTGCTGCCGTCGGGCTGGGGGATGGCGGCGGTCGAGGCGGCGGCACGGGCCGACTGGCCGATCGCGCTCGGCGCGCTGCTCGGACTCGCGGTGCTGATCGCGCTGCTCCTGCTCGCGTGGGCGCCGTTGATCGAACGCCGGATCACGGCCAGGGCCGCGACCGGCCGCAGCCGCCGGGCCGGATCCGACGGGCTGCTCGTCCGGCTGCTGCCGGCGACCCCGCTGGGCGGCGTCGTCCAGAAGGAACTGCTCACCTGGGGCCGCGACGCGCGTCGCCGGGCGGTCCTGGTCACTTCGCTGGCCGCGCTGCCGGGCGCGGTGGTGCCGGCGTTGAGCGGCGCCGAGCTGTTGCTGCCGTTCGCCGGGTTGTTCGTGCTGGGCCTCGCCTGCGCGGAGACTTCGAACCTCTACGGACTCGACGGTGGCGGTATGTGGCACACCCTGGTGGCGCCCGATTCCGCGCGGGCCGACGTCCGTGGCCGTCAGCTGGCGTGGGCGCTCGTGGTGGCGCCGTTCTGTATCGCGCTCACCGTGGGCTTCACCGTCTTCAGTGGACTGGACTGGGCTTGGCCGTGGGTGCTCGCGCTCCTGCCCGCGGGCATCGGTGGCTGCGCGGGCTCGGTGGTGCTGCTCTCGGTGATCGCCGCGTACCCGGTGCCGCAGAACTCCGACAGCAATCCGTTCACCTCGGGCACCAACCCGCACTACCTCCAGCTGGGCCTCGTCCCGCTGCTGCTCACCGCGATCGGACCGTCGACCGCACTGCTGATCCTGGGGTTGGCCGAGGGCCGCCCCGCGCTCAGCTGGCTGGCCGTGCCCGTCG
This sequence comes from Amycolatopsis orientalis, assembly GCF_000943515.2. Lineage (NCBI taxonomy): Bacteria > Bacillati > Actinomycetota > Actinomycetes > Pseudonocardiales > Pseudonocardiaceae > Amycolatopsis > Amycolatopsis orientalis. The sequence goes on along the minus strand of NZ_CP016174.1, from coordinate 6,194,162 downwards.
GCGTGTGCGTCGGTGCGCTGATGTGGTGGCAGTGCGGCCGTCAGGCGTATCGCCGGCTCGAGCTCCGTGGCCCGGAGCTGTTCAAGGTGGTACGCCAGGGGGTGTGAAGGGGGCCTTGTGGTGCGACCGAGTCCTGTGGCGCGCGTCTACCTCTTCATCGTCGCGGGTTCGAGCCCGGTCGCCTAGGTTGATCAACACAGGATCAGGGACATGCCCCGGGACCCGGCGCACCCCCGAGCGTGGAGGATTTGGGACGTTCAACGTCCCAAATCCTCCACACTCGAACCCTCTCACCCTGAGTGACGCCTCACTGCCCGCTCAGCGGCAGGGTCCGCAGACCGCGGATCACCAGCGACCGGCGTACTTTCGGCTCGCCCGCCAGCTTCAGCTTCGGCATCCGGGCGGCGAGGGCCTGGAACGCCACCTCGCCCTCCAGCCGGGCCAGCGGCGCGCCGATGCAGTAGTGGATGCCGCTGGAGAAGGAAAGGTGGTCCGGGCCGTCCGTGCGGTTGAGGTCGAACCGGTCCGGTTCGGTGTAGACCTCGGGATCGCGGTTCGCCGCGCCGATCAGCAGCACCACCTGGGTGTCCGCGGGAATGACCGTGCCGTTCAGCTCGACATCCTCGTGCGGCAACCGTTGTGACTGCTGCACCGGCGACTCGTAGCGCAGTGTCTCTTCGACGGCTTTCGCCGCCAGGTCCGGGTTTTCGCGCAGTTGGTCCCACTGGTCGGGATGCCGCAGCAGCGCGAGCGTGCCGTTGCCGATCAGGTTCGCCGTGGTCTCGGACCCCGCGATGGCCAGCAGGCCGAAGATGTTGACCAGTTCCTCGGCGGTCAGCTTCTCCTCGGCCCTCGCCTGAACGAGACTGGTGGTCAGATCGTCACGGGGATCGGCCCGCCGCTGGTCGATCAGCTCGCCGAAAAGGACCGTGAGTTCCTGGATCGAGATACGCAGCTGCTTGGCGAACTTCACCGAGCTGACGCCGTCGAGCGTCGCGCCGATCACCGCGCCGTGGCGCAGGAAGTCCGTCCAGCGCTCTTCGCCGATGCCGAGCAACTGGCCGATCACGACCAGCGGCAGCCGGGTGGCGAACCCGGACATCAGGTCGAAAGTCTCTTCGCGCTCCAGCTCGTCGAGCAGCTCCTCGCAGGCGCGTTCGACGGCGGGCCGGAACCGCTCGATCGTGCGCGGGCCGAACGAGGGCGCGACCAAGCGGCGCAGCCTGCCGTGGTCCGGCGGGTCCAGCTCCAGGAAGGACACGTCCAGTTTCGGCGCGTCCTTGAGCCCACCGTTCATCAGTTTTCCGTCGGTGGTACGGATTCCGAAGCGTTTGTCGCGGAGGATCGAGTCGATCAGCGGATGGCTGGCGGTGAGCCACGGCCCGAGTTTGCTGCGGTGCAGCGGCCCGAGCTCCCGGACCCGTTGATGCACCGGGTACGGATTCTCCTGGCCGCGCAACAGATCCGCGAACGGATCGCCGAGCACCCCGCTGAGCCGGACCAGCGCCTTGGCGGCGAGCAGGGTCGTGCCCAGCCGGAGATCACCGACGCGGCTCTGGGTGGCGGTCACCATGGAAAGTCCTCTCCGCGAAACGGGAACAACCAGTGACCGCAATCGTTCCACGGAAGTCTTCCCCGCCGTGCCGGGACGAACCCCTAGCCATCCCCTACGCGGCCCCAGAACACTTTCCCGCGGTAGAGGAAGGAGCGCGCCCGACAGTACGGTCGGGCGAAGTCGCCCGGGAACCCCGGGGCCCAGCGCGGTGGGGGATCTCAGTGGAGCAGAGCGTTTCGGCGATCTCGACGGCAAGCGAGGTCCAGGAAGTCGACGCCGATCGTCGACCGGTGTTCGCCCGGGCACCGGTCGCGATCGTGGCCGCCGTCGTCGGGCTGGCGCTGTTGGTCACCAGCGGCTCCTACGGCTACCACCGGGACGAACTCTACTTCCTCGCCGCGGGCGCGCATCCGGACTGGGGTTACGTCGACCAGCCGCCGCTGGTGCCGCTGCTCGCCTGGGCGCTCGACCAGATCTCGGGCGGTTCGCTGGTCGTGCTGCGGCTGCCGGCGATCCTGCTGGCGGTGCTGGGCGTGTTCGTCACGGCGATGATCGCCCGCGAGTTCGGCGGCGCGCGACGGGCGCAGGTGATCGCCGCGGCGGCCTATGGCGCGGCGCCGATCACGCTGCTGGCCGGGCATTGGCTGGCGACCAACTCGGTGGACATGTTCTTCTGGGCGCTGGCCACCCTGCTGCTGGTGCGCTGGGTGCGCACCAGAGACGACCGGCTGCTGCTCCTGCTCGGGATCGCCGCCGGGGTGGCGTTGCAGGCCAAGTACCTGATCGTGTTCTTCCTGGTGTTCGCGGTGGCGGCGGCCGCGCTCGCCGGACGGCGGGAACTGCTGCGCCGTCCGATGCTCTGGGCGGGTGCGGCGATCGCGGGCGTCTGCGCGCTGCCGACCGTGCTTTGGCAGGCGGCGAACGGCTGGCCGCAGATCGAGATGAGCGAAGCGATCGCGCAGAGCGCCGAAGCCACCGGCGGCCGGGTCGGCTACCTGCCGACGTTGCTTTCGCTGGCCGGGCTGCCCGCGCTGCTGCTCCTGTTCGGCGCGGGACGGCTGCTGTGGTCGGACAGGCTGCGGCAATGGCGGTTCCTCGGATTCACCGTCGTCGCCCTGCTGGTGGTGTTCATCGCGATCAACGGCCGCGCCGACTACCTGGCCGGGGTCTTCCCGTTGTTGCTGGCCGCGGGCGCCGCCGGGCTCGGACCGTCGCCGCGTACCCGGTGGGTGCCGTGGGTGGCCTGGCCGGTGCTGCCGGTTTCGGCCGCGCTGGCCGCCGCGTTGATGCTCCCGATCTATCCGGTGGCCTCCTTGGCGAGCTCCCCCCAGGGGCCTGCCGAATCGGCGCAGACCGTGGGCTGGCCGGAGTTCGCGGACGCCGTCGAGCGGACGCGGCGGACGATGCCGCCCGGCACGGTCGTGCTCACCGCGGACTACGCCCAGGCAGGTGCCCTGTACAAGTTCGCGCCGGGGCTCGCCGTCTACAGCGCGCACCGTGGCTACGCGTATTTCGGTGTCCCGCCGGAGAACACGACGACGGTGTTGTTCGCCGGGTCCGATCCCGGCGAACTGGGGAAGTACTTCGGCTCGGTGCGACCGGTCGGCACGACCGGAAACGCTTACAACGGACTGAAGAACCTGGCGCTGGACATCCCGCTTTGGATCTGCGACAAGCCGCTGGACAGCTGGCCGCGGCTTTGGGAACGCATGCGCCATATCGCCTGAACCGGCCGGTCCCGTTCGCGGGACAGGGGTTGGGGCGGGGTGCGGGGTGAAGGGGGTGATAGGGGTATCCCTTCCCGAACAACGGTTTTAGGCTCGCTTCGGCGGTACTTGCGTTGGTTCGCCCATGATGCCGGGTAGTTCCGGCGATTTCCGTCCCGGTGTGGAGGAATACCATGACTGCGAGAATTTTCGCCCCGGACTCGGTGCGTACTTTTTCCGAACTCGAACGCGAAGTGGTCGGCGTCGCCGAGGCGCTGCGGCAGCGGGGTGCGGGACCCGGCGTCCGTGTCATGCTCAAGGCAGGCAACTCCGCCGGGTACGTGAGCACGCTGTTCGCGCTGATGCACGTCGGCGCCTCGATCGTGCTGGTGGACCAGCAGGAACGTCCGGAGGAGACGCGCCGGATCGCGCAGCGCGCCAGTGTGAAACTGATCATCGCCGACGACGACGCGCCGCTGGCCGACGTCGACGACACGTCGTTCATCTACGAGCTGATGATCGACGCGCCGGGCTTCGCCCCCGCGTATCCCCGAGTGTCCTTTGAGGACTGGTGCGAGCTGCCGGACAGCCTGCTGATGTGGTCCTCGGGCTCCACCGGCGAACCCAAGGGCATCGTCAAGAACGGTGGCCGGTTCCTGCGCAACCTGCGGCGCAACGCCGACCAGGTGGGCCACACCGAACAGGACGTCCTGCTGCCGCTGCTGCCGTTTTCGCACCAGTACGGCCTTTCCATGGTGGGCATCGCCTGGCTGGCCCGGTGCTCGCTGGTGATCGCGCCCTACCGCCGCCCGGACCGGGCGATGCTCATGGCGGGGCAGTGCGGGGCCACCGTCGTCGACGCGACCCCGGCCACCTACCGGAGCATGCTCAACATCCTCCGCAAACGCCCGCAGGTCAAAGACCAGCTGCGCACGGTACGGATGTTCTGCAGTGGTGCCGCGCCGCTGGACGGGCCGCTGGTGGACGCCTACGTCGAAGAGTTCGGGCTGCCGCTGCTGGACAGTTACGGCAGCACGGAAGCGGGTAACGTCGCCTTCGCCACCTCGGAGAACGCTGTCGGCTGCGGCCGCGCGATGCCGGGACTGACGGTGGAGGCGGTGGACGACGAGGACCGGCCGGTGGCCGCCGGCGAGGTCGGCGAGCTGATCATCCACACCCCGGACATCCTGACCGGCTACCTCGCCGAAGACGGCACTGTCGCCCCTGTCGACCAGGAGACCTACCGCAGCGGCGACTTCGGCTATCTGGACCCGGACGGCAACGTCTTCGTCCTCGGCCGTAAGTTCGCCGTGCACCGCAACGGCTTCACGCTGTATCCGGAGATCATCGAGCGCAAGTTGAGCGCCGCGGGCTGCTCGGCGAAGCTGATCGCGCTGCCGGACGAGCAGCGGGGCGCGCGCCTGACGCTCTTCGTCGAGGACGAACAGCTGCGGGAACCCGCGCACTGGCGGCCGCTGGTCGACGACGTGCTGGCGGAGTCCGAACGGCCGAACCGGATCCGCGTGATCGAGCGGTTCCCGTTGAACCGCAACGGAAAACCGGACCGCGGTCAGCTCACCGAACTCGCCACCGGGGCCGGGGAATGACCGCGGCGGAAACAGCGTACTTCTTTCCCGGCCTGGACGGGTTCAAGCTGGCCGAGATCGGCAAGTTCCTCGTACTCAGCCCGTTCGCGCGCGATCGGCTGGCGGTCGCCGACGAGGTGCTCGGCTACTCGGTCACCCGCGCGCTGCGCGAATCCGACGACTACGCGTCCCCCGCGGCTCGTGCCGCCACTCTGGTGAACGCGCTTTCCCTGGCGGACTGGGCGAAAGAGAACCTGGGGGAGCCCGGCTTCTGCGTCGGCATGAGCTTCGGCGAGCTGATCACCGCGGCGTACGCGGAATGCCTGCCGTTCGCCGACGCCGTCCGGATCGCCGCCGGGGTCGGCGAGTGCGAACTCGACTACTTCCGCACCGCGCACCAGGATCTCGTCACCCAGGTGGTGACCAGGGTGGCCGCCGAACGGATGGACGAGCTGCTGTCGGATCTGTCCGATCGCGGGGTCTGGTACGACCTGTCCGGGCACGTGGACGACGGCCACTACCTGATCACCATGGCGGAGAAGCATCTGGAGGAGTTCACCGCCGGGGTCGGCCGGGCAGGCGGGTACTCGTTGTACGCCATGCGCCCGGCCGCGCACTGCAGTGCCTTCGGGCCACTTCGCGACCGGATCGAGGCGGAGGTGCTGCGCGGCACCGTGTTCGCCGACCCGTCCGTGCCCGTCGTGTCCGATGTGGACGGTTCGGTCCTGCGGACCGGCCGTGCGGTGCGGGAACTGGTGCTCAGCGGCTTCCTGCGCCCGCTGGAGTGGCGCTCGACGGCCGGTGCGCTGGCCGGGCTCGGCGTGCGCAGGCTTTGTGTGGTGGGACTGGACCGGATGTGGTTCCGGCTCGCGGTCACCAAGAAGAACTTCATCGTGGAACAGGTGAACCAGACCACGGTGCTGCGGCACCGGCGGGGCTGACCGCGGCGCGGTGCCGGTTCGCTCGGACAACAGGTTGAGATGGGGAGTCGTTGGCCATGGCCAGTGCGGATGATGTCATTGAGAACTCCGTCCGGACGGCCGCGCTGCGCGACCGCTTGACGGCCGCGTCCGCCGCGGAGCGCGCCCGGACGCTGCTCCGGCTGGTCCGGGACCAGGTCGCGGACGTGCTGGCGCATGTCCGGCCGGAGACGGTCGGCCCGCGAACGGTCCTGACGGACCTCGGCTTCGACTCCCTCGCCGCGGTGGCCCTGCACCGCGGGCTGGTCGAGGCGACCGGGCTCGATCTCCCGGTGACGATGGCCTTCGACCAGCCGACGGTGTCGGCGCTGGTCGAGTTCCTCGAAGGTGAACTGCTGGGCCGCACCGCGTCCGGAGCGGCCAGCGCGCGGACGGTCCACGACGACGGTGAACCGATCGCCATCGTCGCGATGGGGTGCCGTTTCCCCGGCGGCGCCGAGACCCCGGACCGGTTCTGGGAGCTGATCGCCGAAGGTGCGGACAGCACCGCCGGATTCCCCGAGGACCGCGGCTGGGACCTCGCGGCCCTGTTCGGCCAGGACGACGGTAACCGTGCCGTGAGCACCACCCGCCGGGGCGGGTTCCTCGCTGACGCCGACCGGTTCGATCCGGCGTTCTTCGGCATCAGTCCGCGTGAGGCGCTGGCCATGGATCCGCAGCAGCGCCTGTTGCTGGAAACGTCATGGGAGACCTTCGAGCAGGCCGGGCTCACTCCGGATTCGCTGCGCGGGAGCCGGACCGGCGTCTTCGTCGGCGCCGAGAACCACGAATACGGCCCGCGTACGGCCCAGGCGCAGGACGGGCTCGAGGGCTACCTCGTCACCGGGACCGCGGCGAGCGTGGTCTCGGGCCGGATCGCCTACACCTACGGCTTCGAGGGTCCGGCGATCACCGTGGACACCGCGTGTTCGTCGTCCCTGGTCGCCCTGCACCTCGCGGTGGCCGCACTGCGCCGCGGCGAATGCGACCTGGCGCTCGCCGGCGGGGTCGCGGTCATGTCCGGCCCCGCGTCGTTCGTCGCCTTCAGCCGCCAGCAGGGGTTGGCCGCCGACGGCCGCTGCAAGCCGTTCGCGGCCGCCGCCGACGGGACCGGCTGGGGCGAGGGAGCCGGTCTGGTCCTGGTCGAGCGGCTGTCCGACGCGAAGCGCAACGGACACCGCGTGCTGGCGCTCGTCCGCGGCTCCGCGGTGAACTCCGACGGCGCGAGCAACGGCCTCACCGCGCCGAACGGCCCCTCCCAGCAGCGGGTCATCCGCGAGGCACTGGCGTCGGCCGGACTGGAGCCCGCCGAGGTGGACGTCGTGGAGGCACACGGCACCGGGACGAAACTGGGCGACCCGATCGAGGCGCAGGCCCTGCTCGCCACCTACGGCCAGGACCGGCCGGGCGACCGCCCGCTCCTGCTCGGCTCGGTCAAATCGAATATCGGGCACACCCAGGCCGCCGCCGGTATCGCCGGGGTGATCAAGATGGTGCAGGCGATGAGCCGCGGCGTCGTGCCGCCGACCCTGCACGTCGACGAGCCGACGCCGTTCGTGAACTGGGCCGCGGGCGCCGTGCGGCTGGTCACCGAGACGACGCCGTGGCCGGAACTGGACCGCCCGCGCCGGGCGGCGGTGTCCTCGTTCGGGATGAGCGGGACCAACGCGCACACCATTCTCGAACTGCCCGAGCCCGAGCCGGTGCCCGCGTCCGAGTCCGAAAAGGACACTCACCGTCGGGTGCCCTGGGTGCTGTCGGCGCGGTCGGAAGCCGGGCTTCTCGCACAGGCCGCCAGGCTGAAGGACTTCGTGGCGGAGCTCGAAGCGCCTGGCGTGGCCGAGATCGGTACCGCGCTCGCCACTACCAGGACGGCGTTCGAGCACCGCGCGGTGGTGACCGGCTCGGTGCTCGACGAGCTGCTCGCCGGGGTGTCCGGCCTGGCCGAGGGTTCGGTGCCGGCGGGCACCGTGCGCGCGACCGTGGCGGAGAACGCCGACAAGGTCGTGTTCGTCTTCCCCGGCCAGGGCTCCCAGTGGGCGGGCATGGCGGTTGACCTGCTGGAAAGCTCGCCGGTGTTCGCGAAGCGGCTGCGTGAGTGCGCGGCCGCGCTGGAGCAGTTCGTCGACTGGTCGCTGCTCGACGCGCTGGGCGCGGACGCGCAGGACCCGTGCTGGACGCGGGTCGACGTGGTGCAGCCGGTGCTGTGGGCGGTCATGGTGTCCCTGGCCGAACTTTGGCGGTCCGCCGGGGTGGAACCGGCCGCGGTCATCGGCCATTCACAGGGCGAGATCGCCGCCGCCTGTGTCGCGGGAGCGCTGAGCCTCGACGACGCCGCGTGGGTGGTGGCCCTGCGCAGCAAGGCGATCGCGGCGAGCCTCGCCGGTCGTGGCGGCATGCTGTCCCTGGCCGCGCCGGTGGCCGACGTCGAGCGGCGCCTCGGCGGCTGGGGTGACCGGTTGTCGGTGGCCGCCGTCAACGGGCCGAGCGCCACAGTAGTCTCCGGTGACCCCGAAGCACTGGAAGAGCTGCAGGCCGCCTGCACGGCGGACGGTATCCGCGCCCGCCTGGTGCCGGTGGACTACGCCTCGCATTCCGCGCACGTGACCGAACTCGAGACGCATCTGCTCGACGTGCTCGCCCCGATCGACCCGCGCACCCCGCGCATCCCGTTCTATTCCACTGTGGACCAGTCCTGGCTGGAATCCCCCGTCGTCGACGGCGGCTACTGGTACCGGAATCTGCGCCAGACCGTGCGGTTCGCCGAGTCCGTGCGCGCGGTGCTGGACGCGGGGCACGGCGCGTTCATCGAGATCAGCGCGCATCCGGTGCTCACCGCCGCGATCGGGGAAACGATCGAGGCCGCCGGTGCCGACGCGGCCGCGCTCGGCACACTCCGCCGCGACGACGGCGGGCAGGATCGTGTGCTGGCCTCGCTGGCCGAAGCTCATGTCCGCGGCGTCACGGTGGACTGGAGCGGCTACTTCGCCGGAGCGACCCCGTCACCGTTGCCGACCTACGCCTTCCAGCGCGAGCGGTTCTGGCTCGACGCCGGGGAAAGCGGGCCCGCGGACCTCGCCGCCTACGGCCTCGGCCCGGCCGGGCACCCCATGCTCGGCGCGCTGGTCGGGGTGGCGGGCGACGACGCGCAGCTGTTCACCGCGAGCCTGTCGGTCGCCGCACTGCCCTGGCTGGCCGACCACGCCGTGGCCGGGAACATCCTGGTGCCGAGCACCGCTTTCGTGGAACTAGCGCTGCACGCGGGCAGCCGTCTCGGCGCGGAAGTACTGGAGGAACTCACCCTCGAAGCGCCGTTGATCGTGCCGGAGCGGGACGCGGTGGAACTCCAGCTGACCGTGGGCAGCCCCGATGGCGAAGGCCGCCGGACGCTGGTGGTGCACGCCCGGCCCGCCGGGGGAGAACTGCTGGACACGCCTTGGACGCGGCATGCCGCCGGCGTGCTGGGGCAGGCTTCGAACAGCGAAGGGCAGCGGTTCGCCTGGCCGCCGCCGGGAGCGGAACAGCTTTCGCTCGACGGTCTGTACGACCGGTTCGCCGCCCAGGACTGCGTCTACGGTCCGGCCTTCCAGGGGCTGCGGGGCGCTTGGCTCGCCGGGGACGAGGTCTTCGCCGAAGCCGTGCTGCCCGAAACGGAGGAGTCCGCCGGGTTCGGGTTGCATCCGGTGCTGCTGGACGCGGTGCTTCAGGCGACCGAACTGGCCTGGCCGGTCACCGGCCCGGCCCGGCTGCCGTTCGCCTGGTCCGGGGTCACGCTGCACGCCGCGGGCGCGACGAACGTGCGTGCCAGGATCACCCGGGCCGGCGCGGAGTCGGTGCGGGTCGAGGTCACGGACGGCACCGGTGCCCCGGTCGTCTCGGTGGACTCGCTGGTGACCCGCCCGGTGGCGCTGGAGCGCGAAGGTCATCTGCCGCCGGATTCGTTGTTCCGGCTGGACTGGACCACCAGGCCGCTCACCACCGGGGAGACCCCGGAGCACGAGATCGCCGACCTGTCCGACGATTCGGCGCAGGTGCACGAAACCGCCGCCGCGGCGCTCGCCGCCGTACAGCGGTGGCTGGCGGACGAGAGCCGGGGCGCGGCGAAGCTCGTGGTGGTCACCCGGGGCGCGACCGACGGCACGAACCCCGCGCAGGCCGCCGTCTGGGGTCTGGTGCGCTCGGCGGAGGTGGAACACCCCGGCCGGTTCGTGCTGGTCGACCTCGACGGTGAACCGGCTTCCGCCGCCAAGCTGCCCGTGGTGATCGCGTCCGGGGAGCCCGAGGCCGCCATCCGGCGGGGAACGGTACTGCTGCCCAAACTGACCAGGGTGCCCGCACCGGCCGTGCGACGGCTCGACGACGGCGGGACGGTGCTCGTCGTCGGCGGCACCGCCGGGCTGGGCGCGCTGCTCGCCCGGCATCTGGTGGCCGCGCACGGGATACGGAAGCTCGTGCTGACGAGCCGCCGCGGGATCGGGACGCCGGGCGCCGAGGAGCTGCGGGCCGAACTGGTGGCCGCCGGTGCGGAGGTCACCGTCACCGCTTGCGACGTCGCCGACCGGGAGTCGGCGGCCGCGCTGCTCGACGGTATCGCGGACTTGACGGCGGTGGTGCACACCGCGGCCGTCCTCGACGACGGCCTCGTCGAGGACCTCACCCCGGACCGCCTGTCCGCGGTGCTCCGGCCCAAAGTGGACGGTGCGCGCAACCTGCATGAGCTGACCGCCGGTACCGGGCTGGCGGCGTTCGTGCTCTTCTCGTCCGTGGCCGGGACGTTCGGTGGCGCCGGGGTAGCCGCGTACGCCGCCGCGAACTCCTTCCTCGACGCGCTCGCGCAGGCCCGTGTCGCCGGGGGTGCGCCCGCGGTGTCGCTGGCGTGGGGTGTCTGGGGCGGTGGCGTCGGGATGACGGCGCGACTGTCCGAAGTGGACCTTCGACGGCTGGCCGCGGAGGGGCAGGCGCCGCTGACCCCGGCTCAGGGACTCGCGTTGTTCGATGTTGCCCTCGGCGGGGAAAACCCTGTCCTGCTGCCCATGTCGCTCGATCGCGCGACTCTGCGCGCCCAGCCGGACACGCTTCCCGCCCTGCTGCGGGGCCTCGTGCGCGGGCCTCGGCGCGTGGCCGCGGCCGCCGCCTCGGCCGACGGCTCGCTGGTGGGCAAGCTGGCCGGGCTGCCGTCCGCGGACCGCGACCGGATGCTGCTGGAGCTGGTCCGGGCGCAGGCGTCGGCGGTGCTCGGGCACAGCGGTACGGACGCGGTGGGCGACCGGAAGGCCTTCCGTGAACTGGGTTTCGACTCGGTGAGCGCGGTGGAACTGCGGAACCGCCTGAACTCCGCGACCGGGTTGCGGCTGCCCGCGACCCTGGTCTTCGACTTCCCGTCGCCGCTGAGCCTGGCCACCCACATTCGCCGGTTGCTGCTCGGCGAGTCCGAGACCCCGGTCGCGGCGACGACCGCGGTGACGGCGGACGAGCCGATCGCCATCGTCTCGATGAGCTGCCGGTTCCCCGGCGGCGTCAGCACGCCGGAACAGTTCTGGGACATGCTCGCCGCCGGCGGCGAGGGGATCGGCGACTTCCCCCAGGACCGCGGGTGGGACCTGGCCGGGCTGTACTCGCCGGACCGGGACCGCACCGGTACCAGCTACACCAGCCGTGGCGGGTTCCTCTACGACGCGGCCGAGTTCGATCCGGGGTTCTTCGGGATTTCGCCCCGTGAGGCGCTGGCGATGGATCCGCAGCAGCGGTTGCTGCTGGAGACCTCGTGGGAGGCGTTCGAACGAGCCGGGATCGACCCGCTGTCCCTGGCGGGCAGTGCTTCCGGTGTCTTCGTCGGTATGTCCTATCAGGACTATGCCTCCCGGCTGAACCGCATCCCCGAAGAGGTCGAGGCGTATACGGGCAACGGCACGTCGCTGAGTGTGGCGTCGGGTCGGGTGGCGTATGCGTTGGGGTTGGAGGGTCCGGCGGTGACGATTGATACGGCGTGTTCTTCGTCGTTGGTGGCGTTGCATTTGGCGTTGCAGTCGTTGCGTCGGGGTGAGTGTGGTTTGGCGTTGGCTGGTGGTGTGGTGGTGATGGCGTCGCCGGATATGTTTGTGGAGTTTTCTCGTCAGCGTGGGTTGGCGGTGGATGGTCGGTGTAAGGCGTTTTCGGCGGATGCTGATGGTTTTGGGTCTGCTGAGGGTGTTGGTGTTGTTGTTTTGGAGCGGTTGTCGGATGCTCGGCGTAATGGGCATCGGGTGTTGGCGGTGGTGCGTGGTTCTGCGGTGAATCAGGATGGTGCGTCGAATGGTTTGACGGCGCCGAATGGTCCTTCGCAGCAGCGGGTGATTCGTGCGGCGTTGTCGGATGCGGGTCTTTCACCGTCTGATGTGGACGCGGTGGAGGCGCATGGTACTGGGACGACGTTGGGTGATCCGATCGAGGCGCAGGCGTTGTTGGCGACGTATGGCCAGGATCGAGAGCGGCCCTTGTGGCTCGGTTCGGTGAAATCGAACCTGGGACACACACAGGCCACGGCCGGGGTCGCCGGGGTGATGAAGATGGTGCTCGCCATGCGACACGGCGTGCTGCCGAAGACCTTGCACGTCACCGAGCCGAGCGAGAAGATCGACTGGGACTCCGGCCCTGTCGAGCTGTTGACCGAGGCAAGGGACTGGCCGGACACCGGCAAGCCGCGGCGGGCGGGAGTGTCCGCGTTCGGGATCAGCGGGACCAACGCCCACGTCATCCTGGAGCAGGCGCCGGAGATCGTTCCCGCGCCCACCGTGCCGGTTTCCGTGCGGCCATGGGTGATCTCGGCTAAGACGCCGGAGGCGGTGGAAGCGTTCGCCGGTCGGCTCTCCCGGTATTCCGGTGACGCCGCGGGTGTGGCGGCGGGGCTCGCCGGTCGTTCGGTGTTCGAGCATCGTGCGGTGCTCGTGGGCGAGGACCAAGCCGGTCTGGCGGCCGCGTTGGCGTCGGGCGGGTTGCCTGCTGGGGTAGTGCGGGGTTCTGGTTCCGGTGTTGAGCGTGTGGTGTTCGTCTTCCCTGGTCAGGGTTCGCAGTGGCTGGGTATGGCGTCGGCTCTCTTGAAGGAGAGCCCGGTTTTCGCGTCGCGGATGGCGGAATGTGACAGCGCTTTGCGGTCCTTTGTGGACTGGTCGTTGTTTGACGTGCTGGACGACGAGGCTGCGTTGGGCCGGGTTGATGTTGTTCAGCCGGTGTTGTGGTCGGTGATGGTGTCGCTGGCCGAGGTGTGGCGTTCGCTCGGTGTGGTTCCTTCTGCCGTGGTGGGTCATTCTCAGGGTGAGATCGCGGCGGCGGTGGTGGCTGGTGGTTTGAGCCTGGAGGATGGGGCTCGGGTGGTGGCCTTGCGGAGCCAGGCCATCGCTGCCGAGCTGGCTGGTCTCGGCGGGATGCTGTCGGTGGCCGCGCCGGTGACCGAGGTCGGCGAGGGTGTGTCGATCGCTGCGGTGAACGGCCCGAACGCGGTAGTGCTCTCCGGTGACCCCGAGGCGTTGGCCGCGACGAAGGCCCGATACGAGGCCGAGGGTGTCCGGGCTCGTTTGGTGGCGGTGGATTACGCGTCCCATTCCGCCCATGTCGAACGGATCGAAACGCAGCTCGCGGAGTTGCTCGCGCCAGTGACGCCGCGGTCTGGCGATGTTCCGTTCTATTCCACAGTGGACTCCCGATGGTTGGACACCACGGAACTGACGGGTGGCTACTGGTATCGGAACCTGCGCCAGACAGTGCGGTTCGCTGATGCGGTAGAGCAGCTGGCCAGCGAAGGTCAGCAGATGTTCGTCGAGGTCAGTGCTCATCCGGTGTTGACGATGGCGATCGAGGACACCGTCGACGTTCCGGTGGTCGGCACACTACGCCGCGACGAAGGCGGATTGGACCGGTTCCTCCTTTCGGCGGGTGAGGCGTTCTGCCACGGCGCCGACGTCGACTGGCACACGCTCCTCGGCAAGGCCGGGACCGTCCCCGAGGATCTGCCCACGTATCCGTTCCAGCACGAGCGCTTCTGGCTGACCGATGCCCAGCCGGATCTCGCGGTCGCAGCGGAGTCCACTGTGGATGCTCGCTTCTGGAACGCGGTCGGCCAGGAGGACCTCGCCGGTCTGGCGAAGACCCTCGGTACGTCCGAAGACCAGCAAGCCGCGCTGCAGGCCGTGCTTCCCACCCTCACGTCCTGGTATCGCGGGCATCAGGAGCAGGCCGAAAAGGACAGCAAACGGTACGGCGTTTCCTGGCAGCCGCTCGATCCGCCCGGCGTCCCGAAACTCGACGGCACGTGGGTCGTGCTGTCTTCGGCCGCGGACAGCGGGCACCCGTGGGTCCGCGGCGCACTCGACGCGATCACCCGGGCCGGTGCGGCGGTGCGGCACCTCGAACTCGACGAGCAGGACACCGATCGCGCGGTGCTCGCCGGGAAACTCCGGACGGCGCTCGAAGACGGGGTCGAACCCACCGGTGTCCTTTCCCTGCTCGCGTTCGACGAAAACGGCCACAGCGTCCACCGTGCGGCACCGCTCGGGCTGGCGCTCACCGTCGCGCTGGTCCAAGCGCTCGGGGACGCCGGTGTGCGGGCGCTGCTGTGGTGCGCCAGTGACGGCGCGGTGTCCGTGACCCCGGCCGAGGCGCCGCGGAATCCGGCACAGGCCCAGGTGTGGGGGTTCGGCCGGGTCGTCGGCCTGGAACACCCCGAGCGTTGGGGCGGCCTCGTGGACCTGCCCGCCGACGTGACCGACGGCGCCCTCGCCGGACTGGCGAGCGCGCTCGGCAACGTCGCGGAGGAAGACCAGCTCGCCGTCCGTGCCACCGGCGTCCTCGTCCGCCGCCTGCTGCGCACCCCGGCCGGGGACGTCCCGGTCCGGACCTGGCGACCGGAGGGCACCGTCCTGGTGACCGGGGGAACGGGCGCGCTGGGGGCACACGTCGTCCGCTGGCTCGCGCGCAACGGAGCCGGGCACGTGCTCGTCACCAGCCGCCGCGGCCCCGACGCCCCCGGCGCCGCGGAACTCCGCGACGAGCTGGCGGAGCTGGGATGCCCGGTGACGATCGTGGCCTGCGACGTCGCCGATCGTGCTTCGCTCGCCGAAGTACTCACCGAACACCCGGTCAGCGCGGTGTTCCACGTGGCGGCGGTGCTCGACGACAGCCTGATCGACTCGCTCACCACCGCGCAGATCGACCGGGTCACCCAGGTCAAGGTCGGCGGCACCCGCAACCTCCACGAGCTGACCAAGGACCGCGACCTCTCCGCGTTCGTGCTCTTCTCCTCGTTCGCCGGCACCACCGGCGGGCCGGGCCAGGGCAACTACGCGCCCGGCAACGCGTTCCTCGACGCCTTCGCGCAGCAACGCCGTGCGCACGGCCGCACCGCGACCGCCGTCGCCTGGGGACCGTGGGCAGGCGGCGGTATGGCCGAGGGCGACGGCGGGGAACTGTCCCGGCGGCACGGGCTCAAGGACGTCAGCCCCGAGCTGTCGCTGGCCATCCTCCAGCAGGCACTCGACCACGACGAAACCTTCCTGACCGTCGCGGACATCGACTGGGAACGGTTCTTCCTCGCCTTCACCTCGTCGCGGGCGCGGCCGTTCCTGCACGGGGTGGACGACGTGCGGCGGATGCTCGCCTCCGGCGCGGGCGGCGACATGGTCGGCGCGGGCACGGCGAAGAACGCGGCCCCCGCGTCGGCCTCCGAACTCGGCGCACGGTTGGCGAACCAGCCGGCCGCCGACCAGGATCGCGAGCTGATGCGACTCGTCCGCGAGCAGATCGCCACCGTGCTCGGACATGCCGACGCCGAACGCATCGAGGCCAAGAAGGCCTTCCGTGAACTGGGCTTCGACTCGGTGACCGCGGTCGAGCTGCGGAACCGGCTGAATGTGATCACCGGGCTCCGACTGCCCGCCACGCTGATCTTCGACTTCCCGTCACCGGCGGCGCTGGTCGCGCATTTGCGCAAGGAGGTCCTCGGCGAGGCCGAAAGCACCGCGCCGGTCACGGCCGTCCCCGTGGCAGCCACGGACGAACCGGTGGCCATCGTGGCGATGAGCTGCCGTTACCCGGGCGACGTGGAGACCCCGGAAGACCTGTGGCGAATGCTCGCCACCGGCGGCGAAGGCATCACGGACTTCCCGGTCGACCGCGGCTGGGACGTCGAGGCGCTCTACGACCCGGACCCGGCGGCCGAGGGCAAGACCTACACCCGCCGCGGCGGTTTCCTGCACCGGGCAGGCGAGTTCGATCCAGGCTTCTTCGGGATTTCGCCCCGTGAGGCGCTGGCGATGGATCCGCAGCAGCGGTTGCTGTTGGAGACGTCTTGGGAAGCCTTCGAGCGGGCAGGCATCGACCCGCTGTCCCTCGCGGGCAGTTCGTCGGGAGTCTTCTTCGGAATGTCCTATCAGGACTATGCCGATCAGCTGAACCAGGCGCCTGACAGCGTTTACGTCGGAGTCGGCAACACCGCGAGTGTGGCGTCGGGTCGGGTGGCGTATGCGTTGGGGTTGGAGGGGCCGGCGGTGACGATTGATACGGCGTGTTCTTCGTCGTTGGTGGCGTTGCATTTGGCGTTGCAGTCGTTGCGTCGGGGTGAGTGTGGTTTGGCGTTGGCTGGTGGTGTGGTGGTGATGGCGTCGCCGGATATGTTTGTGGAGTTTTCGCGTCAGCGTGGGTTGGCGGTGGATGGTCGGTGTAAGGCGTTTTCGGCGGATGCTGATGGTTTTGGGTCTGCTGAGGGTGTTGGTGTTGTTGTTTTGGAGCGGTTGTCGGATGCTCGGCGTAATGGGCATCGGGTGTTGGCGGTGGTGCGTGGTTCTGCGGTGAATCAGGATGGTGCGTCGAATGGTTTGACGGCTCCGAATGGTCCTTCGCAGCAGCGGGTGATTCGTGCGGCGTTGTCGGATGCGGGTCTTTCGGCGTCTGATGTGGACGCGGTGGAGGCGCATGGTACTGGGACGACGTTGGGTGATCCGATTGAGGCGCAGGCGTTGTTGGCGACGTATGGCCAGGATCGGGATCGGCCCTTGTGGCTCGGTTCGGTGAAATCGAACCTGGGGCACACGCAGGCGGCCGCGGGTGTCGCGGGCGTGATGAAAATGGTCATGGCGATGCAACACGGGCTGATCCCGGCGACGCTGCACGTGACCGAGCCTTCTCCGCATGTGGACTGGTCTTCCGGCGAGGTGCGGCTGGCGACGGACTCCGTCGAGTGGCCCGAAACCGGCAGGCCGCGGCGGGCGGGCGTGTCCGCGTTCGGGATCAGCGGGACCAACGCCCACGTCATCCTGGAAGAAGCACCACCCGTCGAAGCCGAGGTTTCCGCGGCCCCACCCGTGCTGCCGTGGGTCATGACGGGCAAGACCCCGGAAGCACTCACCGCGCTGGCGTCCCGGGTGGCCGAATACGGCCTCGACCGCAATCCGGCCGACGTCGCCGCCGGGCTCGCGGGTCGTTCGGTGTTCGGGCATCGTGCGGTGCTCGTCGGTGAGGATCAGGCTGGTTTGGCGGCCGCATTGGCTGGGGGTGAGCAGCCCGCGGGTGTGGTGCGGGGTTCCGGCTCTGGTGTTGAGCGTGTGGTCTTCGTGTTCCCCGGTCAGGGTTCGCAGTGGCTGGGCATGGCCTCGGCTCTCTTGGAAGAGAGCCCGGTTTTCGCGTCACGCATGGCGGAATGTGACAGCGCTTTGCGGTCCTTTGTGGACTGGTCTCTGTTGGATGTGCTGAACGATGAGGCTGCGCTGAGCAGGGTTGATGTTGTTCAGCCGGTGTTGTGGTCGGTGATGGTGTCGCTGGCCGAGGTGTGGCGTTCGCTCGGTGTGATTCCTTCCGCCGTGGTGGGTCACTCCCAGGGTGAGATCGCGGCCGCGGTGGTGGCTGGTGGTTTGAGCCTGGAGGATGGGGCTCGGGTGGTGGCGTTGCGAAGTCAGGCCATCGCCGCGGAGTTGGCTGGTCTGGGCGGGATGCTGTCCGTGGCCGCACCGGTGACGGAAGTCGATGAGGGTGTGTCGATCGCTGCGGTGAACGGTCCGAACGCCGTGGTGCTCTCCGGTGACCCCGACGCACTCGCGAAGGCAAAAGCTCACTATGAGGCCGACGGTGTCCGGGCCCGTTTGGTGGCGGTGGATTACGCGTCCCATTCCGCCCACGTCGAACGGATCGAAACGCAGCTCGCGGAGTTGCTCGCGCCAGTGACGCCGCGGACGGGCGAGGTTCCGTTCTATTCGACTGTGGACTCCCGATGGCTGGACACCACGGAACTAACGGGCGGCTACTGGTATCGGAACCTGCGCCAGACAGTGCGGTTCTCGGACGCGGTAGAGCAGCTGGCCAGCGAAGGTCAGCAGATGTTCGTCGAAGTCAGCGCTCATCCGGTGTTGACGATGGCGATCGAGGACACCGTCGACGTCCCCGTGGTCGGCACACTTCGCCGCGACGAGGGCGGTCTGGCGCGATTCCTGCTCTCTGCGGGTGAGGCGTTCTGCCACGGCGCTGACGTCGACTGGCGGGGCTTGCTCGGCAAGGCCGGGACCGTCCCCGAAGACCTGCCCACGTATCCGTTCCAGCACGAGCGTTACTGGCCGGATGGCGTGAACGGCAACGGAAACGTCGTGTCCGCCGGACTCGGCGCCACCGACCATCCGCTGCTCGGCGCGGCGGTCGAACTCGCGGACGGTGAGGGGCTCCTCTTCACCGGCCGGGTGTCCGTGCACAGCCACCCCTGGCTGGCAGAGCACGCCGTCGCAGGCACGATCCTGTTCCCTGGCACCGCATATCTCGAACTGGCCATCCACGCAGGCGACCAGATCGGCTGCGGTCACCTCGAAGAACTGGCCATGGAGACCCCGCTGGTCCTGCCTCGCAGCGGCGGCGTGCAACTGCAGCTGGTCGTGGCCGAGCCCGGCGAGGGCGGTCGCCGCGGCGTCGAGTTCTACTCCAGGCTCGACGACGGCGAGTGGACCCGGCACGCCGCCGGGGTGCTCAGCCCGGCCGCACCGGCGGCCACCGAGGACCTGACGGCCTGGCCCCCGCCGGGCGCGGAAGCCGTCGACGTCGCCGGGTTCTACGCCGGGCTGGCCGAACAGGGTTACGAGTACGGACCGGCGTTCCAGGGCCTGCGGGCCGCTTGGCGCCGGGACGACGAGGTGTTCGCCGAGGTCGCCCTGCCCGAGGCGCACCGGTTCACCGCGGACCGGTACGGCCTGCATCCCGCCCTGCTGGATGCGGCGATGCAGGCCACCGAACTCGGCGGCTTCGACGAGGACGGGGAGACCCGCCTCCCGCTGCTGTGGACCGGCGTCACCCTGCACGCCACCGGCGCCGCCGCACTGCGCGTCCGGGTCGCGCCCGCCGGGCCCGACGCCGTGGCCGTCGACGTGGCCGATCTCGCCGGGGCTCCGGTGGCGTCGGTCGCTTCGCTGGTGGCGCGCCCCGTGTCGGCGGAACAACTCGCCGCGGCCAGGTCCGCCGGCCGGGACGCGCTCTACCGGCTGGACTGGACGCCCCTGCCGGTGGAACCACGGACCGGTGAACGGCCGGTACTGGTGGGCGGCGACCACCTGGGCCTCGGCGCCGCCGGCCTCGAACCGGTCGAGTACGCGGATCTTCCGGTGCTCGCGAAGGAACTCGCCGAAATCCCGCCGATCGTCCTCGCCACCTGCCCCCCGGCCGCCGAGGACGAGCTGACCACCGCGATCGGGGCGGCGACCGGCCGGGTGCTCGGGTTGGCGCAGGACTGGCTGGCCGACGAGCGGTTCGCCGACGCGAAACTGGTGCTGGTGGTCCGTGACGCGACGGCACAGTCCGCGATCACCGGTCTGATCCGGTCCGCGACCGCGGAGAACCCCGGCAGGCTGGTGCTGGCGCACGTCGACGATGACCCGGCTTCCCTGCGGGCGCTGCCCGGCGCGCTGGCCACCGGGGAACCGGAGTTCGCCGTGCGCGCGGGACAGGTGCTCGTCCCGCGGCTTGCCCGAGCCGGGCAGCCCACCGGGGAGCCGGTGACGCTCGACGCGGACGGCACGGTACTGATCACCGGCGGCACCGGCACCCTCGGCCGTCTCCTCGCCCGGCATCTCGTCTCCCGGCACGGTGTCCGCCACTTGCTGCTCGTCAGCAGGCAGGGACCCGAGGCCGAAGGTGTCGGCGCACTGGTCGCGGACCTCGCCGAACTCGGCGCCGAAGCGACGGTCGCCGCCTGCGACGTGTCCGAACGGGAGGAGATCCGAGCCCTGCTGGGAACGATCCCGGCCGACCGGCCGCTGACCGCGGTGGTGCACACCGCCGCGGTACTGGACGACGGCGTGTTCGGCTCGTTCACCCCGCAACGGGTGGACAAGACCTTGCGCCCCAAGGCTTACGCCGCGATCCACCTGCACGAGCTCACGAAGGACCTCGACCTCAGCGCCTTCGTGCTCTTCTCCTCCGGCGCCGGGGTCTACGGCAGCCCCGGGCAGGCGAACTACGCGGCCGCGAACTCGGTGCTGGACGCGCTGGCCGAGCAGCGCCGGGCAGCCGGGCTCCCCGCGATCTCGCTGGATTGGGGACTGTGGGCGAGCACCAGCAACCTCACCGGCACGCTGGGCGCGGCGGACTTGAGCCGCATCGCCAGGGAAGGCGGCCTCGCGATCTCCGACGAGGACGGTCTGGCGCTGTTCGACGAAGCGCTGCGGCACAACTCGCCGGTGCTGATGCCGTCCCCGATGGACACCGCGGTGTTGCGGGCCCAGGCCAAGGCGGGCACGCTGCCGCCGCTGCTGAGCGGACTGGTGCGGGCGCCCGCCCGTCGCGGCGCGGCGGGTACCGCCTCCACCACGAGTGGGGACGACCGCGAACAGGCCGCGTTGCTCGGCAGACTGGCCGGGCTGGACCACGACGGCCGGGCCGAGGTGTTGCTGGACCTGGTGTGCGGGCACGCGGCCACCGTGCTCGGGCATCAGAGCGCGGCAGCGGTGGATCCGCAGCGGGGCTTCCTCGAGATGGGCTTCGACTCACTGACCGGGATCGAGCTGCGCAACCGGCTCAACGCGGCGGTCGGGCAGCGGCTGCCCGCCACGCTGATCTTCGACTACCCGGCGCCGGAAGCGGTGGCCGGTCTGCTCGCGGAGAACCTGGCGGCCATCAGTTTGTCCACTGTGGACGCTCCGCCGTTGCTGGGCAGGCTCGACAGCCTGGACGCGGAGCTGGCCGCGCTGACCCTGGACGAGCGGTCGCGCGCCCAGCTGGTCGAGCGGCTCACCGCGCTGGCCGCCCGGTACGGCGGCGGCACGACGGCGGACGGCGGACTCACCGAGAAGATCGACGCCGCCTCCGACGACGAGATCTTCGACTTCATCGACAACGAACTGAAGGCGTGATCGGTCGAGAGACCCGACCACTGCCGGAGTTCGGTAACCGAACAGATCGAGGCTGAATGTGATGCGAAAGATGACACGACGGCGGTTACGGCCCTCAGCGCTGCTGGTCGCGGCGCTGTTGGGGACCACGCTGGTCTCCGGCGTCGGCGGCCAGGCCGCCCAGGCGGCGCCGCCGGTCCCGGCGCGCCAGCCGGACGAATCGGTACTGCGCCCGGCCGAGGCCCGGCACGAACCCACGAGCGCGCTGCCGCCGGGATTCGCCCAGCAGACCGTGGTCTCGGGCCTCACCGAACCGACCGCGGTGGCGTTCGCGCCCGACGGCAAGACCTTCATCGCGGAGAAGTCGGGGATCATCCGGGTCCGGGACTCCGTCGACGCCACGACCGGCAAGGTCTTCGCCGATCTGCGGACCGAGGTGTTCGACGGCTGGGACCGCGGCCTGATCGGGCTGGCCGTGCACCCGAAGTTCCCGCAACAGCCCTACGTCTACGCGCTCTACACCCACGACGCGCCGCCGGGGGAGACCGCGCCGAAGTGGAACGACAAGTGTCCGTCGCCGCCGGGGTACACCGAGGACGGCTGCGTGGTCACCAACCGCATCGTCAAGCTGACGATGGGCGCCGACGGGATCGCCGGCGCGCCGGAGACGCTCGTCAGCGGCTGGTGCCAGCAGTACCCCAGCCACACCGCGGACACGCTCGCCTTCGGTCCCGACGGCCTGCTGTACGCCAGCGCCGGTGAAGGCGCCAGCTTCAACTTCGTCGACTACGGCCAGCAGAAGAACCCCTGTGCCGACCCGCCGGGCGGCGCGGGCACCAATCTGACCATTCCGGACGCCCGTGGCGGTTCGCTGCGCTCGCAGTCACCGCGCCGCCCCGGGGGCGAGCCGATGGTGCTCAATGGCACCGTGATCCGCGTCGACCCGCTGACCGGCCAGGGCGTGCCCGGCAACCCGTACGCGTCGAGCACCGACGAGAACGCGCGCCGGATCGTGGCCTACGGCATGCGCAACCCGTTCCGGTTCACCCTGCGCCCGCAGACCGGTGAGGTCTGGCTCGGCGACGTCGGCGAGACGCTGGCGGACGAGATCAACCGGTTCACCCCGGACCCGGCGAAGGCCCCCAACATGGGCTGGCCCTGCTTCGAGGGCAAGGATCCGCATCCCGGCTGGAAGGCCGCCGGGCTGAAGCTGTGCGAATCCCTCTACGCGGAGGGCGGCGATCACAAGCCGGTCCTGCAGTACGCCGGCGGCGCCAAGGTTTCGCCGGACGACACCTGCCCCAACACCAGCGGTGCCTCGTTGTCCGGGTTCGCTTTCGCGGACGGCCAGACCCTGCCGGAGCCCTACCGGAACTCGCTGTTCTTCAGCGACAGCACCCGCGGCTGCATCTGGGTGATGGGCAAGGACGCGCAGGGCGCGCCGGACCCGGCCAAGGTGACCACCTTCGCCAGCGGTCTCGGGGTGCCGGTGCAGCTGGCGTTCGGACCCGGCGGCGGCCTGTACTACGTCTCGGTCGACACCGGCGAGCTGCGCCGGATCACCTACGACAACGACCCGAACGTCGCGCCGAAGGCCGTGATCAAGGCCAGGCCGACAGCCGGGCGGTCCCCGCTGTTCGTGCGGTTCGACGGCCGCGGCTCCACCGACCCCGAAGGCGCGCGCCTCCGGTACGAATGGGACCTGGACGGCGACGGGCAGTTCGACGACGCGAGGGGGCCGGTGACGAGCTGGGTGTACCTGAAGAAGCAGTTCGTGCGCCCGGCGCTGAAGGTCACCGATCCCGGCGGCAAGAGTTCGACGGCCAAGGTCGACGTGGTGGTGGACAACGCCCCGCCGCCCGAGCCGGTCCCGGTGATCACCACGCCCGCTCCCACCCTCACCTGGCAGGTCGGCCAGCGGGTCTCCTTCTCCGGTGGGGCTTCCGACCCCCAGGACGGCGCGTTGCCCGCCTCGGCGCTGGACTGGAAACTGACCATGCGGCACTGCGCCGGGGACGGCCACTGCCACAGCCACGACATCGAGACGTTCGCGGGCACGGCCTCGGGTGAGTTCGCCGCGCCCGACCATCCCTATCCATCGCATCTCGAGCTGACGCTCAGCGCCACCGACTCCGACGGCAACGTCAGCACGAAGACCGTGGAGCTGCAGCCGCAGACCGTGGACGTCACGTTCAAATCCGATCCGCCGGGTATCGGGGTCACCGTCGGCAACTACGGCGTGGTGACGGACTCGACGGTGAAGGTCATCGTCGGCACCGCGCTCTCGGTCAGCGCCGCGGGCAAGATCGAGATCCCACCGTACGAGCTGGTGTTCGACAAGTGGGGCGACGGCGCCGGGGCCAGCCGCATCATCAAGGCGCCCGAGCAACCGGCGACCTACACCGTCTATTACCGGGTCTGTCCCTGTTGACGTCGTGAGTGGTAAGTGTCGTTCTAACGACACTTACCACTCACGACCAGCCCGAGGTGGGGCCCGCCATGCCTTTCCGGTGTGGTGGGCCCCGCTTCGGTGTGCCCGCGTTTCGCCTGCTCCAGCTGTTGACCTAGGGGCGGTTAGGGGTTGTCGGTCCTTCTCCGGCGCAAATATTCTCAGCGGGAATTCTGGGGAAACGTGCGTGTACGGGCAATTCTTTGTTTCGCGGATTCCCGCGGACGCGGTCAGACCGCGAGGTTTTCGCGCGGGCCGCGCGCGTGGGGAGTTCGTCGTGAAGAGGTGGCGTTGAGTGAGCAATGAGCAGAAGCTTCGGGACTACCTCAAACGTGTGACCGCGGACCTGGCGCAAACGCGCCAGCGGCTGCAGTCGGCAGAGGCGGCCGAGAGCGAACCGATCGCGATCGTGGGCATCGGCTGCCGGTTCCCCGGCGAGGTGCGCTCCGCCGAGGACCTCTGGGAGCTGGTCCGCGCCGGTGGCGACGCGATCGGGCCGTTCCCCGCCGATCGCGGCTGGGATCTCGAGGCGCTCTACGATCCGGACCCCGACCGGCCGGGCAGCAGTTATGTCCGCGAAGGCGGGTTCCTGTCCGACGCCGCTGATTTCGATGCAGGGTTCTTCGGTATCTCGCCGCGTGAGGCGCTGGCGATGGACCCCCAGCAGCGGCTGCTGCTCGAGGTTTCGTGGGAGGTGCTCGAAAACGCCGGGATCGTGCCCGCGTCACTGCGCGGCAGCCGGACCGGGGTGTTCTCCGGCGTCGCCTACTTCGACTACCTGAGCCGGTTCGCCGGCGCCGAGCTTCCCGCCGACCTGGAGGGTTACGTCGGCAACGGCAACGTCGGCAGCATGGCTTCCGGCCGGATCGCCTACACCCTCGGCCTCGAAGGCCCCACCCTGACCGTGGACACCGCGTGCTCCTCGTCGCTGGTCACCCTGCATCTGGCGGTCCGTGCGCTGCGGGCGGGCGAATGTGATCTGGCGCTGGCGGGCGGGGTCACCGTCATGCCGAGCCCGGCCACGTTCCAGGACTTCAGCCGTCAGCGCGGGCTCGCCGCCGACGCGCGCTGCAAGGCCTTCGGTGAAGGCGCCGACGGCACCAGCATGAGTGAAGGCGTCGGCATGTTCCTGGTGGAACGGCTCTCCGACGCCAGGCGCAACGGGCACACCGTGCTCGCACTGGTCCGCGGCACCGCGGTCAACTCCGACGGCGCCAGCAGCGGGCTCACCGCTCCCAACGGGCCTTCCCAGCAGCGGGTCATCCGCGCCGCGCTCGACAGCGCCGGGCTCAAACCGTCCGATGTGGACGCCGTCGAGGCACACGGCACCGGGACTTCGCTCGGTGACCCGATCGAGGCGCAGGCGCTGATCGGGGCGTACGGGCAGGATCGGGCGACCCCGCTGTGGCTGGGCTCGGTGAAGTCCAACATCGGGCACACCCAGGCCGCCGCCGGGGCCGCGGGCGTGATCAAGATGATCATGGCCATGCGGCACGGTGTGCTGCCGAAGACACTGCACGTCGACGCACCCACGTCCAAAGTGGACTGGACCGCGGGCGCGGTCTCGGTGCTGACCGAAGCCCGGCCGTGGCCGGAGACCGGGCAGCCCCGCCGCGCCGGTGTCTCGTCGTTCGGCATGAGCGGGACCAACGCCCACGTCGTGCTCGAACAGGCGCCGTCGGACGAACCCGCGGAGCTTCCGTCGAACGTCCCGGCGGTGGTTCCGTGGGTTCTTTCGGCCAAAACGCCCGAGGCGCTGCGGGGCCAGGCCGCACAGCTGAAGCAGGCCATCGGCTCGTCGGCGGACGTCGCTGACGTGGCGTACTCGCTGGCGACCACCCGGTCGTCGCTGGAACACCGAGCGGTCGTACTGGGCGAAAACGGCGACGACCTCCTCACCGCCCTGACGGCTCTGGCCGACGGAACGACGTCACCGGATGTGGTGACCGGTGTCGCGACGCGCGGTAAGACCGCGTTTTTGTTCGCTGGTCAGGGTTCGCAGCGGGTTGGTATGGGTGCTGAGTTGTATGCGGAGTTCCCGGTTTTCGCTGAGGCTTTTGATGCGGCGTGTGAGTTCCTGCCGCCGCTAGGGGATCTTGGTCGGACTGAGTTTGCGCAGCCTGCGTTGTTCGCTCTTGAGGTTGCGTTGTATCGGCTTGTCGAGTCGTGGGGTGTGCGTCCCGATTTCCTGTTGGGTCATTCGATCGGGGAGATCGCGGCTGCGCATGTCGCGGGTGTGTTCTCGTTGGAGGACGCGGGCAAGCTGGTGTCGGCTCGTGGTCGTTTGATGCAGGCGTTGCCCGCTGGTGGTGTGATGGTCGCGATCGAGGCGACCGAGGACGAGTTCACACCTACGGCCGAGTTCGGGATCGCGGCCGTGAACGGTCCGAACTCGGTAGTGATCTCCGGTGCTGAACCTGTGGTTACCCGGATTGCGGAAGAGTTCGCGGCTAAGGGGCGTAAGACGAAGCGTCTTGAGGTGAGTCATGCGTTCCATTCGCCGTTGATGGAGCCGATGCTCGCCGAGTTCGCCGAGGTTCTTGAGAGCATCACGTTCGCTGCACCGCAGATCCCGGTGGTGTCCACTGTGTCCGGTGGGCTGGTCGCAGACCTGACGTCGCCGCAGTACTGGCTCGATCACGTACGTCAGGCAGTGCGCTTCGCCGACGGCGTAGGAACTCTTGCCGCACAAGGCGTGACCCGGTTCGTCGAACTCGGACCCGACGGCGTGCTGACGGCGATGGCCCAGGGCTGCCTCCCCGAGACCGAAGCCCTTCTCGTGCCGTTCCTGCGGGCCGACCGGCCCGAGGTCCGCAGCGCGGCGGGTGCCCTGGCCGCCCTGCACACCCGCGGCGTCCCGGTCAACTGGACCGCGCTGGTCAGCGGGCGCCGGATCGGGCTGCCCACCTATGCCTTCCAGCGCGACCGGTACTGGTTCGACGCGCCGCCCGCCACCGGGCGCTCCGCCGCGACCGGGCTCGGGCTCGCCGCCACCGAGCACCCGCTGCTCGGTGCCGTGATCGAACTCGCCGCCGGTGAGGAGACCGTCCTCACCGGCCGCCTGTCCCTCGCCACCCACCCGTGGCTCGCCGGGCACGCGGTGCACGGGCGGATCCTGGTGCCCGGCACCGCGTTCGTGGAACTCGCCGTCCAGGCGGGCGATCGCGCGGGCTGCGACCAGGTCGACGAGCTGATCATCGAGGCCCCGCTCTACCTGCCGGAAACCGGTGGCATCCGGCTGCAGGTGTCGATCGGTGGCCGGGACGAGCGCGGACGTCGTGAACTCGGCCTGTACTCCCAGCCCGAGGACGACCCGGACGCCGCATGGACCCGCCACGCGGCGGGCTTCCTCAGCTCCGCCCCCCGGCGGACGTCGGACGCCCTCGCCACCTGGCCGCCGGCGGACGCCGAACCGGTCGAGCTCGGCGACTTCTACGCGGACGCCGCGCGCCAGGGATTCGCCTACGAGCCCCCGTTCCAGGGGCTGCGGGCTGTCTGGCGCCTCGGCGACGACGTGTTCGCCGAAGTCGAACTGCCGTCCGAAGCCAAGGCGGACGCGGACCGGTTCGCGGTCCATCCGGCCTTGCTGGACGCCGCGCTGCAAGCGCTCGCGTTCGGGGACCTGATCCCCGGTGGCACCGCGGGCAAACTCCCCTTCGCCTGGACCGACGTCGCGGTCCACGCGGTGGCAGCCACCGCGCTGCGGGTCCGGCTGAGCCCGGCAGGGGCCGACGCCGTGGCCGTACTGGTCGCGGACGGAGCCGGTGAACCGGTCGCCGAGATCGGCTCGCTCACCCTGCGACCGCTCGCCGCGGACGCGCCGGCCGACACCCATCGCGACAGTCTGTTCCGGCTGGACTGGCTCCCGGTTCCCGCCGGGGACGCGCGGCCGTCCGTCGCCGTGTTCGGCGACGATTTCACCGATTTCGCGGAACTGGCGGCACGGGACGAGCTGCCCGGCCACGCGGTGGTTCCGTTCACCGCGACGACGGCGGACCTCGCCGGGCAGGTCGGCCGGGTGCTGCGGCTGGTACAGGACTGGCTCGCCGAGGAGGCGCTGGCGGACACCCGGTTCGTCCTGCTGACCCGTGGCGCGGTGACCACCGGCGAGGACGCCGCGCCGGAGCCCGCCGCCGCGGCCGTCTGGGGACTGCTGCGGTCGGTCCGCGAGGAGAACCCCAGCCGGGTCGTGCAGATCGACGCGGACGACGGCCACGCGTCCGTCGTGGCCGCGTTGTCCTCCGGCGAACCGGAGGTGGCTGTCCGCGACGGGAAGTTGTTCGGTGCGAGGCTGGTCAGGGCCGAGCCGGTGGCCGCGCCCCCGTCCGGTCCGTGGCGACTGGAGAGCCGCCGGAAGACCACCCTGGCCGAACTCGCGCTGCTGCCGTGCCCCGAGGCCGCCGCGCCACTGGCGCCGGGGGAGGTCCGGGTTTCGGTCCGCGCGGCCGGCCTGAACTTCCGTGACGTGCTCAACGCGCTCGGCATGTACCCCGGCGACGCCGGGCTCATCGGCGTCGAAGGGGCCGGGGTGATCACCGAGCTCGGCTCGGAGGTCACCGGGCTCGCGGTCGGCGACCGGGTGCTCGGGCTGCTGCCCGGCGGTTTCGGCCCCCTCGCGGTCACCGACGCCCGCACGGTCGTGCGCATGCCGGAGCACTGGAGCTTCACCGAAGCGGCTTCGGTCCCGGTTGTGTTCCTCACCGCCTTCTACGCGCTGCGGGACCTCGCCGGTCTGCGCGCGGGGGAGTCGCTGCTGGTGCACGCGGCGGCGGGCGGTGTCGGCATGGCCGCCGTCCAGCTGGCGCGGCACTGGGGCATCGAGGTCTTCGGCACCGCGAGCGCCGCCAAGCAGCCGGTACTGCGGGAGCTCGGCCTCGACGACGACCATCTCGCCTCGTCCAGGGACCTCGAGTTCGCGGACAAGTTCCTCGCGACCACCGGCGGCCGCGGGGTGGACGTCGTACTGAACGCGCTCGCCAACGAGTTCGTCGACGCGTCGTTGCGCCTGCAGCCGCGCGGTGGCCGGTTCCTGGAGATGGGCAAGACCGACATCCGCGAACCCGAAGAGGTCGCCGCCGCCCACGAAGGCGTGCGCTACCAGGCATTCGACCTCGGCGACGCCGGTCCGCGGCGGATCGGCGAGATGCTCGGCGAGGTGCTGGCCCTGTTCGACGAGGGCGCGCTCGACTTCCTGCCGATCCGCACCTGGGACGTCCGCCGGGGCGCGGAGGCGTTCCGGTTCGTTTCCCAGGCCAAGCACATCGGCAAGGTGGTGCTCACGGTGCCGCGCCCGCTCGACGAGCAGGGCACCGTCCTGATCACCGGTGGCACCGGCACCCTCGGCGGGCTGGTCGCCCGGCACCTGGTCACCGAACACGGCGTGCGGCATCTCGTACTGGCGAGCCGGACCGGCCGCGCCCCCGCGCTGGAGGCCGAGCTGACCGGTCTCGGCGCGCGGGTCCGGATCGCGGCGTGCGACGTCGCGGACGCGGATCAACTGGGCGCGCTGCTGGCGGAGATCCCGGCCGGGCATCCGCTCACCGCCGTCGTCCACGCGGCGGGGGTGCTCGACGACGGGACCATCCCGACGCTCGATGACGACCGGCTCGCCGGGGTGCTCCGGCCCAAGGCGGACGCGGCCCTCGTGCTGCACCGGCTGACCCGGCACCTCGACCTCGCCGAGTTCGTGCTGTTCTCCTCCGGTGCCGGGGTTTTCGGCAGCCCGGGCCAGGGCGCCTACGCCGCGGCCAACGCCTGTCTCGACGCGCTGGCCGAGCAGCGCCGCGCCGCCGGCCTGCCCGCGGCCGCACTGGCGTGGGGGCTGTGGGCGGAAGCCAGCGGGATGACCGCGGGACTCGGGGAAACCGACCGCGCCCGGCTGGAACGCGGTGGCAGCACGGCTTTGTCGAGCGAGCAGGGGCTCGCGTTGTTCGACGTCGGCCGAGGCGGTCCCCACGCGACGCTCGTGCCCGCCCCTCTCGATCCGGCCGAACTCCGTGCCGAGGCCCGCGCGGGCACGCTCCCGGTGCTGCTGCGCGGCCTGGTGTCCGCCGGTTTCCGGCGAACCGCTTCGGCCGCGACGACCGCACAGGGCGGTGAACTCGCCAGGCGGCTGGCCGGACTGTCCGAAGTGGACCGTGAACAGGCGCTGGTGGACCTGGTCCGCGCCGAGGCCGCGGTGGTGCTCGCCCACCGTTCGGCCGACAGTGTCGATCCCGGCCGCGCCTTCAAGGAACTCGGCTTCGACTCCCTGACCGCGATCGAACTGCGCAACCGGCTCAGTGCCGCCACCGGGCTGAAGCTCCCGGCGACCCTGGTCTTCGACTATCCGGCGCCGATCGTGCTCGGCCGGTTCCTCGGCGAGGAGCTGCGTGGCGGCGCCGCGGGCACCGCCACCCCGGCCCGCGCCACCGCCGGGGTGACCGACGAACCGATCGCCATCGTCGGCATGGCCTGCCGCCTGCCGGGCGGCATCGACGGCCCGGACGGGCTGTGGCGGCTGCTCGAGGACGGCACCGACGCGATCGGCCCCATGCCGTCCGACCGCGGCTGGGACATCGACCGGCTCTACGACGCCGACCCGGACAAGGCCGGGACGATGTACACCGTCGACGGCGGCTTCGTGACCGGTGCCGCCGACTTCGACCCAACGTTCTTCGGGATTTCCCCGCGTGAAGCGCTCGCGATGGATCCGCAGCAGCGGCTCTTGCTGGAAACCTCGTGGGAGGCGCTGGAAAGGGCGGGTATCGACCCGCTGTCCTTGCGCGGCTCCGCCACCGGGGTGTTCGCGGGGGCAGGCGGCTCCGACTACGCGAACGTGCTGAAGAACGCGCCCGCGGAAACGGAGATGCACGTCCTCACCGGTACGGCGGGTGCGGTGGTCTCGGGCCGGATCGCCTACGTCCTGGGGCTGGAAGGTCCCGCGGTCACCGTCGACACCGCGTGCTCGTCCTCACTGGTCGCGTTGCACCTGGCGACCCAGTCCCTCCGGCAGGGTGAATGCGATCTCGCGCTGGCCGGGGGTGTCACGGTGATGGCCACCCCGGCGACGTTCGTCGAATTCAGCCGCCAGCGCGGTCTCGCCGCCGACGGCCGGTGCAAGCCCTTCGCCGAGGGCGCGGACGGCACGGGCTGGGGCGAGGGCGCCGGAGTGCTGCTGGTGGAACGGTTGTCGGACGCCCGGCGGCTCGGCCACCCCGTGCTCGCGGTGGTGCGCGGCAGCGCGGTGAACTCCGACGGCGCGTCGAACGGCTTGACGGCGCCGAACGGTCCTTCGCAGCAGCGGGTCATCCGGGCGGCGCTGGCGAGCGCCGGTCTTTCACCGTCCGATGTGGACGCTGTCGAGGCGCACGGCACGGGCACCGCGCTGGGCGACCCGATCGAGGCACAAGCGCTGCTGGCGACCTACGGCCAGGACCGGGACGAACCGTTGTGGCTGGGTTCGGTGAAGTCGAACCTGGGGCACACCCAGGCCGCGGCCGGGGTCGCGGGCGTGATCAAGATGGTGCTGGCGATGCGGCACGGCGTACTGCCGAAGTCGTTGCACGTGGACTCGCCGTCGTCGCAGGTGGACTGGTCGGCCGGGGCGGTGGAACTGCTCACCGAGGCCAGGCCCTGGCCGTCGGCCGGGCGTCCGCGACGGGCGGGGGTCTCGTCGTTCGGGATCAGCGGGACCAACGCGCACACCATCATCGAGCAGGCACCCGCCGGGGCTCCGGCCCGCCCGTCCGCCGCGCCGTCGGTACTGCCCTTGGTGCTCTCGGCGAAGAACGGCGCCGCGTTGCGGGCGCAGGCTGCGCGGCTGCGCTCCTTTGTGGACTCTCCGGCGGACCTGGCCGATGTGGCGTTCTCACTGGCGACCACCCGGGCCGCGCTGGAGCACTGCGCGGTCGTTCTCGGCGAGGACAAGGACGAACTGCTGCGGTCGCTGACCGCGCTGGCCGACGGCGAACCCTCGGCCACCGTCGTGACCGGGACGCCCGTGCGGGGCAAGCTCGCGTTCCTGTTCAGTGGTCAGGGTGCCCAGCGGGTGGCCATGGGACGGGAGCTGTACGCGGAGTTCCCGGTGTTCGCCGAGGCGTACGACGCCGCCTGCGCCCACCTGCCTTCGGGGTTGCGTGAGGTCGTGGCCGGTGACGCCGAAGCGCTGAACCGGACGGAGTTCTCCCAGCCCGCCCTCTTCGCGATCGAGGTCGCGCTCTATCGGCTGGCCGAGTCCTGGGGGATCCGGGCCGACTTCCTGCTGGGGCATTCGATCGGCGAGGTCGCGGCGGCCCATGTGGCCGGCGTGTTCTCCCTGGCCGACGCGGGCAAACTGATCACCGCCCGCGGACGGCTGATGCAGGCGCTGCCCGCCGGCGGGGCGATGGTGGCGGTGCAGGCGACCGAGGACGAGTTCGAACCGGACGGCGAATTCGGGGTCGCCGCGGTGAACGGTCCCGATTCGGTGGTCCTCTCGGGCGCCGAGGACGTGGTGAGCCGGATCGCGGCGGAGTTCGCGGCCAAGGGCCGCAAGACGAAGCGGCTCGCGGTCAGCCACGCGTTCCATTCGCCGTTGATGGAGCCCATGCTCGCCGGGTTCGCCGAAGTACTCGACACCCTGACCTACCACGAACCGGCGATTCCGCTGGTGTCCACCGTGTCGGGGACCGTGGCCACCGGACTCGCTTCACCCGGATACTGGCTCGACCATGTCCGCGCCGCGGTGCGGTTCGCCGACGGGGTGGGGGAACTGGCCGCGCAGGGCGTGACCACCTTCGTCGAACTGGGCCCCGACGGGGTGCTGAGCGGACTCGCCCAGCGCGCCCTTCCCGACGCGGAAAACCTGTTCGCGCCGGTGCTGCGCGCGGACCGGCCCGAGGTGCGTTCGGCGCTGAGCACGGTGAGCGAGCTGCACACCCGCGGGATCGCGGTGGACTGGACCGCCCTGCTCACCGGCAACCGGGTCGAGCTGCCCACCTACGCCTTCCAGCACGAACACTTCTGGCCGAAGGGGATGGGCGGGAACGGCGACCTCACGGCCGCCGGGCTCGGCAACGCCGACCACCCCCTGCTCGGGGCGGAAGTGGAGGTCCCGGACGGCGAACTGGTCCTCACCGGCCGCCTCGCGCTGGCCACCCACGGCTGGCTGGCCGACCACGTGGTCAACGACCGGGTGCTCCTGCCGGGGACCGCGTTCGTCGAACTGGCGCTGCAGGCCGGGAAACGGACCGGATACGACCGGCTCGCCGAGCTGACGCTGTCCGCGCCGCTCGTCCTGCCGGAGAGCGGCGGGGTACGACTACAGGTGGTCCTGCGCCCGGCCGACGAAGCGGCGGGCCGGGAGATCGCGATCTTCTCGCGTCGCGACTCCGACGGGGAGGAGTGGACTCAGCACGCCGTCGGCACGCTGGTCGCCGAGCCGTCGGCCGCGCAGCCGGGCGCGCTGACCGCCTGGCCGCCACCCGGCGCGGTACCCGTCGAAGTCGGTGAGTTCTACGAGAGCTTCGGCGAGGGCTTCCGCTACGGCCCGGCCTTCCGCGGCCTGCGTGCCGTGTGGACTCTCGGGGACGACGTCTACACCGAGGTCGAGCTGCCGTCGGAAGAACACTCCGAGGCCGCCAGGTGTGGCCTGCACCCCGCGCTGCTCGACGCCGCGTTGCACGGAATCGGGTTCGGCGGGTTCGTCTCCGACGCGGACGCCGGTTTCCTGCCGTTCGTGTGGACCGACGTGACGCTGCACGCCACTGCGGCCACGACCGTGCGGGTCAAGATCGGCCCGGCCGGACCGGACGCGGTGTCGGTGCTGGTCGCCGACGCCGAAGGGGCCCCGGTCGCCGAGGTCGGCTCGTTGGCCCTGCGTGCGGTGACCGCGGATTCGGTACGGGACTCGGCGATCCCGGCGGACACCCTCTGGACGGTCGACTGGGTCTCGCTCCCGGCCGGACCTGTCGTCGACACCGAGGTGACCGTGCTCGCGGAACTTTCGGAGTTGACCGGCGAAGTACCCGCGACCGTGGTCGTCGACTGTGCCGCTGTCGGAGCGGCTGCGGGCGACCTGACTTCGTCGACCCTCGCACTCGTCCAAGAATGGTTGCGGGACAAGGCTTCCGAGGACTCGCTGCTGGTGATCCGGACGCGAGGCGCGGTCGCGACGAGCGCGGGCGAGGACGTCCGCGACCTCGCCGCCGCCGCGGTCCACGGCCTGCTGCGCAGTGTTCAGTCCGAGCACCCCGGCCGCGTGCTGGTGGTGGACGTCGACGACGACCCGCGGTCCCTCGGGCTGGCGCTGTCCCTCACCGGCGAGCCGGAGATCGCGGTACGGGGTGGCGAGCTTTTCGTGCCCCGCCTCGCCCGCGTTTCCCGTACCGCCGAGCTGGCGGTGCCCGCGGACGGGCCTTGGCGGCTCGACAGCGTCGGCAAGGGCACGCTCGGAAACCTCAGCCTGCTGCCTTGGCCCGCCGCGCGGGAACCGTTGGGAGAGCTGGACGTCCGCGTCGCCATGCGGGCCGCGGGGGTGAACTTCCGTGACGTGCTGAACGCGCTGGGCATGTATCCCGGCGACGCCGGGCTGATGGGCATGGAAGGCGCCGGGGTGGTGCTGGAGGTCGGTGCGAAGGTCACCGGGCTGGCTCCCGGCGATCGTGTGCTCGGCCTGATCTCGGCGTCCTTCGGTCCGGTTGCGGTGGCCGACTCCCGGATGCTGGCCAGGATCCCGGCCGGATGGTCCTTTGTGGACGCCGCATCGGTGCCACTGGTCTTTCTCACGGCGTTCTACGCTTTGCGCGATCTGGCCGACGTCAGGTCGGGTGAGGCGGCGTTGATCCACGCGGCCGCGGGCGGTGTGGGTATGGCCGCTGTGCAACTTGCCCGGCATTGGGGTCTTGAGGTTTTCGCGACGGCGAGTGCTGCCAAGTGGGACGCGGTTCGTGCGCTGGGTGTGTCGGATGATCATCTGGCGTCGTCGCGGGATACCGGCTTCGAGGCGAAGTTCCTTGCCGCGTCTGAAGGTCGTGGTGTGGATGTGGTGCTCGATGCGTTGGCGGGCGAGTTCGTCGATGCGTCGCTGCGGTTGCTTCCTCGTGGTGGCCGGTTCGTGGAGATGGGCAAGACCGACGTTCGTGAGCCGGAGCAGGTCGCGGCCGAGTTTCCCGGTGTTGCCTATCGGGCGTTCGATCTGATCGAGGCCGGTCCGGCGCGGATCGGTGAGATGTTGTCCGAGCTGGTCGGCTTGTTCGAGGCCAAGGTGTTGTCGCCGTTGCCGTCCCGGGTGTGGGATGTGCGGCAGGCGCCGGAGGCGTTCCGGTTCATGTCGCAGGCGAAGCATGTGGGCAAGGTCGTGCTCAGCGTTCCGCAAGCGCTTGATCCGGCTGGGACGGTGTTGATCACTGGCGGTACCGGGAATCTGGGTGCCTTGGTGGCAAGGCATCTTGTCGGTCAGGGTGCGCGGAAGCTGTTGCTGGTGAGCCGTCGTGGTGCGGCGGCCCCGGGTGCGGACGCGTTGGTCGCTGAGTTGACCGGTCTGGGTGCCGAGGTGTCGGTAGCCGCGTGCGATGTGGCCGATCGGGACGCGCTGGCCGACCTTCTGTCCACTGTGGACTTGACGGCGGTTGTGCATACCGCCGGGGTGCTGGACGACGGCGTGGTGGAGTCGCTGACTCCTGACCGTGTCGCCGGAGTGTTGCGTCCGAAGGCGGACGCCGCGTGGAACTTGCACGAGTTGACAAAGAGCCACGATCTTGCGGAGTTCGTGGTGTTCTCCTCGGCCTCGGGAGTCTTCGGCAACGCCGGGCAGGCGAACTATTCAGCGGCGAATGTCTTCTTGGACGCACTCGCGGCTCACCGCCGGGCCGAGGGTTTGCCTGGACTTTCGTTGGCGTGGGGGCTGTGGGACCAGGAAGACGGCGGCATGGGGGCGACCCTCGGCGCCACCGACCGCGCCCGCACCGCCCGGTCCGGTAGTGCCGCGATCCGCCCGGAACAGGGGCTGGCCCTGTTCGACGCCGCCCGTGCGCGGGCCGCGTCGCTGCTGGTCCCCGCACCGCTCGCCCCCGCCTCTCTGCGGGACACGGCCGTCCCGGCACTGCTCCGGGGACTCGCCCGGCCGTCCGCGCGGCGCGCGGCCTCCGGCAAGGTGGGCGACGGCGGTTCCCTGGTACGGGAGCTTTCCGGGCTGTCCCAGGCGGAGCAGGACAAACAGCTCACCGACCTGGTGCGGGCCAACGCGGCGATCGTGCTCGGATACGCCTCGGCGGACCGTATCGAACCGCTGCAGGCGTTCAAGGACCTCGGGTTCGACTCGCTGACCTCGGTCGAACTGCGCAACCGGCTGGCTTCCGCCATCGGCGCGAAACTGCCGGCCACGCTGATCTTCGACTACCCCAGTCCGGCGGCGCTCGGGACCTACCTGCGCACCGAACTGCTCGGCGCCGAACCCGCCCCCGACGCCGCACCGGTGCGGCGGCAGGCGGTCACGGACGATCCGATCGTCATCGTCGGCATGGCCTGCCGCTTCCCCGGCGGGGCGAACTCGCCGGAGGAGTTCTGGGACCTGCTGCTCCAGGGCCGCGACGCGATTTCGGAGTTCCCGGCCGACCGCGGCTGGGACGCCAAGGCGCTGTATCACCCGGACCCCGCCCACGAGGGCACGACCTACACCGTCGAAGGCGGGTTCCTGCACGACGCC
Source organism: Amycolatopsis orientalis (assembly GCF_000943515.2). Taxonomy (NCBI): domain Bacteria; kingdom Bacillati; phylum Actinomycetota; class Actinomycetes; order Pseudonocardiales; family Pseudonocardiaceae; genus Amycolatopsis; species Amycolatopsis orientalis. The sequence continues at coordinate 6,157,917 of NZ_CP016174.1, read as the reverse complement.
ACGGAGTTCGATCCCGGCTTCTTCGGCATCTCGCCCCGCGAGGCGCTCGCGATGGACCCCCAGCAGCGGCTGCTACTGGAGACCGCGTGGGAGGCCTTCGAACGCGCCGGGCTGGACGCCACCGGTCTGCGCGGCACCGCCACCGGCGTCTTCGCCGGGACGATGGGCCAGGACTACGCCAGTGTCCTGCGGAACGCTCCGGCGGAGACCGAGGCACACGCGTTGACCGGCAACGCGGCGTCCATCGTGTCCGGGCGCATCGCCTACACCCTCGGGCTGGAAGGGCCCGCCGTCACCGTGGACACCGCCTGCTCGTCCTCACTGGTGGCCTTGCACCTGGCCATGCAGTCGCTCCGGACGGGCGAATGCGACCTGGCACTGGCCGGTGGCGTGACCGTGATGGCCACTCCCGCGGCCTTCATCGACTTCAGCCGCCAACGGGGGCTGGCGGAGAACGGACGCTGCAAGCCGTTCTCGGCCGACGCCGACGGCACGAGCTGGGGCGAAGGCGCCGGCATGCTGGTCGTCGAGCGGCTCTCCGACGCCAGGCGGCACGGACACCCCGTGCTCGCCATCGTGCGGGGCAGCGCGGTCAACTCCGACGGCGCGTCCAACGGACTGACCGCGCCCAACGGTCCCTCGCAGCAGCGGGTGATCAAGGCGGCGCTCGCCGGGGCCGGTCTCACACCGTCCGATGTGGACGTCGTGGAGGCACACGGCACGGGGACCTCGCTGGGTGACCCGATCGAGGCGCAGGCGCTGCTGGCGACCTACGGCCAGGACCGCGAGCGGCCGCTGTGGCTGGGTTCGGTCAAGTCGAACCTCGGGCACACCCAGGCCGCGGCGGGCGTCGCGGGCATCATCAAGATGGTCATGGCGATGCGGCACGGTGTGCTGCCGAAGACCTTGCACGTGGGCCAGGCGTCACCGCATGTGGACTGGTCGTCCGGCGCGGTGGAACTGCTCACCGAAGCCCAGCCGTGGCCCCGGAACGGGACCCCGCGCCGGGCGGCGGTCTCCTCGTTCGGGATCAGCGGGACCAACGCGCACACCGTCCTCGAAGAGGCACCGGAAGCGCCGCCCGCCGCGGTGACGCCCGCCCGGCCGCTGGTGCCGTGGGTGCTCTCCGCCAAGTCGGCGCCCGCGCTGCGGGCACAGGCGAGCAGGCTCCGAGACCGTGTCCTCACCGGCACGGCCCCGAACCCGGTCGACCTCGGCTGGTCGCTCGCCGCTTCCCGCGCCGCTCACGAACACCGCGCGGTGGTGCTCGTCGAAGACCTCGCGAGCGCGGGCGCCGGCCTCGGCGCGGTGGCGGCGGGGGAGGCACTCGCAGGTGTGGTGGAAGGTACCGCGAAAACCGGCAAACTGGCCTTCCTCTTCACCGGACAGGGCGCCCAGCGCCAGGGAATGGGCTCAGGGCTGTACCGCGAGTTCCCGGTGTTCACCGAAGCCTTCGACGCCGTCTGCGCGGAACTCGATCCGAAGCTCGGCCGGTCACTCCGGTCGGTGCTCGAAGACGAACCGGAGCTGCTCGACCAGACCCGCTTCACCCAGGCGGCGCTGTTCGCGCTCGAGGTCGCGTTGTTCCGGCTGGTCGAATCCTGGGGCGTCCGCCCGGACTTCCTGCTGGGGCACTCCATCGGTGAGATCGCCGCCGCGCACGTCGCCGGTGTGTTCTCCCTCGCGGACGCCGCCGCTCTCGTGGCGGCTCGCGGATCGCTCATGCAGGCACTGCCCTCCGGCGGCGCGATGATGGCGGTCGAGGCCACCGAGGACGAAGTACTGGTGCAGCTGAAAGCCGTACCGGACGCGGTGGACGTCGCCGCGGTCAACGGGCCGCGGTCGGTGGTGATCTCCGGCGCCGAAGCCGCGGTGCTCTCGGTGGCGGACCGCTTCACCGAACAGGGCCGCCGGACCAAGCGGCTGGCCGTCAGCCACGCGTTCCACTCGGCACTGATGGAGCCGATGCTCGCGGAATTCGCCGAGGTCCTCGGCGGACTCACCTTCGCCGAGCCGCGGATCCCGATCGTTTCGAACGTGACCGGCGAGGTCGCCACGGGATTGTCCGAGCCCGCGTACTGGACCGCGCATGTCCGCCAGGCCGTCCGGTTCGCCGACGGGGTCGGTTTCCTCACCGGTGCCGGCGTGACGACGTGGCTCGAACTCGGGCCGGACGGCGTGCTGTCCGCGATGGCCCGCGAGTGCCTGCCGGAGCAGGGGACCGAGGCCGCCTTCGCCTCGGTGCTGCGCGGCGAGCGCGACGAAGCGCGCGCGGCGCTCGGTGCGCTGGGAAAGGTGTGGGCGAGCGGCGGGAAGGTCGACTGGGCCGCGTACTTCGGCCCGGCCAACCGGGTCGACTTGCCGACCTACGCCTTCCAGCGGCAGCGGTACTGGCTCGACGCCCCGGCCACCACACCGGTGGACCAATCGTCCGAAGTGGACAGCCGGTTCTGGGAGGCGGTGGACCGTCAAGACCTCGGTTCCCTGGCGGAGGATCTCGCCCTCGACGTCGACCAGCCGCTCAGCGCGGTGCTCCCGGCGATGGCGGCGTGGCGGCGGCAGCAGCGCGATGAGTCCGTTGTGGACGGACTGCGGTATCGCGTGGACTGGCAACGGCTGCCCGAACGGCGGACCGGGGGTGTCCCCGGTTCCTGGTTGCTGCTGGTACCCGCCGACGGCCATCCGGCCGCCGAGGTGCTGGGCCGGGCACTCGGCGCCGAGGTCCGGACCCTTCCGCTGCCGTCGGACCCCGGCCACCGGGAAACCGGGTACACCGGCGTCGCCGCCTTGCTGCCCGCAGGCGCACGCGCGGCGACGGACGCCCTCGCCCTGATCCAGGCGCTCGGCACGGCCGGGATCGACGCGCCGTTGTGGCTGCTCACCCAGGGAGCGGTCGCCACCGGTGGCGGTGACCGGCTCGCCGACCCCGCGCAGGCACAGGCCTGGGGTCTCGGCCGCGTCGCCGGGCTCGAATTCCCCGGCCGATGGGGCGGCCTCGTCGACCTGCCCGCCGACTGTGACGACCGTGCCGCCGAGCGGGTACTGGACGTGCTCGCCGGGGACGAGGACCAGGTGGCCGTGCGGTCCACCGGGACGTTCGCCCGGCGGCTCGTCCGGTCCGCGAAACCGGCGGGAGCCGGGGCTTGGCGGCCGTCGGGCACGGTGCTGATCACCGGCGGTACCGGCGCGCTGGGCGCGCGGGTGGCTCGCTGGGCGGCACACAACGGCGCCGGCCACCTGGTGCTGACCAGCAGGCGGGGCGCCGAGGCGCCCGGTGCCGGTGACCTCGCCGCGGAACTGCGCGGACTCGGTGCCGAAGTCACAGTCGCCGCCTGCGACGTCGCGGACCGCGACGCCGTCGCCGCCCTGCTCGAAAGCCTGCCCGCCGGGCCGCTCTCGGTGGTGCACGCGGCCGGGGTGTCCCGTTCGGCGCCACTGGAAGAGACCTCGGCGGCCGAGTTCGCCGAGGTGCTCGACGGCAAGGTCGCCGGTGCGGACCACCTGCACGAACTCACCCGCGACCGGGAGATCGACGCGTTCGTCGTGTTCTCCTCCATCGCGGGGGTCTGGGGCAGCGCCGGGCAAAGCGGTTACTCGGCCGCCAATGCCGCGCTCGACGCGTTGATCGAGCAGCGCCGCGCCGACGGGCTGCCGGGGACGGCGGTCGCCTGGGGCCCGTGGGCCGAAGGTGGCATGGCCGATGGTGAGGGCGGTGAACAGCTGCGGCGGCTCGGGCTGTCGGGGCTGGCGCCCGAGCGGGCGCTTCTCGCGCTGGCCGGGGCGGTCGGCGCCGGTGACGTCGCGGTGACCGTCGCCGACGTGGACTGGGCGCGGTTCCTGCCGGTCTTCACCTCGGCCCGGCCCGCCCGGCTGTTCGACACGCTGCCGGAGGCCGCCACCGGAGCGGCCGAGGCCGGGGAGCCGGGGCGGCGGGACGAGCTGGCCGGGATGAGCCCGGCCGAACTCCGGCGCACCCTGCTCGACCTGGTCTGCGCCGAGACCGCCGCGGTGCTCCAGCTGCCGGGCGGCGGCGACGTCGGTCCCGCGCGCCCGTTCCGCGACCTCGGGTTGGACTCGGTCACCGCGGTGGAGCTGCGGGACAGGCTCGCCTCGGCGGCCGGGGGCCCGTTGCCCGCCAGCGTCGTGTTCGACCACCCGAGCCCGGACGCGCTCGTCGCGCATCTGGCCGCGGAGATAGCCGGGGACGGTGACGAGTCCGGCGAGTCCGATGAGGACGGTCAGCTTCGCCGCGCGCTGGCGCTGATCTCGCCCGCCGCGCTGCGGGAGGCCGGGCTCACCGGCACGCTGCTGCGGCTGGCCGGGCTGGCGGCCCCGGATTCGCCGGACCAGTCCGGGGACGGGGATCTCCTCGACACGATGGATCTCGACAACCTGGTGAAGATCGCGCTCGACGGCAATTCCTGATTGACACGGCCAGATGGGGATGATGATGGGTACGCCTTCCGAAAAAGTCGTCGATGCGCTGAGGGCGTCGCTCAAGGAGACCGGCAGGCTGCGCGAACAGAACCAGCGCCTGCTGGACGCCGCGCGTGAGCCGATCGCCATCGTGGGCATGGCCTGCCGGTACCCCGGCGGGGTCGCTTCGCCGGAAGACCTCTGGCGGCTGCTCGCCGACGGGACCGACGCGGTCGGCGGTTTCCCCGCCGACCGCGGCTGGAAGCTGGCCGAGCTTTACCACCCGGACCCGGACCACGCGGGCACCAGTTACGCCCGCGAAGGCGCGTTCGTCCACGAAGCCGGGCAGTTCGACCCCGGACTGTTCGGCATTTCCCCGCGTGAGGCGCTGGCGATGGACCCCCAGCAGCGGCTGCTGCTGGAGACCTCGTGGGAGGCCTTCGAACGCGCGGGCATCGCCCTCCCTTCGGTGAAGGGCACCCGGACCGGCGTGTTCGCCGGTACCAACAACCAGGACTACGTCTCGTTGCTCGAGAACGGCCCGGACGAGCTGGAAGGCTTCCTCGGCACCGGGAACGCGGCCGCGGTGCTGTCCGGCCGGGTGGCCTACACGTTCGGGCTGGAAGGTCCGGCGGTCACCGTCGACACCGCCTGTTCCTCGTCGCTCGTGGCGCTGCACCTCGCGGTGCAGGCACTGCGCAACGGCGAGTGCGACCTGGCGCTGGCCGCCGGAGTCACCATCATGTCCACCCCGGCGGCGTTCCTGGACTTCAGCCGTCAGCGTGGCCTCGCGGTGGACGGCCGGTGCAAGCCGTTCGCCGAAGCCGCCGACGGCACCGGCTGGGGAGAGGGCGCCGGTGTGCTGCTGGTGGAGCGGCTGTCGGACGCCCGGCGCGCGGGACACCAGGTCCTGGCCGTGGTGCGGGGATCGGCGGTGAACCAGGACGGCGCTTCCAACGGGCTGACCGCGCCGAACGGCCCTTCGCAGCGCCGGGTGATCCGGGCCGCGCTGGCCAACGCCGCGCTCACCGCGTCCGAAGTGGACGTTGTGGAGGCGCACGGCACGGGGACCTCGCTGGGTGACCCCATCGAGGCGCAAGCCTTGCTGGCGACGTATGGCCAGGACCGTGAGCGGCCGTTGTGGCTCGGCGCGGTGAAGTCGAACATCGGTCACACGCAGGCCGCCGCCGGGGTGGCGGGCGTGATCAAGATGGTCATGGCGATGCGGCACGGAGTGCTGCCCAAGTCGCTGCACGTGGACACGCCTTCGTCCAGGGTGGACTGGACGGCCGGTTCGGTGGAGCTGCTCACGGAAGCCACGCCCTGGCCGGAAACCGGGCGCCCGCGGCGGGCGGGGGTCTCGTCCTTCGGCTTCAGCGGCACCAACGCGCACGCGGTGCTGGAACAGGCCCCGGCGGACGACGCCGTGCGGGTCGAGCCCACCGCGCCGTCGGTGGTGCCTTTCGTGCTGTCCGGCAAGACCCCGGCAGCCCTGCGGGCACAGGCCGACCGACTCCTGTCCGTTGTGGACAGTGGGGCGGACCTCGTCGATGTGGCTTTCTCCCTGGTGGCCACCCGCACGGCTCTGGAGCATCGCGCCGTGGTGCTCGGGGACGACCTGACGGCCGGGTTGACGGCGCTGGCAGCGGGAACTTCGACGTCTTCCGTGGTCACCGGGGCGGTTTCCCGTGGCCGTTCGGCGTTTTTGTTCGCGGGTCAGGGTTCGCAGCGGGTGGGTATGGGGGCGGAGCTGTATGCGGAGTTCCCTGTTTTCGCTGAGGCGTTTGATGCGGCGTGTGAGTTCCTGCCGCCTCTAGGGGATCTCGGGCGGACTGAGTTTGCGCAACCGGCGTTGTTCGCTCTTGAGGTTGCGTTGTATCGGCTTGTCGAGTCGTGGGGTGTGCGTCCCGATTTCCTGTTGGGTCATTCGATTGGTGAGATCGCGGCTGCGCATGTTGCTGGGGTGTTCTCTCTGGAGGACGCGGGCAAGTTGGTGTCGGCTCGTGGTCGCCTGATGCAGGCGTTGCCCGCTGGTGGGGTGATGGTCGCGATCGAGGCGACCGAAGGCGAGTTCACGCCGACGTCCGAGTTCGGGATCGCGGCCGTGAACGGTCCGAACTCGGTAGTGATCTCCGGTGCTGAACCTGTGGTTACCCGGATTGCGGAAGAGTTCGCGGCTAAGGGGCGTAAGACGAAGCGTCTTGAGGTGAGTCATGCGTTCCATTCGCCGTTGATGGAGCCGATGCTCGCCGAGTTCGCCGAGGTTCTTGAGAGCATCACGTTCGCTGCACCGCAGATCCCGGTGGTGTCCACTGTGTCCGGTGGTCTCGCCGCGGACCTCGCTTCACCGCAATACTGGCTCGATCACGTTCGTCAGGCAGTGCGCTTCGCCGACGGCGTAGGAATCCTTGCCGCACAGGGTGTGACGTCCTTTCTCGAACTGGGCCCCGATGGGGTGCTGAGCGGGCTGGCGCAAGGCTGCCTGCCGGAGTCGGACGCCCTGTTCGCGCCGATCCTGCGGGCCGACCGGCCCGAGGTCCGCACCGCGATCACCGCGCTGGGCGCGCTCCACACCCGGGGCACCGAGGTGGACTGGACCGCGCTGGTCACCGGGAACCGCGTCGAGCTGCCCACCTACGCCTTCCAGCACGAGCGGTACTGGTTCGATCCGGCCGACGCGGCCGAGACTGGGGCCGGTGCCGACCCGATCGACGCGGAGTTCTGGGCGGCCGTCGAACGGGACGACGTCGAATCGATCGCCACCACGTTCTCCGTCGACGCCGACCAGCCACTGCGCGCCGCACTGCCCGCACTGGCGGCGTGGCGGCACCGTCGGCGGCAGGAAGCCGAGGCGGACTCCTGGGCCTACGAGATCGACTGGCGGCCGCTGACCCCCACGGACCCCGCCGATCCCGACGGCCGCTGGCTGGTGGTGCTGCCCGAGCCGCACCAGGACACGCGGTTGCTGGCGGCCTTCGGTGACCGCGCCGAGGTGCTGGTCCTCACCGGCACCCCGGACCGCGCGGAGCTGGCCGCCCGCCTCGCGGACCTGGCCGGGTTCACCGGCGTACTGTCCAGAATGGATGGTGCGGGCACCTTGGTGCTCCTGCAGGCACTCGGCGACGCCGGGTTCGAAGCGCCGCTCTGGGCGGCGACCCGGCAGGCGGTGTCCGTCGAACCGGCCGACCGGGTTGCCCGGCCGGAAGAGGCTCAGCTCTGGGGCCTCGGCCGGGTGGCCGCGCTGGAACACCCCGACCGCTGGGGCGGGCTGCTCGACCTGCCCGCCGAAGACGACGAACAGACACTTAGGCACACACTGGCCGTCCTGGGCGGCACAGAGGACCAGCTCGCGATCCGGCCGTCGGGTGTGTTCGCCCGCAGGCTGGTCAAAGCCGCCGTGACCACGGGAACCGACCGGTCGTGGCAGCCTCGGGGCACCGTCCTGATCACCGGCGGCACGGGCGCGCTCGGCGCGCAGGTGGCCCGCTGGGCCGCGACCGCCGGAGCCGACCGGCTCGTGCTCGCCGGCCGCCGGGGGCCGGACGCGCCGGGCGCCGCCGAGCTGACGGCGGAACTCCGTGACCTCGGCGCCGAGGTCACGATCCTGGCCTGCGACGTCGCCGACCGCGCCGCGGTGGCGGAACTCGTCGCCACCGCGGGAACGCTGACCGCGGTCGTCCACACCGCCGGGATCCTCGACGACGGTGTGCTCGACAGCCTGACCGCAGACCGCCTCGCCGCCGTGCTGTCCGGCAAGGCGGACGCGGCCCTCCACCTGCACGAACTCACCCGCGACCTCGACCTCGACGCGTTCGTCCTGTTCTCCGCCTTCGCGGGCACGATCGGCAGCGCGGGGCAGGGGAACTACGCGGCCGCGAACGCCGTGCTCGACGCCCTAGCCGAGCAGCGGCGTGCCGATGGCCTGCCCGCCACCGCGATCGCCTGGGGCCCCTGGGCCGGGGCCGGGATGGCCGCCCGCGCGGCGGGCGGTCTCGACGCGCTGGGGCTGCCGTCGATGGCTCCGGACGTCGCGCTCGAAGCGCTCGGCCGGGCCGCCGGGGGAGACAGGGCGGTCACCGTGGTGGCCGATGTGGACTGGGACAGGTTCGCGCCTGCGTTCCGCGCCGGACGGCCCAGCCCGCTGCTGGCCGAACTCGCGCCGGTGCCCGAGGAGACCGGGCCCCGCCTCACCGGGCTGGCCGCCCGCGTCGCCGGTCTCGATCCGGCCGAGCGGGAACGCGTCGTGCTCGCCACCGTCCGCACCGAAGCCGCCGCGGTCCTCGGGTATCCCGATCCGGCGCTGGTGGACTCGGGCAGCGCCTTCCGCGAGCTCGGTTTCGACTCACTGACCGCGGTCGAGCTGCGCAACCGGATCGCCACCGCGACCGGTCTGAAACTGCCGAGCAGCCTGGTTTTCGACTATCCGACCCCCGCCGCGCTCGCCGCGCATCTGCTGGCGGGACTTCTCGGCGCCGAGGCGGAAACCCCCACGGCGGTCGCCGCGCCCGCCGTCACCGACGAGCCCATCGCGATCGTCGCGATGGCCTGCCGGTTCCCCGGCGGGGTCGCGACCCCGGAGGACTTCTGGCAGCTGCTCGTCGACGGCCGCGACGCGATGACCGGCTTCCCCGCCGACCGCGGCTGGGACCTCGGCCCGCTCCGGACGGGTGCCTCCACCGCGCTGAACGGCGCCTTCCTCGATGACGTCGCCGGATTCGAGCCCCGCTTCTTCGGGATCTCCCCGCGCGAGGCGCTGGCGATGGACCCGCAGCAGCGGCTGCTGCTGGAGACCTCGTGGGAGGCCTTCGAACGTGCCCGCATCGCGCCGGATTCGGTCCGTGGCAAGCGGATCGGCGTGTTCGCCGGTACCAACGGCCAGGATTACGTCGCGCTGGTGGACCAGGGCGGCGAGGAGACCGAGGGATACCTGGGTACCGGCAACTCCGCCAGCGTGCTGTCCGGCCGGGTGGCCTACACCTTCGGGCTGGAAGGCCCGGCGGTCACCGTCGACACCGCCTGCTCGTCGTCGCTCGTGGCGCTGCATCTCGCGACGCAGGCACTTCGTGGCGGCGAATGCGAGATGGCGCTGGTCGGCGGCGTGACGGTCATGTCGACACCGAGCGCCTTCGCCGAGTTCAGCGCACAGGGCGGACTCGCCGCGGACGGCCGTTGCAAACCTTTCGCGGCCGCCGCCGACGGCACCGGCTGGGGTGAAGGCGTGGGCATGCTCCTGGTGGAGCGGCTGTCCGACGCCCGCCGGCACGGCCGCCGGATCCTGGCCGTCGTCCGCGGCAGCGCGGTCAACTCCGACGGCGCCTCGAACGGGTTCACCGCGCCGAACGGTCCCTCGCAGCAGCGCGTGATCCGCGCCGCGCTGGCGAACGCGGGGCTGCGACCGTCCGAAGTGGACGTTGTCGAAACACACGGCACCGGTACCGAACTGGGCGACCCGATCGAAGCGCAGGCACTGCTCGCCACCTACGGGCAGGACCGCGAGGAGCCGTTGCTGCTCGGCGCGGTGAAGTCCAATATCGGTCACACCCAGGCGGCGGCGGGCGTGGCGGGCGTGATCAAGACGGTGCTCGCCCTGCGGCACGGCACGCTGCCGCGCACGCTGCACTTCGACGGGCCCAGCCCGCACGTCGACTGGTCGGCGGGCCGGGTTTCCGTGGTGGACCGGACGCGGGCCTGGCCCGAAACCGGCCGTCCGCGCCGGGCCGGGGTCTCCTCGTTCGGCCTGAGCGGTACCAACGCGCACACCGTGCTCGAACAGGCGCCCGCCGAGGTCCTGGCCGAGACCGTGCCGGAGCGGCCGGATCTCCCAGGTCTCCTCGCTCTGCCGCTGTCCGGCAAGACACCGGACGGACTGAGGGCGCAGGCGAGCAGGCTCCGCGAGAACGTGACCGACGCGGAAGACCTCGTGGCCACCGCGTATTCGCTCGCCGTGACCCGATCGGCACTGGACGAGCGGGCCGTGGTCCTCGGCGCCGACCGTGACGAGCTGCTGGCCGGTCTGGACGCGCTCGCGGAGGCCAAGTCGTCGGCGCAGGTGATCCGCGGCTCGGCCGCGCCGGGCGGGGGCGCCTTCCTCTTCACCGGACAGGGCGCGCAGCGGCCGGGCATGGGTCGTGAGCTGTACCAGCGTTTCCCCGTCTTCGCGAAGGCGTTCGACGAGGTGTGCGAGAACGTCGACGGCCTGCTCGACCGCCCGCTGCGCGAAGTGGTTTTCGCCGCCGCCGGGACACCGGAGGCGGATCTGCTCGACCAGACCGGCTACACCCAGGTCGCGCTGTTCGCCGTCGAGGTCGCGCTGTTCCGCCTCACCGAGTCCTTCGGCATCCGGCCGGACGTCCTCCTCGGCCACTCGGTCGGTGAGATCGCCGCCGCGCACGTGTCCGGGGTGCTGTCGCTCGCGGACGCGTGCAAGCTGGTTGCCGCTCGCGGCAGGCTGATGCAGGCACTTCCCTCCGGGGGCGCCATGGCGGCGCTCGAAGCGACCGAGACCGAGGTGCTCGCCCTGCTCTCCGGCGACGTGGGCATCGCCGCGCTCAACGGCCCACTGTCCACTGTGGTCTCCGGAGCCGAAACCGACGTCGACGCCGTGGTCGCGCGGCTCGCGGCGACCGGGCGCAAGACCCGGCGCCTGCGGGTGAGCCATGCCTTCCACTCGCCGTTGATGGAACCGATGCTCGAAGACTTCGCCGAAGTGCTGCGAGGGCTGCACTTCGGCGAGCCCACCATTCCCGTGGTGTCCAACGTGACGGGCGAACCGGCGACCGCGCTGGGCGTCGAATACTGGCTCGCCCATGTCCGTCAGGCCGTGCGGTTCGCCGACGGCGTCGCCGTGCTGCGGGACCGGGGTATCTCGACGGTGGTCGAGCTGGGACCGGACGGCGTGCTGTCCGCGATGGCGAAGGAAACCCTGCCGGACGTCACGTACCTGCCGGTGCTGCGCAAGGACCGGCCCGAGGGGAACTCGCTGTTCGCCGCGCTCGCCGGGCTGCAGGTTCGCGGGCGGACACCGGATTGGGCCGCGATCTACCCCGGCGCGGGCCTTGTCGATCTCCCGACCTACGCCTTCCAGCGGGAGCGGTTCTGGCTCGACACCCCGGCCGCGGCAGGCCACGCGGGCGAGCCCGTCGACGCCCGGTTCTGGGAGGCGGTGGAGCGGGCCGACCTCGACTCGCTGGCCGCGACCCTTCAGATCCGCGGCGAGGACCGCGAGCCGCTGCGTTCGCTGCTGCCTTCGCTCTCGGCTTGGCACCGTCGCCGGTCCGACCTCGCCGAGACCGCGGGCTGGCGCTACCGGATCGCCTGGGAACCGTTGTCCGGCGGCGAAAACGCCCCGTCCGGCTCCTGGCTCGTGGTGCTTCCCAGTGGATATGAGACGACGGAGCCGGCACTGGCCGTCGTGGCCGCCCTGCCCGGCGCCCGGACGGTGCGCCTGACCCCGGCCGAACTTGACCGCGAAGCCCTCGCGGGTGTGCTGCGCGAACACGCCCCGGACGGTGTGGTGTCCCTGCTCGGCCTCGCCGACTGGGGTGTCGCCGGATCCCTGGTGCTGTTCCAAGCGCTGTCGGGGCTCGATACGAGGATCTGGGCGGTGACCAGGGGCGCGGTCTCGGTGTCCCCGGCCGATGGGCCGCCCGACCCGGTCGCCGCGCAGCTGTGGGGTATCGCCAGGGTCGCCGCGCTCGAACTGCCCGCCGTCTGGGGCGGGATCATCGACCTTCCCGCCGACGGGAGTCCACTGGCCGCCGAGGCGATGTCGCTGCTCGGCGGAACCGAGGACCAGGTCGCGGTCCGGCCGTCGGGACGCTTCACCCGCAGGCTCGTCCGCGCGGCGCCGTCCGGCGAGGAGGCACCGGTCTGGCGGCCGTCGGGCACCGTGCTGGTCACCGGCGGCACCGGCGCGCTCGGTGCCCAGGTGGCCCGGTGGCTCGCCGGCCGCGGCGCCGAACACCTGGTGCTCTGCGGTCGTCGCGGCGCGCGGGCCGAAGGCGCGGCCGAACTCGCCGACGAACTCCGCGCGCTCGGCAGCGCGGTCACGCTGGCCGCCTGCGACGTCGCCGACCGCGCCGCGGTGGAGGGGCTCCTGCGCGGGCTCGCCGACGACGGCACCCCGGTGCGGGCGGTCGTGCACGCGGCGGGTGTGCCGCAGCTGACCGCGCTGGCCGACACCGATCCCGCCGAGTTCGCCGAGGTGGTGGCCGCCAAGGTGGCGGGTGCTCGCCACCTGCACGAACTCGCCGGGGACCTGGACGCCTTCGTGGTCTTCTCCTCGATCGCCGCCACCTGGGGCAGTGCGGGGCAAAGCGGTTACGCCGCGGCCAACGCCTACCTCGACGCGCTGGTGGAACTGCGCCGGGGCCAGGGGCTCAGCGGCACGTCGGTGGCGTGGGGCCCGTGGGCGGGCGACGGCATGGCCGCCGGCGAGGCCGGGGCGCAGCTGCAGCGGCTCGGCCTGACCGGGCTGGCGCCGGAGCTGGCCACCGCGGCGCTCGGGTACGCGCTCGACCACGACGAGGTCACCGTCACCGTCGCGGACGTCGACTGGCCGCGGTTCGTCCCGGTGTTCACCGCGCACCGGCCCAGTCCGCTGCTGGCGGCCGTGACCGAGGCCGGCACCGTCGCCGAACCGGCCGAGTCGGCGCTCTCCACGCGGGTGCGGGCACTGCCCGAAGCCGCCCGCCAGGAGTTCTTGCTGGACCTGGTCCGCACCGAGGCCGCCGCCGTGCTCGGTTACGCCGGTCCCGACGCCGTTTCCGCCGGTTCGTCGTTCCGCGAACTGGGCTTCGACTCGCTCACCGCCGTCGAGCTGCGCGATCGCCTGACCGAGGCGACCGCGCTCAAGCTCACCGCGACCCTCGTGTTCGACTATCCGACACCCGAGGCGCTGGCCGGGTACCTGCGCACCGAACTGTCCGGCGGCACCACGGCCGCCACCACCGCGGTGAGCAGGACGGCCACGGTGACCGACGAGCCGATCGCCATCGTGGGCATCGGCTGCCGGTTCCCCGGCGGGGTCGCCTCGCCGTCGGACCTGTGGGCGCTGCTGGCCGAAGGCGGCGACGCGGTCTCCGCCTTCCCCACCGATCGCGGCTGGCAGCCGGACGCCGGTTACGCCCACGAGGGCGGGTTCCTCCACGACGCGGCCGGGTTCGACGCCGAGTTCTTCGGGATCTCCCCGCGTGAGGCGCTGGCGATGGATCCGCAGCAGCGGATCCTGCTGGAGACCTCCTGGGAGGCGTTCGAGCACGCCGGTATCGACGTCTCGACGCTGAGGGGCAGCCGGACCGGAGTATTCGTCGGCGCGGGCCCGCAGGGTTACGGCGTCGGGGCGGGAGACCTGCCGGACGCCGTGGAGAGCCACCTCATGATCGGCACCACGCCGAGCGTGGTGTCGGGCCGGGTCGCCTACTCCTTCGGGCTGGAAGGCCCGGCGGTCACGGTGGACACCGCCTGCTCGTCGTCGCTGGTCGCGCTGCACTGGGCCGCGCAAGCGCTCCGGCAGGGGGAGTGCGAGCTGGCGCTCGCCGGCGGGGTGACCATCATGTCGACGCCGACCGCGTTCGAAGGGTTCAGCGCGCAGGGCGGGCTGGCCGCGGACGGCCGCTGCAAGGCGTTCTCCGAGGGCGCGGACGGCACCGGCTGGGGTGAAGGTGCCGGGATGCTGCTCGTGGAGCGGCTGTCGGACGCCGAGCGTCACGGCCACCGGGTCCTGGCGGTGGTGCGCGGGAGCGCGATCAACTCCGATGGCGCGTCGAACGGGCTGACGGCACCGAACGGTCCGTCCCAGCAGCGGGTGATCCGTGAGGCTTTGGCGAGTGCGGGTCTGGCACCGTCCGATGTGGACGCTGTCGAGGCGCACGGTACGGGTACCGCGCTGGGTGACCCGATCGAGGCGCAGGCGTTGTTGGCGACCTACGGCCAGGACCGGGATCAGCCGTTGTGGCTGGGTTCGGTGAAGTCCAACCTCGGCCACACGCAGGCCGCGGCGGGCGTCGCGGGCGTCATCAAGATGGTCATGGCGATGCGGCACGGTTCGCTCCCGAAGACCCTGCACGCCGCGGAGCCGACCTCCCGGGTCGACTGGTCGGCGGGCGCTGTCTCCCTGCTGACCGAAGCCCGCGACTGGCCGGACGACGGCCGGCCGCGTCGCGCCGGGGTGTCTTCGTTCGGTATCAGCGGCACGAACGCGCACATCATCCTGGAGCAGGCGCCGCCGGCGGCGGCACCGGAGCCCGCGCGTTCGCCCTCGGTGGTGCCGTGGGTTCTCTCCGCCAAGAGTGAGCAAGCCCTGCGGGCACAGGCGGTCCGGCTCCGGTCCATTGTGGACGATCTGACGGCGGCACCGGCGGACGTCGCCAACGTCCTCGCCACCGGACGGTCGGCACTGCCGTACCGGTCGGTGGTGCTCGGCGGCGACCGTGCCGAACTCGCGCGCGCCCTCGACGTCCTGGCCGCGGGCGAGTCCGCCGCCGGGGTGGTGCGCGGGGAACAGGGCAAGGGCAAGGTCGCCTTCCTGTTCACCGGGCAGGGTTCGCAGCGCCTGGGCATGGGCCGCGAACTGGCCGCGGAGTTCCCGGTGTTCGCCGAGCACTTCGGGCTGGTCTGCGCGGGGCTGGACGAGCTGCTCGGCGGGTCGGTGGCCGAGGTGACGTACGCCGGTGGCGACCTGCTGGACCAGACCATGCACGCTCAGGCGGCGTTGTTCGCCGTCGAGGTCGCGCTGTTCCGGCTCGCCGAGTCCTGGGGAGTGCGGCCGGACTACCTGATGGGGCACTCCGTCGGCGAGATCGCCGCCGCGCACGTGTCCGGGGTGCTTTCGCTCACGGACGCCTGCAAACTGGTGGCCGCCCGCGGGAAGCTCATGCAGGCCTTGCCGTCCGGCGGGGCGATGGTGGCCGTGGAGGCCACCGAAGACGAGATCCTGCCGCTGCTGAGCGGAGCCGAGGAGCACGCCGGCATCGCCGCGGTGAACGGCCCCCGCGCCGCGGTGCTGTCCGGCACGGAAGAGGTGGTACTGCGCGTCGCGGCCGAGCTCGCGGAGCGGGGCCACCGGACCAAGCGCCTCCGGGTCAGCCACGCGTTCCATTCCCCGCTGATGGAGCCGATGCTGCCCGAGTTCCGCGCGGTGCTGGAGACCCTGACGTTCGGTGTCGCGGAGATCCCCGTGGTGTCGAACCTGACCGGCGCGGTCACCGACGACCTCGCCTCGCCTGGCTATTGGCTGGCGCACGTACGCCAGGCCGTCCGGTTCGCCGACGGCGTGCGGACGCTGCACGGCCTCGGGGTCACGACCTTCCTGGAGGCCGGCCCGGACAGCACGCTCAGCACGGCCGCGCGGGACTGCCTGCCCGACGCCACCGGGATGGACTTCATCCCGCTGTCGCACCGGGACCGGCCCGAGGTGCGCACCGCGGTGACCGCGCTCGCCCGGCTGCACGTGCGGGGCGTGGACGTTCGCTGGAGCAGTGTCGTCGGCGGTGCCCGGCCGGAGCTGCCGACCTACGCCTTCCAGCGGGAGCGGTATTGGCTGACCGCCGCCGCACCCGCCCCGGCGGGCCGGGGAGACGGCGACCCGGCGTTCTGGGAAGCGGTGGACCGTGAGGACACCGCGGCGGTGGCCGCCTCGTTGCGGGTCGGCGAGGAGGAACTCGCGACGGTGCTGCCCGCGTTGTCCGCGTGGCGACGGCGTGGCACCGAAAAGTCCACTGTGGACTCCTGGCGGTACCGGGCGGACTGGCGGCCGGTGTCCCAGCCCGCCGGTCCGCCGTCCGGCCGGTGGCTGGTCGCGTTCCCCGAAGGACTTCAGGACGATGAAGCCGTCAGCGGCCTGCTGTCGGCGCTGGGTGCGCACGCGGTGCCCTTCGGCCTGACCGAAACCGATCGCGAAACCCTCGCCGACAGCCTTCGCAACGCCGGTGAGGGACTGACCGGCGTGGTCTCGTTGCTGAGCTTGGCGGGCGAGGGGGTGCTCACGTCCATCGCGTTCGTCCAGGCGCTGAACGACGCGGGGATCACCGCGCCCTGCTGGGCGCTCACCCGGGGCGCGGTGTCGACGGGACCGTCGGACCGCGTCGCGGATCCCGCGCAGGCACAGACCTGGGGTCTCGGCCGGGTGGCCGGGCTCGAGCAACCGGCGCGCTGGGGCGGTCTCCTCGACCTGCCGGCCAAGGCCGACGACCGGACCTTCGCCCAGGTGCTCGGCGCGCTGGCCGGGGCCGAGGACCAGCTCGCGATCCGGCCGTCCGGGGTCTTCGCCCGGCGGCTGGTCCGGGCCGCCGATCCGGTGGAGACCGGCTGGCGGCCGAGCGGGACCGTGCTGGTCACCGGCGGCACCGGCGCGCTGGGCGCGCGGGTCGCCCGCTGGGCCGCCGAGGGCGGTGCCCGCCACCTCGTGCTGACCAGCCGCCGTGGCCCCGCCGCCCCGGGGAGCGCGGCGCTGGAAGCCGAACTCCGCGCGCTCGGCGCCGAGGTGACCATCGCCGCCTGCGACGTCACCGACCGGGAAGCCGTGGCCGCTCTGCTGCGCGAGCACCCGGTGTCCGCCGTGGTGCACACCGCCGGGGTACTCGACGACGGCATGCTGGACAGCTTGACGGCCGAACGAGTCGACGCGGTTTTGAAGTCCAAAGTGGAGGGTGCGCGGATCCTGCACGAGCTGACCGGTGACCTGGACGCCTTCGTGGTCTTCTCGGCCTTCGCCGGTGCGGTGGGGAGTGCCGGGCAGGCGGCGTACGCCGCCGCGAACGCCCACCTCGACGCGTTGATGGAGCAGCGCCACGCCGACGGCCTGCCGGGCACCGCCATCGCGTGGGGTCCGTGGGCGGGCGACGGGATGGCCGCCGGGGTCGCCGCCGGACTCGGCGCGCTCGGCCTGCCGGGGATGGAACCCGAGCTGGCGGTGCAGGCACTCGGGGTCAGTGTGGCCGCCGGGCGGCCGTCGGTGATCGTGGCCGACGTGGACTGGGCCCGGTTCGCGCCGTTGTTCAGCGGCACCCGTACCGCCCGGCTGCTGGCCGAGTTGCCGGAGGCGGCGATCGCCGGAACCGGGGAACCGGCCGAAGCGGCGCCGGGGTTGCTCGACGGCAAGCTCGCCGGGCTTTCCCGGTCGCGGCAGGAAACCGTGCTGATGGACCTCGTGCGGGCCGAAGCCGCCGCAGTGCTCGGATATCCCGGACGGGACTCGGTGGCGCCCGACCGGGCCTTCCGCGACCTCGGGTTCGACTCCCTGACCGCGGTGGAGCTGCGGAACTCCTTGGAGGCCGCCACCGGGCTGCCGCTGCCGAGCAGTCTCGTCTTCGACTACCCGACGCCGTCGGTGCTGTCGGCCTGGCTGTGCGCCGAACTCGTCGGCGACACCGCGGCCGTGGCCGAACCCGCCGTGGTCACCGGACGGGCCGACGAGCCGATCGCGATCGTCGGCATCGGCTGCCGGTTCCCCGGCGGGGTCCGCTCGCCGGAGCAGTTCTGGAGCCTGATCGCCGACGGCCGTGACGCCGTCGGCGGTTTCCCCACCGATCGCGGCTGGGATCTGGACCGGCTGCACCACTCTGGCGACGGGTCCTCCGACGCCAAGGAGGGCGCGTTCCTGCACGGCGCCAGTGAGTTCGATCCGGCGTTCTTCGGGATCTCCCCGAGGGAGGCGCTGGGGATGGACCCGCAGCAGCGGTTGGTGCTGGAGACCTCGTGGGAGGCCTTCGAACGGGCCGGGGTCGACCCGGAGTCCGTGCGGGGCAGCCGGACCGGGGTGTTCGTCGGCTCCAACGGCCAGGACTACCTGACGCTGGTGCTGGAGGCCGAGGAGAACCTCGAGGGCTACCGCGGCACCGGCAACTCGGCCAGCGTGATGTCCGGCCGCGTCGCCTACGCGCTGGGGCTGGAGGGACCGGCGGTCACCGTCGACACGGCGTGCTCGTCGTCGCTGGTCGCGCTGCACTGGGCCGTGCAGGCCCTGCGCGCCGGGGAGTGCGAGCTGGCGCTGGCAGGCGGGGTCACGGTGATGTCGACGCCGGGCGCGTTCGTGGAGTTCTCCGCGCAGGGCGGGCTCGCGGGTGACGGCCGGTGCAAGGCGTTCGCCGAGGGCGCGAACGGCACCGGCTGGGGCGAGGGCGTCGGGATGCTGCTCGTGGAGCGGCTGTCGGACGCCGAACGCCACGGTCATCCCGTGCTGGCGCTGGTGCGCGGGAGCGCGATCAACTCCGACGGCGCGTCGAACGGGTTGACCGCGCCCAACGGACCTTCGCAGCAGCGGGTGATCCGCGCGGCGCTGACGAGTGCGGGGCTCTCACCGTCCGATGTGGACATGGTGGAGGCGCACGGCACAGGCACCGCGCTGGGCGACCCGATCGAGGCGCAAGCGCTGCTGGCGACCTACGGGCAGGACCGGGAGCAGCCGCTGTGGCTGGGCTCGGTGAAGTCCAACATCGGCCACACGCAGGCCGCGGCGGGCGTCGCCGGGATCATCAAGGCCGTCATGGCGATGCGGCACGGCCTGCTGCCGAAGACGCTGCACGTGGACGAGCCCACCTCGCAGGTGGACTGGTCGGCCGGTGCGGTGTCGCTGCTGACCGAGGCCCGGCCGTGGGAGGAGAACGGACGTCCCCGGCGCGCGGCGGTCTCGTCGTTCGGGATCAGCGGGACCAACGCCCACACCATTCTCGAACAGGCTCCGCCGGTCCCGGCGTCGGCGCCCGCCGTGCCGTCCGAACCGTCGGCCGCCGTGCCATGGGTGCTCTCCGCCCGTGACGAGTCCGCGCTGCGGGCGAGGGCCGCCGAACTCAAGTCCTTTGTGGAGTCCGGTGCGCCCGAGGTCGCGGACGTCGCCTTCTCGCTGGCCGCCCACCGGTCCGCGATGGACCATCGCGCCGTGGTGATCGGCGGGGACCGGGCCGAGTTGGTGCGGGCGCTCGACGTCGTCGCCGAAGGTGGCTCGGCGCCCGGGATCGCCCGCGGTGTGGTCTCCACCGGCCGGACCGCGTTCCTGTGCACCGGGCAGGGTTCACAGCGGCCGGGGATGGGCCGCGAGCTGAGCACGGAGTTCCCGGTGTTCGCGGAGGCGCTCGCCGAGGTCTGCGCGGAGTTCGACCGGTACCTGGACCTGCCGCTGCTCGAGGTGATGCTGAGCGATCCCGCTTCGCTGAACCGGACGGAGTACACCCAGGCGGCCCTGTTCGCCCTCGAAACCGCGCTCTTCCGCCTGCTGGAGTCGTGGGGGGTGCGGCCCGATTTCCTGCTGGGGCACTCCGTCGGGGAACTCGTCGCGGCCCATGTGTCCGGGGTGTTCTCGCTGGCGGACGCCTGCAAACTGGTGGCCGCGCGCGGCAGGCTGATGCAGGCACTGCCTTCGGGTACCGACGGCGGGGGAGCGATGGTCGCCGTCGAGGCGACCGAGGACGAGGTACGGGCCCTGCTGGAGGCGGGCGGGGGCGCGGTCGACATCGCCGCGATCAACGGCCCGCGGTCCGTGGTGCTCTCCGGCGCCGACGCCGCGGTTTCCGAAGTGGCCGGTGAGTTCGCCGGACAGGGCCGCAAGACCAAGCGGCTGGTGGTGAGCCACGCGTTCCACTCCTCGCTGATGGAGCCGATGCTCGAAGAGTTCGCCCGCGTCCTCGACACGATCGACTTCCACGAGCCCGAGATCCCGGTGGTGTCCAACGTGACCGGCTCGCTCGGCGGCGAGCTGGCCACGCCCGCTTACTGGGTTTCGCACGTCCGCGAGGCCGTGCGCTTCGCCGACGGGGTGGCGACACTGGCCGCCGAGGGGGTGACGAAGTTCGTGGAACTCGGGCCGGACGGCGTGCTGACCGCGATGGCACAAGGCTGTCTGCCCGACGGGGAACCGCTGTTCGTACCGGTGCTGCGTGGCGACCGGCCGGAGGCGCGGACCGCCGTGACGGCCGTCGCGGCGCTCTACGCCCACGGCGCGGCGGTGAACTGGTCCGCGTTCGTCGAGGGCGACCGGGTCGACCTGCCCACTTATCCGTTCCGGCGGGACCGGTACTGGGTTTCCCCCGCCGTATCCGGCCAGGTCGCGGCGGACGCGGTGGACGAGCGGTTCTGGGCGGCGGTGGACACCGGGGATCTCGAATCGCTGACCGGCCTGACGGCGGCGAGTGGCGACCAGTCGCTGAGCAGTGTGCTGCCGGCGCTCTCCGCCTGGCGGCGCGGGCAGCGGGAGTCCTCCGTGGTCCAGGGCTGGCGCTACCGCGTCGGCTGGACGCCGGTCACCGCCACCGGTGGCAGGCCGCCGGGCCGGTGGGTGGTGGCCTGCGAGGCCACCGACCAGGCGGCGACCGCGCTCGCCACCGCACTGGACGCCGAGCTGATCTCCGGCGTGACCGGCCGTGACGGCTGGGCCGCGAGGCTCACCGAAGCCGGCGCGGACGGCGTACTGTCCTTTTTGGACGCCACCGCCACGTTGGCCCTGGTGCAGGCGATGGTGGACATCGAGAGTGCGGGCAAGGTGTGGGCCGTCACCCAGGGGGCGGTGTCCACCGGCCCGGCGGACCGGGCGGACGCTCCGGAGCAGGCGCTGGTGTGGGGCCTGGGCCGGGTTGTGGCACTGGAGCGGCCCGAGGTGTGGGGTGGCGTCGTCGACCTGCCCGCCGACTTCGGCGACGACACGGTGACCACCTTGCTCGGGTTGCTGGCCGACGGGACCGAGGATCAGGTGGCGGTGCGGCCCGGCGGCGTGTTCGCCCGGCGGCTGACGCCTGCCTCTCCGGCGGTTTCCGGGCCTTGGCGGGTTTCCGGTACGGCGCTGGTGACCGGCGGCACGGGCGCTCTCGGCGGGCACGTCGCCCGGTTGCTCGCCCGGCGTGGCGCCGGCCACCTGGTACTGGTGAGCCGCCGTGGCGCGGAGTCCCCCGGTGCCGAGGAGCTGGCGGCCGAGCTGCGGGACCTCGGCGCCGAGGTCACCCTGGCCGCCTGCGACGTCGCGGACCGGGCAGCGACGGCCACCCTGCTCGACGGTCTGCCGGATCTCTCGGTCGTCGTGCACGCCGCGGGGCTGGCGCAGTCGACGGCGTTGCCGGACTGCACCGAGGCGGAGTTCGCGGCGGTGATCTCCGCGAAGGTCGACGGTGCGGTGAACCTGCACGAGCTCACGAGGGAAAGGCCGCTCTCCGACTTCGTGGTGTTCTCGTCGATCGCGGCCACCTGGGGAAGCGGCGGGCAGAGCGGTTACGCGGCCGCGAACGCGTTCCTCGACGCCCTGATCGAGCAGCGGCGCGCCGACGGGCTCCCGGGGCTGGCGGTCGCCTGGGGTCCCTGGGCGGGCGGCGGCATGGCCGAGGGCGAGGCAGGCGAGGGCCTGGCGAAGCGGGGCTTGCGGGCACTGGACCCGGAGCGCGCGCTGACCGCGCTGGAGCAGGCGCGGGAAGACGTCACGGTGACCGTCGCCGATGTGGACTGGAACCGGTTCGCGCCGGTGTTCACCACGCGGCGGCCGAGCCGGCTGCTCACCGGCCTGCCTGAGGTCCGCGAGCTTGTCGAGGACACTGCCGTGGTGGACGAAGACAGCTCGGCAGGCCTCCGCGACAAGCTGGCCGGGCTGGAACCGGCCGAGCGGTCCAGGACCGTGCTCGAACTGGTGCGGGCCGAAGCGGCGACGGTGCTCGGGTACGGCGGCCCCGAGGCGATCGAACCGGGCCGGGCGTTCCGCGAGCTGGGGTTCGACTCGCTGACCGCGGTGGATCTGCGCAACCAGCTGCGGGCCGCCACCGGGCTCACGTTGCCCGCCACGCTGGTCTTCGACTACCCGAAGCCCGCGGTGCTGGCCGACTACCTGCTGGCACAGCTGGGGTCCGGCGAAGACTCGGGCGTGGACAGCCTGTTCGGGCAGCTGGACCAGCTCGACGCCACCCTGGCACGGCTGGCGGCCGACCCGGAGGTGCTCGGCTCGGTCACCGCCCGGCTGAACGCCGCGCTGGCGAGGTTGACCGGCGACGGCGACACCGCGGAGGAGACGGCGGTCGCCGACCTGCTGGACGATGCCTCGGACGACGAGATCTTCGCGTTCATCAACAACGAGCTCGGCAGGTGAGGGCGTTCCCGCGGGCGAATTCCTCCGGGAATTCGCCCGCGGGGAAATCGTGAAAACAATTGTTCGCGCTATGCTTTTCCGGAAATGGAAATCGGGAATAACGGTGAACAATGCGCAGGTCGTCGGCCTGTGTCGCTGATGTGCGGTACCTAGGGGTCACCTAGGGGTTGTCGCCCCCGTCGCTCGTCGAATACTTTTTTCTTTGGTTCCCGGCACCGCGATCGATCGTGCCGGTCAAGGGTGTATTCGTGGTCTGCGGTGATCGAGGTGGCTCAGATTGGCCAGTGAAGACAAACTTCGCGAGTATCTCAAGTTGACCACCACTGACCTGCATCAAACGCGCAGGCGCCTGCGCGAACGGGAAGTGGCCGAGCAGGAGCCGATCGCCATCGTCGGCATGGGCTGCCGGTACCCCGGCGGGGTCCGCACGCCGGAGGAGCTGTGGGACCTGGTGCTGGCGGGCACCGACGCGGTCGGCGGCTTCCCCGACGACCGCGCCTGGGAGCTCGACCAGCCGGAGTTCGCCCGGCTCGGCGGGTTCGTCGACGACGCCTCCGGGTTCGATCCCGCGTTCTTCGGTATTTCCCCGCGTGAAGCGCTCGCGATGGACCCGCAGCAGCGACTGTTGCTGGAGACCTCGTGGGAGGCCTTCGAGCGCGCGGGCATCGCCCCCGACGCGGTGTCGGGCGCGCGGATCGGTGTGTTCATGGGCACGAGCAGCCAGGACTACGCCGCGGTCCTGCGCGCCTCCGCCGAAGACACCGAGGGCCACCTGCTCACTGGCAACGCCGCCGCCGTGGTGTCCGGGCGGCTTTCGTACACCTTCGGCCTGGAGGGCCCCGCGGTCACGGTCGACACCGCCTGCTCATCCTCGCTGGTCGCGATCCACCTCGCCGTGCAGGCCCTGCGCCGCCGCGAGTGCACGATGGCGCTGGCGGGCGGCGTGATGATCATGTCCACGCCCGGCGCGTTCCTGGAATTCTCCGCCCAAGGCGGGCTGGCCGCCGACGGCCGGTGCAAGGCGTTCGCCGAGGGCGCGGACGGTACGGGCTGGGGCGAAGGCGTCGGCGTGCTGTTGGTCGAGCGGTTGTCGGACGCGCGGCGGCTCGGGCATCGGGTGCTGGCGGTGGTGCGTGGTTCCGCGGTGAACCAGGACGGTGCGTCGAATGGTTTGACGGCGCCGAATGGTCCTTCGCAGCAGCGGGTGATCCGCGCGGCGTTGGCCAGCGCTGGGCTCTCACCGTCCGATGTGGACGCTGTGGAGGCGCACGGTACGGGTACCGCGCTCGGTGATCCGATCGAGGCACAGGCGTTGCTGGCGACTTACGGCCAGGACCGGGAGCGGCCGCTGTGGCTCGGTTCGGTGAAGTCGAACCTGGGACACACACAGGCGGCCGCGGGTGTCGCGGGCGTGATCAAGATGGTCATGGCCCTGCGGCACGAAAAACTGCCGAAGACACTGCACGCCGACCAGCCCTCGTCCCATGTGGACTGGACAGCGGGTGCGGTCGAGCTGCTGACCGAGGTTCAGGACTGGCCGGCGGGCGCCACTCCCCGCCGGGCAGGGGTGTCCGCGTTCGGCATGAGCGGGACCAACGCGCATGTGGTGGTCGAAGAGGCTCCGGCGGCCGAACCCGTCGACACGGTGCCCGCGCCGGTGGCGCCCTGGGTGTTGTCGGCGAAGTCGGCGGACGCGCTGACCGAGACCGCCGCCCGGCTCGCCGGCTTCGCCGCCGACCGTGAGGTTGCGGGCGTGGCTGCGGGGCTCGCGGGTCGCTCGGTGTTCGGGCACCGTGCGGTGCTCGTCGGCGAGGATCAAGCCGGTCTGGCTGCCGCGTTGGCTGCGGGTGAGCAGCCTGCCGGTGTGGTGCGGGGTTCTGGTTCGGCTGTTGAGCGCGTCGTGTTCGTGTTCCCCGGTCAGGGTTCGCAGTGGCTGGGCATGGCGTCGGCTCTCTTGGAAGAGAGCCCGGTTTTCGCGTCACGCATGGCGGAATGTGACAGCGCTTTGCGGTCCTTTGTGGACTGGTCGTTGTTTGACGTGCTGGACGACGAGGCTGCGTTGGGCCGGGTTGATGTTGTTCAGCCGGTGTTGTGGTCGGTGATGGTGTCGCTGGCTGAGGTGTGGCGTTCGCTCGGCGTGATTCCCTCGGCGGTGGTCGGCCATTCTCAGGGTGAGATCGCCGCGGCGGTGGTGGCTGGTGGTTTGAGCCTGGAGGACGGGGCTCGGGTGGTGGCCTTGCGCAGCCAGGCCATCGCCGCGGAGTTGGCTGGTCTGGGCGGAATGTTGTCGGTGGCCGCGCCGGTGACCGAGGTCGGCGAAGG
The DNA here is from genome assembly GCF_000943515.2 of Amycolatopsis orientalis. Classification (NCBI taxonomy): domain Bacteria; kingdom Bacillati; phylum Actinomycetota; class Actinomycetes; order Pseudonocardiales; family Pseudonocardiaceae; genus Amycolatopsis; species Amycolatopsis orientalis. The sequence continues at coordinate 6,133,127 of NZ_CP016174.1, read as the reverse complement.
TGTGTCGATCGCCGCGGTGAACGGCCCGAACGCCGTAGTGCTCTCGGGCGACCCCGAGGCGTTGGCCGCGACGAAGGCCCATTATGAGGCCGAGGGTATCCGGGCCCGTTTGGTGGCGGTGGATTACGCGTCCCATTCCGCCCATGTCGAACGGATCGAAACGCAGCTCGCGGAGTTGCTCGCGCCAGTGACGCCGCAGACTGGCGATGTTCCGTTCTATTCCACAGTGGACTCCCGATGGTTGGACACCACGGAACTGACGGGTGGCTACTGGTATCGGAACCTGCGCCAGACAGTGCAGTTCGCTGATGCGGTAGAGCAGCTGGCCAGCGAAGGTCAGCAGATGTTCGTCGAGGTCAGTGCTCATCCGGTGTTGACGATGGCGATCGAGGACACCGTCGACGTTCCCGTGGTCGGCACACTACGCCGCGACGAAGGCGGACTAGAGCGATTCCTGCTCTCCGCGGGGGAGGCGTTCTGCCATGGCGCGGACGTCGACTGGCACACGCTTCTTGGCAAGGCCGGGACCGTTCCCGAAGACCTGCCCACCTACCCGTTCCAGCACGAACGCTACTGGCCGACGAGTTCGCCCGCGCTGCACGGCGACGTCGCCGGGGCCGGGCTCGGCGCCATGGGACAGCACCCGTTGCTCCGTGCCGTGGTCGAAGTGGCCGGGGGCGACGAGGTCCTGCTCACCGGTCGGCTTTCGCTGAGCACCCACCCCTGGCTGGGCGAGCACGTGGTGCTGGGACGGGTATTCCTGCCGGGTACCGCTTTCGTGGAACTGGCGGTACAGGCGGGTGACCGCGTGGGCTGCGCCAGGGTCGAGGAGCTGACGGTCGAGGTGCCGTTGGTACTGCCCGCGACCGGCGGAGTCCAGGTGCAACTCGTGGTCGGCGCGGCCGACGAGGCGGGGACGCGTGGCCTGGTCTTCTACTCCCGGGAAGAAGAGGGGATGCCGTGGACGCGGCACGCTTCGGGCGCCCTCTCGCCGGACCCGGGCACGGCCGAGGGCCTGCGCACCTGGCCGCCCGCGAAGGCCGAACCGGTCGACATCGACGGCCTGTACGCCGGACTCGCGAGTGTCGGACTCGAGTACGGTCCGGTCTTCCGTGGCCTGCGTGCGGTGTGGGAGCGCGGGGACGAGGTGTTCGCCGAGGTCGAGTTGCCGCGTGAGGAGCACGCCGGCGCGGGTGACTTCGGACTGCATCCCGCGCTGCTCGACGCCGGTCTCCACGCACTGGGCGCGGTGTCGTTCGGCGGTGGCGGGGCGTACCTGCCGTTCTCCTGGAGCGGCGTGTCCCTCCACGCGACCGGCGCACCGGCGCTGCGGATCCGGCTGACCCGGCACGCGGGTGACAGCGTGTCGCTCCTGGCCGCCGACGGCGCCGGAAATCCCGTCGCCTCAGTGGAGTCACTGGCACTGCGGCCCGCGTCGGCGACGGGCGCCGGGCGGTCGAAGAACCTGTTCCGGGTCGCCTGGGAAACCCTCCCGCTGCCCGACGCCGAATTCAGCGCACTGCCGGAGTACGCGGAACTGGCCGACGGCGAGCCCGTGCCGGACACCGTCCTTCTGCACTGTGAAGGTGTTGATGGTGATCCACATCGGACTGTCCATAAGGCACTCGCGGTGGTGCAGGACTGGCTGACGCAGGAGCGGTTCGCGGGCTCGCGGCTGGTCTTCGTGACCAAGGGCGCGATCGCCGCGGCCCCCGGTGAGGACGTGCCGGACGCCGCTTCGGCGGCGGTCTGGGGCTTGGTGCGCTCCGCACGTTCGGAGAACCCCGGCCGTTTCGCGCTGGCCGATGTCACCGATCCCGCCGATCTCGGCTTGCTGGCCGCTGCGCTGTCCACCGGTGAGCCCGAGCTGGCCGTGCGGGACGGCGTAGTGCTCGTGCCGCGGCTGACACGTGTCGTCCAGGGCGAAGTGCCGGAGGGAGTCGGCGGGGACGGCACCGTGCTGATCACCGGCGGTACCGGCAACCTGGGCGGACTGGTGGCACGGCACCTCGTCACCGAACACGGCGTGCGTCACCTGCTCCTGCTCAGCCGACGCGGGCCCGCCGCCGACGGAGCGAGCGAGCTGGCCGACGAACTGACCGGACTCGGCGCCGAGGTCGAGGTGACCGCTTGCGACGTCGCCGACCGCGACCAGCTCGCCGCCGTCCTGCGCGGCCTGGACCGGCCGCTGACCGGTGTCGTGCACACCGCGGGCGCGCTGGACGACGGCCTCGTCGACACGCTGACCCCGGAGCGCGTCAGCGCCACCCTGCGGTCCAAAGTGGACTCCGCGGTATACCTCGACGAACTGACCCGTGACCACGACCTCGCCCTGTTCGTAGTGTTTTCGGGAGCCGCGGGGGTCTTCGGCGCCGCCGGACAAGCGGGCTACGCCGCCGCCAACGTCTTCCTGGACGCGCTGGCCCATCGGCGGCGCGCTGCCGGGCTCCCGGCCACCTCACTGGCGTGGGGCCTCTGGTCGCGACTCGGTGGCATCACCGGGCATCTCGGCGAAGCCGACGTAGCGCGGCTCAGCCGTGACGGCGTCGAGGGCCTGAGCGAAGCCGAAGGGCTTGAGCTGTTCGACGCCGCACTGGCCGCGGACGAACCGCTGCTGGTCCCGATCCGGCTCCAGACCGACGGCCTGCGCGGCGCGAAGACCGAGGTCCCGCGGTTGCTGCACGGCCTGGCCGGTATCCGGCCGGGACGTGGCAAGGCCGTGGCAGGCACCGGACTCGGCGACGCGACCCTGCGGCAACGGCTCGCCGCGCTGTCCGGGGCCGACGCCGAACGCGTGCTGCTCGACCTCGTCCGCACCGAAGCCGCCGCGGTCCTCGGTTACCGCTCAGCCGAGGCGATCGAAGCCGATCGCGCGTTCCGCGAGCTGGGTTTCGATTCGCTCACCGGCGTCGACCTCCGCAACCGGCTCAAGGCCGTCACCGGGGTGCGGCTGCCGGCGACGGCGGTCTTCGACCACCCCGCGCCCGCCGTGCTGGCGCGGTTCCTGCTCGATGAGCTGGCCGGTTCGACCCCGGCCGAACGAGCGGCGCCGACCAGGGTGAAGGCGGACGACGAGCCGATCGCCATCATCGGCATCGGTTGCCGTTTCCCCGGCGGGGTGGCTTCGCCGGAAGACCTCTGGGAGCTGCTGACCGCCGAGACCGACGCGGTCGGCGGATTCCCCGCGGACCGCGGCTGGAGCACCATCGCGGACGAGTCCTACGCGCCTCAAGGCGGTTTCCTCTACGACGCCGCCCAGTTCGACCCCGGCCTGTTCGGCATTTCGCCGCGGGAAGCGCTGGCGATGGATCCGCAGCAGCGAGTGCTGCTGGAGACCGCGTGGGAGGCGTTCGAGCGTGCCGGGATCACCCCGGCCCAGGTCCGGGGTAGCCAGACCGGTGTGTTCGTGGGCGCCGCGGCACAGGGCTACGCGGTGGGTGCCGAGGCGCCCGACGGAGTGCAGGGTCACGTGCTGACCGGCACCACGCCGAGCGTCGCGTCCGGGCGGATCGCGTACAGCTTCGGGCTGGGAGGCCCGGCGATCACCGTCGACACGGCTTGTTCCTCTTCGCTGGTGGCACTGCATCTGGCCGCACAGGCACTCCACAAGGACGAATGCGAACTCGCGTTGGTGGGTGGGGTCACCATCATGTCCACCCCGAACGCGTTCGAGGAGTTCGGCGCACAGGGCGGGCTCGCGGCGGACGGCCGCTGCAAGCCGTTCGCCGACGCCGCCGATGGCACCGGATGGGGTGAAGGCGCGGGCATGCTGCTCGTCGAGCGGCTGTCGGACGCTCAGCGCCGCGGCCACCGGGTGCTGGCCGTGATCCGCGGCAGTGCCATCAACTCCGACGGCGCCTCGAACGGGCTGACCGCGCCCAACGGCCCGTCGCAGCAGCGGGTGATCCGCGCCGCCCTCGCGAGTGCCGGGCTGGAACCGTCCGAAGTGGACGCTGTCGAGGCACACGGCACCGGGACCGCGCTGGGTGACCCGATCGAGGCACAGGCGTTGCTGGCGACCTACGGGCAGGACCGGGAAGAGTCGTTGTGGCTCGGGGCGGTCAAGTCCAACCTCGGGCACACCCAGGCCGCGGCGGGGATGGCCGGGGTGATCAAGATGGTCATGGCCCTGCGCCACGGTGTCCTGCCCAAGACGCTGCACGTGGACGCGCCGTCGACGCAGGTGGACTGGTCCGCCGGTGCGGTGGAACTGCTCACGGACGCCCGCGCGTGGCCGGACACCGGACGTCCCCGGCGGGCGGGTGTCTCCTCCTTCGGGATCAGCGGGACGAACGCGCACACGATCCTCGAACAGGCCCCGGTCGCCGAGCCCGCCGCCGCCCCGCGGCTGCCCTCGGTGGTGCCGTTCGTGCTGTCCGGCAAGACCGCCGCGGCCTTGCGAGGGCAGGCCGCGCGGTTGCTGTCCCTTGAGGACAGGGAACTCGCGGACGTGGCCTTCTCGCTGGCGACGACGCGGTCGGCGTTGGAACACCGCGCCGTGGCCCTCGGTGCGAATCGGGACGAACTGCTGACCGCGCTCACCGCACTGGCGGCAGGTACCTCCTCGGCCGACGTGGTCACCGGGGCGGTTTCCGGCGGGCGGTTGGCGTTCTTGTTCGCGGGTCAGGGTTCTCAGCGTGCGGGTATGGGGGCTGAGTTGTATGCGGAGTTCCCTGTTTTCGCTGAGGCTTTTGATGCGGCGTGTGAGTTCCTGCCGCCGCTAGGGGATCTTGGTCGGACCGAGTTTGCGCAACCGGCGTTGTTCGCTCTTGAGGTTGCGTTGTATCGGCTTGTCGAGTCGTGGGGTGTGCGTCCCGATTTCCTGCTGGGCCATTCGATCGGTGAGATCGCGGCTGCGCACGTCGCCGGGGTGTTCTCTCTGGAGGACGCGGGCAAGCTGGTGTCGGCTCGTGGTCGCCTGATGCAGGCGTTGCCCGCTGGTGGGGGGATGGTCGCGATCGAGGCGACCGAGGACGAGTTCACGCCGACGTCCGAGTTTGGGATCGCGGCGGTGAATGGCCCGAATTCGGTGGTGATTTCGGGCGCGGAGTCGGTGGTTACCCGGATTGCGGAGGAGTTCGCGTCCAAGGGGCGCAAGACGAAGCGTCTTGAGGTGAGTCATGCGTTCCATTCGCCGTTGATGGAGCCGATGCTCGCCGAATTCGCCCAAATTCTTGAGGGCATCACGTTCGCTGCACCGCAGATCCCGGTGGTGTCCACTGTGTCCGGGGGGCTCGCCGCGGACATTGCATCGCCGCAGTACTGGCTCGATCACATTCGTCAGGCCGTGCGCTTTGCCGACGGTGTGGAGGCTCTTGCTGCTGAGGGTGTGACGTCCTTCCTCGAACTGGGCCCGGACGGTGTGTTGAGCGGGCTGGCGCAGGGCTGTCTTCCCGATGCCGAGGCGTTGTTCGTGCCGGTGCTCCGCGGTGACCGGCCTGAGGTCCGGACCGCCATGACGGCGCTCGGCGCGCTGCACACCCGCGGTATCGCGGTCGACTGGACCGCGTTGGTCAACGGAAATCCGGTGGACCTGCCCACCTACGCCTTCCAGCGCGACCGCTTCTGGCTGGAGCTGGGCAGCGCTCCCGCGTCCCCGATGGACGAGGTCGACGCGGCGTTCTGGGACGCGGTGGAGCGTGAGGACCTGGAGTCGCTGTCGAAGTCCCTGGCGCTCGAAGCCGGACAGCCCCTGGGTAGCTTCGTGTCGTCGCTTTCGGCGTGGCGTCAACGGCGTCGTGAGTCTTCTGTGGTCGAGGGTTGGCGGTATCGGGCGGAGTGGGTTCCGGTGCGGGTGCCGGAGGCTCGGCCGGATGGTGAGTGGCTGGTGTTGTCGCCGGTGCCGTTGGCCGAGGGTGATGCGCTCGCTGGTCTTGGTGAGGTTGTCGTCATCGACAGCGCGGAGCAGTCCGCGTTGACAGAGTTGTTGGTGCCGGGTCGTTTCGCTGGTGTGGTGTCCTGTTTGGACGCCGAGTCGACGCTGCTGGTGATCAAGTCGGCGACGGGTACGGGTACGAAGGTGTGGGCGGTGACGCGGGGTGCGGTGTCGGTCGGTCGTGATGACCGGTTGTCGGCGCCGGAGCAGGCGCAGGTATGGGGCTTGGGCCGGGTCGCCGCGTTGGAGCATCCCGAGGTGTGGGGTGGGTTGATCGACCTGCCTGCTGCGGGTGATGCCCGGGTGCTGAACCTGCTGACCGGTGTCGAGGATCAGGTGGCGGTGCGGGCGTCCGGCGTGTTCGCGCGCCGTCTGGTGCGAGCGGCGGCTGCCGGTCAAGAACCGTGGGCTTTCAGTGGCACCGCTCTGGTGACCGGTGGCACGGGTGCGTTGGGTGCTCAGGTCGCGCGGTGGCTGGCTCAGCGTGGTGTCGGGCATTTGGTGCTGGTCAGCCGCCGCGGAGCGGCATCGCCGGGGGCGGAAGACCTCGCGGCGGAGTTACGCGAGGCGGGTGTCGAGGTCACTGTGGCGGCCTGTGATGTGGCTGATCGTGCGGCGGTGGCCGAACTCGTTGGCGGGCTCACGGATCTGTCGGTGGTGGTGCATGCGGCGGGTGTCGCGCAGTCGACGCCGCTGGCGGACTGCTCGGTGGAGGAGTTCCGTGCGGTTGTCGAGGGCAAGGTCGCTGGTGCGGTCAACCTGCACGAGCTGACCGAGGGTCTTGACGCCTTCATCGTGTTTTCCTCGATCGCGGCGACGTGGGGCAGTGGTGGCCAGTCTGGTTACGCGGCCGGAAACGCGTTCCTGGACGCGCTGATCGAGCAGCGCCGCGCCGACGGGCTTCCGGGTCTGTCGGTGGCGTGGGGCCCGTGGGCCGAAGCGGGAATGGCCGCGGGTGAAGCAGGTGACCAACTTGCGAAGCGTGGTCTGCGTGCCTTGGCGCCGGAACGAGCGTTGGCGGCGCTGGAAGGCGCGCAGCACGACACCACGGTCACCGTGGCTGACGTCGATTGGGCCCGGTTCGCGCCGGTGTTCACTTCCCGGCGGCCCAGCCCCCTCCTCACCGAACTGCCGGAAGCGGCGAGCATCCAGGTCGAAACCCCCACCTCCGGACTGCGGGAGGAACTCGCCCGGCTGGACCGCGCCGGGCAGCTGGCGACCCTGCTGGAGCTGGTGCGTACCGAGGCCGCCGTCGTGCTCGGGTACACCGGTCCGGACGACGTCGAGCCGAACCGTGCCTTCCGTGAATTGGGTTTCGACTCCCTGACCGCGGTGGAGCTGCGCAACCGGATGGTCCCGGCGGTCGGGCTCGACCTGCCGACCACGCTGGTCTTCGACTACCCCAACCCCCTTGCTCTCGCGGGACATCTGCTCGACGAGCTGATCGGCGGCTTGGCCGAGGAGGCCGCCGAGCGGTCCGTCATGGTGGACGGCGAGCCGATCGCGATCGTCGGGATGGCCTGCCGGTTCCCCGGCGCGGTGGAGAACCCGGAGCAGCTGTGGCGGCTGGTCGCGGACGGGGTGGACGCCGTCGGTGACTTCCCGGCGGACCGCGGCTGGGATCTGGAGACGCTCTACCACCCCGATCCGGAGAACCCTGGCACCACCTACACCCGCGACGGCGCCTTCCTCGACACGGCCGCGCACTTCGATCCGGCGTTCTTCGACATCTCGCCGCGGGAAGCGCTGGCGATGGACCCGCAGCAGCGGCTTTTGCTGGAGACGTCGTGGGAGGCCTTCGAACGCGCGGGGATCGACCCGGTGTCCGTGCGGGGCAGCCGGACCGGCGTGTTCGTCGGTTCCAACGGGCAGGACTACCTGGTGGTGCTGGCCGGTGCCGAGGACAGCCACGACGGTCACCTCGGCACGGGCAACTCGGCCAGCGTGATGTCCGGCCGCGTCGCCTACACCTTCGGGCTGGAAGGCCCTGCGGTCACCGTCGACACCGCCTGTTCGTCTTCGCTGGTGGCCCTGCACTGGGCCGTGCAGTCCCTGCGCAACGGCGAATGCGAGATGGCGCTGGCCGGCGGGGTCACGGTGATGTCCACCCCGGGCGCGTTCGTCGAGTTCAGCGCCCAGCGCGGGCTGGCGGCCGACGGCCGGTGCAAGGCGTTCGCCGACGGCGCCGACGGTACGGGCTGGGGCGAAGGCATCGGCATGCTCCTGGTCGAGCGGCTGTCGGACGCGCGGCGCAAGGGACATCAGGTACTGGCCGTGGTGCGGGGCAGCGCGGTGAACCAGGATGGCGCGTCGAATGGCTTGACGGCGCCGAACGGTCCTTCGCAGCAGCGAGTGATCCGCGCGGCGCTGGCCGACGCCGGGCTGCGACCGTCCGAAGTGGACGTTGTGGAGGCGCACGGTACGGGGACCTCGTTGGGGGACCCGATCGAGGCTCAGGCCTTGCTGGCGACGTACGGGCAGGACCGCGAGGAGCCGTTGTGGCTCGGGTCGGTCAAGTCCAACGTCGGGCACACCCAGGCCGCTGCCGGGGTGGCGGGCGTGATCAAGATGGTCATGGCGATGCGGCACGGAGTGCTGCCGAAGACCCTGCACGTGGATGCACCGTCGGCGCAGGTGGACTGGTCCGCGGGTGCGGTCGAACTGCTCACCGAAGCCCGCGAATGGGCGGAAAACGGGCATCCCCGCCGGGCGGCGGTGTCCTCGTTCGGGTTCAGCGGGACCAACGCCCACACCATCCTGGAGCAGGCACCCGCCGAGGCGGCCGCCTCGCCGCCGGTCACGAGGATTCCTTCCGTCCTCCCGCTGGTGGTGACGGGCAGGTCGGCCGCGGCCGTGCGGGCACAGGCGGGCAGGCTGGCCGCGGCCATGGAACAGGGCACGGACTCGCTGCTCGACCTGGCGTACTCGCTCGTCTCTTCGCGGGCGTCGTGGGAACACCGGGCCGTCGTCGTCGCCGAGGACCGGTCCGCCGCTTCGCGTGCCTTGCACGGCTTGGCCGAGGGCGGCACTGACGCTTCGGTGGTGGAGGGCACCTCGGTCGGCGGGAAGCTGGCCTACCTGTTCACCGGTCAAGGCGCCCAGCGGCTCGGGATGGGACGCGAGCTGTGCGCCGAGTTCCCCGTGTTCGCCGAGGCGTTCGACGCGGCTTGCGCCCAGTTCGACCGGTACCTGGACAAGCCGTTGCGGGACGTGGCGTTCGGCGAGCCCGAGCTGCTGGACCAGACCGTCTATACGCAGGCAGGCTTGTTCGCCGTCGAGACCGCGCTGTTCCGGCTGCTGGAGTCCTGGGGAATCCGGCCGGACTTCCTGCTGGGCCACTCGCTCGGCGAACTCGTCGCAGCGCACGTGGCCGGCGTGTTCTCCCTCGCCGACGCCTGCGAGCTGGTCGCGGCCCGTGGCAGCCTGATGCAGGCGCTGCCGGTGGGCATCGGCGCCATGGTCGCCCTGGAGGCCACCGAGGACGAGGCGCTGGTGCAGGTGAAGAGCGCCGCGGGTGCGGTGGACCTCGCCGCCGTCAACGGGCCGCGGTCCGTGGTGATCTCGGGTGAGGTGGCCGCGGTGCTGCGGATCGCGGACGAGTTCTCCGCGCAGGGGCGCAAGACCAAGCGCCTGCCGGTCAGTCACGCCTTCCACTCGCCACTGATGGAGCCGATGCTCGCGGACTGGGAGAAGGTCCTCAGCGGACTGACCTTCCACGAGCCGCGTATCCCGATCGTGTCCAATGTGTCCGGTGCCGTCACCGGCGAACAGGCCACGCCCGCGTACTGGGTCACTCATGTGCGGGAGGCCGTCCGCTTCCTCAACGGCGTGGAGACGCTCGCCGCGCACGGCGTGACGAAGTTCGTCGAGCTGGGACCGGACGGCGTGCTGACCGCCATGGCACAGGGTTGCCTGCCCGATTCGGACGCCGTGTTCCGGTCCGTGGTCCGGGGCGACCGGCCGGAAGCGCGGAGCGCGATCACGGCGTTGGCCGGATTGTGCGTCGACGGCTCCACAGTGGACTGGGAGACGGTGTTCGAGGGCACCGGTGCCAGGAAGGTCGACTTGCCGACCTACGCCTTCCAGCGCGCGCCCTTCTGGCTGGAGACCACCTCCTTCAGCGGTAAGGCGGAACCCGCGCTGCTCGGGCTCACCGCCGAGGACCACCCGTTGCTGGGAGCCGCCGTGGAGCTGGCCGACGGCGACGGGATGGTGCTGACGGGGCGCCTGTCCCTGCGGACGCACGGCTGGATCGCCGACCACGTCATCCTGGGGCGGGCGCTGGTGCCGGGTACCGCGCTGGTGGACCTCGCCGTCTTCGCCGGCGACCGGGCCGGGTGCGGCCGCGTCGAGGAGCTGACCCTGCAGGCGCCGCTGGTCCTGCCGGAGTCGGACGGGGTGCACCTGCAGGTCGTCGTCGGGGAAGCGGACGACGAAGGCAGGCGCGTGCTCTCGATCCATTCGCGGTTCGACGGCGCGGCCGCCGACGGCGTGTGGACCAGGCATGCCACGGGATCGCTGTCGGCGAAGCCCGGGGAACCCGGCGCAGGGTCGGCGGAGTGGCCGCCTGCCGGAGCGCGACGGGTGGAGGTCACCGGTCTCTACGAAGGATTGGCGGAGGCAGGTTTCGTCTACGGATCGACCTTCCAGGGCCTGCGCGACGTCTGGGTGCGGGACGACGAGGTATTCGCGAACGTGGCGTTGCCTCCCGAAGCGGCCGGTGAGGCCGGGCGCTTCGGGCTGCATCCGGCACTGTTCGACGCCGGTCTCCACGCGTGGGCCCTGCGGGAGGACGCGACCGAGGGCGGGCGTATCCCGTTCGCGTGGTCGGGCGTGTCCCTGTTCGCGGTCGGCGCGACCGAAGCCAGGGTGAAGCTGACCAAGACCGGCGCGGACTCGCTGTCGATCGAGGTGGCGGACAGCACGGGACAGCCGATCGCCTCGGTGGACTCGCTGGTGCTGCGTGCGGTGTCCGAGGAGTCGTTGCCCAGCGCGGGCGATCACACCGGCAACAACCTGTTCCACCTGATGTGGGAGCCGGTCACCCCCGCGGACGCGGCACCCGAGTGGAGCACGTTGCCGGGCTTCGACCTGAAGCCGGTGCGCGCGGACGTGCCACCGATCGTGGTCGTGGACTGCGCGGCCGACGGCCGGGACACGACCGAACTGACCTCTTCCGTGCTGGCACTCGTCCAGGAATGGTTGTCGGAGAAGACCTTCGACGATTCGCGCCTGGTCGTCGTCACCCACCGGGCGGTCGCGGCGAGTACCGGCGAGGACGTGCTGGACCTCGCGGCGTCGGGGGTCTGGGGCCTGCTCCTTAGCGTGCAGAGCGAACATCCGGACCGGGTATCCGTGGTCGACGTCGACGACGATCCGAGGTCACTGGAGCGCGCGTTGGCGGTCACCGGTGAACCTCGGCTGGTCGCGCGTGGTGGGGACGTCTTCGCCGCGCGGCTGGACCGGGCTTCGCGGTCGGCCGATCTGATGCCGCCGACCGGCGACGCGCTGTGGCGATTGGACAGTGTCGGTAAGGGCACGTTGTCGAACCTTTCGCTGCTGTCGTGGCCGCAGGCCGGAGAACCGTTGGGGGAGTTGGACGTCCGGGTCGAGGTGCGGGCCGCGGGGGTGAACTTCCGTGACGTGTTGAACGCGTTGGGCATGTATCCCGGTGACGCGGGTCTGATGGGTATCGAGGGTGCCGGGGTGGTGCTGGAGGTCGGCTCCGGCGTCACGGATCTGGCCCCTGGAGACCGGGTGCTGGGGCTGCTGTCGGGGGCGTTCGGACCGGTGGCGGTGACGGACTCCCGGATGCTGGCCAGGATTCCGGCCGGATGGTCCTTTGTGGATGCTGCCTCGGTGCCGATCGTCTTCCTCACGGCGTTCTATGCCCTGCGTGATCTGATGGACGTCCGTTCCGGTGAGGCGGCGTTGATTCACGCCGCGGCCGGTGGGGTGGGTATGGCCGCGGTGCAGTTGGCGCGGCATTGGGGTGTCGAGGTCTTCGCGACGGCTAGTGCGGGTAAGTGGGACGCTGTTCGGGCGCTGGGTGTGGCGGACGATCATCTGGCGTCGTCGCGGGACACTGACTTCGAGGCGAAGTTCCTTGCCGCCTCCGGGGGTCGCGGTGTGGACGTGGTGCTCGATGCGTTGGCTGGTGAGTTCGTCGACGCATCGCTGAGGCTGTTGCCGCGGGGTGGCCGGTTCGCGGAGATGGGAAAGACCGACGTCCGGGAGCCGGAGCAGGTCGCGGCCGAGTACCCCGGGGTCCGGTACCAGGCGTTCGATCTGGTGGAGGCCGGTCCGGCGCGGATCGGTGAGATGCTGGCCGAGCTGGTGGCCTTGTTCGAGGCCAGGGTGTTGTCGCCGTTGCCTTCCCGGGTGTGGGATGTGCGGCAGGCGCCGGAGGCGTTCCGGTTCATGTCGCAGGCGAAGCATGTGGGCAAGGTCGTCTTGACTGTTCCGCGTTCCCTTGACGCCGAGGGAACGGTGCTGATCACTGGTGGCACTGGGAATCTGGGTGCTTTGGTGGCGCGGCATCTGGTCGGCCAGGGAGCGCGGAAGTTGCTGCTGGTCAGTCGTCGTGGTGCGGCGGCCCCGGGTGCGGACGCGTTGGTCGCTGAGTTGACCGGTCTGGGTGCCGAGGTGTCGGTGGCCGCGTGTGACGTGGCCGATCGGGACGCGCTGGCCGACCTTCTGTCCACTGTGGATCTGACGGCGGTTGTGCATACCGCCGGGGTGCTGGACGACGGCGTGGTGGAGTCGCTGACTCCTGACCGTGTCGCCGGAGTGTTGCGTCCGAAGGCGGACGCGGCGTGGAACCTGCACGAGTTGACGAAGAACCTTGATCTGGCCGAGTTCGTGATGTTCTCGTCGGCGTCGGGGGTGTTCGGCAACCCGGGTCAGGCGAACTATTCGGCGGCGAATGTCTTCTTGGACGCTCTCGCGGCTCATCGTCGGGCGGACGGTTTGCCTGGACTCTCGCTGGCGTGGGGGTTGTGGGACCAGGAGAACGGCGGCATGGGCGGGACACTCAGCTCCGCCGACCGGGCCAGGGTTTCCCGCTCGGGCAGTGGCGCGCTGAGTCCCGAGCAGGGGCTCGCGTTGTTCGACGCGGCCCGTGCCCGGGCCGACGCGCTGCTGGTTCCCACCGTGCTGGACCTGGGCTCAGGCCAGGCGACCGCGGACGAAGTACCCCCGCTGCTGCGAAGCCTCGTCAAGGTGGTGACCCGCCGGGCGGCGGTCTCGTCCGCCGGCGACACCGCGGCGACCCTCGGGGCGCGCCTCGCGGGGCTGACCACGGCAGAGCAGGACGAAACCCTCGTCGAGGTGGTCCGGGAACAGGCCGCACTGGTCCTCGGGTACCACGACTCGGCCTCCGTGGAGCCCGACCGGTCCTTCCGGGAACTCGGTTTCGACTCGCTGACCTCGGTCGAGCTGCGGAACCGGCTCAACGTGGCCACCGGGCTGAAACTGAGCGCCACCTTGGTCTTCGACTATCCGACGCCGTCGGCGCTCGCCGAGTACCTGCGGGGCGAACTGGTCGGCGAAGAGGCCGCTCCCAGCGTGGACGCCGAGCTCGATCGGCTCTCCGGTGCGCTCTCCGCCTTGTCGGCGGACCGGCGCGAACGAGAGCGGATCGGCGCCCGACTCGCCGCGATCCTCGCCGACTGGAACGACGGCAGGCGCGGGCCCGACGAGGACGGTGACCTCGAGGAGGCCACCGCCGACGAACTGTTCGACTTGCTGGACAAGGGCTTCGGCAGCTCCTGACCTGCTCGACCCCTGATCCCGATCGCTTCGAGGGCGGAAGAATTTCGATGGAAAACGAGCAGAAGCTTCTCAACTACCTCAAGCGTGCGACCGCTGACCTGCGTGACGCGCATCGGCGGCTGCGGGAGGTCGAAGAACAGCAGCAGGAGCCGATCGCGATCATCGGCATCGGGTGCCGCTTCCCCGGCGGGGTGCGCTCGCCGGAGGATCTGTGGCGCCTGCTGGAGGCCGGGCAGGACGCGATCGGCGGCTTCCCCGCCGACCGCGGCTGGGACCTGGACAACCTGTACGACCCCGACCCGGGCGCCACGGGCACGTTCCACGCCCGCGGCGGCGGGTTCCTCTACGACGCGGCCGAGTTCGATCCGGGCTTCTTCGGGATCTCACCGCGTGAGGCTCTGGCGATGGATCCGCAGCAGCGGTTGTTGCTGGAGACCTCGTGGGAGGCGTTCGAACGAGCGGGGATCGACGCCGCGACCCTGCGCGGCAGCCAGACCGGTGTGTTCGTCGGCGCGGCGGCGCACGGCTACGGGGTCGGGGTGGACGCCGCCCCCGAGGGCACGCAGGGACATCTGATGACCGGCACCACGCCGAGTGTGGCGTCCGGCCGGATCGCGTACTCACTGGGGCTGGAAGGCCCCGCGATCACCGTCGACACCGCTTGCTCCTCCTCGCTGGTGGCGTTGCACCTGGCGGCGCATTCCCTCCGGCGGGGGGAATGCGATCTGGCCGTGGCCGGTGGCGTCACCGTGATGGCCGGGCCGGGGACCTTCGTGGAGTTCTCCGCACAAGGCGGGCTCGCGGACGACGGCCGGTGCAAGGCGTTCGCCGAGGGCGCGAACGGCACCGGCTGGGGCGAGGGCGTCGGGATCCTGCTGGTCGAGCGGCTGTCGGACGCCTTGCGTAACGGCCACTCCGTGCTGGCGGTGATCCGCGGTTCCGCGGTGAACTCCGACGGCGCGTCGAACGGGCTGACCGCGCCGAACGGGCCGTCACAGCGCAGGGTGATCAAGGCCGCGCTCGCGAGCGCCGGACTGTCACCGTCCGAAGTGGACGCGGTCGAGGCGCACGGCACCGGCACGGCACTGGGCGATCCGATCGAGGCACAGGCGCTTCTGGCGGCGTATGGGCAGGACCGTGAGGTGCCGCTGCTGCTGGGTTCGGTGAAGTCGAACCTCGGGCACACCCAGGCCGCCGCCGGGGTGGCCGGCGTGATCAAGATGGTCATGGCGATGCGGCACGGGGTACTGCCCAAGACGCTGCACGTGGACGCGCCTTCGTCGCATATCGACTGGTCCTCCGGAAGCGTGGAACTGCTCACCGAGGCGCGGGCGTGGCCCGACGCCGGACGTCCTCGCCGGGCGGCGGTGTCGTCCTTCGGCATCAGCGGCACCAACGCGCACACGATCCTCGAGCAGGCGCCTGTCCAGGAGCAGGCCACCGAACGCCGGGCACCCGCGGTGGTGCCGTTCGTATTGTCCGGTAAGACGACGGCGGCGTTGCGGGCCCAAGCGGCCAAGCTGGCGTCCTTTGTGGAGGATGACGACACGGCGCTGACGGATGTCGCGTACTCGCTGGCGACGACGCGGTCGCCGCTGGAACGACGTGCCGCGGTGGCCGGTGCCGACCGTGACGAACTGGTGAGGGCACTGCGGGCGCTGGCCGAGGGCCGTTCGTCCGCGGACCTCGTCGAGGGTTCCGTCGGCCGCGGCAAGTTGGCGTTCTTGTTCGCTGGTCAGGGTTCTCAGCGGGTTGGTATGGGTGCTGAGTTGTATGCGGAGTTCCCGGTTTTCGCTGAGGCTTTTGATGCGGCGTGCGAGTTTTTGCCGCCGTTAGGGGATCTCGGGCGGACTGAGTTTGCGCAGCCTGCGTTGTTCGCTCTTGAGGTTGCGCTGTATCGGCTTGTCGAGTCGTGGGGTGTGCAACCGGACTTCCTGTTGGGGCACTCGATCGGTGAGATCGCGGCCGCTCATGTCGCGGGTGTGTTCTCGCTGGAGGACGCCGGGAAGCTGGTGTCTGCTCGTGGTCGGTTGATGCAGGCGTTGCCCGCAGGTGGTGTGATGGTCGCGATCGAGGCGACCGAGGACGAGTTCACACCTACGGCCGAGTTCGGGATCGCGGCGGTGAACGGTCCGAATTCAGTGGTGATCTCCGGTGCCGAGGCGGTTGTCGTCCGGATCGCGGAAGAGTTCGCGGCGAAGGGTCGTAAGACGAAGCGGCTGGACGTCAGTCATGCGTTCCATTCGCCGTTGATGGAGCCGATGCTCGCCGAATTCGCCGAGGTTCTCGACGGCATCACCTTTGCCGCACCGCAGATCCCGGTGGTGTCCACTGTGTCCGGTGGTCTCACCGCGGACTTGACGTCGCCGCAGTACTGGCTCGATCACGTGCGTCAGGCAGTGCGTTTCGCCGACGGCGTGAAAGCTCTTGCCGCTGAGGGTGTGACGTCGTTCGTCGAGTTGGGGCCGGACGGTGTGTTGAGCGGGCTGGCGCAGGGGTGTCTGCCTGACGCCGAGGCATTGTTCGTGCCGGTGCTCCGCGGTGACCGGCCTGAGGTCCGCACCGCCATGACGGCGCTCGGCGCGCTGCACACCCGGGGAACCCGCGTCGACTGGACGGCCCTCCTGGCGGGCGAACGGGCCGACCTGCCCACCTACGCCTTCCAGCATGAGCGCTTCTGGCTGGAGTTCGGCGGCGGTTCCGCGGCCGAAGTGCGGGACGGCGTGGCCGACAGCGAGTTCTGGGACGCCGTCGAGCGTGCCGACATTCGCACGCTCGCCGCCGAACTGCGGGTCGCGGGCGAGGACGAGCAGTTCCTGGGCGCGTTGCTGCCCTCCTTGTCGGCGTGGCGTCAGCGGCGTCGCGAGTCTTCTGTGGTCGAGGGTTGGCGGTATCGGGCGGAGTGGGTTCCGGTGCGGGTGCCGGAGGCTCGGCCGGATGGCGAGTGGCTGGTGCTGTCACCCGAGCCGTTGGCCGAGGGTGATGCGCTCGCTGATCTTGGTGAGGTTGTCGTCATCGACCGCGCGGAGCAGTCCGCGTTGGCGGATCTGTTGGCATCTGGTCGTTTCGCTGGTGTGGTGTCCTGTTTGGACGCTGAGTCGACCCTGGTAGTGGTGCAAGCCGCGGTGGGTACCGGTATCAAGGTGTGGGCGGTGACCCGGGGCGCGGTGTCGGTCGGTCGTGGTGACCGGCTGACCGCCCCGGAGCAGGCGCAGGTATGGGGCTTGGGCCGGGTCGCGGCACTGGAGCATCCCGAGGTGTGGGGTGGGTTGATCGACCTGCCCGCCTCCGGGGACCCTCGGCTGTTCGGGGTGCTCGCGGGGGTCGAGGACCAGGTCGCGGTGCGGGCGTCCGGGGTGTTCGCGCGCCGTCTGGTGCGGGCGGGTGCGGCGGGTCAGGAACCGTGGGCTTTCGGTGGCACCGCTTTGGTGACCGGTGGCACGGGTGCGTTGGGTGGTCAGGTCGCGCGGTGGCTGGCTCAGCGGGGTGTTGAGCATCTCGTGTTGGTCAGCCGCCGGGGGATCGCTTCGCCTGGGGCCGAGGATCTGGCCGCGGAGTTGCGGGAGTCGGGTGTCGAGGTCACCTTGGCGGCCTGTGATGTGGCTGATCGTGCGGCGGTGGCCGAGCTGGTCGATGGGCTCGAAGGTTTGTCGGTGGTGGTGCATGCGGCGGGGGTCGCGCAGTCGACTCCGCTGGTGGACTGCTCGGTGGAGGAGTTCCGTGCAGTTGTTGAGGGCAAGGTCGCTGGTGCGGTCAACCTGCACGAGCTGACTGAAGGTCTTGACGCGTTCATTGTGTTTTCGTCGATCGCGGCGACGTGGGGCAGCGGTGGCCAGTCTGGTTACGCGGCCGGAAACGCATTCCTGGACGCGCTGATCGAGCAGCGTAGGGCGGACGGGCTTCCGGGTCTGTCGGTGGCGTGGGGCCCGTGGGCTGAAGGTGGCATGGCCGCGGGTGAAGCAGGTGAGCATCTCGCCAAACGTGGTTTGACCGCTCTGGCGCCGGAGCGGGCCTTGGCAGCGCTTGAAGGTGCGCGGCACGACACCACAATCACTGTGGCTGACGTCGATTGGGCCCGGTTCACGCCGGTGTTCACCTCCCGGCGCCCCAGCCCCCTGCTCACCGAACTGATCGACGTGACTTCCACCGTCGAAGAGCATCGGGACACCAATGAGCTGCGGACCAGGCTGGTCGGCCGTCCCCTCGCCGATCAGCGGCGGCTACTGCTGGAGCTGGTGCGTGCCGAAGCGGCGGCGGTACTGGGCTACTCCGGGCCGGAGGCCGTCGAGCAGGACCGCGCGTTCCGTGAGCTGGGTTTCGATTCGCTGACCGCGGTGGAGTTGCGTAACCGGATGGTCCCGCTGGTCGGGCTCGACCTGCCGACCACGCTGGTCTTCGACTACCCCAACCCCCTCGCCCTCGCGGAACACCTCCTGAGCGAACTGCTCGGTGCGCGGGAAGACGTCGTGGCCACCAGCGTGGCCGCCAGCGACGAGCCGATCGCGATCGTCGGCATGGCCTGCCGGTTCCCCGGTGGCGTGCACTCGCCGGAACAGCTGTGGAGCCTGCTCGCCTCCGGTGAGGACGCGGTCGGCGGCTTCCCGGAGAACCGCGGCTGGGACCTGGAAGAGCTGTACCACCCCGAGCCGGGCAACCCCGGCACGAGCTACACCCGCGACGGCGCGTTCCTGTACGACGTCGGGGAGTTCGACGCACGCTTCTTCGGGATCTCACCGCGTGAAGCCGTGACGATGGACCCGCAGCAGCGGCTCCTGCTGGAGACCTCCTGGGAGGCCTTCGAACGCGCGGGCATCGACCCGGCATCCGTCCGAGGGAGCCAGACGGGAGTCTTCGTCGGCTCGAACGGCCAGGACTACCTCTCGGTGCTGCTGGCCTCCTCGGACCTCGGGGACGGCCACCTCGGCACCGGAGTGTCCGCGAGTGTGGTTTCCGGCAGGCTGGCCTACACGTTCGGGCTCGAAGGCCCGGCACTGACCGTCGACACGGCGTGCTCGTCTTCGCTCGTCGCCCTGCATCTGGCCGCGCAGGCCCTGCGCAACGGCGAATGCGAGATGGCACTGGCCGGCGGTGTGACGGTGATGGCCACGCCAGGGGCCTTCGTGGACTTCAGCGCCCAGCGTGGTCTCGCGGCGGACGGCCGGTGCAAACCCTTCGCCGAAGGTGCCGACGGCACCGGCTGGGGTGAAGGCGCCGGGATGCTGCTGGTCGAGCGGCTGTCGGACGCGCGGCGGCTCGGTCACCGGGTGCTGGCGGTGGTGCGTGGTTCCGCGGTGAACCAGGACGGTGCGTCGAATGGCTTGACGGCGCCGAATGGTCCTTCGCAGCAGCGGGTGATCCGGGCCGCACTGGCCAACGCCGGGTTGCGACCGTCCGAAGTGGACGTCGTGGAGGCGCACGGCACGGGTACCTCGCTGGGTGACCCGATCGAGGCGCAAGCCTTGCTGGCGACCTACGGGCAGGACCGCGAACAGCCGTTGTGGCTGGGCGCGGTGAAGTCCAACATCGGTCACACGCAGGCCGCTGCCGGGGTGGCCGGCGTGATCAAGATGGTCATGGCGATGCAGCACGGCGTGCTGCCCAAGACCCTGCACGTGGACGCGCCGTCATCGCAGGTGGACTGGTCCGCGGGCGCGGTCGAACTGCTCACCGAGTCGCGGTCGTGGACGGCGGGGGAGGCGCCGCGCCGCGCGGGCGTCTCGTCGTTCGGTATCAGCGGTACCAACGCGCACACCATCCTCGAAGAGGCGCCGGAGACGCCCGCTGTGGAGACCACGGTGCCGCCGTCGATCGTGCCGATGGTGCTTTCGGCGAAATCCGCGGAAGCCCTTCGAGCGCAGGCCGAACGCCTGCGGCTGCTGGTGACGGAAGGCGGGGACACCGCCGCCGTCGCCCGCTCGCTGGCCACCACCAGGTCCACTTGGGATCGCCGGGCGGCGGTCGTCGGAGCGGACCACGACAGCCTGCTCGCGGGCATCGCCGCCCTCGCGGCCGGGGAACAGGCTCCGAGCTTGGTCGAAGGCACGGCCGACTCCGGTAAGACCGCGTTCTTGTTCGCTGGTCAGGGTTCTCAGCGGGTGGGTATGGGGGCGGAGCTGTATGCGGAGTTCCCCGTTTTCGCTGAGGCGTTCGACGCGGCGTGCGAGTTTTTGCCGCCGTTAGGGGATCTTGGGCGGACTGAGTTCGCGCAACCGGCGCTGTTCGCGTTGGAAGTTGCGCTGTATCGACTTGTCGAGTCGTGGGGCGTGCGTCCCGATTTCCTGTTGGGTCATTCGATCGGGGAGATCGCGGCCGCGCATGTTGCTGGCGTGTTCTCTCTGGAGGACGCCGGGAAGCTGGTGTCGGCTCGTGGTCGTCTGATGCAGGCGTTGCCCGCCGGTGGGGTGATGATCGCTATCGAGGCGGCCGAGGACGAGTTCGTGCCGACGGCCGAATTTGGGATCGCGGCGGTGAATGGCCCGAATTCGGTGGTGATCTCAGGTGCGGAGTCTGTTGTCGTCCGGATTGCTGAGGAGTTCGCGGCGAAGGGGCGTAAGACTAAGCGTCTTGAGGTGAGTCATGCGTTCCACTCGCCGTTGATGGAGCCGATGCTCGCCGAATTCGCCCAAATTCTTGAGGGCATCACGTTCGCCGCACCGCAGATCCCGGTGGTGTCCACTGTGTCCGGTGGCCTGGCCGCAGACCTCGCTTCACCGCAATACTGGCTCGATCACGTTCGTCAGGCAGTGCGCTTCGCCGACGGTGTGGAGGCTCTTGCCGCTGAGGGTGTGACGTCGTTTGTCGAGTTGGGCCCGGATGGGGTGCTGAGCGGGCTGGCCCAGGGCTGCCTGCCTGACGCCGAGGCATTGTTCGTGCCGCTGCTCCGCGGCGACCGGCCTGAGGTCCACACCGCGGTCACCGCCCTGGGCACGTTGCACACCCGCGGCGTCCCGGTCGACTGGACCGCGTACTTCGGCCCTGGCGAAAAGGCCGATTTGCCCACCTACGCCTTCCAGCGCGAGCACTACTGGCCGAAGATCTCCGGCCTGGTGGCCGGCGACGTGACCGGCGCCGGGCTCGGCGCGGCGGACCACCCGCTGCTCGGCGCCGCCGTGGAACTGGCCGGCGGCGACGGCCTGGTCCTGACCGGCAGGCTCTCGGCCCGGACACACCCCTGGCTGGCGGACCACCGGGTCCAGGGCCGGGTGCTCGTACCCGGCACCGCACTGCTGGAACTCGCGGTCGCCGCCGGTGACCGGACAGGCTGCGACTTCGTCGAGGAACTGACGTTGTCCGCACCACTCGCGCTGCCCGACTCCGGCAGCGTCCAGGTGCAGGTCGCCGTCGGCGCGGCCGACGAGGCCGGGCGACGTGAGGTGTCGATCCACTCCCGCACCGAGGGCGACTGGACGACCCACGCCATCGGAACCCTCGCCCGCCGCGCCGTGCGACCCGGGGCCGGGTCCGCGGAGTGGCCGCCGTCCGGCGCGCGCGAGGTGGACGTTTCCGGTCTGTACGCCGGAATGGCGGAAGCGGGCTTCGGTTACGGCGACAGCTTCCAGGGCCTGCGGGCGGCCTGGGTCCTCGGTGAGGAGATCTTCGCCGAGGTCGAGCTGCCGCGGTCCGTCCGCGACGAGGCCGGCCGCTTCGGACTGCACCCCGCCCTGCTCGACGCGGGCCTGCACGCGCTGGCCCTCCGCGCGGGCGACGGTGGCGGTGGCGGCCGCGTCCCGTTCTCCTGGACCGGGTTCTCCCTGTTCGCCGTCGGTGCCGCCGTGGTCCGCGTCCGGCTGACGCCGTCCGGCGCGGACACGGTGTCGATCGAGGTCACCGACACCGAAGGCCGTCCCGTGGCGGCGGTCGAGTCCCTGGTCATGCGGGCGTTGTCGGAGCACCGGAACGCCGACTCGGACGCGCTGTACCGCCTGACCTGGGAGCCGATCTCCCTGCCCTCGGGCGAGACGACACCGGTCGTGACGGTGGAGTGCGTCTCCGGTGGCCGGACGACGGCCGAGCTGGTTTCGACGATGCTCGCGGACGTCCAGGGCTGGCTGGCGGCCCGCACCGTCGAGGACACGCGGCTGATGGTCGTCACCCGTGGCGCGGTGGCGGCCGAGACCGGGGAAGCGGTCCGTGACGTGCCCGCGGCGGCCGTCTGGGGTCTGCTGCGCACGGTGCAGGCGGAACACCCCGGCCGGGTGCTCCTCGTCGACGTCGACGAAGACCCGCGCTCGGGGGAGGCACTGGCCGTCGTCCCGAACGGTGACGAACCCCAGGTCGTGATCCGTGGCGGCGAAGCGTTCGCCGCGCGGTTGGGCCGGGTTTCGCGGTCCGCCGACCTGACGCCGCCCGACGAGCGGACCTGGCGCCTCGACAGCGTCGGCAAGGGCACGTTGTCGAACCTGTCGCTGGTGTCCTGGCCGCAGGCCGGGGAACCGTTGGGGGAATTGGAAGTCCGGGTCGAGGTACGGGCGGCCGGGGTGAACTTCCGTGACGTGCTGAACGCGCTGGGCATGTACCCCGGCGACGCCGGGCTGATGGGTATCGAAGGCGCCGGGGTGGTGCTGGAGGTCGGCGCGAAGGTCACCGACCTGGTACCCGGCGACCGGGTGATGGGCCTGCTGGCGGGCGCGTTCGGCCCGATCGCGGTCACCGACTCCCGCACGGTGGCGCGGATTCCGGCCGAGTGGTCCTTTGTGGACGCAGCCTCGGTGCCGGTCGTCTTCCTGACCGCGTTCTATGCCCTGCGTGATCTGATGGACGTCCGTTCCGGTGAGGCGGCGTTGATCCACGCGGCCGCCGGCGGTGTGGGTATGGCCGCGGTGCAACTTGCCCGGCACTGGGGGCTGGAAGTCTTCGCGACGGCGAGTCCTGCCAAGTGGGACGCTGTTCGCGCGCTGGGCGTGTCCGATGACCATCTGGCGTCGTCGCGGGACACCGGTTTCGAGGCGAAGTTCCTTGCCGCCTCTGAAGGTCGCGGTGTCGATGTGGTCTTGGACGCGTTGGCGGGCGAGTTCGTCGACGCGTCGCTGCGGTTGTTGCCGCGTGGTGGCCGGTTCGCGGAGATGGGCAAGACCGACGTTCGTGAGCCGGAGCAGGTCGCGGCCGAGTACCCCGGTGTTGCCTATCGAGCATTTGACCTGATCGAGGCCGGTCCGGCGCGGATCGGTGAGATGCTGGCCGAACTGGTCGGCTTGTTCGAGGCCGGTGTGCTCTCGCCGTTGCCATCCCGGGTATGGGATGTGCGGCAGGCGCCAGAAGCTTTCCGGTTCATGTCGCAGGCGAAGCACGTGGGCAAGGTCGTGCTCAGTGTTCCGCAACCGATCGATCCAGCGA
The DNA here is from genome assembly GCF_000943515.2 of Amycolatopsis orientalis. NCBI lineage: Bacteria > Bacillati > Actinomycetota > Actinomycetes > Pseudonocardiales > Pseudonocardiaceae > Amycolatopsis > Amycolatopsis orientalis. Next base: position 6,110,146 of record NZ_CP016174.1, on the reverse strand, counting down.
GGACAGTGCTGATCACCGGTGGCACCGGGAATCTGGGTGCCTTGGTGGCAAGGCATCTGGTCGATCAGGGCGCCCGGAAGCTGCTGCTGGTCAGCCGTCGTGGCGCGGCGGCACCTGGTGCGGACGCGTTGGTCGCTGAGCTGACCGGCTTGGGTGCTGAGGTGTCGGTGGCCGCTTGTGATGTGGCCGATCGGGACGCGCTGGCCGAGCTACTGTCCACTGTGGATCTGACGGCGGTTGTGCATACCGCCGGGGTGCTGGACGACGGCGTGGTGGAGTCACTGACGTCCGACCGCGTCGCCGGAGTGTTGCGTCCGAAGGCGGACGCCGCGTGGAACCTGCACGAGCTGACGAAGAGCCACGATCTGGCCGAGTTCGTGATGTTCTCCTCGGCCTCGGGAGTGTTCGGCAACCCGGGGCAGGCGAACTACTCGGCGGCGAATGTCTTCCTGGACGCTCTCGCGGCTCACCGCCGCGCCGAGGGTCTGCCCGGACTTTCGCTGGCGTGGGGATTGTGGGACCAGGAAGACGGCGGCATGGGGGCGACCCTCAGCTCCGCCGACCGGGCCAGGGTCTCCCGCTCGGGCAGTGGCGCGCTCAGCCCCGAACAAGGTCTCGCCCTGTTCGACGCCGCCCGCACCCGCGCCGACGCGCTCCTGGTGCCCCTGAACCTGAACCTCGGTTCGGGCCAGGCGACCGCCGCCGACGTACCCCCGCTGCTGCGTGGCCTCGTCAAGACGGTGACCCGCCGCACGGCCGCGTCCGCGGTGGCGGAGTCGGCCGGTTCACTCGGGCAACGGCTCGCGCTCCTGTCCGTGGCCGCCCGGACCGAGGAACTCATCCGGATCATTCGTGACCAGGCCGCCCTCGTGCTCGGTTACCAAGACGCCGAGCACGTCGTTCCGGAGTCGTCCTTCCGCGAGCTGGGGTTCGACTCACTGACCGCCATCGAGTTGCGCAACCGCCTCAACCAGGTCACCGGGCTGAAACTGCCGGCCACGCTGGTCTTCGACTACCCGACACCGCTGGTGCTCGCGGCTTTCCTCCGTGCCGAACTGGTCGACGAGGACGCCGTGGACCTCGCCCCGGTGGTCCAGAGCCGTCCCGCCGCCGACGAGCCGATCGCGATCATCGGCATCGGCTGCCGGTATCCCGGCGGGGGCGGCTCGCCCAAGGAACTCTGGGACCTGGTGGTGTCCGGGCGCGACGCCATCGGCGGCCTCCCGCTCGACCGCGGCTGGGACCTCGACCTCGACTCCGTCAGGGAAGGCGGATTCCTCTACGACGCGGCCGAGTTCGATCCGGGCTTCTTCGGGATCTCACCGCGTGAGGCTCTGGCGATGGATCCGCAGCAGCGGTTGCTGCTGGAGACCTCGTGGGAGGCGTTCGAACGAGCGGGGATCGACGCCGCGACCCTGCGCGGCAGCCAGACCGGCGTGTTCGTCGGCACCGCCACCCAGGGCTACGCCGTCGGTGTCTCACCGCTGCCGGACGGGGTCCGGGGACACCTGATGACCGGCACCACCCCGAGTGTGGCGTCCGGCCGGGTGGCTTACACCTTCGGGCTCGAAGGCCCGGCGGTCACGGTCGACACCGCGTGCTCCTCTTCGCTGGTGGCTCTGCATTGGGCGGCGCAGGCGCTGCGGAACGGCGAGTGCGACCTCGCGCTGGCCGGTGGGGTCACGGTGATGTCCGCGCCGGGCGCCTTCGTCGAATTCGACGCCCAGGGCGGTTTGTCCGCGGACGGCCGGTGCAAGGCGTTCGCCGAAGGTGCGGACGGTACCGGCTGGGGCGAGGGTGCCGGGGTGCTGCTGGTCGAGCGGCTGTCCGATGCCCGGCGTAAGGGACACCGGATCTTGGCCGTGGTGCGTGGTTCCGCGGTGAACCAGGACGGTGCGTCGAACGGGTTGACGGCGCCGAATGGCCCGTCGCAGCAGCGGGTGATCCGCGCCGCGCTGGCCAACGCCGGGCTTCGACCGTCCGAAGTGGACGCCGTCGAGGCGCACGGCACCGGGACTCCGCTGGGTGACCCGATCGAGGCGCAGGCGTTGCTCGCGACGTACGGCCAGGACCGTGAACAGCCGTTGTGGCTGGGGTCGGTGAAGTCCAACATCGGCCACACCCAGGCGGCCGCCGGGGTGGCGGGCATCATCAAGATGGTCATGGCCCTGCGCCACCAGATGCTGCCGAAGACCCTGCACGCCGGCACGCCTTCGTCCCATGTGGACTGGAGTGGCGGTGTCGTCGAGCTGCTCGGCGAGTCCCGTGCGTGGCCGGAGACCGGCCGTCCCCGGCGCGCGGCGGTCTCCTCGTTCGGGATCAGCGGGACCAACGCGCACACCATCATCGAGCAGGCGCCAGCCGAGGCACCTCCGGTGCCGGCGCAGGGCCCCGCCGTGCTGCCGTTCCTGTTGTCGGGCAAGACGACGGCCGCGTTGCGCGCGCAGGCCGCCCGGCTGCTTCCCCTCGCCGAAGACCCGGCGGTGTCATTGCCGGATCTGGCTTTCTCACTGGCGACGAACCGGTCCGCGCTCGAGCGGCGGGCGGTGGTGGCTGGCGCCGACTCCGCCGAGCTGGCGCGGGCGCTGGCCGCGCTCGCCGAGGGGCGGTCGTCCGCCGAAGTGACCGAAGGTGTCACCGGCCGCGGGAAGACCGCGTTCCTGTTCACCGGTCAGGGCGCGCAGCGGGTCGGGATGGGGCGCGAGCTGCATGCCGAGTTCCCCGCTTTCGCCCAAGCCTTCGACGACGCCTGTGAGTTCCTGCCGCCGCGTCTTCGCGAGGTGGTACTGAGCGAGCCGGAGCTGCTGAACCGGACGGAGTTCGCCCAGCCCGCGTTGTTCGCGGTCGAAGTGGCCCTGTACCGCCTGCTCGAATCGTGGGGGGTGTGCCCCGACTTCCTGCTGGGACACTCGATCGGTGAGATCGCCGCGGCCCATGTCGCCGGGGTGTTCTCCTTGGAGGACGCGGGCAAGCTCGTCTCCGCCCGTGGCAGGCTGATGCAGGCGCTGCCCTCGGGCGGGGCGATGATCGCGATCGAGGCGGCGGAGGACGAGATCGAGCCGGCCGCCGGGTTCGGGATCGCGGCGGTCAACGGTCCGACGTCGGTCGTGGTCTCCGGGGACGAGACGGTCGTCACCGCGGTGGCCGCCGAGTTCTCGGCCAAGGGCCGCCGGACCAAACGAGTCGAAGCGAGTCACGCGTTCCACTCGCCGCTGATGGAGCCGATGCTCGCGGAGTTCGCCGAAGTACTCGACGAGATCACGTTCAGCGCACCGATGATCCCGATGGTGTCCACTGTGTCCGGTGGGCTCACCGCGGACCTCGCTTCACCGCGGTACTGGCTGGACCACGTGCGTCAGGCGGTGCGGTTCGCCGATGGCGTGCGGATGCTGGCCGAGCAGGGAGTGACGTCGTTCGTCGAACTGGGCCCCGACGGGGTCCTGACGGCGATGGCGCAAGGCTGCCTGCCCGGGACGGACGCGGTGTTCGTGCCACTGCTCCGTGCCGACCGGCCCGAGGTCCGTACCGCGATCACCGCGCTGGGCGCGTTGCACACGCGGGGTGTCGCGGTGGACTGGTCCGCGTTGCTGAGCGGGAACCCCGTCGACCTGCCCACGTATGCCTTCCAGCGGGAGCGGTACTGGGTCGAGCCGGCGCGGGCCGCCGGTGCCACCCGCCCGGACGAGGTCGACGCGGCGTTCTGGGATGCGGTGGAACGTGAGGATCTGGAGTCGGTCGCCGCCGAGCTGGCGATCGATCACGAGCCTGCCCTGGGCACCGTGGTGTCTTCGTTGTCCGCGTGGCGTCAGCGGCGCCGCGAGTCTTCCGTGGTCGAAGGTTGGCGGTATCGGGCGGAGTGGGTTCCGGTGCGGGTGCCGGAGGCTCGGCCGGATGGTGAGTGGCTGGGGTTGTCGCCGGTGCCGTTGGCCGAGGGTGATGCGCTCGCTGGCCTTGGTGAGGTTGTCGTCATCGACCGCGCGGAGCAGTCCGCGTTGGCGGAGTTGATGGTGCCGGGTCGTTTCGCTGGTGTGGTGTCCTGTTTGGATGCTGAGTCGACGCTGCTGGTAGTGCAGGCCGCGGTGGGTGCCGGTGTCAAGGTGTGGGCGGTGACCCGGGGCGCGGTTTCCGTGGGCGGGTCGGATCGGGTGTCGGCGCCGGAGCAGGCGCAGGTATGGGGTCTGGGCCGGGTCGCGGCACTGGAGCATCCCGAGGTGTGGGGCGGGTTGATCGACCTGCCCGCCGCGGGTGATGCCCGGGTGCTGGGTGTGCTGACCGGGTCTGAGGATCAGGTTGCGGTGCGGGCGTCGGGTGTGTTCGCGCGCCGTCTGGTGCGGGCTGATGCTGCTGGTGCGAAGTCGTGGACCTTTGGTGGTACGGCCTTGGTCACCGGTGGCACGGGTGCGTTGGGTGGTCAGGTCGCGCGGTGGCTGGCTCAGCGGGGTGCTGAACATCTGGTGCTGGTCAGCCGCCGGGGAGTGGCCTCTCCAGGGGCGGAAGATCTCGCCGCGGAGTTGCGAGAGTCGGGTGTCGAGGTCACCGTGGCGGCCTGTGATGTGGCTGATCGTGCGGCGGTGGCCGAACTGGTCGGCGGGCTCACGGATCTGTCGGTGGTGGTGCACGCGGCAGGTGTCGCGCAGTCGACACCGCTGGCGGACTGCTCGGTGGAGGAGTTCCGTGCGGTCGTCGAGGGCAAGGTCGCTGGTGCGGTCAATCTGCATGAGCTGACTGAAGGTCTTGACGCGTTCATTGTGTTTTCGTCGATCGCGGCGACGTGGGGCAGTGGTGGCCAGTCTGGTTACGCGGCAGGCAACGCGTTCCTGGACGCGCTGATCGAGCAGCGTAGGGCGGACGGGCTTCCGGGTCTGTCGGTGGCGTGGGGCCCGTGGGCTGAAGCGGGGATGGCCGCGGGTGAAGCGGGTGAGCATCTCGCCAAACGTGGTTTGACCGCGTTGGCGCCGGAGCGGGCGTTGGCGGCGTTGGAAGGTGCGCAGCACGACACCACAATCACGGTGGCTGACGTCGATTGGGCCCGGTTCGCGCCGGTGTTCACTTCCCGGCGGCCCAGTCCGCTGCTCACCGAACTGATCGAGGTCGAGGACGCCACCGACGAGCCCGTCGGTGCGGGTTCGGCCGAGCTGCGCGCCAAACTGGCCGGGCTCGCCCCGGCCGTCCGGCGGCAAGCGGTCCTGGACCTGGTTCGCGCCGAAGCGGCGGCCGTGCTGGGCTACTCCGGACCGGAGGCTGTCGAACAAGACCGCGCCTTCCGTGAACTGGGTTTCGACTCGCTCACCGCGGTGGAGCTGCGTAACCGGATGGTCCCGCTGGTCGGGCTCGACCTGCCGACCACCCTGGTCTTCGACTACCCCAACCCCCTCGCCCTCGCGGAACACCTCCTGGGCGAACTGACCGGGGTCCACACCGCGATCACCACGGCCACCACGGCGGCCGCCGCCGACGAACCGATCGCGATCGTCGGGATGGCCTGCCGGTTCCCGGGCGGTGCGCACTCACCGGAACAGCTGTGGCGACTGCTGTCGGAAAGCCGCGACGCGGTCGGGCCCTTCCCCGACAACCGCGGCTGGGATCTGGCGGAGCTGTACCACCCCGAGCCGGGCAACCCCGGCACGAGTTACACCCGTGACGGCGCTTTCCTCTACGACGTCGGGGAATTCGACCCGCAGTTCTTCGGGATCTCCCCGCGTGAGGCGCTGGCGATGGACCCGCAGCAGCGGCTCCTTCTGGAGACCTCGTGGGAGGCCTTCGAACGCGCCGGTTTCGACCCGGCCGAACTCCGGGGCAGCCGGACCGGCGTGTTCGTCGGCTCGAACGGCCAGGACTACCTTTCGGTACTGCTCGCCTCGTCGGACCTCGGCGAAGGACAGCTGGGCACCGGGGTCTCGGCGAGTGTGGTCTCGGGCCGGCTGGCCTACACGTTCGGACTCGAAGGTCCGGCCGTCACCGTGGACACCGCCTGTTCCTCTTCGCTGGTCGCGATTCACCTCGCCGTGCAGGCACTGCGCAACGGCGAGTGCGACCTGGCATTGGCGGGCGGCGTGACCGTCATGTCCACGCCCGGCGCGTTCCTGGACTTCAGTGCTCAGCGCGGATTGTCGGCGGACGGCCGGTGCAAGGCGTTCGCCGGGTCCGCCGACGGCACCGGCTGGGGCGAAGGCGCCGGCATCCTGCTGGTGGAACGGCTGTCCGAGGCCACCCGCCAGGGCCACCAGGTGCTGGCCGTGGTCCGGGGCAGCGCGGTCAACCAGGACGGCGCGTCCAACGGGCTCACCGCGCCGAACGGTCTCTCCCAGCAACGCGTGATCCGGGCCGCGCTGGCCAACGCCGGACTCGGGACGTCCGATGTGGACGTCGTCGAGGCACACGGCACCGGCACCACCCTCGGCGACCCGATCGAAGCCCAGGCGCTCAACGCGACCTATGGGAAGGACCGCGATCGCCCGCTGTGGCTGGGTTCGGTGAAGTCGAACCTCGGGCACACCCAGGCGGCCGCCGGGGTCGCCGGAGTGATGAAGATGGTGCTGGCGCTGCGGCACGGCCTGTTGCCGCGAAGCCTCCACATCGACACTCCATCGCCCCACGTGGACTGGACCGCCGGGGCCGTCGAACTGCTGACCGAAGCCCGTGAGTGGCCGGAGCGCGAGTCGGCGCGGCGGGCGGGTATCTCCGCGTTCGGGATGAGCGGCACCAACGCCCACCTCATCCTGGAGGAGGCGCCCGCGTCCGTACCCGCCGATGTCGTTCCGGTGGCGGTCACGCCGTGGGTGCTGTCGGGCAAGTCGCCGGAGGCGGTGGAAGCGTTCGCCGGTCGGCTCGCCGAATATGCCGGTGACGCCGCGGGCGTGGCGGCGGGCCTGGCCGGTCGCTCGATGTTCGGACATCGTGCGGTGCTCGTCGGCGAGGATCAGGCTGGTTTGGCTGCCGCGTTGGCTGCGGGTGAGCAGCCCGCGGGTGTGGTGCGGGGTTCTGGTTCGGCTGTTGAGCGTGTGGTGTTCGTGTTCCCCGGTCAGGGTTCGCAGTGGCTGGGCATGGCGTCGGCTCTCTTGAAGGAGAGCCCGGTTTTCGCGTCACGCATGGCGGAATGTGACAGCGCTTTGCGGTCCTTTGTGGACTGGTCTCTTCTTGACGTGCTCGACGACGAGGCGGCGCTGAGCAGGGTTGATGTTGTCCAGCCGGTGTTGTGGTCGGTGATGGTGTCGCTGGCTGAGGTGTGGCGTTCGCTCGGCGTCATTCCCTCGGCGGTGGTCGGTCACTCGCAGGGTGAGATCGCCGCCGCGGTCGTGGCTGGTGGTTTGAGTCTCGAGGACGGGGCTCGGGTGGTGGCCTTGCGCAGCCAGGCCATCGCCGCCGAGCTGGCCGGTCTCGGCGGGATGCTGTCGGTGGCCGCGCCGGTGACGGAGGTGGGCGAGGGTGTGTCGATCGCCGCGGTGAATGGCCCGAACGCGGTGGTGCTCTCCGGTGACCCCGACGCACTCGCGAAGGCAAAGGCCCGGTATGAGGCCGAAGGTGTTCGCGCCCGTTTGGTGGCGGTGGATTACGCGTCCCATTCCGCCCACGTCGAACGGATCGAAACGCAGCTGGCTGAGCTGCTCGCGCCGGTGTCCCCGCGGTCTGGCGAGGTGCCGTTCTATTCCACTGTGGACTCCCGATGGCTGGACACCGCGGAGTTGACGGGTGGTTACTGGTATCGGAATCTGCGGCAGACGGTGCGGTTCTCGGACGCGGTGGAAACGCTGGCTGCCGAGGGGCAGCAGATGTTCGTCGAAGTCAGCGCTCATCCGGTGTTGACGATGGCGATCGAGGACACCGTCGACGTTCCCGTGGTGGGCACGTTGCGCCGCGACGAAGGCGGTCTGGCGCGGTTCCTCCTTTCGGCGGGGGAGGCGTTCTGCCACGGCAAGGACGTCGACTGGCACACCCTCCTCGGCAAGGCCGGAACCGTTCCGGAGGATCTGCCCACGTATCCGTTCCAGCACGAGCGCTACTGGCCCAGGGTGGACGCGTCCTCCGGCGGAGACGTCACCACCGCCGGACTCGGCGCCACCGACCATCCGCTGCTCGGTGCCACGTTGGACTTCGCGGGCGGCGACGAGGTCGTGCTCACCGCCAGGCTGTCGGTCTCGGCGTCACCGTGGCTGGCCGAGCACGTGGTGTCGGGCCAGGTGTTCCTGCCGGGCACCGCTTTCGTCGAACTGGCGGTCCAAGCAGGCGACCGGGTGGGCTGCGCCACGGTGGACGAGGTGACGATCGAAGCGCCGCTGGTCCTGCCCTCGACCGGCGGGATCCAGCTGCAGCTCGTCGTCGGTACCCCGGACGAAGAGGGCACTCGCGAGCTGGTCTTCTACTCCCGCGAGGCGGACGGCGAGCCGTGGACACGGCACGCCTCCGGCGCCTTGTCGCCCGAATCCGGCGCCCCGGACGAGCCCGGCGACCTCCGCGAGTGGCCGCCCGCCAGGGCGACCGCCGTGGACATCGACGGCCTCTACGATGGCCTCGCCGCGGCAGGACTGGCCTATGGTCCGGTGTTCCGCGGGCTCACGGCGGTCTGGGAACGCGACGCCGACGTGTTCGCCGAGGTGGAACTGCCCCGCGAGGAGTCCACCGAGGCAGCCCGGTTCGGGCTGCACCCGGCACTGCTCGACGCCGGCCTCCACGCACTGGGCGCGGTGTCGTTCGGTGGCGGCGGGGCGTACCTGCCGTTCTCCTGGACCGGCGTGACCCTGCACGCGACCGGCGCGCGGTCGCTGCGCGTCCGGTTGACGCGTCACGACGGCGACAGCGTGTCGATCTTCGCCGCGGACGGCGCGGGCGACCCGGTGGCGGCGGTCGAGTCCTTGGCCCTGCGGCCCGCCACCACGGCGGGCACCGTGCGGTCGAAGAACCTCTTCCTGGTCGGCTGGGACAACGTCGCACTGCCGTCCACTGAGCTGCTGGACCTGCCGGAACTGCGGGACGTCAAAGCGGACCAGCGCCCGGAAACGGTGCTGCTGCACTGGCTTCCCGGCACCGAAGGCCCGCACCCCGCCGCGCACCGCGTGCTGGCCGTGGTGCAGGACTGGCTCGCGGACGACCGGTTCACGGACTCCCGGCTGGTCTTCGTCACACGCGGGGCGATCGCCACCACGCCGGACGAAGACGTGCCGGACGCCGACGCGGCCGTGTTGTGGGGGCTGGTGCGCTCCGCGCAGTCGGAGAACCCCGGCCGGTTCGTGCTCGCCGACCTCGGCGGTCCCGAAGACCTCGACAAGCTGCCGCCGGCGCTGCGCAGCGGTGAACCGCAGTTCGCGTTGCGCGACGGGCAACTGCGGGTACCGAGGCTGGTTCCCGCCGACCGCTCCACGGCGTTGACCCCGCCCACCGGGGAGCCTCACTGGCGCCTCGACCTCACGGGCCGGGGCACGCTGGAGAACCTGGCCCTGCTGCCCTCCCCGGACGCGGCGGCCGAACTCGGCGAAGGCGAGGTGCGGCTGCGGGTCCGGGCGTCCGGCGTCAACTTCCGCGACGTGCTGATCGCGCTCGGCATGTACCCCGACGACGTGCCGCTGGGCAACGAGGGCGCGGGCGTCGTCCTCGAAGTCGGTCCCGGGGTCACCGGGCTCGTTCCCGGCGACCGGGTGCTGGGGGTGTTCGCCGGTGGTGTCGGCCCGGTCGCCGTCGCCGACAGCAGGCTGCTGGCGAAGCTGCCATCCGGATGGTCCTTTGTGGAGGGTGCGTCGGTGCCGGTGGTGTTCCTCACCGCCTACTACGCGCTGCGGGACCTGGCGGACCTCCGGCGCGGCGAGACCGTGCTGGTGCACGCCGCCGCGGGCGGGGTCGGCATGGCCGCCGTGCAGCTCGCCCGCCACTGGGGCGCCGAGGTGTACGGCACCGCGAGTCCGGCGAAATGGCAGGCGGTCCGGGAACTCGGCCTCGACGACGGGCATCTCGCGTCCTCGCGGGATCTCGGGTTCGAAGCGCGGTTCGCCGACGCCACCGAGGGCCGGGGGATGGACGTGGTGCTGGATTCGCTCGCCCGCGAGTTCGTCGACGCGTCCCTGCGGCTGCTGCCCAGGGGCGGACGGTTCGTCGAGATGGGCAAGAGCGACCTCCGCGATCCGGAGCTGGTCGCCGCCGAGCATCCGGGGGTGCGCTACCGCGCCTTCGACGTGATCGAGGCGGGCGCCGAGCGGATGGGGGAGATCCTCCGCGAGGTCATGGCGTTGTTCGCCGACGGCGTGCTTCGGCTGCCACCCATCCGGACCTGGGACGTCCGCCGCGCCCCCGAGGCGTTCCGGTTCCTGTCACAGGCCAAGCACGTCGGCAAGGTGGTGCTCACTCAGCCACGCCGTCTCGACCAGGCGTCGACCGTGCTGGTCACCGGCGGCACCGGCAACCTGGGGGCCTTGGCCGCCCGGCGGCTGGTGTCCGGCCACGGCGTCCGTGACCTGGTGCTGACCAGCAGGCGCGGACCGGACGCGCCGGGTGCGGCGGAACTGGTGCGCGAGCTGACCGAACTCGGCGCCCGGGTCCGGATCGTCCGCTGCGACGTGGCGGACCGGGCGGAGGTCGCCGAGGTGGTCTCCGGGATCGGCGACGCGCTCGCCGGTGTGGTGCACACCGCGGGCACCCTCGACGACGGGCTGATCGGCGATCTCACCCCCGAGCGGCTCAGTGCCGTGCTCCGGTCCAAAGTGGACGGCGCGGCGCATCTGGACGAGCTGACGCGGGGGCTGGACCTGTCGTTGTTCGTGCTCTACTCCGGCGCCGCCGGGGTGTTCGGCGGGCCGGGACAAGGCAACTACGCGGCGGCGAACGTCTGGCTGGACGCGCTGGCGCACCGGCGTCGTGCGGCTGGACTGCCGGCGACGTCGCTGGCCTGGGGGCTCTGGGCCCGGCTCGGCGGGATGACCGCGCATCTGGGCGAGGCCGAACTCGCGCGGCTGAGCCGGGACGGCGTCGGCGGGCTGGACACCGACGAGGGACTGGCGCTGTTCGACACCGCGCTGGCCATGGACGAGCCGCTGCTGCTGCCGATGCGGCTGGATGTGGCGGGCCTCCGGCGTCAGCGGCCGGACGACGTCGCGCATCTGTTGCGCGGCTTCACTTCCGCCACGACGTCCCGCAGGGTCGCGGGCGAAGCGAAGGAAGGCAATGAATCCAAGCTGCTCAAACGGCTGGCGGGCCTTCCGGCACCGGAGCAGGAGGCCATCCTGCTCGACCTGGTGCGGACCGAGGCGGCGGCCGTACTGGGCTTCCCCTCGGCCGCGGCCGTCGAACCCGCGCGGGCGTTCCGCGAAGTCGGTTTCGACTCGCTGACCGGGGTCGAGCTGCGCAACCGGCTCGGCAAGGTCACCGGCGCCAAGCTGGCGCCGACGCTGGTGTTCGACCACGCCACCCCGGCGGCGCTCGCCGCGTTCCTGCGGGGCGAGCTGGCGCCGAGTGGTGCCGAAGAGGCGGCTTCGGACGTCCTCGACGAGCTCGGGCGGCTGGAACTGGCGGTGACCGGACTCGCCGACAACGGCGAGACCACGGCGGAAGTGGCCACCCGGCTGCGGGCTCTGCTGGCCCGCCTGACCGGGGACGAGGCGGAGAACGGCGTCTCCCAGCGGATCCAGGACGCCACGGCGGACCAGATCTTCGACCTCATCGACAACGACTTGCAGATCTCTTGATCGCACCGGCGGAGAAACGAGCACAGCCATGAGCACTGAGCAGAAACTTCTCGACTACCTGAAGCGGGTCACCGCGGACCTGCACGACACGCGTGAGCGGCTGCGGAGCGCCGAGGCGGCCGCGGGGGAGCCGGTCGCCGTGGTGTCCATGGCGTGCCGGTACCCGGGCGGGGCGAATTCGCCGGAGGAACTGTGGCGGCTGGTCGCGGACGAGGTCGACGCGATCACCCCGCTGCCCGTCGACCGCGGCTGGGACGCCGCCGACGGCGAAGGCGGGTTCATCGACGACGCGGGGCACTTCGACGCCGCGTTCTTCGGGATCAGCCCGCGTGAGGCGCTGACCATGGACCCACAGCAGCGGGTCCTGCTGGAGCTGGCCTGGGAGGCACTGGAACGCGGCGGGTTCGACCCGGCGGCGCTGCGGGGCAGCCGCACCGGCGTGTTCGTCGGCGGCACCACCTCCGGCTACGGCCTCGACGGCGAGGGTGTCGCGCCGGAAGCCGAGGGCTATGTGCTCACCGGGACGGCGCCGAGCGTCCTGTCCGGCCGGGTGGCCTACACGCTGGGACTGGAGGGCCCGGCGCTGACCATCGACACCGCCTGTTCGTCGTCCCTGGTCGCGCTGCACCTGGCGATGCAGTCGCTGAGACGCGGTGAGTGCGCGCTCGCGCTCGCCGGCGGGGTCACCGTGCTCGCCTCACTCGCCGTGTTCCTCGACGCCAAGGGGCTCGACGCGGCCGCCGCGGAGTCACGCTGCAAGGCGTTCGGCGCGGGCGCCGACGGCACCGCCTTCGCGGAGGGGGCGGGACTGCTGACCCTGGAACTGCTGTCCGACGCCGAACGCAACGGCCACGAGGTGCTGGCGGTGCTCCGCGGCAGCGCGATCAACCAGGACGGCGCCAGCAACGGGCTGACCGCGCCGAGCGTCGCCGCCCAGCAGCGCGTCATCCGCGACGCGCTCACCTCCGCCAGGCTGACGGCCTCGGACGTGGACGCGGTGGAGGCGCACGGCACCGGCACCTCGCTGGGCGACCCGATCGAGGCCACCGCCCTGCTGGCCACCCTGGGCCAGGGCCGTCCCGCGGACCGGCCGCTGCGCCTCGGCTCCATCAAGTCCAACATCGGCCACAGCCAGGCCGCCGCCGGGGTGGCCGGGGTGATCAAGATGGTGCAGGCGATGCGGCACGGTCTGGTGCCGCGGAGCCTGCACGTGACCGAGCCGACCCCGCACGTGGACTGGTCCTCCGGTGCGGTGGAGGTGCTCACCAAGGCCATGCCCTGGCCGGAGACCGGCCGTCCGCGGCGCGCCGGGGTGTCCTCCTTCGGGCTCAGTGGCACCAACGCGCACCTCATCGTCGAGCAGGCGCCCGCCGGTACGCCGTCACCCGTGGCCGGATCCCGTCCGGCGGCGACGGTGCCGTGGGTGCTGTCGGCCAAGTCGCCGGCCGGGCTGCGCGCGCAGGCGGCCCGGCTGCGCGCGTACATCGACGCGGAACCCGGGCTCGACCCGGCCGACGTCGGGCATTCCCTGCTGACCACGCGCAGCCGCTTCACGCATCGCGCGGTGCTGGCCGCGGACACCCTGGAGGAGTTCTCGGCCCGGCTCGGCGTGCTCGCCGAGGGCGGGGAGCCGGACGGCGCCGCGCACGGGAGCCCGGTCCGCGCCGGCGGCCGGACGGTGTTCGTCTTCCCCGGCCAGGGCTCGCAGTGGCCCGGGATGGGCGCGAAGCTGTACGCGGACTCCGCGATCTTCGCCGAAAGCGTGCGGACCTGTGACGCCGCCTTCGCGTCCTACGTGGACTTCTCCGTGGCGGCGGTGATCCGTGGCGACGAGGGCGCCGCCTCGACGGACCGGCTGGACGTGGTGCAGCCGGTGCTGTTCACGATGATGGTGTCGCTGGCCGAACTGTGGCGTTCCCACGGTGTCCGGCCGGACGCGGTGACCGGGCATTCGCAGGGCGAGATCGCCGCCGCGTACGTCGCGGGCGCGCTCACCCTCGACGACGCCGCCCGCATCGTCGCCCTGCGCTCGCGAGCCTTGCTGGAAATCGCCGGCCAGGGCGGGATGGCTTCGGTCTCACTTCCGCACGCCGAGGCCTCCGCCCTGATCGAACCCTGGGACGGGCTGACCGTCGCCGCGGTGAACGGTCCGGCGCTGTGCACGGTCGCCGGGGACCTGGCTCAGCTGGAGGAACTGCTGGCCCTGTGCGAGCAGCGCCGGGTGCGGTCACGGCGGATCCCCGGCACGCCGGGCGCCGGGCACTCGCCTCAGGTCGAGGTGCTGCGGGAGCGGATCCTGCGGGAGCTGGCCCCGGTCCGCCCACAGCAGACCGAGGTGGCCTTCCACTCCACGGTCACCGGCGCCCGGATCGACCCGGCGGAGCTGACCGCCGCCTACTGGTACCGGAACATGCGGCAGCCGGTGCTGTTCGAACCGGCGCTGCGCGGGCTGATCGACGACGGCTTCGACCTCGTGGTCGAAGCCGCGCCGCATCCGTTGCTGCGCAACGCCGTGCACGCGATCGCCGAGGACGCGGGCGCGGAGGGGGTCGCCGTCGTGGGCTCCCTGCGCCGTGAGCAGGGCGGGATGCGGCAGTTCCTCGTCTCGCTCGGCGAGGCTTTCATCGCCGGTACCGAGGTCGACTGGCCGGCGGCCTTCGCGGGGGCCGAACCCCGGCGGATTCCGTTGCCCACCTACGCCTTCCAGCGCCGCCGCTACTGGAACATCCGTCAGGCCGAGCCGGCGCCCGCCACGGCGGACCCGGTCGGTGGCCGCTTCTGGGAACTGGTCGGCGACCAGGACCTGACCGAGCTGGCCCAGCTGATCGACGTCCCCGACCCCGACGCGCTGGGCGCGGTGCTGCCCGCGTTGTCCGGCTGGTACCGGCAACGGGCCGATCTGTCCGTTGTGGACTCATGGCGCTACCGGGTGGAGTGGCGGCCGGTCGGGCTCGGCACGAGCACCCCGCTCACCGGCGACTGGCTGGTGCTCGTACCGGAGGCGCCCGATGAGGACGTGGCCGCCGTGCTGCGGGCACTCGCCGATCGCGGAGCCAGGGTGTACGAGCTGCCCGTGCCCGTCGGCGACCTGCGGCGCGAGACACTGGCCGAGCGGTTTTCGGGGCTGCCGGGGTTCGACGGCGTGCTGTCCCTGCTGGCCTTCGAACCGGAACGACGGCCAGGGCAGCGGGCACTCGCCGGGCTCGTCGTCGTCCAGGCACTCGGCGACGCCGGGCACACGGCCCCGCTGTGGCTCTGCACGAAGGCCGCGGTCGCGACCGGTACCGCGGACACGGCGCCCGACCCCGGCCAGGCCACGGTGTGGGGGCTCGCGCTGAGCGCGGCGCTCGAATACCCGGGACGGTGGGGCGGGATCGTCGACCTTCCCCCGGTGACCGGCGACCGGGTGACCGGGCTGCTCGCCGACGTGCTCGCCGGAGCCGGGGACGAGGACCAGCTCGCCGTACGGGCCAACGGGGTGTTCGGCCGGCGGCTGGTCCGAGCCCCGGCCGGGGACGAGCCCGAGTCGCGCTGGCAGCCGCGGGGGACCGTCCTGATCACCGGTGGCACCGGTGCGCTCGGCGGACATGTCGCGCGCTGGCTCGCGGCGGGCGGCGCCGAGCACCTCGTGCTCACCAGCAGGCGGGGCGCGCAGGCCCCGGGTGCCGCCGAACTCGAAGCCGAGCTGAGCGCGCTGGGCGCCAAGGTCACCATCGTGGCCTGCGAGGCGTCCGACCGCGGCTCGCTGGTCGAACTGCTCGACGTGCTGCCGCCGTTGTCCGCGGTCGTCCACACCGCCGGGATCGCTCCCTCCGTCCCGCTCGACGAGACGACCCCGGAGCTGCTCGCCGACGTCTTCGACGGCAAGGTGACCGGCGCCGAACTGCTCGACGAACTCACCGCGGGCAGCCCGCTCGACGCCTTCGTGCTGTTCTCCTCGGGCGCGGGCGTCTGGGGCGGGATCCGGCAGGGCGCCTACGCCGCGAGCAACGCGGCGCTCGACGCACTGGCCGAACGCCGCCGCGCCCGCGGCCTCGCCGCGACTTCGATCGCCTGGGGCGGCTGGGACGGCGACGGGCTCGCCGTGGGGCCGTACCGGGCCGCGATGCTGCGGCGCGGGGTCCGCCCGATGGCGCCCGAACTCGCCGTCCGGGCGCTGGCACAGGCCCTCGACCGCGGTGAGACCACGCTGACGGTGACCGATATGGACTGGCCGGTCTTCGCGCCGGTGTTCACCGCCACCAGGCCGAGCCGGCTGCTGGCCGAACTGACGGAAGCCGCTGCCGTGGCCGAAGAGCCCGCCGAGTCCGAGGCGGGCATCGCCGCCGGGCTCGGGGCGCTGCCGCCCGATGAGCGGCTGTCCTTCGTGGTCGACCAGGTGCGGGCCGTCGTGGCCGCGGTGCTGGGTCACCCGGACGCGACCGCGGTCGAACCCGGCGCCCACCTGCTGGAGGCCGGATTCGACTCGCTCACGGCGGTGGATCTGGCCAAGCGGCTCACGGCGGGGATCGGGCGCCCGGTGCGCTCGACCGCGGTGTTCGAGTTCGGCACCCCGGTCGAACTGGCCCGGCATCTGCTCACCCTGGTGGGAGAGCGGGCCGAGGCGGCCTCGGCGCGGCCCGCCGGCACACTCAGCGCACTCTACGAGCGGGCGGGCGAACTGGGCCGGATCGACGAGTTCATCGCGCTGCTGAACACCGCCGGCACCTTCCTGCCGACGTTCGGCTGCGCGAAGGACCTGCCCTCGCCCCCGGAGGCGGTGCGGCTCGCGGAGGGACCGGCACCGACGCGGTTCGTGTGCGTGCCGCCGTTCGTCGGCAAGACCGGCCCACAGCAGTACTCCCGGTTCGCCGCCGAGCTCCGCGCCGAGCGGGACCTGTTCGTGTTGCCACTGCTGGGTTTCCTCACCGGGGAGCCACTGCCCGCCGACGCGGGCGCGCTGCTCGACGTGCACCAGGCGGCCATCGAGGAGCAGGTCGGCGAAGGCCCGTTCGTCCTGGTCGGCTACTCGTCCGGCGGGGTCATCGCCCACGCGCTGGCACGACGGCTGGAGAACGAGGGTATCCACCCGGCGGCGGTGATCCTGCTGGACACCTATTCCCAGGTGGACCTCGCGGCGATCGGGGACTCGATCGCCGACACCTGGCAGGGCCTGATCGACCGGGACCGCACCGCCGACGACGCCTGGGGCGAGGCCTGGCTGACCGCGATGGGCCGCTACTTCAACCTGGCGTGGACCCCGGAGCCGATCTCGGCGCCCACCCTCCTCGTCCGAGCCGCCGAGCCGCTGGGCGACGGCGGGCAGGCGACCTGGACCCTGCCGCATTCCACAATGGACATTCCGGGGAACCACTTCGGGATCATGGAGAACGGCGCGGCGGACACCGCACGCGCCATCAGCGACTGGGTCGTCGCGGAACTCGAAAGCTGAGACCGCGTCTTCCGACGGTATGACTCAGGAGGGCGACCTGACGGCGGGTCGCCCTCCTGAGTCATTCGGAGAACCGGGGCGGACCAGGGGGAGGGTCTGCCCCGGCTTACACAGACCCGCGTCCGGCGGGGGAACCGGGCTGGGGGGTATCCGGGAACCCCACCGGACGCGGGCGTCGCGCGGGCCGTGCCGGACGTCCGGCACGGCCCGCGCGGTCCCCGGGGACCCCCGCTCGTCAGCCCTTGAAGGCGAAGGGGATCTCACCCGAGGCGACCGGGTGGAGATAGTTGCGGGAGCTGATGCCCGCCTTGCGCATGGCCAGTCCGCTGATCGACTCCAGGATCACCCGGCGGGCGAGCATCGCGGTGACGTAACCGGGGTCGAGATGCGGTGCCACCTCCACCACGTCCAGCCCGGCCACCGGCATCTCGTGGCACAGCCTGCGGAACGTGGTGAGGATTTCGCGGCTGGTCAGGCCGCCGGGCTCCGGGGTTCCGGTGCCGGGCGCGTACGCCGGGTCCACCACGTCGATGTCCAGCGAGACGTAGACGACCTCGGCGTGCGCGGTGGCCTCGTCGATCACCTTGTCCACCACGGCCGGCAGGCCGGTCCGCTCGATTTCGGCCATGAAGTGGGTGTGGATGCCCTGTTTGCGCATCCAGTTGAACAGCTGGTTGTCCGGTGACCCCGGCGTGCGGATGCCTGCCTGCACGATGTTGCGCCCGGGGATGCCCAGTTCGTTGACCAGCCGCCAGATGGTGGTGGCGTGGGTCTTCGCGTGGCCGTAGATCTCTTCGTGGCAGTCGGGATGCGCGTCGAAGTGCACCACGGCCAGTTTCTCTTTGCCGTACTTCTCGGCCAGCGCGCGGACACTGGGCACCATGACCGAGTGGTCACCGCCCATGATCACCGGCACCGCGCCCGCCGCGACCACCTCGCCGACGACCTCGCCCACCGTGCCCTCGGTGTTCTCGATACTCCACAAGTCCACCGCGGCGTCCCCGTAGTCCACCACCGTCAGCTCGGTGAACGGTTTCACCCGCGTGCTGGCGTTGACCAGCTCGGCGGTGTTGTTGAACAGGTATCGCTCGTCCGACCGCAGTGCCCGCGGGCCGAACGCCGCACCGCGGTGTCCGGTGGAGGTGTCCACCGGGGCGCCGAGCACCGCCACGTCCACCTTCCCGGCGACCAAGTCCTCCGGGGTCAGGCAGATCGGCAGGCTCATGAACGTCGGTACACCCACATACGCGGGCTGATTGTCGTTGCGGTGCAAGCTGATCGGGCCCGGTGTGCGCGGCGGCCTCGAATTCGGATCGACCGGATAAGGCCAGCCACTGCGTGTCGTCGACGGCGAGTCCACTTCATACCCCTCCCCGGGTAGTCAAGTGCCCTGTCCGTGCGGGTCAGTTGTCCTTGTTCTTGCGCAGGTACTTGTCCTTCTCCTTGAGCAGGTACTTGCCGCCCGCCAGGAGGCCGCCGACCACGATCAGCGCGATGCTGATCGGGATCTCGAACCCGTTCAGCGCCTCGATGTGGTTGACCAGGAACCAGCTCTTGCCGCTGTCCGCCTGCAGGTTGTTGATCAGGCCGCCGATTCCCTGGACGACGAACAGGATTCCGATCAATTCGAGCATCTCGTACTCCTCGGTGCTGCCACCGGCACTCGGCCGACGACGGTGAATTCCTTGTAAGAACCATAGAACGGCACGGCCGCGGGCAAATCATTCAAGAGTACCGACAGGCTCATCACTTCGGAGGAGTTTCGCCGCTAGATCGGATCTCGCGGCGGAGCCGCCGGATCTTGCGCCTTCAGGATATGACGGCAAGTACGGCGGAGAAGAGCAGAACCCCCGGTGGACGCCGGGACTGCCCGGCGATCGAAACCACCGGGCTGACCAAGAGTTTCGGCGCCCACCGGGCACTGGACGGGCTGGACCTGACGGTGCCGCCCGGCATCGTCTACGGGGTGCTCGGCCCCAACGGTGCCGGCAAGACGACCGCGGTGAAGGTGCTGGCCACGCTGTTGCGCCCGGGCGGCGGCACGGCCCGTGTCTTCGGGCACGACGTGAGCGCCGAACCGGACGCCGTGCGCGCCAGGATCAGCCTCACCGGCCAGTACGCGTCGGTGGACGACGTGCTCACCGGGGCGGAGAACCTGGTGATGCTGGCCAGGTTGCTCGGCCACGGCAAGGCGGCGGCACGGCGGCGGGCCGGGCGGCTGCTGTCGGCCTTCGGGCTCGACGAAGCCGCGGGCAGGCAGGTCAAGACCTACTCCGGCGGGATGCGCCGTCGGCTCGACATCGCGGCCAGCATCATCCGCACCCCCGACCTCCTGGTGCTCGACGAGCCCACCACCGGCCTCGACCCGCGCAGCCGGGTCCAGGTGTGGGACATCGTCCGCACGATCGTCGAGCAGGGCACGACGGTGCTGCTGACCACGCAGTACCTGGAGGAGGCCGACCGGCTGGCCGCACGCATCGCGGTGATCGACCGCGGGCGCGTGGTTGCCGAGGGCACGCCGGGCGAGCTCAAGGCCTCCGCCGGGGCCGGCACCGTCCACCTGCGACTGTGCGATCCCGCCGATCGCCACACCGCCGAGGCGGTGCTCGCGCGTGTGCTGTCCGCACGCGTCGAGTCCGACCCCGATCCGCTGGTCCTCAGCGCGCTGGTGGCGGTCGCGGGAGCGGAGAAACAGGCTTCCGCCGTCCTCGCCGAGCTCGACGACGCCGGGGTCCGGGTCGACAGTTTCACCTTGGGCAGGCCCAGTCTCGACCAGGTCTTCCTCGCCCTCACCGAGCGCACCGCGGGACAGGAGACGGACGGATGACCGAGGTCGCGCTGAAATCCGTGCTCGCCGAAGGCGACGCCCCGAGCCGTCCCAGTGCCTGGTCGGCTTCGCTGACCTTCGGCTGGCGGTCGATGCTCAAGCTCAAGCACATTCCCGAGCAGATCTTCGACGTGACCGCGTTCCCGGTGCTGATGACGCTGATGTTCACCTACCTGTTCGGCGGCGCGCTGGCCGGGTCCACAGCGGACTACCTGCAGTTCCTGCTGCCGGGGGTGCTGGTCACCAGCGTCGTGATGATCACCATGTACACCGGCACCGGGGTGAACGGCGACATCAAGGACGGGGTGTTCGACCGGATCAGGACCCTGCCGGTGTGGCGGCCCGCGGCGCTGGTCGGCGCCCTGCTCGGCGACGCCGTGCGGTATTCGGCGGCTTCGGTGACCATTCTGCTGCTGGGCCTGGTGATGGGGTTCCGCCCGGCGGGCTTGCTCGGGGTGCTCGGCGCGATCGCCCTGCTGCTGCTGTTCTCCTTCGCGTTTTCCTGGATCTGGACCATGTTCGGGCTCCTGCTGCGCTCGGAGAAGTCGGTGATGAGCGTGAGCATGATGGTGGTCATGCCCGGCACGTTCCTGAGCAACGTCTACGTGGACCCGGCGACCATGCCGGGCGCGGTGCGGGCCGTGGTGAACGCGAACCCGATCACGCATGTGGTCTCCGCCGTGCGCGGCCTGATGGCCGGTCAGTTCCCCGGCGGCTGGATTCTGTCCACAGTGGCCTTCTCCGCCGTCATCACCCTGGTCTTCGGCACGATCAGCATGCGGTTGTACAACCGTCGCGAATGACGCCGGTACCGCGGGTCGTGAGTGGTAAGTGTCGTTCTAACGACACTTACCACTCACGACACTTGACCGGCTTGATCGCCAGGTCCTCTGTAGTCCTTCACGGCCAGCCGCTAACGAACTCGCGACCCATCGGCGGGCCCCTATCCACCCCTGAACGTGCAAAGCGGGGGTGGCAGGGGTTGTTCGTCCGGAAGGCGCGGAAATACTGTCGGAATTCGCGGGCCGAAGGGGGCAGCGGAAACGAACGTCCCGCGAATTCCCAGTGAACTCCGTCGAGAGGTTGCCGACCGATGTCTCTGGCCACCCCTGACGTGCTGACCATGCTGGTCCCGGACTTCCCGTTCGGCTACGACGAATGGCTGCGCCACCCGGCCGGACTGGGCTCGCTGCCGTCGCATCGCCACGGCACCCCGGTCGCGGTGATCGGCGGCGGCATGTCCGGTATCACCGCCGCTTACGAACTGATGCGCCTCGGCCTGCGTCCGCACGTCTACGAGGCCGAGCAACTCGGCGGCCGGATGCGTTCGGTGCCCTTTCCCGGCCACCCCGGCTATTTCGCGGAAATGGGCGCGATGCGGTTCCCGGTTTCGGCCGCGTCGCTGTTCCACTACATCGACAAACTCGGGCTGCGCACCGCCCCGTTCCCGAACCCGCTCGCGCCGCAGACCCCCGCCACGATGATCAATCTGTACGGCGGGCGCCAGTGGGCACGCTCCGCCGAGGACCTGCCCGCCGAGTACCAGGAGGTCAGTGACGCCTGGGCGAAGGCACTGCAGGAACGGGCCGCGCTGGCGACCATGCAGGAGGCGATCGCCCGGCGGGACGTGCCGCTGATCAAGGCGCTGTGGGACCGGTTGGTGCGGGAGTTCGACGACCTGTCGTTCTACGGCTTCCTGGCCAGTACCCCGGCGTTCCAGTCGTTCCGGCACCGGGAGTTGTTCGGCCAGGTCGGCTTCGGGACCGGCGGCTGGGACACGGACTTCCCCAACTCCGTCATCGAGATCCTCCGGGTGGTCTACACCAGGGCCGACGAGGACCAGGTGAGCATTCTCGACGGCGCCCAGCAGGTGCCGCGCGGACTGTGGGCGCATCCCGCCGAGCGGCCCGCGCACTGGCCGGAAGGCACCTCGCTGGCGGGGCTGCACGACGGCGGCCCCCCTTACCCCGCGGTGACCCGCCTCGCCCGCGACGGCGACGGTTTCCGGGTAGAGGACGCGACAGGCGCCGTACGCAAGTATCCGGCGGTGGTGTTCAGCCCGCACGTGTGGACGCTGCTCAACCGGATCGACGCCGACCCCGGCCTGCTGCCCGCCGAGCACTGGGTCGCCGTGGAGCGCACGCACTACATGGGCGCCTCCAAGCTGTTCGTGCTGACCGACCGGCCGTTCTGGCGTGACGTCGATCCGGCGACCGGCCGGGAGACCATGGGCATGACGCTGACCGACCGGATGCCCCGCGGGGTCTACCTGTTCGACCGCGGGCCGGACGAGCCGGGCGTGATGTGCCTGTCCTACACGTGGAACGACGACTCGTCGAAGTTCGCCACGTTGTCCGCCGAGGAGCGGTTGGACCTCCTGCTGGGCAAACTCGCGGCGATCTATCCCGGAGTGGACATCCGCTCGCATGTCGTCGGCCCGCCGCTGGCGATCACCTGGGAGACCGAGCCGCGGTTCATGGGCGCGTTCAAAGCCAACCTGCCCGGCCATTACCGCTATCAGCGACGGTTGTTCACGCATTTCCGGCAACGGGACATGGCGCCGGAGCACCGCGGCCTGTTTCTGTGCGGTGACGACATCTCCTGGACCGCGGGGTTCGCCGAGGGCGCGGTCACCACGGCGCTCAACGCGGTGTGGGGAGTGCTGAACCACCTCGGCGGGCAGACGCCGCCCGGCAACCCCGGTCCCGGCGACGTCTTCGACCGGATCGCGCCCGTGGATCTGGGGCCATGACCCGGATCCCGGGCGGATGCCACCGCTCATCACTTAGGAGGATGTGTGGCGTATGAGCATGTGCTCTCATGGTCAGGTGTCTTCGGTCGTAATGGCGGCTTTCCACCGTCTTTCCAGAAATCGCCAGGACCAGCTGATCGTCCTGGGGTACTTCTGTGGCGGCACGGTGTTGTACTGCACCGGTATCTACCCTGTGCTCGACCAGGGTTCCGCGCCGATCTGGCTGCGCATCGCGGTGCTGGCGGTGATGTGCGGTCTCCAGCTGCTCCGCCGCCGCGCGCCGGTGGTCGGCCTGGCTTTGGCCCTCATCCCGTTGACCGGCGACGTCGTGCTGGGCACGTCCGCGCCGATCCTGATCGCGCTGGGAGATCACCTGTACTGCGCGGTTCTCTACAGTTCGCAACGGGTCGGCCGGGTGGTGACCACCATCGCCGTACTGGGCACCTTGGTGGGCACGGTCGTGGCGCTGACCCTGGTCCCGAATTGGCGGCTGGCCATCTTCGTCGTGGTCGCCTGCGCGCCGTTCGTCGTGATTCCGGTGTGGTGGGCGGCGAACATCCGGCAGCATCGGATCATGGCCGAGTCCGAACGGGCGGTTTCGGCGCAGCTGGCCAGGATCGCCGATCTGGACCGCAAGGCGGACGTGGCGGCCGAGCGGGCGCGGATGGCCAGGGATCTGCACGACGTGGTGGCCGGGCATCTGTCAGCGATCGCCATCCAGTCCGAGGCCGCACTGTCCATCAAGGACCCGGACAGTGCCCGCAAAGTCCTCACTTTGGTGCGGGAGAACAGTGTCAGCGCACTGACGGAGATGCGCTCCATCATCACGCTGCTGCGCGCGGACGGCAGCGGCGTCGACGAGAGCACTTCACCGCCCCGGCTCAACGAGCTGTCGAAGCTGGTCGAATCGGCCAGGGCGGCGGGTATGCGGGTGGACGTCCACAACACGCTGAGCCATTCCGCCACACCTTTGCCCGCCGCGGTCGACCTGGCCGCGTATCGCATCGCGCAGGAGGCGTTGACCAACGCCATCAAGCACGCGCCGGGTGCCCGGGCCTCGGTGGCCATCCAGCACAGCGAGGGCACGCTCACCCTGGAGGTGAGCAACGAACTGGCCGGGCAGACCCGCCGAGGCAGCGGCGTCGGGCTGTTGAGCATGCGTGAACGTGCCATCGCGATCGGTGGCTCGTTCAGTGCCGGTCCCGTGCCGCGCGGCTGGCTGGTCCGTGCCGTGCTGCCGGTGGACTAGGGCTGGTGACAGTGGGTCGCCGGCTGGTAGATTTTTTCGACTCGTAGGCGTAGTTCGCAGAAAAGGTGCACCGGTGACCATTCGTGTGCTCGTCGCAGACGATTACGGCGCCATCAGGGCCGGACTCGCGATGATCCTCAACGACGCCGACGGTATCGAGGTGATCGGTGAGGCGGCGGACGGCGGCGCGGCGATCGCCCAGGCCAAGGCCCTCAATCCCGACGTGGTGCTGATGGACCTGCGCATGCCGGGGATCGACGGCATCACCGCCACCCGGCGCATCGTCGAGGAGGGGCTGGCCCAGGTCCTCGTACTCACCACCTTCGACCTCGACGAGGACGTCTACAACGCGCTGCGCGCGGGTGCCGCCGGGTACCTGCTGAAGTCGGTCGACGCCCCCAAGCTGGTGGACGCCGTGCGGGTGGTGGCCACCGGCGAGGGCGTGCTGTCGCCGAAGATCGCCCGCAAGCTGATCTCGACCTTCGCGTCCATCGCGCCGCCGGCCCCGACCCCCGCGGTGAATCTGGACGAACTCACCGAGCGTGAGCGTGAGGTGTTCGACTGCCTCGGCGAGGGGCTGTCCAACGCACAGATCGCCGGCCGCCTGTTCATCGCCGAGACCACGGTGAAGACACACGTGTCGAAGGTGCTCGGCAAGCTGGGGCTCCGGTCGCGCGTGCAGGCGGCGATCGTCGCCCAAGAGCCCACCTGAGGTCATGGACTCGGACCTGATCGGGCGCGCCGGGCCCGCCGGGCTGCTGCGCGCCGCGATCGCCGGCGACCAGGGCGCCCTGTTCCTGGTCACCGGCGAGGCGGGGATCGGCAAGACCGCGCTGCTCGCGGCCGCGGCCGCCGAGGCGGCGGAATCCGGTGCCCTGGTGGCCACCGCCTCCTGCTGGCAGCCGGGCCCGGCTGCCGGGCACTGGCCTTGGCAGCGCGTGCTTCAGGCACTGCCAGGGACCCCTGTCGCAGCCGAAGACGATCCCGGCGTGCTGGTGAGCCGGATCGCCGCGCTCGCCCGCGACCGGCCGCTCCTGCTCGTGCTGGACGACCTCGACCATGCCGGTCCCGACGCTTTACGGGTGCTGGAGTTCGTGGCCCGGCACACCGCCTTCGACCGGGTGGTGGTGCTGGCCGCCTGCCGTGACCCCGGGCCGGGCTCCGCGCTGGCACCGTTGGTCGCCAGGGCGAGGGTCGTCCCGCTGACCGGCCTGAGTCGGGCGGAGGTGGGCGAACTGATGACCCGGCTCGTCGGTGGACCGCCGGACGACTGTCAGGTGGCCGCCCTGCACCGGCGGACAGGCGGCAATCCCGCCTTCGTCGAGCAGACGATCCGGTTCCGGCAGAGCACCGGGTCCGCCACGGCGATCGCCCCGGGGATCGCGGAGACCGTGCGTGCCCGCCTGGCGAGCCTGCCGCCGCCGGTGATCCGGACGCTGTCCGCGGCCGCGGTGCTCGGCCTGGAGTTCCAGTCCGAGCTGCTGCCCGCGATGACCGGTGACCCGGCGCTCCGGGTCGAAAGGCTGCTGGACACGGCGATCGGGGCCCGGTTGCTGGTGGGCGGCCAGGACGGCCAGTTCTCCTTCGTGCACGGGGTCGTCAGGGAGACGCTGTGCGAACAGCTCGGTGAGGACGAGATCGGCGGGCTGCACCTGGCGGCTGTCGAGGCCTACGCGCGGGTGCCGGGCTGGGCGGGAGGCAGGTTTTCCGGCGAACTGGCGCACCACGTCTACCACGCGGGAGCGCGGCTGGACCGGGGGCGCGCGCTGCGGTACCTGCTGTCCGCCGCCCGGGATCCCGGGCGCAAGCTCGCGTCGGAGGAACGGGTACGGCACTACCGGCGGGCGCTCGAACTCGTCGACGATCAGCGCGCGCGAGTGAAGATCACACTGGACCTCGCGCACGAACTCCAGCTGGCCGGCGAACAGGGCCTGGCGTGGCCGGTGTTCCAGGAAGCCGCCACGCTGGCCAGGAAGCTGGACGATCCCGAGCTGATGGCCAGGGCCGCGCTCACGTTGTACCGCGGCCCCGGCGCGGACGAGGCACTGCTCGCGGAGGCGCACGGCAGGTTGTTCGGCGAACTTCCCGGACGGCCGGCGGCCGCGGTGCTGGCGAACGGGATCGCCGAACGGATCACCGGTCTCGCCCGGCGGGAAGGTGACGACGAGGCATTGGGATTCGGGCTTTCGGCGCAGCACGACCTCCTGTGGGGGCCGGGCACGGCGGTCGAACGGGAACGGCTGGCCGCGGAGCTGACGGAAACCGCGCGCCGGACCGCCGACGTCGAAATGGAGCACTACGCGACCGACCTGCGCTGGGTGGCGTTGCTGGAGCTCGGAGACCCTCGCTACGCGGACTATCTCGACAGGTTCGTGGCGCTGGCCGCGAGCTCCGGCGGGCCGGAGGCCGGCGCGGTGGCGCTGGCCGACCGCAGTATCGCCGCGACCCTCGCCGGCCACTTCGCCGAGGCCGAGGAGCTGCTCGACGCGGTGAGCGACCAGCACGCGGCGTTCATGGTCCACCACCTGCGCTGGGCACTGCTGCTGCAGCAGGGCCGGTTCGGCGAACTCGCGCGGCTGCACGAGTCACTCGGCAGGCGGGACTACCCGTTCCCGCAGCTGATCGAAGCCGTCACGGCGGTCGAGGCGGGGGATCACGACTCCGCGCTGCGTTTCCTCGCCGAAGTGCCCGAGGGACCCGAGCCGTTCCCACGGATGGTGATGCCGTTGTGGCTGCGATTCCTGGCGCAGATCGCGGCCGCGACGGCGGACCCCGCGTTGGGTGAAAGGGCGCGTGCCGGGCTCCGGCCGTTCCGCGGGCTTTGGCTGGTTTCGTTGCACGGCGGCGATGTCAGCGGGCCCGTGGCGCTGTGGCTCGCCGCATTGGACGCCGCGGGGGGCGACTGGAACGCCGCGATCGCCGGGTTCGGGGAGGCCCGCCGCCAGGCGGACCTGCTCTCCGCGTTGCCCTGGTCGCTCGAAGCCAGGGCGGGGTTGGCGAACGCCTTACTGGCGAGGAGGTCGGAAGGTGATCTCGACGCCGGATCGACCCTGCTGGACGAGGTCGAAGCCGAAGCCACCCGTATCGGTATGCACGGCCTGGCCGAGCGCGCCCGGCGGATCCGCGCGGCCGCTCGCGGTCCGGACGCGGAGTTCCGCCACACCGGCGAGGTCTGGCGGCTGGGTTACGCGGGCCGCACCATCCACATGCCCGCGACCAAGGGGCTCCGAGACCTGCACACCCTGCTCGGCGCACCCGGAACGGCCGTGCCCGCAACGGTTCTGCTCTCCGGTGGCGCGATTTCGGGGCTGCTGCTCGGCGCGGACGAGATCCTCGACGAGACGGCCAAGTCGAGGTACAAGGTCCGGCTGGCCGAACTCGACGCGCTCATCAACCAGGCGACCGAAGTGGGGGACCTCCACCGCGCGGCCGAAGCCGACAAGGAACGCGACGCGTTGCTGGGTCAATTGCGCGCGGCCGCCGGGCTCACCGGCAGGCCCCGGCGGCTGGGGGACGAGGCCGAGCGCGCACGCAAGACCGTCACCGCCCGCATTCGGGACACACTGCGCAAACTCGACGACCGCCATCCCGCGCTGGCCTCGCATCTGCGCGAAACCGTCACCACCGGCTCGACGTGTACCTACCAGGCCGACCCTCCGGTCCGATGGCTCCGGTGAATCCCGGCGGGACCCACAGATTCGCCGGAAGGCGGCGCCTTTTCGCCCCATTCGCGCGCCGGGACTTTCCGCTGTGAGCACGGTTTCTCGGAAGGTCCCGCTGCCGGTTTCCTGTGGTACGGTGCGAAAGAAGCTCGATGTCGAGCCATTGGGGAACTGGGGAAGCAACCGAATTTTCGTGGCAGCGCGGCGCGCTGCCCGGCTGCCATGGAGTGGGGCTACCTATGTCTGTCAAAGAAAGCGATGCCGGCTTGTGGGTCCGCCGGTTCCACCAGTGGGACTCCGCGCCCGCGCGCGTCGTCTGCCTCCCGCACGCGGGTGGTTCGGCGAGCTACTTCCTGCCGGTGTCGAAAACCCTGGTGGGCAAGGCGGAAGTGCTCGCGATCCAGTACCCCGGACGGCAGGATCGCCGTCATGAGAAAGCCTTCACCAGCGTTCCCGCCCTCGCCGACGCGGTCGCGGCCGTGCTCGCCCCCTGGCTCGATCGCCCGTTCGTCCTTTTCGGACACTCGATGGGCGCCAGTGTCGGGTTCGAGGTGGCACGCCGATTGGAGGCCGCGGGCTCCGTTCCGGTGGCGTTGTTCCCGTCCGGCCGCGTGGCCCCGAGCCGGGCCAGGGACGAGCGCGTCCACCTGCAGGACGACGCCGCCTTGATCCGCGCGGTGAAGGAACTCAGCGGCACCGACTCGCAGATCTTCGCCGACGAAGAGCTGCTGCGCATGGTCCTTCCCGCACTGCGCACCGACTACACCGCCGCCGAAACCTACCGCTGGGAACCGGGACCGCCGCTGGCGACGCCGGTGCACGCGCACATCGGCGACCGTGACCCGAAGGTCAGCGTCGACGAGGCCCGCGACTGGGAGAAGCACACCACGGGCGGGTTTTCGCTCACCGTGCACTCCGGCGGGCACTTCTACCTCGACCAGCACGCGGCGAAGGTCATCCAGGCGATCGCGGATGTCCTACCGGCGTAAGCCTCTTCGGTCCTTCATGGACGCGGGCACCAAGCCGCGAGAGGGTCGCGAGCGCCACGCTTGAGACACTGAGCGTCCCTGGCGAGGCGCACGGGACATCCGGCTCACTTGGCACCCCGGACCAGGATCAGCCAAGGTGGTCGTTCGCGCCGCTGATCCAGGCGAGGTAGCGCTCGGAGGAACGGCGTACGGCCGCCTTCGCCTCCGTTCGCAGAGTGCCGCCGGTCAAGGCGTAGAGCCGTTCGAACTCGTAGGGTTCGAGCCGGTCCACGATCCGCTGGACCAGTCCGGCCGACAACGGGATCGCGTTGGGGTAGCTGCGCATGAAGGTCACCCACCCCGGGGCGGCCACCGGCACGATGGTGTCGCCGACCAGCAGTGAACCTTTCCCGGTGGCGATGTGGGCGACCGCGGCGCCAGGGAAGTGCCCGCCCGCTTCGATGAGCGTGATCCCGGGCAGGATGTGCTCGGTACCGCTCCATTCACGGATCACGGGGTCTTCCCGCCGCACCCATCGCCGGTCGGCGGAATGCACCAGTACGGGGACGTTCCCGAGGTGGTGGCTCAGGCTCACTTGTGAGCCGTACATATGCGGATGGCTCGCGACGATGGCCGCGGCTCCGCCGAGTTCGGCGATCTTGTCGAGCAGCGGCCGGTCGAGCACGTTGGGCGGGTCCCACAGGAGATTGCCCTCACTGGTCTGGACCACATACGTCCACTGGCCGATCGCGAACTCCGGTTCGCGGTGCAGGCGGTGGATACCCGGCTCCGGTTCTTCGTGGATCAGCTTGTGCGGGTTCGCGGCGAGTTCGTCCACAGTGGTCCAGGACTGGCCGGACTCGCGGACGTACTGTCGTTCGTCCGCGCAGATCCGGCAGACACCGGCCGGGGGTTCAGCGGTATCGGGATGTTCGACGCCGCACGTGCCGCAGATCCAGATGGTCATGAGCCCAGTCTCGGACCTCCAGTCGACTTGAAGTCAAGGCCTTCGATTCCTTGCTGTGGCGGCCATTCACGATGGCGGAGTGCGTCCGGTCAGGCACTGCTGCACGAGCGGGCCGAACATGGTGGCCAGCTCGTCGACGGACGCCGAGGCGATCGGTTCGACACGGACGATGTGCCGGGCCACCGCGAGGCCGAGGATCTGGACGTTGACCATGGCCGCCCGCCGCGTGGCGTCCGGGGTGTCGAGCAGGGCCGCGAGCCTGCCGGTGATCTCCCGGTCGATGAATTCGCGCAGCAGCGCTTCGGATTTCGGATCGGTGGGCGCCGATCTGGTCAGCATGACCAGCGGTGCGCGGTCGGACTTGTCGAGGTTCTCCACGAGTGTCCGGACGATGCGCTCGCCCATCGTGTCGAGGCTGCCGTCGAAGATCGACTCGATGGCGGGCGGGACATGCTCGGACATTTCGATGACGGCACCGAACAGGCCCTGTTTGGTGCCGAAGAAGTAGAACACCATCGCCGGGTCGACCCCCGCCGCGGTCGCGATCGCGCGCACGGTCGTGCCGCTGTACCCGTTCTGGTCGAACAGTTCGCGGGCCACCCGCAGGACTCGCTGCTTGCTCTCCGCGCCGGACCGCCAGCGTCCGGGGCGGCGGCGGTCATCGTGTTCCGTCATCGCCTCCGCAGCCTAACACCCCTTTCTTCATCACCTGGTGGAGTTTTATCGGAATCCGCCCTAGTGTGTTCTTCATCAGGTGATGAAGAATGGGGTGCGAGATGAGAGTGATCGTGGTCGGTGCCGGTCTGGGCGGGTTGACGCTCGCTCACGGGTTACGCCGGGCAGGAGTGGACGTCGTGGTGTACGAGCGAGACGGGGCGTCGGGGCGCCGGCAGGGCATCAGCCTGCACGTCGACGACCGCGGCGCCTCGGCGCTGCGCGCGTGCCTGCCTCCGGCGCAGGTCGCGATGGTGGAGGCCACCATGGGAGGACACCGTGAACAGGCCTTGACGCTGGGCGCCGTGGACGGGGAACTCGCCGTCACGGGCGCACTGCCGTGCGACGGCGTCGCGGGCCGGGCCCGGCCCGGACGGCAGGTCCACCGGCCGCTGCTGCGGGCGGTGCTGCTGACGGGCTTGGCCGACGTGGTCCGCTTCGGGGCGGAGTTCACACGGTTCGAGCGGTGCGCCGACGGCACGGTCCGGGTGTGGTTCGCCGACGGTCGCACGGACACCGCGGATGTCCTCGTCGGTGCCGACGGGATCGGATCGGCGGTCCGCCGCCGGTTCCTGCCCGGCGTGCGAGTGGTGGATACGGGACAACGCATGATCATGGGCGCGACCCCGCTTCGCGCCGTCGCCGCGACCGGGCTGCCCGCGCTGGTCGGCGACAGCCCGGCCGGCGCACACGTGGACGGCACGATGATGGTGGTGGGGGTCCTGCGGTTCACCGAACCGCCCCTGGCGGCACGGCGGCGGTGGCTGCCCGCCTTGCCGCACAGCGCGGTCGCCGGGATCGAGGACTACGTGATGTGGGCCTTGCCCACCACACAGGAGCGGCTCGGCTCCGCGCCGGTGTGGCAGCGGGCCGAGGAGCTGACCGTGGAGCTGCCCGCGGCCCTGCGGTCGGTCGTCGTCGAGGCGTGGCCGGACGCCACGGTGGTGCTGCGCGGCGGAATGATCCCACCGCCGCCCGTGTGGCCCGCCGGTCCGGTGACGGTCATCGGCGACGCGATCCACCTGGCCCCGGGTTTCGGTGGCAACCTGGCGATGCAGGACGCGCACCACCTGTGCGACGCGCTGGTCGAGGCGTACCACGGCAGGCTCGATCTGCTCGGCGCGATCGGCGCCTTCGAGGACACGATGCGCCGCACCGGTTTCACGCCTGCCGCGGCGAAGGCGAGCGCATGAGCCTCGGCATGCTGTCGCGGAAGTCGTTGTCGTTGTTCAGCGCGATCGGTGGTTGGCGCACGGTCGCCGAAGGTGTCGCGTCGCGAGCGCTGTTCCTCGTCGCGTATCTGGTGACCGGGCAGGTGCTGACGGCCGCGCTGGTCGCGGTCGGCGGCGTGGTCGTGCTGGCGGTGGTGCGGCTGTGCACCGGCGGTAAGGCCTGGCAGCCGGCGATCGGCTTGATCGTGGTCGGCGTGTCCGCGCTGCTGGCCGGAAGCACCGGACAGGCGGCCGACTTCTATCTCGTCGCCGTCCTCTGGCAGGCGGGCGGCGGGGTGCTCTTCCTGGTGTCCATGCTGGTGGGCTGGCCGATGATCGGGTTGGTGATGGGGAAGCTGCGCGGGGATCGCCTCGCCTGGCGCCGTGATCGACCGCAGCGGCGGCGCTATCACCTGTGCACGGCGGTGTTCCTGGCCAAGTTCGTCATCGCCACGGCCGCGTTGGTGCCGCTGTACGCGGCCGAAGCGGTCGTCCCGCTCGGGGTCGCCGCCACGCTGGTGGGAGGCGCGCCCGCGACCGGCGTGTGCGTCTATCTGTGCTGGCGAATCCTCCGCGAGGCCCCACGGGTCTCCCAGTAGCCGGACGGTCAGCCGTCTGCGGGTTCGGGCCAGGTCAGTCCGGCGCCGAGTGCCGCGGTGAGGCGGGTGATCGTCTGACGGCTGTTCTGGGCGTTGACGTGTTCGGGGAGCCACGCGCAGGCGAGGTAGGCGGCGGCGATGTCGGCGGAGGCGCAGGCGGCGGCCAGGCATTCCCCGATCTGAGCCAGGGAGGGTCCGGGGCCGGAGGGAAAGCGTGCGCCGGGCAGCTCGGCGCCGTCGATGACGTCGATGTCGAGGTGCAGGTAGACGGGGACGGGGCCGAGCCTGCCGAGGGCGGAGGTGATCGCGGCGGGGTCGGCGGGCACGCGATGGACGTGACTGGTGGTGAGGGAGTCCCGCTCGGCGGGATCGAGGTCGCGGGCGTCGGCGAGCACGACGCTGGTATCGGGGATGGGCCGCAGGCCGAGCGTCTCGTCGAACAGGTCAGGCGTGCGGCCGGTCAGCATGGCCAGTGCCATGCCGCCGAGGTAGCCGCTGGTGGAGATGGCTGGGGTGTTGAAGTCGCCGTGGGCGTCGAGCCAGAGCACGGCCAGGTCGCGATGGCGACGCTGCAGCGCGGCCACCGCCGCGCGGGAGGTGGGGCAGTCACCGGAGAGCACCAGGGGCCTGGCCGCCTGCGTCACCACGTCGGCTGCCGCCTGGTGCAGCAGGCTCATCCGGGCGGCGACGGAGCCGGCGGGGAGGGCCGGGCGGATAGCCGCGGTCGCGGTCGCGGGGATCGGGAAGGCCGGGATGTACTCGTCGAGGTGCCAGGGCGTGACGATCAGATCCCAGGTGCCGGGGGTGCCGTGGTCAGCCACGAGGTGTCTCTCTTTCGTTCCGATGGGCGAGCAGGTCGAGCAGCCGTCGCAGTTCGGCGGCGCCGGCTCGCAGATGCGCGGTGAGTTCCGCCCGGGCTTCTTCCGGGCTGCCGTGCAGCGCGTCCAGCAGCTGTCGGTGGTCGTCTGTGAGGCGGCCGAGTTCCCGGCGGGAGCGCTCGGCCAGTGCCAGGGCGAGGCGCTGCTCTTGCTGGAGCTGCGCGTGGAAGCGGCGCAGCCGGGGACTGCCGGTGGCCGAGACCAGGGTGGTGTGGAAGAGCCGGTCGCCGTCGAGCGCGGCGGTGACGTCGCCATGGGCGAAGGCCTGTTCTATCTGGTCGACCAGGTCGGCCAGTTTCGCGTAGATCTCCGGGTCCCGGGTTCTGGTCAGGGCGTCGGCAGCGGTCAGTTCCACGGAGGTGCGGGCGGCGTAGATATCGGCGATGTCCGGCCCGGTGATGTCCGCGACGACGATGCCGCGGTTCATCTGGTGGCTGACCAGTCCTTCGCTCGCGAGGGTCCGCGCGGCTTCGCGGACGGTACTGCGGGAGATGCCGAGCTCCGTGGCAAGGGCGGCTTCGCGCAGCGGCATGCCGGGCGGCAGCCGTCCGGACAAGATGGCCTGCCGGAGGGCTTCGGCGGCCTGGTCGGTGGTGCTCTGCCGCTGAATGCTCGCACCCAGGCCGGTGATCGGGTCCTTCACGGGCGCAATATTGCCATATTGTCTGACAATCTGGCTAGGTGGACGTCCGCTGTCAGCGAATCCGCCTGGGGGGAGCGGATCCGGTGCTTGTGTGGGGGTATGGAGATCTTGGTTCTGGGTGGAACGGCCTGGGTGGCTCGGGAGCTGTCGCGGCAGGCGATCGAACGCGGCCATCGGGTGACCTGCCTCGCGCGTGGCGAGAGCGGAGAAGTCGCGGACGGAGCGACGCTGGTCGTCGCCGACCGGCGTGATCCGTCGGCGTACGAGCCACTGCTCGACCGGGTATGGGACGCGGTCGTCGAGGTGTCATGGCAGCCGGGCTTCGTCCGCGGAGCGCTCGACGTGCTGGGCGGCAAGGCCGGGCACTGGGTGTACGTCTCGTCTGGCAACGTCTACGCCTCCCATGCCGCGCTGGGCGCGGACGAGTCCGCGGCCCTGCTCGCCCCGACCGTCCGGAGCGAGCTCGGCCACGAGTTGTACGGCGAGGCGAAGGTCGCCTGCGAGCAGGCGTCCACGGCCGCCGTGGGCGACCGCCTGCTCATCGCCCGAGCCGGGCTCATCGGCGGGCCCGGTGACCACACCGGGCGTTCCGGCTACTGGGTCGCCCGTGCCGCACGCGATCCGCGAGGGCCGATGCTGGTCCCCGACACACGGGCCATCCCCACCCAGGTGGTCGACGTGCGGGACCTCGCCTGCTGGCTGCTCGATTCCGCGGAGACGGGAACCACCGGCACCTACAACGCCGTCGGCCCGGTCGTTCCGTTCGAAGAGTGGATCGGGCTGTCCCGCGCCGTCGGCGGGCACACCGGTCCGGTCGTCCACGCCGGCTCGGCCTGGCTGCTCGCCAACGGAGTCGCCCAGTACATGGGGCCCGAATCGCTGGCGATGTGGCTGGTCGAGCCGGGCTGGGAAGGGTGGTCGGCCCGGGACGGGTCCTCGGCGCGCGCCGCGGGACTGCGTCACCGGCCCCGGGAGGAGATGCTGGCCGACACACTGCGCTGGGAACGGGAGCAGGGCTTGGACCGGGAAAGGCGCGCGGGCCTTAGTGCCGAGCGCGAGCGCGAATTGCTCGACGCCCTCGGCTGACGGCTCCGGCTCGGCACTCGCGGGACTGACCCTGCGCAAGCAGTCGACTAATTGCGCCGTTCTTCGCCGCGAACCGAGATGGAAAGCCCAGACCCGGTCATGCCGGAAATGGTGGAATCACAGTGCCGGGGGCAGGCCCAGCCATGGTTTGCCGGTGGCGTCGAATCCGGTGAGCTCGGCGATCTTGCCGTCGACGATGCGCAGCGCCGCGACGGCGAACAGCCGGTGCTCCGGATCGCCGGGGGTGCGGAGGTACAGCGCGGCGGCGGGCATGCGGTTGACCGTCGTGGCGATACCACGCCAGTCGTCGTGGCCGTGCTGGAACAGCCCGCCGGAGACCCAGCCGTCCACCGCGTCCTTGGCCGTCGTCGTCGAGGTGCCCGACTCGGGCAGCATCGCGAAGCGCAGATCTTCGCGCAGCAGGGAGATCAGCCCGTCGAGGTCGTTGCGCTCATGGGCGTCGATATACGACTTCACCACGCCGCGCTCGTCCTTCGACAGCTCGTGGGTGGCGGGGCCGCGCCAGTCGAGGCGGCGGCCGGGCAACTGTTCGCGCATCGTCACGCGCGCCCGCTGCAGTGCGCTGGTCACCGACGCGACGGTCAGTTCGAGGGCGCCGGCGACCTTCGGCGCCGGCCAGCCGAGGACGTCGCGCAGGATGAACACCGCCCGCTGCCGCGGCGGCAGGTGCTGGACGGCCACGATGAACGCCAGCTCGATCGTTTCCCGCGCCACCACCGATTCTTGGGGGTCTTCGGGGAGCATCCGGTCGGGGTATGGCTGCAGATACAGCACCTCGGAGCCGGAGCCCGGCAGCTCGATCGGTACGGGAGTGCGGTCGTTGCGCTTGTCCAGGAAGTCGAGGCAGGCGTTCGTCGCGATCCGGTACAGCCAGGTCCGCAGCGAGGCGTTGCCCCTGAACGACTCCCGCTTGTTCCATGCCCGCAGGAACGTCTCCTGCGTGAGGTCCTGGGCGTCCTCGTAGTTCGCGAGCATCCGGTAGCAGTGCACCTGCAGCTCACGCCGGTGGCGCTCGGTGAGGAGCGCGAACCGCGCCGTGTCGCCTGAGCGGGCCATCGCGATGAACGTGGCCTCGTCGGCGCCCAGCGGGCTGGCATCGGTCATGGTCGTCAATCCTTCCACCGGTGTGCGGGTGCTACCGGAACCGACGATGGGGCGAAGGATTTCTCATCGGTGACGCCGTCGTCTTTGTGCGCGGCGGTGGTTCAGTGACCTGGTGTGGCATTGGGTCGAGGGCATTGGTTGTGTGGATTTTGTTCCGTTAGATGAACAGAAATCCACACGGTCCGGCGTGACCGGTCCGGCTGCTCGCCGCGGTGTCCTGAAGGACCCCTTTGAGGAGGTGAACGTCGCAAAGGGGTCCTTCGCGACGCGCCTTCTGCTGTACCGGGTTGAGGGCTTTGGGTGTGTGGATTTTGGGGCGTTGGATGTCCAGAAATCCACACGGTCCCGCGTGACTGGTCCGGTCGCACCGGCCAGACTGGTGGGGATGGGAGGGGTGTGTGGAAATAGGGACGGTGAACGTCTCTATTTCCACACACCCCTGACCCTGAGTGACAGCGCGGCCGACCGGCTGCTCGACGCGCCTTCTGCCGTACCGGGTCGAGCGCCCTGGCTGTGTGGATTTTGTTCCGTTAGATGAACAGAAATCCACACGGTCCGGCGTGACCGGTCCGGCTGCTCGCCGCGGTGTCCTGAAGGACCCCTTTGAGGAGGTGAACGTCGCAAAGGGGTCCTTCGCGACGCGCCTTCTGCCGTACCGGGTTGAGGGCTTTGGGTGTGTGGATTTTGGGGCGTTGGATGTCCAGAAATCCACACGGTCCCGCGTGACTGGTCCGGTCGCACCGGCCGGACTGGTGGGGATGGGAGGGGTGTGTGGAAATCGGGACGGTGAACGTCTCCATTCCCACACACCCCTCACCCTGAGCGACAACTCGCGTCGAACTGTGGACAGGAGCCCCGCGGACATGTTGGGCTGAGACTCGGCCGAACCCGACTCGGTCGGCGATTTTCCGCCCTGCGACGTCGAGGAGCGACGCCCTGAGCCTGTCGGAGTACCTCCGCGAGAACTGGATCGACGTCGTGAACGACGCGATCCTGCACGTGGATCTCACCCTGGCGGCGATGGCGCTGGCAGTGCTGGTCGGAATGACGATCGGTCTGCTCACCTACCGGCGGCGGTGGCTCGGCGCGATCGCGACCACGACGACGGCGGCGTTCCTGACCGTCCCGTCCATCGCGCTGCTGGGCATCCTGATCGGCCCGTTCGGGCTGGGGCTGACGAATGTCCTGTGCGCGCTGGTGCTCTACGCGCTCCTGCCGATCACCCGCAACACGATCGTCGGGCTGCGCGGCGTCGACCCGGCCGTGGTGGACGCCGCGCGCGGGATGGGGCTGGGCCGCGCGCGGCTGTTGTGGCGCGTGCGCCTGCCACTCGCGTGGCCGGTGATCCTGTCCGGCATCCGGGTCTCGACACAGATCACGATCGGCATCGCGGCCATCGGCGCGTACGTCAAGGGTCCCGGTCTCGGCAACGAGATCTTCGACGGGCTCGGCCGGTTCGGCTCGGTCAACTCACTGAACCAGGTTCTCACCGGAACGCTGGGGATCATGGTGCTGGCGCTGCTGTTCGACCTGGCCTTCGTGGTGGTCGGCAAGCTGACCACCCGGCGACGTCCCCGTGCCGCCCGGACGGTGACGTCGGGGGAGGTGGCCGGATCGGGCGGCGAGACGATCGAGCTGCGGGACGTCAGCAAGCACTACCCCGGACAAGCGGTGCCGGCGGTCGAACGCCTGACGATGCGGATCCCCGCGGGCGAAATCGTCGTGTTGACCGGTCCGTCGGGATGCGGCAAGACGACGACCATGCGGATGATCAACCGCCTCGTCGAGCCCACCGCGGGCGTCGTCACGATCGGCGGCACCGATGTGTCGGCGCTCGACCTCGACGAACACCGGCGCAGCACCGGCTACGTCATCCAGCAGATCGGGCTCTTCCCGCACCTGCGGGTGGACGCCAACATCGGCGTGGTGCCGCGGCTGCTCGGCTGGACCCGGCGGCGCGTCGCCGGGCGCGTGCGCGAGCTGCTCGACGTCGTCGGACTGAGCCGCGAGCACGGCGTCCGGTACCCGCGTGAGCTTTCCGGCGGTCAGCAGCAGCGCGTCGGGGTGGCGCGGGCGATGGCCGCGGATCCGCCGGTCATGTTGATGGACGAGCCGTTCGGCTCCACCGACCCGATCACGCGCGCCCGGCTACAGGACGAATTCCTTCGCCTGCAACGGGAAGTGCGCAAGACGATCGTGTTCGTCACGCACGACTTCGACGAGGCGCTCAAGATCGGCGACCGGATCGCCGTGCTGCGGCCGCGGTCGGTGATCGCGCAGTACGACACGCCCCAGGCGATCCTCGCCGCGCCGGCGGACGACTACGTCGCGAGCTTCGTCGGCTCGAAGCGGAATCTGAAGCGGCTCGCGTTGATCCGGGTGGGAGACCTGGACCTCCGGCAGGTGGCCGGTCCGGACGGTCTGCCGGAGGTCCGGCCCGACGCCACCCTGCGCGACGCGCTGGATGTGATGGTGCGGACCGGCAGCACCGAGGTCGTGGTCACCGAGGACGGCACCGCGCGGCCGCTGGGGGTGTGCGACCTGCCCATCCTCGTCGCGGCGCTCAAGTCCCCAGACGAGGCGCCTCCGCCAACGATCCCGGACGTCGAGGAGGCGCCTGCCCCGGAGACCGCAGCGTTCGCAACGACTACAGCGTCCACGCGGCCTCGCCGTCGCCGGCTCGGGCTGCTGGTGCGCCCGGTCCTGTTGATCCTTGCCTTGTTGGCACTCTTCGCAATCGTGCGCGCGCACCCGATCGACTCGATCGAACAGCGCTTTCTCAACGCCGACGAGATCTTCACCGAACTGGGCGAGCACTTGCGGCTCACGTTGATCTCGACGGTGTGCACCATCGCCATCGCCCTCCCCCTCGGCATCCTGCTCACCCGCGCCGGCGCCCGCTGGGCCAGGCCCATCGGCCTGGGGCTGGGCAACCTCGGCCAGGCGATCCCGTCGATCGGGCTCGTCGTGCTGCTCGCGCTCTGGATCGGCACGGGCACCGCGACGGCGGTGACGGCGCTCGTCGTCTACGCGACCTTGCCGGTGCTGCGCAACACGATCGTCGGCCTCGACGGTGTCGACCCGACCCTCGTCGACGCCGCGCGCGGCATGGGCATGGGCAAGACGGCCATCCTGTGGCGGATCGAGCTGCCACTGGCAGTTCCGGTGATCCTCGCCGGGATCCGGACCGCGCTGGTGCTCACCGTCGCCAGCGCGACGCTGGCGACGTTCATCGACGGCGGCGGTCTCGGCGGCGGGCTGGTCGCCGGGATCGGCCTGTACCGCCCGATCCTGAGCCTGACCTTCGGCATCATCGTCGCCGCGCTGGCGCTTTTCGTCGACTGGCTGGGGCTGGTCGCCGAGGAGTTCCTGCACCCGCGCGGCTTGTAGCCCGACCGACTTCAAGGAGGACCGACCCATGCGGATGCTCCAGCGCACGACCGCCGCCATGCTCGCGCTCGTCACGGCGGCGTCGCTCGCGGCCGGCTGCACGATCGGCAAGGACGAGACCGGTGCCCAGGTGGGCGCGGGATCCATCAAGAAGATCGACTCGCTGAACGGCGCCCAGCTCCGGGTCAGCTCCAAGGAGTTCGACGAGCAGCTGCTGCTCGGCCAGATCGCCCTCGTCGCCCTGCAGGCGGCCGGGGCGAGCCCGCAGGACAAGACCAACATCACCGGTTCGAGCAACGTCCGCCAGGCGCTCACCAGCGGCGCTGTCGACCTGTACTGGGAATACACCGGCACCGCCTGGATCAGCTACCTCAACCAGACCAAGCCGATCAGTGACCCGCAGGCGCAGTACGACGCGGTCAAACAAGCCGACATCGCCAACGGCGTCACCTGGTGGGCCCGCTCGCCGGCCAACGACACCTATGCCCTCGCCGGCAATCCGGCGACATTGGCCCGGACCGGCGTCAAGACGCTGTCCGACTACGCGGCCCTGGTGAAGCGGGACCCGGCCGCGGCCTCGACCTGTATGGGCCCGGAGTTCAAGAGCCGGGACGACGGGTTCCCCGGACTGGCGAAGACCTACGGCTTCACCCTCCCCGACCCGCAGGTGCACCTGCTCAACGACGCCGTCGTCTACCCGAGCATCGGCAAGGGGGAACCCTGCGGCTTCGGCTCGGTCGCTTCCACCGACGGGCGCGTGGCCGCGCAGCACCTCACCGTGCTCGAAGACGACAAGCACTTCTTCCCGACGTACAACCCCGCCATCACGATCGCGACGGGTGTCGCGCGGAAATACCCGCAGCTGGAGCAGGTCTTCACGCCGATCGCCGAGAAGCTCGACACCGCGACGCTCACGGACCTGAACCGGAAGGTCAGCGTCGAGGGCCAGAAACCCGCCACGGTCGCCCGCGACTGGCTCAAGTCGGCGGGCTTCATCAGCTGAACCGCACGCGGGGATCGCGTCCTCACCACCGTTGACGGCGACTACATCTGCTCGGCGACAGCCCGCGCGACGTCGACGGCGATCGCGCGTGCCCGGATCGCCAGCGGGGACTCGGTACGCCACGCGGGCCAGTGCAGGGACAGCTCCCTGGTGGGCGACGGGCTCAGCCGGTGGATGCCGAGCCGCTCGTCGGACCAGGCGTCGTTACCGTGCAAGGCGAGCCAGGGCAGCACGGCCCAGCCGATGCCCACCCGCACCATCGACAGGATGGTTTCGTGGCCCGTCGTGCGGAAGACGAAGCGTGGCTGCGCGCCGGCGCGGGCGAGCGTCCGCTCCAGCCAGCGTTGATGGTGGGTGGGCGGCCAGGCGACCATCGGGACATCGTCGAGCAGACGCGTCCGCACCGGGCCGTCGGGGAACGTGCCCGCGCTCGTCACCAGGAGGTACGGCTCGTCGAAGAGTTTGACGTGCTCGACGTCGCCTTCGACCGCGTCGTCGTGGAACAGCAGGTCGAGATCCCCGATCCGCGGGGCCTCGGGTTTCACGTCGGACAGCCTGATGTCGCAGCCGGGATGCTCGTCGAGCAGCCTGCTGATGACGGACGGCAGGATCAGGTTCGACACGCTCTGGAAGGTGCCGATGTCGATCCGGCCGTGGCCCGCGCGGAAACGGTCGACGGCGTCGGTCAGCTCCGTCGCCTTCGCCAGCAGATCGCGGCCGTGGGCCAGGACCACCTCGCCGAGTGGCGTGATCCGGACCGGCCTCGGCCCGCCCGGCCGGTCGAAGACCGCGCCGCCGACGGCCTTCTCCAGCGCCGCGATCTGCTGGCTCACCGACGATTGGGTGTAGCCGAGACGGACGGCCGCTTGGCCGAACGTTCCTTCCTCGGCGACCACCGCCATGGCCCGCAGATGACGCAGTTCGACGTTCACCATGGGTTTAACATAAGCCCTGGCGATGGCTTTCATCGAATATCATCGCTTTTTTCAATGGCTTTACCGCCCTAGCGTCAGAGCCATGACGACTTCGAGCACGATCACTCCGGCAGCCCTGAACCGACCGGCTTGGCCGAACCTGGGGCTGCCCAGGCTGGTCTGGTCCTTGGCGGCAACGCACTTCGTCGGCAGGGCGGGCGGTGTGGTGCGGTCGTTTCTGGTGCTGTACCTGACGCAGGCGCAGCACCTCTCGCCCGCGACCGCCGGCGCGGTGGTCGCCGCCGTCGGGGT
Organism: Amycolatopsis orientalis; assembly: GCF_000943515.2. Lineage (NCBI taxonomy): Bacteria > Bacillati > Actinomycetota > Actinomycetes > Pseudonocardiales > Pseudonocardiaceae > Amycolatopsis > Amycolatopsis orientalis. Next base: position 6,068,749 of record NZ_CP016174.1, on the reverse strand, counting down.
GGGGGACATCGGCTCCCAGCTGCTCGGGGGCTGGCTGGGAGACCGGATCGGCCGGCGCAACACGATGCTGGTGGGGCATCTGGGTGCCGCCGTGGCGCTCGCCGCGCTCGGCTCGGCGGATTCGATGCCGGGGATCTGGGCCGCCGCGGTCGGAATCGGGCTGACCATCGAGCTGTTCCGGCCGGCCGGATCGGCCGCGGTGGCCGATCTGCCCGCGCGGCAACGGATCCGTGCGTTCGGGTTGCTCTACTGGGCGGCGAACCTCGGGTTCTCGGTCGCCACGGTCATGGCCGGGATCCTGGCCACATATGGCTACGGACTGCTGTTCTGGACCAACATCGTGGCCTCACTGGCGGCGGCGCTGATCGTCTGGAAGCTGGTTCCGGAAACCCGTCCGGCCGGATCGGCGCGGACGCGGGGAGCGCTGCTGCCCGTGGTGCTGCGGGATCGGCTGATGCTCGCGATGATGGCGATCCACGCCGGCTACTTCACCCTGTTCCTGCAGACGTTCACGACGCTGCCGTTGCTGATGACGGGCAACGGGATCCAGCCCACGACCTACGGTGCGGTGCTGGCGCTGAACGGCGTCGCCATCGTGATCCTCCAGCCGGTGGCCGTCCGGTTGCTCGCCGGCCGCGACGGCGGTGTGGTGTCGGCCGTGTCGATGCTGCTCGTCGGGGTCGGCGCCGCGCTCGGCGCCCTGAGCCACAGCACCACGGCTTTCGCCGGATCGGTCGTGATCTGGACACTCGGCCAGATCGGCATCGCCGTCCGGTTCGGCGACACCTTCGCCGACCTCGCCCCCGCCGCGCTGCGGGGCAGGTACATGGGCCTCGCCTCGACCACCTGGAGTGTGGGAGCGGTGCTCGGCCCGCTGGTGGGGACCGCCTTGCTCGATCTGGCCGGGCCGACCGTGCTCGCGTCGGTGTGCGCGATCGGCGGACTCGCCCTCTTCGCCGCCCAGCGGGCGCTCGTTCCGGCATTGCGCCACCGGACCGTCGCGCGGCGCTGATCCACGGCAGTGTGCCGGGTCACCATCCTCCCGGTTGCATACATTCATGTATCCGATGCATTCTTGTATCGAACGGGAGGCGTGATGACCGCAGGTCGAGAGAGAACCGGTCCGGTCCGTGAGCCGAGGGTGACCAAACGACGCGCCGAAACCCGGCGCCGGTTGCTGGACGCGGCGCTCGAGGTCTTCGCCAGGGAAGGATTCGGCCGCGCGACCGTCGACGAGGTCTGCGCTCAGGCCGGCTACACCCGGGGAGCGTTCTACTCGAACTTCGTGTCGTTGGACGAGCTGTTCCTGGCCATGTGGGAAGAGCGGTCCGCCGAGCAGATCGCCCGTACCCGCCAGGCGTTCGAGGCAGGGGACTTCCCGGCGGTGTCCGATGTGGACGGTGTCGTCGGCGAGATACTGCGGGTCGTCCCGATGGACGAGGAGTGGTACCGGGTGAGCGCCGAATTCACCGCGCACGCCCTGCGTACACCCGGGCTGCGGAAGGTGATCGCCGCGCGGGAGCGGGCGATCGCCGCGTCGTTCATGCCGTTGCTCCTGGCGCTGCTCGCCCGCATCTGCCGGACCGTGCCCGATCCGGACGCGCTGGGGCAGGCCTTGATCGCCGTGCACGACGGCACCGCCGCCCAGTGCTTCACCGAACCCGACGACCCCGTGGTGTGGCAACGCCGGGCCGAGCTGTTCGGCCGCGTCATCACCGCTTACAGCATCGAAAGCAGGAACCGATCATGACCGGAGAACCGGACGTCATCGTGGTGGGAGCCGGTCTCGCCGGTCTCGTCGCGACCTACGAACTCACCAAGGCCGGGCGCCGGGTGCTGGTCGTCGAACAGGAGAACCGCGCCAACCTGGGCGGCCAGGCGTTCTGGTCGCTCGGCGGGATCTTCCTCGTCGACAGCCCGGAGCAGCGGCGCAACGGCATCAAGGACTCCTACGAGCTGGCCATGCGCGACTGGCTGGACTCCGCCGGCTTCGACCGCGACGACGAGGACCGCTGGGCCCGCCAGTGGGCGCAGGCCTACGTCCGGTTCGCCGCCACGGAAAAGCGGCGGTACCTGCACGATCTGGGACTGCGGTTCACTCCCGTGGTCGGCTGGGCCGAGCGCGGGGGAGGCACGGCGGACGGCCACGGCAACTCGGTGCCGCGGTTCCACCTGACCTGGGGCACGGGCCCGGAAGTGGTCCGGGTCTTCGCCGAGCCGGTGCTGGAGGCCGAACGCGACGGGCTGGTGCGGTTCGCGTTCCGCCACCAAGTCGACGAGCTGATCGTCGAGGACGGCGCCGCGGTCGGGGTGCGGGGCACCGTGCTGGAGCCGTCGGAGCTGGACAGGGGCAAGGCGTCGTCCCGGGTCGGCGTGGACGACTTCGAACTGCGCGCCAAGGCGGTGCTCGTCACCTCGGGCGGCATCGGGCACAACCACGACCTGATCCGCGCCAACTGGCCGGCCGATCGTCTCGGCCCGTGCCCGCGGACGATGATTCCCGGCGTGCCCGCCCACGTCGACGGCCGCATGCTCGCGATCAGCGAGCGAGCCGGTGCCGGGCTGGTCAACCGCGACCGGATGTGGCACTACACCGAAGGCTTGCACAATTGGGACCCCATCTGGCCCGGCCACGCCATCCGGATCATCCCCGGCCCGTCGTCGATGTGGTTCGACGCCACCGGAAAGCGGCTCCCCGCCCCGAACTTCCCCGGCTTCGACACCAACCAGTCGATGAAGGCCATCCTGTCGACCGGCTACGACTACTCGTGGTTCGTGCTGAACCAGACGATCATCGACCGCGAATTCGTGCTGTCCGGGTCGGAACAGAACCCCGACATCACCGGCAAGGATCTCCGCCGCACGCTGACCAGCCGCGGCGGCAAAGGCGCCCCTGGTCCGGTCGAGGCATTCAAGAACCAGGGGGTGGACTTCGTCGTCGCCGACACCTTGGACGAACTCGTCGCGGGCATGAACAAGATCAGCCGCGGTCCGGAGCTGGAACCCGCGGAGATCGAACGCCAGATCGCCGCGCGCGACGGCCAGGTCGGAAACCGGTTCTCCAAAGACCTCCAGCTCATGGCGATCGCCAACGCCCGCCGGACCCTGGGGGATCGGCTGGGGCGAGTGGCGAAGCCGCACCGGCTTCTCGATCCGGCGCACGGGCCGTTGATCGCGGTGCGCCTCAACATCCTGACGCGCAAGACGCTGGGCGGGATCCAGACGAACCTCGATTCGCAGGCGATGCGCGCCGACGGCTCGCCGTTCCCCGGCCTGTACGCCGCCGGTGAGGTCGCCGGATTCGGTGGCGGGGGCGTGCACGGCTACAACGCGCTGGAAGGCACGTTCCTCGGCGGCTGCATCTTCTCCGGCCGCGCCGCGGGCCGGGCCCTCGCGCGCAGCCTTCAGTAGGCCTTTCCTCAGTAGGCATTTCTTCGGGGCGGAGGTGAAGGGGACTTTCCCCGCATGCGATGCGGTGAAGGGCGCTTTCCTCGCATCACATGCGGGGAAAGCGTCCTTCACCTCCGCCGGGCCGGCAGCTGAAGACGTGTCGTCGCCAGGGCTCCTCGCGGCATGATGTGCGGGTGGACACGCTACCGCCGTCTCCGGGCCCGTTCGAACCGTCCGCGCAGCCGCCGATGTCGGTGCTCGTGTATCGACAGCAGGCGGATCCGCCGCGCGAGCTGCCGGTGTTGTCGAACCGGGCCATCGGATGGGCGGCGACGGCGTTGATCGTGCTCGGCGCCGGGGTCGCGGTGGTGCTGCTGGTCGCGTTCGGCGACGGCGGGCACTCCGGGCGGCTCGAAGCGATCAAGACGGCGGGCACGATCGTTCTCGGTACCGGTGGCGCGGCCGCGTTGTGGCTGACCGCCCGTCGGCAGCGGACCTCCGAGCTGAGTCTCAACCAGGCGCACGCGGCGCACGCGACGACCATCGCGGACGCCGAGGCCCGCCGGATCACCGACCTGTACGGCAAGGCCGCCGATCAGCTCGGTTCGGCGCAGGCGCCGGTGCGCCTCGCCGGTCTGTACGCGCTGGAACGGCTTGCGCAGGACAACCCGGCGCAGCGTCAAACCATCGTCGATCTGCTGTGTGCGTATCTGCGGATGCCTTACCAGCCACCACAACGCGAACCAGTGCGGCGCCCCGGGGTCTCGCGCCCGTTACTGGGCAGCCAGGCGCGGCAGCGGGCGTCGGTGCGGCTGGCGCCGCCGGCACCGCGCGCGGACGCGCTGACCGCCGAGTACGCGGAAGCCGAGCAGGAGCGCCAGGTCCGGCGGACCGCGCAGACCATTCTGTTCCGGCACCTGAAATTCGGCACGAAGGACGAGCCGGTCGACACCTTCTGGCCCGACATCAACCTGGACCTCACCGGCGCAGTGCTCGGTCCGGCCAACCTGATCGGTTGCCGTATCGTCGCGGCGGACTTCACCGACGCCACCTTCACCGGCGACGTGTGGTTCAACGACGTCCGGTTCGGGTTGAACGCCGTGTTCGCGGGCGCGCGGTTCACCGGAGTGGCCCAGTTCGCCAATACCCGTTTCGACCACGAAGCGGATTTCCGCCGGGCGACCTTCGACAAGGCCGCCCGGTTCGCGGACGTCGACTTCCGAGGGAACACGACGTTCAAACAAGCGGACTTCCGCGCGGAGGCGGTGTTCACCGGTGCGACCTTCGCCGTCGACGCCTGGTTCGCCGAGGCCGATTTCGGCGGCGAAGTCAGGTTCGGCAAGGCGCGGTTCGCCGGGCTGGGAGTATTCGCCCACACCCGGTTCGCCGCCAACGCCTACTTCGCCCACGCCCACTTCGACATCGGGGCAGACTTCAGCGAAGCCCGGTTCGACGGCGCGTTCACCGGGTTCGTCGCCGCGAACCTCGGCAGCGCCCGGTTCCACGCGACCGAGTTCGGCCGGAACATCGAGTTCACGGGCGCTCTTTTCGCCGAAGACACCACGTTCACCATGGCGCGGTTCGACGCAGGCGTCGAGTTCACCCGGACGCGGTTCCACGGCACCGCTCACTTCGGTGGTGCGCGGTTCACGAAGCCCGCCGTGTTCGAAGAGGCTGTGTTCGTTGGCGACACAAGGTTCCATGACTGCCGCTTCGACGGGTTGACGACGTTCGAACGGGCTCGGTTCGAGGCGAATGTGTGGTTCGAGAGTACGGAGTTCGTCGACAGTGTGGGATTCACGAAGACGGTCTTCCGCGGCGAAGTGAAGTTTCTCAACACGAGATTCGGCGAGGTCTGCGGATTCTTCGAGGCACGGTTCGAGAACGACATCGTCTTCTCCTGGATCCGTTTCGGCGGACCGGTTTCTTTCACCTGCACCGACTTCGCGCGACCCCCTCGTATCAACACGGTGTGGGTCCGGGCGGATGTACGGAAAATCGGCTCGGGCAGTGTTTGGCCTCCTGGGACCGAAGTCCGTGATGTCTGTGAACGTCCGTATGTGGCTTCGGAAGGCGAGTGGGGGACGCTGGTGCTTGCGCGGCCGGACGATCCGGCGGGCTCTCACGCGCCGCCGGAGAACTCGACCCGGTAGCGGGTCGGCGTCGTGCCCAGTGCGGCGGCGAAGTGCTCACGAAGACGGGCAGGCGTACCGAAACCGGATTGGGCGGCGACGGTGTCGACGCCGAGCGTGGTCGTCTCGAGGAGGTGCCGCGCCCGCGCCAGGCGCTGGGCGACAAGCCAGTTGTGGACGGTGGTCCCGGTGCGGGCGCGGAACGAGCGGGTGAAAGTGCTCCTGCTCATATGGGCACGGGCGGCGAGGCCGTCGATGCTGTGCTGTGCGTCGAGATGGGACTGCGCCCAGTTCATCACGTGGGTGAGCGGATCCTCGTCCGGGGCGGGGACGGGGAACTCGATGAACTGGGCCTGGCCACCGGGACGGTGCGGCGCGGCGACGATCCGCCGGGCGACGCGGTTGGCCACGACCTGACCGGCTCGGCGGGCGAGCAGATGCAGACAGGTGTCGATCCCGGCGGTCGCGCCCGCGCCGGTCACGACGTCGCCCTCGTCGACATACAGGTCTTCGGGACGCAGCTCCGCCGCGGGGAAGCGCCTCCGGAACGTTTCGGCCCACTTCCAGTGGGTGGTCGCCGCGCGGCCGTCGAGGATGCCGGCGTCCGCGAGGGCGAAGACACCCAGGCAGAGCCCGACGACGAGCGCTCCGCGTTCATGCGCGGTCCGCAGCGCGGCGGAGACGGGCGCGGGCGTCGGGGCTTCCGGATCGGACCACCACGGCACGACGATGATGTCGGCGTCCGCGAGCGCGCCGAGGTCGGCGGGGACGTCGATGGCATAGCCGGCGCTCGTGGCGAGCAGGCCCGGCTTCAGGGCGACGACCGTGATCGGCCACGGCTCCATGTCGCCCACCGGGGATTCGGGTCCCCAGACCAGTGACGGCACGGCGAGGTGGAACGGGCTGATCCCCTCGAACGCCAGGACGGCCACCCTCGGAGCGCTCATCGATCCCTCTTCCCTCGGATACCGGCCGATCTCGACCATGCCTGACCCGAATCCGTATCTCGATATCGGATCGGGTCAGCCACGATGGTAGCCGTACCGACGGAAAGCGAAGGAAATCCGATGACCAGCACCACTCTCCGCGAAATCAGCACCCTGCCGACGACCCCCGCGACGCTCTCGGACGCGACGGTGATCCTCGTCGACTACCAGAACACCTACACGCGCGGCGTGATGGAACTCGACGGCTGGGAAGCGGCGCTCGACGAGGCCGCCACGCTGCTGGCGCGTGCCCGCGCCGAGGGCGCGACGGTCATCCACGTCATGCACGACGGCGGCGAGGGCAGCCCGTACGACCTCAAGCAGGACATCGGCCGGATCCACGAGCGCGTCGCCCCCGCTCCGGGTGAACAGGTCGTGGTGAAGACCGCGCCGAACTCGTTCGTGGGAACACCGTTGGGGGAACTGGTCGACGCCGCCGGGCATCAGGACGTCGTCGTGGCCGGGTTCATGACCCATATGTGCGTCACCTTCACCGCGGAAGGCGCGTTCCTGCGCGGGAACACCCCGACCGTGGTGGCGGCCGCCTGCGCCACGCGTTCGCTCCCGTCCGTCGCGGGCGCGGTGACCGCCGCGGACCAGCACCGCGCGGCCCTCGCCACGATCGGTGATCTCTACGCCGTCGTCGTCGGCTCCACCGCCGAGCTCGGCTAGGACCTGCGAGGCGGCGCCGGCACGTGGATCATGAACGGTGTCCCGCCGCCGGAGTACCGAAGGGGTCGTGATGGCCAAGCCCAACGTCGCCGAGCAGTTCGTCCAAGTCCTGGTGCAGGCCGGGGTGGAACGGATCTACGGCGTGGTCGGAGACAGCCTCAACCCCGTCGTCGACGCCATCCGCCGCACCCCGGGCATCGACTGGGTGCACGTCCGCAACGAGGAGGCGGGCGCGTTCGCGGCGGCCGCCGAGGCCCAGCTGACCGGACGGCTCGCGGTGTGCGCCGGCAGCTGCGGTCCCGGCAACACCCATCTGGTGCAAGGACTTTACGACGCGCACCGCACCGGGGCCCCGGTGCTCGCGCTCGCCTCGCATATCCCGTCCGGTCAGATCGGGACCGGGTTCTTCCAGGAGACCCATCCCGAACGGCTGTTCGTCGACTGCAGTGGCTATTGCGAGCAGATCAGCGGGCCTGCCCAGATGCCGAGGGTGCTGCGGATCGCGATGCAGCACGCGTTGTCCCGCGGCGAGGTGTCGGTGCTGGTGCTGCCTGGCGACGTCGCACAGCTCGACGCGGTTTCGCCCACCGGGAACGGGGCGCCGGTCACCGAGCACGGGACGGTCGTGCCGCCCGAGCCGCAGGTGGCCCGCCTCGCCGAGCTGATCAACGAAGCCGGGACCGTCACCTTGTTCGCCGGTGCCGGGGTGCGCGGCGCGCACGCCGAGGTGATGGAGCTGGCCGGGGCCGTGCAGGCCCCGGTCGGCCACAGCCTGCGCGGCAAGGAGTGGATCCAGTACGACAATCCCTACGACGTCGGAATGAGCGGCCTGCTCGGCTACGGCGCCTGCTACCGGGCCATGCACGACGCGGATCTCCTGGTGCTTCTCGGCACCGATTTCCCTTACGACTCCTTCCTTCCCCAAGCGCGGACCGTGCAGATCGACCACGACGCGACCCGGCTCGGCAGGCGCACCCCGCTGGAACTGGCGGTACACGGCGACGTGCGGGAGACCCTGCGGGCCGTCCTGCCGCTCCTGCGCCGCAAGACCGACCGCACGTTCCTGGACCGCATGCTGCGTGATCACTGCAAGACCCTGGAACGGGTCGTCGACGCCTACACCCGCGACGTCGAACGGCATGTGCCCATCCATCCGGAGTTCGCCGCGGACCTCCTCGACGAACTCGCCGCGGACGACGCGATCTTCACCGTCGACACCGGCATGTGCAACGTCTGGGCGGCCCGGTACCTCACGCCCAACGGGCGCCGCCGGGTGATCGGGTCGTTCCTGCACGGCACCATGGCCAACGCCCTGCCGCACGCCATCGGCGCGCAGTTCGCCTACCCCGGACGGCAGGTCGTGTCGATGTCCGGCGACGGGGGACTGGGCATGCTGCTCGGCGAGCTGCTCACCGTGGCGTTGCACGATCTTCCGGTCAAGATCGTGACGTTCAACAACTCCTCGCTCGGCATGGTGAAACTGGAAATGCTGGTGGACGGCCTGCCCGACTACCAGACCGATCACCGGCCGGTCGATTTCGCCGCCATCGCCAGTGGCGCGGGACTGCGCGCCGAGCGGGTGACCGAGCCGACCCGGCTGCGTGCGGCGCTCAAGGAGGCCTTGAGTCACGACGGTCCGGCGCTGGTGGATGTCGTGACGGATCCGAACGCGTTGTCCGTCCCGCCGCACATCACCGCCGGTCAGCTCGGCGGATTCGCCTTGGCCGCGAGCAAAGTGGTGCTCGAAGGCGGGGTGGGCCGGATGATCGACCTCGCCCGGGCCAACCTCCGCAACATCCCGCGCCCCTGAGACCGCCGTCCCGGCGCGGGCCGTGGTTCCACGGTCCGCGTCACTCGCCGTCCGGCCGGGCGTCGTTGATCGCGTTGAGCCGATCGATCTCGGCCATGTGCCGCTCCGCCCACGCCCGGACCGCCGCGAGCGGGATCTCCAGCGACAAGCCCAGTTCGGTGAGCCGGTAGTGCACCCGCGGCGGCACCGTCGGCTCCACCCTGCGGGTGACCAGGCCATCGCGGACGAGGCTGTGCAGGGTCACCGACAGCATTTTCTGTGAGACACCGGGCATCCGCCGCCGCAACTCGGCGAACCGCACCTCTTGCGGGGCGGCGTCGGCGAGCACCTTGATGGCCATCGACGTCCATTTCGTGCCGATGCGGTCCAGCAGCCGCCGGGTCGGGCACTCCGGCGAGAACAGATCACCACGCGCGGCGCGCTTCGTCCGAGTGGTCACCTGGACCTCACCACCTGTCGGCAAGGTGCCGTCTTGGCAGCACCGTCGGGGTTACTTACCGTTTCATGGTAACCAAAGGTGACCACCTGGAGGACTCCTTGCCGACTTCCCCCATCATGCTGACGCGGATCGCGACCAACGGCATCGAGGCCTCCGTGGCGACGGCCGGTACGGGTCCGCCGGTCGTGCTGCTGCACGGTTTCCCGCACACCTGGCAGCTCTGGCGCGAGGTCATCGGCCCGCTGGCCATGCGTCACCGGGTGATCGCCCCGGACCTGCGAGGATTCGGCGCCAGCACCCGTGCCGTCGACGGCTACGACGCGGGCACCCTGGCCGCCGACCTCGAAGGAATCCTCGACGCACTGGGCGAACCCACCGCGGCCGTGGTCGCCATCGACGCCGGTGTCCCGGCCGCCACCTTGCTTGCGTTACGGCGACCGGACCGGGTACGGCGGCTCGTCGTCATGGAATCACTGCTGGGGTCGCTGCCCGGCGCCGAGGACTTCCTCGCCGCCGGTCCGCCCTGGTGGTTCGGATTCCACGCCGTCCCCGGTCTCGCCGAAACGGTCCTGATCGGCCATGAAGCGCAGTACATCGACTGGTTCCTGCAGGCGGGCACTCGCGGCCGCGGTGTGCCACCGGAAATCCGCGACGCGTTCATCGCCGCCTACACCGGATCCGAGGCGCTGCGCTGCGCCTTTTCCTACTATCGCGCCCTGCCCGCCAGCGCACGCCAGCTCGACGACGCCGTGGCGCGCGGCGGACTCGCCATGCCCACCTTGGCGATCGGCGCGCATCCGGTCGGCGCGACCCTGGAACGGCAGCTGCGCCCCGTGGCGAGTGACCTCACCGGACACCTCATTCCGGACTGCGGCCACATCATCCCGCTTGACCGGCCCCAAGAACTGCTGGACCTGCTGGTGCCCTTTCTCGCGCTCTCGTGAGTGGTAATGACGGTTAGAACCGTCATTACCACTCACGAGTCAGGAGCCGAGGTGGACGACGGTTCCGAGGCCCTCCGCCCGCGCCCTGGCGGACACCGCCGCGTACAGCGCGACATCCAGGACTCCCATACCGAACGGGTTCAGCACCACATACGGCGATGCGACACCGGGCGTGCGGTGCCTGCCCGTCAGGACGCCGCCCAAGGTGCCGTCGAGGGGGCGGGCGGGCCCCTCGGAACCGGGGCGCCCGAACACGCCCTCCGCCATCAGCCTGCCCAGCGGGCGGCGGGGGTTGTCGGCCACCAGGTCCACGTCGTCGACGTACACCGCCGCCGCGTCGCGAAACGTCGTGTCCGTCAGGTCGCCGAGGGAGACGTTGATCAGCAACGCACCCGGCGCGGCCCAGTCCGGTTCGGCGTAACCCTCGTCCATCGTGGTCGTGAACACCGCGATCCCGGCCGAGGACACGGCTTCCCGCGCGGTCGGGCAGATCCGCACGGAGACGCCGGGGAGTGCGCCCGCCAGTGCCCGCGCGGCCTCGGGCGACCGGTCGTACAGTGCCACGTTCCGCAGGGACGGCAGCCGTTCGGTGAGCAGTGCCGCGTGCATCCGGCCCTGCGCACCGCACCCCACGACGGCCAGCGAGACCGCCTCGCCGTAGCCGAGCGCGTCCACCCCGGCCGCGCTCACCGCGGCCGTCCGGACCGCGCTCAGGAGACCGGCCTCCATGATCGTGGTGATCCGGGCGGTTTCCGCGTCGAAGCACAGGCCGATCCCGCCCGCGCGTTCCAGCCCGCGGGCCGGATTGGACACGCTGGCGTTGATGATCTTCATCCCGTACGCCGACCGCACCGCGCCCGGCATCCCGATCGACCGGGTGTAGGCGCCTCGCGAGTTCTCCCAGCGCAGGTACGCCTCGGCGGGCAGCAGGCCGAGGCCGCGGTCATGATCGGCCAGTGTTTCGCGGACGATGTCGACCGGGTCGAGGTTCGTCAGGCACTTGCGGACGTCGTCACGGGACAGCAGCGTCACCTCGCCCGCCCCGGACAGGCCGCTGTCGGCCACGTCGAACCAGCTCATGCTCCCTCCGCCCCACAGCACCACTCGAGCGCGGCCATCGCGCTGTAGAGCTTGTTTTCCGCCTGGGCGAAGGCGATAGAGCGCGGACCGTCGAGCACGTCGGCCGTGACCTCCTCGCCCCGGTGCGCGGGCAGGTCGTGCAGGAAGAGCGCGTCCGGGCTGGTCCGCCACAGCTCCGCCGTCACCTGGAACGGCGCGAAGACCGTGCGCCAGTCCGGGTCCGGTTTGGACGTTCCGGTGGTCTGCCACCGGGTGGTGTAGACGATGTCGACGTCCGCGGGCAGATCGAGGACGTCGTGTCGCTCCACAAGGGACGAACCGTGGCGGGCGGCGTGCTTGCCCGCGCGTTCGAGCACGTCGGGGTCGACCCCGTAGCCGGGCGGGGTGCGCAGGTGCAGTTCGGTGCCGGGGAAACGGCTGAGCGCCAGTGCCAGTGCCGCCGCGGTGTTGTTGCCCTCGCCGAGATACAGCATGCGGACGCCGTCGACGCGGGCGAAGCGCTGGACGATCGTCGTCAGGTCGGCCAGTGCCTGGGTCGGGTGCTCGTCGGCGCTCATCGCGTTGACGACGGCCATCCGGTCCTGTGCCGCGATGGCCCGCAGCTCCGCCGGATCCGCCGCGGTACGCGCCACCAAGACGTCCAGCATCGACGACAGCACGCGTCCGGTGTCCTCGATGGACTCCCCGGTGTTGGTCTGGAGGTCGTCCGGGCCGTAGGCGATGATCCGGGCGCCCAGCCGCAGCGCGCCCGCCGAGAACGCGGTGCGCGTGCGGGTGGACGTCTTGCGGAAGTGGATGCCGACGACCAGACCGTCCAAAGTGGAATAAGTCGCGCGCGGACGTTCCGCCAGGAAGACCGCCCGGCGGACGATGGCGCGCAGCTCGTCGTCGGTCAGGTCGTCGAGTGAGATGAGGTGACGCAAGAAAACTCCTCAGGAGGTGGTGGCCAGGACGCGGGTGGTCACTTCGGGCACTTCACCGAAGTGACCGCGGACCCAGGCGTCGGAGTAGATGGTGTCGAGATAGCGGTTGCCGTCGTCGGGGAAGACGAGGACGCACCGGGAGCCGGGCGGGATGCGGTCGCGCAGCTTCGCCAGCGCGGCCACGGTCGCGCCGGACGAACCGCCCGCCAGGATGGCCTCGCGCGCGACGAGTGTGCGGCAGGCACGCACGCATTCGAGGTCGGTCACGTGGACGACCTCGGTCACCGCGGCCGGGTCGACCAGCGGTGGCCGCCGTCCGGCGCCGTGGCCAGGGATCCGGCGCTCTTCGGTCGGCACGTGGAAGATCGCGCTGCCCGCCGCGTCGACCGCGACCAGCTTCGTGTCCAGTCCTTCGCGCCGGATGTAGTCGGCGCAGCCGCGCATCGTGCCGCCGGTGCTGACCGCGCAGAACAGGTAGTCGACGCGGCCGTCGAGAGCGTCGGCGATCTCGCGCATGGTGTGTTCGTGCGCCGCCGGGTTGAGCGGGTTCGCGTACTGATCGGGCCAGAACGCGTCCGGCAGCAGCGCGAGAAGTTCGCGCACCCTGGCGATCCGGGCGCCGAGCAGGTCGCCGTCCACCGGGGCGGTGACGACCTCCACCTTGGCGCCGTAGGCCCGGAGCAACGCGAGGGTCTGCGCGGTCGTGCGGGTGTCGACCACGCACACCAGGTCGAGCCCGAAATACGCGCACATCTGCGCGAGCCCGACGCCGAGGTTGCCCGAAGTGGACTCGACGACCACCGACCGGCCGGGAACGAGTGTGCCGGAGCGGATCTCGCCGTGCAGCATGTTCAGCGCCGTCCGGTCCTTGACGCTGCCGCCGGGATTGAACTTCTCCAGCTTCGCGAACACCCGGGAGCCTGCCAGCGGGACGACCCGATCCAGGGCGACCAGGGGAGTGTTCCCGATCGTCGCGAGCACCCCGCCGATTTCAGCCGTGCTCAACGGACACCTGCTCTCTCCTTGCCCCCAGTGGCGGCGCGGCGACGTTCCCGCCGGAGACGACGGCGACGACCGCCTTCCCCGGCGGCCCGGCGCGCCCGGTCAGGTGGGCGGCGGTCGCCACCGCACCGCTCGGTTCGGCGACCACGCCGAACCGGTCGAACAGGAACGCCTGCGCGTCGACGATGCTTTCCTCGTCGACGGTGATCACATCGTCCACAAGGGACTTGACGTGCTCCCACGCGAGTTCGCCGAGCACGGGCGCGCGCAGGCCGTCGGCGATCGTCCGGTAGGTCCGTGACACCGGCCAGCGCGTCAGGCGGCCGGTGCGGAACGATTCGGCCGCGTCGGCGGCGAGTTCGGGTTCCACGCCGACGACCCGCGTGGACGGCGAGTACGCCTTGACCGCGACGGCGACGCCGGCGAGCAGGCCGCCGTTGCAGACCGGGACCAGGACGGTGCCCGCGTCCGGCAGGTCCGTGACGATCTCCGCGCCGACCGTGCCATGGCCCGCGATCACCGCGAAGTCCGCCGACGTGATCAGCGTGGCGCCGGTGCGGGCCAGCAGGGTGGCCGTCGCGGATTCCCGTTCTCCAGGTGGCACGACGACGACTTCGGCGCCGAGCGCGCGGACCGCGTCGATCTTCAACGCGGGCGCCGTTTCCGGCAGTACCACCGTGGCCTTCACCCCTTGCCGGGCCGCGGCGTAGGCCACCGCGCGGCCGTGGTTGCCGGACGACTGGGCCAGCACCTGGCCCGTCAGCCCGGCGACCGCGTTGAGCGCCCCGCGGACCTTGAACGAACCGGTCCGCTGCCGGTTCTCCGGTTTGATCCACAGGCCGCCGACCGGCCCGAGCACCGGCGTGCGGCGCACCGAGTACCGGATCCGGTCGGCGGCCCGCTCGACGTCGGTCCCGGTCACCAGGCGGGTCACCGGGTCACCGCCCGGTCGGCCAGCGCCTGGACGCGGTCGAGATCGGCGTCGACCTCGGTGGGCGGGGCGGCGTCCGGCAGGAGGTCCTCGATGTCCCGCAACCGCCGGTACCGCAACCCGAGCACGCCCCAGACCACCAGGACGATCCCGGAGAACACCATCAGCGCGGCGACCCCGGCGTGGGAATCGTTGGCGGTGACCGGATCCAGCGCGCTGAACCCGCGGGCGAGCGGGCCGAACCAGTCGGACAACGCGCCCGCGGTGAGGAAACCGAGCGGCGACATGGCCGTGGCCAGCATGACGTTGATGGCGAGCACCCGGCCTTGGAGATGCTGGCCGACCTTCGTCTGGATGATCGACAGCCAGTGCGCGTTGCCGATGCTCATACAGGCCAGCCGGACGAACAGGCCCGCGGCGATCACCACCGCCGACGGCCAGACGCCCATCAGCAGCACCCCGATGCCGGAGCCGACGACGAAGCCGATCATCCCGGTGGCACGCCGTTTCGTACCGCCCCACCAGATCACCACCACGGCCCCCACCGCGGCGCCGACACCCCCGGCGGCGCTGACGAACCCGAGTTCGCCCGGGGTCCCGATCGACAGCACCAGCGGCGTGATCGCCACCCACATCAGCGCGGTGAAGTAGTTGACCACGGCGAAGTAGCCGACCATCGCCAGCAGGGGTCTGCGGCGCAGCACGAACGTGAAGCCGCCGGTGAGTGCCTTGCGGAACGGCTCTCGCCGGGTGAAGAAGAGCCGGTCGGGGAACCGCACGGCCAGCAGGGTCGCCACACCGACGGCGAAGGTGGCGGCGTCGACCACGACGACCGACGTGAGACCGGACAGTCCCATGAGGACACCGCCGAGGATCGGCCCGAGCACGGTACCGAGGCCGAGGCCGATGTCGGCCAGCGCGTTCGCCTGCGGCAGGGACGGCTTCGGCACCAGCTGGGCGATCGCGGCGAGGTAGGCGGGCCGGTGGAACGCCGAGGCCAGCGACGTCACCCCGACGATCACGCAGACCGTCGGCAGATCCAGTCGCCCCAAGGCGACGAGGACGGCGAGCGCGACCATCGCCGCCCCGCTCACCACATCGCAGGCCAGCATGATCCGGCGGCGGTCGAGCCGGTCGGCGAGCGCGCCGCCGACCGGGGTCAGCAGCATGCTCGGCAGCCGCGCCAGCAGCACCACGAGCGCGAGGTCGAACACCCGCCCGCTGCGCTGGTAGGCCCAGACGCCGAGGGCGAACGAGCTGAGTTCGTTGCCGATCATCGACATCGCCTGGCCACCGGCGACCGTGTAGAAGGCCCGCAGTCCCCGGCGTCCGGTGGTCACCGGGACGTCCTCCACGCGCGGAGGCAGTTTTCCTTTCGCCCATTGGGAAAGCCGGGTACGCAGCACCTCGGCGACTTCCGCCGCTTGGTGGCGGAGAAAATAGTGGCCGGCCTTCGGGAGTACCGCGAGGTCGACGCGGTCGGCGAAGGCACCCCACTCGCGGTGCCGTTCCTCGTACAGCTCGGTGGCCGGGTCGCTCGCCCCGACCACGCACAGGATCGGCGCGGCCAGCCGGGTTTCGGTGCCGAGTTCGCGGCCGAACCAGGCCTGCGCCTGCGCGGCGTCGTGCCGCAGGCCCCGCAGCATCGCGGCGCTCGCCTTCTCGTCCATGTCGTCGAGGAGGCCGCCGCCCGCGCGGAGCGTGTCACGGTAGAGCCGGTCGGACACCCACCGCTCGCGCGGGAATTTCCGTTGCAGCCATGCGGAAAGACGACCGGGCAGACGGGCGGCGGGGAAGCTGCCCGCCGCCACCACGCCCAGGACGGTCCGGCCGTCGGCCTCCAGCCGGGCGGCCAGCGCGGTGGCCACGGCGGAGCCGACGCAGTGCCCGTACAGCGCGACCGGGCCGGTGACCGTCCGGCCGATCTCGTCGGCGAGGGCGGCCACGATCTCGTCGATCGTGCCGAACTCCTCGTCCGGGCGGGCGACGTCGTGGCCGGGCAGTTCGACCGCGCGGACGTCGACGCCGTCGAGTTCGTTGGCCAGCGGCTGGAACACCGCGGCCGACGCGCCGCCGTAGGGCACGCAGATCAGCGTCACCTCCGCCGTGGCGGCCCGCGCGGGGGACAGGCGGTGGAGCATGCCGCCGGTCTCCTCGCCCGCGTCGAGGTAGGCGGCCAGTTCTCGGACGGTCGGGCGCAGGAACAGGTCGATGACGCGCAGCCGTTCGTCGAGCAGCCGCACCGCACGAACTGCGGTGAACGAATGCCCGCCGAGCGCGAAGAAGTCGTCGTCGACACCGACCTCGGGCACGTCGAGCACCCGCGCCCACACCTCGGCGACCCGCTGTTCGGACGGCGTCGCCGGGACGCCGCCACCGCGTTTCGCCGCGACGGGGGTGACCGTTTCCCCAGGGGTGACGGTCACGCCGACCGTGGCGTCCACATCGGACAGAAGGGCTTCGAGGAGCTCCTGGAAGTCCGCGACGATCCGTTCGGCGGTCGCGGCGTCGAACAGGTCGGTCCGGTAGGCGAGTTCGCCCGAGTAGGTGTCGCCTTCGTTGACCAGCGCCATGCTGAGGTCGAACTTCACGCGTTCGGTCGTCGAGGGCAGCGGTGTGACGTCGAGGCCGGGGATCTCCGGTTCGGGCGCGGGCTGGTCGAGGACGTTGAGCAGCACCTGGAACAGCGGCGTCGCGGACATCGTGCGATCCGGTCTGAGCCGTTCGATGATCGCTTCCAAGGGTGTTTCGGCGTGCGCGAACGCGCCGAGCACGGTCTCCCGGACCCGGCCGAGGAGTTCGCGCACGGTCGGTTCGCCGCCCAGATCGGTGCGCAGCACGAGCGTGTTGACGAAGCAGCCGACCGTGGCTTCGACGCCCGAGTGGTGGCGGCCGGATTCCGGCACGCCGACGGCGACGTCGTCGGCGCCCGCGAGCCTGCCGAGCAGGACCTGCCAGCCGGCGAGCAGCACCATGAACGGGGTCGCGCCCGTCTCACCGGCGACACGGCGGAGCGTCGCGGTGAGTCCGGCGGGGAGCGTGTAGCGGACGTGCCCGCCGGACCAGGCGGCCACCGGCGGCCGCGGCCGATCGGTGGGCAGGGGGAGCAGAGGCGGTAGCCCCGAGAGGCGCTCGCACCACCAGTCGAGGTCTTCCGGACGCTGCCGTGTGGCCTGCCAGGCCGCGTAGTCCGCGTACTGCACGGGAACCGGGGCGGGCGTCCGCCCGTTGTAGGCGGCGGCGAGGTCGGTGCCGATGATGCCCCGCGACCAGTTGTCGGTGGCGATGTGGTGGATGGTGATCGCCAGGACGTGATCGTCGTCGGCGACACGGAACAGCTTCGCCCGCCAAGGTGGTTCGCGGTCGAGCGCGAACGGCCGTTCCACTTCGGCCCGGTACGCGGCCGTGACGTCGTCCGTATCCACTGTGTCCACAACGGACAGTGAGATCGCGTCCACTGGCAGCGGGACGGCCATCGGGACACCGTCGCGGTCTTCGATCACGCTGCGCAGCACCACATGCCGGGCCGCGACCTCGCGGACCGCACGGGCCAGGGCCTCGGTGTCCAACGGGCCGCGCAGGCGCAGCACGATGTCCCGGTTGTAGGCGGATCCGGGCTCCAGCAGGTCCAGGAACCACAGCCGGGCTTGCGCCGACGACAGCGGCGCGGGCGCCTCGGGGTCCGGTCGCACGGGGATGGGCGCGCCGCCGGACACACCGTCCGTGTCGGCCTCCAGCATCGCGGCCAGCTCCGCGAGCACCGGGTACTCGAACAGCGTCCGCACCGACACCTCCCGGTGCAACGCCTCGCCGAGTCGTCCGGCGACCCGGACCGCGGCGAACGAATGGCCGCCCACGGCGAAGAAGTCGTCGTCCGCGCCGACATCGGACCGGTCGAGGACCTCCGTCCAGATCCGGGCGACCAGGCGTTCCGCGGGGGTGGCGACCGGGCGGCGCACCGCCGGGGCGGAGGCCGCGACGGCGGGCAGCGCGGCGCGGTCGATCTTGCCGTTCGCGTTGAGCGGCAAGCGATCCAGCACCGTCAGCGACGCGGGCACCATGTAGTCGGGCAGCCGCTCCCGCAGCGTCCGGCGCACGGCGGCCACGTCGAGTCCCGGCCCGACCAGCCAGGCGGCCAGACGCCGGTCGAGGCCGTCGCCCACCGGCAGCACCACGGCCTCGGCGACCCCGTCGACGTCCCGCAGCGCCGCGGTGACCTCGCCCAGCTCGACCCGGTTGCCGCGCACCTTCACCTGGTCGTCGGCGCGGCCGCGGAACTGCACGGTGCCGTCGTCGCGCACACGCAACAGATCCCCGCTGCGGAAACACCGGACGCCCGTACCGAGCGGATCCGGCCGGAACCGCTCGGCGGTCTGGGTGTCGTCGCCGAGGTAGCCACGCGTGATCTGCGGGCCGCCGATCACCAGCTCACCGGGCAGACCGGGCGGGACCACCGCACCGGCGCGGTCGACGAGGTAGCCGACCACGCCGGGCAGCGGCGTGCCGAGCGGCACGTAACCATCCCGCTCGTGGCCGGGGATGGCGGCCACGTCGCAGGTCATCGAGATCATCGTGCTTTCGGTGTGCCCGTAGTGGCTCTGCACCCGAAGCCCGGGCTTGGCCGCCTCGACGCGTTCGACCAGTGACCACGGGCAGGCCTCGCCCGCCAGGATCAGCAGCGCCCTCGGCAGTACCGAGGCGAGATCTCCGTGGCGTGCCAGGAGTTCCAGATGACTGGGCACGCACTTGAGCACGTCGACCGGATGTTCCGCCAGGTAGCCCGCGAACGCCTCCGGATCCATCGCGGTGTCCCGGTCGACCAGATGCACCGTGCCGCCGGTGGTGAGGGCGCCGTACACGCAGGTCAGGCCGAAGTCCGCGGCCGGGGTGGAGACGACCGCGAACGACGCGCCGCCGACCTCGCCGAGCCGGGGCAGCATCCCGGCGAGGTAATGCGCGACGTTGCGGTGCTCGACCGCGACACCCTTGGGCGAGCCGGTCGAACCGGAGGTGAAGATGACGTGGATGAGGTCGTGCCCCGCCACCGTGACATCCGGCCGCGTCGCAGGCCTGCCCGCGACGGCGTCGTCGACGGTCAGGACGGTGACGCCGGGAACGGCGATGTCCAGGCCGGGCTGGACGAGCAGGATCCGCGCCTTCGCGGTGCCGAGGATGGCGGCCACGCGCGAGCGCGGGTAGGTGGTGTCCATCGGCAGGTACGCCCCGCCCGCCTTCATGATGCCGAGCACCGCCACGGCGACGTCGGTGCCCTGTTCCAGCAGCAGCCCGACCGGCTCGTCGGCGGTCACGCCCAGTTCGCGGAGCCGGTGCGCGAGCCGGTTCGCCCGCTCGTCCAGCTGCCGGTAGGTGAGCGACCCGGTCGCGCCGACCACGGCGACGGCGTCCGGGACGCAGTCGGCGGACCGCTCGATGAGCACGTGCACGGGCGGGTATCCGGCGGCCTCCGGTGCAGGCCCGGCGAGCACCGGGCCGGTCACGGCTTCGAGGGGGACCTCGGCGACCGGCCGGTCGAGGTCGGCGGTGACGCCGTCGAGGAATGCGACGAACCAGCGGGCGATCCGCTCGGCCGTGCCGGGGTCGAACAGGTCCGTGCGGAAGGACAGCCCACCGCGGTAGGCACCGTCCACTCGGGACAGTGCGAGGTTCAGGTCGAATTTGACGCCGCGCACCGGCGCCGGGAGTACCCGCGCGTCGAGGCCTGGCCACCCGGGCATGCCCGGCGGATCGTCGAGGACGTTGAGCATGACCTGGAAGACCGGCGAGGCGTCGAGACTCCGCTTGGGCGCGAGCCGTTCGACGATCCGTTCGAAGGGCACGTCCGGATGGGAGAAGGCGTCGAGCACGGTGTCTCGGACGGCGGCGATCAGGGTGCGGCCGGTGGTGACGCCGGAGAGGTCCGTGCGCAGGACGAGGGTGTCGACGAAACAGCCGACGACCCGCTCCGATCCGGGTCCCCGCCGACCCGACTCCGGGACGCCGACCGCGACGTCGTCCGTGCCCGCGAGACGTCCGAGCAGCGCCTGCCAGCAGGCGAGCAGGACGGCGAAAGGCGTGCAGCCGGCCTCCCGGGCGACGTGCTGGAGCCGGTTCGTGAGCGCGGCCGGGATTTCGACGGGCACCTCGGCCCCTTCACCGGAGGCGACGACGGGGCGCGGCCGGTCGGCGGGAAGCTCCAGCACTCCGGTCCCGGCGAGCTTCCGGCACCACCAGTCGAGATCTTCGCCGTGCGGCCGCGGAGGGGTCAGGTCCGCGTACTGGCGGGACGGCGGCTCCGGCACGGGGCCGGTGCCGATCCGTGCGGCATAACAGGCGGCGAGGTCTTCGAGCACGACGTCGACGGAGGCCGCGTCCATCGAGATGTGGTGGAAGGTCAGGCGCAGGAGGTGGCGGTCTTCCGCGGCTTGGAAGAGGGTGGCCCGCATGGGCGGCTCGTCGGCGAGGGCGAAGGGCCGGTCGGCCTCCTCGTCCAGAGGGGTCACGGTGTCCAC
This sequence comes from Amycolatopsis orientalis, assembly GCF_000943515.2. Taxonomy (NCBI): domain Bacteria; kingdom Bacillati; phylum Actinomycetota; class Actinomycetes; order Pseudonocardiales; family Pseudonocardiaceae; genus Amycolatopsis; species Amycolatopsis orientalis. The sequence goes on along the minus strand of NZ_CP016174.1, from coordinate 6,047,931 downwards.
AATGGACACAGGAACCTTGTCGGCAGGCAGGGGGACCGCACGCGGTTCACCGTCGGCTTCCCGGTAGACACTGCGGAGGACGACGTGCCGCTGGGCGACGTCCCGGACGGCGGCGAGCAGCGCCGTGGTGTCGACGGGTCCGGTGAGTTCGACGGTGACGGGGATGTTGTAGGCGTGCCCGTCGGGTTCGAAGCGGGAGAGGAACCAAAGCCGGGCTTGCGCGGGGGAGAGCGGCGCGGGGCGTTCACCGGCGCCGCCGCGCAGGGCGGCCGCGGCGCGCTTTTCGAGCAGGCTCTGGAGATGCTGTGGTGCGGGGACCGTCTCGGTCATGGGGTGCCTTTGGTCGGTGGTCATACCGTGCCGCCCGAGGGCACGGTTTCGAAGGCCGTCATGGCCAGGGTGTTCAACGCCTTGGCGAACTCGCGCAGGACCGGGTGGTCCAGCACGTTCTCCACCGGGATCGGGAACCCCAGCGCCGCCGCCAGGCGATCCGCCACCTGAGCCGCCTTCGCCGGATCGCCGCCGAGCGCCGCGAAGTCGTCCAGTGCGCCGACCCGGTCGTGGCCCAGGGTCTGGGCCCACACGACCGCCACCAGTTCTTCGACCGGGCCCGCCGGTTCCACTCGCAGGCCGCCCAGCTGGGCGGTGAAGTCCGACAGCACCGGGTGGTCGAACAGCGTCCGCACGGTGATCCGGCGGCCCGCCCGCTCGCGCAGCGAACCCACCACCCGTGTCGCCGCCAGTGACCGGCCGCCGAGCGCGAAGAAGTCGCTGTCCGGGCCGATCTCGCCGACGTCCAGGCAGGACCGCCAGACCTCGGCGACCACCGCCTCGTCCGGTGAAAGCGGCGCCGAGGAGGCAGTGGTGGTAGCCGGGAGCGGAGGCAAGCCGCGGCGGTCGAGCTTTCCGTTGGGCAGCAACGGAAGGGCGTCCAGGATCAGCCATCGGCTCGGCACCATGTACCCCGGCAGCAGCGCGCGGACGTGCCGTTGAGCGGCCGACGGGTCGGCCGTCGCCGGGGTGAGATAACCGGCCAGGTGGGCGTCGGCGCCGTCCGCGAGCACCGTCACCGCCGCGTCGTCCACATCGGACAGTGACCGCAGCACCGCCTCGATCTCGCCCAGTTCGAACCGGTTGCCCCGCACCTTCACCTGGTCGTCGGCGCGACCGAGGAAGTCCAGCGTGCCCTCCGGCCGCCACCGGACGAGGTCGCCCGTGCGGTACCAGCGGCCGTCCTCTTCGGTGACGAACGAGGCCGCCTCCGGCTGCCCGCGGTAGCCCCGCGCGACACCGCTCCCGCCGACCCACAGCTCGCCGATCGCGCCCGACGGCACGGGCCTGCCCCCGCTGTCGCGCACGGACAGGCGGGCACCCGGCGTCGGCTTGCCGATCGGCACCCCGGTGGACCCGGGTGTGACGCGGTGCGCGGTCGCCGCGACCGTCGCCTCCGTCGGGCCGTACCCGTTCCACAACTCGCCCACCAGCGGTAACACGCGGGCGGCGAGGTCGGGGTCGAGCGCTTCGCCGCCGAGCAGCAACCGCAGCGACGGGTCGCCAGGCCAGTCCGCGGCGAGCAGCATCCGCAGGCTCGTCGGCGTCAGATCGACGATGGTGACGCCGCTTTCGGCGAGCCACCGCGCGAGCCGGTGGCCGTCGACGGCGTGGTCGCGGTCGGCGAGCGCGCACCGTGCCCCCGAGGCGAGCGGCCACCACAGTTCTTCGACGGAGACGTCGAACGCCAGCGGCGCGACGGCCGCCATGGTGTCGCCCGGGCCCATGCCGTGTGACACCTGACGCGATCGGACGAAGGCGTGCAGGTTCGCATGCGTCACTTCGACGCCCTTGGGGCGGCCGGTCGAGCCGGACGTGTAGAGCACGTATGCCAGCGACTCGCCGCTCGGCAAGACCAGTTCCGCAGCGGCGGCGTCCGGTACCGAGTCGGCGTCCAGCACCGTGCCCGGCAACGCGGCGGCGGCGTCCCGGGCGCTTCCGCGAGTGAGGACGACCTTCACGTCCGCCTCGGTGACGAGCTGGGTGAGCCGTGCCGCCGGCAGATCGGGGTCGAGCGGCAGGTATCCGGCGCCCGCCCGCCAGACGGCCAGCAGCATCGCGGGGAGCAGTTCGTCGCGGGGCAGGCACACCCCGACCGCGTCCCCCGCCCGCACGCCCGCCGCGAGCAGGGCGCGCGCGACCCGGTCGGCCCGCGCGACCAGCTCCCGGTAGGTCAGCGTGGCCACCGCGAGCGCGTCCGGCGTCCGTTCGGCATGGCGCAGGACGGCGTCCGGGACACTGACCACTTCGGACGGTGGCAGCGGGGCGCCGGTGCCCCAGCCGCTCAGTTCCGCGCGTTCCTCGGCCGTGACCAGATCCAAAGTGGACAGAGCGGTGTCCGGTGTGGACACCGCGGCCCGCAGGATGTGCAGCAGTGACCGGCTGAACCAGCGCGCGCGGGCGGGGGAGAGCAGGGCCGGATCGTGCTCGACGATCAGTTCACCGCCGCCGACGTGCTCGTTGACGAAGACCGTGAGCGGGGTGTGGCTGCCGCCGGTGGGCAGTTCGCCGAGCAGGTCCAGCCGGACGCCGGGCCCGTGCGCCGACAGCGGGAGCCCGGACGGCTGGACCGAAAGCGACACGGGCGTGAGCGGCATCCCCGCCGGACGGTCGCCGCCCCAGAGTCCCGTCAGGTCGCCTGAGGACAGGCCGCGGTGGTCGATCGCCCGCACGGTGGTCGTCATGGCCGTGCGCAGCAGATCGCGGAACGAACCGGCCGGATCGGGGCGCAGCCGGACGGGCAGCACCTCCACCAGCGGCCCCACCGTATGGACGAGATCGGCGGAACCCCGCCGCGCCGCGGCCGTGCCGAGCAGGACGTCCGAGCCGTTGACCAGCGATCCGGTCAGCACGCCCAGCGCGGAGAGGTAGACCGCGAACGGCGTGACCTCGGACGCCGAGGCGAGCCGATCCACCGCCGCGCGCAGGTTTTCCGGCAGGGGAACGGTCACCCGCTCGCCGAGGAACCGCTGTGCCCCCGGGGCGGGCCGGTCGAACAACGCGTCCGGCGGGACCGCTCCGGCCAGCTCGGCCGACCAGTACCGCGTCAGCCGCTCGCTTCGGCCGAGTGCTTGTTCGCGCAGGGCGACGTCGCCGATCTGCGCCCGCGGCTCCGGTGCTTCCGCCCCCGCCAGGCCGGTCATGATCTCGCTGATCGAAACGCCGTCGGTGGCGATGTGGTCGGAAACGATGATCAGCTCGGTGATTTCGTCCGCGACGCGGAGCGCGGTGATGCGCAGCAACGGTGTTTCGGTGCTCAGGTCGAACGCGTGCCGCGCCGCGCCGGCGGCCAGTTCCTCGGGGTCGGCTCCCTTGACATCGTGGACGTCGAGCGGAACGGGGGCCGGAGGACCGATGACGAACAGCGGCTCACCGTCGTGTTCCTGGACGGTGCCGCGCAGCGCGTGATGGCGGGCCACCAGCGCGTCCGCCGCGCTCTGGAGTGCCTCGCGGGAGAACACGCCGTGGAGCCGCAGACGCCAGGCGGCCGTCGTGGCGGTGCCCGTCGGGCTGAGCTGGGCGAGGGGCCACAGGTCACGTTGCGTGTGGGTGAGCGGGAAGACCTCGCGGCGCGGGTCGGCGACCGGTTGCGCCACCGCTTCGACGGCCGATGCTTCGTCGAGCCGCCGCGCGACGGCGGCCACCGTGCCGTCGGCCAGGAAGTCCTCCAGGCTGATCGCGCGGCGGGTGGTTTCACGCAGCCGCGCGACCGCTCGCGCCGCGGCGAGCGAGTGCCCACCGGAGTCGGTGAACCGGTCGTGCACGCCGATGTCCGTCAGCTCGAAGGCCGCCGTGACGACTTCGGCGACCAGCCGTTCGGTGCCGGTGCGCGGAGCGACGAACTCGGCCGAGGCGTCGCGATCGAACACCCAGGCCGCCAAGGCCGCCCGGTCGGCTTTCCCGGTGGTACCGCGCGGGATCGCGTCGAGTACCGCGATCCGCGAAGGGACCAGATGTCCGGGCAGCCGGGCCCGCAACCAGCCGAGCAGTTCCGCTTCGGTCGGCCGGTCGCCGTGCGGTTCGGCGAACCCGACCAGCCGTCGTTCCCCGGACTCGTCGGCCGGGGCGAGTACGACCGCGTTGCCGACCGCCGGGTGGGTGAGCAGCACGGCCTGCACCTGACCGGGTTCGACCCGGAACCCGCGGACCTTGACCTGGTCGTCGACACGGCCCGCGAAGTGGTACACGCCGTCGTGCCGCCGGACGAGGTCGCCGGTGCGGTAGTGCCGGACGCCGTTCTCGGTCACGTACTTGCTCGCGGTGAGCTCGGGCCGTCCGAGGTAGCCCCGGGTCACCAGCGCGCCGCTGACCCACAGCTCGCCGGTTTCGCCGTCCTCGAGTGGACGGCCGTGCGGGTCGCGCACGGAGAACTCCGCGCCGGGCAGCGGGGTGCCGATGGGCGGGTCGGCGGGCTCGTCGCGGCCGACCTCGTACGACGAGCAGTTCACGGTGGCCTCGGTCGGGCCGTAGCAGTTGACGATCCGGCGGACGCCGTCGTTGCGGTGGATCCGCTCGACGAGCGCGCGGCTCAGCGGTTCGCCGGCGATGGCGACGGTCCGCACGGAAGGCGGCAGCGGTGTGCGGGCCAGGACGGCCAGCACGGACGGGACCCCTTGGACGAACGTGACCTCGTCGCGGGCGGGGAGATCGGGCAGCGCCAGCAGGTTCTCGGCGAGGACGAGGCCGCCGCCGGTGACCAGCGGCGGGAACAGTTCCGCGACCGACGCGTCGAAACACACCGAGGCGGCGCCGAGCACGCCCCGCAGTTCTTCGTCGGTGTACGTGAGGGCGGCCCAGCGCAGCAACGCGAGTACGTTGCGGTGCTCGACTTCGACACCCTTGGGACGCCCGGTCGAGCCGGAGGTGTAGATCACGTAGGCGAGGTCCGAACCCGTGCCCGTGACACCGGGGGACGAGGTGTGCGCGAGGTCGATGTCCGCGACGGCGAGCACGGGAACCGGTTCGTCCGCGCCGGGTTCGTCCACCACGACCAGCCGCAGCCCGGCGTCCTCGACGATCCCGGCGACCGCCGCACGCGGGGCGGCCGGATCGAGCGGCACGTACGCGCAGCCCGCCTTCAGCACGCCGAGCAGCACCGGCACCAGCCACGGTCCGCGACGCAGGCGCACGCCGACCAGCGCGCCGCGCGACAAACCTCGGCGCAGCAGCGCGTGCGCCACGGCGTTCGCGGCCCCGTCCAGTTCCCGGTAGGTCGTCCGCCGGTCCCCGGCGACGACCGCCTCGCGGTGCGGTGTCCGGCCCGCCTGGTCCTCGAAAGCTTCGTGTACCCGGTCGGCCATGCCCAGTTCTGCCCGCAACTCCGCCGAACTCCTTTACGCCCCAGTCGGTCCGAAGTGGACCTCGGCAGATTCAACTGGGGCCGGACCGGCACGGCCATGAACAACCGACCGGAACTTCGGGGGCGGAAGTTCCGGTCGCCCGACGTCGCTCACCAACCGGAACCGCGGGCACACGGACCGCGATTGACCAGGCGATAAAGGGGACTTTCAGGACACCGGCTCCGTCGAGGACCGGCGCGTGCGTGACGGGTTCGGGGGCGTGATCCCGCGACGATGAAGGAATTGGGACACTCAACGTCCCAATTCCTTCATCGTCGGCTTGCGCCATGACGAATGAGTGCCTGACCGGCATACCCACCGGCGCAGCCGAGGGAAGGAGGCCTTCACGCGCGGCCGGAAATACCCATGGCCTCATAAAGTGCCCGTGCGCGCCGCCGGTACGGGCGAGCCTTCTCGGTCTCCCCGGCGTCCTCGTACGTCGCCGCGATCCCTTCCAGTGCCCGGGCTTCCTCGTGCTGCTCACTGGTCAGCCGGGCGACGTCGCGGGCCCGCAGGTAGTGCGACAGCGCCGCCGCACGGTCTCCGCCCGCCCGGGCGGTGTCGCCCAAGCCGTTGTGCGCCAGCGTTTCCAGCGGACGGATGCCGGTCACGGCGGCGATCTCGAGCGCCTGCTCCTCGTACTCGCGCCCGGTCACCGGGTCGCCGAGGTGCAGGTGCACCAGCCCGAGGTACACCAGCGCGTAGCCCTCGGCCTCCCGGTGCCCGGCCGCCCGGCTCACGATCAGCGACCGGTCGAGGTGCTCGCGAGCCTCCTCGTAGCGGCCGAGCGCGCGGTAGACGTCGCCGAGGTTGTGCAGTGCGATCGCGACGGCGGCGTTGTCGCCGATCTGCTCGGCGATGTCCAGCCCCCGCTGATAACACCGCCGCGCGGCGTCCAGCTCGCCCAGATGCTCGTGGACGAACCCGAGATTGCCGTAGGCCCGGCCTTCGTTGAGCGTGTCGCCGACCTCGCGGGCCAGGTCGACGGCCTCCCGGAGGTGGTGTGCCGCCTCCGGGTACCGGCCCAGCTGCGCGTACACCGTGCCCAACGTGGTGAGCGCGCGGGCGGTCGCGGTCCTGCTGCCCGGTACTTCGAGGCAGGCCGTGAGGTGCTCGACGGCTTCGTCGTACCGGCCGACGCGGGCGCAGATGGCGGCCACGTCGGTCAGCGCCTGCTGTTCGCCGAACGGGTCCCCGGCCCGGCGCGCCTCGGCGAGCGCGAAGCCGTGCAACCTGTGCAAGACGTCGTAGTGGCCGTGCAGGCGCAGAGCCTGCCACAGCACGGTGGACAGGTCACGGGCGTACGCGGTGCCGCCCGCGGCCGCCGACTCCTCGGCGATCGCGAGCAGCGTGGGCAGTTCGATGGCCAGCCAGGACGCCGCCTCCTCGGAACCCTCGAACGTCCGGCCGCCGACTTCCGGGGTCAGGAGCGGCCGCCGGTTCGGGTCACGCGGCGCGATCGCGTCCGCGGCGGCGGCCGCGCCGGACAGGTAGTGCCCGGCGAGACGGCGCATCGCGGCCGGTCGCCGTTCGTCGGCGAGGCTGCGCGCGTAGTCGCGGACCAGGTCGTGGAACTCGTGACGGCCGTCCGCGCGGTGGTCAAGGAGATGTCCGGCCACCAGCGCCCGCAGCAGCCGCCGTGTCTCGGCCGCCTCGGCGTCCAGCAGCACCGCCGCGGCTGCCGGGTCCCAGTGCTGACCGGGGTGGGCCCCGAGCAGCCGCAACGCGCTCGCGACGTCGCCGGGCAGCGCTTCGTACGACCACGAGAGCACCGCGGGCAGCGACGTCCTCGCCTCCTCGGTGGTGAACGCGTCGAGCCGGTCGTTCGCCGACCGCATCGCCGCCGCCACCTCCGCCAAGCCGCGTTCGTGCGCCAGGCGTTCGCCGACGATCCGCAGGGCCAGCGGCAGTCCGCTGCAGCCGGACACGATGTCGGCGAGCGCGGTTTCGTCGGCACCGAGCCGGGCCTGGCCCGTGAACCGGCCGAGCAGCGCGACCGACTCGTGGTCGTCGAGCGGCGGCACGGTGATCCGGTGGGCGTCGTCGCTCACCGCCAGTCCTTGCAACGTCGAGCGGCTGGTGACGACCACGACGCAGCCCGCGTGCCCGGGCAGCAGCGGCCGGACCTGGTCCGCGGACCGCGCGTTGTCGAGTACGACGAGCACCGAACGGGTGGCCAGCACACTCCGCAGCAGCGCCGAACGGCCGTCGAGGTCCGTCGGCACCTCCACCCCCGGCACGCCGAACGCGCGCAGGAACGAGTGCAGCACTTCGCTCGGGTCGGCGGGCGCACCCGGGCCGTAGCCGCGCAGGTTCGCGAACAGCTGACCGTCCGGGAACTCCGCGCGGACCGACTGCGCCCAGTGCACGGCCAGCGACGTCTTGCCCACCCCGCCCATGCCTTCGAGGACGGCGACGACCACGGCCCGGTCGCGAAGGGCGGCCAGGCCGTCGAGCGTCGCGAGTTCGGCACGCCGTCCGGTGAACGACGTGCTGCCGGACGGCAGCTGGGCGGGGACCGAAACCGGAGGCGGCGCACTGGACGGCCGCGGCGCGGGGTCGGCGTCCGGCAGATAGTGCCGCACGAACCCGGCGACCTGATCGTTCCGCAGGCCCAGCCCGCGGGCCAGTGCCTCCAGCGACCGCCGCCGCGGCCGGGCGACGCGGCCGCGTTCGATGTTGCTGATTCCGCGCACCGTCAGCCCGGTGCGCTCCGCCAGCTCCTCCTGCGTCAGTCCGGCCACGCGCCGCAGTTCTCCGAGCAGGTTCGTCCCAGGCTGACCGTCCACTGCGGCAGGCTAATCCGCTTTCGTGGCGGGACAGGGGAGAACGGGCGGATCCGGGCGAGGCGTGACCGTCCGCAGCCGGTCCGGCACCGTCGGCCCGCGCCGTGAGCCGATTGGCCCGCCCGGCCCAATCGCCGGTCGGCGGGGGGATGAATTCCCCTCCGGAGTCGCCTCCGGAATTGACAGGACATCCCCAGATCGGCCACCGTGACTGATCTGGGAGCGCTCCCAGGGCAATCGGTTCACCGTGCACAAAGGAGTGTCCATGGGTGTGACGGCAAGAAAACTCCTCGTCGTGGCGAGCGCCTGCGCCGCCGTGGCGCTGTCGGCGGCGCCGGTCTCCGGAGCGAGTACCGAGGCCGCGGCATTCGCCTGCCGCGTGGACTACACCGCGAAGGACTGGGGCTCGGGCTTCGGCGTCTCCGTGACCATCGCCAACCTCGGCACCACTGCCGTCGACGGCTGGACCCTGACGTATTCCTACGCCGGAAACCAGACGCTTCAGCAGGGCTGGAACGGCCTTTGGTCGCAGTCCGGCAAGCAGGTCACCGTGCGGAACGAGACGTGGAACCGCACCATCGCGGCCGGTGGCAGTGTCCAGCCGGGCGCGAACTTCTCCTACAGCGGCAGCAACGGCACCCCGGCGGAGTTCGCGGTCAACGGCGCCGCCTGCACCGGAGTCCCGCCGACCGAGCCGCCGGCGGGCGGGCCCGCGCCGGCGTTGAAGGTGTCCGGGAACCAGCTGACCGCCGACGGCAAGGCCTACCGGCTGCTCGGCGTCAACCGCGCCGGCGGCGAGTTCGCCTGCGTGCAGGGCAAGGGCATGTGGGACAGTGCCCCGGTCGACCAGGCGTCGGTCGACGCGATGAAGACCTGGCACATCCGCGCCGTGCGCATCCCGCTGAACGAGGACTGCTGGCTGGGCCTGTCCGGCTCGCCCAGCGGGCCCGCCTACCAGCAGGCGGTCAAGGACTACGTGAACCTGTTGGTGGCCAACGGCATCAACCCGATCCTCGACCTGCACTGGACGCACGGGCAGTACACCGGCAACGTGTCGGCGTGCGCGGACGTCAACGCCACCTGCCAGAAGCCGATGCCGAGCATGCAGTACACGCCGACGTTCTGGGCTCAGGTCGCCACCGCGTTCAAGGGCAACGACGCCGTCGTGTTCGACCTGTTCAACGAGCCTTACCCGGACGCGGCCGACAATTGGGCGAACGCGGCCGCCGAGTGGCGCTGCCTGCGCGACGGTGGCCAGTGCACCGGCATCGGCTACGAGGTGGCGGGGATGCAGGACCTGCTCGACGCGGTCCGCGCGACCGGCGCGACGAACGTCGTCATGACCGCCGGGCTCACCTGGACCAACGACCTCTCCCAGTGGCTGACGTACCGGCCGGTCGACCCGCTGAACAACGTGGTCGCGTCGTGGCATTCGTACAACTTCAACGCCTGCAAGACCTCCGCCTGCTGGGACGCCCAGATCGGCGCGGTCGCCGCGCAGGTGCCGGTGCACGCCGGGGAGATCGGCCAGGATTCGTGCGCGCACGACTACCTGGACCAGGTGACGGCGTGGCTGGACGCGCACCGCCTCGGGTACACGGCGTGGACGTGGAATCCGTGGGGCTGCAGCGGCGGCAACGTCCTCATCCAGGACTACGCCGGGACCCCGACCAGCACCTACGGGGAGGGCTTCAAGGCACACTTGCTGAGCGTGACGCCCTTCGTGGCGGGCCGACCCTGAAACCTGCGCGCCGCCGGTTCGAGCAGGTCGGGCCCGTTAATCGCCTCGCATCGGACGCGAAGATCGGGAAGGCTTCGCGCGATGATCAGAATCGATGACACGCCGCCCGCGTGGGACGAGCGCACCCAGCTCACCACGTTCCTCGACTACGCACGGGACACCGCACGCGCCAAATGCGAGGGCGTCTCCGAGGAGAACGCACGCAAGTCGCTCCTGCCGGGTTCGCCGTTGATGACCCTGTGCGGAGTGATCAACCACCTCCGCTGGGTGGAGTACTACTGGTTCCAGGTGGTGTTCCTCGGTGAGGAAGACCAGGGTCCGTGGACCGATGAGGACCCCGACCGCGAAATGCGGATCGCCGTCGAATTCCCGCTCGCGCGGATACTCGGCGAATACGCCGCCCAGAGCGCTCGTTACCGTGAACTGGTCGCCGCGAACGATCTGGGCGAGCGGGCCCGGCGAGCGGTCCGCGACGGTCTCCACGTCGATCTGCGCTGGATCCTGCACCATCTCGTCGAGGAGACGGCCCGCCACAACGGCCACCTGGACATCCTGCGCGAGATGCTCGACGGCACGACCGGCGGCCGCACCGCTGGGGACTGACGCGGCGGGGCCGAGCCGGGAAACCGGACGCTGAATTTTGAGGAACGATCGTTCTTGACTGATCGTTCCTCAAAAGGCTATCGTCGTGGAATGGGCAGGCGGAGGGCTTTCGACGAGGACGAGGTGGTGCGTGCCGCGGTGGAGTTGTTCGGTGGCCGCGCGTACGACGGAGTGTCCATCGACGATCTCGTCAACCACCTCGGCGTGCACCGCAACAGCCTGTACAAGACGTTCGGCAGCAAACGCGGCCTCTACCTGGTCGCCTTGCGCCGTCACATCGCCGACGACGTCCAGCCGTTGGCCGAAGCGCTCGCCGCGGCGACGGATACCGCGACCGCGCTACGGCTCGTCACGTCGGCGGGCCTCGGTCTGCTGCTGCTCGCGGCGGTCGAACAGGCGACGGCGGATGAGGAGGTGGCCGCCGAGGTGGCCGCGGCCTTGGCCGCCGTCGACCAGGCGATCGCCGACGCGCTCGGTATCTCCACCGCCCTGGCCGCCGCCCTCACGGCGGCCGCACTGGGCATCCTCGTGCGCGGCAACGTCGAAGGGGCAGGCGCCGCGCCGGCTCACCGTCTCAATTCTCCCGACTGACAAGGAAAACAGCTATGGCATTGGTCAACATCGACGGCGGCGACCTCGTTGTCGTCATCGAGGGTCTCGACAAGCTCTGGGCCCTCAAGAGCAGCCTGACCATCCCGCTGGCCAACGTCCGCGGCGCGACCGCCGACCCCGGAATCGCCGCCGATCCCAAGGGAATCCGCGCACCGGGCGCCCACTTGCCCGGCGTGATCACGGCGGGCACGTTCCACCTCGACGGCGAAAAGGTCTTCTGGGACGTCAAGGATCCGTCGAAGGCCGTCGTGATCGAACTCGCCGACGAGCGCTACACGCGCCTGGTCCTCCAAGTCGACAACCCGCGCGAGACCGTCGCGCTGGTCGAGAAAGCCTTGCGCTGAAAGAGCGTAGTGCGATGTCGCCCGCGCTGGCGCGGCAGGCGCCAGAGCGCGAACCCGATCCCGGCCTAAGGCAAACTTGGCGTGTTCACACAACGCCCACCTCGCCGTGAAGGCCTCCTTCCCTGCCCTCAGAGTCAGGGTCCCGGCAAAGTCGCAGGGCGTCGCCGGTTAGATGAGCCGAGACCGAAGCGCCCGTTTTCGGGTAATGCGCACGGGTTCGTCACGAGGCCGCGCCTTCGCCCCATATGGTCACTCGCTGTGGCTGGCGATGCGCAAGTGTTACCGCCCGTGAGGGGTGTGTGGATATAGGGACGTTCAACGTCCCTATATCCACACACCCCTCACGTCGGTCGCCGTCCTGGGGGCGGCACGGACCGGCAGTTAGGTGACTTCGCCGGGCCAAGCCCGGTCCGTGAAGGGCTCTTTCCCCGTCCTGAAGGCAGGGTCCCGGCAAAGTCGCGGAGTTGCTGGTCTGTGCTGTTCTTGATCGTCCGGGTGTGGCATCGCCGGCGCCTCCACACTCGGGGCACGCCCCAGGACGAAGGGGCGCCTGACCTGCACAATGCCGACTTTGCCGGGACCCCGACCTTGAAGGTAGGGAAGGAGGCATTCACCACCCGCCGATGCGATCCCTGGGCCTTACCCCTCAATAAGGCAATGAAGCGACGACCTGGCACCAACTAGTCGAGAAAAGTCGCGGACGTCAACCGCTTCCGGTCCACGGTCACCCGGAAGACATCCGGCCTGCCGTAATGCCCGGTCGGGTCGAAATTCTGCCGGGCACCACGCACCGTCGTGGGGTCGATATCGGCGATGACGAGCCGTTCCTCGTCCTTGACGGGTTCCGCGATCCACCGGCCGTTCGGCCCGGCTATCGCGGAACCGCCGTCATAGGGGGAGATCTGCCCGGCGGCCAGGATCTCATCCCGCAGGGGGAAACCGGCGGGCACGTCCGCGTAATCGATCAGCGCACCGGCCGCGAGCGAGTACATCCTGCCCTCCAGCGCGATGAACCGGGTGATGTCGCCGGTCAGTCTCGTCGATCCCGGCCACACCGACACATGCAGGTCCGGAGCCTGCGCGTAGAGTGCATGCCGCGCCAACGGCATCCAGTTCTCCCAGCAGCACAGACCGCCGACCCGTACCCCGCCGACCTGGTGCACCTGAAGACCGTGCCCGTCCCCGTTGCCCCACACCAACCGTTCCTCGAAGGTCGGCACGAGCTTCCGGTGCACGCCACAGACCCCGGCCACCGGGTCGATCGCGAGCAGCGTGCAGTACACGGTGCCGCGTCCCGGCCCACGCTCGGCGATCCCGAGATAGGTGAACACACCCTGGTCCCGGACGCACTCGACGATCAGGCGTAGCTCGGGGCCGGTCAGCTCGACGGCGGCCTCCTGGTACGCCGCATACGCCGACTCCTGCTTGGCGTCGTCGAGCCTCGCGCCTTCGGGCTGAGTGAGCCAGATCGGGTAACCGGGAAGGAAGGTCTCCGGGAACACGACAAGCTCCACCCCGGCTTCCGCGGCCCGTCCCACGAAGTCGATCACCTTGCGCACCCCGGCTTCCCGGTCCATCCACGGACTACGGACCTGGGCGGCGGCGACACGCATCACGAGCTCCTTCGACTGGGTGGGACCCCAACCTAGCCGCCGAGATCGAGGAAGGACGGGCTTCGCCGAAATCCGGTTGGCTGCCGTCGGCCACTCCTGCCAGGGTGGCTGACGTGACGCGATCCTTCCTGCCCGGCCTTGAGCTGTCCCGGCTGTTCCATGCCGAGGTCGTCGCGCCGATCCTGGAGAAAGTGCTGGACGAGGTGCCGTATTCGGTGGCGCTGATCGGCTGGGGATCGGAGGTGCAGGGCTACGACACGGTGCGTTCCTCCGACCACGCCTGGGGTCCGCGGATGCAGGTTTTCCTTGGCAGCGAAGACTTTCATGCTCGTGGCGCGGAGCTGGACGCCGTGCTTGATCGCGAGCTGCCTGCCGAGTTCAGCGGTTACCCGGTCCGTTTCGCCTTCCCGTCGGGCGCACCGGCCCGGCATTGGGTGCACGTGATGGATCTGCGGGGTTTCTTCATCGAGCAGCTCGGCGCCGACCCGGAGGGCGGCCTGCCGATTTCGGCCTGGTTGACAGTCCCGACCCAGGTATTGCGTGAGCTGACCGGTGGTGCGGTCTTCCACGACGGGCTCGGTCTGCTGGAGCCTTACCGGGATCACCTGGCCTGGTTCCCGGACGACGTGTGGCGCTATGTCCTGGCCTGTCAGTGGATGCGCCTGTCCCAGGAAGAGCCCTTCGTCGGCCGCTGCGGTGAGGTCGGCGACGATCTGGGCTCGGCCGTGGTGGCCGCGCGCCAGGTCCGTGACCTGATGAAGTTGTGCCTGTTGATGAAGCGGGTGTATCCGCCCTACAGCAAGTGGCTGGGCACGGCCTTCGCCGCGCTGCCGTGCGCTCCGGCGTTGACTCCGCACCTGGCCGGCGCGCTGGCCGCGCGAGGCTGGCAGGAACGCGAGCAGCACCTTTCTCCCGCCTACGAGATCGCCGCGGAGATGCACAACGATCTCGGTCTCACCGAGTCACTGGAGCCGACGGTCCGCTGTTTCCACGACCGGCCGTTCCTGGTTCTGGACGCTCACCGGTTCACCGACGCCCTTGTCGCGACGATCAGTGATCCGGCCATCAGGGCTCTGCCGCCGGTCGGGGCGATCGACCAGTACGTCGACAACACCGACGTGACCGACCGGGGCCACGCCGATCTCCGTCGCCGCTACATCGCGGGCCCCGGGCTGTGACCAGCGACTTCGCCCCGCCCGCCGACCTGGCCGACCGCGTCGGCCGGGTATGGCGGCGCAGCGGGGAGCTGCCGCCCGCCTTGCCGCAACCGTCGGTGGACCTGCTGGTCTTCGCGGACGGTTCGTTGTGGTTGACCGGCCCGGAGACCGAGGCCAGGACCGGGAGCCTGACCGAGCCGTTGACGGGGGTGCGGCTGCGGCCGGGGACATGTGCCTCCGTGCTGGGGATCGCCGCGGACGAGGTGCCCTTGACTGGGATGCCGTTCCCCGGTTCGGGACTCGACGACGGGCTACGGGCGCTGCGGGCACCGGCCCGTCCGGCCGATCGGGTGGTGGGTCAGGTGCTCGAGGCCATGCGCGTGGCCCCTGGGGCCCCGGTTTCCCGGCACGCGGCCGCGGTCGGGTTGTCCGAGCGGCAGTTGCGTCGCCGGTTCCTGGTGGCGGTCGGGTTGAGCCCGAAGGCGTACACGCGGGTGCTGCGGTTGCACCGGGCGATGGCGTTGGCGCGGTCGTCTCCGGTGCCGGACTGGGCGGAGATCGCTGTCCGCAGCGGGTTCTACGACCAGCCGCATATGCTCGCGGAGTTCCGGCGCGCGGTCGGGGCGTCGTGTGTCCGTTTCTTCCAAGCGGCGAGCCGTGGGCGGAGAGCACCCTGAGGCCATGTCCCTCGAGGAGATCTTCGCTTTCCACGAACAAGAGGTCGGCCCGATACGGTTCGACGAGCCGTTCGGTGGCTGGGTGGCCACCCGGTACTCCGACGTGAACAGGGTGCTTACCGAGCACGAGGTGTTCTCCTCCGACGAACTGCGCTACAGCACCCAACCAATTCCGCACAGCTCGAATCCCTTGTTGCGCGGCCTGCAAGCGACCGATCCGCCCCGGCATCATGCGTTACGCCGGATCGTCAGCCAGGTGTTCACGCCGCGGGCCGTGGCGTCGTTGGAACCGTTGATCGAGGCGAAGGTCGACGCTCTCCTCGCCTCGGCCGGGTCGACCTTCGACTTGATCGGCGAAGTGGCCTATCCGCTGTCGGTGCACACGATCGCGGGTCTGCTCGGCGTGCGGCCGTCGCGGTGGCCGGATTTCGTCCGGTGGACCGAAGCCATCACGTCGTTCTTCGGCACGTTCGCCGCCGACGAGACCCGCCAGGCCGCGTTCCATCAGGCGTTGACGGAAATGGGCGCTTACTTCCGCGAGGAATTCGAGCGGCCGGAAGGCATCATCGGAACCCTGATGACGTCGGACCTCACCGAGCACGAGGTGATCGACTTCTGCACCTTGCTTTTGATCAACGGCCACGAGACCACCAAGTCCCTGCTCGTGAACGCCATCCTTTGCCTTGTCTCCCGACCGAAGCCCGCCGACATGCGATCGGCCGTCGAGGAGGTTCTTCGCTACCTGCCGCCCACGGGCGGAACAGACCGGTTCGTCACCCGGCCCACCACGCTCGGCGGTCGGGAACTTCAGCCAGGCCAACGGGTGGTCGCGATGATCACGGCGGCCAACCGTGACCCCGGGGTCTTCGCCGACCCGCATACCTTCGACCCGAACCGGAAGTCCAACCCGCACCTGTCCTTCGGTCACGGCATCCACTTCTGCCTGGGCGCCCACCTCGCCCGGATGGAGGTGCGCATCGCCCTCACCGCCCTGCTCGACCGCCCGTGGCGGATCACGGACCTGGACACCCACCGGACCCCGGTCGGTATCGACGTCCTCAAAGTCACCCTCGCGCCCGGTCGCAGGGCGGCTGACACCGCGGAAAAGAACAAGACTGTTCCTTCCCGGATTCCCCCCGCATCCTCGTCGGCATGAGCAGCGGGGAACTCGCGATCGAGCAGCGGTATCTGACGGATCTTTATCGGCGGCTGGACGCCTTGCGCGCGCAGGCGGCCGAGGGGGAAGGAGAATTCTGGCGCGGGGAACTGGCCCGCCTGGAGTCGGTGGAGGACGGGCTGTGCTTCGGACGGCTGGACCTGGCCGACGGCCGGCGGGTCTACATCGGGCGAATCGGGTTGTTCGACGGAGATGAGCCGTTGCTGCTCGACTGGCGGGCACCGGCGGCCAGGCCGTTCTACACCGCGACCGCGGTCGACACGCAGGGCGTGCGGCGACGCCGCCGGATCACCACCCGCGGGCGGACGGTGCTCGCGCTGGACGACGAACTGCTCGACGCGGAGACCGGCGAGGACCGGTTGGTCGGCGAGGCGGCGTTGCTGGCCGCGCTGTCCGCGGACCGAACCGGGCGTATACACGAGATCGTCACCACCCTGCAAGCGGAACAGGACCGGATCGTGCGCGACGAGTACCCCGGCGTGCTGGTCGTGCAGGGCGGGCCGGGGACCGGGAAGACCGCGGTCGCCCTGCACCGGCTGGCCTACCTGCTCTACACCCGGCCGCGCCTGCGCGCAAACGGCGTGCTGGTGATCGGCCCCAGCCGGATCTTCCTGGACTACATCGGCCAGGTCCTGCCCGGCCTCGGCGAGCACGCCGTGGTCACGGAGACGGTGCCGGATCTGTGGCGCGGTAAGGCCGAATGGGTCGAATCCGCCGCGGAAAAGGGCCACGCGGAACTGGCCGGCCGGGTGGCGGACGCGGTGCGCGCGCGGGTGCGGATCCCCGACGAGACCGTCGAATTCGAGTTCGAACAACAGGTGCTGAAGCTGGACCCCGTTGTCTTTCGGCACATCGTGGATTCCGTCAGAGGGCGGGGACTTCCGTACCGCCAGGCGCGGCTCCTCTTCGAGAAGGAGGTCGTGGACCGGCTCGCGCGGGATCTGGCCGGCCGGCTGGAAAGCGTCGTGCTCACCGAGACGGGCGAGGCCATCGACGGTGGCAACGCCGACGGCAGTCTGAGCGCGGCCGACCTGCGCGCGCTGGCGGCGGCGGGAGTGGTGATCGATCCGGACGAGCCCCCGGCGCCACGCGACCTCCTGGACGACGCCGACCGGGCGGGACTGCGAGCCGCGTTGCTGGCCGACGCCGGTGTCCGGCGTGTGCTGGACGAGCTGTGGCCGCCGTTGACCGCGGAGGGGGTGATCGCCGGACTGACCGGCGGCACGCCGTGGAGTACCGCGGACATCCCGCTGCTGGACGAAGCCGCCGCGGTGCTCGGGGAGGGCGTGGCGACCTTCGGGCACGTGGTCGTCGACGAGGCACAGGAACTGTCCGAAATGGACTGGAGAATGCTGATGCGCCGGTGTCCGGCCAAATCGATGACCGTCGTCGGTGACCTGGCCCAGACCGGGAGCACGGCGGGCGCGACCGGCTGGGCCGAGGTGCTCCGGCCGCATGTCGGCGAGCGCTGGCGGCTGGCCCGGCTGACCGTCAACTACCGCACCCCGGCCGAGATCATGGCCGCCACCGAGGACCTGTTCGCCGCGCATCACCCGGAGTCGCGGCCTCCCCGCTCGGTCCGCTCGACCGGGGAGCCGCCGTGGCGGTCGCGCACCACGGCGGCTGAGTTGGCCGACGTCGTCGCACGCCTCGTCGCGCGTCACGATGGGGGCAGTCTTGCGGTGATCGCGCCGACGGTGCACCGGGATCGGCTCGCGGTGGCGCTGCCGGTCACGGTCCCGCCGGACCTCACGGACCCGGTCGTCCTGCTCTCGCCCGGCGAGGCCAAAGGAGTGGAGTTCGACTCGGTGCTGATCGTCGACCCGGCGGCGATCATGGCCGCCGGCCCGTTGGGTCACAACGATCTCTATGTCGCGATGACCCGCGCGACGCGGCGGCTCGGCGTGGTCCACCCCGGCCCGTGCCCGGCGGAACTGGTGCGGATCCCCGTATGTCCCGGTGAAGGGAACATCCTCCCGTAGCAAGGGAAATTCCCGGAAGTGGTGTTTCATCGGGATTTCATCGACGGTCGATACCGTCGCGGAGATCGATACTCGCCCGGATGCCCTTGTCTGGTCACGGTTGTCCGCCGCGGGCTTTCGCTCCCGCATCACCGTTCGATCCCGTTCGCGACGGTCCTTGTCGCCGGACGGGACCAAATGGCCTAATTCATCGATCCAAAGGGGGTCGGGGGCATGGCTGCCTTCGCCTGGACTCGTCCGGTTCGTCAGCACCGCCGGGCCGTGGTGGTCGCGCTGATCTTGGCGTTGGTGGCGATGACGGTCCCGGGCGCGGCACCGCCTTCGCTGCTCGGGGCGGCGCAAGGATCGGGCGCGGATGGAGCAGTCGCGGCGCCGGAACATCCGGAGGGGACGTCCTTCGATCCGAACCAGATCAAGGACATCAAGGCGGCCGATCCGGGTGCCGGGGTGAACCTGATCGGACCGCCGTCGGCGAACAACCGGGGCGATGCGCGAATGTCGTATCCGCTGGAGGTTCCCCGGGGGCGGGCGGGGCTGGAGCCGAAGTTGTCGGTGGCTTACAACTCTTCGGGGGCGAACGGCTGGCTGGGGGTGGGGTGGGATGTTTCCCTGCCGGCCGTCACGGTGGACACCCGCTGGGGTGTGCCGCGGTATGACGCGGGGTTGGAGACCGAGACCTATCTGCTGAACGGTGAGCAGCTGACGCCGGTGGCCCATCGGGGTGCGTTGCAGGCCCGGACGGCGGAGAAGGTGTTCCACGCCAAGGCGGAGAGCCGGTTCGACCGGATCGTCCGCCACGGGGACGGACCGGCGAACTACTGGTGGGAGGTCACCGACAAGGCGGGCACCCGCATGATGTTCGGCGGGGCGCCCGATACGACGCTGGCCGACAAGGCGGGCCGCATCGCCACCTGGGCGGTCCGCGAAGTCCGTGACACCAACGACAATCTCATGCGCTACCACTACACGCGGGTGGACGACGGCGGCACCGAGAAGTCGACGGTGCCGGGAAGCAATCTGTATCCGCGGCGGATCACCTACACCGGCCACGGCGCGACCGAGGGCAAGTACTCGGTGACGTTCCTGCGTGACCGGGACCGGGGCGAACCACGTCGCGCGGACGTGCAGATCGATGCCCGGGGCGGGTTCAAGAAGGTGACCGCGGACCTGCTGCGCCGGGTGGAGGTCAAGCTGGACGACCAGCTGGTGCGCGCTTACGAGCTGAACTACCGGGCCGGCGCGTTCGCCAAGACGCTGCTGGCGTCGGTGTCGCAGTTCGGTGAGGACAACAAACTGTTCAACACCCACTCGTTCGACTACTTCGACGATGTCCGGGACTCCGGCGGCAACTACACCGGCTTCGCGAAGGCGGCAGGGTGGTCGGTCCCGGATGACGACCTGGGCGTGAACATCCGTGAAGGTGAGGCGAGCGCGATCTCGGCGAACACCTCCGTCGGGTTCGGTGCGCATTTGTTCGCCGGTTACAACGTGCAGGGGCTGCCGGTCAAGCAGGGTGGCGTCGGGCTGAAGGTCGGGTTCAACGCCGGCCAGTCCGATGGCCTGTCGGCGTTGGTGGACGTGAACGGCGACAACCTGCCGGACAAGGTGTTCCGCAAGGACAACGACGTGTACTACCGGCCCAATCTGGCCGCGCCCGGCGGCACGCCGAAGTTCGGTGACACACCGCTGAAGTTGCGTGACCTGCCGGGTATTTCCACCGAGCGGACGTTGTCGGGCACGATCGGTGTCGAGGCGTTCGTCCTCGCTGTCGCCGCGCAGCTGGACTTCGTGGGGACCACGACCACGTCGGACCGGTTCTTCAGCGACGTCAACGGTGACGGGATCACCGACCTGGTCAACAACGGCGGCGTGTTGTTCGGCTACCTCGACGCCAACGGGCATCCCGCCTACAGCGCGGATTCCACCCGTACCCCGGTGCCGGTCGGCGGTGGCGCGGTGACCGGCGAGATCGTCGGTGACCAGACCGCCCAGTTCAACCAGCAGGTCGACAACTCGCCGCTGCTGGACTCGGTGCGCCGCTGGGTCGCGCCGTTCGACGGCACCGTGCGCGTCGACGGCCGGGTGCAGCTGACCGTGGACCCCTCGCCCGCGCGCGCCGCGTACACCAAAGCCGACGGTGTGCGCGTCACCATCCAGGCCAAGGACACCGAACTCTGGGCGCAGCGAATCGGCCCGGACGACCACACCGAGTTCACCCCGGCCAATGTGTCGGCGATCGCGGTGAAGAAGGGCGACGCGCTCTACTTCCGCACACAGTCCATTCTGGACGGAAAGTACGACACGGTGGCGTGGGACCCCACGATCACCTACACCGACCTGGCGGCCGGTACGGACGTGAACGGGCTGGCGAACACCGTGTTCCGCGCGTCGTCGGACTTCACCCTCGGCGGCCGTTCGTCGCAGGTGATGGTGCCGGTGACCGGCACGCTGCGGCTGACCGGCGACGTGGTCAAGAACAAGGTGACCTCGGATGACGTGACCGTGGTGATCACGAAGGGCAACGGGGTGCACGCTCCGGCGGAGGTGCTCCGCAAGGTCCTGCCCGCCGGGTCGACCGGGACCACCACGATCGACATGAGCCTCCCGGTCAGCCAGTTCGAGAAGATGTCATGGCACATCAAAACCGACTCCTCGATCGACGTCTCCGCGGTGTCGTGGGTGCCGAAGGCGCACTACACGGCCGCGCCGGGGGTGGAGTCCCTGGTCGACGACAAGGGGCAGCCGACGCTGGTGATCAGCCCGCCGTTCGACGTGGACATGTACCCCGCCGACACCCTCACGGCGCCGCAGCAGACCTACAAGGTGACCAAGACCGGGAAGCTGCGGATCCGGCCGGGCGTGAAGCTCAACTTCGGCTTTCCCGGGCCGAACAAGATCGCGTTCACCGTGAAGAAACGCGGTGGGCAGCTGCTGGGCAAGCGGGTCGTCGACATCGTCAACGGGCAGTACGGTTCGCCCGGCCAGGACCTGGACGTGGTCGTCCCGGTCACCGAGGGCGACGAGCTGTATCTCGACCACTCCACGACGGATCCCTCCCTGTTCGGTTTGGTCGCCGAACAGTCCGCGAAGGTCACCTACGACCTCACGTCCCCATGGCCGACGTTCAGCCCGGCACCGAGCGCGATGCACGGCTCCGCTCAGCAGGGTGCGTTCCCGCAGCCCTACCGCGGCTGGGGTGTGATCGGCTACCAGGCCAACCGCGACCGCGCCACCCAGCCGATCAAGCAGGCCGAACTCGCGATCGACCAGAGCTTCAAGGACGCCCTTCCCAAGGAACCCAAGGAAGCCGACATCCCCGGGTTCGCCGCGAACCCCCGGATCGCCATGCCCCGGCTCGCGATCTTCGCCGCCAACCCCGCCAAGGGCGGCTGGGCCGCGCAAGACGAATCCTCGTGGTTCACCGGCACCATGGCGACCAGTTCCCGCCTCGGCGCGGACACCATCGACATCGTCACCGACGCCGACGTCGCAGGCGACCGCACGGTGATGCGCCGTGGGGTCACCGGCCAGGTGTCCGGCACCCTGTCCGCCGGCCCGTTCGGGGGCACCGTCGTCGGTGGCATCACCGCCGGGTCGGTGGACTACGTCGACCTCAACGGTGACCGGTTCCCGGATGTGGTCGGCGCCAAGGAGATCCAGTTCACGGACATGAACGGCGCGCTCGGCTCCCGACGGGGGACGCTCGGCGGCAACGTCCGCGAAACCGACAACTTGTCCGGCAACGTGTCGTACTCCGCGGGCAGCGAGGCCGCTACGCTGGCCAGCGCGCTGGGCCTGGCCGCGCCCGAAGCCGGGAGCAGCAACAACACCGCCACTTCCGGCCCGGTCCAACCGGCGCTGGGGATCGGTGGCAGTCTCGGCGGCGGTGAGTCCGACACCCGGGTCGATCTCGTCGACATCAACGGCGACGGTCTACCGGACAAGGTCTTCGCCAACGGCGACGTCCAACTCAACCTCGGCTACAGCTTCGCCGCCAAGGAACCCTGGCCGGCGGGCCCGATCAACGACGCCTCCACTCGCAACCTCGGCGTCAACCTCGGGTTCAACGTCGACAACTACGGCTTCGCCGGTGGTCTCTCCGCCGAACTCGGCACCTCGTTCACCAACGCGAGCATGGTCGACATCAACGGCGACGGCCTCGCCGACCGCGTCTTCACCGATGGCGCCAACCCGATCAAGGTCGCCATCAACACCGGCACCGGCTTCACCGCGCCCACCCCGTTCCGCGGCAGTTTCACCGACATCGCCGTGGACAAGAACGCCACCCTCGGCGCGGGCGTCTACTTCACTTTCCCTGTCCCCACCCCCGTCGGCACGTTCGTGTTCAACCCCGGCGTCAACGCCTCCACCGGTATCGGCCGTGCCGAGATCGGCCTGCGCGACGTCAACGGTGACGGACTGGCCGACCACGTGAAATCCACCCGGGACAACGAGTTGATGGTCGCGGCCAACCAGACCGGCCGTACCAATCTGCTCCGTACGGTGACGCGTCCGATGGGCGGACGGGTCGAGCTGGACTATGCCCGTACCGGCAACTCCCAGGCGATGCCCGAGTCCCGCTGGGTGCTGTCCCGTACCAGCGTGTCCGACGGTCATCCCGGCGACGGCGCCGACACCCAGCTCAGCACCTACCGCTATGAACAGGGCGCATACGACCGGCTCGAACGCGAATTCCGCGGCTTCGGCAAGGTCGTCACCGAACAGCGCGACCCCGGCGCGGCCGACGCGCTGTACCGCTCGACCACCGACGAGTACCGTACCGACAGCCCGTACACGACCGGTTTGGTCGCCCGGACCCTGACCGCCGACAACGCCGGACGCCCGCTCACCGAAACCGTCAACAGCTATCAGCTGCGCGACACCGCGCCGGGCAGTGCTTTCGCCGCTTTGTCCCGAGTGGACAAACGCTTCTACGAAGGCGCTGATAAACCAGGCAAGTCCACTTACACCGAAATGGCGTATGACGACTTCGGCAACCTGATCCGCTCATTCGACGCCGCCGACGAGGGTGGCGCCGACGACGTGGAAACCACCTACGGCTACAGCGCGTCCGACCCGGCGTGCCGCGACCGCAACATCGTCGGTACCGCCAATGTGCTCAATCAGCACGGCACCGACGGCGGCGCCGTGTCACGGCACAGGGAATCCACAGTGGACTGCGAGACCGGTGTGGTGCGGCAGGTCCGCCAGTACCTCACCGACACCGTTTCGGCGAATGTCGATCTGGAGTACTTCCCGGACGGGAACCTGAAGGCAGTGACCAAACCGGGTAACAAGACCGGACAGAGGTACCGGCTGGAGTACGGATACGACGCTGTCGTCGGTGTGCACGTCGAGTCTATTGTGGACAGCTTCGGGCTGCGCTCCGGTGCGACGCACAACCTCAAGTACGGGCAACCGGAGCGCACCACGGACCAGAACGGCCAGCAGGTGCTGCGCGGTTACGACAGTGTCGGGCGGCTGGACACCGTGACCGGACCGTACGAGATCGGGTCCGGCAAGGTCACGATCGACTTCGATTATCACCCCGAAGCCGCGGTTCCCTACGCCACCACGCGGCACCTCGATCGCGACGCCACCGGTGTCCGTGAGGACACCATCGACACCGTCACCTTCACCGACGGCCTCAAACGCGTGCTGCAGACGAAGAAGGACGCGTCGGTCGCGGACAAGCCCGGTGACGACCCGGAACAGGTCATGACCGTGTCCGGCCGTGCCAAGTTCGACTTCCTCGGCCGTGCGGTGGAGCAGTACCATCCGGTGACCGAGCCCAAGGGGAGCGGAAACACCACGTTCAACGTCACTTTCGACACGGTGGCCCCGACTCGCTTGTCGTTCGACGCGCTGGACCGGCCGGTCAAGACGGTCGCACCGGACGAGGTCACGACCACCGTGGCCTACGGCTTCGGTCCCGACCGCGCCGGTGTCACCCGGTTCGAAACCACCGCGACCGACGGCAACGGCAAGCAGAAGCGCAGTTACACCGATCTGCGGGAGAAGACCACCGCGGTCAAGGAGTTCAACCCGGCCGGCGGGCAGCCGGTGATCTGGACCAGCTACGGCTACGACCCGCTGGGGCAGCTCACCACCGTGGTGGACGACAAGAACAACACCACCCGCTCCGACTACGACACCCTCGGCCGTCGCACCGTGCTCGACAGCCCCGACGCGGGCCGCACCGAGTCCCGCTTCGACCTGGCGGGGAACCTGACGGTGAAGATCACCGCAGGCGGCAAACAGGTCGAGTACGACTACGACCACAACCGTCTCACCGCGGTCCGCTATCCGACGTTCCCGGCGAACAACGTCACCTATGTTCATGGCGCGCCCGGTGCGCCGGACAACGCCGCGGGCCGGATCACCGAGATCCGCGACGCGGCGGGCACCGTCACCCGCGGCTATGGCCCCTTGGGTGAGACCACCCGGGAAACCCGCACCATCAAGATCGCCGGGCAGGCGGATCGCGGCTACACCACCGGCTGGCGCTTCGACGCGTTCAACCGGGTCCTGCAGATGACCTATCCCGACGGCGAGGTCCTCCGCTACGACTACGACACCGGCGGCCAGGTCACCCGCGCCACCGGCACCAAGAACGGCACCGACTACCTCTACCTCGGCCGCATCGACTACGACAAGTTCGGTCAGAAAGTCCTGCAGCAGGCCGGGAACGGGGTGCGCACCACCTACACCTACGACCAGGCCGACCGCAGGCTCGCCACGCTGAAGTCGAAGACGCCGGGTGCCGTCGAGTTCCAGAACCTGGGCTACACCTACGACAACGTCGGCAACATCACCAAGCTGAGCAACACCGTGGCGGCCGGTGGCGCAATCGGTGGGCCGAGCAGCCAGACCTACGGCTACGACGACCTCTACCAGCTCACCTCCGCCGGCGGCCAGTACACCACCAAAGACAACCAGCAGGACAAATACACGCTGGCGCTGAGCTATGACTCCCTCCACAACACCACCACCAAAACCCAGCACCACGAGATCACCGGCACCTCCACGCAAGCGGCGTCACTGAACCGCGGGCCGAACCCTGTGTCGCCGGTCGGTGGTGGCGGAGGAAGCCCGGCGTCGCTGGGCCCCCTGACGGTCGGGCCGATCGAGCCGGTCGCGGGGCAGGACGACAACAGCTACGACTACAAGTACGACTACGGCAGCGGAAAACCGCACGCCCCGAGCAAGGTCGGCCCGATCACGCAGGCCTACGACGCGAGCGGCAACCTCACCGACACCGTGAACACCGCGGCGGGCGAGACCAAACGTCGCCAGTACGTGTGGGACGAGGAGAACCGCCTCGCCTGCAACCAGGACGCCGCCACCGCGACGGTCCCGCAAACCCCGGCAGGCTGCCAGGGAGCCACCGTCGGCTACACCTACGACATGGCCGGCGAACGCGTCATCAAACAGGGTGACGGGCTGTCCCTCTACCCCAACCGCGGCTACAGCGAACGTAACGGGACCGGCTACAAACACATCTTCATCGGGGACAGCCGCCTCACCACCAAGACCGTCGCCGCCGACGGCCCCGAGAACACCCAGTCCTACTTCCACGCCGACCACCTCGGGTCGTCCGGTTACGTCACCGACAGGCAGGGCAACGTCACCGAGCACCTCGAGTACATGCCGTTCGGGGAGACGTGGGTTGAAGAGAAGGTCGGGGGAAGCGGTACACCGTACAAGTTCACCGGTAAGGAGCTCGACGAGGAAACCGGTCTCTACTACCACGGCGCTCGCTACTACAACCCGAGAACGCAGCTTTGGGCGAGCGCGGATCCGGCCCTTGCTGAATTCATGTCCGGCTCCAAGGCCGCGGGTGGTATCACCAACCCCAGCAACCTGGCCGCCTACACCTATGCCCACAACAATCCGGTCATCCTGACCGACCCCACCGGCAAGTGGCCCGTTCTCGACGAACGGACTATCAGGAACTTGAGGTCTTGGTACCCAACACAGACCGTAGATCCCCAAGGTAACCCGGCTGGCCCACGGGTGGAATACTTTGGAATGGATCTCAGTCCGCGAGAGATGGAGTTATTCCAATCCAATAAATGGGAGATAGGAAGGGCGGCATACGCACGCGAAGAGGCTCTTAATCGTACGGGCAAAATCTACGGATGCGGCGAAGGCTGCGGGGATCCCTACAAAAATGCCAATGCGTTCCAGCATGCGTACTGGAGTGCAGTGCTTTCGGTAATGTTCGGCGTAGACGGATCGAAGACGCTTACCGACGCCCATGAAGCTTACTCGGGGAACGATCTGGACGATGAGCTAATGGATCTGTACAACAATCAGGTTGGCCGGAGCGTGTTCGAAGCTCTTGAAAGAAAGCTTGGTCAGCGGCCAACCATTGACGACCTTGGTCAACTTGCCGATATGGTGGTGAACGCGGTCGACAATGGGGATACGATCAGGCGGCGACATGGTGGCGGATTCGAGCGCACGGCACCTGAGCCGATTCCCAAATGCGCCCGCCCGGCGGGTGAACGCACCACGTGCTGATGTCGAACACTTGAATTGACCGATAGGCGGCGTCTTTAGGGAGTCATGCGCGCTGCCTTCGAAAGTTCTGACTGTCCCTGTTGGTCCCGAGCAGTTTGCCGGGGCCAACAGGGACAACTGCATATTTACGTTACTGAGACTGCTCCCATCGGCACTGGCCAGCTTTGGGTGGTGTCCTGATCGGTCCCGCCAGGAATAATGCTGCTGGAGCGTCTGAGGCGCTTTACCCCTGAAACCTAACGGCACTATGTTTGTACTTCGGAACCGCAGGGATCAGCGCGGACCGTGTCGCGATCAGTGATCAGCGATCGTGGCCGACGGCGCGGACAGGGTCAGGAGTTCCGGAGCTGCGCAGCAGCTACCGGAGGCCGGCGCGTCGTCCGGTTCGTCGAACAAACCGGCACCGCCGCAGACGCCGGTTTCCGCCAGCCGCAGCTCGACCCGTGCGGCGGCTTCGTGGTCCCCGGCCAGCTGGGCGGCGATGCTGCGCACCTGTTCGTAGCCCGTCATCGCCAGGAAGGTCGGCGCTCGGCCGTAGCTCTTCATCCCGGCCAGGTAGAAGTCCTTCTCCGGATGGGACAGTTCCGCCGCGCCGTGCGGATAAACGGTTCCGCACGAGTGGACGTTCGGATCGATCAGCGGCGCGAGCGCCACGGGGGCCTGCAGCGTCGGGTCCAGCTCCAGTCGGATCTCCGACAGCCAGGTGAGATCGGGGCGGAAACCGGACAGGGTCACGACCTCGTCGATCTGCTCGATCCGCTGGCCGGTGGAGGAGATCAGGGTCAGCCGTCCGTCGGTGTCGCGTTCGACCGCGTCGGTGCGGAAACCGGTCACCACCGTGATCAGGCCGGAGTCCACCGCCGCCCGGGCCCGCAGCCCGAGCGCGCCCCGTGCCGGGAGCTGATCGGCCTCGCCGCCACCGAAGGCGTTGCCGACCGCGCCTCGGCGCAGCACCCAACTGATCCGCGTCTCCGGCGAGTCTTTCGCGAGTCCGGACAACGCGACCAGCGCGGTCAACGCCGAATGCCCGCTGCCGGCGACCACCACATGCTTGCCGGCGTACCGCGCCCGCACCGTCTCGTCGCTCAGGTCCGGGACCCGGTAGCCGATCCGGTCCGCCGCCGCCCGTTCACCGATGGCGGGAAGTCCTTCGCCGCCAAGCGGATTCGGCGTCGACCAGGTCCCGGAGGCGTCGATCACCGCCCGGGCGGCGATGCGCTCTTCCGAGCCGTCGGCGGTGCGGACGTGGACCGTGAACGGCTCGTCGTCCCGGCCGCTGTCCACCACCCTGTCCCGGCCCCGGCGCGCCACTCCGATGACCTCGGCGTCGAACCGCACCCGCCCGTCGAGGGCCGTCGCCAGCGGGCGCAGATACTGCTCCGCCCATTCCGCGCCCATCGGATACGTCTCGCCATCGGGCCGCACCCAATCGGTCCCCGCCAGCAGCCGTCCGGCCGCGGGGGCGACCAGCTCCGACCACGGCGAGAACAACCGCACGTGGTTCCAGGCCGCCACATCGGCCCCTGCCCGGGCCCCACGTTCCAGCACGAGCGGCTCGATGTCCCGTTCCAGCAGCTCGGCGGCGGCCGCCAGCCCCACCGGACCGGCTCCGATCACCACGACAGGCAGCTCGTTCATCCCCATGCACCTTTCATCGATCAGGCTCGATTGAAGCGATGCCGGGGACTGTATCGACCGGGATCGATTGACGCAACCATCGATCCTGGTCGATACTGACGGCATGACGACGGTTGTGCCCGTTTCCCTCGCCGGTCTCCTACCCGAGCGCGAAGCCGCGACGTACGCGGGCTGGTTCGCCTGCCTCGCTGAACCGATGCGGGTCAAACTCCTGCACGCCGTC
Organism: Amycolatopsis orientalis; assembly: GCF_000943515.2. Lineage (NCBI taxonomy): Bacteria > Bacillati > Actinomycetota > Actinomycetes > Pseudonocardiales > Pseudonocardiaceae > Amycolatopsis > Amycolatopsis orientalis. Next base: position 6,019,462 of record NZ_CP016174.1, on the reverse strand, counting down.
GCGACCTCATCTCGCGGCCTGACCGTCGGCGCGCTGACCGAGATCCTCGGGACCAGCCAGTCCACCTGCTCCCATCACGTACGGAAGCTGGCCGAGGTGGGATTCCTGCACCTGCGCAAAGAGGGCACGGCCACCGTCGTGACGATCAACCAGGCCTGCTGCAGCGGGCTGCCCCACGCCGCCGACGCGGTGATGGGCCTGCTCGCGCCGCGTCCGTGCTGCCCGGACAACCTGCCCGAAGACGTCACCGTCCGCGCACTGGCCGAAGGCGACTGGAACGCGGTGCGCCGGATCTACGGCGAAGGCGTCGCCACGGAACTGACCACGTTCGAAACCGAAGTCCCGCCTCGTAAAGCGCTCGACGGGAACTGGCTTTCCGGGCATCGCTGGGTCGCCGAGATCGACGGCGAGGTCGTCGGTTGGACGGCGGCCACGCCGATATCGGCGCGTGAGCACCAGCAAGGGGTCGCCGAGACGTCGGTCTGCGTCGCGGAAGGCCACCGTGGCCGCGGAGTGGGGAAAGCCTTGCTCTTCAAGCAGGTCACCGAAGCCGACGCCGCCGGGATCTGGACCCTCCAGACGTCGATCCTCACCGACAACCGCGCCGGCATCGCGCTGCATCACAGTGCCGGCTACCGCACCGTCGGAATCCGCGAACGCATCGTCCAGCGTGAAGGCACTTGGCACGACACCGTGTTCTTGGAACGCCGCAGTCCGGTCAGCTAGCCGGTCGCCCGGCGCGAAGCGGGACGAGCCGATCGCGAGAGCAGCACGCCGATCACCATCAGCAAGGCTCCCAGCAGCAGGAAACCCAGGTCGTACGCCAGTTGGCCGGGGCCGGTGCGGACATGGTGCACGCCGAGCAGCAGATGGTCCACGGTGCCCTCGACGAGGTTGAACACGCCCCAGCCTGCCGCCATCCCGCCCCAGAGCATCCGGGAAGCCAGCCGCTCGCCCCGGTTCAGCAGCACGACACCGGTGACCACGAAGATCAGGCACAGCAGGTGGAACAGCCCGTCACCGACCATGTTGAGGTGCAGGTCCTCCGGGGTGACGGGGGGATACCAGCTCGACAGCATGTGGTGCCAGCCCAGGATTTGATGGGCGAAGATGCCGTCGACGAACCCGCCGAAACCCAGTCCCAGGAGTACCGCTGCCCGATTCACGACGCTGCGCATGTCCGGACGGGTAGCCCCGAGGGAAGCGCCCAAACGCCCGTTGACCGAAGGGGCTGAAGGGCGCTTTCCCCTCATCCGATGCGAGGAAAGCGCCCTTCACCGCGTGTGATGCGGTGAAGGGCCCCTTTAGCCCGGCGCGGGACGTGGCCGTTTTGAAGCGGCGAGCCGGTTCAGTAGGCCGATCCTGCCCCGGTTGGGTACCGAACGCAGCGGATGGCCTTCGAGGCCCCAGCGCCGCAGGAGGACGTTGGCCGCCGCCCAGCCCGTGGCGGCCGCGCGTTCCATGAGGGCGACGGGCAGATCGATCCGGATGCCGTCGCCCGCGAGTGCCAACGCCGCGTCCGGGGTTTCGACGGTGGGACGTCGGGCGAAATCGCCGACGCCGAACAACGGGCAATCCTCGCGCCACAGCGTGATTTCCCCGACGACGTGCGCGTTCCGGCTTTCCGGGTAGATCTCGTGAAGCCGGGCGTCGACGGCTTTGGCCAGGCTGTCGTCCGGCGTGGCCGCGTAGGCGTGCAGTTCGACGACCGACCCGCCGGTGCGCGCGGCCCAGCGACGGGCCTCTCCCTCGTACCGGTCGAGCAGGCTGATGTTGTCGAGTGGCGGCACGCTTCCGGTGCCGAGAAAGGGCGGCCGCGCGGCGTCCACCGGCCGGTCGAGCCACAGCCTGCGCACCAGGAACGGTGGTGCGGTGCGCAAAGCGGCGATGTCGCCGCGCCACGTGGCCGATCCGACACTCGGTGACGCGGCGACGATCTGACGCAGCCCGGTCACGTCACAGGCGAGTACCGCCGCGTCGAAGTGCGCTGTCCCATCATCGGTCTCGATGGCGAAGCCGCCGGGCTCGCGGTGAAGAGCGGTGACGGCCACGCCGGTGCGGATGTCGGTCCGCCGGGCGACGAGGTAGCCGGCGAGGGGATCCCACAGTGCCTGCGGGAACGGATCGGTCGGCACGTCGAAGACGAGTCCTTCACTGGAGCCCAGGAAGTACAGGTGGAACATGGTCGCCAGTTCCGCCGCGGACAGGTCGCGCGGGTCCGCGAAGAAACTGCGGGAGAAGACCTCGAAGGCGAGGTGCCGGGCGGCCGCGGGGAAGTTGATCGCTTCGAGGAACGACGCCGCGTCGACCCCGTCGAGCCGTTCGTAGGTTTCCGGCACGCTCACCGTGGCCAGCGGCAGGGCTTCGCGGCCCTTGAGCCGCAGGAAATCCCGTGGGGTGAAGGTGGGGCTTCGCCAAGCGAAGGCGACGGCGTTCCATGGCGGCGTACGGGGCAACCCGGCGAAGGTGTCCGTCCGCCCCTGTGCGTCGAGCAGGGGATAGTCGGAGAGCGGCGCCAGTCGTTCGAGGCGCGGGTCGGTCCGCTTGAGCAGGGCGCGAAGGTTGTAGTACTGGCGGAAGAAGGCGTGGAAGCCCCGGCTCATGGTCACCGCGGTGCCGTCGGGCAATCGTTCGGACCAGCCGCCGACCCGGCCACCCAAGTGGTCTTCCCGCTCGAAGACGGTGACATCGACGCCGCGTTCGGCCAGCGCGGTCGCGGCGGTCAGGCCGGCTATCCCGCCACCGACGACCGCCGCGGTGGGACGCCGTCCCAGCATGCCCGCGTCGGAGAGGCCGGGCGCTCCCGGCCTCGTGACGGCACGAGGATCGAGCCCCAAAGGCACAGCCGCGCGCGGAAGTCCGTCCCGTTCCAGATCGTTCACCGGGCCTCCTCACCGAGCCGGGCGCGTTCCCACAGCAGCAGGACCGCGGTCACCAGCGCGAAACCGAACAGGAAGTCCTCGACCGGGATGTGCCAGGGAAACCTCCAGCCGGTGATGTGCTCCGGCGCGTACAGGACGATCGGGGCGGACAGCTTGGTCAGCCAGCCGTCGACCGGGATCTGGAAGCCGGTGACGATGGCCATCGTCAGCCAGTAGGCGGCTTTGCGGAACAAGCCCGTCTTCAGGACGGCCAGTTCCAGGACCACGACCACGATCACCGCGGCGACGGCCGGAACGGTGTAACCCCAGGGCATCATCGGCGGACCGCCCGCCGGTTTTCGCGTCGCCGGACCGCGGTGAGCGACAGCTGGACCATTTCGTAGGTCAGCAGCCCGCACACCGGGATGACCACGAAGAAGAGGACCTCCTCCAGCGGGATGCCGAGCGGGGCGCGGACACCGGTGACGAATTCCGGCGCGTAGTGCCAGACGCCCCCGGCGATCGCCAGCGCGTCCCAGACGAGGAAGACGACCGCCACCGGAAGGAGCGCGCGGGCGAGGTGTCTCGGCCGCCGGTAGACGCGGGCGCCCGCGATCTCCAGCGGCAGCGTGATCAGGACGCACGCCGCCAGCACGATCAAGTACTCCGCCTTGCCCATTCAGCCCACCGCCGCCGGGGGAGCGGGCGCGGGATGCCGCCTGCGTGCCCATTGCGCACGCGCCAGCGCGCCGCACGCGACCGCGAGCCTGCGGCCTTGGGACACCGTCGCCCGCCCGGCGAAGACGTCGTGATCCGCGCTTTCGATCCTGTCGAGGATTCGCCCGTACAGTGCCGCGGCGGTGGCCACGCAGGGGCGCGAAACGGGATGCAGCATCGCGATTCCCGGCCGTGCCTCGGCGTAGACGCGCCGCGTCCGGGCGATCTGGTCCCGGATCGCGGATCGCACGGCCGAGTCGGCGCGACCGCGCCCGGCGCACCACGACAGCCGTTCCCGGTCGACGCGGTGTTCCTTGAGTTCGTCGGCGGGCAGGTAGACGCGTCCCCGGCCGAGATCCTCGGCGACGTCACGGAGGAAGTTCGTCAGCTGGAACGCCTTGCCCAACGCCGCGGCTCGCGGCGCGGCCTCTTCACGGCGCGACACGGCGCCGAGCACGGGAAGCACCTGAAGGCCGATCACCTCCGCCGACCCGTGCACGTAGACGTCGAGATCCTCGCGTGTCGCGTAGTCGGTCACGCTCAGATCCATCCGCATGGAGGTGAAGAACGCGCGGAAGAGCTTCTCCTCCAGTCCGAACCGGGTGGCGGTGTCGATCACCGCGGTCAGCAACGGGTCCTCGCTCGCTCCCCGGGAGAGGTCACGTAGAAACCGATCCTCCACAGAGGACAGACGGGCGGCCAGGGACTGTGGCGTGGCGCCGGGTTCCGGTTCGTCGACGATGTCGTCGAGCCACCGGGCGAAACCGTAGAGCGCGTGGATCGCCGGACGCTGGGGTGGCGTCAGCAGCCGGGTCGCCAGGAAGTACGTGCGGCCGTGTCGGGCGTTCATCTCACGGCACCAGGCGTAGGCGGAGCGCAGCCCGGGATCGTGGATGCCGGCGGCGTCGAGTTCGCGACGGGTCATCGGGCCTCCTCTCTCGCGAGATCGAGAATCCGTGGACGTCGTTTCGGCACACCGGTGATCCGGTCGGCCGCGAGCCGTCCCGAGATCAGCACCGTCGGCACGCCGACGCCCGGCACCGTCGCGCCACCGGCGAGGACGACGTTGTCGGTGCCACGGGGGAAATTCCTGGGCCTGAACGGTCCTGTCTGGGCGAAGGAATGCGCGTAACTGAAGGGGGTGCCGGCCACATGCCCCCGATCGGCCCAGTCGGCGGGACTGATGACCTCGGTGAACTCGGGTTCGAAATCCGGAAGCAGCCGTTCGCGTGCCACCGCGAGGATCTCTTCCGCATACGGACCCGCTTCGCTGAGCCAGTCGATCGGGCCGCGATCGAGATTCGGTACCGGGGCGAGGATCGAGTAGAGCTGACGGCCCGACGGGGCGAGTCCCGGATCGGTCGCGGTAGGCCGGGTGATCAGCAACGAGGGGGCGGTCATCCGGCGTCCGGTGGTGATGAGCTCGTCGAACGTCGAGTGCCATCCCCGCCCGAAGGAAATGGTGTGGTGCGCGATTCCGGAGCCGTCACCGGGGCCGCCGGCGTGCACGACGAGAGCCGACGGCGCCGGACGCAACGGGACCGGCCGCCGGGGCGCCCTGCCCAGCAGACGGTGGCTCTCCGGCAGCTCGGTCGTCAGCACGACGGCGTCACACGGATGACGATCGCCGCCCGCCGTGCGGACGGCGGTGATCCGGCTACCTGTCCGTTCGAGTTCCACCACGGCGTCGCCGTAGTGGAAGGTGATCCCGTTCGCGGCGGCGACCCGTGCCAGCGCCTGGGGGAGTGCGGCCACCCCTCCGGGCGGGAAGTACACCCCGCCCACGGTGTCCATGTAGGAGATGACCGCGTAGAGGGCCAACGCCCGCATGGGCGATTCACCGGCGTAGAGCGCTTGGAAGGTGAAGACCCGTTTCAGGCGCTCATCGGACAGGAACGTGCCGATCTTCGCGTCCAGCCGCCGGAATCCGCCCAGCGCCACCAGCCGGGCCAGGTCGGGATGGACCATGCCCAACGGGGAATCGATGTTCGCGTCGATGAACCGGGCGAATTCGACGTGGTGCAGCCGGGTCAGCCAGTCGCGCAGGCGGACGTATCCCGCCGCCTCGGCGGGACCGGCGAACTCCCGGACCGCGTCCGTCATCGCCGCGGCGTCCGAGTGGACGGGAAGGCCGCTGCCGTCCGCGAAGCGGGCCACATAGGCCGGATCGAGCCGGGTGAGCGGTAGTTCAACGGACAGTTCCGCGCCGACAGCGCCGAAGGTGTCCTGCAGGATCGAAGGCATGGTGAGCACGGTGGGCCCGGTGTCGAGCCGGTAACCCTTGCGCTCCAAACACCCCGCCCGGCCGCCGGGACCCGGATCCCGTTCGAGGACGACGACTTCGCGACCACGCCCGGCCAGATGCAAGGCCGCCGCGAGGCCGGACAGACCCGCTCCGACAACGACCACCCGGTCCGTCCGGCCGGTCACCGTCTTCATTGGTCCCGCTCCGTGCACCGGGCGGCGAGAAGGGACAGCGCTTCCGCGGCGTGCTCGGTAAACACCGCCGGATCGAGGACGGCCAGTGCCTTGTCGGCGCGTTCCCGGATGAGTTCGCCGAGGCGATCGCGAGCCCCGGACGCGACGATCAACTCGCTCCAGCGGGCCACCCCGTCGTCGCCCACGACGGGAAGTCCGAGCAGCTCGCCGAGTTCCGCGCGCTGCCCGCGGCCCGCCATTTCCGCCGCCAGCACCACCACGCTGGACGCCTTCCGCTCACGTAGATCCTGGCCGACCGGTTTACCGGTGACGGCCGGATCGCCGAAAACCCCGAGCAGGTCGTCCCGGAACTGGAACGCCTCACCGATCAGTCCGCCGAACTCGGCCAGTGCGGCCAGCACGTCCGGTCCGCAGCCGGCGAGCGCGGCGCCGAACTCCAAGGGCCTGCGAACGGTGTAGTTACCCGACTTCCGGCGAAGGACGTCCAGCAGTTCCTCCCAGCCGGGAAGGGAACGCGCGTCGTTGACCAGGTCGGCGAGCTGCCCGACGGCGAGTTCCGCCCGCATCAGGTCGTACCGTGGCCAGCCCCTGGCCAGCGTTTCCGCGGCCAAGCCGCATTCACGCAACATCCGCTCGGACCAGATCAGGAAGAGATCGCCCGCCAGCGTCGCGGCGGACTCGCCGAATCGGTCAGCGGATCCGGCCCACCCCTGTTCGGCGTGCCACCGCGCGAAGCGGACGTGCAGGGCGGGACGGCCGCGGCGGGCCGGGGAACCGTCCATGACGTCGTCCTGCGCGAGCGCGAAACAGTGCAGCAGCTCCAGACTGGAAGCCGCCCGGAGCGCGGACTCGGCTTCCGGCTCGCCGCAAAGCCAGCCCACATAAGCGAACATCGGCCGAAGACACTTTCCGCCGGCGACGAACTCGGGAAGCACGGTTTCCGCGAGTTCCCCTTCACCGTGCCCTGAAAAGTGTTCGATCGCGCGCGCCCGGACGAATTCGAGCGCTTCGGTCCGGCAGCGCTCCCCGAGCATGTCCAGCCACCTGTCCGGCGCCTCGTCCGGCGGCAGCACCTCCGCCGCCATGGTCGACGCCATGCGACTGCCCCTCTCGCCGATCGGAGTTTCGATTCACAACCGTTGCACTACGGGTGTACTTTGTCTACTAGATCCAGCGGCGCCGTCGCAACTTGGGCAGTTTCGCTGTCAGCGGCCTGAAAGTGAGGGAGTACCCCCTCCTTCGCGCTTCAAGCGTGGATCGTGTGTGCATCGAAAATGACTGCCGTCGGATCGAAGGTGTGACCTTCGATCACCCTGCCGGGCCCAGCGTGCTCCCCCACGCGGCCGGGTCCGGAAGCCGGCGGCGCCCGGCGGCATCGGCCTCCCCCCGGTGCCGCCGAGGCGCCGCCGGGCGCCTCCTGTCGGACCCTCCTGTGGACGGTGTTCGCGCGCTTGTTTCGTGTGGACTCGTAAACTGGGCCGAACGGGTAGGGAAACGTGGTGTTGGATGGACGTCGGCGAGGTGAGCGGTCGTAGTGGTCCCCGTGCCGGGGGTTCGTGGACTCCGGGCATGGTGGCCGAGACGCTGGGTGTCTCGCCGGTCACGCTCCGCACCTGGGCGTCCCGTTACGGTGTCGGCCCGTCCTTGCGGGCCGACGGGCGCCATCGGCGGTACTCCGACGAGGACGTGCGCAGGCTGCAGTACATGCAGAGGCTCATCCAGCGCGGTATCCGTGCCCGCGAGGCGGCGGCCGCCGCCTTCTCCGACGTCGAGGACGTGGTTCCCGAAGTCCCGCTCGAGCGCCGGATAGACGAGCTGGAGCAAGCCGCGGAAGAGCTGGGCTTCGCGTCCCTCGCGGCGATGCTCGACGAGACGCTCGACGCGCTGGGCGCGGCGAGCACGTGGACCGACGTGCTGTTGCCGATCCTGCGCGCGCTCGGCGGCCGCTGGCTGCGGGGTGACGTGTGTTTCGAGTCGGAGTGGGCGCTCACCACCGAGGTTTCGCTCGCTCTCCAGCGATACGTCGGCAGATTCGCGAAAGTGCCGCCGGAGCGGTCGGTGCTCATCGCCTGCTGCCCGGACGAACGGCACAGCCTGCCGGTCGAGGTGCTGCGCGCTTCGATGATCGAGGTGGGTATCCCCGCGATCTACCTCGGCCAGATGGTGCCGGGGGAGACCATGGCCGGGATGGCGTCCAAATTGGACCCGTTGCTCATCGTGCTGTGGTCGATGTCCGCCAACACCGTCGACGACGTGCTGTGCCAGCGGTTGCAGCGCCTCGGTTTCGAGGTCGCCGTCGCGGGCCCCGGCTGGGAAGGACTCAATGTCCGCGGAGCGCCTTGGGTCAACGACCTGGCTGGGGCGCTGGACCTCGCCGCGGAGCGGCTGAATTCCTGACTCGACCGGCGAACCGTTGCGGAACCGCTCCAAGTGCCACAGGATGAACCACGGAGAAGCTCATCCCGACGACGTGGATCAGGAGTGTTCCCGTGGACTTCAGGCGGCAGGTGGTCGAGCGTTGGCCTGCCAGGTGGCCGGTACAGCCGTTTCGCGAACCGGCTTGGGCGCGGCAGGAACCGACTTACCGCGAGTGCAGCCCCGCGCTCATCGACGCCGCGGTCAAACGCGCGGACGCCCGTCCCGCCGGCAACTGGTTCGTCGCCGGGGCCAGCCGGGACATCCGCCGCGACAAGCCGTTCGGCTTCCGGGTGGGCGGCCGGGAACTCGTCGCCTGGCGTGGTGCCGACCGCGAGCCAGTCATCGGCCCGGGAGCCTGCCCGCACCTGGGTGCCCCTCTCGCCGACGCACGTGTCCACTGTGGCGAGCTGGTTTGCCGTTGGCACGGAATGAGAATCGGGCCTGAACGACCGGGATGGTCGCCCTTCCCGGCCTACGACGACGGTGTGCTCGTCTGGGCTCGTCTCGACCGCTTCGGCGGAGAACGCCCCACTGATCGGCCTGTCGTGCCGCCCCGCCCCAGTGGTGGCGTCGCCATCGACGCGGTCGCGACCCTGACCGGTACCTGCGAGCCGGAAGACGTCGTCGCCAACCGGCTCGATCCATGGCACGGCGCCTGGTTCCATCCGTATTCGTTCACCCGCCTGCGAGTGGTGTCCGCGCCGCGGGGAACCGACGTCGCCGACGCCGACGACCGGTTCGTCGTCGAAGTGACCTTCCGGCTCGCCGGCAAACTCGGTGTCCCGGTGATCGCCGAGTTCACCTGTCCGGAACCGCGTACCGTGCTGATGACCATCATCGAGGGCGAAGGGGCGGGCAGCGTGGTGGAAACCCATGCCACGCCGCTCGGCGACGGCGCCGACGGCCGTCCCCGGACCAGCGTCATCGAGGCGACGATCGCCACCTCCGACCGGCCGGGTTTCGGCAAGGCCGCGCGGATCGCGCCGATGCTGCGGCCGCTCATGCGCCGCGCTTCGGCCCGGCTCTGGCGGGACGATCTCGCCTACGCCGAGCGGCGTTACGCGTTGCGGACCGGACGCGCCTGAGTTCGTTCTGCCCGCCGGCGGCGTTCCTGTCACCCTGGATGTCATGAGCAGCGCACCAGGACCGGAACCGGAAGACGTCCCTGGCTTGGAGGTGGGCGGATCCGTGCCGCCGGGCGACACACCACCCGACGCCGGGCAGACCTCGGGGCTGTCACATCCGCAGCCGATTCCCTCACGGGGGCCTTCGATCATCACCCTCGTCGTGATCGGCATCCTCGTCGTGGGCGTCGCCGGCTTCTTCATCCTGCGTGCCCTCGATCTTCTCTGAAGAGGTCGCCAGTCCCGAAGAAGTGCATCGATAGCGGATCGGTTTGCCGGGCCGGATCGGCGGGTAGCCGAAGGGCGTCCGCGCACCCCAGGTGCGGCGACCAGTCTCTTTTCAAGGAGCTATCGAGATGAGCACGATCACCAAATCGGTCGACGTCGAAGCCGATGTGCCTTCGGTCTACAACCAGTGGACCCAGTTCTCCGAATTCCCCCGGTTCATGGAAGGCGTGGATTCGATCGAGCAGATCGACGACACCCATACCCGCTGGAAGACGACGATCGGCGGGGTGACCCGCGAATTCGACGCGACGATCACCGAGCAGCACCCCGACGAACGCGTCGCCTGGCAGTCCGATTCCGGGCCCAAGCACGCCGGAGTCGTGACCGTGCACCGTCTTGACGACGCGCACACCCGGGTCACGGTCCAGATGGACATCGACCCCGAAGGCTTTGTCGAGAACGTGGCCGACAAGCTCGGCATCCTCGACCGTCGTGTCCAGGGTGACCTGGACCGGTTCAAGGTCTTCGTGGAGAACCGTGACGGTCAGGAGACCGGTTCCTGGCGCGGCGACGTCGAACGTTCGCCGCAGCGGCCGAACTGAGCCAGTGGCGGCGTCGGGCCCGATGGGGGATCCATCGGGCCCGACGCGGCGCGGTCAGCCCTTGAAATATCCCTTGAACAGGATTTCGCTGATCTTCGTGGTGGTCTCCTGACCGGTTTCGAAGCCGTTCTGGATGACCTTGGTGTTGTTCATCAACGCGAGGGTGAATCGCTCGTGCGGCCCGACGAAGCCGACCGAGTTCATGATCCAGGAGCCGTCGTCGTTGTCGTCGGACCAGCCGTCCTTGTTGCCGGGGCGGGCGGCGGACCCGGCGCCCCAGACGCCCCACTGCTGGTTGACGTCGACGTTGCGCATCTCGTGGACGATGTAGTCGCGGTGCTGACGGGGCAGCTTGGTGAGGACGTAGTTGATCAGCCGGTCCAGGTCGTTCGCGGTGGTCAGGATCCAGCCCCAGTGGTGCGGGTGCTGGTCGGTGAACCGCATGTCGGTCATCCCGTAGGACGGGAAGCGCTTGGCGAACTCGGCTTCGCCGCCGTACCGGGTCCACAGGGTGTGGGCGGCGGCGTCGTCGCTGGAGTTGAGCATCCGGTGCATCAGATCCCGGTCTTCGGCGGTCAGCTTGACCGCCCCGGAGTCATTGCGCAGCAACAGGTCGACGACCATGGCCAGCTTCGGGGTGGAACAGGCCCAGATGAGGGTCCCGGCGGCCGCGCTCCGGTAGACGGCACCGGTCCATCGGTCCCGGAGGACGATGCCGGTCTCCCCGGGCCTGCTGTCGGCGTACGCCTGGGCCTGCGCGATACGTGCCGTGAGTTCCCGGTCGAACCGGGTCGTCGCACTGGCGGGCGTGGCAGGCGCGAACGCGAGCACCGCCAGTATCGCGGTCAGGATGGCGGACAGTCTCTTCATGTGTTCCCCAGTTCCGCTAACGGATCTTCCTGAGCTTCAAGGCGTTCGCCGGTGCCGGAGGTTGCCACATACCGGCCAACAGTGACGACGGTCACATTCCGGTGGAGCGGTGGGCTGCCGACTGTCCACTATGGACACGGCCGGGTCTTATCGTCGAAGAAACTCCAGTGTGCGTTCGAGCAACAGTGCGCCCGCGGCCGCGTCGTAGGACGCGAGTGTGCGGTCGGCGAAGTAGTGCTGGTCGCCCGGGTAGAGGAACAACTCGGCCTGCCCGGTGGCGGCGACGAGCGCGCGTGCCGCGTCGAGGTCGCCCTCGCCGGCGAAGATGGGGTCGGCATCCATGCCATGAACCTGGGCCGGTACACCTTCGGGCCAGGCGGGACTGAACTCCGAGACCGGCACGCACGCGTAGTAAAGCAGCGCTCCGCGCGCGCCGGGCCGGGTCTGGGCGAGCTTCTGCGCCGGGAGCGCGCCCACCGAGAATCCGGCGTAAACCAGGTCCGAAGGCAGGTTTTCCACGGCCAGGGAACCGCGTTCGAGCACCTCGCCGAAACCGATCTGTCCGAGGTAGGCCATGCCCTTCTCCACGGTGTCGAACACGTGGCCCTCGAACAGATCGGGCGTCCACACGACGTGCCCGGCACGGCGCAGCTCGTCGGCGAAACCCGTGATCCCCGGCGTGAGCCCCAGGGCGTGATGGAACAGAACGACCTCGGACATTCCGACCTCCTTGAGGCTCGACGCGGACGAACCATGAAGTTAGCGGTGCCCGGAAAGGCTCGCAGCGGCTGCCGACGCGGTCCCGCCACAGATCGTGATGCGGCGCAAAGGCGAGATCCTCGGCAGACGTCGCTGATAACGTGCTGAAGCGTGTTCACCACCGTTGAGCGGGGCAGGGTTCGGGACAAGCTGGTGGCGGCGGCGAAGGCCGATCCGAGGATCGCGGCGGCGGGGTTCGCCGGGTCGAGCGCGTATGGCGAAGAAGACGAGTGGTCCGATATCGACCTCGCGCTGGGGCTGGCGCCCAGTGTCGATTACGACGACGTGGTCGCCGCCTGGACCGAGTCGCTTTACCGGGAGCACGGCGCGGGCACCCACCTGGACGTCCGGGCGGGGAGCACGTTGTTCCGCGTGTTCCTGCTCCAGGGCACCCTTCAAGTCGATATCGCGTTCTGGCGTGCGGAGGAGTTCGGCGCGACCGGGCCGCGCTTCGAAGTGCTGTTCGGTAAGGCGAATGACGTCGAGAAGACCCAGCCTCCGGTGGCGGCGAACCTGATCGGCTGGGCCTGGCTTTACGCGCTGCATGCCCGGTCGAGTATCGGCAGGGGACGGGTCTGGCAGGCGGAGTACATGATCAGCGGCATGCGGGACCAGGTGTTCGCCCTCGCTTGCCTGCGCCATGACGTTCCGGCCGTCCAGGGGCGCGGCATGGACGACGTGCCTCCTGACGCGGCAGCGCCGCTCATGGCCGCGCTGGTGCGCTCGCGCCCTCGTGAGTGGTAATGACGGTTAGAACCGTCATTACCACTCACGAGACCGGACCGGGTCGCTCACTGGGCCGGATCGCCGGTTCCAGTCGCGGTTTCTTGGTCCTCGGTGAAGGAATGGAAGTCGAATCGGACCGTGCCCGCGTCACCCGCCGAACGAGCGGCGACCGGGTCGATGATCCCGGCCGTACCGGGAGCGTCCAGGCGGGCCAGCAGACGCGCGAGCAGTTCGGGGCCTTCGACGGGCTCGGCGGAGGTCTGGATGAGCGTGCGGTGCAGGATCCCGATGTCCCAGCCGCTCGTGGTGCCGCTGCCCGCGGGGAGGGAGACGGTGGCATCAAGCAGCCATCGCGGCGCCTTGCCGGGAATCGACGGTGTGGCATGCGCGGTCAGGCCGATGACCTGATCGGCGCGGAGGAGGCCATCGCTGAGAGTCCGTATCCAAACTCTCTCCAACCCCATGAAAGCTCCTTCGGCTCGGTGGAAGGGATCCTGGTCAGTTCCGGGTGAGGTCGTCCAAGTGGTACTTCCGCGCGGCGACGGCGACCGCGGTGACGATCCCCGTGACCACGGCGCTGAAAACGAGCACAGCTGTCATATCCGGCACTCCAACCTTCGGAGAACGTTCGGGAAAGCCGGCGGTGGTCCGCGGCGCCGGGCCACCGCCGTCAGCACGCCGAGGCCGCGCGATTGGCACTCGCGGCCCTAGAGTGCTAATTCTCTCTTAGCATCACCCGGCCGGAGCGCGCAACCGCCTGGCGGGGGCGTGTGGAAGATTTCGCCGGGGCGACGACTGTTGGCCAGTATCCGTCGAGCGCCCTGCCGGGATCGCGTTCGAGCTGTCCCGCGCCTGACAGGTTTGCCGATGAAGAATCGCGTGCCGGTGACAACTGTTTCGAATTGTCGCGGCGGAATTGGACTTTCCCTTGCCTGCCCGGCCCGCGGATGTGTTAATTCCGTGTGGCCTGCTTGTGGCGCCCCTGTATTCCGCTGAGGCGGACCGCGTAAAGGCTTTTTTCTCGTGTCGTTGTTTCAGTGGGTTGTGAGCGATCAGTGGAGAGTGACCTGTGAAGCACAGAAGACGTAATCGAAGACTGGCCGGAGGAGTCGCCGCGGTGACCACGGCCGCCCTGGTGGCGCTGGGTCTCGCCGTCAGCTCGGGCACCAGCACCGCGGCTCCGGGTGAGCTCACGCAGACCTATTCCTGCCCGTTCCCGTTGATCGGCAATCAAAACGTTTCGGTGACGATCAAGACGACACAGCCGTCGACGATCGAGGCCGGAAAGCTGACTCCCGCCATCGAGATCGCGGCCGTGTCCAATGCGGGGAAAACCGCGACAGACGGCCTTCGTCTCGTCGGCGCGGAAACCATCAAGGGCACCGCGAAAGCGACTTCGACCGTGAAGATGCCCGGCACTCAGGGCGCGTTGACGGTGAAGGTCGACTCCGACGTGCCGAACCAGCCCATTCCCGCGTCGGGCAACGATCTCATCGTCAACGCCAAGGGCAGCGCGCCCGCGTTGCGGTTCGACCAGCCGGGTACCGCGACGCTCGCGGTGAACGGTCTCCAGCTGGTGATGACGCCGCTCAAGGCGGACGGCACCTTGACCGGGCTCGGAACCTTCGTTTCGGACTGCACCCTGGGGCAGGGACAGGAAACCGTCCTGCAGACCTACACGGTGACCGGTTCCGCCGTCACCCCGGAAGCCGTTGTCGGCACGGGTAATCACCCGCCGCTGCGTCAGATCTACAGCTGCCCGTTCCCCTTGATCGGCAACCAGGACGTGTCGGTCGACATCAACGCCACGCTGCCGGACACGGTGCCGGTGGGCCAGTTCACGCCCAAGATCGACATCACGGCGGTGTCCAACGCGGGCAAGACGGCCACCGAGGGCCTCCGGCTCGTCGGCGCCGAAACCATCAAGGGGTCGGCGCTGGCCACCTCGCTGGTGTCCAGTCCACAAGGGCATCTCGCGGTGGGCGTGCCGACGGCGATCCCGCAGCAGCCGATTCCGCCGGTGGGCAACGATCTGATCGTCAACGCGGGCGGTGCCGCCCCGTCGCTGCGGTTCGATCAGCCGGGAACGGCGACCCTGTCGGTGCACGACCTGGTGCTGACGATGACGCCGCTGACGGCTTCCGGCGCGGAGACCGGCCTCGGTACCTTCGTCGCGGACTGCACGCCCGCGAACGGGCAGGCCAACGTGTTGCACACGTTCACGATCACGGCCGCCCCCGACACCGTCCCGCCTTCGGCGCCGGGCGCGGCGACGGTCGGTGAAGTCACCCAGAACAGCGTCGCGCTGTCCTGGGGCGCCGCGACCGACAACGTCGCCGTGACCGGTTACGACGTCTACGAAGGCACCAACCTCGTCAAGTCCGTGACCGGCACCTCGGTCACGGTCGACGGGCTCACGCCGGACAAGGACTACAGCTTCACGGTCAAGGCCAAGGACGCCGCGGGCAACGTCTCCCCGGCCACCGCGCCGGTGACCGCCCACACCACGAAGGCCCCGGACACGCAGGCGCCGACGACGCCCGCGAACCCGCGCTCGACCGGGACCACGCAGACCAGCGTGACGCTGGCGTGGGACGCCTCCAACGACAACGTCGGTGTCACCGGTTACGACGTGCTCCGGGGTACCGAAGTGGTCAAGTCGGTCACGGACACGAGCGCCACGGTCGAGGGCCTGAGCCCGGACACCGAGTACTCGTTCACGGTGGTCGCGAAGGACGCCGCCGGGAACAAGTCGCCCGCCAGTGCCGCGGTGACCGCCCGGACGCAGACCGGTGCCGACACGCAGGCCCCCAGCGTGCCGGGCGGCCTGCACTCGACCGGAGCGGCGGCGACCAGCGTCGGTCTGGCCTGGGACGCCTCGACCGACAACGTGGGCGTGGCCGGTTACGACGTCTACAACGGCACGACCCTGGTGAAGTCGGTGACGGAACCCAGTGCCACGGTCGACGGGCTGACCGCCGACACCGAGTACAGCTTCACCGTCGTCGCGAAGGACGCGGCCGGGAACAAGTCGGAGCCCAGCGCAGCGGTGACCGTGCGGACGCCGACCGTCCCGGACACCGAGGCGCCCGGCGTCCCGGCCGACCTCGTCGCGGCGGACGTCAGCCAGTCCAGCGTCAAGCTGTCCTGGAAGGCGGCCAGTGACAACGTGGGTGTCGTCGGCTACGACGTCTACAACGGTGCCACCCTGGTGAAGACGGTGACGGAGACTTCCGCGACGGTCGACGGCCTCGCGCCGGACACGGAGTACTCGTTCACGGTGGTCGCGAAGGACGCCGCGGGTAACGCGTCGGCCGCCAGTGCCGCGGTGGCCGTCCGGACGCAGGCCGCGCCCGACACGCAGGCTCCCGCCGCACCGGGCAACCCGCGTTCCACCGGGACCACGCAGACCAGCGTGAGCCTCGAGTGGACCGCCTCGACCGACAACGTGGGCGTCACCGGGTACGACGTCTACAACGGTACGACCCTGGCGAAGTCGGTCACCGGCACCACGGCGACCATCGACGGTCTCACGGCGGGTACGGAGTACTCGTTCACGGTGGTCGCCAAGGACGCCGCGGGCAACGCGTCGACCCCGAGTGCCGCGGTGACCGTCCGGACGCAGGCCGCGCCCGACACGGTGGCCCCGGGTGTGCCCGGGAACGTGCGTTCCACCGGCACGACCGAAACCACCGTCGTGCTGGCCTGGGACGCCGCGACCGACAACGTCGGTGTCACCGGGTACGACGTCTACAACGGTGCGAACCTCGCGAAGTCGGTCACCGGCACCACGGTGACGGTGGAGGGCCTCACGGCCGACACCGAGTACACCTTCACGGTGGTCGCGAAGGACGCGGCGGGCAACAAGTCGGCTCCCAGCGCGGCGGTGACGGCGAAGACCAAGCCGAAGAGCACGCCCGGCGTGCGGTACAGCTACGACCTGGCGGGCAAGTCCCAGCTGAAGAAGCTCAGCGGCCCGATCGACCTCCGCGGCGGTATCGACGCGGCGATCAACCTGGCGAACGGGACCTTCGACGCCGACCTCACGCTGAACCCGACGAGCGCGAAGTTCACGCTCTGGGGCTTCGTCCCGGTCAACGCGAAGATCGAGTTCGCGCCGGCGGGCAAGACCACGGGAACCCTGGCCAACGGGGTGCTCAAGTCGACGTCGGCGGTGACGGTCAAGCTGCCGCGGATCAGTGTCTTCGGCATCCCGGTCTCGTCGAGCCCGACCTGCCAGACGAAGACGCCCGCGCAGATCCCGTTGCAGTCGAAGGCGGGCTTCGACCCGCTGGCGGGTGGCAAGCTCAGCGGTACCTACACCTTGCCGCCGCTGAAGGGCTGTGGCTTCCTGAACGAGCTCGTCTCCGCGGTCGCCACCGGCCCTGGCAACACGGTGGAGGTGAACCTCACCCCGCGTCCGGTCAAGTGAAACGCGTGAAGGCCCCCTTTCCTCGGCTCAGCCGAGGGAAGGGGGCCTTCACGCGCAAGCTCGGTCAGCGGCGGCCGGCGGCCAGGATGACGAGGAACTGGCCGCCCCCGGGCTCGACATTGGCGGTCACCGGCAGCCCCGGTACCAGCCGGGAGAACCGGTCCACCAGCCACTCCGCCGCCTCGCGGGCGTCCCGCTCGGTCGGGCACCGCGCCACCATCTCGCGGCCACCCTTGCGCTCCAGCCTCCCGGCGACCGTGATCAGCGGCGCGGGTTCGACCACGTGCAGGCGATCCGGCCAGGCGATGACCACCTTGACCGCGCCTTTGCGGGTGTTGCACCCGCGGTGCGCGAGCCGCTCGGGGATCTTGGCCTTCCGGTCGGCGGTGCGGCTGTCGACGCTGGGTCCGCGAGGGTCGTTCACCGACATGCCGGGGTCGACCGGTTCGTCGCACACCCAGCAGCGCCAGCCATCGCGCTCGGCCACGTCATCAAGGAGACTCACCCGGGCAAACTAGCCTGCCAGGGCGCCGCCCGCGCATCGCACCCGCCCGCGCGTCGTCGAAGGCCGTGAAGGACTCCTTGAGGGACTCAGGGTCCCTCAAGGAGTCCTTCACGGACGGGACCACGGTCGTCGGTGAGGATGGTTAACTTCGACCATGCTGATCGGTGCGCGCGAGGTCGAGCTGTTCGAGGGGGCCAGGGGCAGGCTGGAGGCGATCGCCTACCGCCTGCTGGGTTCGGCGAACGACGCCGAGGACGCCGTACAGGACACGTTCCTGCGCTGGCAGTCGGCCGACCGGGAGCTGATCGAGACGCCCGAGGCGTGGCTGACGAAGGTGCTCACCAACATCTGTCTCAACCGTCTCACCTCCGCGCGGGCCAGGCGGGAAACCTATGTGGGGCAGTGGTTGCCCGAGCCGGTCTTCGCCGGGGACCGGATGCTCGGCCCGTCGGACACCGTCGAGCAGCGTGAATCGGTCTCGATCGCGATGCTCGCGCTGATGGAGCGGCTTTCGGCCAAGGAACGCGTCGTGTACGTGCTGCGCGAGGCGTTCGGTTACTCGCACGGTGAGATCGCCGAGGTGCTCGACCTCACCGAGTCGAACTGTCAGCAGATCTACCGGCGCGCCAAGCAGCATCTGGCCGCGGAGAGGCGCCGCGTGCCGGTCGACGCGGCCGCGGCCCGCAAGATCGTCGAGGAGTTCCTCGCCGCGGCGCTCAGCGGCAAGACCGACTCGCTGGTGAGGATGCTGACCGACGACGCGATCAGCGTGGGCGACGGCGGCGGCGTGCTGTTCTCGTTGCCGCGCCCGGTCACCGGGGCGACGCGGGTGGCGAGGTTCCTGCACGGATTGTTCAAGCCCAGTGCGGCGAAGTGGTCGCTCATCGGCGGCCGTCCCGTCCTGTTCGCCGCGGTCGTCAACGGGATGCCCGCGCTGGTGCTGGAGGTCGAAGGCCAGATCGCCGGGATCGTCACGCTGGACGTGACCGACGACGGTATCGCGGCCGTCCACGCCCAGGTGAACCCCGCCAAGCTCGAACGCGCGGAGCGCCATTGGGCCGTTGCCGACCAGGGAGAACCGCTTCCCGACACTTGGTGACCCGGATCACATCATTCCGCTGTCAGGTTTCGCGCCGCTGTCCGGTTCAGGGAGCGACACCAGCCGGACAGGAATGAGGGAAGCCATGAAGCACCAGATCGTCGTCCTCGGGGCCGGATACGCCGGAGCCAACGCCGCCGGCCGCCTCGCCAAGCGCCTGCACCCCGCCGACACCGAGATCACCCTCGTCAACGCCGACCCCGAGTTCGTCGAGCGCGTCCGCATGCACCAGCTCGCGACCGGTCAGGACCTGGAGCCACGCGCGCTGGCCGATGTCTTCGCGGGCACCGGCGTGCAAGTGCGGGTGGCGCGCGTGACCGCGGTCGACGCCGAACGCAAGACCGTCAGCCTCGCGGGCGCCGACGGACCCGGCGAGATCTCCTACGACACGCTCGTCTACGCGCTGGGCAGCACCGCCGCCGACTGCGGTGTCCCCGGCGTCGCCGAGCACGCCCACAGCGTCGCCGGCAAGCAGTCCGCGCTGCGGCTGCGCAAGCGCCTGGCCGACCTCGCCGCGGGCGGCACCGTGCTCGTCGTCGGCGGTGGTCTCACCGGCATCGAAGCCGTCACCGAGATCGCCGAGGCCCGGCCGGACCTCGACGTCTCGCTCGCCGTCCGCGGCGACCTCGGCGGCTGGCTGAGCGAGAAGGCCCAGAACCACTTGCGCCAGGCCTTCGACCGGCTCGGCATCACCCTGCACGAGCACACCGACATCGTGGGCGTCGAGCCGGCGGGCGCGGTCACCGGCGACGGCCGGGCGATCCCGGCCCAGGTGACGGTCTGGACGGCCGGTTTCGCCGTCCACCCCCTCGCCGCGGCCACCACCTTGGAGGTCTCCGCGACGGGACAGATCGTCGTCGACGAGACGATGCGGTCGGTCTCGCACGAGGACGTCTACGCCGTCGGTGACGCCGCGCTCGCCCCGGGCGCGAGCGGTACGCCGCTGCGGATGTCCTGCGCCTCGGGAGTTCCCACCGCGCACCAGGCGGCCGACGCCATCGCCGCCCGCCTGACCGGATGCCCGCTCCCCGCGAACAAGATCGGCTACAGCGGCCAGTGCATCAGCCTCGGCCGCCGCGACGCGGTCGTGCAGTGGGTGACCCCGGACGACCAGCCCAAACCGTCCGCGCTCACCGGCAAGACCGCCGTGCGCGTCAAGGAGATGATCTGCAAGTCGGCGGCCTGGAGCATCTCCCACCCGACGATGCTGATGCCGTTCCGTCGTCGCCGGATCGTTCCGGCCGAAGAGCGGCTCGCGATCCCCGCCTGACCCCTCCCTTGTTCCACAGTGGACAGATCTGTCCGCCGAACAGAAGGACGAACCCATCATGATCCTGATCACCGGAGCCAACGGCGTCGTGGGACGTCGAGTGACGGATATGCTGCTACAGGAAGGCGCGGCCGTCGCCGCGGTCACTCGCGGCCTCGGCGAAACACCCTCTCCCGACGGCGTGAAAGTCGTCAGCGGTGACCTGTTCAGTCCACAGTGGATCGAACCGGAACTGGAAGGGGTCGAGGCGATCCAGCTCAGCCCGCGTGCGACCGGCCCCGGCCTCGCCGAGTTGGTGAAACTGGCCGAAAGACAAGGTGTACGGCGGCTGGTGCTGCTGTCGGCCACCACGGTGGAGTACCCGGCGGGAGAGGCCCGGTTCGCCGCGCAGTTCAAGGCCGCCGAGGACCTCGTCGCCGGTTCCGGTCTCGAATGGACGGTCCTGCGGCTGGCCGACTTCGCCGCCAACGCGCTGGCCTGGGCGCCGCAGCTCAAAGCCGGTGACGTGGTACGCGGCGCGTATGCCCAGGCCGCCACGTCGCCGATCCACGAGGCCGACATCGCGGCGGTCGCCGTACAGGCCCTCACGGGCGGCGCCCATGCGGGGATGGTCCACACGCTGACCGGCCCGCATTCCTTGGACCAAGCCGAGAAGGTGCGGATCATCGGCTCCGCCGTCGGCCGGGCGTTGTCCTTCCAGGAACTCCCGCCCGAACAGGTGCGGCAGGGCATGCTCGCGCAAGGATTGCCCGAAGAGGTCCCCGCCCGGCTGCTCGGCTCCCTGGCCGACTACGCCCTCCGCCCCGGCCCCACCACCAGGACCGTGGAAGACCTGCTGGGCAGGCCCGCGCTCACTTTCGCCGACTGGGTACGGGACAACGCTTTCGCCTTCACTGAGCCTTTTCCATCCTGAGGTTCCGAGGTGGGGAGTCGTGAGTGGTAAGTGTCGTTAGAACGACACTTACCACTCACGACCAGGCCGACCCCGCTCCCTCGCGACCTGGCGTCGGGCGGGAGGGGCTGAAGGGCCCTTTCCCCTCATCTCACACGGCGAAGGGCGCTTTCCCCGCATGCGACGCGGGGAAAGCGCCCTTCAGCCCGGCTTCGTCAGCTGGCCCTTGCCCGGTCGGCGGTGTATCCGAGCAGGGTGCGCAGGGCGGAACGGACGGCGCGGTCCGGGTCCGCCGGCAGACCGTGCGACCGCCAGGCGACGAAACCGTCCGGGCGAACGAGAAGGGCGCCGTCCGGTCCGGTACCCGCCATCCGCGCGAAGGCGGCGCGATCGCCGTCGGCCATGGCCGCGGTGATCCGCCGCACGCGCAGCTCTTCCGTGCCCACGGTGAGCCAGCCGGTGCCGCCGTCACCGGTCATCAAGGTCCATTGTGGACCCAAAAGGTCGAGTGTGGACAGTCGCCGGCCGCCGTCGGTGAGCCAGCGGTGGGGCAGGCGGTGGCCGGGCGCCGCCCGGTCGTCGAGGACGTCGGGCGGCTCGGCGTCGTCGGTGAGCACCGCGCGGGAGTCGTAGCGGTAGAACATCATCCCGCGCAGGTAGTCGGCGGCCGCCTGCGCGTAAAGCTGTTCTGGGTCTTGATGGGCCTGGTAGCCGCGGAGCAACCGGCGGGACAGCGCCAGTGACGCCTCGGCGGCGGCGCGGCGTTCGGGCTCGTAGCTGTCGAGGAGGGCCTCGTCGGCCTGGCCGCGCAGGACGGCGGCGAGTTTCCAGGCGAGGTTGTGCCCGTCCTGGATGCCGGTGTTCATCCCCAGCCCACCGGCGGAACTCTGCACATGGGCGGCGTCGCCCGCCAGGAACACCCGGCCGCGCCGGAGCGCCGAGGCGATGCCGGCCGCGGCCTCCCAGGCGTTGCATTCGATCAGGTCGATCGGCACCGTGTCGTCGCCGATCGCCGCGCGCAGCAGGCTCAAGGTCCGCTCGGGCGACAGCCGGGCGAGTCCGGCCGGTTTGCCGGGGTAGTCCATGAGGTGCGAAGACCAGCGGTCACCGGCCGCGCCCTTCGCGAACAGCGTGCAATAGATCTGTTCGTTGCGGATGAAACAGGCGTGCGTGGCCGATTCCGGCAGCAGCTTCCGCAGGTCGGCCCGGAAGAAGGCGGTGTTGAGCCTGCCGTCGACCCGCCGGTCGGGCAGGTCGACGCCGAGCAGCTCCCGCACCCGGCTGCGGGCACCGTCGGTCCCGATCAGATAATCGCCGGTCACCTGGTGTTCGCGGCCGGTGCCGACGTCGGCCAGCTCGACGCGCACGGCTTCGGAGTCGGCGGTGAAACCGGTCAACTCGGTGCCGAACCGGACCTGCCCACCGCGGCGCCGCAGCTCTTCCCAGGTGAACCGCTGCACCTCGTACTGCGTCATCACGAGCCGGGGATCGGTCGGGCCGCAGGTGTCCAGCCGCTCCGCGTAGCGCGGTGGCGGGGCCGACCGGTGCAGCACGGTTCCGGTGGCGCTGTCCTTGACGATCGAGCGCAACGGCGGCGGGCCTTCCCAGCCGACCCGATCCAGCGTCGGCCCCAGTCCGATGCCCCGGAACAACTCCAGGGTCCGCATCGACGTACCGGCACGCGGCGGCCGATCGAACGGGTCGCGCGCGTCCACCACCAGCACCCGTACCCCCCGGTCCGCCAGGAACAACGCCGTCGACAGCCCCACCGGCCCGGCGCCCGCCACCACTGCTTCGAATCGCTCCACGGTGTCTCCTCACTGATCACTTCGCGTTCCACCGTGCTCGCTCAAGTGGACTTGAGCGCAACCTGCGATCCTGGTGACGTGGATTACTCGATCAGCGAGGTGGCGCGGTACTTCGGGATCTCCGTCTCCGCCCTGCGCTATTACGACCAGGTCGGCCTGCTGCACCCGGCCGGACGGCGGGGAACCGTGCGCACCTACGGCCGCGACGAATTACGCAGGCTCGCGCTCGTCCAGCTGCTCCACCAGGACGGGATGATGAGCGTGGCGAGCACCGCCGCCACGCTTTCCGACGAACCGCCGAGCGGGGAGACGAGGAAGGTCATGGCCGAGTCGATCCGCGTGATGCAGCACCAGATCGAACGGCTCCGCGCGGCACAAGAGGTGCTCGAGCACCTGCTCACCTGTCCTCGCGACGACCCGATCCGGGACTGCACCGTCCTGGGGGCGCGGCTGGAGGCCACCGTCGAGGCCGCCGTCCACGAGTAGCCTGCCGCTGTCCTTTGTGGACGCCTCAGGGATTCCTCTTGCCGTGGCCCGGAATCCGGTGGACGGCGAGGGCGACGGTGTCGTCGGCGTGCAGGACGACGTCGTGCATCCGGGTGACCAGTTCCCGGGGGAGGTCCGCGGTGGCCAGGGTGGCGTGTGCGCGGGCGAGCGCGAGGAGCCGGGTCTGCCCTTCCTGGAAATCCTTGCGGCTTTCGACGAGACCGTCGGTGTAGAGCAGCAGGGTGTCGCCCGCCGCCAGGACACAGTGGGCGAGTTCGGGGGTGCCGGGGTCGGGAAAGCCGATCCCGCGGCCGACGACCGGGGACCGCAGCAGCCGTGGGTCACCGCCCGGGGTGAGGTGCACGGGGGCCGGGTGGCTGCCGCTCGCGAGCGTCACGTCGCCGGTCGCCGGATCGATCCGCGCGAGGATCACCGTGGCCATCAGATCGGGTTCGATCGTCGCCAGGGTCCGTGCGGTCCTGGCGACGAGATCGCGGAAGGGATGGCCTTCCAGGGCGAGGGTGCGGATCGCGTGGGTCACGGTGAGGGCGTGGCGGGTCGAGGTGACGCCGTGCCCGACGGCGTCGACGAGGGTGATGTGCAGGTGCCCGTCGGGGAGGACGAACCAGTCGTAGAGGTCGCCGCCGGTGGGGGAGTCCGGATCGGTCGGGGAGTAGTGGACGGCCAGTTCGAGGCTCGGGACGGCTGGTGGCGGGGGCCGGAGCGCGTCTTCCAGTTCACGGAAGATGACGGCGTGCGCCCGGCGGAGTTGCTCGTCGCGTTGTTCGAGTTCGACGTACATCGCCAGGACGCCGCTGTTCGTCTCCGCGAGTTCGTGTTTGAGTTCCCGCTGTTCCTGGGCGAGTCCGTCGGCCCGCGCGATGAGCGCGAGCGTTTCCTCCCGGGTGGCCTCGGCGTCGTCGGCCGGGGCGGGGTGCCGGGCCGGGGTCGTGGGGAGGTGCCAGGTGAGACCGGCGCCGTCCCCCGCGTCGGGCAGCAGCGGGAGCCAGTCTCGCTGTGACCGCGCGACCGGATACGGGAGCCGGAGGGTGACGGCGAGCAGGCCGTCCGTGGTGGAGGTTTCGAGCGTGATCTTCGCGCCCGCGTCGAGGGCGGGTTCGGCGAGCAGGGTCGCGGCGACGACGAGACGTGCGCGCTCGTACGCCGGGACACCGCCCTCGGCGCAGGCGGCGCGCAGGAGACGGCGGAGCCGGGCGAGATCCGGGTGCATCAGGTCAGCCTGTCCGGGTGCAGGGCGAGCAGGGCGGCGTCGTCGCGGGGATTGCGGTGGTGGTGGGCGACGCGGGCGGCGAGGGACAGCGCGTGCGCCGGGAGGTCGGTGACGGCCGGGGTGCGCCAGGTGCGCTCGACACCGTCGGTGTGCAGCACGACGACGTCGCCTTCGGCCAGCACGGTGTGCCGGACCTGGATGGCGGGCAGGGTGAAGCCGACGACACCGGGGATGCTCAGCAGCAGCTGCGACCGGCCGCCGGTGCCGATCGTCGTGCCGCTGACGTTGCCGACGCCGCAGAATTCGAGGCGGTGGGGCGTGATCCGGGCCAGCGCGACCGCCGCGCCGCGGGTGGTCCGCAGCGCCCGGTGCATGCTCGTGAGTTGCTGGGGGAGCGGCCGGTCCGGGTTCTGCCGGAACACCCGGATCGCCGCGTCGGCCGCTTCGGCGGCGTCCGGGCCGTGACCGAGGCCGTCGACGACGACGGCGGTCCAGCCGTCGGTCAGCTCGGCGACGGCGATGGCGTCGCCGCAGACGACCTCACCCTCGCGCGGCAGGCAGAAGTGCCCGATCGCCGCGGCGCGGCCCGCCGGGGTGCCCGGGACGAGGAGACGCGCCGCCGCGATGGTGCCGTCCCGTGGCACGGAACGGATCCGGAAGACGGTCGCCATCCGGCTGACCGCGCCGAGACCGGTGCCGAGCGTGCCCGTGGTGGTGTTGCCGTCGAGAAGCCAATGGCCGACGTCGGCCATCCCGGGGCCGTCGTCGGCGGCCAGGACGTCGATCCCGAGGCCGATCGGGGACCGCTGCACGACCACCGACCCGTTGATCGCGTGCCGGTCGAGGTTGCCCGCCAGTTCGGAGGTCACCACGGCCGCGCGTTCGGTGAGCACCTGCGGGAGCCCCGCCGCGCGGCCGGTCTCCCTGGCGGCCCTGGCGGCGGCGTAGACGGCGCTGACGTGGTCGACGCGCAGACGCCGCGAGGCAGGCGGGACCACCACGGGGCCGATCATGTCTTCCAGCGCGTGATCGTGACGGTCGTGCCCCGGCCGGGGGTGGTGTCGAGGTGGAATTCGTCGACGAGACGGCGGGTGCCGCCGAGGCCGTGACCGAGCCCGGCACCGGTGCTGAACCCGTCGGTCATCGCCTGTTCGACGTCGGCGATGCCAGGGCCGTTGTCGCGCACTCGCAGTCGCAGCCCGATCCGGCCGCGCTCGTCGCGCGGCACGGTGATCGTCATGACCCCGCCCCCTCCGTGGATGTAGGCGTTGCGGACCAGTTCGCTGGCCGCGGTCACGATCTTGGTCTGGTCGACGATGGAGAAGCCCACCGCGACCGCGCCGGCCCGCACGGCGTGCCGCGCGGTGAGCAGATCCTCTTCCACCTGCACGACGTGCTCGCGGGCCGGGACGGCGGGAGCGGAGCCGGTCAGTTCGTCAGGGAGCATGAGGCGCCTCTTCGGCGGCCTCGACAGGACGGCGCCAGCCCAGCAGCTCCATGGCCTGCTCGGCGTTGAGCGCGGTCCGGACGCCGGTGAGCTGCAGTCCGAGTTCGGACAGGGTGATCGCGACGGCGGGGCGCATCCCGGCGACGACCATCCGGGCGCCGAGCAGGCGACCGGTGTCGGCGAGCTGCATCAGCACCCGCGCGACGAAGGAGTCGATGATCTCCAGCCGGGAGATGTCGATGACCACGCCGCGGATGCCCTCGTCGGAGATGCGGGCGGTGAGCTCCTCGGTGAACCGGAGCGCGGTCTTGTCGTCCAGATCGCTCAGAAGCCCGGTGAGCAGGACGTCTCCGAGTCGCAGGATCGGCAGGCCCTCCTGGGCGTTCACCCGGTCACCGCGGCGGGACGGGCGTCGTCGCCGATCAGCCGCAGCGCGGTGGCCAGCGCGTCGGCGAGGGTGCCGCGCGTGACGATATGCGACAGATCGATGCCCAGCTGCGTGATCGTCTGGGCGATCGACGGGCGGATACCGCTGATGACGCAGTCCGCGCCCATCAGCCGGACCGCGCTGACGGTCTGCAGCAGGTGCTGTGCCACCGCTGTGTCCACTGTGGACACGCCGGTGATGTCGATGATCGCGACGCGGGCCTCGTGGGCCTGGATCGCTTCCAGGAGGTTGTTCATCACCACCTGGGTGCGTGCGCTGTCGAGGGTGCCGATCAGGGGCACCGCGAGCACGTGCCGCCACAGCCGCACGACCGGCGTGGAGAGTTCGAGCATCTGGTCGTGCTGCTCCCGGATGATGTGCTCGCGTCCGTTGGCGTAGATCGCGAAGGCCAGCACCCCGGCGCTGTCGAGGAGGTCGGTGACGAGCAGCGCCGCCCGGTAACGCAGTTCGGCGTCGTCGGTGCGCCGTTCGATCGCGGACAGCATCATGCGCTTCAGTGACAGGATCGCCATGGCGGTGGCCGAAGGTTCCGCGCCGGCGCGGGCCCGATGCTCGGACAGCGAGGTCAGCGCGTCGCGGACCGCGTCGTCCCGCGCGACGATCCGGCCCGCGGCCACCGTCGTGTTCAGCGCGGCCCGCAACGCTTCGAGTAGTTCGGCCGCTTCGCGGCGAAGATCCTGTTCGCTGTGTGGCGCGACGGCGGTGTCCAGCTGATGCCGTACCCAGTCGGCCACCAGCGTGGCGTGGTCTTCGTCGAGAGTCCGGCTCAGCAGTTCGCGTACGTGGGCGTCGTCCGTCCCCGGCACCGTGTCCTCCTGCGGTCGGGGCGCGCTCTGCTGTACGCCGAATCAACAGTTGTCATATAACAACAGTTGATCCTACTCGGGCAAGGCCGAACCTTCAGGATGGGCCGGTTCCCCGGCGGCGATGCCGTGGTATTCCCGCAGCCCCGCCGCCAGCGCCGCACGCCCGTCCGGGGTCATCTTCTTCAGCACCGCTTGGACGTTCTCCCGTCGCTGGGCGCGAAGATCCCGCAGGTAGGCGCGGCCACGCAGGCTCAGCCGCAGGGTCAGCTCCCGGCGACTGCGGGAACTGGGCAGACGTTCGAGGAAGCCGACCGCTTCGAGCCGGTCGCAGAGGCGGCTCACCAGCGGAGGGGTCGAGTCGAGCAGCTCGGCCAGCGCGCGCAGGTTCAGCCCATCGTGGTGGTCCAGCGCGACCACCGCACGCAGCTGGGCGGTGGACAACGGCCGCGGGGACACGTCCCGGACCTGCTCGACCACGAGTCCGAAGAGGTCGGGCAGGTCGAACTTCGCGGCCTCGCCTTCCGGGGCGGGCTGCTCGCGGGACCGATCCACAGGGTCCACTGTGGCATCCCTATGCTCATTCCTGCAGCACAGCTCACGCGAATCGCCGTAGACCGGCACGCCGGAGCGGCGCAGACTCAACAGAACCACCGTGCGCCGGACGGTGCGCGATCCGGGTGAGCGGGAGGCAGGCGTTGGACAGATCCCTGGCCGTGGAGCGTCTTTTGCGGGATGTCCCGCCCCATGACCTGCCCGCGGCCCTTCGCTCGGCCTTGGCCGAACATTTCGGCGCGCTGTCGGTCGAGCTGCTGATGGCCGACTACGCGCTCACCGAACTGTGCCAGGTCAGCACGCTGCCCTACACCTGCGACCCGATCCCCGTCGACGGCACCGTTCCCGGTTCGGCCTTCGTCGCGCAGGCCGCCACGTTCGAACAAGACGGCGCGAAGGTGACCGGATATCTGCCGGTCAGCGTCCGCGGTGACCGGCTCGGCATCCTCGCGGTGACCCTTCCCCGGGAACCGGAACCGCCCGTCTGGGCCGAACTCGAGCGGTTCGCCGAAGCGCTGGCGCATGAACTGTTCGTCGCCGACCGCGACACCGACCTCTATATCCAGGCCCGCCGCTCTTCGCGGCTGACGCTGGCCGCGGAGATGCAGTGGCAGCTGCTGCCCGGACGGGCCTGCACCCGCGCCGAGTTCGCGCTCGGCGGCCAGCTCGAACCCGCCTACGCGATCTACGGCGACTGCTTCGATTGGTCCGCCTCCGCCCACAAACTCGCCGTCACGCTCATCAACGGCATGGGGGAAGGCAGCGAAGCCGCGCTGCTGACCAACCTGGCCGTCAACGCGTTGCGCAACGCCCGCCGCGCCGGGGTCACGCTCGACGCCCAGGCCGAACTCGCCGACCAGGCGATCTACGCGCACTATCGCGGTTCCCGGCACGTCGCCGCGCTGCTGCTGGAATTCCACCTCGCGACCGGTTCGGTGGAAGTGGTCGACGCCGGCTCGCCGCGGCTGTGGCGGCTACGGGACGGCAAGGCCGAGCGGGTCGAGTTCGAGGAGCAGTTGCCGCTCGGCACCTTCGAGGACACCGTCTACGCGTCACACCGGTTCCAGGCCGCCGACGGGGACAGGTTCGTGTTCGTCAGCGACGGCGTCTACGACGTTGTCGGTCCCCATGGCGAGCGGTACGGGGACCAGGAGTTCGGCGACGCGGTCGTCGCGACCGCCGATCTGCCCGCCGCGCACGTCCCGGGTTCCGTACTGCGGGAGCTGACCACCCGCCGCCACGGTAAACAGGCCGAGGACGACGCGATGGTGGTCTGCCTGGACTGGTTCGGGCCGACACCGCGGCCGGACTCCGCCGGTCCGTCGATGACCGTCGGGCTGGCGAGTGCGCCGGAGCAGGACTGACCCGGGCCCCGGCGGTCAGTCCGCCCGGTAGGTGAAGCAGGCGCGGACGGTGGTGCCGAGCGGGCCGGTGTGGACGCGGACCAGGTCGGCCAGATGGTTGACCAGCAGGAGCCCGCGGCCACGCAGCTGCCCGGCGGGGGCGGGCCGCCGTCCGGCCAGCGGGTCGGTCAGGTGCCCGGGATCGCTGACCTCGCAGACGAGCTGCGCGGGCTCCGGCCAGATCCGCAGCCGTCCCTGCCCGCCTCCGTGGTCGACGCTGTTGGCCAGCAACTCGGCGACCACGAGTTCGACGTCACCGACCCGGTCCGGTGAGAAGCCCGCCTGCCGTGCCTGCGCGCGGGTCACCGCGCGGGCGTGGGCCTGTGATGCCGCGTCGCCCGCGATGGAGTCGAGTGTGGTGGACGTCGCCGGTTCGGGCAGCGGCGTGTTGTACTCGGCGATGACGTGCTGCGGGGCATACCCGGTGCTGACGCGTTCGCCGGTGGCGTCGATCAGGACGGGGTGGGTGACCTCGGCGTCGGCCAGGGCGCGGGCGTCCAGCCGTGCGGTGTCGTACGGGCAGAGAATGGTGACCTCGCGGCCGGTGAACGCGAGGTTGATCAGTGCCTCGTGCTGGGCGCAGGCCGGGTATTCCAGTTCGGAACGCCCGGCCCAGATCGGTTCGCCGATGATGCGGACCCGCCGTGCCGGATGGGCGTCGGCGAACGCGCGGAGGACGCCGGGGATGATCCGGCCGGGGTTGCGGCCTTCCTTGGTCATGTCCAGCAGCCGCACTCGCTCCGCGTCCCCGCCCAAGGCGGTGCGCAGCAGCTCCAGGTTGGCGCCCGGCACCGACACCGCGACCGGATCGCCCGCCGCCAGGCCATCGAGGATGAACGGCACGGTGCCCGCCAGGTACTCCTCCGGATCGCGGTAGAACAGCGCCGGATGGACGAACGGGTCGGTGGTGGCCGTGCTCACCGCGACCTCGTTCTCAGTCTGCCCACGTTCGTCCCCCTGATCACCGTTCCCGGGCGGCCCGGGTGGTTCGGGAGTACCCGCGACCCGGTCTCGTTAAGCGCCACCTCACGCGGCTATGTCGAGGATCGTAGGGAGTGGGTCAGGTAGCGGTCGAGGCGGTCGGCCAGATCGCCGAGTCCGGGGTGGTGACGATGACGCCCGACCGCGCGCTGAAGTGGCCGCATCCGTTCCGCCACCGTGACGGAGCTGAGCCGGCCAGCGCGGTCAGGCAGAACACAGATCCAGCCGGCGAGGTTGCAGATCCGCGATCGTCACCAGCAGCCTGCTCCGCCGTCACGTCTTCCGGTCGCTCCACATCGGCATCATCGGGTCCTCCCGTCGTCCGGGACGGACGAAGGAAATTCGCTGGGAGGGAGGAAACGTTCAGACAACGGTAATAGGGAATCGCGGCCGCCGATCGAGAGCACGATGGGTGTCCTTTGTGGACGCGAGTTCGCCTGGTCCGAAAAGGGAATGCGGCGCCGACGGTGTCGGGCGTAGCGTCCGGGACCATGCGCACGAACAGCTCCGAGACCGTCGAGCCGGGAGACGACCCGGCCGACGGCTGGTTCCCGGAAAGTGTGGCCGCGACCTACGACGATCCGGGCGGTGCGAACGCGCCCGACGTGGTGACGCCCATGGTGGACGTTCTGGCGGAGCTGGCCGACGGGCCGGTGCTGGAGTTCGCGGTCGGGACCGGGCGGATCGCTGCCCCGCTCGCGGCGCGCGGGGTGCGGGTGAGCGGCATCGAGCTGAGCCGGGCCATGGCGGCCCGGATCGCGGACAAACCGGGAGGCAACGCGGTCGACGTCACCATCGGCGACATGTCGTCGACGCGGCTGCCCGGCCGGTTTTCGCTGGTCTATCTGGTGTTCAACACGATCGGCAACGTGACCACGCAGGACGGCCAGGTCGACGTCTTCCGGAACGCGGCCGCGCACCTGCGGCCGGGCGGCCTGTTCCTCGTCGAGGTGGGGCTGCCGGGTGTGCGCGGCCTTCCGCCCGGGCAGGACACCGTGCCGTTCGCGGTGGCGCCCGGCCGTGACGGCGGCGGCTACGTCGGATTCGACCAGTACGACGTCGTGACGCAGGAGTTCACGTCGAACCACGTCACCGTGTCACCCGACGGGAAGGGGCGGTTTCGCCGTATTCCCTTCCGGTACGCCTGGCCCGCCGAGATGGACCTCATGGCGCGCATCGCCGGGATGACCCTGAAATACCGCTGGGCGGGATGGGACCGCTCGGAGCTGACGGCCGACAGCACCAAGCACGTCTCCGTCTGGGAAAAGAGCGAGGACGGGCTCACTCCTGGTGCGGGTCGAACCGCGACCGCCGGGTGATCACGGCCCGCGCTGCTCGTCGAACGAATCGACGGCGACAGGATCATTGGACTACTGCCGCACGGCCTTCGCCATCCTGGCACGCCTTGAGTTGCCGGCCCTGAATCCGCCGTCTTCGAGAGATCGTTCACCGGCGAATGCGAAGTGTTTCGCTTTCGATTCACGGCGCCAACCGCGTGATTGCGCTTGCCGGGTCCCGCTGTCGATCCTTAGGATTTTTCGTCTGTGGTGTGGTTGAGCAGAAGCCGTTGCCACGTATGCGAGATCTGAGGTGCTGTGCCCGTGGCCATTCGACAATTCCGGGATGAATGTAAACGGTGACCCGGAATGGCGATCATGGGTGGTTCGGCAGCCGACGCGCCAGGCGCCTTACTTCTTCCTGTGCGGTGGAGAAAGGAATTCATGAGACGAGAACAGCGCTTGGCCGACGCCGTGGTCGAGCTCACCGACACACTGGTGAAGGACTTCGATGTCACCGATCAGGTCACCCTGCTGGCCGAGCGATGTACCGAGTTCGTCGACGTCACCGCCGCCGCGGTGATGGTGGCCTCGGGAGAGGCCGGACGATGGACATCGGCGACGGCGGGCGCGTCCGCCGACCTGTTCGACGTGCTCACGCTGGCGCGCCTCGAAGGACCGGTTCTGGGCAGCTATCGCACGGGAGAGCCGGTCGGCCCGATGGGCTTGACCGGTGCGGCCCGCCGCTGGCCCGCTTTCGCGGCCGCCGTCCAGCGGGTCGGATACCGGCAAGTGTGTTCGGTGCCGATCCGGCTGCGGGAAGAGGTTCTCGGTTCGGTGCTGCTCCTGCACGCGGAGGCCGACCCGATGCCGGCGTCCGAAGTCCGGTTGGTGCAGACGCTCGCCACCGCGGCCGCCATCGGTCACGTGCACGAGCGTGAGGTCCGCGGTCAGTCCCTCGTGGTCACGCAGCTGCAGACCGCGCTGCACGGCCGTGTCCTGATCGAACAAGCCAAGGGAATCCTGGCCACACGTCTCGATACCGACGTCAACGCCGCCTTCGAGCTCATGCGCGGTCACGCGCGCCGTCATCGGCGGCGGATCCTCGAAGTCGCCCGTCACGTCGTCGAAAAGAGGGCGCTGCCGGACTTTCCTGCGAAGAGACCCGGACACTCCCACGCGCGCTGACCCAGAGGCGGCGTAAGGCCAGGTCCCGGAGAACCATGCCCGTGGGGCCGGGATCTCCGGGACCGTGGTGGCTCGGTGAGGGTCAGGCGTTGATCTGTTTGGTTTCGTCGGCGGCGTTGATGGTGATCTTGCGCGGCTTGGCGCGTTCGGCGACCGGGATCCGCAGGGTGAGTACCCCGGCTTCGTAGCCGGCCTCGATGCGGTCGGGGTCGAGTGTCTCGCCGAGGAACAGCTGCCTGCTGAACGTTCCGTGGGGCCGCTCGGCGACCTCGAACTCCGCGTTCTCGCCCGCGACGCCGTGGCGTTCGGCCTTGACCGTCAGCACGTTCCGCTCGACGTTCAGTTCGATCGACTCCGGCCGGACACCGGGCAGGTCGAACGCGACCACGTAGTCGTTCCCGGTGCGGTAGGCGTCCATCGGCATCGTCGCCAGGCGGGCCGCCGTCCCGGTGGCGCCGAGGAACTGCTGGGCCAGCCGGTCGAGCTCCCGGAACGGATCGGTACGCATCAACATCTCACAGTCTCCTTTCACACCGGTCAGAACTTCGGTCAGCCGGGAGCGGCCTGCCTCCGCCCGATCCGGGACAGAGCGATACCCGCCGCGGCGCGCGGGCCGCGGCGGGCGGGATCCGAGTCGTCAGTCGAGAAAGGAATACGGGGGCGGACACCGCCCTCGCCGGCATCACCTCCCAGCGCGGTCGTCGTCGATTTCCGCTTCCCGCAAGGACGGAGGTGACCGTTCCCGGGCCGGTGCTCTGGCGGCTGTCGCCTGAATGCCAGGGCGGGCCTCGTCTCGCGGGCCGAACCGGTGGGTGGACCCGCCCGCGCGGTCACCGCGTGCTTCCGAGTGGTGGTCCGGGGGACGGCGCGGGGGCACGCGGCGCGGTGCCGAGCGGTCGCCGAAGTTGGCGGCGACGCGGAGAACAGCCCAATCGTGCATCTCGATCACTTCCCAAGTCCCCACCACAAGGTCCTGATCGGATACTTTTCTTATAACCCTCGCCATAGATTATGTCAAGAGGCGACTATAGACAATCTATGCCGTCCAGGTGAGCTTGCCGCTCAAGGCGTCATCAGGGCGGTCAATAGCGACGTGTCGAACGCTCGCTTGTTCTCCAGCTCGCCCGCCCAGCTGGTCGTGGTGGCGGTCATCCGCGCGGGCGGCGGGCTCCCGATGCAGTGCGCGGCCAGCGCGGTGAAGAAGTCGTCGGGGTCGATGAGGGTTTCCTGGGTGTGCACACCGGGTCGGCGGGCGGCGGGGATGAGCAGCGCCGACACCGCCAGCGGGACACCGGTCGCGGCGGCCATGGTGAACCCCGGTGTATTGGCCAGGATCGTGGCCGCGATCCCGGGACTCCCGTGCCGGATGCCGGTCGCCACAGCGAAAAGCGGTGGCGGAGTGCCTTGTTTGAAGATGTCGCTCGTAGTGGTGGACAGAAGTTTCTCCGCGCGTTCGAGCAGCCTCGCGGCGCGATCGAGGGTCAGCGCGCCGGCGTCGATGAACCGCCGCAGACCGGCCAGCAACGTGAGCGCGGCCTTGTCCCCGACGCATACGTTGGTGCTGTCGCGCAGGCTGGGGAAGGCGCGGTGCAGGGTCACGGCTTCGGGATGTCCGACGGTGCGCCCGCTCAGGGTGCCGAGCCCGGGGTGGATCCATTCGACCTTCTCGAGTGCGGGGCGCCTGACCAGCCGTCCCTCGCGCAGCATGGGGATGGTGCCGCTGATCTGTTCCATCATGTGCACGACCGCCGCGCTGGGGCCCGTTCCGGGATACGGGGTTTCCGGCGGCGCCGCGCCGATGTTCCAGCCGGTGAGGATGGTTTCGACCGTGTCGAGTTCCCGTGCCGCGCGCACCGCGAGCATGCTCGCGATACCGGGGCTGGCGCCCGTGCCGATCAGGGCGCACACTCCGGCGGCCTCGGCCTGTTCGCCGAGTTCGAGCATGCGCAGCGTCGGCTCCGGATCGTCGCAGATGTCGATGTAATCGCAGCCCGCCTCGATCGCCGCGGTCAGGACCGGTACGCCGAACCGGAAGAACGGGCCCACCGTGTTGACGACCAGGTCGAACCGCTTCATCGCGGTGACCAGCCCGGCGTGGTCCGTCGCGTCGGACCGTCGTGCCGAAACCTTGGCGCCCAACGAGTCCGCCACCGCGGTGGCGCGCGACAGGTCACGGTCGGCGATCACCACTTCGGTCACGGAGCCGGCGGCGGCCAGGACCGCCGCCGCGGCCGCCCCCATCTCTCCGGCGCCACCGAGCGCGAGAACTCGCATGCAGACCACCCTCTCTGATATATTTACTGTCATGACAGTAAATCAAATCGGCCGCCCGAGCAAGGCGAAGGAGCGGATCCCGGAGATCCTTCGAGCGACGGCCGAAGTGGTGACGAGGGAAGGGCTGGCCGGGGTGACGTTCGCGAAGGTCGCCGAGGTGGCGGGAATGCAGCGCACGTTGGTACTGCACTACTTCGGGTCCCGTGACGAGCTGATCGGCGCGTTCATCGAACACGCCGTCGGGGCGATGGGAACGGAGATCTTCCGCCGTGATCCCGGTCTGCCGCTGCGCGAGCGGGTCGCCTCCCTTTTCGCGCCGGGGGCCTACCGCACCCACGAGGACTTGGTCGTGTGGACGGAACTGGTGGCCTTGGGCGCGCGCGACGAAGAGGTGCGCGGGCGCCTGCGCGACCTGTGGGCCGAGCTGTGGCTACCCGAACTGGAAGCCTTGCTGGCCGCACACTTTCCCGGCGCGTCCCCCGATGACGTCGCGGACACGGTGTACGCGTTGGTGTGCCTGTTCGAAGCGCACTGGGCGTTCAGCATCCAGGGCGTCGTCGACGAGCGCCGCCGTCGTCAGGCCGAACGCGCGGCGCTGCTGATCCTGGATCAGCTGGCGACACCGGAGCGCTGACATTGCCCCGCAGCCCTGTTCATATCCTTTGTGGACGATCACTTGTCCAAGTACCGCTGGGCTCGTTCCCTGGTCTTGGGGGAGTTCGCCGGATTCTTCGCCAACGTCCCCATCAGCTCCCGGCCACACTTCACGTTCAGGTCCCAGGCCTCTGTGGCGGCTTCGAAGCGCACGGATTCTGTTTCGTGACGATCGTCGACGATGTAGGCGAGCGCGTCCGTCGCCGCTGTGCCGGGCAGGCTGAGCGCCGCGTCGATCCGGATCCTGCTCGGTCTGGCTTTCTTGACCAGCTTCTTCAAGGCGGACCGGCCACCCGCGCGATCGATCTTCAGCAGTGCTTGGGCCGCTTGCAACCTGAGCCGGTCGGAGCGGGCGGTCTGCGCGAGGTCCAGTAGCGTGCGCTTCCCGTGTTCGCCTGCCTCGGTTGCCGCCGTCAACCGGAACTGGGGGTCCTCGGCCGTCCGATCGGCCACCCGTCCCATCAACTCCAGGCCTCGGGGGTGGTGCATGGCGAGGACTTTCCGTGCCGCGGTCATCGCGCTCTCGCCGTCGGCGGTGGCGACTATCGCGGCGTAGAGGTCGATCACGGACCGTGAGCTCAGTGACGACACGACGAGTTCGACGGCCTTCAATCGCACCGGCCCCGCCGCGTGGCTCTTCACGAACTTCTCGATCTCAGCCGCGGCTTCCCTGGGGGCGATCTTATGGGCTTTCTTCAGGATCGTGAACCGGGAGGCGTCTGTCGACGGGCCCGACCCGGCGATGGCCACGAGCCGCCGGGCGCCGGCTTCCGGTGCGGCTTCCTTGAGGGCCTCGGCCGCTCGGGCCTGATTTTCCCAGGTCACCTCCGGAGCTTCGGCGAGCGCGACAAGGGCGTCGATCGGACCGCCGTACTCGGTGAGAATCCGCGAGGCCGCGCGGAGCCGCACCTCGAAGTGTGTGAACTTGCTTTCCGAGAGTCTTCGCAGTGCCGGGATCGCTTCCGCGGTATCGATCTTGCCGATCATCAGAACCGCGTCATAGCGCGTTTCGCTGTCGGCGTCCTGATCCTCCTGCCAGGCGATGTCGGCCGCGATCCGCAGCGCTGTTCGCGGGCTCTCATGCCGGATCAGCTCCGCGACCCGCAGCGGGGTGTCGTCGTCGGCCGACGTCGCGGCGAATCGCTCGGCGGCTGTCACCGCGATCTCGGAATCCAAGGGCAGAAGCGTGTCGAGCGCTCTCAAGCGTGCGTCATCGGAAAGGCCGCGTCCTTCCGCGACGAGTTCGCGCAGCAGCTCCGGGCGACGGAGAATGATCGCGGCGTCCGCGCGCAGGTCGCCCATCTCCTCGGTGTCGGCGAGGTACAGCATGGCCACCTCGCCCTGGTCCTGATCGAGTTCGCCGATCAAGAGCGCCGTGTCATACCTGTCCTGGGGGAGTCCGGTCAGGTTTCTCGCCAATACCTCGAGGGCGTTCATACCGCGCACTCGGTCGTGCTGGAGCAATGCGACCACGGCGTCGTAGCGGCGTCGTGACCTGGCCGTTGGTCGTGCGAAGGAGACCAGGGCGTCCAGTTCGTCGGCCGCGGTGACCGGGTCGATCAGCTGAAGCTCGTTCGCCGCGACCGACCAGCGTTCGTCGTCCTGTCCGGGATCGCGAAGCGCGCCGCGGAGGATGTCGACGACCTGCTCCCGGAGATCATTGCCCGGCAGGAGATCCCGGCGGATCAGGTCCACGACGAAGCCGATGTTGGGTTCCCAGTGCCGGTGGTGCACCAGGTGGCGCAACCGTCGCTCGACCGCGGGCCTCTCATTTTTCCACCAGAGCCCGGCCAGGAAGGCGTTCAATCCCGCCTCCGGCCAAGGCCGGCTCTTCCGCGGTTTCAGGTACTTCCACGTCGACGGCTCCGTCAGGCGCGGGCCGCGAGGATGGTGTCGGTGGACGTGGCACGCGGCCAGATAGTCCCGGAGCGCCGGTCGCGCGAACCGGAGTTCCCCGTTCTCGGAGACGAAAGCACCGCTGCTCGCGAGCAGTCCGTCGAGGATGTGCCGGCGTTCCGGTACGGCTGTTCCAGCCGGCCAGGCCAGGCGGGCCGAAGCAAGCGCGACGTCGAGCACCGCCGTGTCGCCGGCACGGCAGCGGTACGCTGTTTCCTCCAAGAACACTGGCGCGTTGCGCGGTAGATAGGCCGTCCGGCCCAACGACTCGGCAGCTGAACGGACGATCTCTTCCAGTTCGTCGATTTCCCGCCGTGGCCCGTCTGTCACAAACCGGCATGCTAGTTCATCAAACCGGGGGCGAACAGGACAAAAGGTTGCCAATAGAGGACGTCGGCGGCCGCGCCTGTGTCCTTTGTGGACATATCGGCGGTAAGGGTGCCCCGGAAGACCTGGGTGTCGCGGTGACGTACATACTTCGGGGAGTTCGGGCAACAGGGCAGCGATGTGCCCGGAGAGTCGGTGGCGGTATGAGCGGTTTCGGAAAGTGGAGTCTCGGGATCGGTCTCCTGCTCATGGCCGTGGCCGTAGGGTGCTCGATGCTCGACCGGATTCCGGCCTCCGTGATCACCGGCATCATCGGCCTGCTGGGGCTGAGCATCGCGGGGTACGACCTGATCGACACCTGGTCGGAACGGGCCGAACTGCGTCGCCGGAGCGAAAGGGCCCGCCAGGCGCGGGAAAGCGAACAGGACTGAGTCAAGCAGTGCAGTTCTTGGGTGACGTCACCCTGACCTTGGCTCCGGTGAATTCCTCGATGATCGCGATGTTTTCCGGCGCGTAGTTCTTGGCGACGATCTTGTCCACGTCCGCACTGCCGAGTTTGGCGGCGTAAGGCGCGGATTGATCGAGCCAATACGCCGACCGGAGGAACTCGATGAGCACCAGATCGCGCAATGCGGGCTCGGCCTTGATCTTGGTCCAGTAGTCGGCGTGCTTCGTCTTGGCCGTGCGCAGGTAAAGCAGCAGATACCGGATATTGGTGGCGACGATGTCCCGGGAATTGCTCGCTCCCACGCCCTGGATGTACTCGGCGACGACCGTCGCCGCGGGCAGTCCCATGAGCCCGGCGTTCAGTTCGGCGAGGACGCCCTGGAGGCGATAGGTTCCTTGCTGCGCGTCCCGCAGGTAGATGTCGTCCATGGACGAGGTGAGTTTGTCCGTGAT
Source organism: Amycolatopsis orientalis (assembly GCF_000943515.2). Taxonomy (NCBI): domain Bacteria; kingdom Bacillati; phylum Actinomycetota; class Actinomycetes; order Pseudonocardiales; family Pseudonocardiaceae; genus Amycolatopsis; species Amycolatopsis orientalis. Next base: position 5,980,842 of record NZ_CP016174.1, on the reverse strand, counting down.
CAGCGGCAGGATCTCGCGCCGGGGGAATCCGCCGTGGAGGGGTACCTTCATCGCCTTCTGCGTAGCGTTGATCCATGCGGACATGTAGACGTCCCATGACGTTCTCGAAGGATCGAGGTCCCACATGTGGGTTTCTTCGTGGATCGCCACCATCAGGGATTCGGCCAGTGCGTTGAAACTCTTTTTGTCCACGAACTGGCTGAAATACTGGTCCTTGGCCTGAGCGATCGCGAGGGCTTCGCCACTCGGCCACCGTCGCTGGTACACGGCCTGGATCGTCTGCAACCATTTCGAAGACTGGAAAGCGGCCTTGATGTCGCTGACATCGGCTGTGGGTTGCACGGGCTCCTGGTAGCAGAAGGGGGCGCTCGGAGCGGGTTGCGCGGCGGCGGCGATGGGGGCCTGCACGAGGGACAAGGCGAGGCAAGCGGTCAGCAAGGAAACACGGTATTCGCGGCGCATGTGAACCTCGGTTCCCGGTCGGACTTCCGTGGTCGAGAACGGCAGTGTCTCCTACCCGGCGCCATCGCCTCAATGATATCGCTTCGCACGGGACTGGATGGCCTAGGTGTTACGGCGGCGTACGGGGGATCGCCGTGGCCCGCAAAGCCTCGTGAGTGGTAATGACGGTTATAGTGGGGTAAGGCAAACGTGGCGTGATCGGCTCGCCGCCGTGAAGGTCCCCCTTGTCTGCCCTCACGGTAGTGAAGGAGGCCTTCACTACCGTGTGCCCGGCGAGGGGTTCCCCGAGGAGGCGGGGCGGGCCTCCTGACTGTCCATAAAGGACAATTTCCAGCGACTCGGTGTCCGATTGGTGCTTATTCGTCTGGTTCTGGACGGGGTCGTGAGTGGCAATGAGGGTTAGAACGCTATTTGCCACTCACGACCACCTCGCGAGGCCGGGTAAACTGCTCAGGTCGGACATTGATCGCCGGGAAAGTGTCCCTTGTGGATACCCGTGGTCAAGGCCCGGCTTCCGTCAGCCAGTCCGGACCCGCACCGGGACGCGCCACATTTGGCTTACCCCTCAATAGAACCGTCATTACCACTCACGAGACCGACCTGGCCCCGCCGCGCTATCGCCTTACTGCCCCGAGTACTTGGGCGGGGTCTGCGGAAAGCCGAGCCGGCGGCCCGCGTCGCGGAGTTCGTCGCGGGCGCGGGGGTGGGCGACGTGATCGATGATCTGCCGGGCCTGTTCGCCCGCGTCGTGGCCCCAGATGGTGGCGGTGCCCTGTTCACTGACGAAGTAGCTGTGCTGGAAGGAAGTGACCGGCCCGGCCAGGCGGGGCACCACCGTCGACACGTCGGCCTTGGGATGCCAGGACGGGAGGGCGATGATGGCCCGGCCACCGGGGGAGTGCAGCGCCCCGACCACGAAGTCGGTCTGCCCGCCGAACCCGGAGTAGATGACGTCGTTCACCCGACTGGCGTTCGCCTGCGCGTACAGGTCGATCTGCAGGGCACCGTTGATGGAGACCAGCCGGGGCCGCCGGGCGATCAGGCCGGGGTCGTTGGTCTTTTCGGTGCGCAGGAGCCGGACCCGCGGATTGCGGTCCACCCACTCGTACAGTTCGGCGCCGCCGAACACGAACGACGCCGTCACCGGCGTCTCGCCGTCGAGCGCGCCGGCCTGTTCCAAGGCCAGGACGCCGTCGCTGAACATTTCCGACCACACGGCGAGCCCCCGGCGTGCGGTCAGCGCCGCGAGCACCGCGTCCGGGACCGCGCCGATGCCCAGCTGCAGGGTCGCGTCGGCGGGGACGAGGTCGGCGACGCGTTCACCGATCGTGTGGGAAACGTCGCTGATCGGGCGGAACACGGGGGAGGGCAGCGGCTCGTCGACCTCGATCGCGTAGTCGACGTCGTCGCAGGGCAGCACCCCGTCGCCGTAGGTGTAGGGCATCCGCGGGTTGAGCTGGGCGATCACCAGCCCACCGCGGGCACGGACCGCCTCGATCGCCGCGGGCAGGATGTTGACCTCCGTGCCCAGCGACACGCAGCCGTCCACCGGGGTGGACGTGTGGATCAGCACGATGTCGGGCGGCAGGGCCTGCTGGAGCAGGCGGGGCACCAGCGACAGCCGGGACGGGAAGTACCGCAGCGCGGACCTCCCACGCATACCCGACCCGACGAAAGGCGTCTCCAGGGTCACGCCGTCCCGGTCCGGGATGCCGGGCTGGGCGTTGAGCGCGAAGAGCCGGTACTCGGCCACCGACTTGTCCAGCAGGCCGAGAGCGTGATGAGGGGTGGCGAAGTTGCCGCTGACCACGACCCGCGGCGGGGTGGCGACGGCGGCCAGCACGGCGGCGAGGCGTGACTCGGACAGGATGCGCATGCTTCCTGCATACCCGATCGGCAGGGGAGGGCGACGCGGCGGGGGCGGTCAGGGGCGCTTCCACTCCTGCCCCTGCCAAGCCGGGTCCAGCGGGGTGTGCGCGACGTGATTGGTGTAGTTGGACAAGGTCTTCATACCGACACCTAGGATCACGTCCATCACGTTGCGTTTGGTGTAGCCCGCGGCGAGGAAGTCATCGACCTCCTCGTCGGTGAACCACAGGGCCGTGACGACATCACTGTCCACTCCGGACTTGAGCACCAGGGCGGAATGCGCGGCCACGCAGTATTCACATTCGTTCAGCACGGTGGCGGTGATCCACACGACCTGCTTCGCCTTGGCGGGTAAGGAAGCTTGACCTCGGGCATGATCACCGAGCGCTCGCAAGGCGCCGCCCGTCACCCGATCGCGGTGGTGCAGCTCATCGCCGCGTCCGGCGCGGCCTTGCCGTGGGTGCGCTCCAGATGGGCCTCACCCCAGACCCTCACGCCCTCGACGACGGGCAGGACGGTGGTCCCGTAAGGAGTCAGCCGGTAGATGACGCGGGCCGGAACCGGTCCGGTCTCCACGCGTTCGACGAGTCCGTCGGCTTCGAGTTCACGCAGCTGTTCGGCCAGCACCTTGGGGGTGATCGGCGCGCCTCTGCGGCGGAGACCCGCGAAATGGGACTCGCCGTGCGCGAGCCAGTACACCAGGGTCAGCTTCCACTTCCCGCCGATCGCGGCGAACGCCGCGGCCATCGGGCAGCCGGGCAACGGGTTGGGGCGCGAGGGGTTACCTGCAGGTGCCTTCTTGTCCATGGCCGTGCTCCACTCGGATAGTCGGACCATGACCGTGCCATACAAACGATTCCTGATCGCGGGCCTTTCGGTCCTCATGCTGATCGCGACGGCGGCGTCGGGTGACGCCGCGACCTCTCCCGCCTCTTCGGCGGCCGCCGGCGGCCAACGAGACTTCGACTGGGAGATCGGTACTTGGCGCTCCTCGGTGCGGGTGCTCGCCGAGCCGCTCTCGGACTCCGCCGATGTCTGGCTCCAGTTCGGGGGCACCAGCGTCGCGCGCCCCCTCTCGGAGGGACGGGCGAACGTCCTCGAGTTCGCGGTCTCGGGGCCGAACGGGCGCATCGACGCCCTCAACCTGCGGCTGTACGAACCGCAGGCGCAGCGGTGGAGCCTGACGTTCGTCAACATGCGCGACGGCCTGCTCACCCCGGCGGTGTACGGCGGATTCCGCGATGGCGTCGGTGAGTTCTACGGTGACGACCGGCTCGGAGACCGCCCGATCAAGGTACGGTTCCGGATCGTCCGCCCGAATCCGGACGAGGCGCGGTTCGAGCAGGCGTTCTCGGCCGATGGCGGGACGACGTGGGAAACGAACTGGATGGCCGTGGACTGCCGGATCCGCCGATGACTCAGTCCAGGGCGAGCAGTTCGTCCAGCACCGCCTTGAGCGCCGGGCCGTGGTCGTCGCGGCGCCAGGCCGCGCGGAGGTCGACGTCGTGCGGCGACGTGTCGAGCGGCACGAAGGCGACGTGAGGGTCGTTGACGTTCCTGGCCACCGACGCGAGGGTCAGGTGGCAGCCGACCTGGGCGCTCACGAGGGCGAGCGCGGTCTGGGTGTCCGGGGCGATCTGGACGACGTCGGCGATGAATCCGGCCTGGTGGGCCAGCCGCCGTAGTCTGTCCGGCAATACGGCGCCTTCGTGCGGGGGCAGGGACACGAAGCCGTCGTCGGCCAGCTGCCCGAACTCGAGCCGCCGGGCTCCCGCCAGGGGGTGGGTGTCCGGGACGGCGACCACGAGCGCGTCGGACATGACGACCCGGGCGGCGACTTCGGCGGGGATGACGTCCCAGCGGCCGAGTGCGATGTCCGTTTCGCCTTGGACGAGCTTCTTCATCGCCGGTTGGGCGAAGTTCTGGCTCGACAGTTCCAGCCGGATCCCCGGGCGTCGCGCCCGCACCGCGCGCGCGAGGCGGGCGACGAGGTCGTGGGTGGACACACCGGCGAACGCGATCCGGACGAGCCCGGCCTCGCCGTCACCCGCCGAACGCACGGCCGCGTCGGCCCGGCGCAAGGCTTCGATGACGTCTTTCGCGGGGCCGACGAGGGCTTGTCCGCCCGCGGTCAGGTTCACCGATCGGGTGTTGCGATCGAAGAGCCGGATCCCGAGCTCCCGCTCCAGCTGCTTGATCGTGCGGCTCAGCGGCGGCTGCGCGATGTGCAGCCGTTCGGCGGCCCGGCCGAAGTGCAGTTCCTCGGCGACGGCGAGGAAGGAACGGAGCTGCTGAACGTCCATAATTGCGTCGAAGGTATCACGGGGCGACGAATTAGGTCCGCCGTCGATCTGAATGGGTGATCAGCGCCAGGGGAAAGGCCCATTGACGCGGAACGGCACGCGGCGCTGGGGCCGCGTGCCGGATCGATCGGCGAGAAGTGGGCAGGTCAGTCGTGCGTGCCCTCGCTGGCGAGACCTTGGGACCGGTTGAGGTTCTGGGCTTCGTGGAGCTGGTCTTCGAGGGTGACGATGCGGCAGGCGGCGTCGATCGCGGTGCCCTGGTCGACCATTTCCCGCACCCGGGCGGCCAGGCGCAGCTGATGCCGGGAGTAGCGGCGGTGCCCGCCGGCGGATCGCTGCGGGGTGATCAGGCCTGCCTCGTCGAGGCTGCGCAGGAAGCCTTGCGTCGTGCCGAGCATGTCGGCGGCCCGGCCCATCGTGTAGGCGGGGTAGTGCTCATCGTCGAACTTGTTGTCGGCCCCGCTGGGCGTGGCCGGTCCTTCTTGGTCAGGGATCATTCCACCTCCATCACAAAGGGCCCCGGGTGCCAGAAACGGCACCCGGGGCCCTCAGGGTTGGGTTTCACCATTGTCAACCGGCGTGAACGCCGGCTTCCTGCACCCGCGTCCGGTGAAAGACCGGACCGTGCGGGGATCGCTCATTCGTGACCGAGAACCACCTCCGAACTCGATGGAACCACGGCACCCGCGCGGCACTACCTGGCCGCCGCGGGCGATCCAATGATGACGCCTTTCCCTTCTTTCCTGTGTTTTCCACTTGCTGGGTACTGCTACTTCACCTGCTGCGAACGCCACCGCCGGGAACCCTTCCACTGATCGGTCCCAGCACGCTGACGCCGCTGGTCACTGCCCGGAGCCCTGTTCACCGATCGGCTCCGGCCACCTGACCGGTCCTGCAACTGCACTTGCCAACTGCGTTACTTGCTACTGCGTTACTGCGTACTGCGTTGTTCGACTATCGATATTGCTGCTCCAGGCCGGTACTACCTGGCAAACCTCTTCACAACCCCGGCCTGGAGTACTGCTCTCGGCCACCAGCCGGAACCTGTTCCTTGATCGGCTCCGTCCTGCCTGACCGCTTGTCTCACCTCGCGGGTAGTTACGTCATCTCCCGCGCCTGCTTGACGTTGTCTTTCTCGGTACAAGGAGAAGACTACACACACCCGTCGTTGAATGTCTACTCCGCTCAGCATAGATTTTCTGCGGCGTGTCGGACGGAGTGTGGAAAAGGGGCTCACGGGCATGAGTGACGAGGTCATGCGGGAACCGCTCGACGAGCGGTACGGCCTGGTCGGGGTGCGTGACCTCGAGGAGTACGCCGAGGCTCTGGACCGGCTGCTGGAGCGGGGACGGCGGGAACGGTTCGCGGCGTTGCTGTCGGAGGCCGAGGCATACGCGGCCGCGGAGCTGCTCGGGCGCTTCGCGCAGCTCGAACCTCATGGCGCGCTGAACCAGCTGGCCGCGTCCTTGGCGAGCCGCCTCTACAGCAGGCTGGGTGCCTGAACTTCCGGAAGACCGGTGACGCGGTGGGTGTTCAGCACCGCGTGCCGCGGTCGGCGCCGGACAGGCGGGCGGGCCGGTCGGCGAGCGGGCCGCCCGAGCGCAGCAGTGCTTCCAGCGTCTCCAGCGGTTCGGGGACGACGGTGTACCAGCTCCATGTGCCTCGCCGTTCGCGTTCGAGGATGCCGGCGGAGACCAGGACGCGGAGATGATGGCTGAGCGACGGCTGCGGCATGTCGAATTCCTCGGCCAGGTCGCAGAAACACGCCTCGCCTCCCGGTGAATACCGCACGAGTGACAGCAGCCGGACGCGCACCGGGTCCGCGAGGGCCTTGAACAGTTTCGCGGCCGTCTCGGCGTCGGCCGGGTCGACGACGGCGGCGGGGTCGGCCATCAGGAGGGTCACCGCGACCGGTGACCTGAGGTGACCGTTCTCGCTCGCCATATGCCCTCCCGTGCCGGTGGAACCCCGAGTGTACCGGCTGAATTGACAAAGTTCGATCCAAGCCCTTCAATTGCATCGAGATACTTCGATCCAGTGTCCGTGTCACGAGGAAAGGGAACCGGGTATGACCCGCACGCCTGAGGTGTTGTTCGTCTGCGTGCACAACGCGGGCCGCTCGCAGATGGCCGCCGGACTGCTGCGGCACTACTCGCTCGGGCGCGTCGCCGTCCGCTCCGCCGGCTCCGAACCCGCGGAGAAGGTGAACCCGGCCGCCGCCGCGGCGCTCGCGGAATGGGGACTGGACATCACCGCCGAGCTTCCCACCAAACTGTCCACAGAGGACGTCGACGCCTCCGACGTGGTGATCACCATGGGCTGCGGGGACACCTGCCCGGTCTTTCCCGGCAAGCGTTACCTGGACTGGCCGCTGGAAGACCCGGCAGGGCAGGGCCTGGAGGCCGTCCGCCCGATCCGCGACGAGATCGATCGCCGTGTCCGTGGCCTGCTCGCCGAAATCCTCGACGCGTAGCCCCCGATCCCCACTGGATTCAGGAGAACCACTCTCGTGATCCCTATCGACGGCAAGGCGAGGTCGTCGGCCGACGCCGATGTCCTGCGCAAACTGTCCTTTTTGGATCGGTTCCTGCCCGTCTGGATCATCGCCGCGATGGCGGCCGGTCTCCTGCTGGGCAGCGTCGTCCCGGGTCTGCAGGGTGTGCTGGACGCGGTGAAGATCGGGCAGGTTTCGCTGCCGATCGCGCTCGGGCTGCTGCTGATGATGTACCCGGTGCTGGCGAAAGTCCGCTACGACAAGCTCGGCACGGTCACCGGCGACCGGCGCACGATGGTGCTTTCCCTTGTCCTCAACTGGATCGCGGGCCCGGCGCTGATGTTCGCGCTGGCGTGGCTGATGTTGCCGGATCTGCCGGAGTACCGGACCGGCCTGATCATCGTCGGGCTGGCCCGCTGTATCGCGATGGTGATCATCTGGAACGACCTGGCGTGCGGCGACCGCGAGGCCGCGGCGGTGCTGGTCGCGCTGAACTCGGTGTTCCAGGTGATCATGTTCGGTGTGCTCGGCTGGTTCTACCTCGACCTGCTGCCCGGCTGGCTCGGCCTCGACACCGCCAGCATCGACTTCTCGCCGTGGGAGATCGCGCTCAGCGTGCTCATCTTCCTCGGCATTCCCCTCGCCGCCGGCTATCTGTCCCGCCGCGTCGGCGAGCGCGGCAAGGGACGCGAGTGGTACGAAAACAGGTTCCTGCCGAAGATCGGCCCGATCGCGCTGTACGGGCTGCTGTTCACCATCGTCGTGCTCTTCGCCCTCCAAGGTGACAACATCACGTCCCGGCCGCTGGACGTCGTCAGGATCGCCTTGCCGCTGCTGGTGTACTTCGCGGTGATGTGGGGCGGCGGATACGCGCTGGGCAAGGCGTCCGGCCTGTCCTACGAGCGCACCACGACGCTGGCCTTCACCGCCGCGGGCAACAACTTCGAACTCGCGATCGCCGTGGCCATCGGCGTTTTCGGGGTCACCTCCGGGCAGGCGCTCGCGGGGGTCGTCGGCCCGCTGATCGAAGTGCCGGTGCTGGTGGGGCTGGTGTACGTCAGCCTGTGGTTGCGTTCGCGCTGGACGGCTCGTTCGCACTGATAGGTTGCCGATCATGACCGCGTCGCCGGTGGATGTTCCGGAACAGGTACTGCGCACTTCGATCATCGAGCGGCTGTTCACCCGCGCCGCCGATCCCCGTCCCTTGTTCACGCATCAGGACCACAGCGCGGGCGTGGACCACACGGTCACCTGGACGGAGTTCGTCTCCCGGGTGCGGGAAGTCGCGGGAACGCTGCGCGGCATCACGCGGCCGGGTGATCGCGTCGCGGTGCTCACCGGTCAGGACCTGAACTACCCGCTCGCCTTCTACGGGGCGCTCGCCGCCGGTCTGGTGGCCGTGCCGCTGATGGCGCCGGGCAGCCCCGCTCAGCGAGGCAGGCTCACCGGGGTACTGGAGGACTGCGACGCCCGGGTGTGGCTGACCTCTTCGGCCGCCGCGGCGAAAACCCGGGAAGCGGGGACGCCCGAACACCTCGTCGTGGTCGACGAACTTTCCGGGCCGGGCGCGGATCCGCTCCCGGCCGCGCCCGAAAGTCCCGCCTATCTCCAGTACACGTCCGGTTCGACACGGGAGCCTGCCGGTGCGGTGATCCCGCACCGCGCGGTCGTCGCGGCCTGCTGGCAGGCGAGCCGGGCCTACGCCGTCGACGAGGGGACGACCTGCGCCGGCTGGATCCCGTTCTTCCATGACATGGGCCTGATCCAGCTGCTGTGCCTGCCGGTCTTCGCCGGTGCGCGGTCGGTGTTCATGGCACCGGCCGAATTCGTGCACAAACCTGCGCGATGGCTGCGTCAGCTGGCGGACCATCCGGCCGTGTTCACCGCCGCGCCGAACTTCGCCTTCGACCTCGCCGCCGACGCCGCCGGAGAGGCCGGGGACGACCTCGATCTCTCGGACGTGCGTATCGCGCTCAACGGCAGCGAGCCGGTGCGGCCGCGCACGATCACACGGTTCCAGGAGGTCTTCGGCCCGCGTGGCTTTCGGCCGGAAGCCCACCGTCCGTCCTACGGCCTGGCCGAGGCGACCGTGTACGTGGCGAGCGCGGACGACGAGGGGCCTCGGAGCGCGGTGTTCGACCGCGAAGCCCTCGCGCAGGGCCATGCGGTGGAAGTGCCGGACGGCACGGAACTCGTTTCGGTGGGCCGTCCCCTCGGACAGCGGGTCCGGATCGTCCGCGACGGGGTCGCGCTGCCGGACGGCCAGGCCGGGGAGATCTGGATCCACGGCCCGAACGTCGCGGCGGGCTACTGGGGCCGTGGCGACGCCGCCGCGTTCGGCGCCGAACTCGAAGGTGTCCGTGGTTGGCTGCGCACCGGCGATTTGGGTGTCTTCCATCGCGGCGACCTCTACATCACCGGCAGGCTCAAGGATCTCATCGTCATCGACGGCCGCAATTTCCATCCTCAGGACATCGAAGCGGTGGCCGCCGAAGCGCATCCGGCGATCCGTCGCGACCGTGTCGCCGCTTTCGGTGTGGCGGACGAAATGGGTGAAGGGGCAATGGTGGTAGCCGAATGGGCAAAGAACGCCGACGCCGATGTCAAAGAAGTCACCAGAGTGGTATTGCGGGCGGTGTCCCGCGAACACGATCTGACGTTGCGATCGGTCCGCCTGGTCCCCTCCGGTGACCTTCCGCGCACTTCCAGTGGCAAGGTCGCGCGTGCGGCGGCCAAGGCGCGTTATAGTCGGCGCCGTGGGTGATCACCGCGCGGATGTCGCGAACGTCGTCAGTGAGACTTTTCGGCTTGATCCGGCCGAAATCGCACTGGACGCACCGCTCGAAGAGCTGGGAATCGACTCCAAAGGACGGATAAAACTCCTTTCGGCGCTGGAGATCTACCACGACGTGAAGATCGATCTCGACCAGCTCGGCCGGTTCACCGACATCGGGTCGGTGGCCGAAGTACTCGCCGAGGCACTCGGCGACAAGGCCGGCGTAGCCGACGAAAGGCGCTGAAAAGAATGAGCGGGGGCTTCACCGCGGCGACCGATGCGCTTTCATCGGCGTCGAAGAACGTCGGGAAACTGACGGATCGGTTGCTGGAGGACAACCCCGATCTGTCGAGTACTCCGGTGAACGCGGCCGGTTTCGGCCAGGCGCACGGCGATCACGCGAAGAAGTACACCGATGGCGTGGCGGCGCTGTGGGCCGCGGTCAACGGCTACAAGACCACCCTCGCCACGTTCGGCACGAATCTCGGTACGGCGGGCACCACCTACGGCGCCAACGAGGACGAGCAGAAGAACAAGATCACCAAGACGGGGATGCGCTAGTGGCCACCACGACCACCTGGACCGACGTCAAGGCCGTCCTCGACGACCCGAGTGTGCCCGCCGAGCAGAAGAACCGGCTCATCAGTACGTGGATGCGGACGCATCCGGCGCCGCCGCCGTTCATGGCGGATCAGGAGCCGGAGGAGATCAAGCAGAAACGCAAGGAAGCCGAGAAGTACGCGGATTCCTACAACGCCATGCCGATGCTGGCCTCCGGCGATCTCGACGAGGTCTTCAAAGGCGCGAAGGCCGCCGGTGAGCAGGCCAACTACAACCAGAAGCAAGAGACGAAGGCCGTCACCGAAGGCAACAAGAAGCTGGACGGCACGAAGGAACCCACCGCGGAGGGCGCCGGGACCAAGACGTCGGACGAGATCTTCGACGCCGCCGCGCCGGCGCTCAAGGTGTTCCAGACCTTCGGTTCGCTGCTGGCGAAGCTCCCGGAAGACTGCCGGGGCACCACCCGCGCGCTCGACTTCGAGAAGGACATCAAGAAGCCGTTCGACGAGCAGCGCGGCATCAACTTCAAGAACTTCGTCGACGACGCCGCCCACTTCAAGACCGGCTCGACGACCGTCGACAGGACGATCCAGGAAACCGGCTCCGAGCTGAACACCCTTTACGGGACCTGGACCGGGAAGGCCGCGGACGCCTCTTCGGAGAACTACAACGAGAAGATCCTGCCGAAGGCGAAGAAACTCGCGGAGACGCTGAACCACGCGAGTGAGGCGACGCTGAGCACCACCGCCACGGTGTTCAAGCTGTGCAAGGGCAAGGCCGACGCGGTCATCGACCTGTACAAGGAGGTGGTCGGCCGCGCGGACTTCCCGATGGCGCAGAAGGTGATCGCCATCGCCGCCGGGGAGAAGAGCGGCAAGGAGGACCTCGGCGCGATCGCGGGCTGGATGGACGTCAACTTCGGCTCCAACCTGGTCCAGCAGCTGAACAACGACGGCTGCTGCGACGACGACGAGTTCAAGAAGGCGGGCCAGAACCTCGCCAAGCAGTGGGTGCAGAAGCAGTTCGTCCCGGAGATGTGGGACATCATCTACCAGGGATTCGAGAAGACCTGCAAGGAAACCAAGGAGTTCGTCGACCAGGCCTACGCCGAACTCGACAAGGTGATGGGCAAGGTCAAGAACGAGTTCGAAGGGGCGGACAAGCCGGGCGGCTCCGGCGCGGGCGGACCGGGCGGCGGCCCTGGCGGCGGACCGGGCGGAAGTGGCGCCCCGGACTTCACCGGTGGTTCCGGCGGCGGCCCCGGCGGTTCCGGTAACGGAGGATCCGGCGGTTCGGGCAACGGGGGATCCGGCGGCGGCCCGAACGGCTCCGGCGTCGGCGGCCCCAACGGCGGGTTCGGCGGTGGCCCCGGTGGTTCCGGCGACGGTGGACCCGGTGGCGGCCAGGACGGCTCCGGCACCGGTGGTCCCGGCGGCTCGGGTTCCGGCGGCACCGATCCGTCAGGCCAGCAGAAACCTCCTCCGCCGATCCCGAACGTCTCCATCCCCGATGGCGGCTCCGGCGGGGGAGCACCCGGCGGTTCCGGTGGTCCCGGCCCCGACGGGGACAAGGACAAGACCTCGCCCTCGGGCTCGGTCCCGCCGCCGTCCTCCGGCGACGAGCAGAAAGCGGCCGCCGAAGAGGCGAAGAAACAAGCCGCCGCGGCGGCCGAGAACGCGAAGAAGCAGGCTTCCGAGGCGCTGGGCAAGATGGGCGACGGACCCGCCGGCGGCGAACTCGGCGGCGGTGGTTCCGGTCCGGCGGGCGGTCCCGGTTCGACTGGCGGTTCCGGTGGCGGCCCGGGGAGCACGGACGCCGCCGCCGAAGCCAAGGCGGCGAACGAGCGAGCCCAGGAAGAAGCGAAGAAGCAGGCATCCGAGGCACTCGGGAAGCTCGGCGACGCCCCGCTCGGCGGCACGGGTGACGAAGCCCGTTCGGATGCCGCCGACGCGAAAGACGCCGCCGACAAGGCGACCGAAGACGCGAAGAAGCAGGCTTCCGAAGCGCTGGACAAGATGGGTGACGGGCTGTCCGGGGAAGACGGCGACAAGCTGGCCGGGGACAAACCCGGGGACAAACCTGGAGAGAAACCCGGCGAAGACGGCGACAAGGCCGAAGACGGCGAACGCGAAACCCTCAAGGTCAAGCAGGGCGACAAGACCTTCGAGATGACCGAGCCGGACAAAGACGGCGAGATGGAGATCAAGGTCGGCGACGGTTCCGGGACGGCCAAGGACTTCAAGCTCGACTGGACCGGCGACGGTGAGGAATCCAAGCTGGGTTCCGCTCCCGGCACGGACGACGGGCAACCGGGCAAGGACGGGATCCACCGCCCCGGTCCGGACGGCAAGATCCACATCCAGGACGGCGACGTCAAGATCACCGCCGAACGTCCGGACGGCCCGAACGGCCCGACGGTCGTCACCGTCGACGACGGCACCGGCAAACCGACCACGTACACCCTCGGCGAAGAGAATCCCCGCACGGACAAGGCGGCGCATCCGCTCACCCCGGTCACCGGCACGGTGCAGCCCGAATCCCGCCCGGCGTTCACCCCACATGGCGGCACGGGCCCCGAAGGCATCCCCGGTACCGGCGGTACCAGTGGTGGCGGTGGAGGCGGCTTCGGCGGTGGCGGTGGTGGTGGCTCGGTGCCGCCGATTTCCCACGACATCGCGACTCCCGCGACAGGGCAGCCGTCGTCGTTGTCCGAAGGGGTGCACACCGGCGGCGGGACGCATCAGCCGCAGCCCGTGGCTTCGGCCGCCCCGTCGGGCACGATGGGCGCACCGGCGGGTCAGGCGTTCGGCGGCGGTGCGATGCCGCCGATGGGTGGCATGGGCGGCGGTGGCGCGGGCGGCGGAGCGGGCGGTGACCAGGAACGGTCCAACCGCGCGTACCGGATCGAGGGTGAGGTGTTCGACCAGATCAACGAACCCACCGGCCGGATCACCGGTTCACTGCTGGACGACGAGGAACAGCCGGTCACCCGCAAGCGGTGAGCCACGGCAGGGGAGAACTTATGAGCGCCGACGAAACGTCCAGTATGAAGACGACCCTGGACGGCCTTGTCCGCGAGCAGGCGGAGCGCCGGGGACTGCGGGATCAGCGTGCGAAGGAGATCAAGGCCGGCGCGCAGGAGTTCATGACCAAGCAGGTCCAGACGGCGCAGCGGTACGTCGAGCACCGGCGGGAACTGGGGCAGCGCAAGACGAAGTCCGGCTGGAGCACGGACCGGACGCACGCGGAACCAGGCAACGGCTCGGCGTTCGAGGACGCGCCCGCCTTCGACGCCCCGGCGTTCACCCCGGAGCCGTCCGCCCGCACGCCGCGGGACGCACCCCGTCGCGCTCCGCGGTCTCGGCAGGCGCCAGTGGACGACGAGGACGACGCCTTCCTCAACAACCGTTGGCGCGACTGACCTTCCGGACTGCTCGACGTCGTCAGACGACGACGTCGAGCAGCAGCACGAGCGGAAGTGAGAGCACCGAGGCCAGTGACATGGCCACGGTGTGGGTCTTGAACGTGCCTTTGGTGGTCAGCCCGAGCAGCGATTGGAACATCCAGAAGAAGTTGCTGCTGACGTGAGGAAGGAACAGCGCGCCCGAGCAGGCGGCCAGGGCGACCAGTACCACCGGGACACCGAGTGAACCCGCGATCGGGGCGAGGATGCCCGCCGCGGTGATCGCGGCGATCGAGATGGACCCCATCGCGATGTGCAGGACGGCGGCGATCAGCCATACGAGCACCAGGGGCGGCAGGAACCCGGTGCCGAACGAGCCTGCCAGTACGTCGCGCAGTCCCGATTTCCCGATCACCTCGGCGACCGAACCCGAGAGCCCGGACAGCACGAGAATGGGCCCGGCCATCGCCAAGGCCTTGCCCACGGCCGCGTTGACCTCGTGCGCGGGAAGGACACGCCGGGCCAGCAGATGTGCGAGGCCGGCGCCGATCGCCATGGCGATCACCGGTTCGCTCAGCAGCGTGACGGGCCCCAGCGGGAAACGGAAGGCGTTGGCGAGCGCGCCCAGGGCGATCAGCGCCAGCGTCACCACCACCGGGGAGACGGACAGCGAAAGCGGCAACTGCCGGACGGCCGTGGTGGTCGTGGCCGGGCTCGCGGCTGCGCCGCTCCCGTCGCCGTCGTCGTGATCGCGGTCCGCCACCAGTTCGTCGGTGGCGGGATTCCAGCGCAGCGGCCGCCGGAGCAGCAGCGCGAAGACGAGCATGGTGAGGACGGCGGTGGGAAGCCCGACGGCCAGCCCGTAGAGGAACATCTCGCCGAGCGGCACGTGCAGCAGGCCCGCGACGGCGAGCGCCGCCACACCGGGAACGACGAAGACCAGGCCGACCTCGATCCCGGCGGTCAGCGCACCGCCCATGAGCGCGACACCCCGGGAACCCAGCCGTCCGCCGAGACGCCGGGCCAAGGGCGCGGTGAGCACCAGGACCACATCGGAATAGATGGACGTGAACACGGTCGACAGCGAGACGGCGAACACCATCGGCACCCGTTTCTCCCCGAAGACGCCCAGCAGTCGTTCCAGGACGCGGTGCAGGGTGTTCGTCGCGGTCAGCAGCGTGCCGATGACGACGCCGAAGGTGATCAGCATGCCGATTTCGGCCATCACGTCACCGAATCCGGCGGCGAGCGCTTCGGTGGTGCCGCTCGCGCCCAGGCCCGTGGCCAGCCCCAGATAGGTGGCGCCGATCAGCAGTCCGAAGATCGGTGGCGTCTTCAGCCAGGTGATCATCACGACGATGCCCACGATGGCGATACCGGTGTGGGCAAGGAGCCAGGCATCGGACACGGTGCCCTCCTCGGGACTCGCGGCGGGACGGCGCCGGTGCCGTCCCACATGGCGACCCAGTAAGCCCCTCGGATGGGTCGCCGGTCCAAGACCGGGTTGCTGGCAAACTGATAGGCCACGACTATCGATCACGCGGAGGTTCGGCATGGACGCGCGTCAGCTGAAGTACTTCCTTGCCGTCGTCGACGCCGGAAGCGTCCACCGGGCCGCGGAACGGCTTTACGTCGCCCAGCCGTCGGTCTCCCAGGCCCTGCGCACGCTCGAACGGGACCTGGGCAGCCTGCTGTTCCACCGGACCGGACGGCGGCTGGTGCTGACCGCCGCCGGCCATGCGCTCGTGGCGCCCGCCCGCGAGGTCATGCGGGGGCTGGACCTCGCCAGGGCCACGGTGGAGGCCGTCGATGGTCTCCTCGGCGGGGAGCTGGTCATCGCCTCGATGCCCTCGCAGTCGGTGAGTCCGCTCGCCCGGCTCATCGCCGCTTTCGCCGCGGTCAACCCGCGCGTGCAGGTCTCCGTCCGCGCGGCGAGCACACCCGACGACGTGCGGAGGATGCTCACCACCGGCGACGCGGAACTCGGCGTGGTGGCGGCCTCGCCGGCGGCCGGATCGCTACCCGGTTTGGCGGCCTTGCACCTGGAGACGCAGCGCTTCGCCGTACTGGGCCGCGACGAAGCGGCCTTGCCCGCCGGGGATCCCGTCCGGCCCGCCGATCTCGCCGGGGCGGCGCTCATCGTCGGCCAGCAGGGCACGGGTATGCGCGGGGTGGCCGACACCGTGCGCCGTCAGGCCCCCGGCAGCCGGTTCGCGGTCGAGGTCGAGCATCGCGAGGCCGTCCTGCCCCTCGTCCTCGCGGGCGTGGGCATCGCCGTGGTCAGCGATTCCTGGCGTGCACTGGCGAAAGCGGCGGGTGCCGCGGTGCGGTCGCTGGATTGTCCCGATTCGCTCGACGTGTCCCTGGTGTCCCGGCCGGGCCGCTTGAGCCCGGCCGCGGCCGCCTTCCACGACCTGGCGGGATCACACTGATAGGCACAGCCTTTCAGTGGCGCAAGAACTGCGTCTTGGACTTGCCTGCCCGGCCCGGCGTCCACTGGGCGCATGATCAGCTACCGCATCGCACTCATCCCCGGCGACGGCATCGGCACCGAGGTGCTTCCCCCGGCCCAGGCGGTGCTCTCCGCCGTCGGTGCACGGCACGGGATCGCCTTCACCTACGACTCCTTCGACTGGTCCTGCGAGCGCTACCTCGCCGAGGGCGCGATGATGCCGTCCGACGGCCTCGACCGGATCCGGCGGCACGACGCCGTGCTGCTGGGCGCGGTCGGCTGGCCCGGCGTGCCGGACCACGTGTCGCTGTGGGGGTTGCTGATCCCGATCCGGCGCGGTTTCCGGCAGTACGTCAACCTGCGTCCGGTCAAAGTGCTCGACGGGGTGCCCAGCCCGTTGCGCGCCGCGGGTGCCGGAGACGTCGATCTGGTCGTGGTGCGGGAGAACGTCGAAGGCGAGTACTCCGAGATCGGCGGACGGCTCGGCCGCGGCACCGAAGACGAACTGGCCGTGCAGGAGGCGGTGTTCACGCGCAAGGGGGTCACCCGCGTCGTCGAGTACGCCTACACGCTGGCCGGGAACCGCCGGAACCACGTGACCTCGGCGACGAAGAGCAACGGGATCGTCCACACCATGCCGTTCTGGGACGAACTGGTGGAAGAGGTGGCCGGGCGGCACCAGGGCGTGCGCTCCGACAAGGAGCACATCGACGCGCTCGCCGCCAAGCTCGTCCTGGCGCCGGAGCGGTTCGACGTGATCGTCGGCTCCAACCTCTTCGGCGACATCCTCAGCGACCTCGCCGCCGCGGTGGCCGGGAGCATCGGGGTCGCCCCGGCGGCGAACCTCAACCCCGAGCGGGAATTCCCGTCGATGTTCGAGCCGGTGCACGGCTCCGCGCCCGACATCGCCGGGCAGGGCAAGGCCAACCCGCTGGGCGCGCTGTGGTCCGCGGCCATGATGCTCGACCATCTGGGGCATCCCGAAGCGGGCGAGGAACTGCTGGCCGCCGCATTCGGCGCGCTGGCCGACGGCATCGGCACCCCCGACCTCGGCGGGACCGCCGACACCGCCGGGTACACGCGCGCGGTGCTGAAACGAGTGGGGTGACGAGCTTTTCGCGGGCGCAGGTGTGAAGGGTCGCGACCGGGGTACCCGCCGAACTGTTCGCCTGGTTCCGGGCTGGAGAAAGCCGTCCTGGAGCCGTGCAGAGGCGGATGACCCCGGCCCTTCTGTTTTCGCTTGTCCCGAAGGAAATCGCGTTACCGCGTCAGCGGTCTGGCGGGGTTTTCGTGCGCCTTTCGGACGTTTCCCAGCATGGAGGTACTCGATGTTCCGCCATACCAAGCTCCTGCAATTCGAAGCCAAGCCCGAGAAGCCCGACCCCGTTTACGCCCGCAAGCTCCAGGAATTGATCGGCGGCGCGTACGGCGAGATGACCGTGACCATGCAATACCTGTTCCAGGGCTGGAATTGCCGGATCGAGGGCAAGTACAAGGACCTGATCATGGACACGGCCACCGAGGAGATCGGGCATGTGGAGATGCTCGCGACGATGGTCGCCCGGTTGCTGGAAGGAGCGCCCGCGACCGAGACGGCCGAAGCGGCCAAGGATCCGGTGATGGCGGCCGTCCTCGGCGGGATGGATCCGCAGCAGGCGATCGTCGCGGGCGGTGGCGCGCTGCCCAACAACAGCCAAGGTGTGCCGTGGAACGGTGGTTACATCGTGGCCAGCGGCAACCTGCTGGCCGATTTCCGGGCCAACGCGGCGGCCGAGGCGCAAGGCAGGCTGCAGACGGCGCGTCTCTACAACATGACCGACGATCCCGGGGTGAAGGCGATGCTGCAGTTCAACCTCGCTCGTGACACCGTGCACCAGAAGCAGTGGCTGGCCGCCATCGAAGAACTCGAAGCGGACGGCCTGGAAGGCGCCATCGCGCCGACCGCGTTGTTCGACGAAGAGAACCAGGACCACAACAACACCGTGTGGCGCCTCTCCGATGGCTCGGACGGAAGCAAGGGCGGCTGGAGCTTCGGCGGCGAAGGGATCGAATACCTGACCGATCCCCAACCGCTCGGGGGCCCGGGCACCGCGCCGAAACCCGATCCGGCCCTCTTCGGCACTTACGCGCCGATCCAGGACGCCGTCGGCACGGTCAAGGGCAAGGCCAAGGAGGCCAAGTCCAAGGCCACCAAGAAGCGCTAGCCTGCCGGAGCTGAAGGATGCTTTCCTCGCATGCGATGCGGGGAAAGCGCCCTTCACCGCGTCACATGCGGGGAAAGTTCCCTTCAGCCCCCGGCTCACGACCGGTGCCAGGCGATCCCGCGGTAGGTGGAGCTGTCCGGGCAGATGCCGTAACCGATGATGAGATCGCCCGTCGCGTTGATGTGCTGGGCGACGATCGCCGTGAGACCGCGAGGCGACGGGAGCGGCATCGGTGTCGCGTCGGCCTCCCAGCGGACTGGTCGCACCGTTCCCCGGCCCGCCGACTCGCCGACGACGGTCCCGGTGTCGGCGATGTCGAAGCAGGTACTGGTGACGTCGAAGGGGAGGGGCGGGAGCACCGTGGGCCGTCCGGCACGATCCCAGCGCGCGCAGGTGCCGTGCCGGCCCGGCGTCACGCCCCAGCCGATCGCGACGCCGTGCCGGGAGATCCGGACGACCTGTCCCGCGGTGAACTCCGGCTCGCCGGTGAGCAAGGTGGTGCCACCGTCGCGGTCCCACACCACCCCGTCGCCGAGGATGGCGCCGGAGTCGGTGATCCCGCAGGCGGTCGCGCGCCGGGGCGGGGGCAGTTTGGCGATCTTCCCCGAGCTGGTCCAGCGCACCGCGGTGCGGGCGCCGGTGCCGTCCTTCGCGGATCCGACGACCTCGTCCAGCCCGTTCATGTCCTGGCCGTGGGTGTCGCCCGCGCCGGGCAGCGCGTCGAGTTCCACGGCCTCGCCGTCGGGTTCCCACCGCAGCGCCCGCCAGCGGTAACCGGGCCGCATCGCGTTGCCCAGCACCGACCCGCGGTCGTTCACCCGGCTCGCCGTGCCGCAGACCATGCCCGCGGGGAGTTCGAGATCGTGCACCCGGCCGTCGGGTCCCCAGCACACGGGCCGGAGGAACTCGCCGGTGTAGAGCGCGCCGGCGACGACACCCGCGGCGTTGACATCGGTGGCGCGGCCGCCGGAATGACCGTCGAGGATCGGCAGGGGCGAGGGCCGCCCGTCGCGATCCCAGCGCACCGGTCGCGAACCCGATTCGCCCACGATCACCCCGGTGTCGTTCACGCGGTACGCGCTCGTCCCCTCCCCGGCGGAGAGCGGCCGCAGATCGACCGCGGTGAAGCCGGGTCCTGGCGTCGGATCGGGCACGAGTGGGCAGCCTAGTGCGGAAGTCGCTTGCAGTGGGGAAAGTTGCACTGACCGGGTGACGCGAGTGTCCTCATCGGAGCCGACACCGCGCTCCACAAAGGACTTCGTGCTCGTGAGTGGTAATGACAGGGTGGATTCACGCGATCGTCGCAACGTGCTCGTATGAGGACAGTAGCTTGTTGAGTCGTTCGGCTGGGGTGTCCCAGTCGAGGGTTTTGCGGGGGCGGCCGTTGAGTTCGGCGGCCACCCTCGCGAGGTCTTCGGGGGTATGTGTGGCGAGGTCGGTGCCTTTGGGGAAGTACTGGCGGAGCAGTCCGTTGGTGTTCTCGTTGGAGCCGCGTTGCCAGGGTGCGTGTGGGTCGCAGAAGTAGATGTCGAGGTCGGTGGCGAGGGTGATCTGGGCGTGCTGGGCCATTTCGGTGCCTTGGTCCCAGGCCAGTGACCGGCGTAGCTCGGCGGGCAGCCGCTGGATTGTCTTGATCATCTCCTCGGCGACGGTAGCGGCGTCTTTCCCGCCGGGCAGGTGCAGCAGCAGGCAGAACCTGGTCGAGCGTTCGACCAGGGTCCCGATCGCCGAACGATTGTCCTTGCCCATGATCAAATCGCCTTCCCAATGCCCCGGGATCGCCCGGTCCGCGGCTTCGGCGGGGCGTTCGGAGATCGGGACCATCCCGGCGATCTTGCCCTGGCGGGTCCGGCGCCCGTCAGGCATCCGCCGCGGTCGGCGGATCGCTCGCCCGGTCCGCAGACACTGCGCCAGCTCACGCCGCAGCGCGCCTCGTCCTTGGACGTAGATGGCCTGGTAGATCGTCTCGTGACTCACGTGCATCCTCGGCTGGTCGGGAAAGTCCCGGACCAGCCTGGCAGTGATCTGTTCCGGCGACCATCGTGCCCGCAGATCCGCCTGGACCCTGTCCCGTAGCACCGGGTCGGCGGCCAGCTTCGCCGGTTTCGGTCGTGTCGCCCGCTCCTCGGCCGCGCGCTGAGCCGAACTGGCCCGATAGCCCTGCCCGGTGCTGTTGCGGTCCAGTTCCCGCCCGATCGTGGAGCGATCCCGGCCCAGCCGGCGCGCGATCTCCGCTTTCGGCACCCGCTGGGCCCACAGGATCATGATCTCCTCCCGCTCGGCCAGCGAGAGATAGCGGCCCGATCCAGACTTCGGCGCATTACTGATCACGCCGCCAGCCTCGTCGAACAACCGTCTCCCACTGGCCCGCGACACGCCCACGGCCACCGCTGCCCGCTCCACCGACAACCCGGCCCGGACCCCATCCCAAAACCCCGCCCGCACATCCCGCAGCAACCAACGACGACGAAACCCAGCCATCACAACACCTCCACATCAGATGTTGCGACGACCACTAGAACCCAAGCAGTTCTAACCCTCATTACCACTCACGAGCACTTGGTCGCCCCACGTGCGGGCCGCCTCGACGAGCGCGGTGACGCATCCGGCGACGGCGGGCCGGGCCTCGCCTTGGGGCTGCACGGCGTAGAGCTGCCGGTGCAGTGGGGGATAGAGCGCGGTGCACACCACGGTCGGCGGCGCGATCGTGGTGGCCATACTCGGCACCAGCGTGACAGCGCCGAACCCGGCGACCACGGCGAACTGGGTGCCGAAACCGCTGACCGTATGCCGGACCGTCGGTTCGATGCCGCGTTCGCGCAGTGTCTGGCGGAGCCAGGCGTTCGCGCGCGTGGGGCGGGCCCAGGCGACCCAGATCTCGTCGGCCAGCTCTTCGGCGCGCACCGATTCCGCGGCGGCGAGGCGGTGCCCGGCGGGGAGCACGAGCCTCGCCGAGTCGTCGCGCAGCACGGTCCAGCGGGTGTCCGGCGGCCTGGTGAGCGGCAGGTTCTCCCAGCTCTCGACGACCACGACGTCGAAGACGCCGTCGGCGAGCCCCGGCAGGGCCACTTCCGGTTCGACCTCGTGCAGCCGGGCCTCGATACCGGGGTGGCGGACCGCGAGGCCGGTGAGCGCGGGTGTGATGAACGTGTGCACCCCGGACGGGATGGCGCCGATCTCGACGACGCCGGTCGTCGCCCCGGTGAGGGAGTCCAGATCGGCGCGGGCGGCCCGGAGTTCGGCCAGCACCCGGTCCGAACGTTGCGCGAGCAGCAGACCCGCCGGGGTGAGCCGGACTCCTCGGCCATGCCGGATGAGGAGCCCGGTGCCCGCCTCCCGTTCCAGTTTGGTCAGCTGCTGGGAGATCGCCGACGGCGTCACGTGCAGTACCTCGGCCGCCGCGGCGAGCGATCCCCGTCGCCACACCGCGTGCAGCATCCGCAGTCGCTCCACATTGGACAGATCGCCACTCATTAGCCGAGCTTAACCCTCGCGGTAAGAGGATCTCGCTGGTCCTCCCCGCTCTCCTGCGGTCGAATCGAAGTCATGTCCCACCGCGGAATCCTCGCCGATCCCCGGGCGCAAGGCCTGCTCGGCGCCCTCGCCATCGCCCTGCCCGCCCCGCTCGTCGCGTTGTCCGGCGTGAGTTCGACGACGGCGACGTTCTTCCGCTGCCTGTTCGCCTTGCCGATCCTCGTGTTCCTGGCTCTGGCACGGGAGCGCGGGCACCGGCCCGCCCCGGCGCACCTGCTCGCCGGTGTCCTGCTCGGGATCGACATGGTGCTGTGGAGCGAGGCGATCCTCGCCGTCGGCGCGGGGGTCGCCACGGCGCTGGTCAACGTCCAAGTCGTCCTGGTCCCGCTCGCCGGGCTGCTGTGGTTCGGCGAGCGGCCGTCGCGGTTCTTCTGGCTGTCGATCCCGCTCATGCTGGCGGGGACGGCCTTGGCCGGGGGGCTCGCGGACGGCGGTGCCGCGGGTAGCGATCCCTGGTACGGCACGATCATGGCGGTACTGGCCGGTGTGGCCTACGCCGGCTATCTGATCCTGTTGCGCCGCGCCGGGAACGAAGGCGGCGGACGCACCACGATGCTCGCCACGGCGACCGCGGCCTCCGCGAGTGTGGGCGGTGTTTCCGGTCTGGTGGCGGGAAATCTCGACGTCACGCCGCCTGTTCCGGCGCTGCTGTGGCTGCTCGTGCTGGCCGTGACCGGACAGGTGCTCGGCTGGCTCCTGGTGGGGAAGGCCCTGTCGGCGCTGCCGTCGAGCGGCGGATCCGCCGTGCTCATGCTGCAACCCGCCGCCGCGATCCTGTTCGGAGCCGCCCTGCTCGGCCAGTGGCCGACCCCGCCGCAACTGGCGGGCTGCGCGCTCGTCGTCATCGCCGTGGGCGCGGTTTCGTTCCTGGGTGGACGGTCGTCACGGAACCACGAGCACCGGCCGCTGAGCGGCGTTCAGCTTCGGTGACCGAGGGCGTAGGCGGTCGTCACCACCGTGGTCGCCGCGCGGACGAAGGCCGCGACGGCCGGTGACCGGGAATCCTGGGGCCACATCACGGCGAGCGTCGTGGGCTCCAGGTCGTCGACGGGCAGGTACGTGATGCCCGTGCGGCGGTAGCGATCCGCCACCGACACGGGCAGGAAACAGACGATGGTGCCCAGCTCGACGAGTTTGAAGATCTGCGTCAGGTCCGAGACGGGACCGTGCGCCGCCGCGGTGGCGGGCGGTCCGGCCGTCGGTCCCTGGTCGGCGGGAGCGCCGTCGGGGAGGAGCCGCCCCGCCAGATCCGCCAGGCTCAGCCGCGACCTCGCCGCCAGCGGATCGTTCGCCGCCAGCGCCACCAGCCGGGGTTCGGTCAGCAACGGCTCGAAGTCCAGGCGGCTCGAGTCGAAAGGGGAGGGGACGAGCGCCACGTCCGCCCGGCCGTCCCGGAGTTGGCGGGGTTGTTCGCCCCGGCCGCCGAGGACCAGTTCGATCGGCAGGGCACCGTCTTCGGCTTCGTAGGTCTCGATGATCTTCGGGAGCAGACCGGCGTCGTGGTCGGCCTTCAGCGCCAGCCGCAGCCGGGGATCGGGGCGGCCCGCCTGACGCGCTCGCCGTTCCGCCGCGGCGACGGCCTCCAGTGCGATCCTGGCGTCCCGCAAGAACACCTCGCCCGCGCCCGTCAGCGTGACCTGCCGGGTGGTGCGTTCGAGCAGCCGGACGTCCAGCCGTCGTTCCAGCTCCCGGATCGCCCTGGAGAGGGGCGGTTGTGCAATGGAAAGCCGTTCGGCCGCCCGTCCGAAGTGGAGCTCCTCCGCGACCGCCACGAAATACCTGAGCTGCCGCGTCTCCAGGTCACTCATATCCCCAGGGTATCAATGGCGACCGAGCCGGTCCTTCAGTCCGGCGGCCTTCCGGCCTTGACTGGGTGACGTCGAAATCCCCTATCACCTCGGAGTCCTCATGATCGTCGTCACCACGCCGACCGGGCAGATCGGCAGCCAGGTGCTCGGCACCCTGCTCGAAAGCGGCGAGCCGGTCCGCGTGATCGCCCGCGATCCCGCCCGCCTGCCCGATCACGTCCGCGAACGCGTCGAGGTCGTCAAGGGCTCACACAGCGACCCTGACGTCGTCGACGAAGCCTTCATGAACGCGGACGCCGTGTTCTGGCTCGTCGCCGCGGATCCGCGCGCCGAGAGTCTCGAAGCCGCCTTCGTGGACTTCACCCGTCCGGCTTGCGACGCCTTCAAGAAGCAAGGCGTGGCCAGGGTGGTCGGCGTTTCGGCCCTCGGCCGTGGCGTCGCGAAGAACGCCGGGCACGTTTCGGCGTCGCTGGCCATGGACGACCTGATCGCCGGGTCGGGCGTGAACTACCGGGCACTGACGATGCCCACCTTCATGGACAACCTGTTGTGGCAGGCCCATTCGATCGCGAACGACGGCGTGTTCTTCGCGCCGATCTCGGGCGACCGCAAGGCACCGCTGTGCGCCACGCGCGACATCGCCGCGGCCGCAGCCGGATTACTGCGCGATCCGTCGTGGCACGGCGTGGCGGACGTGCCGGTGCTGGGCCCGGAAGACCTGTCGCAGAACGACCTCGCGGAGATCATGTCCGAGGTGCTCGGGCGGCCGGTCCGGTACCAGCGGGTTTCCCTGGACGCGGTCCGCGCGGCGCAGCTCGAACGCGGATGGTCCGAAGCGATGGCGCAAGGAATGGCCGACATGATGGCCGCCAAGGAAGCGGGACTCGACAACGTCGAACCGCGCACCCCGGAGGCCACCACGCCGACGACCTTCCGCCAGTGGTGCGAGGAGGTGCTGAAGCCCTCTCGTGAGTGGTAATGACGGTTCTAACCGTCATTACCACTCACGAGCCGTCACGCCGCCTTGGCCAGGTCGAAGAGCAGCTTCGCGGCCACCGTCGCCCCGTCGGTCCGGATCTTGTCGGCCACGGCCTTCGCCCGCGCTCGGGTTTCGGGGGTCAGGACCGCCGTCAGCGCGGCGGACAGCGACTCGACGGTCGGCGTCGGTTCGTGATGTGCCACCCCGATTCCCAGCTCCGCCACCCTCGCGGCCCAGAGCGGCTGGTCCGCGATCCGCGGGGCGATCACCTGCGGCGCGCCTGCCCGGGAAGCCGTCGTCGTGGTGCCCGCACCACCGTGGTGCACGACGGCGGCCACCCGGGGGAACAGCGCCTGCTGGTTGACCTCGCCGACGACGAAGCAATCGTCGGCGTCGTCGACGGACGCCAGCCCGGCCCAGCCGCGGCCGAGCAGGATTCGCCTGCCCTGCGCCCGGATCGCCTCGACGGCCACCCGCGCGATGTCCTTCGGCGCGTAGGCGGCCATGCTGCCGAAGCCCACGTACACCGGCGGCGTGCCGGCGTCGAGGAACCTCTCCAGCTCCTCCGGGAGCGGGCGGTCGTCAGGCCGGATCCACGCTCCCGTTTGGACGAGGTCGAGGTCCGTCATCCCCTCCGACGGACACAGGGTCTCGTCCGCCGCCAGCCACGGACTGCCGGTGAAGACGTGGTCGCGGACGTTGTCCACCGGTGGCAGCCCGATCGCCGCCCGATGGCTGTTGAGCGCCCCGCCGTACAGGGCGTTCACGCGTTCGGCGTCCTGCCGCCACAGCACCCGCTTGTCGGTCTCGCCCTCCGGGGACGGCGTCCCCGGCCGCTGCCCCGGGGCGAAATGCCGCGACGGCAGCCCGAAGATGTGGAAACACGCGTACACGTAAGGAATTCCGAATTTCTCGGCCACATCCCGCGCGCCGGCGGGCAGCAGACCGGTCGCCAGGAGCACGTCACATCCCTCCGCCGCCGCGGTGAGCGTTTCGAACCGTGCGGCGACCAAGGCCGGGGCGAGCTTCAGCGCGTCTTCCCCCGTCGGCGGCTTCGGACCGGCGACCACCGAACGTACCGACGGGCCGAGCGGCACCAGCGGCACCCCGACCTGCTCCAGCAATTCCGCGAACTCCTCGTCCGGCGGCGCGCACACCCGCGCTTCCGCGCCGAGCTCCCGCAATCCCAGCACGAGCCCCGCCAAGGGCTCGACATCCCCGCGTGACCCCCACGTCGTCAACAAAACACGCACTTCGCGACTCCCATTTCCGCAGGTTTTGGCTTTCGGCGGGCAATTCTGGGGGATGACCCCGGCCTTGCCGCAAGCCCCCATGTCCGCTATAAATTGAAGGGGGCGGGGAAAAGACTTGAGTTCATCGCGGTTTTCGCGCGTCCATTCTGGACAGCCATCAGGGTTCCGGGGCAGGTCCTGATCCCGTTGATCGAGCTTCGCAACCGGGTGCGACCCGCGTCCATGAAGGAATTGGGACACTCAACGTCCCAATTCCTTCATCGTCGGCCTGCGCCATGACGACTAGGTGCCTGACCTGCAAGATCACGACTTTGCCGGGCCCCTGACCTTCAGGGTATGCAAGGGGGCTTCACGGACCGTGGTCTGAGTCTTCGGTAGGGCTGAAGGGCGCTTTCCCCGCATCACATGCGGGGAAAGCGCCCTTCGCCGCATGCGATGAGAGGAAAGGCCCCTTCAGCCCCGCGCACCCCACGGCCACCCCTGACCCTGGTCTTCCCGTCAAGTGCGACGGCGATCCTTCAGATGGAGCCGGTGCGCAGGGCGAAGGCGACGGCGTGCGTCCGGTTGTTGAGGCCATAGCGCGTCATCACCCGGTGGAGGACGTTCTTCACCGTGCTCTCCGAGTAGGCGAGTTCGGCCGCGATCTCCTCCGTGCCGTGGCCGTCGGCCAGCAGGCGCAGGACCTCGCGTTCCCGGTCGGACAACCCGGACAGCGCGAGACCGTTGGGCGCGAGCAAATCCTCCTGTATCCGTTCGAGTTGGGAGAGCAGGGTGCCCTGCAAACGGGGCGGCAGCGCCCCGGCGCCTTGGCTGACCGCGAGGATCGTCCGCACCAGGTGCTCGCCGTCGAGGTCGCGCCGCGGCAGCAACGCGGCCATCCCGCATTCGATCGCCGTCATCAGGACTTGGACCGGGAAGTGGTCGGTGACGATCACGCACCGGGGAGGCGGCTCCAGCGACGACGCGGCACGAACCCGGCGCAGGAAGGTGAAAACCGCGTCGCCCACCGAATCCCCGACGGTCACGATCACTTCGGCCAGGCCGAGGTCGGTGCCGGAAAGTACCTGGAGCCGCTCGTCGGCACCGAGGATGGCCGTCGCACCGAGTCCGGCCAGGACGTCCGGGGCGTGCACGGCGACCCTGACGCGGCCGGTCCCTCTGGTGCTCTTCCCGCCGCGATTCATGATCGAAGTCCCCATCCGAAGCGCTCGGAACCCGGAAACGGGCAGGTGGACCGGCCGTCGGGTGGCGTGGTGAGGACCGATCCGCGGTGAATGGCTCTAGCTTTACTTAGAAGCTATAACGACCGGCGGACGCTGTCAACAGCGGCACCGCTGACCTCCCCGGCGTCACAGGGCAAGACGACCGGCGGGGCGAAAAGGTTCAGCGAAGGCGGTCACCGCGTGGTGAGGTTGTCCAGTTCGTCCGCGATCAGCAGGTCGGGGTCGAACTTCATCCCGGTGAAGTGGCCGGCGAGTTCGAGCGAGAGCACGCCGTGCAGGCGGGTCCAGAAGGCGAGCGCGCGGTGCAGGGTCGCCGACGTGGCCGGATGGTCGCCCGCCCATTCGCGATGGCTGTCCAAATGCGCGTCGAACGGCGTCTCCGGCCGGTCCACGGTGATCGCGGCGCAGGCTTCGAGCAGCACCGCCATGACTTCGCTCGAGATGGCGGTGGTGTCCTCTGGCGCGTGGTAGCCGGGGACGGGCGTGCCGTAGATGAGGAAATAGCGCTGCGGGTCGCTCCGGGCCCAGTCCCGGATGGTGACCGCGAGCCCGGTCAGATCGGCGCCGGAGTCGAAAGCCGCCCGGACGGTGTCGGCGAGGCTTCGGTAGGCGTCGCGGATGAGCGCGGTGATGAGGTCGTCGCGGCCGGCGAAGTACCGGTACAGGGCCGGGCCGCTCATGCCGACCTGTTTGGCGATCGCGTTGAGCGACAGCGCGGAGACCCCGGCGGTGGCGATCTGCTCCCACGCGTGCTGCTTGATCTCCGCGCGCACCTGGTCGCGGTAGCGCTCCCGCGGGCTCTGCCCGTCCGCGTCCGTCATCGGCCCTCCCGCCTCGTCGGCACGAAGCTTAGTTGCCTGCCTCGTGAGTGGTAATGAGGGTTAGAACCGTCATCACCACTCACGAGGCTTGAGGGGGCAGGAGCGCGAGTTCGGCCAGTGCCTGTTCCCGGCGGGCGCGGAAGCCGGGTTCGGGGGAGAGTTCGACGGCCAGGGTGAGGCATTCCCTGGCCTCCTCGACGGCGCCCGCCTCCCGCCAGGCGCGGCCTTCGCGGAGCGCGCAGATCGCTTCCATCGAGCCGAATCCGCCTTCCCACGACAGCCACCGCCCGGTGCGGTAGCAGCCCGCAGCCTCCCGCCATTCGGCGAGATCCCCGCGTACGTCGCCGATGGCGCGGAGGGTCAGTGCCTTCAGCATGCGGTGAAGACCGGGGTAGGTGTCGGCGGCCAGCCGTTCGGCGTCGTCGAGGACGGCTTGGTGGACGGCGAGCGCTTCGGAATGCCGCCCGGCCGCGAGCAAGGCCTGCCCGTAGACGTTCCTCGCCGAACTCTGCCCGTTCCAGAACGGCAGCTCACCGGCCGATTCGTACCCGCGTTTCGCGAAGTCGAACGCTTCGGCGGGTTCCCCGGCGTAGCGCAGTGCCTGGCCGAGGTAGATGGCCGCCCAGGCCTGCTCGACGCGGTCGCCGATGCGGGTGGCGATCTCCAGCGCACGGCGGTGCGCCGCCACTGCGCCGTCGTGGTCGTCGAGACACACATTGCAGGCCCAGCCGACGAAGTTGAGCAGTTTCGCTTCGTCCGCGGCGTTTCCGAGTGCCCTCGCCGCGTCCGCGCCGAGCGAGAAGATCTCCCACCACGGCCGCTGCCCGCTCCGCCCGTCGGAGTACCAATGCAGCGCGACGGCGAGATCGCTGACCTCCTGATGCCAGCCCCGCCGCGCCGCCACCCGTTGCGCGGCGACCCAGTTCTCGCCTTCGACGTCCAGCCAGGGGCCTGCCTCGTCCCGCGTGCCGAATCGCCCGCTCTCCGGCGCGCCCGGGTAGAACAACCGGGCCACCTCGGTCGCCTTGCCGAGCAGATGGGCGAGCACGGTGTCCCGCTCGGCCGGGTCCTCCTCCGCCTCGAACCGTTCCTCGGCGAACAGGCGGATCAGGTCGTGGAACTGGTGCCGTTCCGGGACGGCCGTGGTCTGCAGAAGGCTGGCGTCGACGAGTTCGTCGAGCTGGTCGCGGACGTCGGCGGCGGCCGCGCGGGACACGACGCCCGCGAGTTCGAGGCCGAAGTCGGCGCCCGGCACGGTCGCCAGCCGCCGGAACAGCAGCCGCGCCCCGGCCGAAACCGCGCGATAGGACAGGTCGAACGCCGAGCGCAGCTGGAGATCGCCCGCCGCGAGCGCGCGCAGCCGGGTGCCTTCGTCGCGCAGCCGGTCGGCCAGCTGGGCCAGTGTCCATTGTGGCCGGGTGGCGAGGCGGTTGCCCGCGATCCGGACCGCGAGCGGCAGATACCCGCACAGTTCGACGAGTTCCCGTGCCGCGGCGGGTTCCGCGCGTACCCGGTCCGCGCCGACGATCATGCCGAGAAGACCGGTCGCGCCGCCGTCCGAAAGCGGCTCGAGCCCCAGCCAGCGAGCGCCCTCGAGCCCGGCGAGCGTGCGGCGGCAGGTGATCAAAGTGAGGGAGTCCGGTCCGGTGACCAGCAGCGGACGGACCTGCGCCTCGTCGGCGGCGTTGTCGAGCAACAGCAGGACTTTCCGTCCTTCGAGCAGCCTTCGCAGCAACGCCGACCGTTCGCCTTCGGAGGCGGGCACCTGCCCCGGGGCGACGTCCAGCGCACGCAGAAGCCGGTCGAGCGCCGCCCGGGCGCTCAGCGGTTCTTCGTCCATCCCGCGCAGATTCACCGCGAAACGGCCGTCGGGGAAGTCCCCGCGCATCCGGTCCGCCGCCGTCACCGCGAGCGCGGTCTTCCCGACCCCGGCCTGCCCGACGATCGCGACCACGCCGCCGCCTTCGGCGACCTTCGCCGACAGCTGCGCCAGTTCGCTTTCGCGGCCGCACAGATCCGAGAGGGGCGCGGGGAGCGCGCAGGTCGCCGCGGCCTGATCGGCCAGCGCCGGGTTCCGGCGCCGCCCCTGTTTGGCGACGGTCAGGAAGAACTCCCGGTCACCGCCCGTCAGGCCGAGCGCGTCGGCGAGCACTTCGGCGGAGCGTTGCTGAGCGGCCCGCGCGCGGCCGTGTTCCAGTTCGCGCAGGGCGCGGACGCTGAGCCCGGAGGCCTCGGCCAGCCGCTCCTGTGTCCACCCCACGGCCCGCCGGTGTTCGAGCAGGAGCTTTCCGAACACCGACCGCTTGTCGCCCGCCTCCACCGGTTTCACCGCGGTCCATTCAACCGGCAGGCTTCCGGCGACGAAAAGCTGCCCCCTGGTTGCGCTTGTCGCGCCTTCTCCGGAGCCGGTTACCTGGAAACATGACGACGATCATGACGACGTCCGTCCGCGCGGGCGTCCGGACCGAGGAGCGCCGTGAGATCCGGGTCGCGGTGTACGCCGACGACCCGCTCGTCCGGGCCGGTCTGCGCAGCGCGCTGGGCACCGGTCCGGGGATCGTCCTGCGAGACGATCCGGCGACGGCCGAGGTCCTCGTCGCGGTCGCGGGGGCCGAGCCCCACCGGATCCCGGTGGGGCCCGCGCGGCTGGTGCTGGTCGCCGATCAGCCGAAACAGGCCGAACTGTGGGCCGCGGTGGAACGCGGGCTCGCCGTCGTCGTCACGCGTTCCGAGGCGACGCCGGCGCGGCTGCTGCGCGCTGTCGCCGACGCCCATGCCGGCCGGGGCGATCTGCCAGCCGACCAGCTCGGCAGTCTCCTGCGGGGGATTTCGCGGCTGCACAAGGAAGTTCTGGAACCGCGCGAGATCACGCTCAGCGGACTGTCGCCGCGCGAGACCGAGGTGCTCCGGCTCCTCGCCGACGGGTTCGACACCGGTGAGATCGCCCGGCGCGTGGCGTACTCCGACAGGACCGTGAAGAACATCCTCCACGGGCTGCTCAGCCGGTTCGGCCTGCGCAACCGCACGCACGTCGTGGCCTACGCGCTCCGCGAAGGTCTCATCTGACCGGCGCCCTCGGATCATTCCCTCCCGGATCGCGTAGACCACCGCGTGCGACCGGTTCCGCGACCGCGGCCGGTCGGTGACGCGCTCACCCGGACTGCTTCCATGCGTTCGTCTCCTGTCCGGTCCGGACGGTGCCGTGTCCACTGTGGAACGTCGATTGTCAAGAGCCGCCAGGGCACAAAGCGCTGCCCGCGCGAGCAGGCGGAGTTCTTGTAGCGTGGATTTCGCCTGGGGACCTCGGTACCCGGGTAGCGACCTGCCTCGGCGACCCCCAGCGCCTGACGGCAGGTCGCTCCCCGTCTTCCGGCGGCTCGCGGCAATCCTCACCCGCCGGGAAAGCTGCGGTACGTCTTCGGCCTCTGACCTGCGAAGACGCCAAGTTGGCGCATGATGGCGCCAACTTGGACTTGCGATGGCGCCACTGTGGTGCCATGATGGCGTCATGGACCTGACGCCTTTCGTGGACACCGTTCGCCGGGAACTCGCCGTCGCCGCCGAGGCGGGCGGGCCCGAGGCGAGCGCACTCGCCGAACGCCTGACGGCGCCGCTCGGGTCGGCCATCCGGCTCGCCCTGCTGGACGCGTTGTCCGCCGCGTCCGACGAGATCACGCGGGACCTCGCGCCCGGTTCGGTGGAGGTCCGGCTGCGCGCCGGGGAAGCCAGCTTCGCCGTCACGCCTCCCGTGGCCGAGCCCGCCGAACCGTCCGGGCCTGCCGCCGCTTCGGTGCCGGAGCCCCCGGCGCCGTCACCGGCGGACGAAGAGGGCGCCACGGCCCGGATCAACTTCCGGCTGCCGGAGCACCTCAAGGCACGGGTCGAGGAGGCCGCGGCCGCACAAGGCCGTTCGGTCAACGCGTGGCTCGTGCGTGCCGCGTCCGCCGCGCTGCAGTCGGCGGAACGGCCGGCCACGCCCGGCTCGCCAGGGGTGGTGGGCCGTCGCGCCGCCCAGCGCTACACCGGCTGGGTCAGCTAGCACCCCGACCAGCACAAACACCGATCACACCACCTTCGAGGGGACAACCATGCCTACTTTCGCCACCCCGGAACCCATTCTGGCCGACCTCGAACCGGTCGTCGGCAACGTCCGCATCGTCGCCGGCGACCGCACGGACACCGTCGTCGAAGTCGCTCCGCTCGACGAGAACAACGAGTCCGATGTGGACGCCGCGAAGCGGACCGTCGTCGAGTTCTCCGGCGGCACGCTGACCGTGCGGGCGCCGAAAATGCGCCTGCTCGACTTCTCCAACCGGACGAGGTCGATCGACGTGACCATCGAACTGCCCGCCGGTTCCCGGGTGCAGGGGAGTACCGGCCTCGGCGACCTCACCGCGACCGGACGGCTCGGCGTCTGCCGCTACAAGTCCGGCACCGGGCACATCCGGCTCGACCACACCGGCGAACTGAAAGTGCACTCCGCGTCGGGGAGCATCGTCGTCGAACACGTCGAGGGCAACGCCGACATCAGCACGAGTTCCGGTCGCGTGCACATCGGAACGATCGAGGGCACCGGAGTGGTCAAGAACTCCAACGGCGCCACCACGATCGAGATGGCCGGTGACTCGATCCGCCTCCGCTCGGCCAACGGCGACATCACCGTCGACCGGGCCGATGCCGGGGTCGAGGCCAAGACCGCCAACGGTTCGGTCCGCGTGCTCGACGCCGCCCGGGGCACGCTCTCCCTCGAGACGTCGATGGGCGACGTCGAGATCGGCATCCGCGCGGGCAGCGCGGCCTGGCTCGACGTGAACACCCGGTTCGGCCGGGTCATCAACGAGATGGACACCGCCACCGGACCCGACGCCGCGGCCGACAAGGTCGAGGTCCACGCCGGCACCGCCGTCGGCGACATCGTCATTCGCCGTTCCTGACCCGATCGGGTCCCTAACCTCAGGGGGAATCCACATGAGCCAACCGGCCATTTCCGCGACCGGACTGCGTAAATCCTACGGCGACAAGGTCGTGCTGGACGGTGTCGACCTGCACGTCCCGGCGGGCACCGTCTTCTCGTTGCTCGGCCCCAACGGCGCGGGCAAGACCACCACGGTCAACATCCTGTCCACTTTGGTCAGTCCGGACGGCGGCGGCGCGACCATCGCCGGATCCGATCTGGCCACCGACCCGGACGGTGTCCGCGCCGCCATCGGCCTCACCGGCCAGTTCTCCGCGGTCGACAATCTCCTCACCGGCGAGGAGAACCTGTTCCTCATGGCGGATCTGCACCATCTGCCGCGCCGTGCGGGGCGCGAACGTGCCGCCGAACTCCTGGAACGCTTCGAACTGACCGATGCCGCCAAGAAGACACCGGCCACCTTCTCGGGTGGCATGCGCCGCAAACTCGATCTGGCGATGACGCTGATCGGCGACCCGAAGGTCATCTTCCTCGACGAGCCGACCACCGGCCTCGACCCACGCAGCCGCCGCACCATGTGGCAGATCATCCGCGACCTCGTCAGCGGCGGCGTGACGATCTTCCTCACCACGCAGTATCTGGAGGAGGCCGACCAGCTCGCCGATCGCGTCGCCGTAATCGACGGCGGCCGGGTCGTCGCCTTGGGCACGCCCGACGAACTGAAGCGGCGCGTGCCGGGTGGGCATATGCAGCTGAAGTTTCCCGACGCCGTCTCGTTGCGTGACGCGACCCGTGCGCTTCGAGTGTCCACTTCGGACGAAGAATCCCTGGCGCTGCGCGTGCCGACCGACGGCAGCGTCGCCGCCGTCCGCGCCGTGCTGGACCGGCTGGACGCCGAAGCCGTCGCGGTCGACAGCCTCACCGTGCACACCCCGGATCTCGACGACGTTTTCCTCAGCCTCACCGGTCACCGGACCGACACGACCAAGGAGATGGCCCGATGACCAGCCTGTCCCTCTCGATGCGTGACTCCGCGACCATGCTGCGCCGCAACATCCGGCATATGCAACGGTATCCGTCGCTCACCATCATGCTGATCGGCCAGCCGATCGTGTTCCTGCTGCTGTTCGTCTACGTCTTCGGCGGCACACTCGGGAACGGGCTCGGCGGCGGGGGCGGCCGCGCCGAATACGTCGGCTACGTGACGCCCGCCATCCTGCTCGTCACCGTGTGCAGCGCCGCCCTCGGCACCGCCATCTCCGTCGCGACCGACATGACCGAGGGCATCATCGCCCGCTTCCGCACCATGGCGATCAGCAAGGCCTCGGTGCTGACGGGGCACGTCGTCGGCGCGCTCATCCAGACGGCGTTCGCCCTCGCCGTCGTGTTCGGGGTGACACTGCTCATCGGGTTCTCGCCGACGGCGGGGGTCGGCGAGTGGTTCGCGACCGCCGGCCTGCTGCTGCTTTTGACGATCGCGCTCACCTGGCTGTCGGTGGCGCTGGGGCTGGCGGCCAAGAGCGTCGAGACGGCCAGCAACACGCCCATGATCTTCATGCTGCTTCCTTTCCTCGGCAGTGGTTTCGTGCCTACCGACTCGATGCCGGCGTGGCTGCGCTGGTTCGCCGACTACCAGCCGTTCACCCCGGTCATCGAGACCATCCGGGGCCTGCTGCTCGGCACGCCGATCGGCGACAGCGGCTGGCTCGCCGTCGGCTGGTGCGCGGTGCTGTCGATCGTGGGGTACGGCTGGTCGAAGTCGCTCTTCGCCAAGGAACGCGACCGGTGACCCGCCGGCCGTGAGCTCCTGAAACCCCCCCGCCGAGGCTAGACGGATACGCCTGGAGACGGACGCCTCGCCGCGGGTGCGTCCCTAGCCTGAGGTCAACGATTTCTTCAGACCTCAAGGAGTTCGCGTTGCCCAAAAGAACAGCCATCGTGGTGGCGCTGCTCGTCGCCGGGGCGTTGGTCCCGGCGACGCCCGCCACCGCGTCGCCTTCGATCACTTGGCACGGATGCGCGACGGGCCCGGACGACCGCCTGGGGACCGAGCTGGACAAGGCGGGCGCGCAGTGCGGCGACGTCGTCGTGCCGGTCGATCATCGCCGTCCCACGGGGCGCGGGATCACCCTCGCGCTGGCGCGGATCAAGGCCACCGATCCCGCGCGCCGCCGCGGCACACTGATGCTCAACCCGGGCGGACCGGGCGGTCCCGCCATGGAGCTGGTCCTGGCCGGGCCGCTCATGCCGGAGATCGCGGCACGATACGACCTCGTCGGCATGGATCCCCGGTTCGTCGGGCGCAGTTCACCGCTGCGGTGCGACTGGAAGACCGACACGTTCGTGCGCTCGGCCGGGCCGACCCTCCGCACGTTCGGTGAGAGCGTGAGACTCGCGAAGGAGCTGGCCCGCGGCTGCTCGGGCAACGATCCCGAGCTGTTGCGGGCCGCGTCGACCCGCAACACCGCCAGGGACATGGACGTCGTGCGCGCCGCGCTCGGCGAACGGAAGATCTCCTACCTCGGCGCGTCGTACGGGACCTACCTCGGCGCGGTGTACCTCCAGATGTTCGGTGCGCGAGCGGACCGGTTCGTGCTCGACTCGTCGGTGGATCCGGAGGCGTTCGGGCCCGGGCTGCTCCGGCAGACCGCCCCGGCTGTCGACGCCGCGTTGCGGAACTGGGCGAAGACTGCCGTGGGGCAAGGACTGGGGGAGACCGCGGACGAGGTCGTGACGACCGTGCGGGACATCGCGCGGACGGCGGAGCGGCGGCCGCTCCGGGTCGGGAAGTACACAGTGGACGGTCACACAGTGCCGTACCTGTTCTTCGCGCACCTCTACGACGATCGCCCCGCCGTCCAGGCGGGCTTCGTCGACACCGTGCGCACCCTCCGCGATGCCGCGGCGGGCCTGCACCCCACCCCCGCGCCGGCACTGGCCGCGCTGCTCGACGGCTTGACGACCGGATCCGGTTCCGCGACCGACCGGGCCGGGACGCCGGTCGTCTGCGCCGATCGCGCGGGCTCCCGCGACCCGGCGACCTACTTCCGGGACATCCAGGACCATCGGGCCGCCGAGCCGCTGTTCGGCCCGCTGGCCCGCAACATCACCCCGTGCGCGTTCTGGCCCGTGGCTCCCGCGGAACCCGCCACCCGGATCCACAACTCCGCTCCGGCCCTGCTCCTCGGCTCGACCGGCGATCCCGCGACGCCCTACGCCGGGCAGCTCGCCATGCACCAGGCTCTCGCCGGTTCTCGTCTGGTGACGGTGGAAGGGGCGTTCCGGCACTCCGTTTTCCTGAAGGGTGACCGGTGCGTCGACACGGCGGTGCGGGACTACCTCGTGGGCGGGGAGCTGCCCGCGGACCGGAGCTGCCGCTGAGCAGGGCAAGGCAGGCTTCAGGAACGCGCCCGGACGTGGGCGCGTTCCCCCTGCGGTCCGAACAGGACGAGGGTTTCGACGGCGCCGCCGTCGGCGGAGCCGAGCCAGTGCGGGAGCGACGTGTCGAATTCTGCGGCCTCGCCAGGCGGCAGGATCAGGTCCCGGTCGCCGACCCCCAGCCGCAACCGTCCATTGAGGACATACACCCATTCGTAGCCGCCGTGGGTCTTCGGCGCGGGCTCCGCCGGTTCGTCGCTTCCGGGGATGAGCATCTTGAAGGCCTGCACCCCGCCGGCGCGGCGGGTGAGCGGCAGGAAGGTCATGCCGTGGCGGTGGATCGGCCGCAGATGGATCCGCGGATCGCCGGTGCGCGGGGCGCCGACGAGGTCGTCGAGGGGAACGCCGTGCACGCGCGCCAGCGGCAGCAGTAGTTCCAGGGTGGGTCGTCGTCCGCCACTCTCCAGCCGGGACAAGGTGCTTTCCGAAATCCCGGTCGACGCCGACAGATCGGCCAGGGTCAGTCCCCGGTGCTTGCGCAGGGCGCGCAATCTCGGGCCCACCGCGTCCAGTACCTCGTCCGTCTCGTCCGCCATGCCGTCGATCTTGCCAGGTCGGCAAGTTTTCGTGCGTTTTCCCGGTGGCCGGGGCGAAGGTGGTCCGACGGTTCCACCGGACGTTGACCACCGAAACGGAGATCCAGCCCATGCTTCACCGAACCTTCCGGCGAACCGCGGCCGCGTTCGCCGCCGCCCTCGTCCTGCTGACGTCGGCGTGCGGGACGGCGGGCGATCCCGTGCCCGCTCACGAGAACGTCACTCGCGGCGACGCGGGTTTCGCCCAGCGGTTCCGTCATGAGTTCGCGGACGTCGACGGGGTGAAGATGCACTATGTCACCGGCGGCCGGGGCGCGCCGCTCGTCCTGCTGCACGGCTGGCCGCAGACCTGGTACGGCTGGCACCGCGTCATGCCCGCGCTGGCCGACCATTTCACGGTGTACGCCCTCGATCTGCCCGGCCTCGGCGACAGCGCGGGCGCGCCGCCCAGCTACGACAAGACCACCCTCGCCCGCTACGTGCACGGCCTCGTCGCCGGACGGCTCGGCCTGCGCGACGCCCGGATCGTCGGGCACGATCTCGGTGCCGCGGTCGCCTTCCAGTACGCCGCGCAGTTCCCGGACGATCTCACCCGCCTCGCCTACCTCGACCTCCCGTTGCCGGGGCCCGCGCTCGACGGGGCTGCCTACCGGAACCTGAGCTGGCACATCGCCTTCCACTCGCAGAAGACCGTTCCGGAGGCCATCGTCGGCGACGACGTCCGCGAGTACCTTTCGCTGTTCTATCCCCAGGTCGCCTACACCGGTACGGCCTTCGGCGGACCCGGGGCGCCGCCGCCGTTCGACGAGGCCGAGATCGGCGAGTACGTCCGCACCTACAGCAGGCCGGAGGTACTGCACGGCGGATTCGAGCTTTACCGCACCCTCGACCAGGACGCGGCCGCGAACGTGGGCGCGAAACCCATCACCACGCCGACCTTGCTGATGACCGCCGAAGGACTGCTCGAACCCCAGAAGGCCACGCTCGCGCCTCGCGTCGCCAATCTCGTCCGGGCGGTCGAGGTGCCGCGGGCGGGACATTGGCTGGCCGAGGAGAATCCGGAGTTCGTCACGGCGGAATTGCTCGATTTCCTCAAGAAATGACCCGACACTCGTGAGTGGTAATGACGGTTCTAACCGCCATTACCACTCACGAGGCGACCTGGGTCAGGAACGGGTCAGCGTGACCCCGTAGGTGTTCGCCGCGTCCACGACGGGCTGGTAGTAGGAGTACGAACCGGTCGCGTTGGCGCCCTCGTTGTAGCCGCAGTCGTGTCCGTCGTTCGGGCCGCCGGAGGTCATGCCCTGCGCGGTGTTGCCCGCGATGTAGGCGCCGCCGCTGTCGCCGCCTTCGGTGCACACGGTCGACTTCGCCAGCCCGCTGGTGGCGACGCTTTCCCCGCTGTAGCGGACGGTCTGGTTGTAGGCGGTGATCTTGCCGCAGGTCCAGCCGGTGGTGTTGCCCGCCTTGCACAGCGTGGTGCCGACCGGCGCCTTCGAGCTGCCGGTGATCCGGACCGTGGTGCCCTTGCGGGTGTCGACGTAACCCCGGCCGGTGTCCTCGTCGTCGATGTCCATCAGGCCCATGTCGGTCGACGGGAACTCGGTGGCGACGCCGCGGCCGATGTGGACACCGCTGCGGTTGAGGATGTCGGGATTCCCTTCGACACAGTGCCCGGCGGTGAGCAGCACGTTGTCGCCGTCACTGGTGGTCCCGGGGAAGCCGAGCGTGCAGTTCGTGCCGGGGTCGAGGTCCATGATCTGGCCGGGGATGACGTCCGCCTGCGTGGTGTTGCCGTTGGCGATCCCGGTTCGGACGGTCACCCCGGGCAGCGCCGAAAGCCGCCGGACGAGGGCGCTGTCGGCGCCGGGCGCCACGGTGACGACGACCTGGTCCGCCGCGAGTTCCGGACCCCAGGACTGCACCTGGGTGACATCGGCGCCGATGACTTCACCGACGCGGGCGGACAGGGAGTCCAGCGCCTTCTCCCCGCGCGCGCCGGTGCGCGGCGCGAGGCCCGCGGAACGGAGTGCCTGCGCGGATCCGGCGTCGGGGGTGTTCACCACGAGGGTGCCCGCGTCGTCGAAGTACGCGCCGTCGGTACGAAGGCCGCGCGCTCTGATGTTCTCCAGCGACGAGATCAGGTTCTTCTCGTGGACCAGCTTCTGCGCGGCCTGCAGCGGGGTGACCCGGAGCTGGGCGGCGAGTGTTTCGAGCATCGTCTGGTCGTAGGCGGTGGTCGGCCGGCTGGGAGCGGCCGTCGCCGGGACGGCGAGCGCGCCGATTCCGGCGCAGACACTCAGGAGAGTGAGCATGACGGGTCCGCGAATTCGCATGCGAATTTCCTTCGGTAAAGGAGGGGACGACGAACCGCCGGATATGTTGGGAATGGCAGGGACCGGGCGGTTCATCTCGACGTGACGCACATTACGAGCGCCCGACTATCCCGTCGTAGCGCCGAAAGTAGGTTCCATGATCGCGGTCCTACTTTCGTATGCGGAAAGCGCGAATCACCCGCGTATTCGATTTGCGCGGAAGTGTCATTGGCCGAAAAGTGTCAGGGCCTACGCGGAGCCCTTCCGCGTCGTCTCCGTCAGATCGGCGAGGTAGGCGTCCAGCGCGGCGGCGCCGGAGAGCAGGGCCCGGCTCCTGGTCGCGAGGCGGTCGTGCCAGCCGCGCAACGCCGATTCGAGCGGCACGACGCCTCCGGCCGAACGGACCTGCTCGATCAGCGGCGCGATCTGTGCCAGCGGATAGCCGCCTCGCCGGAGCTGGCGGGTCAGTTTGGCGTCGCGTACGTCGGCCGCGCTGTAGACGCGGTAGCCCGTCCGCGGGTCGCGGTCCGGCCGGAGCAGGCCGGCGCTTTCCCATTTGCGCAGGGTGGCCGGCCGGACGCCGAGTTTCCCGGACAGTGGCCCGACGAACAGGTCACCCCGTTCCTGCGGCACCGGTTCGAGATCCCGGAGCGCGGCCGTGACGGCTTGCAGGGTGCGGCGGTCGTCGAGCAACTGGGCGTGGCTCTCGTCGATGAGCCGGAGCGCGTCCTCGACCGCGCCCCGGTTGACCGCTTCCATGATCGAGGTCGCCGTCGCGTGGCCGTGTCCGGGGACGAGCGCGAGGAAAGCGCGCAGGGCCAGTGCGTGCCGTGGCGTGTAGGCGCGGTATCCCTGCGGGCCGCGTTCGGCGGCGGGGAGGATGCCGTCCGCCTCGTAGTTGCGGACGGCCTGGGTGGAAAGACCGTGCTCACGCGCCAGATCGACCGGCCTGAGCCGCTCGCGGTCTCGAAGGTCTCGCCCCACTGTCCAAGGATAAGCGACCCTTGAACGCTGACACCTTGTCCGGCGGCTCCGGCTCACTCGCGCGAGGATTCCGCCTTGCGTTCGAACCGGGAACGCGCCAGCCGGTAGGCCGTGCCGAGCAGTTCCCGGGTGACTTCCTCGGTCTTCGACGCCGGGTTCACCACCGCCAGCCAGCCCGCGTTTCCGTAGACGGGGTGGGCGATCACGGTGTCGGTGACGGCGGCGTCGACGTCGGTTTCGGCCGCTTCCCGAGGTGAGCGGCCGAGCCGCCGGATGAACTCCTCCTTCCCGGCGTGGATGTTCACACGGAAGGTGTCCGGGCGGTCCAGGCGCGAGGTCTCGTCGCCGGGGTAGTTCTTGGTCACCACCGTCGCGAAGGGCTGGACGTTGGTCGGCACGACGCCGTCGGGGGAGTAGTAGAAGAACGCGTCGCCCCAGCTGAGCTCCGGCCATTCGTCACCGGGAGCGGGGGTGAGGGTCAGGACGCCGTCGAAGCCCGACACGAAGGTGATGATCTCGTCGATGGTCATGTGTTCAAGCGTCACATTAAAGTGGTGGTGGAGGGTTCAAGGCGGTTTTCGATGGAGTGTGGATGCCAAGTCTCAACTCGGCCGGGATGCGTACGGCGGAGGTCGCGCGGAGGTCGGGGTATTCGGTCCAGCAGGTGCGCAACCTGGAACGCGACGGCGTGCTCCCGGCGGCGGCGCGTACGCCGTCGGGTTACCGGATCCATGGGGAGATCCATCTCCGGTCCGCGCTGGCCTACCGTGCCTTCGCCGCGGGGGTGGGGCCGGTCGAGGCCAAGCGGATCGTCCGCGCCGCGCACCGGGAACCGGTCGCGCGGCTGCTGGCCCTCCTCGACGCGGCTCACGCCGGGCTCCACGCCGAGCGCTCGGACCTGCGGGAGGCGAGGGAAGCCGTCCGCGTGATCTCGGCCGAACTGATCGGCGATGTCCGCGGCTCGGATTCGATGAGCGTCTCCGAACTCGCTACGGCACTGGGGCTCCGGCCGTCGACGTTGCGGCACTGGGACGCCGAAGGGCTCGTCGTTCCGGACCGCGACCCGCGGGGAACTCGGCGGTACACCCCGGCCCAGGTGCGGGACGCGCGGATCGTGCACCAGTTGCGGCTGGCAGGCTATCGCGTCGCACCCCTTCGGGCACTGATGCCGGAGCTGCGGCGATCCCGGCGGCTGGAGGACGTCGCCACCGCACTGGAGGCCAGGGAGGCTGCCATCACCGCACGCTCCCGGGCCCTTTTCGACGGTACAGCCGCGCTTTCCGGTCTCGTGAGTGGTAATGACGGTTAGAACCGTCATTACCACTCACGAGACCCAGGCAGCTTTCGTTCCGATGTCAGCGCGTGCAGCGCCAGAAGACCGTCGCGTCATACGGTGAGATGACGAGCTTGAAGTACTCTTCGCAGTCGGAGAAACCGGCTCGGTCCGCCTGGTTCCTGGCGTCCTGACGGGCGTAGAAGAGCGCGAGGCCGAAGTCGCTCGACCCGTGGCCGACGAATTCCCTGGTTTCCAGCGCGCTCGCGGCGGCCGGGGTGGCGAGCGTGCCCATCACGGCGGCCGCGCCGAGCAGCGCGAGCGGTATTTTCCTCATGATGACCACGCTAGAACGAGACCGGTCCGCGATTCGCCCGCTGGTTGGGCGCTCCCTCGGCCTCCGTCCGTCGTAGGTGAGTCCCCACGATGCGCGACCCGGCGATGTGAAAACGGTTATCGTTGCGCCATGTCCTCTTCTCGGAAGGCGGGCCGTGGCCGCGGTGACCGACTCCGAGCCGCCCCCGGAACGCGAACCCGGGCTGATCGACCGGATCGGCCGGCCCGACAGTTACGCCGCATGGATTTCCGGCCGGGGTCTGTCCGATGTGGACGTCAAGGTCAACGAACTGCGGCTGACCATGACCCCGGAAGTGGCCTGGCTGGTCATCATCGGCTCGGGGTTTCGAGGCGTGCTCGCCGATCTCGAACCCGGCGTCGTCGAGAAGGTCCGCGAGCGCTACCTCGACTCCCTTCGCGCCGAGGGCGTCACTGAACTCGACGCCACCACGCTGATCGGCTCCGGCATCGTCCGGTGACAATCCGGCAAAACGCCTGATCCCGGCGAAATACCCGGAAGTCCGGCCAAAGGGTCGGTGACCGGCGTGCCGGATCACCGCCCTCGGCGGCATCCGGCATGCTGGGCGCGAACACGAACGTCGGGGAGGAGTGGCATGACCGAGCCAGGGGAATCGGCGGTTCCGGAACGGGTGGAGAGCCCGGTTCGGCAGGCGGCGCCGTCGAGCAAGGCGGGCCGGTGGCTGATGGAGCACCGTGTCCAGCCGGTCGGGCCGGAAAGCCACGACGAGCACACCACTCCGCAATCGTGGTGGAAGGTCATGTGCCTCACCGGTGTGGACTACTTCTCCACGCTGTCGTACCTGCCCGGCATCGCCGCGCTGGCCGCGGGGGCGCTTTCGCCGCTGGCGACGCTGCTGATCGTCGCGCTCACCCTGCTCGGCATGCTGCCGATGTACCGGCGAGTGGCTAAGGAGAGCCCGCACGGCCAGGGTTCGGTCGCGATGCTGGAGCATCTGCTGCCGTTCTGGCGCGGCAAGATCTTCGTGCTGGTATTGCTGGGTTTCGTCGCGACGTCGTGGATCATCACCATCACGCTGTCCTCGGCGGACGCCACCGTGCACGCGCTGGAGAACCCGATCACCCCGTCGTTCCTGCACGGGCATGAAGTGCTGATCACGGTGGTCCTGCTGCTGATCCTCGGCGGGGTGTTCCTGCTCGGGTTCAGCGAGGCGGTCGGGGTCGCGATCCCGCTCGTGGCGATCTTCCTGGTGCTGAACGCGGTGGTCGTGGTCGCGGGCATCGGCGAGGTGATCGCCGAGCCCGCCGCGCTGGACCGCTGGCTGGACGCGCTGACCTCCGGCAGGGGCGGGATCGGCGGTGTCATCGGCCCGGCGATCCTGGCGTTCCCGTTGCTGGTACTCGGGTTGTCCGGTTTCGAGACCGGTGTCAGCATGATGCCGCTCGTCGCGGCCAAGGGGGAGAACGCCGAGCAGAAGCTGGCGGACCGCATCCGCAACACCCGCAAACTGCTCACCGTCGCCGCGCTGATCATGTCGGTGTACCTGATCGCGACCAGTTTCGTCACCACGATCCTCATCCCGGCGGAGAAGTTCCAGCCGGGCGGCGAGGCCAACGGCCGCGCGCTGGCGTACCTCGCGCACGAGCTGATGGGCGAATGGGTCGGCACCGCCTACGACATCAGCAGCATCCTGATCCTGTGGTTCGCCGGGGCTTCGGCGATGGCCGGGCTGATCAACATCGTGCCGCGGTATCTGCCCGCCTACGGGATGGCCCCGGACTGGGCCCGTGCCGTGCGCCCGGTGGTGCTGGTCTACACCGCGATCTGCGTCCTGGTCACGATCGTCTTCGGCGCCGACGTCAACGCCCAGGCCGGGGCGTACGCCACCGGGATCCTCGCGATGATGGTGTCGGCCGCGGTCGCGGTGGCCATCTCCGCGGCGAAACGGCGTCAGCGCAAGGCCGCGATCG
This sequence comes from Amycolatopsis orientalis, assembly GCF_000943515.2. Classification (NCBI taxonomy): domain Bacteria; kingdom Bacillati; phylum Actinomycetota; class Actinomycetes; order Pseudonocardiales; family Pseudonocardiaceae; genus Amycolatopsis; species Amycolatopsis orientalis. The sequence continues at coordinate 5,936,953 of NZ_CP016174.1, read as the reverse complement.
CCTTCGCCGTGCTGACCCTGATCCTGATCTACGCCTTGGTGGAGAACGTCATCGAGAAACCCGACGGGCTCACGATCTCCGCGTTCTTCATTCTCGGGATCATCATCGTGTCGCTGGTTTCGCGGGTCACCCGCACGACCGAACTGCGGGTCGAGCACATCGAGTTCGACGAGCCCGCGCGCCGGTTCATCACCGAGTCGATCGAGCACGACAACGCGCTGACCATCATCGCGAACCGCCGTCAGGCCGGGGACGCGGACGAGTACCGGGCGAAGGAGGCCGAACAGCGCGGCATGAACCCGGTCCCCGGCGCCGCCGACGTCCTCTTCCTCGAGATCGACGTCATCGACCCGTCCGGTTTCAGTGACGTGCTGAAGGTCCGCGGTGTCGAGATCGAAGGTTTCCGTGTCCTGCGTGTGGAAAGCCCGGCCGCGCCGAACGCCATCGCGGCCGTCCTGCTCGCGCTGCGCGACGCCACCGGTGTGCGGCCGCAATGCCATTTCGAGTGGAGTGAGGGGAATCCGCTCGGGCATTTGTTCCGCTACCTGATCCTCGGCCGCGGCGACACCGCCCCGGTGGTCCGCGAGATCATCCGCACCAGCGAACGCGATCCCGCGCTGCGCCCCGGAATCCACGTCGGCTGACCCCGCGTGGGGAGTTTCGGTGTACATTCGTTCACTCAAACCGGGTGAACGGTGGGGACGGGTGCGACCAGTCAAGGACTCCTCTGCGCAGAGCCGAGGTCAAGGGCCGTTCGGCTCATGGCTGCTCGGTCCGCTGTACCAGGACACGGCCGTGTTGCGCCGTCGCGTCCAGGGGCTGCTCACCGGGACACTGATCGCGACCAACGTCATCGGCGCGCTGGTCGTGGTCGGGCTGGCGGCGCTGCTCATGCCCGCTCCCGGCATGTCCGGCGACCTGGTCCTGGTCACCGCGATCGCGGTACCCGTGTACGTGGTCTCCGCGGTCGTCGTGGGGGCCCTGTGGGGTACCCGCGGCGCGCTGCGGACCTTGCGCTGGGCCGCCGACGGACGGACGCCGACCGACGCGGAGCGTGCCGCGAGCCTCCGGGTCCCGTTGCGCCTGACCCTGGTCCAGGCGGTGCTGTGGGGTGTCGCGACCGCGGTGTTCGGGGTGCTGGCCGCGCTGGTGCAGCCGCGGGTCGTGCTGACCGAACTGCTCGTCGTCGCGTTCGCCGGGGTGGTCGTCTGCGCGATCGCCTATCTGGCAGGCGAATTCATCCTGCGGCCATACGTGGCCTTGGCCCTGGCGGGCACCGCGCCGGAGCGGCCGCTCAGCGGCGGGGTCAACCTGCGGATGCTGCTGTTCTGGTGCCTGGGCACCGGGGTGCCGGTGGCCGGGCTGGTGGTCACGGCGGTGCTGGCGTGGGTGCGCGGCGACGTGTCGACCACGAAGCTCGCCGTCTCGGTCATCGTGCTCGGCCTGGTGGTGCTGTGCTTCGGGCTGCTGGTGACCGTGTTCACCGCCCGCGCCGTGGTGAACCCGATCCGGTCGGTGCAGCACGCGCTGGGCCGGGTCCGGGCCGGGGATTTCGCCGTGGAGATCCCGGTCTACGACGGCACCGAACTCGGCCTGCTGCAGGCGGGCTTCAACGGGATGGCCGCCGGGCTCGCCGAACGCGAACGTTTGCGCGACCTCTTCGGCAGGCATGTCGGCGAGGACGTCGCGATCGAGGCGATGCGCACCTCCGCCGAACTCGGCGGCACGGTGCGGACGGTGTCGGTGCTGTTCGTCGATCTGATCGGTTCGACGACGCTGGCCGCGAGCCGCCCGCCCGAGGAGGTCGTCGGCCTGCTCAACCGGTTCTTCGCGGTGGTGGTCGACGAGGTGGACCGCCATCACGGGCTGGTCAACAAGTTCGTCGGTGACGCCGCGCTCGCGATCTTCGGGGCGCCGGTGCGGCTGGCGGATCACGCGACGCTCGCGCTGTCCGCCGGCCGTGCGATCGGGCGCAGGCTGGCCGCGGAGGTACCGGAATGCCCGGCCGGGATCGGCGTGGCGACGGGTGAGGTGGTGGCCGGGAACGTCGGCGACCCGCGGCGGTTCGAGTACACGGTGATCGGGGATCCGGTCAACGAAGCCGCCCGGCTGACAGAGCTGGCGAAGAACGTCGAAGCCCGGTTGCTCGCTTCGTGGACGGCGATCGAGTCGGCGGCCGAAGCCGAGGCCTCGCACTGGAAGGCGACAGAGGATGTCGTCTTGCGGGGCCGGACCCGGTCCACGACACTCGCGACACCGAAGTCCTGAACTGTGGCGGATTCACAGCCTTTGTGAACGGGGCGTGAATCTTGCGCGAGGGACGCGTCTCGCCGTCCCCGGACTCGTCGTTTCCTGGCACTCATCGCGACCCGGACGCTGTGAACGATCACAGCGCCGCTCTCGCGTCCGGTGCGGGCGTTGTCCCCGGAAGTCCTGGCGGCGCACGGTGATCTCCCCCATCCCCGGGTCAAAGGAGACATCCGTGATGAGACTTCCGAGGGCCGCGCTGGCGACCGGTGCCGCCGTCTTCGCATTGAGCATGCTGCCCGCCACCGCCCTCGCGCAGCCCGGTGGCGACGGAGACCGGCCCACCGGCCTGATCAAGACCCTGACCCACACTCAAGTGCGTGAGGTCGCACCGGTGGCGGGGACCGCGAGCACGGTCGCCGTTTCGGCCGCCTCCAAGCAGCTGAACTACACCCAGCAGGTACAGCAGTACAACCAGTGGTGCTGGGCCGCGGACGGTTCGAGCATCGAGAAGGCACTGGGCGGAACCGCGAGCCAGGCCCAGTTCTGCGCCGCGGGCAAGGGAACGTCGGCCGGATACTGCCCGAACCAGGCGGCCCAGATCTACGAGATCGTCCGCGGTTTCCGGGGCACCGGCTTCTCCGCGCAGGACGCGGGCGGCCCGATCGGCTTCAGCTCGGTCGTCAGCCAGATCGACGCCGGGATCCTGAACCTGACGGGGATCTACTGGACGTCCGGTGGCGGGCACGCCGAAGTGATCTACGGCTATGACTCGGCGAACCAGTCGATCATGGTCGGCGACCCGTGGCCGACCTACCAGCGCTACCAGACCTGGAACTACAACCAGTACCGCAGCAACGGCCAGTTCCGCTGGAACGACACCATCGTCAACATCCGGAAGGGCTGAGACGCGGTCATGAAGCAGATCTGCCGGAAGTTCTCCCGTGGTCTCGTGGTCGCCGTCGCGCTGCTCGTCCCGGCCGCGCCGCCCGCCGCGGCGGGCGAAGGAGTCGTCCCGCCCTCGGCCGACGAGGTCGCCGCCGCGGTGCGCGTCGCCGGTGAGCCGGGAGCGATCGGTCTCACGAAATCGAACTTCCGGCAGGTCGACCACATCGAACCGCGGCGGATCACGGTCAGCGGGCACGGCGTGCCGGTGTACACCCTCAATCCCGACTTCGTCCGCGCGACGGCCGGGGCACCGGCGGGTGTGCTGAAATCCATCACCGTGACGGCCACCGCCGATTCCGGCCAGAAGGCCACCCTGCAGGTGATGCCGGAGGGGCCGGGGGCGTGGGTCGCGGCGGGCGCGTTCTCCGGGAACGACGAAGAGACCTTGAACGCACGGCTGCGCCCCGGTTCGGTCCTGCTCAACGAACCCCAGATCAACGGCTGGTACGACCTCGGCCGGGACGACGTCGTACTCCTGCAGGCGAGCCTGCCGCAGACGCCGGTGGGGAAGTCCGTCCCGCTTTCCGAGTACCAAAAGGATGTGCACGGCCGCTACGGCGACAAACTGGCGGGCTCGGAGTATCAGCGCAATCGCGGGATCGGTTTCGCGCAGGCCGGTGCCGAGCCCGTCGAAAGCGGTCTGCCTGCCGGGGTCGTGGCCGGGCTGATCGCGGCGGGCGCCGCCGGGCTGGGAGCCGTGCTGTTCGTGGTGCGCCGGAAGCGCCGCCTCACTCCCAGATGAGGTCGATCCCGGCTATCCCGACGCCGAGATCCTCGAAGTACGCGCTGACCGTCGCGCCCGGACCGCAGAACAGCGGTTCACTGACCACCGGCGCGAGTTCTTCGCGCTCCCGCACGGTTTTGACGCAGCGGGCGGGGATCGCGTCCGGGTCGAACCGCATCCGGAGCAGGTAGGCCGACATCCGGGACCGCACCGTCCGGTGAAAACAGGTCGACCGGATCGAAGCGGCGAGCCGCAGCGTGAAGGCGAAGGTATGCGTTTCTCCTTCGGCCAGGCCGCGATCGAAGAGCAGCTCGAACACCATTCCCGGCGACGAAGCGCTTCGGCGCACCCTGCCTCTGCGGCAGCCGTCGGCGGCGAAGACCGTCGTGGCCTCCATGTCGGTGCCGGGTTCGTCCTGGTGGGTCACCACGAAGCCGTCCGCGCCGGATCGCCGTGCCCGCACCACCATCGTCGAGGTGATCTCCGAGATCCGGCCTTCCGCCGTCATCGTCAGCACGTCGACGACGGTCACGACGTCGAGCTTCGCGTTTCCCGCCGCACCGGGGGATTCGCTCAGCTCGTCCAGCAGCGTGCAGGTCTCGCTCCAGCTCTGGCGCAGTTCCGCGAGGGAAGGCCTGCGGTCGCCGTCGACGGCGGGCCGCCGTTGCGGGCCGATCAGGACGACCAGGCTGTCCGCGGGGAGACCCAGCACCGCTTCGAGCGCGCGGACGACGTCGAGTGATCGCGGTGTCGACGGATGCCGGAGTCCGCGCTGCCAGTAGCTCAAGGTCGATTCGGCCACGGAAACGCCGCGCGCGGCCAGATGCGCCCGGATACGGGACAGGGACAACCCGCGCTGGTCGACCGCCTCGGAAAGCGCCCGGGAGAAAGGACCGAACCTGACCGCGCTCGCTGTGCCGGGTTCCTTGCGTTGCTGGTACATGGGCCACCCCCACCACCGCCGGATTGGCGCACAGCATGCGCAGTCCGGCGGCGGACGGCAACCGTCTAAGGTCGAAAACCGGACTTTCTTCCCGGCCGTCTCGTGAGTGGTGATGACGGTTCTAACCGTCATCACCACTCACGAGGCCTCAGGCGACGGCGGTTCCTTCGAGTTCGATCATCAGGGAGGGGAGCGCCAGCCGGGTCACCCCGAGCATCGTGGTGGCCGGAGCCACCCCCGCCGCGCCCAACCGCGACGCCAGCACGCCGTAGTGCTGGAAGAGCAGATCGACGTCGGTCGTGTAGACGGTGAGCCGGACGAGGTCCGAGAGGGCCATACCGGCCTCGCTGAGAACGGCCTCCAGGTTGTCCAGGCTCAGCGCCAGCTGCGCCGCCATGTCACCGGCGTGCCGCGGTTCGCCCTCGCCGCTCATCGCGGTCTGCCCAGCGCAGTACAGGGTCCGGGTCTGTCCGGTGACGACCTCGCCCTGGTTGTAGCCCATCGCCACCGACCACGGCCACGGGTTGACCGCCGTTCGTTCCATTGCCACTTCTGCTCCATTCGTTTTCCTCGACAGCGGAAGCCTCCCAGCGAATCACGACATCCTGTGTCGTGTATTCCGCTACGGTTTCCGTCATGCGTGCCGACCGTTTGGTCTCGCTGGTCCTGCTGCTGCGCCAGCGCGGTCGGCTGTCCGCGGCCACGCTCGCCCGCGAGCTGGAGGTGTCCACCCGCACCGTGCTGCGCGACATCGAGGCGCTGTCCGTGGCGGGCGTCCCGGTCTACGCCGAACGCGGCAGGCACGGCGGTTTCGCGTTGCTGCCCGGTTTCCAGACCGAGCTCACCGGGCTGACCCACGACGAGGCCCTCGCCCTGCTGATCGCCGGATCGCGGCGCGGCGCGCAGGCGTTCGGCCTCGGCTCCGCGCTGGCTTCGGCCATGCTCAAGGTGGTCGACGCGCTCCCCGAAAGCCATCGGGACACCGCCGCCGGCGTGGCCGAGCGGTTGCTCATCGACCCGGAGACCGATCTCCTCTCGCGCCGCGTGATCGCCGAGGAGGTGCCCGACGCCATCGTCGCCGAGGTCCGGCGCGCGGTCTTCGCCGGGCACAAGCTCCGCATCCATTACGTGGCGACGGGCCAGAAACCGCGATGGCGGACGGTCGACCCGATCGGCCTGGTCACCGTGCGGGACCAGGGTTACCTGCTGGCCACGCGATCCGGCGAGGACCGCACCTACCGGCTGTCCCGGATCCGGGCCGCCGAGGAACTCGACGAACCCGCGCAGCGACCGGACCGGATCGATCTCGACCGGGCCTGGAAGGACCGGGGCACGCGGTTCCGCACCGGTGGCGACCAGGTCGCCGTGCTGGTGCGGGTGCATCCGGCGCGGCGGGTGGAGCTGCTGGACACCGCGCTGGCCGTCCTGTCCGAAGAGGCGGACGAGGACGGGTGGCTGCAGCTGGAGGTGACCTTCCAGGATCCACGGCACGCCGAGTGGGCGCTGTGGCAGCTCGCCACGAGCGCGGAGGCGCTGGCCCCGCCGTGGTTGCGCGAGTCCCTGCACGACCGTGCCACCGCGATCGCGGCCCGCTACGAAGCCTCGGACTGAGCTGAATCGTCAGTTCTTGCCCGATTTCGGGCAAGAACTGGCATTTCGAGACCTCGCTGTGCATGATGGGGACCGTGGAGGACGCGGACATCGTCGAACAGGTGGCCTTGTCGACAGGTCTGTCGACGGCCATCGCCGTACGCGTCGTCGAGGACGTCCTGGCGTTCTACCGGCAGCCGGTCGAGGAGTACGTCCGGTCGCGGCACGCCCGGTTGCAGGGCGAGGGCAGGAAGAACCCCGAGATCTTCGCCCTGATCGCCGGTGAACTGAGCAGGCGGCTCGTCGCGCCTCCCGATCTGTCCGAGCGGCAACTGCGCCGCATCGTCTACGGGTGACGGACCACGTCGCGAGGCCGAGCCTTCGCGCGCGTCCGTCCGTTCTTTCTTTTGTGAGGGTGACTCGTCATGTGCGGAATCGTCGGCTACATCGGTGGCCAGAACGCCGCCCCGATCCTGATCGAGGGGCTGACGCGGCTGGAATACCGCGGCTACGACTCGGCCGGGATCTCGGTACTGGGCGGTAAAGGCGCCCAGGTGCACCGGATCGTGGGGCGGGTGCGGAATCTGACGGCCGCCCTGCCCAAGCGGCTCGCGGGCAAGGTCGGCATCGGGCATACGAGATGGGCCACGCACGGCCCGGCGACCGAGGCGAACGCCCATCCGCACGTCTCCGAGGACGGCCGGATCTCCGTGGTGCACAACGGGATCATCGACAACGCCGTCAGCCTGCGCGAGCAACTCGGCCAGGCCGGGGTGACCTTGACCTCCGAGACCGACACGGAGGTGCTCGCCCACCTCATCGCGCGGTCGGGTGCCGAAACCCTCGAAGACGCGGTCGTCGAGGCCGTTTCGCGGATCACCGGCACCTACGCGATCGCGGTGACCGACACCGAGCACCCTGACCGCGTCGTGGTCGCGCGCAACGGTTCGCCGCTGATCATCGGCGTCGGCGACCGGGAGATGTTCGTGGCCAGCGACCTCTCCGCGCTGGTCCGCCACACCTCGCAGGTCGTGCACCTCGACGACGGCGAGTTCGCCAGCGTCTCGGCCACCGGCTACCGCACCTTCACCGTCGACGAGAGCGACACCGGCAAGGCCGCGACCGCGATCGACATCAAGGCCGACGACCTCGACCTCGCCGGTCACCAGCACTACATGTACAAGGAGATCCAGGAGCAGTCCGACTCGCTGGAGCGGATGATCCGGGGCCGCCTCGACGACCGGTTCGGGGTGTCCCGTTTGGACGGTCTGAACCTGACTCCCCGTGACCTGCGCGGCTTCGCCAGGGTGAAGATCCTCGGCTGCGGTTCGGCGTACTACGCGGGCCAGATCGGCGCGACCATGATCGAGGAGCTGGCGCGGGTGCCCGCCGACGCCGAAGCGGCGTCGGAATTCCGCTACCGCAACCCGATCATCGAAGCGGACACCCTCTACATCGCGGTCAGCCAGTCCGGCGAGACCGCGGACACCGCCTTCGCCGTCGAAGAGGTCAAGCGCAAGGGCGGCCGCGTGGTCGGCCTCGTCAACGTCGTCGGCTCGACGATCGCACGCGCCTGCGAGGGTGGTCTGTACCTGCACGCGGGGCCCGAGATCGCCGTCGCCTCGACCAAGGCGCTCACGAACATGGCCGTCGGGTTCGCGATGATCGCGCTGGCACTGGGCCGGGTCCGCGATCTGTCCAACGCGGACGGGCAGCGGATCGTCGCGGCGATCCGGGCGCTGCCGCGGCAGGTCGCGGAGATCGTCGCGGCGGAGGCGGAGATCGCCGAGCACGCCAAGACCTGCGCGGACGCCCGGAGCCTGTTCTTCGTCGGCCGCGTCCGGGGCTTCCCGGTGGCGCGCGAAGGCGCGCAGAAGTTCAAGGAGATCTCGTACCGGCACGCCGAGGCCTACCAGACCTCGGAACTCAAGCACGGCCCGCTCGCGCTGATCGACGACTCGGTGCCGACGGTCGCCATCGTGCCCTTCGACGACCTCGCCGACCGGAACCTCGCCGCGGTACAGCAGATCAAGGCCCGTAAAGGCCCGGTTCTGGCGATCACCCATGACGACGTGGACTTCGGCGATCTCGACGTGCCGCGGTTCGTGGTCCCGCGTTCGGAGCCGGAACTCGACCCGATCCTGCTCACCATCCCGCTGCAGCTGCTGGCCTACCACGCCGCGCTGATCCTCGGCCACGACATCGACAAGCCGCGCAACCTCGCGAAGTCCGTCACCGTGGAATGATCTCCGCCGGTGGTGTCGAATGGCGCCCCGCCCGTTCGTGGTCAAGGTGAGAGACCGGCCTGATCCGTCGAAGGAGTTCGCCATGAGGCAGTACCTGCTCGCCGTCCAGTTCGACGAGAGCGCGCCGCCGGAGCCCGAAGAAGAGGTCCAGGCGATGATGGCCAGGACGGGCAAGGTCACCGACGAGATGAAGGCCGCCGGTTCGTGGGTGTTCGTCGGCGGGCTGCGGCATTCGGACGCCGCCACGGTCGTCCGCCCCGGCAACGGCACCGTCACGATCACCGACGGCCCGTTCGCCGAGACGAAGGAACAGCTCGGCGGGTTCTGGGTGATCCAGGTCGACGATCTCGACCAGGCGCTGGCCTGGGCCGAGAAATGCGCGCTGGCCTGCGGGCAGCCGATCGAGGTACGCCCGTTCGACGACGGTTCGCGTCGGCGCTGATGGACCTGGACGGCGTTTACCGGGCGGAGTACGGCCGTTGCGTGGCAACGCTGACCCGGCTCCTCGGCGACATCGGGCTCGCCGAGGAGGCCGTGCAGGACGCGTTCGCGGTGGCCGTCCAGAAATGGGACGAGGCACCGCCCAACCCCGGCGCGTGGATCGTGACCACCGCCCGCAACCGGGCGATCGACCGCCTGCGCCGGGAATCCACCAGGGAGGACCGGCACGCGCAGGCGTTGCTGCTGTGGCAATCCGACGAGCCGGAGGAGGTGGGACCGGTGCGCGACGACCAGCTCCGCCTGATCTTCACCTGCTGTCATCCGGCGCTTTCGCCGCTCGCGCGGACCGCGCTCACCCTGCGTCTGCTCGGCGGGCTGGAGGTGCCGGAGATCGCGCGGGCCTACCTCGTGCCGGAGGCGACCGTCTTCCAGCGGATCGTCCGCGCGAAGAAGAAGATCCGCGACGCGGGCATTCCCTACCGGGTACCGGGGGACGCCGAGCTGCCCGATCGGCTGGCGTCCGTCCTCACCGTGCTCTACCTGATCTTCAACGAGGGCTACACGTCCACGTCGGGGGAGCTGCTGCGGACGGACCTGTGCCTGGAGGCGATCCGCCTGGCACGGGCGCTCGCCGACCTGATGCCCGACGAGCCCGAGGTGATCGGGCTCCTGGCGCTGCTCCTGCTCGCCGAAGCGCGGCGCCCCGCGCGGGTGGGGCCTTCGGGTGAGCTGGTCGTCCTCGCGGACCAGGACCGGTCGCTGTGGAACCGGGAGCTGATCGCCGAGGGACATGACCTGGTGCGGCGCTGCCTGCGGCGGGACCAGCCGGGGCCGTACCAGGTGCAGGCCGCGATCAACGCCGTGCACACGGACGGGCAGGCGACCGACTGGACCCAGGTGCTGGCGCTCTACGACCAGCTCCTGCTGCTCAGCCCGACGCCCGTCGTCGCCCTCAACCGCGCGGTCGCCGTCGCCGAGGTGCACGGTCCGGCGTCCGCGCTGGCCGTCGTCGACGAGCTGGACCTGCCGGGTTATCACCTGCTGCCGGCGACCCGCGCGGATCTGCTGTCCCGCCTGGGGCGCGTCGCGGACGCCGTCGCCGCCTACGACGAGGCGATCGCCCTGGCCACCAACGACACGGAACGGACCTTCCTGGAAACCCGGCGGTCACGTCTCGTCTCGTGAGTGGTAATGACGGTTCTAACCCTCATTACCACTCACGACTCAGGAGGAGGTCTCCGGTTGAGGCGAACGGGCGAGCGGCTCGCCGGCTACCTGATGACAGCGCCGTTCTACGTCCTGTTCGGCGTTTTCGGTCTCTTTCCCTTGCTGTACACCGCCTGGGTGGCGCTGCACCACTGGCATCTGATCAACGGCGACACCGGATTCGCCGGACTCGGCAACTTCGCCGTCCTGCTGCGGGATCCGCATTTCTACAACGCGCTCTTCAACACGGTCAGCATCTTCGTCCTCGCGACCGTCCCGCAGCTGCTGGCCGCGCTCGGGCTCGCCGCGCTGCTCGATCGTCCGTTGCGCGCGCGGACCCTGTGGCGCGCCAGTGTGCTGCTGCCCAACGTCGTCTCGGTCGTCGCGGTGGCGCTGGTGTTCGGCCAGCTCTTCGCCGAGGACTACGGCCTCGTCAACTGGGCGCTCGGGCTGGTCGGCCTCGACCCGGTGGACTGGCGGTCGGATCGGTTCGCCTCCCACGTCGCGGTGAGCGTGATGGTGATGTGGCGCTGGACCGGCTACAACGCGCTGCTCTACCTCGCCGCCATGCAGTCCGTGCCGCAGGAACGGTACGACGCCGCCATGCTCGACGGCGCCTCGCGCTGGCGGACGTTCTGGTCGATCACCGTGCCCGCGATCCGGCCGACCATCGCCTTCACCGTCGTGGTCTCGACCATCGGCGGGTTGCAGCTGTTCGCCGAGCCGCAGTTGTTCGACGACACCGGGGTGGCCGGGACCGGCGGCGCCGATCGGCAGTTCCAGACCCTCGCCATGTACCTGTACGAAAAGGGGTTCGGCGAATTCGACGCCGGATACGCGGCGGCCATCGCGTGGCTGCTCTTCCTGCTCTCGGCCGGGTTCGCGCTGGTCAACTTCTCGCTCGTGCGCCGCGTGCGGGGCGGTGAGTGACCGTGGCCGCGAGGGAACGGAGAGGCTTCGTCGTCTACGGGCTGCTGCTCGCCGTCGGTATCGCTTCGCTCTTCCCGTTGTACTGGTCGTTCGTGGTGTCCTCAAAGGACAATTCCGCGCTCGGCGAAGCCACCCCGCCGTTGCTGCCCGGCGGCAACCTGGTCGCGAACGTGCGCCGGGTGTTCGAGACTGTCGACTTCTGGCTGGCGATGCAGAACTCGCTGATCGTCGCCGGCACGGTGACCGTGTCGAACGTCCTGCTGTCCAGCATGGCCGGATTCGCCTTCGCCCGCCTGCGTTTCCCCGGCCGTGACTCGCTCTTCCTGGTCGTCATCGGCACCGCGATGGTGCCCGCGCAACTCGGCGTCATCCCGCTGTACCTGGTGGTCGGCGAACTCGGCTGGTACGGGCGGCTGGAGGCGGTGATCGTGCCCGGACTGGTGGGCGCCTTCAGCGTGTTCTGGATGCGGCAGGCGTGTGAGGAGGCGATCCCGGGTGAACTGCTCGATGCCGGACGCGTCGACGGCTGTTCGCCGATACGGCTGTTCTGGAGCGTCGCCCTGCCCGCCGTCCGGCCCCAGGCCGCCGTGCTCGCCATGCTGACGTTCATGACCGCCTGGAACGACTTCTTCTGGCCGCTGATCGTGCTCGACCCCAACGAGCACCCGACCGTCCAGGTGGCGTTGTCGCGGCTGGCCAGCGGTTACTTCACCGACTACTCGCTGATGCTCACCGCGGCGACGATCGGTGTGCTGCCGGTGATCGTGTTGTTCATCCTGCTGGCGAGGAAGGTGGTCGACGGGGTGATGCGGGGCGCGCCGCGGGCTTGACGGCCGTGGTCGAGCCGGGAGCTTGGGGCCCGGGCTGGTGGCTCGGGGGTGGTCGTTTTTCGGCGATGCCTCTGGGTGGCGGTGTTTTCGTGGCTGTTGTCAGGTCAGTGCATGGGGTGGTGGCGTGGCACCAGTGCGAGGCTGTAAGTGGACGACGTGGTGGTTTGGGGCATGGCCATTTTCGGCGACAGCGTCTCGTCGCGTGGCCGGGTGGCTCATGTTGTGGTCGCCGGTCGCGTTGGGATTCCGGGTCTCGCTCTGCCGCCCGGTCATGGTCGTTTTTCGGCGACGCCCTGGGTGGCGGGTGATTTCGTAGCCGCTGTCAGGTCAGTACATGGGTGGTGACGTGGCACCATCGCAAGGCTGCGCATGGACGACGTGGTCGTTCGGGTCGTGGCCGTTTTTCGGTGACAACGTCTCGTTGTGTGGCTGGGTGGCGAATGTTGTGGCTGCCGGTCGCGTTGGGGGTTCGGGCTTCGCTCTGTTGCCCGGTCATCGTCGTTTTTCGGCGACGCCCTTGGGCGGCAGTGATTTCGTAGCCGCTGTCAGGCCAGAACCTGGGGCGATGACATGGCACCCTTGCAAGACTGCGAGCGGACGCCGTCGTCGTTCGAGTCATGGCCATATTTCGGCGACCAGCCCACCGCCGAAGGCCGCTCGCGAACAAGGCACCATTGCCGTTTTCCGGCGATGCTTCAGAACGGTGGCGGTTCCTCGGTGCGGGGTTCGTGCAGTGGAGGTGGCGTGCTTTCGCAGCTGTGTCCCGTGGGCGTGGTGATGGTGAGAGTGCCGTCCGAGCCCAGGTGGTAGTTCCAGCCAGGTTCGTCCTTCAACCGGTGATCGCGGCGGCAGAAGCTGACCAGCTCGATATCGGCGGTATGGCCGCCGAATTGCCACGGCAGGGAATGGTCGAGGTCGCAGGCCTGGGCGACGCGGTGGCAGCCGGGTCTTCGGCACTCGCGGTCCCGCACGCGCACGAACTCGCCCAATCCCGCGGTGGGCCGATACCGGTCGCGGCCGAGGTCGAGCACCTGCCCGGACAAGGGGTCGGTGACGATCCGCCGCAGCACCGTGTCCGGCCCGTCGGCGATGTGCCGGGCCAACGCCGCCGGGATGTGCCCGTGCCCGGCCAGTTCGGCCGGGTCGTCGTTCAACCCCAGGTAGGTGTTCAGGTCCATGTACAGGAACAACTCGGACCGTTCACTCTTTCCGCCCTGGCCGCCGAGCAGGAGATCAAGGGCCACATCCGCGCGCAACTGGTCCAGGGTGCGGGCCTCCCCGCCGGTCTTGAGCGCGCGTGCTTCACGGTCGATCCGCGTGTACGCGGCGGCCACCTTCTCGACGGGGCCGTCCTCGACCTCGATCGACGCCACCCCCGTCTCTCCTTGGCGCAGCGAGAGGCGACGGCCGGCACGACCCCGCTCCACGCGTTTCGTCGCGCCGTCGCGGTCGGCCATCATCGCCGCGTGGTTCGCCGCTTTCCGGATCTGTTCGGAGTTTCGGCCCGGCAACCGGTCTTCCAGCACCTCATCCACCGCACGGGCGTCTTCGTCGGACAGCCACGCCGTGGCCGAGGCGACCTTCATCGCCCCGTAACCGCCCACCAGACCGCGATCCAGCAGCCCCAGTGTTCGTGGCAACCGCGTCGTCAACGCCTCCGCCGTGGCCACCAGCCCAGCCGCATGACCGTCCACAACGGACAACTCGAACGCGACCTCCTGCGCGACGCTCGACGCACCGCCGCGGTGACGGCTCAGCTGCCCCAGTGCACGGAACCGGACCGCTTCCAGCCGTGCGATCCCTTCCGACGCCGCTACGGCCGCGGCGACAGCGTCCTTGTCCTCCAACGAATCCAACGCGGCATTGACCTCCTTCAAAGCGTCCGGCTCGGTGATTTCCTTCAAGAGCGCCACAGTGGCGTTGAGAGTTTCCACGCTCAGAACATACGACCGGCCACCGACAGTTTTCGGCGACGTAAGGTCCAGAACCGCTAAAGACCGTTGCGTGCCACGACTTCCGCGAAGAACCGGCCACTGTCCTTGACCACCCGTTCCTGCGTGGCGAAGTCGACGTGCACGAGGCCGAACCGCTGCGTGTACCCCATGGCCCACTCGAAATTGTCCAGCAACGACCAGGCAAGGTAGCCGCGGACATCGGCGCCGCCCTCGATCGCGTCGTGCACGGCGGCGAGGTGCCCGGCGAAGTACCGCACGCGTTTCGCGTCGTGCACGCGTCCGTCCACGACCTCGTCCTCGAAGGCGGCGCCGTTCTCGGCGATCACGAGCGGTAGGCCGGGGCAGTGATCGCGCAGCCACAGCAACAGCTCGGTGAAGGACTCCGGCCGCTGTTCCCAGCCGAGCGAGGTCAGCTCGCCGCGGGGCGGCCGGACGTCCATGCCGCGCAGGCCGGGCAGCGGGCAGTTGCTGACGGCCTCGGGATCGTCGAGCGGGACCACGCGGACGGGCGCGTAGTAGTTGACGCCCAGGACGTCCAGCGGCTGGGCGATGATCTCCAGATCGCCGTCGGCGATCGCCGGTTCGAGGGTGCCGAGATGCGCCAGATCCGCCAGCAACCCGGGCGGATAGCCGCGGCCCAGCAGCGGGTCGAGGAAGAACCTGTTGTGCAGGAAGTCGAATTTACGGGCGGCCTCGCGGTGCGCGGCATCGTCCACATCGGTCAGGACCGGGGCGAAATTGAGCACGATGGACACCTCCTGCTCGTCGCCGCCGTCCGCGCGCAACGCCTGGGCCGCCTGGCCATGGGCGAGCAGGAGGTGGTGTGCGGCGACCAGCGCGGCGCCCGCGTCCCGGATCCCCGGCGCGTGGTCGCCGTTGCCGTAGCCGATGAAGGCGGAGCAGAACGGCTCGTTGATCGTGGTCCACCGCCGGACCCGATCACCGAGTACTTTGTGGACGGTTCGCGCGTAATCGGCGAACAGGACGGGGAGATCGCGGTGGGGCCAGCCGCCCTCGTCCTGCAGTGCCTGCGGCAGATCCCAGTGGTAGAGCGTGACCATCGGGGTGATCCCCCGCTCCAGCAAGGTGTCGACAAGGTGATCGTAGAAGGCGAGCCCGCGTGGTTCGATCGTGCGGCCGTCCGGCATGATCCGCGACCACGCGATGGAGAAACGGTAGTACGGCAGGCCGAGTTCGGTCAGCAGGCCGATGTCCTGCTCGTAGCGCCGGTAGTGGTCGCAGGCCGGTTCGCCGGTGGCGCCGTCGAGCACCCGGCCGGGTCGCGCGGTGAAAGTGTCCCAAATGGACGGTCCGCGGCCGTCGGCCGTCGTCGAGCCCTCGATCTGGTATGCCGCCGTGGCCGTGCCCCAGCGGAATCCGGCCGGGAACGCGCGCGTCACGCCGTGCCCGGTCATTTGCCCGCCGCGGCGCGGCCTTCGGTCGCGGCCTGGGCCCAGGCGTCGTCGAGCGATTGCCGACCCTCTTCGACGCGGCCGAGCGCGTGCCCGTACACCGGCCGCACCTCGCCGTCGCGCAGGCCGCGGTAGTTCGGCCGCAGTGCTTCGGCGGAGGCGGCGAAGAGCTTGCCGACCGGCGCGTCGCTGAAGTACCTGCTGGTGTGGGAAAGCACGGCGCCGTCCCGGTAGGCGCCCTGCGCGCTCGGCAGGAGCCCGCTTTCGAGGAAGATCCGCTTCTGCTGCCCGGGCGCGGTGAGCCAGGCGGCGAGGTCGTACGCCTCCTTGCGGTGCGCGCCCTGTTTCGGGACGGTCAGGAACGATCCGCCCCAGTTGCCCGCCCCGCCCGGTACCGAGGTGACGTCCCATTTGCCGGCCAGCTCCGGGCCGCCCGCCTCTTCGATCTGGGTGAGCATCCAGGCGGGACAGGTGATCGCGGCGAACCGGCTCTGCTTGATCGCCACCGTCCACGGTTGCGTGAAGGTGGTGACGGCCGCGGTCTCCTTCTTCAGCGCCATCCCGCCCGCCAGCTCGAAGGCCTTGCGCACGTTCGGGTTGGTGTCGCCGACGAACCGGTCGCCGTCCTTGGCGAAGTAGTTCTCCTCGCCCTGGTTGAGCATCGCCGTGTAGATGGTGCCCGCCGAGTCGGCGAACTTGACGTCTGGCGTCGCCGCGGTGAACCGGGCACCGGTTTCGGCGAACTTCTCCCAGGTGGGCCACAGCGCGGCCACCTGCTCGCGGTCGGTCGGCAGCCCGGCGTTCGCGAACAGGTCGCGGCGGTAGCACAGGGCGAGACTGCCCATGTCCGTGCCGAGGCCCAGCACGAACTTCCCGCCGTCGGCGGTGCCCTGGTCCCATTTCCAGGTCGGCCAGTTCTCCCGCAGGCTCTGCGCGCCGAATTCGGAGAGATCGGTGAACTTGTCCTTCGACTGACGGAACTTGGGAAGGTACTGCTCCTCGATGGCCACGACGTCCGCGGCGCCCCGTCCGGCGCCGAGACCGGTGGCGAGCTGCCGGTGGTGCGTCTCGAAGTCGGCGACTCGGCCCTCGACCGTGATCCCCGGATGGGCCTTCTCGTACTCGTCGAAGAGTTTCTCGTAGCCGAACTCGCCGAAGGTGGCGACGGTGAGCTTGATCGGCCCGCCGGATTCCGGTTGCCCCGAACAGGCGGTGAGCAGCAACACGGCGGCCGTCAGTCCGGCCAGCAGGCGGGTCATGGTTCTCCTCGGTCGGGCGGCGACGTTCACGCGAGTCGCCTGGGTAGCTGATCGCCGACGGTCAGCCGGGAGTCGGCATGCAGTTTGGTCAGCACCCGCGACACCAAAGACTGCACCGTCCTCCTCGGCAGGCTCAGTTCGGCGGCGATCTCCGGATTGGACAGTTTCGCCGCCACCAGCCGGGCGACCCGCAGGTCCAGCGGGGACAGCGTCCCGGCGTGCCGCGGACCCCGCTCGGCGCGGCTCAGCACGCCGTAGGGGCGCAGCCTGCTTTCCGCCCGGCGGATGCTCCAGGCCGCGCCGACCGGCCCGAGCACCTCGCACGCCTCGGTGAGCGTCTGGGTGGCCGACTCCAGGTAGCCGGCGCGGCCGAGCAGTTCGGCGGCGTCCTCCAGCGCGGCCGCGAGTTCGATCGGTCGGCCGACCTTGCGGTAGTGATCGGCCGCGGCCAGCGCGCCTTCGGGATCGCCGTCGATCAGGGCACGGCACCGCCCGTCGGCGGCGGTGGCCCTGGCGGGCACGGTCTCCTGGCGCGCCTCTTCGGCACAGACGTCGAGCGCTTGCCTCGCGGCGTCGTCGTTCCCGGCCGCGAGCGCGACCCGGACGACGTCGGGCAGCCACTGGTGGCGCAGCATCATCCGGGCGTAGTCGGGACGCAGCACCGGGGTGAACAGCCGGAGCGCGTCGTCGAGCCTGCCGCGCTGTTCGGCGGCCATCGCCTGGGCGGCGAGGTAGAAGTCGCAGCTCTCGCGCTCGGCGGGGTTCGACGGCGAATGCGCCTCGGCCGCGTCCAGATGCGCGCGGACGGAGACACGCTCGTCCCGGTGTCCCGCGATGAGCGCGGCGACCCCGTGCAGCAGCAGGGCGGCGGCGCCCTCGTCGCGTACGCCGTTGAAGGTGATCGCCGGTCCGTCCTCGGTGACCGAGTCCAGTTCGGCCATCGCCTCGTCCCAGCGGCCGGTCCAGAAGTAGTGCACGGCGGCCGAGACCTGCGGGCCGGTCGGCAGGCCGTGCCGCGCGGCCGTCGCGTACCCGGCGCGCAGTGTCGCGTCGGCCTCGGTGAGCCGGTCGAGGTTCTGCAGGGTGAAGAGGCGGTTGTCGAGCAGGTCGAACCGCAAGGTCGCGAGTTCCGGTTCGTCACCGGCGGTCTCCAGCGCGGCGTCGACCGCGATCAGCGCGCGGTCGTGCTCGCGGCGGATCGAGTGCACGAGCCACAGGGTCTGCTGCGCGTGCGCGGCCGGGTAGCGCTCGCCCGCCTCGGCGGCTTCGGCGTGCAGGCTCCGCGCGATCCGCTCGGTCTCGTCGAGATCGGCGAGGGCGCCGCGGCGGAAGTTCGCGAGCAGGGTCCGGGTCCTGGTGCGCCACAGCTCCGGCATCGACGGATCGTCCGCGGTGTCGGCGAGCGCTTCGATCGCGCCGGGGGTTTCGCCGCGGCGGTACCGCAGCGCGGCGAGGATATGCCGCATCTCGGCCAGATCCGCCTTGTCGCGGACGATCTCCACCGCCTGCCCGGCCTCGGCCTCCGGCGCCTGTTCGAGCCGGAACAGCACCCGCACCAGCGCGGCGATCAGGATCTCCCGCTGCTCGCGGGTGGGCACCGGGCTCGCGAGCGCGCCGCGGAGGAGGTCGACCGCGATCCGCGGCGCGCGGTTGGAGACCGCGACATGGTTGCCGGTGAGCCAGCCGACCAGCCACGGGTCGACCGGCGCCGGTTCGGCGGCCAGCTGCTCGGCGACCCGTTTGATCGGCGCGCCCGCCCTGGCGAGGGCCTCGGCCGCGCGCCGGTGCAGTGCGGCGCGCGCCGGTTCGGCGATGCCGTCGTAGAGCGCCTGCCGCTGGAACGGATGGTGGAAGGCGAGTTTGTCGCCGGCGTATTCGATCACCCCGGCGGTGGTGGCCGGTTCCAGCTCCCGCAGGACCTCCAGCGGCGTCTTGCCCGTCAGCGCGGCGACGTCCTCGACCGCGAACTCCGCGCCCAGCAGCGAGACGGTGCGCAGGATCTCGGTCGTGGCCGGGTCGAAGCAGTCCAGTGTGCGGCCCACCGCGGCCAGCAGCGACCGCGGCGCGTTCTCGGTGCCGTCCAGCGTCACCTCGGCCACACCCGCCCTGGTCCGCAACGAGCCGGTGCGCACCAGATCGTGCGCGAGTTCCCTGGCGTAGAGCGGGTTCCCGGCCGCGCGGTGGATCAGCGGGCGGAGGCTCGGCCCCGGTTTCGCCGCCAGGATCACCTCGAACACGGCGGCGATCTCGTCGTCGGTCAGCACCTCGACCGGCATGATCTCGCCGTCCCGTGCCTCGACACCGCGCCGCAGCTGGGCCAGATCGTGGCGGCCGTGCCCGGTACGCGTGGCGGCGACGAGCAGCAGCGGCAGCTGGCGGGTGGCGGCGGCCAGGCGCTGCCACAGCAGCACACTGGCCTCGTCGGCCCAGTGGAGGTCGTCGATCACCAGTACCAGCGGGCCTGCCGCGCAGGTCTCGTCGACCAGTGCCAGCAGCTTGTCCACAGTGGACAAAACTGGGTCCGCGGGGCCCCAGTTCCCGTGCGTGGGCTCGGTGTGCAGCGCACCGGCCAGCTTGGCCTTGGCCGGATCCGCCGAACCGTGGTGCACTCCGAGACACTCCATGATCACCTGCAGCGGGAACCGTTGCTGGAGTTCGTCGGCCGCGGTCCAGGCCAGCTGGCAGCCGCGTGCCCCGGCGCCCGACAGTCCGGCGATCAGTAGCTCCGACTTGCCGATGCCCGGTTCGCCCTCGATCCAGACCGGGCGACCGCGCCCGGCGAGGAGGTCGTCGACGAAGCCGTCCAGCCGTCCGACCTGCCGCGCGCGGCCGGGCAGGTATGCCGGGCCGCCGCGTTCGATCGCCTTGGCCACCGGCGGCGGCACGATCCGCAGCGCGGCCTTTTTCGTTCCGGTGACAGGTTTTTCGGTGCCGTCGAGGATGCGCTGATGCAGTTCCCGCAGCGGGCGCCCTGGTTCGACCCCGAGTTCGTCCCGCAGCACTCGTCTGGCGTCGCGGTAGACGGTCAGCGCCTCGGCCTGCCGTCCGCCGGCGTGCAAGGCGCGCATGAGCGTCTCGTACAGCGACTCGCGCAACGGGTGCCGCTGGATCAGCGCGGCCAGCTCGGCGACGAGTTCGCGATGGTCGCCGAGGCCGAGCAGCGCGGTGGCCCGCAGTTCGGTGGCGGACAGCTGGAGTTCGGTGAGGCGGACGCGCTCGGTTTCGGCGAACGGACCGGAGATGCCGGAATAGGCCTCGCCGCGCCAGCGGTCGAGCGCGGTGGTGAGCCGCGCGGCCGCACCGCGCTGATCGGCGTAGGCGAGCAGCCGCCGGGCGGCCGCGGTCTCCTGTTCGAACAGGGCGACGTCGAGCGCGCCGGGGTCCAGACGCAGCCCATAACTCGATCCCGAGGACTGCAGCATCTCGTGCGCGGCGCCGCCCGCCTCGCGGATCGCCCCGCGCAGACCGGAGACGTAGGTGTGCACACTGCCGGTGGCGCTGGCGGGCGCCGCTTCGCCCCAGACGGCGGCGATCAGCTCGCCGAGCGGGATCGCCTGGCCGCGGCGTGCGGCCAGGGTGGCGAAGACCGCGCGCTGGCGGGTGGGGCCGAGCTTCAGCTCGACGTCGTCGATCCAGGCACGAGGCGGCCCGAGCAGCTCGACGCGTAACCCGTTCGTCACGCCGGCTCCCTTTCCCGTCTTCACCGAAAGTGGCCGGATTACTACTGTGCCACGCAGTTTAGGACGTCCTCATGGAGGTTCGGTTGCGCACCCGGGGCCAGTTCAGCGGCTCACGACGATCTCTCGCTCCACACTCGCCAGCTTCTCGGGATTGCGCACGTGGTAGGCGCCGGTGACGTAGCCGTTCTCGACCCGCATCGCCAGTACGCCGTCGATCTCCCCGTCGACACGGATGAGCAGTCCCGGGCCACCGTTGATCTGAACCGGCTCGACCGACCTCTCCGCGTCGCGTTTCCACCAGCCGACGGCCAGCAGACGGGCCACCCTGTCCGCACCCACGACCGGCCGCAGCAGGGCATGTTTGACTCCGCCGCCGTCGCTGAGGGCGACGACGTCCGGCGCGAGGATGTCGAGCAGGCCCTGCAGGTCGCCGGTTTCGACAGCCGCTTGGAAGGCCTGGAGCGCGGCCCGGTGTTCGGCGGGAGTGCCGGTGCCGCGGGGTCTGCGCGCGGCGACGTGCGCCCGTGCCCGGTGAGCGATCTGGCGTACGGTGCCGGAGGTTTTGCCGACGGCTTCGGCGATCTCGTCGTAATCGAGAGCGAAGACCTCGCGCAGCACGAACACCGCCCGCTCGGTCGGCGCGAGCGTCTCCAGCACCAGCAACATCGCCATCGAGACGTTGTCGGCCAGCTCCACGTCGTCGGCCACGTCCGGTGCGGTCAGCAACGGCTCCGGCAGCCACGGACCCACGTAGGACTCCTTGCGCCTCCCGAGCGTCCGCAGCCGTTTGAGCGCCTGCCGGGCGGTGATCCGGACCAAGAACGCGCGGGGGGACAGCACGGTCCCGAGGTCCACGCCCACCCAGCGCAACCACGTCTCCTGCAGCACATCCTCGGCGTCGGTGGCCGAACCGAGCATTTCGTAGGCCACGGTGAAAAGCAGGTTGCGATGGGTCACGAACGCCTCGGTGGCCGACTCCATGGCGGTGTCCGTCTCTTGTCCTTCTCGTTCGCTCATCGTCGGCTCCTGTCTCTTCGTGAGCGTGCCAGGCCATACGATCCCGGCCGCCTTCCCGTTGTGACGCCCGCGGCCGGTGTCCTGTGTCACACGGCCGGCCTGTCACGGGAAGCGGGCCGCCGGGATCTCTTGGTCGCAACGACGCCGAGTGGAAGGAAGTCCCGGCCATGTCCGTGACAACGAAGGGTGTGCGGTCACGCATGCCCCACCCGATCCCGTTCGTCCCCGAGATGGCCGAAGTCGCCGGCGGCCTGCACAAGGTCCTCAGGAACGGTGCGATCCCCGTGACGACCGTCAACCTGCTGCAGCTGCGTGCCGGGCAGATCTTGGGCAGCACGTGGAGGCCGTCCTCACCCCGCTCATCGCCAAGCCGATCCCCGGAATGCCTCCCGGCCAGAACTACAGCGACTGACGTTTCCCGCACTCGAGAAAGGCAAGAAACATGAGCACCGGCAAAATCGCAGTGGCGGGCGCGACCGGGCGACTGGGACTCCACGTCGTCGACGTCCTCACCGAACGAGGACACCAGGTCGTGCCGATGTCCCGGGCCACCGGCGTGGACATCATCACCGGTGAAGGTCTCGCCGAGGCCCTCAGTGGTGTCGAGGTCATCATCGACGTCGCCTCCTGGCACGGCTCGGAGCAGGAAGCGGCGACGGAGTTCTTCCGCACGTCGGCCCGCAGGCTTCATGAGGCCGGCCGTCAGGCCGGGGTCGTCCGGATCGCCGCGGCGTCCATCATCGGCGCCGACAAGGCCACCGCCGGTTTCGTCGCCGCCAAGAAGGTGCACGAGGAACTTCTCCTGGCCGGCCCTCTTCCCGTTCGTATCCTGCGGGCCGCGCAGTTCCACGAGTTCGTCGGCCAGCTCCTGGCCTGGCGGCAGGGGGATGTCGCCTACCTGCCCGCCCTTCCCCCCCAGCTCGTGGCCTGCCGCACCGTCGCGGAGGAACTGGCCGACCTCGCCACGGACCCCGATGACCCGGCCCCGGGAACACCGATCCCCGAAATCGCGGGCCCCCGCAAGGAGATCATGGCGGAGGCGGGCAGGCTCCTCGGCGCCCGCCGCGGTATCGAGGTCGTCGTCGTCGACGGCGCCGGCATACCCGACGCCGAGATCGCCGCCGCCGGCGGTTTCCTGCCCGGTCCGCACGCCAAGCTCGCGGGGCCCACGTTCCTGGAGTGGCTCGATACCCAACCCTGAGCCGGACCGGTCTCAACCCGGTCGAGGAGCCGGAGGGGTCGTCGCGCCGGGCAGCAGCAACGCGGCGAGTTCGGCCGCCAGGCTCTCGTGCTGCTCCTCGGTGAGATTCCGTTGGCGCGAGAGCAGATGGAGCAGTTCGACCGCGGGCCCGGCGGGCAACGCGCCGACGTTGTCGAGCAGCCACCGCGGGATCCATCGCGCGGTCAGTTCGTCGCCGGCCTGGAGCAGTTGCTCGGCGACGCGGTCCGCGGGTGCCCCGGACTTCACCATGGTCTCGGCGATCTCCTGGTGCAGTACGGAGCGGATGGCGGGCGGGGTGTTCGCGGCGAACACCGAACGCTCCAGCGGGATCCGGAACCGCAGACGTTCTTCGCCGGTTTCCAGCACGCGTGCGGCGAGCGCTTCTTCGACAGCCGCGGTGAGCGCCTCCGGTTCACGGCCGGTGACACCGGCCAGCTCGGCGATCGTGAACGCCGAGCCGAGCAGCGCGGCTGAATTCAGCGTTCGCGCGCACGGCACGGAAAGCGTGGCGAGCCGGGTTTCCACCGCGGTGGCGAGCCTGCTGTGCGGCGCGGTGGTGAGGTCGCGGCCGGCGGCGAACTCGGCGAACAGCTCGCGCAGGTAGCCGGCGTTGCCGGCGGTGTACTCGGCGGCGAAGCCGAGGAACTCCTCGCCGGGGTCCCTGGCCAGGAATTCCTCGGCGAGCGCGGCGACGGCCGGGCCGTCGAACGGCGGCAGCGAGACGATCTCGGCGTCGAGCCCGGACCGGAGATCGTCGAGCGTGCGGCGCCGGGGGAACGGGCGCGCGGAGCCGATCAGCAGCAAGGGGAATCGCCCGGTGAGCCGGTGAAGCCGCTGCCAGTCGAGCAGGCTTTCCTCGTCGGCCCAGTGCAGGTCTTCGAAGACGAGCACCAGCGGCCCGTCTTCGCACAGTTCGGCGACCGTGTGCGCGAGGTCGTCGTGCGCGTCGCAGCCGAGGCAGTCGCTGATGAGGCTGAGCGGGACCGCGCTGGTCAGCTCGTCGGCTTCGACCCGGCACGTGCGGCCGCGCACCGGGGCGAGGGCCTCCGCGAGGAGCGCGCTCTTGCCGCTGCCCGCCTCGCCGTCCAGCCACACCGTCCCGCCGCGGCCTTCGTCCAGCAGGGCGGACAGGCGGTGACGGACCCGGCTCAGTTCGACCTCACGGCCGACGAAGGCGGAGGGGCGTTCGGGCAGGGACCGCGCGGGCCGATGCCGTTCCGGCTGGTCCCGGTGGTGCAGCGACGGATCGCCGTCGAGCACCCGTCGCCGCAGTTCCAGCAGCTCAGGGCCGGGTTCGAGACCGGACTGCTCGACGATCGTCTCGCGGGCGTGGTCGAACGCGGACAAGGCGTCGGCCTGCCTGCCGTCCCGGAACAACGCGGTGATCAGCATCCGATGCAGGCCTTCGCGCAGCGGATGCCGTTCGACCAGCTCGGCCAGTTCGCCCGCGAGGCCGTCGTGGACGCCCAGGTGCAGCGCGACCTCGGCCCGGCGTTCGAGCGCGTACAGGCGCAGCTCGTCCAGCCGGGCGCGCTGGGTCTCGGCGAACGGTCCGGGGATCGCGTCCAGCGCGGGACCCCGCCACAGCCCGAGCGCGGCGCGCAGCGACTCCAGTTCCCGGTGGTGCGCCCCGGCGAGGCGATGCGTGCGGGCCCGGTCCAGGCCTGCTTCGAAGACATGGACGTCCACCTGCGGTTTCGGCAGGTCGAGGCGGTAACCGGCGCGCGAGGCGACGAGCGGCCTGCCTGCCGGTTCGAGAGCGCGGCGCAACGCGGACACGTAGTTGTAGACGATGCCGGTGGCGGTGTCCGGCGGCCGCTCACCCCAGACGGCGTCGATGATTTCCTTGCGGGAGACGAACTGACCGGTGTGCAGGGCGAGTACGGCGAAGACCGCCTGTCGCTGAGCGGGCCCGAGCTTGAGCTCGCCGTCACCGTGCAGGGCGGTGGCGCCGCCCAGCAGCCGCACCGTCAGCGAGGGAACCTCGTCCATGACCTGCCGCCTGCGCCCGACTTCCGAAAAAGACCACCCTGCCCGGGGGAAAACCCTAGTCGCGCCGCGAGGGGGCCCGCAATCGAGGTGCGACCGGGCAGAACCGCGCGTTCTCAGGGGCAGAAAGCCCTCCTGCGGTGGTCGGCGGCGGCCGCGGCTGTGCATGCTGGGCCGGTCCGGCGGCGAGAGTAGGGCGGTTGCGGTGAGCCAGGATCGAGAGCCCTTCGCCGGCGACGTCCTGCTCGACCTCGCCTACAGCGGCAGGCTGGTGCTGGGCACCGACGAGGCCGAAGCGCGCATCGCCGAGCTTCGGCGGACGCTGGCCTTCGGGTACGCCCAGCTCGCCGACCCGGATTTCGACGGCGCAGGGGACCGGCTCCGCGAGCTTCTGCGCGAACTGCCCAAGTACGTCGAAGCGTTTCAGCTGGCCACGAAGTCCTTCACGCCTCGTTGAGAATTCGTGAAGAGCTCCTTCGCAGACTGGGTCCCATCCGACTGGGGCCGCGGATCAAGCGGAGGGGACGAAACGTGGACACGGAAATCCGGCAGCTCACCGTGGCGGTGCACGCGCCCGACCCGATCACCAGTGCGGGCCTGGTCAGTCAGCTGGGCACGCAGCAAGGGATCGAGATCCGGGACTGGGAGCAGCGCGCCGAGGCCGACGTACTGGTCTTCGCCGCCGAGTGGCTGACGCCCGAGATCGTGCTGGTCCTGCGGCGGCTGGCCGCGGAGGCCGGGAAACCGGTGGTGCTCGTGGTGAGCCAGATCGGCGAGGCGGAACTGGTGCCCGCCATCGAATGCCGGGTGGTCGCGGTCCTGCCGCGCTCCGCGACGACCGGTGAGCGGCTGGCGCACGCGATCCGGGCGGCGTCGACCGGCGGTGGCGTACTCCCGCCGAGCCTGCTCGGCGAGCTGCTCAAGCACGTCGAACGGATGCAACGCGAGGTCCTCGACCCGATGGGCGTCAACACCGCCGGGCTCACCACGCGCGAGATCGACGTGCTGCGCCTGATGGCCGACGGGAAGGACACCGTCGAGATCGCCGGGGAGCTCAGCTACTCCGAACGCAGCGTCAAGCACATCATCCAGGGCATCACCGGACGGTTGAACCTGCGCAACCGGCCGCACGCCGTCGCCTACGCGGTGCGGGCCGGCGTCATCTAGGCGTCTCCGCGTTAGATCAGGCCCGCCCGGATGGCGGCCGCCACCGCCTGCGCCCGGTTCCGCAGCGCCAGCCGCCGCTGGGCCCGGTGCAGGATGTTCTTGATGGTGCGCTGGGAATAGCCCATCTCCGCACCGATCTCCGCGGTGTCCCTGCCTTCCGCGATCAGCCGCAGCACGCGGATCTCGCGTTCGTCGAACAGCGCGGACCGCTCCGGCGCGCCCACCAGCGCGTCGTATCCCGCGGCCAGTTCCCGCGGCGACGTCAGAGCCGCCGTCCGCGCGGTCATGACCTCGGCGATCAACCGCTCCGCCCGTGCCGCCGCGTACGGCAGCAGACAGCGGACACCGGCGGCCGCGGCCGAACGGTGGCCGTCCGGGGGCAGCGGCCCGGCGATCAGCACGCCGGGCAGGACGCCCTGTTCGGTCACCGCTCGCCGAAGTACCGGGAGAGCGTGGTCGAGCGGATCCTCCGCGACCACCAGGACGTCCGCGCCGCGGCGGGCGGACGGCACCACGTCGAGCACCGCGGCCCGCGACAGCATGTCGATCAGGCCCGCCCTGGTCAGCGGGTCGGCCGTGTAGACGGCCACTCTGAGGTCCGTGGCGTTCGCGTCCACGCCGCCATCTTGAGCCTGGGGGAGCGCGCTCGACGCTGTGCCGGGCGGGACCCGGCCCGTAAGGACGCCGGATCCGCCCGAAAGCCGGACACCGCGGCCGCGCGGGCGGTCAGGCCGCGAGCGGTCCGAACACGAGGGTGCCCGGCGCCTCGGCGTCGTCGCCCGCCCAGAATTCGAGCCACAGCGCGGCGAACTCGCTCCGGGACAACATGCCGTCGCCGTCGGAGTCCAGCAGCGGGAACGTGGTGTCGGTGTCGGTGGGGCGGCCGTTCCAGACCTCGATCAACCGGCGGTACTCCGCCGCGGAGATCAGGCCGTCCCCGTTCTCGTCGATCGCTTCGAACATCGCGTCGGCCGTCGCGGTCACGGCCTCCGGTGTGTCCGGCAGCCGGTCCACCACCAGCAGGACCTCGTCGAGGGTGACCTTGTCGTCGCGGTCGCGATCCGAGGCGGCCAGGAGGGTCGTCCACCAGCTCAGCATGATGCCGGTCAGGCGTGGCCCGTCGTCCTGGCCGCGCACCCGCGACCAGCGCTCGGCCAGTGCCCGGAAGTCCTGCTCCTGAAGGAAACCGTCGCCGTCGACGTCCATCGCGGCGAAGACCCCCGAGATCTTGCGCCGCTGCAAGTCGCTTGCCATGTGTCCGAACGATAGGACCGGACGCCGGAGCGGCACATCGGCCATTCAGGGCCACGGCCTTCCACTATCGGGGGACGGGAACCTCCTCACTGAGCGCGTCGAGAATCTTGCCAAGCGCGGACTGTGCCACCGCCGAGGTGTACGGGCCGACGGCGACGAGCGACGCGATCAGCGCCGAAGCCTCGCCCGGCGTCAGTGAAATCGGCGGCAGCGCGGGCCGGGCGTCGATGCCGTAACCACCGCGAGGTCCGCGGTGGATGGTGATGGGTACGCCCGCTTCACGCAGCCGGGTGATGTCTCGTTCCACGGTCCGCAGGCTCACTCCGGTCGCCGTCGCGAGGTGCGCGCCCGCCACCCGGCGCGGTGCCCGTACCCGCAGCAGTTCGATGATCGCGTGCTGCCGTTCGACCAGCGGCACCGCCTGGTGCAACTGGGTCATCCCCGCGATTCCCCCGGAACCGACCAGCCGCTGGGGCATTTCCGCTCCCTCGAATTCCGTATAGCCGACCCCGCTCTGACGTCTATTGGATCTTAGGCTGATTTTCCGTTCTCATGATTGGACTTCCATGCCTTCACTGTTCGCCTTTCCCGGCGATTTCCGGCGTTTGTGGATCGGCCAGACGGTCAGTGCGTTCGGCGACAAGGTTTCGCGGATCGCCTTGCCGACCGTCGCTTTGCTCGGACTCGGCGGGACGGCCTGGGACGTCGGCTTGCTGGCCGCGCTGCGGTTCGTACCGTTCGTGCTGATCGGCTCGGTGGCGGGGGTGTGGGTCGACCGGGTCCCGTACCGGAAGACGATGATCTTGGCCGATGTCGGCAGGCTGGTGGCGATGGGTTCCATCCCGGTCGCGTACCTGTTCGACGTTCTCGCGCTCGGCCAGTTGTTTGTCGTCGCCGGAGTGGTGGGCGTGCTGACGGTGTTCTTCGAAGTCGCGGCGCAGTCCTGTCTTCCGGTGCTCGCCGGACCGGAAGGGATCGTGGCGGGCAACGAACGCCTGCAGACCTCCCGTGCGGTCGCCGAGGTCGGTGGAGCGGCCGCCGCGGGCGGATTGATGCAGATCCTGGGCACCGCACTGGCGATCCTGGCCGACGCGCTGTCGTTCCTTGTCTCACTGGTGTCACTGATGCTGATGCGCCACCGAGAACCACCCGCGAGCAAGCAGGCGAAGCCACGTTCGGCACTGAAAGAGGCCAAGGAAGGCCTGTCGGTCTTGCTGTCCGACGCGCGGCTGCGCAACCTGATGTTCGCGAGTGCGACGGTGAATCTCGGCGTGGCGACGGCGAGCACGCTCGTCCTGGTGTTCGCCTACGAGCACGGACAACTGGGCCCGGGCGCCGTCGGTCTCGCGTTCGCCATCGGCACGGCCGGGCTCATCCTGGGAGCGGTGTCGGCCGGGGCGATCGCCCGGCGTCTCACCCTGGGCCGGACGCTGGCGATGTCGATCTTCGTGACCGGCCTGGCTTTTGTGATCCTGCCCATCGTCGGGCAAGGTGCCGCGCTGACCGCGTTGATCGTGAGCCAGTTCCTCATCGGGTTCGCCGACTCGGTCTTCGACATCCACGTGCTCAGCCTGGTGCAGCGGATCACCCCGCCGGAGATGAGGGGCCGGGTCAACGGGACCGCGCTTTCGGTGGTCTTCGGCACCGGGACCCTCGGCGGGGTCACCGGCGGCCTCGTGGGAACCGTGTTCGGCACCCTGCCCGGACTGGCGATGGCCGCGGGGATCATCTGCTGCGGAGCGGTTTTCGTCCTCGTCGGACCTTTGCGGACGATGCGTGACGACGCGAGCGAGTCGACCGGCACGGCGGTACGCTTTCAGCAGAGTCCTGAAGACGCGCGGCAGCACCTCCACGGAGGAGAACGATGACCGCCGAAATCGAACGGGCGGCGCACGCCTATTGCCCCGCCTGCAACACCGATCCCGGCCGGGGTGACCCGGTCACCGCGCTCTGCGGGGCCACCCACCCGTTCTGGGGGCGTCGCGAGCGGCCGGTGAACAACTGCCCGGCGTGCGAGACCCTCGCCGCGAAAACGTTCTACCCATGCGGTCACACGGGGAGCGAACGTTGACCGTTAAGGCTCGCGCATTCGGGGTATCCGGGTTCGGTGAGCCCCTGACGGGTCACCGAACACAGGGAGGTCCCCGTGTACACCAAGCAGGCCGCGCGGACCGCTGACCAGGTCGCGAGTCTGCCTCTGCGGGCCGATGCGGACCTGGCCGAGCCCGCCCGGGTGCGGGCCTGGGCGCGCGCGAAACTCCCGGACCTCGCGGAAGAGGAACTCGCGGACACGATCCTCGTACTGGACGAACTGGTGTCCAACGCGTTGCGGCACGGCAAGCCGCCGCGCCGGGTGCGGTTGGTGTGGCTGCCCGGCCGGTTGCTGGTCGAGGTGGACGACTCCGCCCCCACACCTGCCGTCCCGCGTCCACCCACGGACGACGGCGGCCGCGGCCTCGCGCTGATCGACGCGTGCGCCTCGGCCTGGGGACAGGATCTCCGCGACGACGGGAAGACCGTATGGGCCGAACTGGCCAAGACGCAGTCCGTTTCAGAGCGGGTATGACGGGTATCCAGAGGCACCGGACCACAACGAACGGAGGCCCGATGAACGACAAGGCCGAGAACAAGGCGGAAGAACTCAAGGGTAAGGCCAAGGAAGCCGTCGGGAACGCCACGGACAACGAGCAGTGGCAGGCCGAAGGCAAGGCCGAGCAGGGCAAGGCCAACGTGAAGCAGGCCGGAGAGAAGATCAAGGACGCGGTGAAGGGCGTTCGGGACTGAGCCGACGGCCGAATGGGGTCCGCCTTCGGGCGGGCCCCTTTTCCGCGTGCTCGGCCGGTCGCCGGGTACGGTCCGGCCATGGAATTCCGGGATTTCGACGGCGTCAGGATACGGCGGCCCTCGGTCGAGCGAGCCGGCCTCGAAAGCGAGGAGGCCTTGTTCCGGGGCGACTTCGATTTCGACTCCGTTCATCTCGACGGAGGTGACCACGACGGGGTCCGCGGGGGAGGGGAGATCACGCGCTCCCTCGTTTCGGACGTGCATCTGGCGAACGCCCGGCTCGACAGGCTGGCGTGGTCCGATGTGGTCTTCGAAGGGGTCGACCTGTCCAACGCGGTCATCCGCGAGCTGACGGCGCGCCGGGCCGAGATCCTTGACTGCCGGGCGATCGGGCTCGGCGTGTCGATCACCTCCGCCTCCGATCTGTACGTCGAAAACGCGCGATTCGACTATGCGTCGGTGGACGTCGTCCGCGTCAAGAGCGCGGTCGTGTTCTCCGGATGCTCGTTCCGGGAGACCGTGTTCTCCGGCGACCTGTCGCGGCTGACCTTTGTGGACTGTCAGTTCACCGAAACGGAATTCGCGGCGACGGGGGCGGTGGGCTGCGATCTCCGCGGCTCGCGGCTGTCCGGGGTCCGGGGGCTGCTCACGCTGCGCGGGGCGAAGATCACGAGCGAACAGGCCGTCTCGCTGGCGGGGATCATCGCGGCCGAGAGCGGTTTGTCGGTCATCGGCTGAGCCGCGCCGCGGGCGTGCCAAGCCACTCACGACTCACGCGACCAAAGTCATCCCTCCGGGTAGAAGACGAAGAGCGAGCACCCGGTGGCCGAAGCGGGCACATGCCAGGAACCGGCCGGAGCATGCAGGAAAGTGCCCGCCGGGTAATCGCGCGCGCCGTCGTTGAAGGTGCCCGAGAGGACGTACACCTCCTCCGGGCCCGGTTCGTGGACGTCGCGGCGCGGCCATGACGTGCCGGGATCCATTTCCAGCACGTTGGCGTGCGCCCCGTTCGGTCCTGTCCACAAAGGACGCACGCGGATCCCGGGGAAGATCTCGCGGACGGGGGAATCCTTGACGGAGACGGAAGTGTAGCCCTCTTGGGCGAGGATCTCGGGGTGCATGACCCCATGCTGCCGCCGGCGCCGCGCCGCCGGAAAGTGTCGGACAAGACACCATGGGGTATTTTCCTGCCATGCATCGTGTGACGGCCCTCGTGCGGCCGGTGCAGTCGACGTTCGAACTCGGCATCGCCGCGGAGGTCTTCGGGACGGAGCGGGCCGGGGTGCCGCGGTACTACGACTTCGACGTCTGCACCGAGAAACCCGGCCCGGTACCGACCACCGCCGGATACGCGATCTCCGTGACCCGCGGCCTTTCCGCGCTGGCGGCCGCGGACACCGTGCTCATCCCGGGCTGGACCCCGGCGGACGCGCCGTTGTCCGCTCCCGTGCGCCGGGCGCTTCTGCGCGCGCACGCCAGGGGAGCGCGGCTCGTCACGATCTGTTCCGGGGTGTTCGCGCTGGCCCGCACCGGGCTGCTGGACGGCCGTTCGGCGACGACGCACTGGGCGTGCGCGGCCCGGCTGCAGGAGGAGTTCTCCCGGATCCGCGTGGAAGCCGACGTGCTCTACGTGGACCACGGCGACGTCGCCACGAGTGCCGGGGCGGGCGCGGGGATCGACCTCTGCCTGCACCTCGTCCGGCGGGACCATGGGGCCGCGCACGCCGCTCTCGTGGCGCGCCACATGGTGATGCCGCCGCATCGCGACGGCGGTCAGGCGCAGTTCGTGCCCGCCCCGTCGCCCTCGGATGAGCTGGACGGCCTCCTCGATTGGGCGGGCGCGCGCCTCGGGACGCCGTTGTCGGTGAGTGAGCTGGCCGCGCACCTCAGTGTCTCGCCGCGCACCCTCGCCCGGCGGTTCGCCGACCGGCTCGGCACGACGCCCGGGGGATGGCTGCTGACGCGCCGGGTGACCGAGGCGCGCACCCTGCTGGAGGAGACCGATCTGCCGGTGGAGGTGATCGCGGCCCGCGTCGGGCTCACCTCCGCGGTCAACCTCCGTCGCCGGTTCCGTGCCCAGGTCGGTACGACGCCGGGTGCCTACCTGCGGGCGTTCCGCGGCTCGTGACCCGCCCGGGTGCCGGGGTTTGGGGTGCGCGGGCGTGGGTATTACCCCCTCGTGTTGCTCCAGCACCGGCGCGTCGAAGCCGGCGCGCGGCCGGATCGGCTGGTCGCGCTGATCTTCCACGTGATCGCCGGGGTCGGGATCTCGCGGCGGACGGCCGTGCGGATCGCCAGGGACCTGCGCGGGGAAGGTCTCTTGCCGGATCCGGTCCTGGTCTCCCGCGAAGATCTAGACCGGGTGGTCTCCGCCCTCCAGCTCGTCCTCGAAAGCCGTGTCGACAAAGGACTGCTCGCCAAAGCGCTGGAGGACGCCGTCCTGCTGGACGAATACCGGTCGCTGCCCGCGCCGCAGCGGGTCGTCGTCGAAGCGGTGGTCGAGCGGCATCGGTCCATTCCCGCCGTCGCGGCGGAACTCGGGTTGAGTCCGGAGGAGGTCCGGACCCGGTTGAACGAGGCCCTGCGCGGTGTCGCCGCGTCGGCCTGGGTTTCGCCTTGAGCGGAACAGCGCACGCGGGCCCCGTCCCGATGACACGATGACCGTATGGCGGACATCCTACCTTTCCACCAGAAGCGCGCCTCCACCGCCGATCGCGAGCCGGAGCCGCTGTGGCGTGACGTGCTGGGCCAGAGCCTGCGCGCGGCCAGGGAGGAACAGGGCGGCCGCCTCGTCGACGTCGCGGAGCGCGCCGGGATCTCCCCGCAGTACCTGTCGGAGATCGAGCGCGGCCGCAAAGAGCCTTCCAGCGAGATGATCGCCGCGGTCACCGGCGCGCTCGGGGTCGACCTGGCGGATCTGCTCGTCGGCATCGCGGGCTCGGTCCGGCGGCGCCACGGCACGGGTCTCGCGGTCGGCCGCCGCCCGGCGGGACCCGTGCTCATGGCCGCCTGAGCGGTCAATCCCGCTGATCGAGGACGCGGTCCGCCAGCCCGTAGGCGACAGCGCCCGCCGCGTCGAACACGCGGTCCCTGTCGGTGTCGTGCCGGAGATCCGCGACGCTGCGGCCGGTGTGGGCGGAAAGGATCTCCTCGAGCTGCGTCCGCACCCGCACGACCTCGTCGGCCTGGAGGATCAGGTCCGGGATCGTGCCGCGGCCCTGCGCCGCGGGCTGGTGCAGCACCACGCGGGTGTGCGGCAGCACGAACCGGTGCCCGGCCTTGCCCGCGGCCAGCAGGATCGCCCCCGCCGCGACGGCCTGGCCGACACAGGTCGTCGCCACCGGCGCCTTGATGAAGCGCATGGTGTCGTAGAGCGCGAGCATCGCGGACGGGTCGCCGCCCTCGGTGTTGATGTAGAGGTTGATCTCCTGCTCCGGGTTGTCCGCCTCCAGGTAGAGCAGCTGGGTGATCAGCGCGTTCGCCACGCCGGAGTCGATCGCGGTCCCGAGGTAGATGATCCGCTCCGACAGCAGATGCGAGTAGACGTCCATGATCCGCTCGCCGGCGGGACTGCGGGAGATGACGTTGGGGATGGTGTAGCTGCTCATGCGCCGACACCCCTTTCCGAGCCGAGACCGAGTTTGTGGGTGCGCACGGGGACGACCTGGTCGAGCCGTTCGACGACGTGATCGATGAAGCCGTATTCGCGCGCCTGCTCGGTGGTGAACCAGCGATCGTGCAGGGAATCGGTGAAGATCCGGTCGATGGGCTGCCCGGTGTCCTCGGCGATGAGGCCGAGCACCGTGTCCCGGGTGTAGCGCAGATCGTCCGCCTGCACCTCCACCTCGACGGCCGACCCGCCGATACCCGCCGAACCCTGGTGCATCAGGATCCGCGCGTGCGGCAGGGCGAACCGCTTGCCCGGCGTGCCCGCGGAGAGCAGGAACTGCCCGGCACTGCACGCCAATCCCAGCGCGAGGGTGGCGACATCGCACGGCACGAGCCGCATCACGTCGCGGATCGCCAGCATCGACGGGACCGAGCCGCCCGGCGAATGGATCCACAACGCGATGTCCTTGCGCGGATCCTCGCTCGCCAGTGACAGCAGCTGGGTGGTGAGCACCGTCCCGTTGTCGTCGTCGAGCGCGCCGTCGAGGACCAGCACACGCTGGCTGAAGAACCGTTCCCGGAGCCGTT
Organism: Amycolatopsis orientalis; assembly: GCF_000943515.2. Classification (NCBI taxonomy): domain Bacteria; kingdom Bacillati; phylum Actinomycetota; class Actinomycetes; order Pseudonocardiales; family Pseudonocardiaceae; genus Amycolatopsis; species Amycolatopsis orientalis. The sequence continues at coordinate 5,902,912 of NZ_CP016174.1, read as the reverse complement.
GGTCGAAGAGTGCCTGTTTCTCGTTGTCGGTCATGCCCCGACCATGCCGCCGGGGCCCGGCTGTCCGCCGGTTTCTCTGCTGTGAGCGGATCAGCCCACAGCAGGACGCTTGGCAGGGACGAACCAGGCGACGCCCGCCACGATGAAGGCGAAGACGAGAACGAGGACATCCATGGTGAAACCCGGCTGAACCGGAAGGCCGAGGTGCATCCGATCCTCGCCCACGAAGGTCAGCAGACACAGCGAGAGCAGGGTCAGCAGCGCGGAGACGCTGAGCATGATCTGCCCCGCCCGGACCCTGACGAGCAGGCTTGCGCCACCCGCCACCGCGGCCACTCCGGCGAGGACCAAGCCGGCGTCTCCCACCGTGATCGACAGATGCGCGAACTCGAAGAAGTAGTACGCCTGATGCACCAGCATCGCGTTCGCGAGCAGTGCGAAGCCGAGCACCATGCCGGCCACCCCTGCCAGGACCGCGAACACCGAGGGCGGCCTCAGCCCTGGCCGCTGGGGCGCTGGGGTTTCGACCCCGCTTACGGCCTGGGCCAGCAGCGGGAACGCGTGGTCCGGCAATATGCGTGCTTGCGGGGCCTTCGCCAGCAGCCCCCGGAGGACGTCCGCGAGCGGGCCGTATGTCCGGGTGAAGGACGGCTGCTCGTTGACGACGGCGTACAGCGTGGCCGCGACGTTCCCCCGCTGGAAGGGATTCCCGCCCTCGCTCGCGCTGAGCAGTGTCACGCCGAGCGACCAGAGATCCGAGTGGGGAGTGCCTTCGTGCCCCGCGATCGTTTCGGGGGAGAGGAAGGCCGGTGTGCCTGCCGGATCGAGGGCCTTGGCGATCCCGAAACCGGTCAGCTTCACCGCGCCGTCGGGGCACACCAGGATGTTCGCGGGCCGCACGTCCCCGTGCACGACGCCCGCCGTATGCGCGGCGACGAGCGCGCCGAGCACCCTTCCGCCGATTTCGGCCACGAACCGCGCCTCCAGCGGACCGGACGACGTCAAGTCCTCCAAGGTCCGCGCTTCCACGAGGTCCATCACGAGGAAGGCCGCCCCGTCCGCGACCACGACCTCGTGGACGGGCACCACCGACGGATGATCCACTCCGGCCATCGCCTCGCGCCGAAGCCGTTCCACGAGCGCCGCACGGGTCGCCTCGTCGACGGCGGGCAGCGGCAGCTCCTTGATCGCGACCTGGCGGCCGCCGGATCCGTCCTCGGCACGCCACAGCACGGCCGCCCCGTCGTCGCCCAGCTTCTCGAGCAAGGTGTAGCGCTCGGCGGTGGTGCGTGAAACAGCCGTCACAGTTGGTCTCCTCGAATCCCGAAGTGCCTTCGAGCGCACGCTAATTCGCGAGCATGAAAAACCGATGAAATGGCCGATCATCCATGAAGGACCCCTCGGGCTGGATATATTCACAGCCATGCTGAGCCTGGCGGCGCTGGTCGCGGACCCGGACCTCGAACTGAGCGTGGTCGTTCCCGGCCGCGACGGGGCACTGGACGAGCAGGTGCTGTGGGTGCACAACACCGAGCTGCCCGACCCCGCGCCGTACGTCCGCGAGCGCGAGGTCGTGCTGACCAACGGCCTGTGGCTGGACCGCACCGATCCGGCGGACTTCGTCGCGCGCGTGGTCCGCGCGGGAGCGGCGGGGATCATCTTCGGTCTGCGCGTCGAGCAGCCCGACACGCCGCCTGCGCTCGCCGAGGCGTGCCGGGAAGCCTCGCTGCCGCTGCTGGAGATCTCGGTGGCGGTGCCGTTCACGGCGGTCACCCGCGCCGCGGCGGCGATCCAGGCCAGGGGCAGGCAGCACGCGCTGATGTCGCTGGTGCGCCGAGGGGACGAGCTGACCTCGGCGTTGTCGAGGGGCGCCGGTGCTTCCGGGGTGCTGGCGGTCCTTCGCGGGGAGCACGAGCTGCCGCTGGCGGTCGTGGACCGGATGGGCCGGGAGCTGGCGGCGGCCGGTGCCGTACTCGACGCCGGGCAGCTGCGCGCCGCGGCGGAGGCCTTGGCCGGGCATCCACCACCGCTGGAAGCCGATCTGGGCGCGGGGACGCGGGCGGCGCTGTTCCCGGTCGGCGCGATCGGCGAAGCGGACGCCGCGCTGCTCTGCCTGCGTCCCGTGGCCGAGCTGACCCAGGGGGAGCGGGACGCGCTGGAGCAGACCGCCCGGTACCTCAGCCTGGAGGTCGCGCGGCATCAGGCGGTGCAGGCGATCGAGATGCGGTTCGCCGTCGAACTGCTGGACATGGTCCTCTCCGGCGCGCAACGGGCCGCGGAGGTGCCGGGCAGGCTGCGCGCTTTCGGGGTCGACCCGGACGGGCCGCTCGCGGTCTTCGCGCTGGCGTTCGCGGGTGACGACGACACCGCGACCCGGCCGGGGATGGCGGAGGCCGTGACCGATTTCCTGCTGGCGGACGGGTTGCCCGCGGTCGTGGCGGCGGGCAGCCGGGACGTCGTGGCGGTGCTGTCCTGGCGGTCGGGAACGCGGTCCCCCGCCGCGCTCGCACCCCGGCTGGCGGCGGCGGTGGCACACCGGTCCGGGGGCGGGCGCGTGGTCGTCGGCCTGGCCGATCCCGTCTCCGGCGCGGCCGGGCTGCGCACGCCGTTGTTGCGCAGCCGTGAAGCCTGTCGCGTGCTCCGCGGCAGGCGCGGCGGCCCGGTGGCGGCGAGTTTCGCCGAGCTGGGCAGTTACCGGTTGCTGCTGGAATCGCACGACGAGCAGTGGCGCCATGCCTTCGCCGACGCCCTGCTCGGTCCGCTGCGCGAGCACGACCGCGCCCGCGACGGCGACCTGGAGACGACACTGCGGGCGTTCCTCGACCACGACGGCCAGTGGGCGGCCACCGCCGCCGCCCTGTACGTGCACGTCAACACCCTGCGCAACCGGCTCGCGAAAGTCGCCGAGCTGACCGGCCGGGATGTCGGGCGGACGGCGGACCGCGTCGACCTGTTCCTCGCACTGGAGGCGGCGGCTCAGTCCGGATAGACCGCCGGGTCCACTTCCAGGCGCCGCAACGGTTCGGCGGGCAGTGCCGGATCGGCCAGCGCCGCGGCCGCCACGTCCCGGCACCGGGCGAACCGGACGTCGCCGAGGCCGAGCCCGAACTCGATCAGCGCCCGTACGGCGGCCAGCCGTCCCGGCCTGCCCGACAGGAACGGGTGCAGGCACAGGTTGAACAGGCACCGGTGGCGGCGCATCGCGTCCAGTTCCGCGCGCCACATCTCCAGCACCCGCACCGGGGAGGTGATCACCGAACCGATCTGGGGCGCGGGAAGGAACGCGTACTGCTCCCAGTCGTCGAGCGACCAGTGCACCGGCAGTTCGGCGATCCGGCCCGCCCCGGTTTCGATCAGGTAGGGGCGATCGTCGGCCATCAACGACGAGTCGTAGCTCAGGCCGTATCCGGCCACCAGGTCCGGAGTGTCCCAAGTGGACTCCCAGCCCGCCGCGCGATGCCCGCTGATCTCGATGCCCTGGCTCGCGAAGACCGCCATGCCGCGTTCGAAATCGGCCCGCTGTTCGGCGGCGGTCATCGTGGTCGGCGGGCGGTGGCTGTAGGAGTGATGGGCCACCTCGTGCCCGCGTTCGACGATCGCGGCCGCCAGGCCGGGCCGCTGTTCGGCGACCCAGCCCGGCACGAAGAACGTCGTCGGCACGTCCAGTTCGCCGAGGAGGTCGAGGATGCGCGGCACCCCGACCCTGGGCCCGTACGCCTGATGCGACATGGTCGACAGATGATCGGCGTAGCCCCGTCCTCGCGCGAGGATCGGGGATTCCGCGTCCACGTCGAAGGTCAGGGTCGCCACCGCGGCCGCGCCGCCGTGCCAGCTTGTTTCCGTCACGCCTGCCGACTCTCCCGCCACCGGCGCGCGTTCGCCACCGTGACCGCCGGGGTGACCATCGCCCGGTCGAATTCGGCGAGCGGTTCCGCCGCCGCGACGCGGGCGGGCAGATCGGGGTTGGCCAGCGCGCCGTGCCCGAGGGAGAGCAGGTCGGCGTGCCCGCCGGTGAGCACCTCGTGTGCCTGGGCGAGGTCGTGCATCCCGCCGTTGGCGATCACCGGCAGCCCGGTGACCTTCCTGGCGAGGGCGGTGATGGTGCCGCCGTCGGCCAGTTTCGCGGTCTCCAGCCAGTTCCGGCCCTCGCTGGCGATGTGCAGGAAGTCCGCGCCCGCTTCGGCGACGGCGGCGAAGATCACCTCGGCGTCGGCGCGGCCGCCGGGCCAGCGGTAGGTGAAGTCGTTGACCTTGGTCTGCGACAGCCGGACGCCGGTCAGCAGATCCGGTACGGCCTTGGCGACGGCGGAGACGACCCTGGCGGTCAGCCGGATCCGGTTGGCGACCGGTCCGCCGTAGGAGTCGGTGCGCTGGTTGGTGTAGTCGGTGAGGAACTGGTCGAGCAGGTAGCCGTTCGCCGCGTGCACCTCGACGCCGTCGAATCCGGCCCGGCGGGCGCGTTCGGCCGCGGCGGCGAAGCTCTCGACGACGTCGTCGATCTCGGCCGCGGTCAGCTCCCGGGGTACGGGCCAGGGTCCGGAACCGCCGTACGCGCGCATCATCTCCCCGAGGGGCTTGACGGCCGACGGGCCGACGGTGTGCTCCCGGTGCGGATTCCCCTGGGAGATCGCCCCGGCGTGCATGAGCTGGGCGATCATCCGCCCGCCCGCCGCGCGTACCCCGGCGGTGACCACTCGCCAGCCCGCGACATGCTCGTCGTTCGCGAGGCCCGGCTGGTTGAGATACCCCTGGCTGGCGGCGGTGTCGGGATAGGTGCCCTCACCGAACACCAGCCCGAACCCGCCGCGGGCGAACTCGGCGTAGCAGTCGGCCATCTCGCCGGTGGGGGTGCCGTCCGGCCGCGCCGAGACGCGGGACATGGGCGCGACGGCGTAGCGATTGCGCAGCGCGAGACCGCCGAGGGTGATCGGCGCCAGCGCGGGGTGGGCGTGGTCGACGGTGGTGGTCATGATCGGGTTCCTCCATTGTGGACGGTTTCGATGGCGAGTGGGGAGAGGCGGCCCGCGCTGATCCGGACGAGATCCTGCGGGCAGGCGGAAAGCACGACGACGCAGTCCAGTTCGGCCCGTAGCGTCACCGCGTCGCCGGGGCGCGACGACGCGGTGAGCCGGCTCAGCCGGCCGTCTTCGCCCACCGGGACGCGCATGAACACGTTGATCGGCTGGGGAACGGCGCCCGTGAAGGACAGGCCGATCTCGTCCAGCGCTTCAGCCAGGTTCGCCGCGCAAGACCGGTGACCGGGAGCCCCCAGCGCGGCGTACCGGGCCGGGTCGCAGGCCGGGATGAGCATGTCGTGCTCGCCGGGGGAGGTGTCTTCGACCAGGGTCAGGATGGGGCGGCGGCGGTCGGTCACGAAGGACTCGCCGATGGCGGGGAACAGCCTGTCGATCGCGGCGCGGGTGTGCGCGGCGCTGTGGTGCTCGGCCGGTTCGGTCCCGCTGTCGGTGAAGGCGAAGACGTCGCCGACCTGGCCTCCCTCGACGTCGATCACCCGGACCAGGTCTCCCGCCCGCACCCGGACGGCCCTCGCGGTCCCCGGTGGCACTTCCGTTCTGCTCATGCCTCCAGCAAACCGGTCTCGGCGGGTGGTTCGCCATGGAGGAACATCCACGGATTCCCGGTCCAATTGTAGAGATCTCCACCTGTCCCTCGCCCGGGAGCCTTGGTCGCCTCCTCGGTGGGCGTTGTCCGTGAAGGCCTCCTTGAGGGACCCTGAGTCCCTCAAGGAGGCCTTCACGGACTTGATGATCGCCGCAGGTGGCACGCGGGAACCAGCAGTCACAACAGGTGCGGGTGAAGGCCCCCTTCCCGCGGCTCAGCCGAGGAAACTCGACCTTCACACCTTCACACCTTCAGGCATTCGCGGCGAGGGGGAAGCGAGGCAAAGTAGTTTCGACTTTGACCACTTTCGCGGGCCGGGCTAGGGTTCGGCGATGGAAGACGTGGACGCGGCCGGACTGGACTTCTGGTCGTTCGTGGCGCTGGCGAACCGGCGGCTCGCGCAGGAGTACGGCTTCCGTCACCAGCTGGCGACCGAGGTGCTGCTGACCCTCAACCGCGCCTCGGACCTGGTGACCTACGACCTCGAAGCCGCCGTGCACCGGCCACGCGGCCGATCGTGGTCGGCGTTCCGGCTGCTGTTCGTCGTCTGGCTCGCCGGGCCGCTCGAACCGACGAGCACCGCCCGGCTGACCGGGATGAGCCGGGCCGCGGTGTCGAATCTGGTCAAGTCGCTGGTCGCGGACGGACTGCTCGACCGCGTCCCGGACGAGCGCGACGGTCGTTCGGTGCAGCTGTCGCTCACCGAGGCGGGCCGCGAGGAGATGGTTTCGGTCTTCCGCGAGCACAACGAGCGCGAATTCGGCTGGACGAACGCGCTGACCGAGACCGAACAGCGCATCCTCGTGATGCTCCTGGGCAAGCTGATCACCAGCCGCGAAGAGTTCGGCACCCGCAGCCGTCGCTAGGTTCCCGTCTCGCGGAGCGGCAGCCCTTCCCGTCTCCCGGACGAGCGGACTACGCTGCCGGTCAGGTAGTAAAAGTATGAACTAAATCGGCGAGGAGGCCGGCTATGGCGGACCGCGGACGGATTCCCCCGCTTTTCGCGGGGCTGTGCGACGACGCTGCTGTGTTCCCCCCGGGTTCGGCGCCGCTGCCGGACGCCGTCGCGGCACACGACGAGCACGTCTCCGCGTGGTACTCCGGCCTCGTCGGACCGCTGGTCGTCGCCGCCACCGCGCTCGACCACCTTGCCGGCGTACTGAGTGAACGCGCCGCACCGCTGCCGATCGCGGTGACCCTGCCGGGCGGTCCCGAGCAGCTCGACGGTGTGCTCAAGGCCGTCGCCGCCCTGCCGGTGGAACTCGAAGCCCTGGAGATCGCCGTCCCGGCGGGGATGACGCCGGACGAGGTGCTCGCCGCGATTTCCGCCGCCACCGCGCCGGTGTTCGTCGAGATCCCGCGCGACGAGCGGCGGATCCCGTTGCTGACCGCGCTTTCCGGCACCGGCCACCGCGCGAAGTTCCGCACCGGCGGCGTCCGGGCCGAGCTGTACCCCGACGAAACCGAACTCGCCGCCGCGATCCGGGCGGCGGTCGGGGCGGGCGTGCCGTTCAAGGCCACCGCCGGGCTCCACCACGCGCTGCGCAACACCGATCCGGAGACCGGCTTCGAACAGCACGGGTTCCTGAACCTGCTGCTCGCCACCGACGCCGTCCTCCACGCCGACGGTGACCCCGAAACCCTGCTCGCGGAACGGGACGGCGCGGTCGTCGCCGGGCGGGTGCGGGCGCTGGACGGGGAGCGCGTCGCCGCCGCCCGGGCGGGTTTCACCTCGTTCGGCACCTGCAGTATCACCGACCCCCTGACCGAGCTGGCCGGCCTCGGCCTGCTCGAAACGCCCCGAGGAGAGGCATGACCACGATCGACATCCCCGCCGGTTCCCTGTTCGGCCTCGGCAACCTGCCCTACGGCGTCTTCTCGATCGACGGTGACTCGCCGCGCGTCGGCGTCCGCGTCGGGGACTCGGTCGTCGACCTGGCCGCCGCCCTCGGCGACGACGTGTTCGCCGCGCCGTCGTTGAACCCGTTCATGGCGCAGGGATACGACCGCTGGGTGGCGGTCCGGGAGCGGATCCGCGAGCTGGTCTCCGGCGAGATCCCCGACGGCGCGGTGCATCCCGTCGCCCAGGTGAGCCTGCACCTGCCGATCGAGGTCGCGGACTACGTCGACTTCTACGCTTCCGAGCACCACGCGTCGAACGTCGGCAGGCTGTTCCGCCCCGACGCGGAACCGTTGCTGCCCAACTGGAAACACCTCCCGGTCGGCTATCACGGACGCTCCGGCACGGTCCTGGTCTCCGGTACGGACATTGTGCGCCCGAGCGGTCAGCGCAAGGCCCCGGCCGACCCGGCGCCGGTGTTCGGGCCGAGTACCCGCCTGGACATCGAAGCGGAGCTGGGGTTCATCGTCGGCGCGGGAACGCCGCGGAACACCCCGATCTCCCCGGATGCCTTCCCCCGCCACGTTTTCGGCGCGGTCCTGCTCAACGACTGGTCGGCCCGCGACATCCAGGCATGGGAATACGTTCCGCTCGGCCCGCATCTGGGCAAGAGCTTCGCGACCTCCATTTCCCCTTGGGTGGTACCGATCCTGGCCCTCGAAGCCGCCCGGATCCCGCTGCCCGGCCAGACGGATCCGGAGCCGCTGCCGTATCTGCGGGAGAGTGCCCCGTGGGGCCTCGACATCGACCTGGTCGTCGAATGGAACGGCGAAGAGGTCGCCCGCCCGCCGTTCCGCGAGATGTACTGGTCGCCTGCCCAGATGCTGGCCCATCTGACGGTCAACGGCGCGTCGTCGCGTACGGGAGACCTGTACGGCTCGGGGACGATCTCCGGCCCGGAGAAGCATCAGCGCGGCGCGTTCCTCGAATTGTCCTGGGGCGGCAAGGAACCGCTCACGGTCAAGGGCGAGGAGCGCACGTTCCTGCTGGATGGGGACGAGGTCGTGATCACCGGATCCGCACCGGGCGCGGACGGCGCGCGGATCGGGTTCGGCGAGGTGCGTGGCCGGGTGCTGCCGGCGAGCTGAGGCCCTGCCTGGCCTCGTGAGTGGTGATGACGGTTCTAACCGTCATCACCACTCACGAGGGCTCCTGGGGAGAGTCGAATCGCAGTTGCCGGTCGAGTACCGCCTTGGCGACCTCGGTCACCGGCCGCTGATGGCTGAAGGCATGGGCACGCAGCCGGAGCAGGGCGTCTTCGAGGCTGATCTTCAGTTCGGTGGCGAGCATCCCCGTCGCCACGTTGACGTCGTCGTAATAGCCGACGACGTCGGGGCGCGCCCACAGCGCGTTCTGCCCGCCCTCGCCGGTGCTGTCGGTCAGCAGGGCCGTCGTGGCCAGTTCGGCCAGCGCGAGGCCGTCGCTCAGTTCCTCCGGCGACAGCGGACCCGCCGCGCGGCGGTAGAGATCCAGTGTGCCCAGCGCGATCGCGCCGATCTGCAACGGGAAGGCGAATATCGCGCCGAGTCCTTGCCCGGCGGCGGCGTCCGCGAAGCCCGGCCAGCGTTGTTCGTCGATGGTGAGGTCGCTGACCAGCACGGGACCGCCGGAGGCGAAGGCTTCCACGCCTGGACCTTCACCGACGGTGTACTGCAGTTCCTCCAGCGAGATCGCCCAGTCCCCGTCCGCGGCTATCAGCTCCTGGTCGTTATCCCGCACGCGCAGGGAGATCGCGGAACCGTCGATGGCGAGTGCCTCGACGGCGACCGCGCAGACCACACTGACCCAGCCGATTCCGGAGCCCCGCTCCGAGACGCGTTCGGTGACGAGCCGCCACAGCCGTTCCCGGCGCCGACCGTCCACCGCCCGCAACCTCCGTCACTGAGAACCCGGTCGTAAACACTGCCCCGGGTCCATCATCGCGCACCCGGCCCACTCTGTCGCACTCGCGAACGAACTCGGACCGGGGGAGGTTTCAGTCCCAGCGGGTGTCCGGATCGGAGCTCCCGTCGGCGGCGGCGTCGACGACGGCGATCATCCGCTGGGCGTCGTCCCGGTGCTCCCGGCCGTCTCGCAGGTCGTAACTCGCCGTTCTCCGGTCGCAGGCGTTCCAGACCTGGAGGATCCCGATCGCCCGGCTCACCTCGGTGCGGGTGCGGACTCGCTCGAGCAGTTCCTTCGCCATTTCCTGCCGGTGCGGGTCATCCACCGTTCTCACGGTCCTCCACCCGCGGTGAAAAAGCCAGGACGGACTCGGGAGCGCGATAAGCGGCGAGCCGGCGCATGAGGTCACCTTCGTCCTTGAACGGCGGCGGATTCACGAATCGCGGGGTGCGTTCGCCCGCGAGCATTTCCCTGGCGAATCCGGCCACCGACCGCGGTGGGGCCAGTAACTCGTCGCCAAGGTACCCGACGACGATGAGGTCCTCGCCGCTGGTCGTCTCGACGGCCAGCGCCCAGCCGTGCTGTTCGTTCCACACCAGCGCCACGTCCCGATCCGGGCGGTCGGGAAGCCGCCGGTCCAAGGCGATGTAGGCGCCGGCCATCGGCTCCGCCTGCGTGCAGAACGCGTCACCGTGCAGGCCCAGTTCCCGGCTCACCCGTCGCACATAGCGATGCAGCCCGAGCAGCGCCGCTTCGCCGAAGTAGGTTTCCATGCCGATCGCCACCTCACGTCCAGTGCCTCGTCACAACGGCGCCTGCTGCTTGACGCGGCGATGAGGTTCACGCCAACGGACTGACAGGATGTCCGTTCGGCATGCGGTCCAAACCCCGTCGGTCGTTCTCAGGGAAGCCTGGCGCCCCGGACGAACCGGGCCGCGACGTCGTGGAGTTTCGTGTTGGTGTGCTGCGACTCGGTGATCAGGCGCCGGAAGGCCTCTTCCGCGGTGATCCGGTGGACGGCCATCAGGATGCCCTTGGCCTGTTCGATCACCGCCCGGTTCTGGATGGCGGTCTCGAGTTGCCGGTTGACGGTGCGCGCGTCCTCGCGCTCGCGTCTGTTCCGCAGCCCGAAGCCGACGACCGTGGCGTAGAGCCGGAGCAGATGCGAGTCTTCGTCCCGGAAGCCGTGGGTGCCGAGGCCGAAGAGGTTCAAGGCTCCGGTCAGCCGTTCGTCGACGTCCAGGGGAGTGGAGAGGTAGCTGCCGACCCCCGCTTCTTCGGCCGAGGCGGTGAAACGCGGCCAGGACTCGCGGGCCTCCTCCACCGAGAGCCGGACGGTCCGGCCGGTGCGCGCGGCCCGCAGGCAGGGACCGTCACCGGTCTCGTACTGGACGCTGTCGACGGCGAACGCGCGAGGGTCCGTCCCTGCGGCCGTTTCGGCCTTGTCCCCGCGGACCACGGTGATGCTGGCCATGTCCGCACCCGGTACCGCCCGCACCGCCGTGGCGCAGACGGCGTTCAGGAGCACCGCCTCGTCCGATTCGGTCTCCAGCGTCCTGGTCAGCGCGGCCATCGTGGTGGCCAGTTCGTCCAGGTGCTCGATGCCGGGTGCTCGGCGCGCCACCGCGGGCTGCTCCTTTCTCTGGCGACAGCAAGCGGGCGGCCTCGCGGCACGCCGGAATGGAAACCGCTGGGACCCAACGGATCGGCATCGATTTTACCCTGGTCGGAGTGGGGCGGCAAAAGTTGATCAAGGTGCCGGAGAAGGACGCCGGCCGCGCACGACCGGCGTCCTTCGCGCTATTTGCCCGCCTTCGCCTCCGGTATGCCGTTCGGCGGCGGGGCGTCGCTTGCCGCCGAGTCGTTCGCCTCGATGGGTGCTTCGCCGATGTCGGTCACCAGGACCGGGGTCAGGTCCTTGCCCACCCCGCCCTGGAGTTCGACCACCGACATCCCGGAGATGCCCAGATGGCTTTCGCCGGTGTAGCGGAACGGCGCCAGGCCCGGCCCTTCCATCGTCTTCCCGGACCGCTGGATCGCCTCGACGATCCCCTCGCGGGTCAGGTCCCGCCCGGCCGCCTGCAGGGCCTGGACGAAGGTGTAAGCCTGCGCCATCCCGTAGATCCGGTAGTTCGTCAGCTCCCCGCCCTTGCCGTGCCCGCTCCAGACCTTCTGCCACAGCTTCGTCCACGCGCTGTCCGGGGCGTCCACACCCGGCAGGTACTCGGTGGTGAGGACGCCGTCGATGAGCGACGCGCCCTGGGTGACCTTGCCTTCGGAGAACCGCGCGAGCAGCGAGCCGACGAGGGCCGGGTCGGAGCCGACGTTGCTGTAGAACCATTTCGGCTTGAAACCGATCTTCAACGAAGCCAGCTGGGAGAGCGCGGTGTAGGAGGGGACGGTGAAGCCCAGCACCAGATCCACGCCCGCGGCCTTGAGTTTCGCGATCTGCGGGGCGACGTCGGTGTTGCCCGGCGAGTACTTCGCGACCTCCACGATCTGCTTGTCGAGGAAGCGGCGCGCACCCTTCTCGCCGTCGCGGCCGAAGTCGTCGTCCTGGAGGAACAGGCCGACCTTGGCCTGCGGCAGGTTCTTCCGCACCCAGTCGCCGATGATCTTGCCTTCGATCTCGTAGTCCGGTTGCCAGCCGAAGGTGAACGGCGCCTTCTTCGGGTCGTCACCCCAGCGCAGCGAGCCGGACGACACGAACAGATCCGGGACCTTCGAGCTGTTCAGGAATTCGACGACCGCGCTGTGCGTCGGCGTGCCGAGGCCGCCGACCATCGCGAAGATCTCCTCCTTGAGTACCAGCTCGTTGGTGACCGCGCTGGTGTTCGTCGGGTTGTACCCGTCGTCCTTGACCACGAACTCGATCTTGCGGCCGTTGATGCCGCCGTTCGCGTTCACGTAGTCGTAGTACGCCTGGTGGCCGCTGGGGATCTCGCTGTACCCCGGCGCGGCGACGCCGGTCAACGGGAAATGCGCGCCGATCTTGACGGTGGTGTCGGTGACGCCGACGGACGAGCCCTTCTCCCCGCCCTCGGGTCTGCCACCCGCGCCGCAGGCTGTCGTGACCGTCACGGCCAGGAAGAGGGCCAGGGCCCGGGACCAGCGTTTCATGAACTTCGCCTCCAGTGGATGAGTTTCCGCAGCCCGCCGGTGAGGCCGGCCGGTGCGAGCAGCACGATCAGGACGGTGACCAGGCCGTAGCTCAACGGCGCCAGCTGTGCGGCCTGGACGTCGGACAGGCCGAGGTCCGTTCCCGCGCCGGTCACCAAGGGCGGCAGGAATGTCAAGAGCGCCGCCCCGGCGAGCGCGCCGGTGAGACTCCCCAGCCCGCCGAGCACCACCGCGGACACCAGCAGGAGCGACAACGTCAGCGCGAATCCGCTCGGCGCCGCCAGCCGCGCGGACAACGCCATCAGCGCCCCGGCGAGTCCCGCGCAGCCCGAGCTGACCACGAAGGCCTGCACCCGGGTGCGGCCGAGGTCGATCCCGGCCAGTTCGGCGGCCACGTCCCCGTCGCGCACCGCGCGCCAGTTGCGGCCGACGCGGCCACGGGAGAGGTTCGCCAGCAGGACGAACACGAGGATCACGGCGAACCAGGAAACGTAGGCGAGATACCGGATCGGCGTGAGGTCCTGGCCGGTGGCGAAGTACGCGGCGTCCGCCAGCCAGCCGGGGATCTCCGGCATCCGGACCGGCAGGCCCTGCTCCCCGCCGAGTGTTCCGCCGAAGAACAAGGGGATGCCGGGGACGGCGACGGCGAGCGCGAGCGTCGCGCCGGCGAGATACGGCCCGTGCAGCCGGGCCGCGGCGACGCCGACCAGCGTGCCGACGGCCAGCGTGACCCCGACGGCCAGCAGCAGGACCACCGGTAGTGGCAAGGCCGCCGTCTTCAGCAGCAACGCGGCCGAGTACGCGCCGACCGCCATGAGCGCGCCGTGGCCGAGGGAAAGCTGTCCGTTCAGTCCGGTGAGGACGGTCAATCCGCCCGCGGCGATCGCGAAGTACGCCATCGCGGTGAACTGCGCGTTGAGGAACGGGCCGGTGTTCTCCAGCACGAGAACGACGACGACCAGTGCGGCGAGGGCGAGCAGCAGTGACCTGCGCGGCATGTCAGACCCTCCGCTCGCGGACACTCGCGAACAGCCCGCCGGGTTTGAGCAGCAGGACCACCATGAGGATCCCCAGCGCCGCGAGCGGGACCAGCTCGGCGCCGACGTACCCGCTGACCAGGCTCAGGGAGAGGCCCAACACGACGCCGCCGACGACCGCGCCGACCGGGCTGTCCAGGCCACCGAGCACCGCCGCGACGAAACCGTAGACGACCACACCGTCCATATAGGACGGATGGACCAGTCCGCCGCCGGCGATCAGCAGCCCGGCCAGGGAACCGGCGAGGGCGGCCAGCGCCCAGCCGAGGGTGAGCATCCGCCCGACCCGCACCCCGAGCAGGCGGGCCACCTCCTGGTCGAAGGCGGCGGCCCGCATCCGCAGGCCGAGATCGGTGCCACGGAACAACAGCACGAGCCCGGTCAGCACCACCGCGACGGCGGCGACGGTGAACACGCCGAAGCCGGTCAGCGCGATCGTCGTGCCGCCGACCTGGAAACCGGTCAGCCCGAACGGCGCGGGGAACGACCGGTACCGCGCGCCGAACACCAGCGCTGCCAGCGCGTGCAGCACGATGAACAAGCCGAGGGTGAGGATGACGGCGTTGATCTCGGGCTTCCCGGAGACGAACCGGACCACGAACCGTTCCACCACGGCGCCGAGCAGCAGCCCCGAAAGCAGGGCGACGGCGAAACCGAGCCAGTACGACCAGCCGGCGTCGATCAGGACCAGCGCCAGGTAGGTGGTGATCATCGCCATCGGCGCCTGCGCGAAGTTCACGATCCGCGTCGCCCGCCAGATCAGCACCAAGGCCAGTGCGAAGGCGGCGTAGACCACGCCGAGGGTCAGGCCGGTGAGCGCGGTGGTCAGCAGTTGCTGCACGAGGCCCCTTTCAGAATCCGAGGTAGGCATGCCGGAGGTCGTCGTCCGCGACGAGCGTGGCCGCGTCCCGCCGGACGACGACCTCACCGAGGTTGAGCACGACGCCGTGGTCGGCGATGGACAGCGCGCTGCGCGCGTTCTGCTCGACCAGCACGACGGCCAGCCCGTCGTCGCGGACGAGAGCGCGCAGCAGGTCGAAGATCTGCGCCACGATCCGCGGCGCGAGGCCCAGTGACGGCTCGTCGAGCAGCAGGACCTTCGGCCGGGACAGCAGCGCGCGGCCGATCACCAGCATCTGCCGTTCCCCGCCGGAAAGGACATGCGCGAGGCCGTTCCTGCGGTCGGCGAGCACCGGGAAGAGGTCGTAGATCCGGCGCAGGCCGTCCGCCGTCGCGCGACCGCGCGCACCCAGGGCACCCAGCCGCAGGTTCTCCTCGACGGTCAGTTCGGCCAGGACACCGCGGCCTTCGGGGACGTGGGCGAGGCCGAGCGCGGGAAGGTCCTCTGTGGACACTCCGGTGAGGTCGCGGCCCGCGAGGGAGATCCGGCCGCCCGACGGCCGGACGAGCCCGGAGATGGTGCGCAGCAAGGTGGTCTTCCCGGCGCCGTTCGCGCCGAGGACCGCGGTGATCTCACCGGGGGCGGCGGACAGGCTCACGGAATCGAGCGCCCGGACCGGGCCATAGCCCGCCGAGAGGTTCTCAACGGTCAGCACCGGCCACCTCCTCGCCGAGGTAGGCCGCCTGCACGGCCGGATCCGCGCGGATCTCGTCCGGGGTGCCGCGGGCGATCACCTTGCCGAAGTCCAGCACCACGATCTCGTCGCAGACCGCCATCACGAGATCCATGTGGTGTTCCACGAGCATCACCGACATGCGGTCGGTCAGACCCCGCACCAGCGTGCCGACGTCGGCGATCTCGGCGGCCGAGAGCCCGCCCGCCGGTTCGTCGAGCAGCAGCAGATCCGGTTCGCCCGCCAGTGCCCTGGCGAGGGCGACGCGTTTGCGGACCGGATAGGGGAGACTCGCCGGGTAGCGGTGGGCGACGTCGGCGATGCCGAAGTCGTCGAGGTAGGCCATCGCCCGCTCGGTCAGTGCCTTCTCGTCCCGCGTCAGTCCCAGCAGGGACGAGAAGAAACCCGCTTTCGCGTGCCTGTCCGCGCCCACCAGGACGTTGTCCAGCACCGTCATCCGGTCGAACAGGCCGAGTTCCTGCAGGCCGCGGGCGATGCCGAGGCGCGCGAGGTGATGGGGGCGCAGCCGCCGCAGTTCGGTGCCGCGCCAGGTCAGCGTGCCGGCGTCCGGCCGGATGAAACCGCACGCCACGTTGAACAGCGTGGTCTTCCCCGCGCCGTTCGGGCCGATCACGCCGAGCACCCGGCCCGGGGCGACGGTCAAGGAGACGCCGGACAGCGCGACGAGACCGCCGAACCTCACCGACACGCCGGACATCTCGAAAGTCGACAGGGTCACGCAGGGAACTCCCAACGGCGAAAGGGGACGCGGGGTGGAGATCAGGTCCCGGCGCGGCGCGCCGGGACCCGATGCGCTCAGGCGTGCGGGCAGGTGTCCCGGTAGTCGCTGATCGTGCGGTCGTCCGGGGCGGGGCAGAGGAACTGCTCGTAGCGGGTGTCGTTGTCCACGAACCGCTTCAGCCACGAGATCGTGTACTTCGCCATGGTCGTGTTCGCCGTGTTCGGGAAGAAGTGACTCGCGTTGTCCAGCTCCATGTACGCCTTCTCCGCCGAGGCGGGAATGCTGGTGTAGAACGGGATCGAATGCGAGGCCACCGGCGCGACGGTGTCGGATTCGCCGCCGATGACGAACGTCGGCACCCGCAGCGAGGACCACGACTTCTGCGTGTTCCACGGCGCGAGCGGGACAGCCGCCTGCAGTGACGGCCGGTCCTGTGCCGCTTCGAGCGAACCGCCGCCGCCCATCGAATGCCCGGCCACCGCGAGGCGGGAGGTGTCGATACGGGAGCGGACGCTGCTGCGCTGGGTCAGGTAGTCGAGCGCGGCCAGCAGCTGGTCGCCGCGGCTGTCGGGCTGGTCGTAGATGGTGTTGGTGTCGATCGTGAACACGACGAATCCCTGCGACGCCAGCCGCGGGCCGATCCACGCGATGCTCGACTGGGTCGCGGTGAACCCCGGCGAGATGGCGACCGCGCCGAACGTGCCCTGCGCGGTGCTGGTGGGGTAGTAGATGGTGCCGCCGCCGAAGCCGGTGACGGCCAGGCTCGACACCGAAGTCTGCGACACCGCGAACGAGCCGCGGGAGGCTTCGATGCTGCTTTCCGTCGGGTCCGGCCCCCGCTCATAGGGGTTGTCGGCGGCGTAGGCCGTGGGAGCGACCGTGAGTGCCGCGACGGTGGCCAGTCCACAAAGGATCCGGGTCGTACTACGCATGGTGCCGTCTCCGTTCGCCGTTGAACACAGTCCGTGGTGATGGACTGTGGCAAACGGCCGCCGGGGCCGCATCGGCGAAATCGCCAGTGTTCGTCCGCGGCCACGTTCAGCGGGTCCGCCGCCCGTACGATCGGCGATCGTGAACCCCTCAGCCGAGGACATAGTCCGCACCGCGGCGCGGTGGATCGATCGCGGCATCCGTGTCGACACGTCCGCCTTCGCCCAAGACCTGGGCATCTCGCGCAGCACCCTGTTCCGCCGCGTCGGCAACCGGGAAGACCTGCTCGGTGATGCCCTCTATTACCTGTCCGAGCGCACCCTGACCGCCGCCGCGCGCACCTGGGAGCGCGATGAGGGCGATGTGGTGCGTAATGCGGCGGGCGAACTGCGCTGTCTCGCGATCATGCGCGAATACCGGTCGGTCCTGGCGGCGAGCGCCGGGTTCCGCCGCTTCCTCGACGACGAGCCGGTGCTCGCGATCCGGCTGCTCACCGATCCGGACGGGCGGGTCCAGCCGAGGGTGATCGCGGCGCACGTCGAGTTGCTGCGCCGCGACGTCGACGACGGCGGCTTCGTGCCCGCGGTCAGCCTGGACAGCCTCTGTTACGCGATCGTCCGGCTGGGGGAGGCGTTCCTGTATTCGGACGTCCTCGCGTCACGCACACCCGATCTCGAGGCGGCGTCGACGCTGCTCGCGGCGCTCGTGGAAGGAAAGGTGCCCAGCAGGATCTTGTGAAACACTTGCGCTTGGTGTTTCATCGAAAGGGATTTCGAGGAGGCGCCGATGCCTGTCCGGGACGTCGTGTACCCGCTGCGGGGCAGGGACGATCTCTTCGGCGGGCTGCGGTCGGTCGCCGGGCACGCCGTGCTGGTCCGCGGCGCGGAAGGACTCGGGAAATCGGCGCTCCTGACCGAGCTGCGCGGCGCGTCCGGCGTCCGCCTGCTCGGCGTACGGGGCCTGCGAGCGGAGCGCGCGCTGCCGTTCGGGGCGCTGCACCGCCTGTTCGGCGCCTCGGTCACCGGGGGAGCGGAAGCGCATCGGCGGCTGAGCGAACTCCCGGGGCCGGCGATCTGCTGGGTGGACGACGCGCAATGGGTCGACGCGGAATCCTTGGCGGCGCTGGGTTTCGCGGCCCGGAGGCTGTCCGGGACCCAGGTCGGGATGGTGCTCGCCTCGCGGTCCGGATCCGACGAGTTCGAGTCCGTCGAGCTGGCCCCGTTGACCGCCGAGGCGGCGGACCTGCTGCTGCGTGACCGGAGTGTGCCCGCCGGGGTACGCCCGCAGCTGGTCGAACTGGGCGGTGGGAATCCGGCGGACCTCGTCGCGCTGGCGGCGCAGCTCACCCCGGCTCAGGCCGCGGGCCGGGAGCCGGTGTCGCCGGTCCTGCGGGAACGCCTGGCCGGGTACGCCGCCCGGCTGGACGCGATGCCTGCCGAGGACCGCGTCCGGTTCCTCGCCGCCGTCGTGGATTCCCCGGCGAGCAAGGTGGCGCAAGCGACGTGGTCGGCGGCGGCGTCACCGTCGGATCGCCGCGCGGCGCACGCGCGGCTGGCCGCCGAGGGGGAGGGACCGGACGCGCTCTGGCATCTCGCGATGGCCACCGCGACGCCGTCCGCCCCACTCGCCGACGCCCTCGCCGCCGCACCGGCGGCGGACCACGCGGCCTCGGCCAGGCAACTCGAACGCGCCGCCGCCCTGGCCGTCGATCCGCCGGTACGGGCGGCCAGGTTACTGGCCGCCGCCGACGCCGCCTGGCAGGCGGGGAGGCCGGGCTGGGCGCGGCTGCTGCTCTCTCGTGTCGACGCTGAACCGGGCGCGGTGGCGTTGCTGCACGGGGAAATCGAACTGCGTGACGGCGATCCCGCGGTCGCCACCCACGAACTGGGCACGGCCGCGGAACTGCTGCCCGATCCGGCCGCCGCGCTCCTGCTGGCCGGTGAGGCGCGCAGGCTCGGCGGCGACCTGAGCGGGTACCGGGGCCTGGCGCGGACGGTCCCCGCCGGAGACGGACTGGCCTCCGCCCATTTCAGCGGTCTCACCTCGGTCTACGCCGGACGTCACGACGACGCCGTAGACCCGCTGGAGGAGGCCGTCCGCCGGGGGATGGGCGACGCCGACGTCGCCGGTGCTGTCTGGGCCGCCGAGGCCGCCTTCGCCCGTGGACACGCCGAACGGGCCCATGAGTACGCGGCCGCGGCCGTGAGCCGCGCGCGGCTGGGCAGGCGGCACGCGGAACTGCCGTGGGCGCTGATCTACCTGTCGCTGTCCGCCATCGCGCTCGACCGCCTCCCTTGCGCGCGGGCGGCGTCCCGCGAGGGCCTGCACGCGCCCCACAACCTGCGGATGGAGCATCTGACGTTGCTCGGGCTCGCCGCCGCGTTGCTGGGCGAACGGGCACCCGAACTGGGCGAGGCGGCAGGCGGGATCGCCGAACGCGGCCTCGGCAGGCCCGCCGCCGTCTCGGCGTGGGCGAACGCCTGCCTGGACCTGGCCGAAGACCGGCCGGACGACGCGCTGAGCAGGCTCGAAGACCTCGCGTCGGGGGTTTCCGGCGACCAGCCGGTGATCCGGGTCCTCGCCACCCCGCAACTGGTCGAGGCGGCCGTCCTCGCCGGGCGGCCCGAACGCGCGCGGACGGCGCTGGAGGTGTTCGATCGCTGGACCCTCGCGGGGGCGGAACCCTGCTGGCTCGCGCTGAGCCACCGCTGTCACGCGCTGACCGCCGAGGATCCGGTGGGGGCGGAACGGCGTTTCCGGGCGGCGATCGAGGCGCACCGGCTGGCGGGCGGCGCCGTCGAACTCGCCAGGACGCGGTTCGCGTACGCCACCCTGCTGCGCCGCCATCGGCGGACGAGGGACGCGCGGGATCAGTTCCGCGATGCCTTGCGCGGCTTCGAAAACGTCGGCGCGACCCGGTTCGCCGAACGGGCCCGCGCCGGCCTCCGGGCGACCGGCGAGACCGTCGACGCGCCGCACCGGTCCCTCGCCGGGCTCACCCCGCAGCAGTCCGCCATCACGCGCCTGGTCGCGGCGGGGGAGACGAACAAGGAGATCGCGCGGCGGCTGGTGATCAGCCACCGGACCGTGGATCACCACCTGCGCAACATCTTCACCGCTTTGGGAGTGCGCTCACGCGTCGAACTCGCGCGCCGCTTCGCCGACTCGTGAGCGCACCTCTCCCCGCGCCGCGTTTAGTCCTCTGGATGCGGCAGCTTCGCGTCCTCTAAACGCGGGGGCAGGCGAGCACCGGTGCCTGCGGACGGCCACCGCCGTGCAGGTCGCTCAACGGAACCCTCGCCAGGCCGAGGATCGCCTGGGCGGTCGCGCGCGGGGCGGTCGACGGGTTCAGGCCGGTGGCGTCGTAGGCGATCGCGCCCCGGTCCGCCACCGCGCCGGTGCAGCCGATCTGCAGCGACCGCAGGAAGTCGCGCGCCTTGGCCGCCGCGGCGGGACGGTGACCCGCGAGCGCTTCGGCGGCGAGGCCGGTGCTGTTGGCGTTGGGCGCGTTCGTGCCGAACCCGAAGCCGCCGTCCGCGTGCTGCTTGGTGACGAGCCAGGCCGTGCCCTCGCCGGCGTTCACCGCGTCACCGGTGGCGCGCAGCGCCTGGACGACCGTCGCGGTCGCGTCGACGTCGCTCGTGCACGTCGCTTCCCCGAAGTTCAGCGGGAAGCCGCCGTCCGCGCATTGCGTGCCCGAGAGGAAGGTCACGGCGGACGCGGGAGCGCCCTCGGGGGTGCGGTCGAGCGCGAGCAGCGCGAGCGACTGCGAAAGGGCGTTGGAGTAGTCGCCGAACGCGGACCGGTCGGAGAACCGGCCGGACGGCGTGAGCAGCGAGAGCAAGCCCGCCTTCAGGTCGACACCGCCGAACGACGACGGGTTCGCGCCCCGGATCTGCGCGGCGAGCATCAACTTGGCGTGCGCGCCCGCGTAAGCCTCGGCGCCACCGCCGACGTAGCCGGTGGTGATCTCCGGCTTCGCCAGCCACGCGATCGCCTTGCCCGCGTTCGTGTCCGACACCCCGGCGGCGGCGAACGCGAAGACGGCGTCGATCGTCAAGCCCTGGTCAGGGAACTTCTGGCCGCCGAAGTCAGCCTCGAACCGTTCCCCGTCGGTCAGTTGCCTGGCGAGCCAGCCCGCGGCGGCGCCGGCCTTGTTCGTGGTGGCCGCGGCCGCCGCCGGGGCGGCGACCACTCCGAGGCCGCACAGCATGACGACGGCGAGGACGAAACGTCTCATGAGAACCCTTTCCCGCATTTCCACGACAGGAGTCGGTGGTGACACCGCGCGACGTGGGTGACCGGGCTCGCCGGGAAGGCATACCGTTGCGGGACAGCGCCGGACTCTCACCGGACTTCCCCCACGACCGCGCTGAATCGGACGGTCCGAAGAATGTCATCCCTGGCGCGTGCCGCGGTACCGCCGCACGCGAGCGGTGCTGTGATCCTGGCAACGACCTGGTCAGCGGTGCCTGCCGCCGAAGATCGGGTGCTAACCTCGGCTGGCTCGACAATTCAACACCGCCGCCCGTGACGGGGAAGCCGGTCGAAATCCGGCGCTGTCGCGCAACCGTGGGCCCTTTCACCAGGGCGAGCCGGGATACCGAACGGGCGGACGAACGAACCAGAAGTCCGAACCACTGTCGCGATAAACAGGGGTGACCGCGGCGTTCCGCGCCTGTCCTCCGTCGTGCCGCAAAGGAGGAGTACATGCGCCGCGGATCTCTGGCCGCCTTGTCCTTCGCCGTCAGCGCCGGAGTGGTCGCCGCACTGCTCACCGGCACGGCGACGGCCGCGAGCGACCGTGATGCGGCGCAGGCGAATTCCCGGTGGCTCGCGTCGAAACTGAAGCCGGACGGCACGCTCGACGATCCCAACGGCGGCGCGTTACCCGACCACGGGCTGATGCTCGACGTGGTGTTCGCGATGTACGCGGCGGGCGAAGGCGCGCGCGCCGAACCGATCATGAAGTTCCTCGACGACCAGGGCCACGCCACCGACTACTTCACCTGGGACGGCTTGGTCCCCGGAGCCGGGTACGACGCCGTCATCGTCGGCGGCGCGGTGGCGAAAACGCTGGTCGCCGCCCAGGTCTCCGGCCGGGACCCGCGGAACTTCGACGGCCACGACATGGTCGCCGAGACCCACGGCGCCATCATGCGCCAGGGCCCGGACAAGGGCCGGATCAGCGACTACTCGAAGAACCCGGACCTGGCGGGCTCCGTGACCAACAACGCCAACATGTTCGGCCAGGCGCTCGGTGTCATCGGGCTCGCGGCGGCGGGCGAGAACGAGCGGCTCGCCATCGACAAGCTGCTGACCCAGCAGTGTTCCGAGGGCTACTTCCGCATCTTCTTCAGTGACGTCAAGACGACCGAGACCGGCGACCACGTCCGCCCGGGCGGTTACAAGGTCGCGACATGCGACGAGGGCAAGGCGACCGACCAGTCCGCGCCGGACGGCGACGCCACCGGCCTTTCGCTGTCGGCGCTGCTGGCCGCGCGGAAGGCGGGCGCGACCGGACTCGACGCGCCGATCGCCAAAACCGTTTCCTGGCTCACCGCGCACCAGAGCGCGGACGGTGGCTGGGGCGGCGGCGTCGGCACCGAAGCCCCGAACACCAACAGCACCGGTCTGATCGTCCAAGCGCTCGCCGACGCCGGAGGAGCGGAAGCGGCGGTGGACCGCGGGATGCGCTTCCTCAAGTCCGCGCAGGCCACGGCCGCGGCCGACTCCGGCACCAGGCTCGCGGACGACGTCGGCGCGATCGCCTACAGTCCCGCGGCCTACCGGGCCGCGCGCACCGGCGGCATCAGCGGGCTCGACACCTGGATCCGCGCCGGTGCCCAGGGCTCGCTCGGGCTGGCACAGACCGGCTTCTACGCGCTCGCGAAACGTGCCGGGCCACCGCCGAACCCGGGCACGGTCATCGTCACGCCGCCTGCGGCCAAGCCCGCCACCGGGCCCACCCCGAAGGCCGGTGCGGCGAAACCGAAGAGGACGGGACCGAGGGGGACCACGGTTCTCCGGAACCCGCCGGTGACGGCGGTCCCGCCCGCGGGCACGGGTACGGCGACGCCGTCGGCCCGCCTGGGCGCGTACCTGGCGAACCGGCTGGTCGGCGGCGACCACGTCGAGGTCATCGAGGACGGCAAGACCTACGTCGACTACGACGCCACCGCGGAAGTCGTGCTCGCGTTGCGGGCGCTGGACGAGCAACCGGACACGGTCGCGCGCGCGTCGAAGTTCCTGCTCACGCCGGAGGCCGTGCGGGCCTACGCGCATGGCGCGCCGTACGAACAGGGCGGGGCGTCCTACGCCGGGCCGCTGGCGAAGCTCGTGCTCGTCGCCGAGTTCGCGAAGGCTTCCGATGTCGCGGCTCAGCTGCAGGCCGAGTTGGTGGCACTGCGCGGTCCGGACGGCAGGTTCACCGACACCGGTTCCTTCGCCGACGCGGACGAGACGGTCGAACGCCACTCCTGGGCCCTGCTCGCCACCGCCGCCGAACCCGGTGCCGCCGTCGAACTGCTCCTCGCCGCCCAGTGCGCCGACGGCACGTTCCCGAAGCACCTCGACACCCCGGAGTGCGGATCCGGTGACCTCGGCGCGACGGCCGCGGCCGTCACGGCCCTCGCCGCGCGGCCGTTCACCGACGTCGCACCCGCCACCAAACGGCCGGACGGCTGGTCCGAGCGGCGCGTGTCGGCGTTCACCGCCGCGGTGGGCGCGCTCGGCGTCCGGCCGACCGGCGAAGGCATGGTGACCGGTGAGGCGGGGGAACCGGACGTCGCGCTCAGCGCCGCCGTCGCCGCCGCCCGGCAGGTGGCGGGGCTGGACGCGAGCCGGACCGCGCGTGCGCTGGGCGGACTCGTCCAAGCCGACGGCGGCTTCGTCAAGGGATCCGCCGCGGGCGACGGGAGCACCGACTTCCCGACGAGCTTGGCGGCCGCACCGGGCGTCGCCGGCCGTTCGTGGCTCACCGCGGCGGATTCGCCGTTGTCGCCCGCGCTCCGGCTACCGCTTTCCGAGGTCACCACGGCCGACGCCGCGCACGCCATGTCCGGCTCGCAAACATCGGCCGCCGCCCCGCCTTCGTGGCTGACATGGGGCCTGGCCGGACTCGCCGGGGCGCTGCTGCTCGCGGTGATCACGCTGGTTTTCCTGCTTCGCCGGTTCACCAACACCAAGGGGGTCTCGTCATGAGAAAACTGCTCGCCGTCACGTCTGTCCTCATCGGACTGACGATCGCCGTGCCCGCGACCGCGCAGGCGGTCGATCCGGCCAAGGGGTACAACGGCGTCTGCACGGGGAACGACGCCCTCACCGGCGTCACCGTCGTCGTCGACTTCCAGGAACTGAACGGCAACGGCGGCACCGCCGCGCCGACGATCACGCGCTGCTCGCCCAACGCGAGCCCCGGCACCGCCCGTACGGGCATCAAGGCATTGCAGGACGCGGGTATCGCCGTCGCCGGGACCGCGCGATGGGGCCTCGGTTTCGTCTGCCGCCTGGAGACCCGCCCGTCCGCGACCGAAACCCTTCCGCTGTCGGGCAACCCGAACTACAAGGAAGCGTGCGTCAACACCCCGCCCGCGAACGCGTACTGGGGTTACTGGTACGCCGACGGAACCGGGGCCTCCTGGACCTACAGCACCCAGGGCGCCCTCAACCGCAACGTCGTCCCCGGCGGCTTCGAAGGCTGGTCGTTCTCGCTGAACAAGTCCGCCTCGACCAACCCGCCGCCCCGGGTCACCCCGTCGAACCCGGCCCGCACCGTCCAATGAGGAGGGTCTTCGGCCTGGTGGCGGCGATCGTCCTGATCGCCGCCGCTTCGCCGTCCGCCTACGCGATCGATCAGGGCAAGGGCCATCCCGGTTTCTGCAAGGACGCCACCGGCGTCACCGTCATCGTCGACTTCCAGCAACTCGGCGGCACGACCATCGTGCGCTGCTACCCCCAGTCGTCCCGCGGCACCGGACTGGACGCGCTCAAGGGCGCGGGTTTCCAGATCGCCGGGGTGCAGCGCTGGGGCGAGGGATTCGTCTGCCGGATCGAGAACCGGCCGTCCGCGACCGAGCAGCTTCCGGTCGCCGGCCGCGAAAACTACCGTGAGCAGTGTGTCGACACTCCTCCGGCCGGCGGGTACTGGTCCTATTGGCATGCCTCGAACAACTGCGCCTGGGACTACAGCCAGTGGGGCGTGAAGAACCGGGACTTCGTTCCCGGCGGGTTCGAAGGCTGGTCGTTCTCGCTGAACGCCACCACGGAGACCAATCCGGTTCCCCGCGTCTCCGCGGTGCGGCCCGGGACCGAAGGCCAGCCTTGCGTACCCCGTGAGGAGGCGAAGCCGGTCACCGGCGATCCCGGCGAACGGCAGCGGCCCCAGCCTCAGGCCGGAAACGGGCAGCAACCAGGCGAAGGCAGGCAGGCGCCCGCGGGCGGGGAGCCCGGTGCGGGAGCACCTCCGGTCGCGGGGCAGAGCCCGGGGGCGTTGCCGCCGCCGAAGCCCCGTCCGAGCGCGTCGGCGCGGCCGAAGGCGAAGGATCCGTCGACCAACGTCGCGTTCACCGGCGGGGAGAACGCCGAGGACGTCAACGCGCTGATCGAACGCGAGTCCGGCGCGAGCGACTGGGCACCCTGGGCGGCGGGCGGCGCCGTCCTGGTGCTGTGCGTGGCCGGATTCCTGGTGGCGCGCAGGCGTAAACGCGCGCAGGGAGCCTGATGACCTCGTATTTCCTGCCGCGCGACCTGCATCCGGCCGCCTGGTGGGTGTGGGCGCTGGGGCTGGCCGTCGCGGCGGCCCGGACGACGAATCCGTGGCTGCTGCTGACGATCGTGGCCGTCGCGGGCTATGTCGTGGTGGCCCGGCGCTCCGAGGCCCCGTGGGCGCTGGCGTTCCGGCTCTACCTCTATCTCGGCGCGATCATCGTGGCGGTCCGGGTGTTCTTCCGGCTCGTCTTCGGCGGTTCCGAGGGATCCACGATCATCCTGCGGCTTCCCGAAATCCCGCTGCCCGCCTGGGCGGCGGGGATCCGGCTCTTCGGTGACGTTTCCGCGGAATCGTTGCTGGGCGGGCTTTACGACGGGATGCGGCTGGCGGCGATGGTGATCTGTCTCGGCGCGGCCAACGCGCTGGCGAATCCGAAACGACTGCTCAAGGCGATGCCGCCCGCGTTGTACGAGGTGGGCACGGCGGTGATCGTCGCGCTGTCGGTGTTCCCGCAGCTCGCCGAGAGCGTGCTGCGGGTCCGGCGGGCCCGGAAGCTCCGGGGCGGTTCGGGCAAGAAGGCCAAGGCACTGCACGCCATCCTCATCCCGGTACTGGAAGACGCCCTGTCCCGCTCGCTGCAGCTCGCCGCGTCGATGGACTCCCGCGGTTACGGCCGCGCGGGGCGGATCGAGGCGCGCGCCCGGCTGCTCACCGGCACGCTGATGATCGCCGGACTGCTCGGCGTCTGTGTCGGCGTTTACGCCACTTTGGACGGTTCGACGCCCAGATATCTCGCCGCACCGGTGCTTTCCGCCGGCGTGGTGATCGGGCTCGCCGGATTCTGGTCCGCGGGCAAACGCGTCCGGCGCAGCCGCTACCGCCCCGATCGCTGGCAGCCGGCGGAACTCGTCGTCGCCGCGAGCGGGATCGGCGTCGCGGGCGTGCTGTTCATGACCTCCAGCGTGAACCCGATGGACCTCAACCCGTCGCTGATCACCCTGTCCTGGCCGTCGCTTTCGTGGCTGCCGCTGCTCGGTGTGCTGGTCGGCGTGCTGCCCGCCTTCCTGACCCCGGTCCCCGAACCCCCGTACGCCGCGCTCGAAGAAGAAGTGCACGCATGATCGAACTGAACCACGTCACCTTCACCTACCGCGACCGCTCCGAACCGGTGCTGGCCGACGTGACGCTGTCCATCGGCGAGGGTGAACTCGTGCTGTTCGCTGGCCAGACGGGGGCGGGGAAGTCGACGCTGCTCGGCACGATCAACGGCCTCGTCCCGCATTTCACCGGCGGCCATCTGGAAGGCACCGTGTCCGTCGACGGGGTCACGACGCGGTCGCGGCCACCGCGCGAGTTCGCGCATCTGGTCGGCGTCGTCGGGCAGGATCCGCTCGCGGGTTTCGTCACCGACACCGTCGAGGACGAACTGGCGTACGGCATGGAACAGCTCGGCCTCGACCCGCAGGTGATGCGCCGCCGCGTCGAGGAGACCCTGGATCTCCTCGGCATCGCCGAACTGCGCAGGCGCGCGTTGCGGACGCTGTCCGGCGGGCAGCAGCAGCGGGTGGCGATCGGGTCGGTGCTCACCACGCATCCGAAGGTGCTCGTGCTGGACGAACCGACGTCCGCGCTGGACCCCACCGCCGCCGAGGAGGTACTGGCGACGTTGGCCAGGCTGGTGGAGGACCTCGGCACGACGGTGCTGATGGCCGAACACCGGATGGAACGCGTGATCCCGTTCGCGGACCGGATGATCTACGTTCCGGGCACCGGGGGAGTGGTGGATGGCCCGCCGCCCGAGGTGCTCAAGGACATGCCCATCGCGCCGCCGATCGTCCAATTAGGACGGCTGGCCTCATGGGACCCGCTGCCGATGACCGTGCGCGACGCCCGGCGGCGCGCTTCCTCGCTGGCATTGGGGACCCCGCCGGTCCGGAGCGCGAGCGAGGGCGAGGAGGTGCTCACCGCGTCCGGGATCGTGGTGCGGTACGGGCCGAAGGTCGCGGTGCGGGAGGCCGACCTCACCCTGCGCGCGGGCGAAGTACTCGCGATGATGGGCCGCAACGGCTCCGGCAAGTCGTCACTGCTGTGGGCGGTCCAGGGCTCCGGGCCCCGGCAGGGTGGCAAGGTCACCGTCGAGGGCAAGGACCCGAAGACGCTGAGCAGCGCCGCGGCCCGCGCGCTCGTCGGCATGGTGCCGCAGACCGCGAGCGATCTGCTGTATCTCCAGACCGTCGCCGCCGAATGCGAAGCCGCCGACGCGGAGTCGGGTGCGGAAACGGGATTCTGCCGTGCACTGCTCGACAGGCTCGCCCCGGGCATCGATCCCGGCTCGCATCCTCGCGACCTTTCGGAGGGACAGCGGCTCGCGCTCGTGCTCGCGGTGCAGTTGTCGGCCGCGCCCCGGGTCATGCTGCTGGACGAACCCACCAGGGGCCTCGACTACACGGCGAAGGCCGCGCTGGCGCAGATGATCGCGTCACTGACGGCCGAGGGCAAAGCGGTCGTGGTCGCCACGCACGACGTCGAGTTCGTCGCGACGGTCGCGCAACGCGTGGTGGTGATGGCGGAAGGGGAGATCGTCTCCGACGGCCCGACCGACCGGGTGCTGGGCGGCTCGCCGGCGTTCGCGACGCAGGTCGCCAAGATCCTCGGCGAACCGTGGCTCACCGTCGACGACGTCCGCTCGGCGCTTCCGCAGGAGGTCCCGTGACCGCCGCGCCCGCGGTCCGGCTGGGCCCGCGCTCGGCACTGGTGCTCGCGCTCGCGTCGCTCGCCGGGCTGATGATGTTCCTGTGGCCGCTGCTGGTCCGCGTCGAACCGCAGTCGATGCAGCACGGTCCGGACGCGCCGTTCGTGTTCATCGGCCTCCTCCCCGTCCTGATCGTCATCGTGCTGGCCGAGATGTCGGAAGGGGGCATGGATTCCAAGGCCCTCGCGATGCTGGGCGTCCTCTCGGCGGTGAACGCGGCGTTGCGCCCACTGGGGGCGGGCACCGCGGGGATCGAGACCGTGTTCTTCATCCTGGTACTGGCCGGACGGGTGCTCGGGCCGGGATTCGGGTTCGTGCTGGGCTGTACGTCGCTGTTCGCTTCCGCGTTGCTGACCGCCGGAGTCGGGCCGTGGCTGCCGTTCCAGATGATGTGCTCGGCGTGGATCGGGATGGGCGCGGGACTGCTGCCGCGCCGTGTCACCGGCAAGGCCGAGATCGCGATGCTGGTCGGCTACGGGATCTTCGTCGCGTACGTCTTCGGATTCCTGATGAACCTGTGGTTCTGGCCGTTCATCACCGACGCCGAAGTGCCGTACCACGATGGCCACATCTCTTACGTGCCCGGCGCCCCGGTGCTGGAGAACCTGCACCGGTTCGCCGTGTTCACCCTGCTGACCTCGACGGCGGGCTGGGACACCGGACGCGCGATCACCAACACGGTGGCGATCCTGGTATTGGGCCCCGCCGTGCTCGCCACGCTGCGACGGGCGTCGCGGAAGGCGTCCTTCGGCCGGGAGTTCCTGCCCAGCTCGTGAGTGGTGATGACGGTTCTAACCGTCATCACCACTCACGAGGGGATGTGGTCAGCAGCGGGATTCGGCGGCGGCCTTGAGGTCCTTCAGCCAGGCTTCGAGCCCCCAGCCGAGGTACTGGGTCGCGGTGGCCACGTCGGCCTCCACCTGGGCGCCAGACCAGTTCTCCTCGGTACGGACGAGGACGCCGCCCTTGACCTCGGTGAAGTTCCAGACGTGGATGCCGTTGTCGATGCTGAGCCCCTCGCCGAGGGCGGGGCCGCTCCAGCGGAGGCACTTGCCGCGCTGGATCTGGTGGACGGTCGAGGTGATCGACAACGTGGTGGCGGGGGTCGTCGCGGTGGGCGGCACCGGGGTGGTCCAGCGGAAGCGTGAGTTCTTCCGGAGCGGGCCGTGGTCCAGGCGTTCGTTGCTCAAAACCGGCTCTTGCCACGACGGCCAGCGCTCGACGTCGGTCTGCAGGCGCCAGATCTTGCTCAGGGGCGCCTTGACGAGGGTCTCGGTCCGGTAGTGGATCGGCGCTTTCGTGTCGATCGTCTTTCCCTGGCACGAAAGCGGAGCGGGGGATCCGGTGGTGGCTGCCTGGGCGGGCGTCACCGTCCCGCTCAGGAATCCGATGGCCAGTGGGAGAGCGAGCACGACGATCCGGCGACGGCGCTTCTGGGTGTCCGACATGGTTCTTCTCCTTCGTCCGACGAGTGGGTTAGCTCTTCTTGCGATAGTTAGAAGCTATAACCACGAACGAGTGAGTGTCAATAGGGAAAGTGATAGCCTCTAACTGGTCAGGGCGCCGAGGCTGGGAAGGAGTGGCCGATGGACACGGACGGGACGACCTCGCGAGAGCGGTACCGGGCTCAGGTGCGCGCGGAGATCAAGCAGTACGCGTGGGAACAGTTGGCCACGACGGGCGTCTCCGCGCTATCCCTCAACGCGATCGCCAAACATGTGGGGATGAGCGGTCCCGCGCTCTACCGGTACTTCGCCAGTCGCGACGACCTGATCACGGACCTCGTCCGCGACGCCTACCGCGGCCTCGCCGACGCCGTCCTGGCGGCGGACGGCGGCGTGGCCGAAGTCGCCTACGCCATAAGGGAATGGGCGCTGGCCGACCCGCAGCGCTACCTGCTCGTCTACGGCACGCCGATCCCCGGCTATCACGCGCCCGGCGACACCACGGGGATCTCGAACGAGATCATGAAGGTGCTGCTCGACGTCCACGAAGCGCACGCCGGGCGTGGCAGGCCGACGCCTTTCGACGCTCATCTCGAAGATCATCGCGAGTGGGCGGGCGGTCATCCGGCACCGTCGGCGGTACTCCGGCGCGCCATCACGTTCTGGACGCGGATCCACGGCGTCCTGTCGCTCGAACTCGCCGGGCATTTCGCCGGTATGGGGTTCGATCCCGCCCTGCTCTTCGCCGCCGAACTGGACGACATGCTCGCGGACTGAGGGCATTCTCCATAATGGACAGTTCCCGCTCAGTGGGGCACTCAGGCCGGTTTTCCCGCTGTGCGGTGATTTTCCGTGCTAACTTCCCGGAATGCGCGGAGGATCCAGGGTTCCTTTCGGTAGGACGCTCGCGGTGGCCGTGTCGGTGTTCCTGGTCTCGCTCGTCGGCGCCGGGGCGACGGCGAACGCGTCCGGCACGCAGACATCGCGGCACGGCTGCGAATGCGCGACCCCTTCGATCGACCGATTGCAGCAGTGGCTCGCGTCCGGCGAGGGGACGACGGTTCCGGCGACCGGCAGCCTGCTCGTCCGGGAGCGCGGCGGGTACGCGGCCAAGGTGGACTTCCTCAACGCCGAGTGGCATGTGATCGTGGTCTGGCTGGGGAATCGCTTCGAGGCGCAGGCCGATCTTTCGAAGTCCGCCGGTTTCTGGATGACCTACAGCGCGACGGACGACCTCTACGTTCAGCTGCGCCCGGCGTCGCATTGGAGCGGCGGCGACAAGTGGCTCACGAAGGTGCCGTCGACCGGCGGGAAACTCGTGAAGAGGTTCTTCAGCTTCGCGCCCAGCGCGTGGACCACCCTGCCCGAACTGGGTGAACCGTCGTATTCGTTCGCGTCGGCGCTGACCGAGGCGCGCGGCCTGGTCTTCGTCGGCAAGACCCCGAACAGGCTCGATTTCCGCGGCCTCGCCATCGATCGCTACCGGCCGCCCTGTCTCTGAACGCGTCCGCGTCGAGAGGGCTTGCGGCAGGCCGTCACGCACGGTGCCCGATTTGTCCTGTACGGTGGACTTTCAGCCGCCCCGTGCTCGACCGATCCGAGGAGTACCCCTGATGAGCCTGTTCGACTCGCTGAAGGAGAAGGCCGCCGAACTGCTGGGCGGCGCGGGGGACAAGGTCAGCGAGCTGACCGGCGTCGACCTTTCCGGCGCCGCCGACCAGGTCACCCAGTCCGCCGAGGGACTGACCGAGACCGGTCAGGGCCTCGCCGAGAACGCCACCGCCGCGGGACAGGACGCCGTCGATTCGGCCACCGCGGCCGGTCAGGGCGTCGTCGACTCCACCGGTGCGCTCGGCGACGCCGCCACCGGACTGGCCGGCGGCGTGTTCGACCCGAACGCCCGGGGCTGACCGCCCCCGATCCCCGGTATCCGCGAGATCTCGCGGATACCGGGGATCGTCATATCCGCTAGGTGAGCGGGTTGTCCTGATATGTGCTGCGGAAGCAGCCGCCGCCGTTGACCCGGTGCGGCTGTCGCGGAAAAAAAGACCACCGTCCGCGTGCGGTTCGACGCTATTCTCGGGGAACTGATTCATTCTGTGGGGAGCGGATATGGTCGGGATCTGGATAGCACTCGGCGTACTCGTCCTGGTGATCGGCATCGCCGTGGTCACCGATCTGCGGGATCGGGGGCGAGGCGGTACCCGCGAGTTCATGCTGCCGAGCTGGGCCTCGCGGCGGGCGGACTACACGGAGAACGACCTGGTCCACGGCCGCTGGGTCGCCAAGTCACCGCGCGAACAGGAGGAAGAACTCCAGCGCCGGTACAAGTCGGGTGACGAGTGAACGGTCCGTAGTCCGTCCGAAGTGGACGGTCTACGCCGCGGGCCTGCTCCAGCGCCACGCGTCGTGCAGGACCGCGATCAGGGCTTCGTCGTCGGCGAAGGTCGGTTCTTCCCCGACAGGCACCCAAACCCGGTCGACGATCTCGCCGTGCCGTCGGCGGATCACCGAGATCCCGGCGTAGGACAGCGCCGTGCCGCCGCCGGCGGCCACCCGCCGGGACTCCCAGCGCAGCTGGACAACGCGATCAGCGCTCATGGACCACAACTTTCCGTACTTGCGTACAGGGTAAGTCGTCTCTCGGTGCTCGCGCGTTTCACATCGTCTCCACCGGGTGTCGGGCAAAGATGCTCGACACCCCCGGCGAGCTGCGGATTCCCGCCTGGAATTCGAGCGTTCTGGTGAATTTCGTGGAACGGGCGACGTTACGTCGAGCTGGTGACCCCGATCACAGCGAATGCCCCGATCGTGGGAACATGACGGCGTACGGCACCGAAACCCGGAGGGTGAATGCTCCGCAGAATGCGTCGTTGGCTCGAATTGCTCAGTCTCGGCGGTTTGGCGGTGGTCGGCTTCGCGGTCGGTATCGCGCAACAACTCGGCTGGCTGGACAAGGTCGCGGCGAAGGGGGTCACCACTTTGACCCTGATCATGGTGATCGGTGTGGTCGTGGTGCTGCTCATCGAGCTGACGCCGTTCGCACTACGACGGCGCAATCGAGGTGCACAAACGGTTTCCGGACGCCGCCTTCGTGAGCACGGGCATCACGAACTGCCTGAAGACGCTCGCCCGGCTGCATCGGCGGCTGGCGACATGATCCGTTTCTGAGCGAGGGGTGCAGTGATGCGAGAACTGGACGAGTTCGAAGACGGCTTGATCGAGCGCTTCCGGAACCATCCAGTGCTGCGGGGTGTCGCGGACCTGTCGCTGGAGGACCTGCACACCGTCCTGTCGCAGCGGCGCTTCCTGTCGCTGGCCTTCACCATGGCCTACGACCTGGCGATCGACCTGCTCACCGACGAGCAGTCCATCCGGATCGCCCGCGTGATCATCCGCGAGGCGTACCCGGAAAACACGTCACCGGGCAGTACACCCTCGCACCGCGAGGACCTGATGGCCGACCTCCTCGCCCTCGGCGTCCCCCGCGAGGCGCTGGTGCGGTCCCGGAAGACCCTCGCCACGTCGGCCTGTATCGACACCACCATGGAGTTGATCGCGACCGCCGGGGAGTCGAAGTACGCGGACGTGGAACTCCTGACGATCCTGCGATTCTGGGGCGAGGTCCTGGTTTCGGTCGAGTACGGCGAGCTGTGGCGCCGGGTCGGCCCGATGCTCGGCGACAAGTCCGTCTTCTACTGTCCGCACCACGTGCACGACGCGAAGTCCCGTCCGCTCGCGGCCGCCTCGCCGCTTTCGCTCACGCCTTCCGACCAGCTGGGGTCGCGGCTCGTGCAGCTGATCGACTCGCACGAGGCCCGGGAGCGGTTCCGCGACACCGAGCAGGCCGTCGTCGCGATCAAGTCGGCCTTCTACGACCAGTTCACACTCGGCTCGTGAGTGGTAATGACGGTTCTAACCGTCATTACCACTCACGAGGTCCTGCACCGGCCGCGTGGGCTGAAGCGCCCTTCAGCCCCTCCAAGGTGCGCGGGGCGTGGGCCGGGGTGGTCGTGAGTGGCAAGTGTCGTTCTAACGGCACTTGCCACTCACGAGGCAGCACCTAGCCGACGAGACCGGAGAACCGGCCCAGCGTCTCCTCGCGGCCCAGCGCCTGCGTGATCGAGTGCAGATCCGGGCTCCGGGTCGAACCGGTGATCGCGATCCGGATGATCTGCGAAGCCTCGCGAATGGAGCCGGGGAAGCCTTCGGGGTTCTTCTTGAACTCCTTGGCGTTCTTCGCGAAGCCGTGCTTCGCCGCCACCTCGCGGATCTGCTGGAACCACTCCTGGCCGTCGTCGAGCTGCTGGTAGTTCCCGACGAAGTCGCGCGCGACGGCCTGGACGACCTCACGGTCGACGCCCAGCGCGGCGATCCGCTCGTCGTCGGGGCCGGCGACGGCGGCGTGCAGCTGAGGGAAGAAGAAGCCGTAGACGGCGCGGAACTCGCTCCACTTCTTCAGGTCCTTGCGCGGGTTCTCGGCGCCGTCGCGCTCGACGGCGAGCGCCCGCAGCGCGAGGTCGGGTTCGGCGTCGAGCACGGTCCGCAGCTCGGGGTCGAACCGCTCGGCCCAGGCGCGGACCTCATCGAGGATTTCGGCGCCGGAGAGCGTGGCGATGTGGTCGGCCGAGATGTCGTCGAGTTTGACCAGGTCGACCAGCGGTCCGGCGACGCCGCATTCGTCGAGGTTGATCGGCTCGTCCAGGGCCTGGTCGAGCGGCATTTCGGCGAGACGGCCGTTGGCGAGGCCGCGCAGGTAGTACAGGACGGCCTTGGCGGGGTAGCCGGACTCGATGTAGAAGTCGACGCTCGCTTCGGGATCCTTGCGCTTGGACAGCTTGCGCTTGCTGCCGCCCTCCTGCTTCATCAGCGGCGCGATGTGCGCGTAGGTGATCGGCTCGAAGGCGAGCGCGTCGAACAGCTGCTGGTGCACCGGCACCGACGAGATCCACTCATCGCCGCGGATGACCAGGTTGACGCGCATGAGGTGATCGTCCACGGCGTGCGCGAAGTGGTAGGTCGGCAGCCGGGGGCTCTGGTCGGAGCTCTTCAGGATGACGACGTCGTTGCGGTTGGCCTCGGCTTCGAGCGGGCCGCGGATGGCGTCGGTGAACCGGGCACGGGCGCCGGTGTCGTCCGGGGCGCGGAACCGCACGACGTACGGGTCGCCGGCGTCGAGTTTGGCCTGGACGTCGGCGGGGTCGGCGTCCCGCCAGATCGCCCACGAGCCGTAGTAGCCGGTCGGCAGCTTCGTCGCCTGCTGCCGCGCGGTGATCGCCGCCAGCTCTTCCTTGGTGGCGAAGTCGAGATACGCGCGGCCGAGGCGGAGCAGGTGCCGGACGTAGGTCAGGTAGATCTGCTCGCGCTCGGACTGCTGGTACGGGCCGTAGCCGCCGCCGCGGTGGATGTCCTCGTCGGCGGCGAGGCCGAAGTAGGAGAAGCCGCGCTCGAACTGGTCGATGGCACCCTCGACCTCACGGGACCGGTCGGTGTCCTCGACCCGGACGAGGTACCGGCCGCCGCTGCGGCGGGCGACGTCCTGGTCGATGGTGGCGACGTAGATGCCGCCGATGTGGACGAATCCGGTCGGCGAAGGGCCGAAGCGGGTGATCAGCGCGCCTTCGGGGAGGTCGCGGGCGGGGTACCGCTGTTCCCAGTGCTCGGGTTCGGGCAGGTCGGCGGGGAAGAGGGCGTCGATGACTGCTCGGTCCAGCATGGCGGTTCAGATCTCCCGGCGTCGTGGTGCATGGCGGTTTTCGCCACCGAGGAGCCTAACCGTCCGGCCCGGTCACCTGACGAGGGTGGTCCCGCTGAGGAGTGCTCCACTTGCGCGACCCGCTTGAAGCGAGTGGAGCAGTCGAAAGCCACACGTCGCCCATGGTGCTTCGCACTGTCGGCGGCGGGGTCCGAACCTGCACGATTTCGGTACCGAACACCGCAGGTTCAGAGGGAGTTTTCCAATGAAGACCACCGTTTCCGACGATATCCGCCGCTTCTTCGCCGACTCCGGGATCGACGTCTCCGCGGCGGGCCAGGCCGAAGTCGAGGTCGTGATCGACCACTTCGACAACCGGAAGAACACGTCAAGCGGAGGCGCTTTCGGCTGTTTCACCGGCGCCTGCTGCCTGATGGCCTGAGTGGTCCGCGCAGAAGCAGCCGACGCCCTTCGCTATCCAGTCCCGGCCTTCCCATTCGGGGTGGCGTTCGATCACCAGCGCTTCGAGTTCCGCGGCGATCGTCTCTTCGGGGAGAGCCGAGTCGCGGCGGCGCCAGGTCTCGTCGCGCAGCAGTTCGAGGTACTCGCGGACGTCGGTCAGGATCCGGCGCCCGGAGACGTCGCCATGGCCAGGGACGACGAGGTCCGGCCCGGCGGCGTCCAGCCGTCGCAGCACCTCGATCCACCGCGATCCCGAGACGTCGGTGTCGTACGGCGGGAACCACGGGAAGATCGCGAACTGGCCCGCCTCGACCAGATCCCCGGTGAACAGCACGCCGGCGTCGGGGACGGTCACCACCTGATCACCCTGGCTGTGGGCGCGGCCGGTGGCGCCGAGCCGCACGACCCGTCCACCGAGATCGAGGTCGTATCCGTCCTCGTAGACCACGTCCGGAGCGATCAGCTCGACGTCCTCCAGGTTCCGTGCGACCGGGGCGCCGAGGCCGCGGAACATTTCGAGATAGCCCGGTCCTTTGTGGACCAGATCCGCCGCTTGTGCGCTGTTGACGAGGTAAGTGGCCTGATCCGCGAAAACCTGTGCGCCGAACGCGTGCTCGGGGTGGAAATGCGTCGTGGTCAGGTACAGACGGCGGCCACGGGCGTGCTCGACGGCGAAGGCGAGCACCTTCTCGGCGTTGCGCGGCCCGAGCCCGGTGTCGACGACCAGCACCGAACGCGTGCCCCCGATGACGCCGATATTGGGGACGAGTTCGACGCCGCGGTTCGGGATCACCACGACGTCGCGGGCGACTTCGACGGCCTGGCCGGGGTCGACGGCGGGCTCGTGGACGAGTGGTTCGAAGGGCATGATCCCAATCTCCCGCCGGTACCCGGCCGCCGTCCAAGTCCGATTTCGACGCCCCGATACCGGATGGGTATCATCGCCGGTGATGGAACTCCGCCTGCTGCGCTACTTCGTGGCCGTGGTCGAGGAGCGGCACTTCGGCCGGGCGGCCGCGCGGCTGAGGATGACCCAGCCGCCGCTGAGCCGGGCCATCCAGCAGCTGGAGCGCGACCTGGGCGTGGTGCTGCTGCTCCGCTCGGCCGCCGGCGTCGAACCCACCGCGGCCGGGAACACCCTGTACGCCGAGGCCCGTACCCTGCTGGACCAGGCCGAACGCGCCCGCGCTCTGGTGAGGGCGGCGGCGGGCCCCGCGACGCTCACCGTCGGCATCCTGGCCGACGGCGCGGGGGAGACGGGCGACCTGCTGGCCGCGGCGTTCCGCCGTCGTCATCCCGAGGTCTCGATCCGGTTCCGTGAGGCGGATTTCACCGACCCCACCACCGGCCTGCGCGCCGGTCTGGCCGACGTCGCGCTGACCCGGTCGCCGTTCGACGAAACCGGCCTCAGCGTCCGCGTCCTGCGCTCCGACCCGGTCGGGATCGTCCTGCACGACGGTGATCCGCTCGCCGGCCGGGCGTCAGTCCGGCTGGCCGACGTCGCCGATCGGCCCTGGTTCCAGCTGCCGGACGGAACGGACCCGGTCTGGCGCGAGTACTGGAACGGGACAGTGCCGGTCGGGGGGCGGCCTGCGGGCCCGGTGGTGCGCACGGTCGCCGAATGCCTGCAAGCGGTCCTGTGGAACGGGGCGACCGGCATCGCGCCGCGCGGGCACGCCCTGCCCGGTGGACTCACCTGGGTGCCGCTGACGGACATGCCGCCGAGCCCGCTCGTCGTCACCTGGGTGACTGGCCAGGACAGCCCGCTGATCCGCTCGTTCGCGAAGACCGCGATGGTCGTGAGTGGTAAGTCGCGTTAGAACGACACTTACCACTCACGACCCACGTGCCCCACTACTCAGGTGCTGGGCCGCCCCATTTCGTGCCCTGGGCGCCCCTCGGTGCGGCGTCGCCGCTTGAGCTGCTCTTCGTGCAGATGCAGCCGCCCGTCCGTCAGGTCGTCGGCGACGTCCCGGGTCATTCCGCGGAAGGTCCCGTAGTAGCCGTCGTCGTATTCCTCGACCACCTGGAACGTCCATCGATCCGCCAGGACGTTGAGCCCGATCAGCTCCGTCTCGATCCGGTCCGCCCAGTCCGGATGCCCGGCCTTCCTGAGCTTTTCGACGGCCTCGCCGAGTGCGAAGTCGGCGGTTCCGGTGAGGTGATGGAACGCGTACAGGTGGCCGCGCGCCTGCTCGACCGTTTCGAGGGCGAAGACCAGCTTTCCGACGGCGTCGATCGTCTCGTCGTCAGGTTCTGTGGGTGATCCGGCCATGACCCGGTGATTCCCTGTCGTCAGCCCAGTGAAACCGTGCCGTCTTCGGAGATGTGCCAGGTGGGGTTGTGGGCGATCTCCCAGACGATGCCGTTCGGATCGCGGACATGGGCATGGAAGATGCCGCCGAATTCGCCGGGCTGCGGCTCCTTCAGGATGGTTCCGCCGGCGGCGGTCATGGCGTCCACGACCGACCGGACCTCTTCGGGGCTGTCGACGTTGTGCGAGACCGTCACACCGGAGACCGTGGGGTGGTCGGAACCGTCGGCGAGATCGCGGGTGAAACTCGCCGCGTCGAACAGGCCCAGCACCACGCCCGGCGCCACCTGGAAGAAGATGATCTCGCCCGGTACGTCGGCCAGCGGATGCCAGCCCAGCGCGTCCGCGTAGAAGCGCCGCGCGGCGTCCAGGTCGGCGGTCGCGAAGGTCATGAAGTGCACGTTCTGCCGCACTGTGTCCCCTTCCGTCGACGATCAGCCTAGAGCTGGTCACCGCACCACGTGGCTCACTCCCTTGTGGAAGCGTTTCATCAGGATCCTTTCCGGACGGGAATCCGTCGTGGACGGTCCGACTCGGGCCAGAGGTAGGGCAGGTCGTCGGGCACGTCCGGGAACCGCGGGCGGTAATGCTCCGGCAGTTTGCGGACGAGGGCGGACTGGTGGCTCAGGTGGAATTCGGTGTCACCGAGCCAAGGTGGCAGGCCGTCGTCCTCCGCCAGTTCCGCTTGGGTGCGGACCCGGTCCAGCCCGGTGGCGTGAAGCAGGTCGAGCCGCAGGGTTTCCCGGCAGGTGTCCTGCCTGCCCGTCGCGCGCCAGACCTCGCAAACGTCGAATCCGTACCGGACGAGCGCCTCCTCGTAGCCCGCCCACATCGCCGCCGCCGGATGGTGGCGCCAGCCGTAGCCGGGCACCGTCAGCGCGCGCAGGACCTGGATGGTCTCCACGCGCTGCTTGCCGAGCCGTCGCTGATCGAGTGCGGCGGCCGAGGCCCGGAAGTCGGCGAGCGGGAGGAACGTCTGCACGCGGGCTGGCTTCCCGGTCCGCCGGACTTCGAAACCGCGCTGGTCAGAAGATCGACCAGCCGGTGAGGGTGGTGAACCGGTCCAGCGCCGCGACGCCCGCGACGGAGTTGCCCCGAGCGTCCAGGCCGGGGCTCCAGACGCAGACCGCGCACCGGCCGGGGACGATCGCGACGATGCCGCCGCCGACGCCACTCTTGCCGGGAAGCCCGACACGGTAGGCGAATTCCCCCGCCGCGTCGTACGTGCCGCAGGTCAGCATCACCGCGTTGACCCGCTTGGCCGCGCTGAGCCCGAGCAGCCGGGTGCCGTCGTTGCGGACGCCGTGCCGGGCGAGGAACACCGCCGAGCGCGCGACGTCCGCGCAGTTCATCGCGATCGAGCATTGGCGCACGTACTGGTCGAGGACGTCGGGCACCGGACGGCGCATGTTCCGGTAGGACGCCATGAAGTACGCGAGCGCGCGGTTGCGGTCGGCGTGCCCGGCCTCGGACGCGGCGACCTCGGCGTCGATCCCGATGTCGGCGTTCCCGCTTTCCTCGCGCAGGAAGCGAAGCAGGGTTTCCGCCGCGTCGCCGTGGTGCGCGAGTTCGTCGGTCACCACGAGGGCGCCGGCGTTGATGAACGGGTTGCGGGGGATCCCGTCCTCGTTTTCCAGCTGTACCAGCGAGTTGAACGGGTTGCCTGATGGTTCGCGGCCCACCCGCGTCCAGACCCCGTCGCCGTGGGAAAGCGCGAGCGCGAGGGTGAAGACCTTCGACATGCTCTGGATGGAGAACGGTGTCCGCCAGTCGCCGACCCCGTGCAGCCGACCGTCCACTTCGGCCACCGCCATCCCGAACCGCCGCGGTTCGACCCTGGCCAGTGCGGGGATGTAGTCCGCGACGGAGCCGCGGCCGATCTCCGGCGCGACGTCGTCGGCGATCCGGTCCAGCAGCGCTGCGAGGTCCACGGCCGTAGCGTAAGAGGCCGCCTTCGCGCGCGAAGATCGGGGTTCGCGAGTGAACTTGTCAAATCGAAAAGGGAAATACCAGGAAAACCACCGGAGTGACGTCCGGCACACCTTAAGTCTTCCTTAGCAGTGTTGGTGACCTGCCGCACACGCTCTAGCGTCTGGCAACCATGGATTCCTCGCTGCTCACCGAAAAAGGTGAAAGCTACTCAAAAGCGCTGGGCAACCGCCAAGTGCAGATGATCGCCATCGGCGGCGCGATCGGCGTCGGGCTTTTCCTCGGTGCGGGTGGCAAACTCCACCAGGTCGGACCGTCGCTGGTCCTGTCGTACGCGCTCTGCGGCATCGCCGCCTACTT
The DNA here is from genome assembly GCF_000943515.2 of Amycolatopsis orientalis. Lineage (NCBI taxonomy): Bacteria > Bacillati > Actinomycetota > Actinomycetes > Pseudonocardiales > Pseudonocardiaceae > Amycolatopsis > Amycolatopsis orientalis. Next base: position 5,862,436 of record NZ_CP016174.1, on the reverse strand, counting down.
CGTGATGCGCGCACTCGGCGAACTCGTGCTGCACGAGCCGACTTCCGGCAGCTTCGTCACCTATGCCCGCAAGTTCATCGGGCCGTGGGCGGGCTTCGCCTCCGGCTGGATGTACTGGGTGAACTGGGCGATGACCGGGATCGCGGAGATCACCGCGGTGGCCATCTACGTGCACAAATGGCTGCCCGACGTGCCGCAGTGGATCACCGCGCTGGTCGCGCTCGGTGTGCTGATCGTGGTGAACCTGCTTTCGGTGAAACTGTTCGGCGAACTGGAATTCTGGTTCTCGGTGGTCAAGGTGCTGGCCATCGTCGTCTTCCTCGTCACCGCCACCGGGCTGGTGCTCACCGGCGCCGACATCGGTGGCACCACGGCGGGCGTGCACAACCTGACGGCCCACAATGGATTCTTCCCGGCCGGTATCGGTATCGCGCTGATGACGCTGCAGGCGGTCATCTTCGCGTATTCCGCGATCGAGGTCGTCGGTATCGCCGCCGGTGAGACCAAGGACGCCCGCAAGGTGCTGCCGAAGGCCATCAACGGGGTCGTCTGGCGGATCGGCGTGTTCTACGTCGGTTCCGTGCTGCTGCTGGCGATGCTCCTGCCGTGGCCGTTCTACAACGGCGGCGAAAGCCCGTTCGTCACCGTGTTCAGCCGCCTCGGGATCCCGGGCATCGGCGACGTGATGAACGCCGTCGTGCTCACCGCCGCGCTGTCGAGCTGCAACTCCGGGCTCTATTCGACCGGCCGCATCCTGCGCGCGCTCGCGGACAAGGGCGAGGCGCCTGGGTTCGTCGGCCGGATGAGCAGCCGTCACGTGCCCTACGGCGGCATCCTGTTCACTTCGGCCGCCTACGTGCTCGGCGTGGTGCTCAACTACCTGGTGCCGAAGGACGCTTTCGACATCGCGATCGCGATCGCCTCGCTCGGCGTGATCACGACCTGGGCGACGCTGATCTTCTGCCAGATGCGGCTGCGTCAGGCGGCGCTGCGCGGGGAGCTGGAACGGCCGTCCTACCGGATGCCGTGGGCGCCCTACAGCGGCTGGGCGACACTGGGCTTCCTCGCGCTGGTCGTCGTCCTGATGGGCTTCTCCGACGGCGCGGAGAAGATCGCGTTCTACTCCATTCCCGTACTCGTCGTCGTCCTGGCGGTCGGCTGGCGTTTCGTCGGGAACCGGCAGCGGCGAATGCGGCGCCAAATGCGCTGATCGTGGCCCGCGTTTAGTCCTCTGAATGCGTGGGGGAAACGCATCCAGAGGACTGAACGCGGGAGTCAGCTGGACGTCGGGAAGTTGAAGCCGGCGGCGCTGTGCGGCCATCGGGTGGTCACGACCTTCGCCCGCGTGTAGAACCGGACGCCTTCCGGGCCGTGGATCGGGCTGTCCCCGATGAGGGAGTCCTTCCAGCCGCCGAAGGAGTAGTAGGACATCGGCACCGGGATGGGCACGTTCACCCCGATCATCCCCACCTTCACCTCGCGCTGGAACTTCCGCGCCGCCTCGCCTCCGCCGGTGAAGATGGCCGTCCCGTTGCCGTAGGGGTTCGCGTTGATCAGTGCGATGGCCTCGTCCACAGTGGACACCCGCACGATCCCGAGTACCGGCCCGAAGATCTCCTCGCGGTAGGCGGACATCTCCGGCGTGACGTTGTCCAAAAGAGACGGTCCGACGAAGAATCCCTCCGGATGTCCGTCGACCCGAAGTTCCCGGCCGTCGACGACCACGGTCGCGCCCTGCTCCGCGCCGAGGGCGACCGAGCCGATCACGCGTTCCCGCGCGGCCTGGGTGACGACCGGGCCCATGTCGTTCCCGTCCTCGTGACCGGGGCCGACCTTGATCTCGGTGGCCTTGCGCTTGAGGATCTCGACCAGTTCGTCGCCCGCCGAGCCGACGGCGACGCCGATCGAGATCGCCATGCAGCGCTGCCCGGCGGAACCGAACGCGGCGGCCGTGAGGTGGTTCGCGGCGTATTCGAGGTCGGCGTCGGGCAGGACGACGGCATGGTTCTTGGCCCCGCCCAGCGCCTGCACGCGTTTGCCGGTGGCCGTCGCGCGTTCGTGGACGTACTTGGCGATCGGGGTGGAGCCGACGAAGGACACGGCGGCGATACCGGGATGGTCGAGGATGGCATCGACAGCGACCTTGTCCCCGTTGACGACGTTGAACACGCCGTCGGGCAGCCCCGCCTCCGCGTACAGCTCGGCGACCAGCCGGGAGGCGGACGGAACCCGTTCGCTGGGCTTGAGCACGAACGTGTTCCCGGTCGCGATGGCGATCGGGTGCATCCACAACGGGACCATGATCGGGAAGTTGAACGGCGTGATCCCGGCGACCACGCCGAGCGGCTGGCGGAAACTGTGGACGTCGACGTCCCGCGAGACCTGGTCGGAGAAGCCGCCCTTCAGCGCGTCGGCGATCCCGCAGGCGTATTCGACGATCTCCCGGCCGCGGACGATCTCGCCGCGCGCGTCGTCGAGTACCTTGCCGTGCTCGGAGGAGATGATCCCGGCGAGTTCGTCCTCGTGCCGCACCAGCAGCTCGCGGAAGGCGAACATCACCTTCGTCCGCTGGGACAACGACGAATCGCCCCACGTCTCGAACGCCTTGCCCGCGGCCGCCACCGCGGTGTCCACATCGGACGGTTCCGCGAGCAGCACCTCCGCCTGCGGGCGTCCCGCCGCCGGGTCGTACACGGGAGCGGTGCGGGTGGAGCCCGCCGTGGTCGCGGTGCCGTTGATCCAATGCTCGATGGTCTTCACGGGACAGCCTTTCACCGGTGGTGGATTCACAGCAGCCCGACGGCCGTGTCGACGGCCTTGGCGACGTCGCCGTCGTGCGGGTAGAGCAGGGACCGGCCGACGACGAGGCCCTGCACGGTCGGGAGCGCGAGCGCCCGCTGCCAGGCGGCGAACGCGGCGTCGGGATCCTTGACCTCCCCGCCCAGCAGGACGGCGGGCAGGGTGGAGGCGGCCAGCACGCGCTCCATGTCCTCGACCACCGGGAGTTTCAGCCAGGTGTAGGCCGACGAGCGGCCGAGGCCGGAGGCGATGGTGATGGAGCGGATCACGGCGTCGGGGGAGAGGTCGTTGCGGAGCCGTCCGTCGACCCAGTCCGCGAGGAACGGTTCGACCATCGCGATCAGTTTCCGGTCCGCCAGGCCGTTGATCGCGTTCGCGGTGTTCTCGAGGACGCCAGGGGTCGCCGGGTCGGTCAGGCAGATCCTGGTGAGCGTCTTGCCGCCGTCGAACCGCATCCGTTCGATCGCCTCGGCGTCGTAGCAGGCGAACCGGTCGTCGATCTCGAAACTCGATCCGGCGAGGCCGGTGCGGTTCATGGAACCGATGACGGTCTTGCCCTCCAGCGCGCCGAGGATCAGCAGATCGTCGATGACGTCCGGGGTCGCCAGCACGCCGGTGACCCCGGGTCGCTCCAGTGCCAGGCAGAGGCGGTCCAGCAGTTCGCCGCGGTCGGCCATCGCGAGCGGGTCGGAGCCGACGCCGTTCGCGCCGCGCGCCGGATGGTCGGCGGCGATGATCATGGCGGCGCCCTTGTCGTTGAACGGCGACTTCGCCCGGACCCGGGCGGCCGCGGCCGCCGCGATGGCCTCCGGATCGCGGACCCGTGCGGCGACTACCCGGCGTACTGTGTCCGACACCCTTGATCCTCCTGGCTCGCGTGGTACCTCGACGTTCGCAAGGGTCCGGAACTTTGTCAAGACATATGGACATAAGGTCATAACGACCACAGGGCTCCCCGCGGTAGGCTCCGCGCATGAATCCCTGGGCACCCGGCGAGATCGTGGTGGATCCGAACAGCCCCGAGCCGCTGTACGCCCAGGTCGCCCGGCAGCTCCGGGCCGCGATCGAGGACGGCAGGCTGCCGAACGGCGCGAGGCTCGACAACGAGGTGGATCTGGCCGCGCGGCTGTATCTGTCGCGGCCGACCATCCGCCAGGCGATCCAGTCACTGGTGAACCAGGGGCTGCTCGTCCGCAAACGCGGCGTCGGCACGCAGGTCGTGCGCACCAAGGTCGCCCGTCCGCTTCGCTTGAGCAGCCTCTTCGACGATCTCAGCGAACTCGGGGACAAACCGGAGACCGTCGTCCTGGTCAACCAGGTCGAGCCCGCCGGTGAGGACGCCGCCGAGCGCCTCGAAACGCCCGGACTGACCCGGGTCCGGCGGCTCAAGCGGGTGCGCTCGACCGGCGGCGAACCGCTGGCGGTCATGAACAACTACCTGCCCGACGGCGTCATCGACCCGGACGACGACGAACTGCGGGCCAAGGGCCTCTATCAGCTACTGCGATCAGCGGGCGTCCGGTTGCACGCCGCCCAGCAGAACGTCGGCGCCCGCGAGGCGACCGAGGAGGACGCCGAACTGCTGGGGGAGAAGCCGGGGGCGGCACTGCTCACCATGCGGCGCACCACCTACGACGACGCCGGCCGGGTCGTCGAGTACGGGTGGCATCTCTACCGCGCCTCGCGCTACTCGTTCAACCTCTCACTGACCAACAACGTCTGACGCCCTCGGCGCGGGATCGCGTTCCAGGTCGGTCTCCAGCGCCGCGTACACCGCCGGGCGGAACCGGCGCAGCCAGCCGGCGAGGGCGAGCCCGGCCAGCGCGACGAGCAGGAGTAGCCACGGCAGCAGCGGTACGACGCCGTTGCTCGACCCGGCGAGGGTCGGGAAGTTGAGGATCGCCAGCGTCACGATGAGCCCGAGCCCCGCCGCGCCCAGCCCGGGAGCGATCAGGGTCTTCACGATCCGGCGGTCGCGGGTCCGGCGGAAGTAGACCAGGATCGCGACCGCCGCGAACAGTTGCAGGGTGAGAATCCCGAGGGTGCCGAAACCGGTCATGCTCGCCGTGAGATCGGCGACCGGATCGAGCCCGGCGAGCCGGAACCCCAGTGCCACCAACGATCCGAAGGCCAGTTGGACGATCGAGGCGTGGCGCGGCGCGCCGTTGCGCGGATCGGTCCTGCCCAGCAGGCGCGGCAGCACGCCGGCCCGGCCCAGCGCGTACAGGTAGCGGGTCGCCGAATTGTGCAGCGCCAGCAGGGCCGCGAACAGGCTGACCACCAGGAGCAGCAGCATCACCTTGGTCAGCGGGCCGCCGAGGTACTCCTGGGCGACCGAGAGCACGAGGTCCCCGCTCGACAGATGCGCCGCGGCCACGTCCTGTGCCTGTTCGGCGCCGATCGCGCTGACCACCGCCCAGGTGGTGAACGCGGCGAACACGCCGATGAAGCCGATGGCGATGTAGGTCGCCCGCGGGATCGTCCGCTTCGGATCCTTGGCTTCCTCCCCGAACAGCGCCGTCGCCTCGAACCCGATGAAAGCGTTGGCGGCGAACAACAACGCCAGTCCGCCCGCACCCTGGAACAGGACGGACGGGCTGAACGCGGCGAACGAGAAGCCGTGCCGGAACAGCACGCTGAAGTCCATCACCAGCAGGATCGACACTTCAAGGATCAGGGAGACGCCCAGTACTTTCGCGCTGACCGCGATGCCCCGGCGGCTGAGCAGAAGGACCAGCACGACCGAAAGCGCGCTCCAGAACAGCCAATCGAGTTTCAGGCCGAAGACGTCGTCGATCGCGGTGGAGGTGAAGAACCCGCTCGTCCCGATCGCGCCCGCGACGAAACAGTTGTAGCCGAGCATCGCGATGAATCCGGCGACGAGCCCCGGCGTCCTGCCCAGCCCCTTGACCACAAAGGCGTAGAAGCCGCCCGCGCTCGTGAGTACCCGCGACATCTGCGCGTAGCCGACCGCGAACAGCAGCAGGACCACGGTGGCCAGCAGGAAGGCCGCGACCATGCCGCCGCCGTTCCCGACCGCGATGCCGATGGCCGCGATCACGACCATCCCGGTCAGGGGCGCGACGGCGGCGAGCACGAGGAAGACGATGCCCGGTACGCCCAGGACGTTCTTGGCGAGCGACGTGCCGTCTCGGCTCATTCACTGACTCCTCATCCGCGCTGGAGGAGCCAGTATGGGAGCGCGTCCCGGCCCGTCGTTTGTCGCTGCGCGCGGATCGCTTGCCCGTCAGCGCTGGGTGACGGCGACAGGTACCCGAGTGTGCGCGGATTGACCGGAATCGACGCGTTTGAAGTCCGCGCGAGTGGTTACGGCGGAGCTTCTCCGTGGCGCGATTAGGCTATTCGAACGCATTCACCCACTACGTTCACGTCACCCGATCGAATTGGGTACCCGTCATAATGGGCCGCTCGCCCGACAGGTGGCCCGGTGTTCCGTTAATTGGGGGTACCTCACGGCAAGTGCCCCCTTCGTCGCTGTCCGAAAAGGGGGCACTCGGGTGGACAGGCCGCTCGGAAAGTACACGCTGCTGGTTTCGGAAGACCCTGACGAGATGGGGAAGGCGCTCGCCGGCCTTCTCGGCGAATCCCGGTTGCACTCGAATTCCGCGCCGAAGGGTTCGACGGGGCGGGGGAATGCCCGCCAGACGAAGAACTTCACCGTCGCCTACGTCGAGTATCCGCCCGCGGCCGGACTGCGGGTCGAATGCGGCTGAGCGCGATGCTGGGCCGTGCCCTGCCGCAGCCCCTGCACTCCGAAGAGGTCCTCAACCTCGGCCGTCAGCCCGCCAAAGGCTGGACCCAGCGTCCCTCAAGGAGGCCTTCACGGAACGCGAGGGGATCAGCCACGGGCGGCTAACGCTACTCCGGCGCCGCCGCACCGGCGCGCTTCGAGAACTTCAGGTACACCAGCCACTTCGGCAGCGCGCCGTCACGGCCCATCGCGGCGCCGAGTTTCGCCATGCTCGCCACGAAGACGTTGAGCACCCCGAGGGTGACCACGACCGCGATCACCGCGGCGACCGCGCGGACGGAGGTCCCGAGCCCTTCCCCGAGCATCGCGGCCAGCGGCGCCTGGGTCTCACCGGCTCGCGGTCCGAGCACGAGGATCGTCATCCCGCCGACGGCGAGATAGAGCACGCCGATGATGAGAATGGAGATTCCCGTCGCGAGGGGCATGTCTGCTTCGGTTTCCGGAAATCGGGCGCCAGATGAGTGACGGTTTCCCAACCGGTGAAGGACCACACCGGCAGGCTGATCGCGGTCGCGACCCCGGCGAATCCGTGCGGCGCGAAAGGCTGGAGATTGGCGGTGTCCGCTTTCGGCGCCGCGAGCACCACGGCACCGCCGAGACCATCGTCATCGTCCGGCCGCCGCCGACCAATTCGGTGACATGCGTGGCCCCGAAAGCGCTGGCAGCGGGCATTCCCGCCAGTGTGCCGAAATAGAACCACCAGCCGGTCACCGCCGAGGTCTTCGGCCCGAACGCCCGCAACGCGAACGTCGCGGGCCAGCCGGCGTCCGGATGTCGTCCGGCCAGTGCGCCGAACGTCGCCGACGTACAGCGCGACGCCCTGCGGCACCGTCAGATGCCGGCTCTTCGATCGAGACGGATGCTCGACCGTTGATCGACTCATATCCGTCTGATACCCGGCGAGCGCTCCGGGTTAACTTTCGGCGGAGAACTTTGTCGCGGTCACGATCGTGGCCCGGGAAAGGACGGCCACCCGTGCGGCTTGTCCAAGATCTCGATCGTCGCCTGGTCCACCAGAAAGTATTGCCCGCCGTCTTCGCGGGGATTCGTATACGCCGCCGTCGCGATCGAGCGGCCGAAGTCGGCCATCACCGCGATGGGATAGCCGCCGTCGAAGATCTCGCCGTGCGCCGCCGTCGCGACGGTCCCGGTTTCGTACCAGGTGACGAAATACTGCGCCGGGCCGGTTTCGAAGACGCGTAAGGTCGCCTCCTTCTGCCGGACACCGGCGAAGTCGCCGGACACCCCGGTCCAGATCATCGTCGTCCTGTCCGCGTAGTGCTGTTCCAGCACGTTCCCCGAGCCGTAGTGGAAGTTCGCGCGGAGCCCGACGAGGTCGGTGCTGAGCGGATGGGTCCCGGTCACGGGGAAGAAGCGGACGTCGAGTCGCACGGGCTGAACCTCCGGATCGCTGGTATCCGCAGGTTTAGCAGCCCGGCGCGCCTCGATCGTTGTCCGGTGAAGCGATCCTGTTGTCGGTGGACGCGAGGATCAGGCGAACATGCCGGGCCGGTAGTCGCCCGCCGGGGTCCTGGCGATGACGTTGAGCCGGTTGTACGCGTTGATCGTGGCGACCAGTGAGATCAGCGCGCCGATCTGCTCGTCGTCGTAGTGCTTGCGCACCTGGGCCCAGGTCTCGTCGCTGACGCCCTCGTGCGCGTCCGCGATGCGGGTGCCCTCTTCGGTGAGCGCCAGCGCCGCGCGCTCCGCCTCGGTGAACACGTTCGCCTCCCGCCAGGCGGCGACCAGGTTGAGCCGCACCGACGTCTCGCCGGCGTGCGCGGCGTCCTTGCTGTGCATGTCGGTGCAGAAGCCGCAGCCGTTGATCTGGCTGGCGCGCAGCTTCACCAGTTCCTGGGTCGCGTGCGGCAGCGAGGACTCCTCGATCGGACGGCTCGCGGCGCCGAGACGCTTGACGTACTTGAGGACGACTTCGTTCTCGAACAGGTTCACGCGGGGTTCCATGATCTTTCCTCTCCGTCGGTTGCTGCACATATGACGGGTCTGCCGGAGAGGTTGTGACAGCTTTCGGAGTGACGCCGGTCACGGTGCCGGTCCGTCGCGGTCGACCAGAGCATCGCGCACATCTGCGCGAAGCAAATGCGTGAAACTGCGCTAACAGAGCATTGACGTTGCACAAAACTGCACCTAACGTGACAGCTACTGCGCACAACTGGCACGGATGGGGAGTTCATGAGCGGGACCTTCATGGCGGCGGAGATCGCGAGCCAGCCCGGCTGCTGGCGGGACGCGGGGGCGCTGGCCTCGGCCAACGGTGATCTGCTGCCGCCGCCGGGCGCGCGGGTCGCGATCGTCGGCTGCGGCACCTCGTGGTTCATCGGCCAGGCGTACGCCGTCCTTCGCGAATCCGCCGGACTCGGGGAGACCGACGCGTTCGCCGCGTCGGAGTTCCCGGCCGGCCGCGGCTACGACCACGTCGTCGCGCTGACCCGGTCGGGTACGACGACCGAGGTCCACGCCCTGCTGGCGAAACTGCGGGGCAAGACGCCGACCATCGCGATCACCGGCGTGCCCGGTGAGATCGAGGGCGCCGCGGACACCATCGTCGACCTGTCCGTCGTGGACGAGCGCTCGGTCGTGCAGACCCGCTTCGCCACCACGGCGCTGGCGATGCTGCGCGCGCACCTCGGGGAGGATCTGAGCGCGGTCGCCGACCAGGCCGAACGTGTGCTCGCCGACCCTCTGCCCGACGAACTCGTCGGCGCGGAACAGTTCAGCTTCCTCGGCACCGGCTGGTCCGTGGGCATCGCGAACGAGGCCGCGCTCAAGTTCCGCGAGGCCTGCCTGCTGTGGACGGAGTCGTACCCGGCGTGGGACTACCGGCACGGCCCGATCAGCATCAGCGAACCCGGCCGCGTGACCTGGATGTTCGGGCAGGCGCCGGACGGGCTGGCCGACGACGTCGCCCGCGCGGGCGGCCTGTTCGTCGAGAGCGGCCTGGACCCGCTCGCCGACCTGGTCCGCGCGCAGCGGGTGGCCGGGGCGATCGCCGCCCGCAAGGGGCTCGACCCGGACAACCCCCGCAGCCTCACCCGTTCCGTCGTCCTGACCTGAGGCAGCCGTGATCGTCACCGTCACGCCGAACGCCGCGCTGGACGTCACGTACACAGTGGACGATCTACGGCGCGGTGACGTCCATCGGGTGAGCGACGTGCGGACCCGTGCGGGCGGCAAGGGCGTCAACGTCGCCCGCGTCCTGCACGCGCTCGGTGCCGACGTCCGCGCGATCCTCACGGCGGGCGGTGCGACGGGGACCGCCGTCGTGGACGACCTCACGGCGGTGGGGGTCGCCGCGGATGTCGTCCCGATCGGCGGCGAAACGCGGCGCACCACCACCGTCCTCGCGGCGGACGGCTCGGTCACCCTGCTCAACGAGCCAGGGCCGCGGCTCGCGGACGGCGAATGGCAAGCGCTTGCGTCGGCCGTCCGGGCCCGGAGCGCGGACGTGCTGGTCTGCTCGGGGAGCCTGCCGCCGGGAGCCGGGAGCTACGCTGAGCTGCTCGGCAGCTCTCCGTCCATTCTGGACACTTCCGGTGACGCGCTGCTCGCCGGGCTGGCCGGGCGCCCGTCCGTGGTCAAACCGAACGCCGACGAACTACGCGAGGTCACCGGCCTGCGGGATCCGGTGGCCGCCGCGGCGGAACTGCGCAAGGCCGGAGCGGGTGCCGTCGTCGTCTCACTGGGTGCCGAGGGACTGCTGGCGGTGACCGGATCCGGCACCTGGCACGCGGCACCGTCCACTGTGCTCAGTGGTAACACCACCGGCGCCGGTGACGCCGTCGTCGCGGCGTTGGCGCTGGGATTGAGCCGCGCCGACCCGTGGCCGGACATCCTGCGCCGGGCCGTCGCGCTGTCCGGGGCGGCCGTGCTCGGCCCGCTCGCCGGCGACGTCGACCTCGCGCACTACCAAGCCGAACAGGGGCTGGTCGCCGTGCGCGCCCACCTATCGAGGGTAAGGCAACCATGACGTGATCGTCCCAGTGCTTGGCGACAGGCGAGTGTCTTCCCGATGGGGCAGGGCGTGTCCCATGGCTGTCCGCAAGGGACAGGTTCTCGCGAATCGATGTCCGATTGATGCTCATATGTACGGTCCCGGGCGGGGTCGTGAGTGGCAAAGAGGGTTAGAACGCTGTTTGCCACTCACGACCATCTCGCGAGGCCGGGCGAAATGCTCAAGTCGGACACTTGTGGCCGGGAACTGTCCCTTGTGGACACACGCGGGTCGCGGCCCGGCTTCCATCGGCTACTCGGCCCCGCCTCGGGCCGCGCCGTATGTGCCTTACCTGTCAATAGACTAGGAGACCCTCATGCCTCTGGTGGGAACCGGGGAGATCGTCGGAGCCGCCGCGGCGGCCCGGCACGGCTGTGGCGCGTTCAACGCGATCCAGCTCGAACACATCACCGCGATCGTCGACGGCGCGGCCGCGGCGGAAACACCGGTGATCGTGCAGCTGAGCCAGAACGCCGTGAAATACCACGGCTCGCTGGCACCGGTCGGTACCGCGGCACTGGCCGCCGCCAGGGCCGCGGCCACCCCGGTCGCGGTGCATCTCGACCACGCCGAATCGGCCGACCTCGTCCGCGAGGCGGTGGCGCTCGGCTTCGGATCGGTCATGTTCGACGCGTCCAAACTGGACTACACCGACAACGTGCGCGCGACCCGTGAAGTCGCCGCGTACTGCCACGACCACGGCGTATGGGTCGAGGCGGAACTGGGCGAGGTCGGTGGCAAGGACGGCGTCCACGCGCCCGGCGCGCGCACCGATCCGGACGAGGCGGCGGAGTTCGTCGCCTCCACCGGGGTGGACGCGCTGGCGGTGGCGGTGGGCAGTTCGCACGCCATGCTCACCCGTGACGCCGCGCTGGACTTCGAGCTGATCTCGCGGCTCCGGGGGCACGTGCCGGTGCCGCTGGTGCTGCACGGTTCCTCCGGGGTGCCCGACGACGGCCTGGCCGAGGCGGTGCGGGCCGGGATGACGAAGATCAATATCGCCACCCAGCTCAACAAGGTGTTCACCGCGGCCGTCGCGGGCGATTGGCGGGGGCATCCGGAGCGGGTCGATCCGCGCAAGTACCTCGGTGCGGGGCGGGCCGCGGTCGCCGTCGAGGTGCGGCGTCTGCTCGGTGTGCTCAAGCTGGGGCGTACTGAACCGGAAAAGGTGACGATTGAGCAGACTTTGCGCGATTGAGTGTTGACATGTGCGTGAAACCTCACAAAACTGCGCAACAACAAGCAGAACTTGTGTGATCTTCGATCCAGGTGGTGGCGGATGCGGGTAGGCAAGCTCACGGCATTGACGGCAGGGGCGGCGCTCCTGCTCGCGGGATGCGGCGGCGGGGACACGGCCGGTGGCACCGGCGAGAACGCGCTCCCGGGAGTCGATCAGTTCCTCAACGCGCCTTGTCCGGAGGCGGCGGTGAAACCCGCCACGGACAAGGAGTTCACGTACTGGTCCATGTGGACGGCCGACGAACCGCAGGGCAAGGTCCTGCAGAAGGCCTTCAAATGCTTCCAGGAGAAGACCGGCGTCAAGGTCGACGTGCAGTGGCTGGGCCGCAAGGCCTACACCCAGAACCTGGTGCCCGCGCTGAACACCGACGCCGTGCCGGATCTGTTCGACCAGGACGTCAGCAAGGTCGGCGCGGCCATCATGACGCCGGGCGGCACGCAGAGCGTCGACGACGTGTTCGCGATGAAGGTCGGTGAAGGCGACAAGACCGTCAAGGACGTGCTTTCGCCCAGCTCGTACGACTTCCCGCAGAACAAGGACCGCGAGGGCCACAACTTCATGGTCCCGTACACGATCCAGTCGAGCGCCTGGTGGTTCAACAAGGACGCCGCCGGTGACATCCAGCAGCCGAAGACGATGGACGAGCTGATCGGGCTGTTCGACAAGGCGAAGGCCGACGGAAAGGCCGCGATCAGCCTCGACGGCGACATCCCGTTCTACAACATGTACTTCTACACCCAGCTCGCCGAGCGGTACGTCGGCGCGGGCGGGCTGTACAAGGCGGCGACCGACAAGACCGGCCAGACGTGGAAGACCGATCCCGGTTTCCTCAAGGCCGCCACCGAAACCGCGAAGCTGCCGAAGTACTTCATCGACGGCTGGGACGCGGCGAAGTTCCCGCAGGTGCAGCAGCGCTGGGCCGACGGCGACTCCCGCTTCCTCTACGTCGGCAGCTGGGCGCCGAGCGAGACCCGTGAATACCTGGACAAGCAGGGCGCCGGGACGAAGATCAACTACGGTTCGTTCCAGTTCCCGATGCCCGCCGGTGCCACGCACGACACCGTCGAGCAGATGTCGATCGGCTTCTCGGTGACCAAGAAGGCCAAGCACGCCGAGGCGGCCAAGGCATTCATCGCCTACTTCCTCAACAAGGACCTGCTGTCCGGGATCCCCGCGGTGGCCGACAACCTCGTGCCGCGCGCCGACCTCGCCGTGCCGGACGACCTCAAGCAGGTCAAGGCCGCGATGGACGACCCGAAGAAGGAACACGTCCTGCAGTACGACGGGATCGACGGCATCGCCGGTGGCAAATGGCAGACCGACGTCTTCGACCCGGCCGACATCGCGTTGCTGAAGGGGCAGATCACCCCGGAGCAGTTCGTGGACCAGCTCGCCACCAAGGGCGCCGAGTTCTGGAAGAACCAGGGTTGATGGCCACGGTCACGACGACGAAGGTGCGGGTCCCGGAGGCCGGGGCCCACCTGCGCCGCAAGAAACGGCTGTTCTGGCCGTTCGCCGCGCCGGCGCTGGTGCTGTACCTGGCCTTCCTGGTGCTGCCGACGATCGCGACCGTGGTGCTGAGCTTCACCAGCTGGGCGGGCGCGGGGGACACGCCGGAACCCAACGGCGTCACCAACTACACGCAGATGTGGTCGAGCGACTCGTTCCAGTACGCCTTCCGCAACACACTGGTCTACGTGTTCCTCGGCGGGATCGGCACGTTCGCGCTGGCGTTCCTGTTCACCATGGTGCTGCGGGACATGAAGGGCGGGAAGACCGTCCGCGCGATCCTGTTCTTCCCCAACATCGTGGCGCCGGTGGCGCTCGGGATGTTCCTCGGCTTCGTGTTCAAGTACCAGCCGGGGAAACAGGGGCTGGCGAACTACGTGATGGAGAGCCTCGGCGCGGACGCGGCGAAGTTCCTGGCACCGTCCAATGTGACCGGTGTGGTGACGGCGTCGCTGATCTGGGCCAGTTCGGGTTTCTACATCACCATCCTGATGGCCGCGGTCGACCGGATCCCGCCGTACCTCTACGAGGACGCCGAACTGGGCGGTGCTTCGCCGTGGCAGAAGTTCCGCAACATCACGCTGCCGATGACGTGGGACGTCGTCGGTGTCGCCGGGGTGCTGTGGACGATCAACGCGCTCAAGATCTTCGAGCTGGTGTTCGTACTGGCCGGGCCGGGCACCTACGCCCCGCCCAACGAGGCCTGGACGCTGGGGATCTACGTGTTCGACCGGACCTTCGGCTCGAACGGCACCCCGGACTTCGGCGCCGCGTGTGCCTGCGCGGTGGCGATGATCGCGCTGGTGTCCGTGCTCGTCGTCCTGTTGCGCCGGTTGATGCGCCGTGACGCGATCCAGTTCTGAGTTGTCCATGGGAGACGACATGTCCGTCACCGACGTCGAGGCGCCAGCACGGCCCTCGCCGAAACCGGTGCGCAAGCCACCGCGCAAACCGCGCCCGGCGCCCGGCTCGAAAAAATTCAGCCCCTTGCGGGTGCTCGGTTCCACCATCGTGTGGCTGTTCACCGCCGGCAACATCCTGGTGCTGTACTGGCTGCTCACGGCGTCGTTCAAAACGCCGGTGGAGATCTTCACCAAACCGTTCGCCCTGCCCTACCAATGGTTCCACGTCGGCAAGCCGTTCCGGAACTTCATCTACGCCTGGAACAACGCCGGTTTCGGCGACGCCGTGCTGACCACCGTGGTCCTGGTCGGGCTGGCGACGGTCGTCACGGTCGCCGTCTCGGCCCCTTGCGCGTACGCGCTGACCCGCCTCGGGGTCCGCGGCGCCGGGCCGATGACCAACGTCGTCGCGATCGGGATGGGCGTGCCGTTCCAGACCGTGATCATCCCGCTGTTCGTGGTGCTCAGCAAAGTGCACCTGGACAACGAATACGGTCTGTTCGTGCTGTACGTGGCGCTGTCCATCCCGTTCACCGTGTTCCTGATGACCGGCTTCTTCCGGTCGCTGCCGGACGAACTGGAGGAGGCGGCCGCGCTCGACGGCGCGTCGCCGATGCGCACGTTCTTCTCGGTGATGCTGCCGCTGACCCGCGGCGGCATGATCACGGCGCTCACGCTGAACGCCATCGGCCTGTGGAACGAGACGCTGCTGGCGATCGTGTTCCTCAAGGACCAGGCGCATTTCACCCTGTCCCGCGCGCTGTTCACCTTCTACGGGGCCGCGAGCTACCAGTCGGAGTACGGCGGCCTGATCGCCGGGGTGGCGATCGTCGTGCTCCCGATGCTCGTGCTCTATCTCGTGCTCGCCCGCCGGATCATCACCGGCCTGACCCTCGGCGCCGGAAAGTAGGACCTGATGGCCACCGTGACCTTCTCCGACACCACCCGCTTCTACGCCGGGGTGGACCGCCCGGCGGTCGACGGCCTCGACCTCGAGGTCGCCGACGGCGAATTCCTGGTGCTGGTCGGCCCTTCCGGCTGCGGGAAGTCGACGACGCTGCGGATGCTCGCCGGGCTGGAAGGCGTCGACGACGGCTCCATCCACATCGGCGACCGCGACGTCACCGAACTGCCGCCGAAGGACCGGGACATCGCGATGGTGTTCCAGAACTACGCGCTCTACCCGCATATGACGGTGGGGGAGAACATCGGCTTCCACCTCAAGCTGGCCAAACTGGGCAAGGCCGAACGCGAACGCAAGGTGCGCGAGGCCGCGGCCGTGCTCGACCTGACCGAGTACCTCGACCGCAAACCCGCGAAGCTGTCCGGCGGGCAGCGGCAGCGGGTCGCGATGGGCCGGGCGATCGTCCGCGAGCCGAGCGTGTTCCTGATGGACGAACCACTGTCCAATCTGGACGCCAAACTCCGGGTGCAGACCCGCACCCAGATCGCGTCGCTGCAGCGGCGGCTGGGCATCACGACGCTCTACGTCACGCACGACCAGGTCGAGGCGATGACCATGGGGGACCGGGTCGCCGTGCTGAAGGACGGGATCCTGCAGCAGTGCGACACCCCGGTCGGGCTGTTCGCGCGGCCGGTCAACGTGTTCGTCGCCGGGTTCATCGGCTCGCCCGCGATGAACCTGCTGGAGACCACTGTGGACACCGACGGTGCCGTCGTCGGCGGTACGCGGCTGCCGCTGACCCCGGCGCAGCGGTCGGCGCTGACCGGTCCCGGCATCGTCGTCGGTGTCCGGCCCGAGGGCTGGACGATCGGGGACGGCGGCTACGAGGCCGTCGTCGAGGTCGTCGAGGAACTGGGCAGCGACCAGTACCTGTACTGCCGGGACGGCGACCGCGTGCTCACCGTCCGCACCCCGGGGATGGCACCGTGGCAGCGCGGTGAGCCGATCTCCCTGACGCCGCAACCGGGCGCGGTGCACCTGTTCGACGCCGCGACCGGCGACAGGCTTCCGGACGCATGACCCGCCTGTACCGCACCGGGCTGGTGCTTCCGGCCGCCGAGCTGGGCCCGGAGAACCCGTTGCCGCCGCTGCGGAAACCCGAGGCGGTGGCCAAGGTGTCCAATGTGGACGAGCTGCCGCCGGAGCTGGCGGAGGGCATCGGATACGGCAGGCTGGACACCCCGTTGCCGTGCCTGCTGCAGGACGGCTACACCCGGGATCGTGAGGAACGCGAGCTTCCGGCGCTGGTGCTGGAGAACGACCGGCTCCGCGCCACCGTGCTGCCTTCACTGGGCGGGCGGCTGTACTCGCTGGTCCACAAGCCGTCCGGACGCGAACTGCTCTACCGCAACCCGGTGTTCCAGCCCGCGAACCTGGCCCTGCGGGACGCGTGGTTCGCCGGTGGCGTCGAGTGGAACCTCGGGAGCACCGGGCACACCACGCTGACCTGCGAGCCGATGTTCGCCGCGGAGATCGAGGGCCCGGACGGCACGCCGGTGCTGCGGCTGTGGGAATGGGAACGCACCCGCGACCTGCCGTATCAGATCGACTTCTGGCTGCCCGAAGGTTCGGACCACCTGCTCGTGGCGGTGCGGGTGCGGAATCCGCATCCCTACGACGTCCCGGTGTACTGGTGGTCGAACATCGCGGTCCCGCGGAACGACGGCACACGGGTGCTGGCACCCGCGACGCAGGCGTGGCACTACGGCTATTCGGGGCGGTTGGATCTGGTCGACGTGACCGGAGACCTGACCTACCCGGCCCGCGCGGAAGCCGCGGCGGACTACTTCTTCGAGGTGACCGGAAAGCCGTGGATCGCGGCCGTCGAGAGCGACGGGACGGGGCTGGCGCAGCTGTCCACCGGACGGCTGCGCGGGCGGAAGTTGTTCCTGTGGGGCGAGTCGGCGGGCGGACGCCGCTGGCAGGAGTGGCTGGCCCCCGGCGCGGGCGGCTATCTGGAGATCCAGGCGGGGCTGGCCCGTACGCAGCTGGAGCATCTGCGGTTGCCGCCGGGGGAGGGCTGGGACTGGCTGGAGGCCTACGGTCCCGTCACCGCGGATCCCGCGCTGGTGCACGGAGACGACTGGGCGACGGCTCGCGAGGCCGTCGCCGCCGGTCTGCCGTCGGCGGAAACCCTGGACGAATACCACGACGCCTGGCGGAAGATCGCCGACGCCACCCCGGAATCCTTCATGGCCACCGGTTCCGGCTGGGGTGCGCTGGAGAACCGGCGGGCGCCGATGTGCCTGCCCGGTACGCCGTTCCCGGACGAATCCCTCGGGCCCGACCAGGAGCCGTGGCTCGCGTTGCTCGACGGCACGCCGCCGGACGGGGATCCGCTCGCCGTGCCCCCGGCCACGCTGGTGAACCGGTATTGGGCGGATCTCATGGAGTACGCCCCCAAGAACTGGCTGACCTGGTACCACCGCGGTGTCGCGCATTGGGCGGCCGGACGGCACTCGGACGCCGTCCGTGCCTGGCGCGAATCGGTGTCGGCGGCCGAGAACCCTTGGGCACTGCGGAATCTCGGGGTCGCCACGGCCGGACCCGAGGCCGCTTGGCTGTACCGGCGGGCTGTCGCCCTCGCGCCGTCACTGCGCCCGTTGGTCATCGAGGCGATCGCGGCGCAACTCGCCGCCGGACTGCCGGGAGAAGCGGCCGCGTTGCTGGACGGACTTCCCCGCGAAGGCCGGATCGCCTTGCTGGCCGCCCGTACCTGCCTGGCGCGAGGCGACCTCGCGGGCGCCAAGGCCATTTATGACGACGGCTTCGAGGTCGCGAACCTCAGGGAAGGGGAAACCTCTCTTTCGGACACCTGGGTGGCGGTTTCCGAGGACCCGTTGCCGGAACAGCACGACTTCCGGATGAAGTGACCGGCCGGCCCACCGGACCGGCGTGCCGCTCGCGGCGGACAACCGCGATGCAGCATACTGCTCGAAACAGTGGCCGACAGCGCAACGCCATGCGCGATAGGCCGCAGGGAGCTAGGAGTGGCGCGGATGGCCCGGCACGAACGGCTGAGCACCCTGCTGGACCTGTTGGGGCAGCGGGAAAAGATCGACGTCGAGGACGTGGCCGAGGAGTTGAACGTCTCCGCGGCCACGATCCGGCGCGACCTCGACCACCTCGCGGAACAGCAGCTGCTCACCCGCACCCGGGGTGGCGCGGTCGCCAACGATCTCGCCTACGACCTGCCGTTGCGGTACAAGACCGCGCGGCATGTGCCGGAGAAACAGCGGATCAGTGTCGCCGCCGCGGCGATGGTGGCACAGGGCATGGTGGTCGGTCTCAACGGCGGGACGACCACGGCCGGGGTCGCGCGGTCGCTGGCCACGCGCTCGGATCTCGCGAGCCTGCGTGATTCGCCGGGACTGACGGTGGTCACCAACGCGCTGAACATCGCGCACGAACTGGCCGTGCGGCCGCATGTGAAGATCGTGGTGACCGGTGGGGTCGCGCGCCCGCAGTCGTTCGAACTCAGCGGTCCGCTGGCCACGCGCGTGCTCAGTGAGCTGACGATCGACCTCCTGTTCCTCGGGGTCGACGCGTTCGACGCCGAGGCGGGCGCCTTCGCCCACCACGAGGGGGAGGCGAGTATCAACCGGCTGATGGTCGAACGGGCGGAACGCGTCGTCGCGGTCGCCGACGGTTCGAAGCTCGGCCGCCGTGCGTTCGCGCGGATCTGCGCGACGTCGCAGGTGCACGCCCTGGTCACGGATTCCCAGGCGGACCCGAAGGCGCTGCGTGCGTTCGAGGCCGCCGGGGTCGAGGTCCAAGCCGTCTGACCGAATCCTCAAGCGCGCGAAGGCCCCCTTCCCTCGGCTCAGCCGAGGGAAGGGGGCCTTCACGCGCTTCGCCGAGAGGCATCCTTTCGTGCCTTGAGGGTCAGGGGGCCCGGCAAAGTCGCATAGCTGCTGGTCCGTGCTGCCCGGCACGGCGACCGGCGTGAGGGGTGTGTGGATATAGGGACGTTCAACGTCCCTATATCCACACACCCCTCACTAGCGGTAACACTTGTGCGCCGCCAACCACAGCGAGTGCCTTCACGGACTCCCCGCTGCGGGGAGTGGTGGGTCTGGTGGTCAGTGCTGCTCGAGGTGCGCCGGGTTCTGGGGGCATGTCCCTGACCCTCTGTTGAGCAAGCCAGGGCAACCGAGTGTGACCCCCGCGTCCATGAAGGAATTGGGACACTCAACGTCCCGATTCCTTCATAGACGGCTGCACCATGACAAAGAGGGCCTTCACGGCTTTCGAGCACTCCTTGTGCCATAAGGATCTTCGGCCGACCCGACGAAAGTCGGCAGCACCTCTTCGGCGGGTGACTTCGCGCGAACCGTGCGCTATACAGAGACCATATTGCGTGTTCATGCGCGAAAGGTGTCTCGAATGAGCAGAGTTGCGCAATCCCTGAGTTGTTTGGCCGCAGTGGCCCTTCTCGGGCTTTCCCCGGTCGCCGCCCACGCCGATCCGGCCGCGGCGCCGTCCGGCAAGCTGGGCGATCTCACCGGCATCTCCGGTGACGGCCCCACGGTCACCCTGAAATCGGGAAGCGCCGCGGTGCGCGTCAGCTTCCCGGCCGAAGGCGCCGTCCGCGTCTGGCTGGCGCCGGACGGCACGTTCACCGATCCGGCCGGGAGCAAGATCGTGCTGCCGCGCACGGGCGACCCGGTCACGCCGAAGAAGACCGACAAGGGGGACTACTGGGCGGTTTCCACGGCCAAGGCGACGCTGCGGGCGTACAAGCACCCGATGCGGCTCGCGCTGTACGACGGCGCGGACCGCAAGCGGCTCTGGGAGGAGTCGGCGCCGCTGTCCTGGACCGACAAGCAGACCACACAGACCCTGGCGCGGACGGCGACCGAGCAGTTCGTCGGCGGCGGTGAGCAGAACGGCCGGTTCAGCCATCGTGACCAGAAGATCCGCATCTTCGCCGACTACAACTGGAACGACGGCGGGGCACCGAATTCGCAGCCGTTCTACGCCTCCACGGCGGGATACGGCGTACTCCGCAACACTTTCTCGCAAGGTACGTACGCCTTCACCGAGCCGGTGCGCACCACGCACGACGAGCGTCGTTTCGACGCGACGTACGTCGTCGGCGCGGGGCTCAAGGACGTCATCACCGGCTACACCGATCTGGTCGGGAAGCCTTTCCTGCCACCGCTTTACGGGCTTGAGCACGGTGACGCCGACTGCTATCTGCACAACGCCAACCGCGGTGAGCGGCATACGCTGGACGCGGTGAAGATCGCCGAGGGGTACACCCAGCACGGGATGCCGAACGGCTGGATGCTGGTCAACGACGGTTACGGCTGCGGGTACGAAAACCTCCAGCAGACGGGCGAGGGCCTGCGCAAGAACAACATGCAACTCGGCCTGTGGACCGAGAACGGGGTGCCGAACCAGGTCGAGGAGGTCAAGGCCGGGGTCCGGGTCCGCAAGCTCGACGTCGCGTGGGTCGGCCCGGGCTACCAGTTCGCACTGGACGCCTGCGACACCGCGCACAAGGGCATCGAGGACAACAGCGACGCGCGAGGTTTCGTCTGGACGCCGGTCAGCTGGGCGGGCGCGCAGCGGTGCGGTGTGCTGTGGAGCGGCGACCAGGCCGGCTCCTACGACTACATCAAGTGGCAGATCCCGACCTACGCGGGCGCCACGACCTCGGGGATCGCGTACAACACCGGTGACATCGACGGCATCTTCGGCGGCAGCCCGCAGACCTACGTCCGCGACCTGCAGTGGAAGGCCTTCCTGCCGGTGTCGATGACGATGGACGGCTGGGCGGCGTCGGACAAGCAGCCGTGGCGGTACGGCGAGCCGTACACCTCGATCAACCGCAAGTACCTGCTGCTCAAGGAACGGCTGCTGCCCTACACCTACAGCCATTCGGTGGAGGCGCACCAGACCGGTGTCGGCCAGGTCCGGCCGCTGGCGCTCGAATATCCCGACGATCCGAACGTCTGGGGCGAGAAGGCGAAGTACGAGTTCCTGTCCGGCAAGGACTTCCTCGTCGCGCCGGTCTACGAGAACTCCACCGTCCGCAACGGCATCTATCTGCCGAAGGGGACTTGGGTCGACTACTGGAGCGGCAAGACCTACACCGGACCGACCACTGTGGACGGTTACGACGCGCCGCTCGACACGCTGCCGTTGTTCGTCCGCGCCGGGGCCGTGGTCCCGATGTGGGCCGAGGGCACGAAGTCGTGGCAGACCCGGGACAAGGGCGTCCTCGACCTCGACGTCTACCCGCAGGGCAAGGGCTCGTTCACGCTCACCGAAGACGACGGCGTGACCAGGGCGTACAAGAACGGTGACCAGGCGAAGCAGACGTTCACCGTGGACGCGCCGACGTCCGGCCCCGGCACGGTGACCGTCGGGATCGGTGCCGGTTCCGGTTCCTACGCCGGGAAGCCCGCGTCGCGGAACTACCAGCTGACCGTCCACACGGGAAGCAAGCCCGGCAGTGTGCTGGCCGGGATGACGGCCCTCCGGCAGTACGGCAGCAAGGCCGAACTGGACGCGGCGCCGTCGGGCTGGTGGTTCGATCCGGCCACGGGTGGGGTCGTGCGGGTCAAGACCGGCAAGATCGGCGCCGGTGACCGGCAGGACATCCGGCTGTTCGGGACCAGCGCGGTCGGCGGGTTCTTCCCCGAGGACCACAACGGAGCGGTGACGCTGTCCGTGCCCTCCGTCGCCGGCCCCGGCCAGACCGCGACCGGCACGCTGAGCTTCACCAACGGCACGCCACTGCCGGTCCGCGACGTCGCGTTCTCGCTGCCCGCCAACGGTTTCCGGGCCGAGGTACCCGCCGGTCCGCGACTGGTGATGCCCGGGCAGACCGTCCGGGTCCCGGTGAAGGTCACGCCGGACGCGGGGATCAAGCCGGACGACTACCAGCTCACCGCGACCGCGTCCTATCAGGCGCGGCTCGGGGAGAACCGGGTCGCCGACTCGGTGACGGTCACCGTGCCGCACGGTTCACTGGCCGCGGCCTACGGCAACGTCGGGGTCACCGACGCGGCCCACGTGGCGGTAGGGGACATCGACGGCGGCGGCAGCAGTTTCCGGGCGGAAGGCCTCGCCGAGGCAGGACTCAAGCCGGGTGCGGGCTTCTCCGCGCTCGGTGCTCAGCTGACCTGGCCGCAGACCGGCACCGGGCAGAAGGACAACGTCCTCGCGTCCGGCCAGACGATCGCGGTCCGGGGCACCGGGGCGAAACTCGTGCTGACCGGAACCGGTACGGGCACGGCGAAGGGCACTGTCGTCGTCCGCTATGCCGATGGCAGTACGAGCCAGGCCGAACTCGGCTTCCCCAACTGGTGCTGCGCCGACCCCGCCCAGTACGGAGCGACCACGGTGGCGACCGTGATGGGCAAGAACACCCGCGCCGGCGCCGCGTACCCGACCGTGCCGTACCGGGTCTTCGCGAACTCCGTCCCGCTGACCACGGGCAAGGAGGTCGTCGCGGTGACCCTTCCGTCCAACACCGCGATGCACGTCTTCGCCGCGGGCATCGGCTAAGTCTCGTGAGTGGTAATGACGGTTAGAACCGTCATTACCACTCACGAGTCAGGCGGCGACGGGAGTCCACAAGGCGTCGATGGCGCGTTCGGCCTCGGCCTGGCTGGCGTCGGCCAGCGGGATCAGGTCCGCCATCGCCGGGTTGACCTTCGCCATGGTCAGCTCGGCGATGACGACCCGCGGTTCGAGGCCGGTCAAGGCCACGCCGTGCGGGATCCACGATTCCGCGTGATCCCAGCCCGCGCGAGGGGTGCCTTCGCCATAACCGCCACCGCGTGAGGCCAGGACGATGAAGTCACGGCCGCCGAGCAGGCCCTGTTTGGTCTGCGGATCGAAGGACAGCCCCGGCACGATGAGGTGGTCCACCCAGGCTTTGACCGTGCTCGGCGGGCCGAAGTTGTACAGCGGCAGGCCCAGCAGGATGGTGTCGGCCGACTTCACCTCGCCGACCAGTTCCGTGAAGAGCCGCCACCTCTCGGCCTGTTCCGGCGTGTGCTGATCCGGCGGGGTCAACCTGGCCACGTTGCCCACCGCGTCGAAATGAGGCAGCGGGTCGGCGCCCAGGTCGCGGTAGGTGACGGTGCCTTCCGGATGCGCGGCGCGCCAGGCCGCGGCGGCCCGTGCGGTGAGACGGCGGCTGGTCGAGTTCTCGCCCGTGATGCTCGAGTCGATGTGCAGGAGATGCGTCATGCCTATTATCTTGCATGGATCATTTGTGTAACGCAAACCATTGATGCTGCGGGGTCCATTGGGCGGAACGTACACTCGACGGGTGCCCGAGCTCCCGGTCGTCAACCAGCCCCCGCATCGCTGCGGCGCGCTGCTCGACCACGTCACCCGCCGGATCCGGCTGCGCAGCGAATCCGTCCTGGCGCCGCTCGGCCTGCGCCCACGGCATCTCGTCGCGCTGACCGTGTTGCGCGACTTCCACGGCTGCTCGCAGCAACAACTGGCGAAGACGCTGGAGATGGACGGCACGAACATCGTCGGTCTGCTCAACGACCTCGAAGCGGCGAACCTCGTCGAGCGCCGCCGCTCGCCCGAGGACCGGCGGCGGCACATCGTCGAACTCACCGACGTCGGCGCGAAGCAACTCGTGAAGGCGGAATTCGCGCTCGCCGGCGTCGAGGACGAGGTGCTCGGCGCACTGGACCACGATCAGCGCGAGACGCTGTACGCCCTGCTGCACCAGGCGACCAGCCGGACCGAGCGCGGTGCGTGTCTCGAAGCCTCCCACGCCGACGACTGCTGAGATCTGCCGCACAAGTGGCCGCCGACCAGTCAGAATGTCAGGGTGAGTGACACGGGCGCCGGGTGGCGCAGCACCACGCACTACTGGGCCACTTCCGTCGATGCCGACCATTTGGCGCGGATCCGCCGGAAACCGGGGGAGTTCGCTCCCGGCGGGGTCGCACACCTCGTCCTCGAAGTACTCGCTTATGCGGCGGAAGAAGCCGAAAGCAACGGGGGCGAGCGCGCCACCGTCACGCTCCATCCCGACGGGTCGATCTCCGTGGCGGACAACGGCCGGGGCACCGCCACCCGGGACGACGGGCACGGCGGCTTCGTGAAGAAGCCGGTCATGTCGACGAAGGATCTGCGCTTCTTCGACTTCCCCGACGCGCAATGGCTCCCGGACGGCCATCCGCGGCGCGGGATATCGGTTGTGGCCGCGCTGAGCGACTGGCTCGTGCACACCAACCGGCGGAGCAACGGCTCCTGGACCCAGCGTTACGAACGCGGCGTCCCGGTCACCGATCTGACCCCGATCGCGGACGACGGCACGACCGGGACGACCGTGCGGTTCCTGCCCGGCGCGGAAGTCGGCCCGGCGCGGCTGCCGGACGTCGACGGCTGGCTGCACCTGAGCGTGGAGGTCGTCCGATGAGAAAGTGCGTGACGGTGGCCGCGGCGGCGCTCCTCCTGCTGTCCGGCTGCTCCGGTGGCGAACCCCAGGCGGCGCCGTCGAAAGCCGTCTACGACCTGCCCGCCCGCGAGGTCCGGCCGGACGAGACCGCGCTGCACCTGCCGCCGGCGCTCAACGGGGAGACCGAGTTCTCCCTCATCGGGCTGGCCGCCGGACTGCCCAGCCTCACCGGCAGCCACGCCGAGTTCGAGGCGAAGGGACAGTTCGTCCGGCTCCGGCTGGTGGTGACGGGAAAGGGCCTCTCCGGGATCCTCTTCGACACGCGGCGCCAGCAGCTCGTCACCGATTCCGGCGCGGTGATCGGGGTCGACAACCAGGCCATGACGATCAAGCGCCAGCCGGACAAGTTCGAGCTGGGGCGCGGGGTACGGGTCGAGTTCGATCTCTACTTCGACCTTCCCAAGGAGGCGAAACCCGTGCTGCTGCGGGCTTTCGGCGGTCCGACGCTGACCGACATGAAGAACCTCACCGGCACCGACATCAAGCTGGCATGAAAAGGGCCCCGCCGCGAAAGCGACGGGGCCCTTTTCGAAAGGCGTCAGACGCCCAGATCACCACCGAGGTAGGCGGCCCGCACCTGCGGGTCGTCCAGCAGCTCGGCACCGCGGGCGCTCTTGACCACCTGACCGGTCTCCAGCACGTACGCGCGGTCGGAGAGCTTCAGCGCCTGCTGCGCGTTCTGCTCCACCAGCAGGACCGTGGTCCCGCGCTTGTTGATCTCGCGGATGATGTCGAAGATCTGCGCGATCAGCATCGGCGCCAGGCCCATGGACGGCTCGTCGAGCAGCAGCACCTTGGGCTTGGTCATCAGCGCGCGGCCGATGGCGATCATCTGCTGCTCGCCACCGGACATCGTGCCGCCGAACTGGGTCTTGCGCTCGTTCAGCCGCGGGAACAGCTCGTAGACCTCGTCGAGGTCGGCCTTCAGGTCGTCCTTGCGGGTGTAGGCACCCATCAGGAGGTTCTCCTGCACCGTCATACCGGGGAAAACGCCCCGGCCTTCCGGTGACTGGCCGATCCCGAGTTCGACCCGTTTGTGGCCGGGTGTCTTCGAGATGTCCTTGCCGTCGAAGAGGATCCGGCCGCTGGTCAGCGGACGCAGGCCCGAGATCGTCTTCAGCGTCGTGGTCTTGCCGGCGCCGTTGGCCCCGATGAGCGAAACGATCTCGCCCTCACCGACCTCGATGCTCATTCCCTTGAGCGCGGCGATCTTCCCGTAGTGGACGTTGATGTCCTGAACCTCAAGAAGCATCTTCCGCCACCCCCAGGTAAGCCTCGATCACCTTTTGGTTGTTCTGCACCTCGTGGGGGAGCCCTTCTGCGATCTTCTGGCCGAAGTCGAGCACGGCGAGCCGGTCGCTGATGTGCATGACCAGGCTCATGTCGTGCTCGATGAGCAGCACGGTCCGGCCGTCGTCACGGATCTTGCGGATCAGCTGCTGCAGCGAGTTCTTCTCCGCCGGGTTCATGCCGGCGGCGGGCTCGTCGAGCAGCAGCAGCTTCGGGTCGGTCGCGAGCGCACGCGCGATCTCCAGGCGGCGCTGGTCGCCGTAGGAGAGGTTCTTCGCGGTGTTGTGCTCGACCCGGCCGATGCCGACGAAGTCCAGCAGTTCCCTCGCCAGTTCGCGGCCCCGCTTCTCCTCCTTGCGGTGCACGGGCAGGCCGAGCGTCGCCGAGATCGCGCCGGTCTTGTGGTGCGAGTCGGCACCGACCATCACGTTCTCGAGCGCCGACATGTTGTGGAACAGCCGGATGTTCTGGAACGTCCGGGCGATCCCGGCCTGGTTGATCTTGAACCGCTTCATCCCGTCGACCCGGGTGTCGCCGAAGCGCACCTGGCCTTCGGTCGGCCGGTAGACGCCGGTGACCACGTTGAAGACCGTGGTCTTGCCCGCGCCGTTCGGGCCGATCAGCGCGAAGATCTCACCCTGGTTGATGGTGAGGTTGACTTCCTTCAACGCCGTGACACCGCCGAAGCGCATCGTCACGTTGTCGAATTCGAGCAGCGCGCTCATTTCGTCACCTCCGCCGAAGCCTCGGAATCCGGACCCGCGACTTCGGCGCCCATGGCACCCATCCCGCCCGTTCCTTCGTGTAGTTCCGCCTTGCGCTGCCGCGACGGCAGCAAGCCCTCAGGCCGGAGCGCCATCATCAGCACGAGCACGGCACCGAAGAACAGGATCCGGTACTCCTGCACGACGCGGAAACGCTCCGGGAGCCAGGCGACGAGGAACGCGCCGAGGATGACACCGGGCAGGTTGCCCGCCCCGCCGAGCACCACGGCCGCGAGGATGGTCGCGGACAGGATGAACGGGAAGTTGTTCGGCTCGATGAAGACGGCCTTGCTGGCGTAGACCACGCCCGCCATCCCGCCGAGCATGGCGCCGATGGCGAACGCCAGCAGCTTGAACTTGAACGTCGGGACACCCATCAGCTCGGCGGCGTCCTCGTCCTCGCGGATGGCCGCCCACGCCCGGCCGACCCGGCTCTTGTGCAGCCGCACCGAGAACACGATCGCGATCACGATCGCGGCCAGGATCAGGTAGTAGTACGGCGCCGGGTCGAGCAGGAACTCGACACCGAACATCGGCTCCGGGTGCGGGACGTTGGTGATACCGCGCGCGCCACCGATGGCGTCGGTGTTGGTCGCGGTGATCCGGACGATCTCACCGAAGCCGAGCGTGACGATGGCCAGGTAGTCACCGCGTAGCCGGAGTGTCGGCGCGCCGAGGATGACGCCCGACATCGCCGCCAGGAAGATGCCGAGGACCAGACATCCCCAGAATCCCCAGCCGTACTTGGTGCCCATCACGGCCAGCGTGTACGCGCCGATCGCGAAGAACGCGACGAAGCCGAGGTCGAGCATGCCCGCGTGACCGACGACGATGTTGAGGCCGATCGCCAGCAGGATGTAGATCCCGACCGGGAAGATCAGGACGGTGGTCCAGTCCGCGTCCGGGGACATGAACGAGCCGATCGCGGGCGCCGGCAGGATCAGCGCCCCGATGATCAGGGCGAGGTAAACGCCATAACGCTGCCAATGCGGAGCCCGCGCCCACCAGTCCCGCATCCCGTCGATCGGGTGAAACCCGGCGCGCGTGGGCGTTCCGTTTTCTGTAGCCACTTCTTCGTTGCCCTTCATGCGCGTGCCCGCTGCAGCGATTCACCGAGAATGCCGGTGGGACGGAACATCAAGACCAGCACCAATACCACGAAGGCGGTGACGTCCTTCCAAGCCGAACCGAAGAAGATGGAACTCCAGTTCTCCACCAGGCCGAGCACGATGCCACCGAGCAAGGCGCCGCGCAGGTTGCCGATACCTCCCAGCACGGCCGCGGTGAACGCCTTGATACCGAGGAGGAAACCGATGCGGTAATCGGTGTTCTCGTACTCCATGACGTACAGCGCCGCGGCGACACCGGCCATCGCGCCACCGAGCAGGAAGGTGAGCCGGACGATCTTGTCGATGCTGACACCCATCAGCACGGCGGCCTCGGGATCCTGCGCCGTGGCACGGATACCGCGGCCGATGCGGGTGCGGCTGACCAGCTGGTCGAGCACGATCATCATGATCACGGCACCGACGACGACGAACACGTGGTCCGTGCGCACGACGCCGTTGCCGATGTGGAACAGCGGGTCGTGCGGGATGAACCGGGGCGCGTTCTGTTGCACGCGGCCGGACTTCCCGGTGATCCACTCGATGATGTGGAGACCGAACGCCTCCTGCAGGAACAGCGAGGCGCCGATGGCGGAGATCAGGGCGGCCAGGCGGGTCGCGCCCTTCTTGCGGAGCGGCCGGTACGCCACTTGCTCCAGCAGGACCGCCGCGCCGCCGGACACGGCCGCCGAGGCGATGATGATGACCAGCAATACGGCGATCATCCCGAATACGCCGAGCGTGATCGGCGCGGTGCCGCCCGCGATGGTGATCAGGATGAACAGGGACGTGACCGTCCCGATCATGAAGATCTCGGAATGTGCGAAGTTGATGAGCCGGAGCACGCCGTAGACCATTGTGTAGCCGAGGGCGATGAGGGCGTAGATGCTTCCGGCGACCAGTCCGCCGATGGTGCTACCGAGGAACTGGGCTTGCAGATCTTGAAGCATGACGTGGATGCCTTACGGGACGGGGCGAGCATTTCTTCGCCACATTTGCGGGAAGCGGGGGTGCTGTGCTCGCACAGCGCCCCCGCTCCCGTTAGGTGTTCCTACCTGCTCCGTCAGCCGTTGAGCTTGGCTTCGGTCGAGGCGCCGAGGTTCTTGATGACGCCACCGGTGACCTGGTAGACGTAGATCGCGTTCGTCTGCGGCTCGCCGTTCTCCTTGAACTTGACCTGCTTCGAGGCACCCTTGAAGTCAACGGTCTTCAGGAACTCGTTGATCTTCTCCGAGGTGGTGTTACCGGCCTTGACCGCGTTGATGATGGCGGTCGCGGCGTCGTAGCCCTCGGTCGCGTAGATCGCCGGGTCGACGTTGAACGCGGCCTTGTACTTGGTCACGAACTCGTCGCCGGATCCGGCGTCCTTGATGTTGCAGGGGCAGCCGATGACGGCCTTCTCGGCGGCAGCGGCGCCGGCGCCGCTGACCAGCTGAGCGTCGAGCGAGCCGTCGCCGGTGGCGAAGGTGGCGGTCACGCCGCCGTCACGCAGCTGCTTGAGCAGACGACCACCCTGGGCGTAGTAGCCACCGAAGGTGATGACGTCCGGGTTCGCGGCCTTGACCTTCTGCACGGTCGAGGAGTAGTCCGACGCGTCCTTGGCGAACTTGTCGCGCTCGGTCGGGACGTTCTTCTCCTTGAAGGTCTTCTCGAAGGCGTCCGCCAGGCCGACGCTGTATTCCTGGTCGTCCGAGATGACGTAGGCCTTCTTCGGCGACTTCGCCGTGATCAAGAAGTTGGCGATGGCCGGACCCTGGTCGTTGTCGTTCGCGACGACGCGGTGCCAGTACTTCCAGCCGTTCGAGGCGAGACCCGGGTTCGTCGCCGACGGCGAGACGCTCGGGATCTTGTTCTGCTCCAGCTGACCACCGATGGCCTTCGACTCGCCGGAGAAGGCCGGGCCGATCAGGGCGGTGATCTTGTCCTGGCCGACGGCCGTCGCGATCAGCGACGTCGCCTGCTCGGGCTTGCCCTGGCTGTCGTATTCCTTGAGTTCCAGCTTCGTCGCCGGGTTCGTCTTGTTGTACTCGTCGATAGCGAGCTTGGCGCCGTTGCGGGGCGGGATCACGATCCCGGAGTTCTCACCGGTGAGGTCACCCATGAACCCGATCTTCAGCGTGCTGCTGTCACCGCTGCCGGACGAGCTGCTGCCGCCTGCACAGCCCGCCAGCGCCAGCGACGCAGCCGCCGCGACGGCGAGAACCCGTCCAAAACGCACTCCTGACACCGACTACCTCCCATGACCAACCAGCCGCCGGTAGGCGTTGCCCCCGA
Organism: Amycolatopsis orientalis; assembly: GCF_000943515.2. NCBI lineage: Bacteria > Bacillati > Actinomycetota > Actinomycetes > Pseudonocardiales > Pseudonocardiaceae > Amycolatopsis > Amycolatopsis orientalis. The sequence goes on along the minus strand of NZ_CP016174.1, from coordinate 5,832,356 downwards.
CACAGGGGCTAGGTTAGGGCAGGAAGATATCCCCCTACGCCATGATCTGCACAGGCGCCCATCACTCTGTGTCCACATCGTGACGGTCGAAACCGGAACGAATTGCACGAAAAGGCGAATGTTGCCGGTTGGCGAGTCTTCGCTGGTCACGCTGGGGATTCACCGTTACCACAGCGATCATGCTTGTGGGTAATGATCATGTTTCAGCCGCGTATCTTGCGCTTTTTCACCACCTTCGTGGGCGGCCGTTCGCCGTAGCAAGGCTGCCCCAAAGGGCGTCAACCGTGCCCTCCTTCTCCTTGTCTCGATGACAACCGATGACAACCGATGGTTGTCATCGGGGTCCGAACGGCTGTTGGAGCACCGCCCCGGTCTCGCGGTTGGCTGTTCCCAGAGCCGGGAAACACCGAAGAACTGGGAGAAACGACGATGAGCGTCGAACTGAGCGGAGCGATCGAAGGCGTGGCGGCGGGAGTCCCGTTCGTGGCCTTGCCCCCGTCGGAGCACGAGCGGACGGCGCCGATGGTGCTCACCTGGCATCTGCTGGGCGCGCCGTTCAGCGAGGCGGCCATGGCGGCGGCGCTGCCGATGCGGGACCTGCCGGCGTGGCGCGTGCACCTCGGGTTGCCACTGACCGGGAAACGCTTCCCCGAAGGCGGTTTCGAGGGCTTCTTCCGCCTCGCGAGCGAGGACAACGTGCTCAACGTCGTCGAACCGCTCACCAAACAGGTCGAGGCGGAGTTCCCGGCGGCGCTGGCGGAGCTGCGGTCACTTTTGTCCATTGAGGACGGTCCGATCGGCCTGGTCGGCGGCTCGCAGGGCGGTGCGGTCGCCCTGCAGATGCTGACCCACGCCGAGCTCCCGGTCGCGGCGGCGGCGCTGGTGAACCCGGTGACCCAGCTGGCGCCGGTGATCGCCGCGAACGAGCGGGTCTACGACGTCACCTACCACTGGTCGGACCGGTCGCGCGCGGTGGCGGACGAGTACGACTACGTGCGGCGGGCGGAGGAACTGACCGCGCCGGTCCTGCTCGTCATCGGCGAGAAGGACGACGTCTCGATCACCGAACCGGCCGAAGCCCTGCACAAGGCGCTGGGGGAGCGGCGATCCGAGCTGGTCACCATCCCGGGCATGGCGCACGAATTCGCCGAAGCGCCGGGAATCGAACCCGCGCCGCAGACCGCGCACGCCAAGCTCGTCGACGCCGAACTCACGCGCTGGTTCGCCCGGCACCTAGCTGTCTGAGGTCGTCGTCCGGCAGCCAAGACCGCCCGGGATCGTAGGCGCACCAACCCTCTTCGTGGCTGGTCCGGCCCACGAGCGCCAGCAGGCGCTTCACGGCCGGGCCCTCGCCGCGCCGCCACACCACTGACCACGGGAACAGCGGTGAGGGCTCGAAAGGCAGGATTCGCAGCTTGAGATCGGAGGCGAGGTCCATGTCGGCACCGGCGAGGGTGACCCGCAGTTTGCCGTAACGGGTCTGTTCCAGGGTGTGCCGGAGGTCGTAGGTGACACCCGAATCATCGATCGGGACGTCGAATTCCTTGCATAGGCGTTGCAAATAAGAAAGCCATTCGACCGGACCCGCCAATTGCGGAAGCCAGATACCTTCGTCCCGGAGGTCGGACAGCTTGAGCACCTCATTGTCCGCGAGCGGATGTTCCGGGGCGAGGAGGGCGACCAGCGGTTCGAGCCGGACGAGCCGGTGCTCGAGTTCGGCGGGCACTTCGCGGCCGAGGTCCGCGACGCGGCCGAACGCGAGGTCGATCTCGCCGCGGACCAGCGGATCGAGCGCGTTGGCCAGCCCGTGCCCGGCGATCCGCTCGACCGCGAGGGCGGGATCGCGCTGGGCGACGCGCCTGAGCATGTACATGGGGGCGAGGCGCGGGTCGATGATGTCGAGGCGCGGAGGGCGGTCTCGCAGGCCCATCGCGGCGACGGCGGCGTCCGCGGCGCGGATCAGCTCGCGCGCGTGCGGGAGGAAGCGGTCGCCGTCGGGGGTCAGCTCGACGGAGCGGTTGGTGCGCCGGAACAACTGGACCGACAGGGCGTCCTCGAGTTTCCGGACCCGCTTCGACAGCGCTTGCTGGGTGAGGAACAGGGATTCGGCCGCGCGACCGAAATGGCCGTGGTCGGCGGTCGCGACGAACGCGCGCACCTGTGCCGTGTCGAGGTCCACGCCTGCTCCCGTCCGGTGTCGTGAAGGGGCCCTCGTGAGTGGGAATGACGGTTAGAACCGTCATTACCACTCACGAGACTTGACCGACTTGTCCCCGGGCTCAGACGCCCGGCGGCCGCTCCCGTACGACGCAGGTCAGCCGCGCGGTGCACGAACGACGGCCCTGGTCGTCGGTCAGGACGATCTCCGCGGTGATGGTCCCGCGGCCGACGTGCACCGGGGTCGCCACGCCGGTCACCCGGCCGGAGCGGACCGCCCGGTGGTGGGTGCACGAGAGTTCGAGACCCATCGTCGCCTTGTCGGTGCCGGCGTTGAGCGCGGCGACCATGGAGCCGAGCGCCTCGGCGACGACGGCGTTCGCGCCGCCGTGGAGGAGGCCGTACGGCTGGAGGTTGCCCTCTACCGGGATGCTGCCCACCACTCGTTCGGGGCTGAATTCGCTGATTTCGAGCCCGAGCTTGTCGTTGAGCTGCTGGCCGGCGAAGGCCGGGTCGATCCCGGCGAAGGATTCGAGGGCTTGTTCGGTCACGCAAAGCTCCTTAACATTCATGTTCCCGCGACCATGATCGCGTCCCGCCGACAGGCCGCAACAGACACGACAGGCAGGACTGTCGGACCCTCACCCTAGACTCGCTCTCGTGAGCCCGAGTGAGAACACGACCGTTGCCAACGCCACACCCGCCACCGCACAGGCCGAGCGGCCCAAACTGCTGCTGATCGACGGCCATTCGATGGCGTATCGCGCGTTCTTCGCGCTGCCCGCGGAGAACTTCAAGACCAAGACAGGGCAGACGACGAACGCGGTGTTCGGGTTCACCTCGATGCTCATCAACCTGCTGCGCGACGAGGCGCCCACCCACCTCGCGGTGGCGTTCGACCTCTCCCGCAAGACGTTCCGCTCGGAGACGTTCGCGGAGTACAAGGCCAACCGCAGCAGCACCCCGGACGAGTTCAAGGGCCAGGTCGGGCTGGTCGAGGACGTGCTGAAGGTCCTCGGGATCCCGGCGCTGACCAAAGAGAACTACGAAGCCGACGACATCATCGCCACGCTCACGACACAGGCGACCGCCGAAGGCTTCGACGTCCTCATCTGTACGGGTGACCGTGACGCGCTCCAGCTGGTGACCGAGCACGTCACCGTGCTGTACCCGAAGCGCGGGGTCTCGGAGATGACCCGGTTCACCCCGGAGGCGGTCGAGGAGAAGTACGGCCTCACCCCGGCGCAGTACCCGGACTTCGCCGCCCTGCGTGGCGACCCCTCGGACAACCTGCCCAGCATCCCCGGCGTCGGTGAGAAGACGGCCGCGAAGTGGATCAGGCAGTTCGGCTCCTTCAACGAGCTGATCGACCGGGTCGACGAGGTCAAGGGCAAGGTGGGCGACGCGCTGCGCGAGCACCTCGGCGCGGTGATGCTGAACCGCCAGCTCACCGAGCTGATCCGCGACGTCGAGCTGGAACTCGGCCCGTCCGGTCTCGAACTGCGGCCCTGGGACCGCGAGGCCGTCCACGCGCTGTTCGACGAACTCGAGTTCCGTGTCCTGCGTGATCGCCTCTTCGCGACCCTGCAGAGCGCCGAGCCCGAGGCCGAAGAGGGCTTCGAGGTCAGCGGCGCGAAGCTCGCCCCGGGCGGGCTCACCGCCTGGCTTGCCGCGCACACCGGCCAGGACGCGCCGGTCGGCCTGGCGTTCCGCACCACCGGTGCCTCGGTCCGCTCCGACCTGAAGGCCATCACCTTCGCGGCGCCGGACGGCGAGGGCGCGTATGTCGACGTCACCGCGATGGACGCCGAGGACGACAAGGCGCTCACCGCCTGGCTCGCCGACGAGAAGGTCCAGAAGATCGGCCACGAGCTCAAGGTCCCGTTGCACGCCGTCCGCGCGCGCGGCTGGGCGTTCGCGGGGCTCGTCATGGACACGGCGCTCGCGGCCTACTTGGTCCGGCCCGGCCAGCGCACCTTCGAACTCGACGACCTGGTCCTGCGTTACCTGCACCGCGAGCTGCGCTCCGAGGCCGACACCGGCGACGGGCAGCTGTCGCTGCTCGACGGTGGCGCCGAGGACATGGAGCAGAAGGAGATCCAGGCCGAGCTGGTCAAGGCCCGCGCGGTCGCCGAACTGGCGGGCGCGCTGACCAAGGAGCTGGAGGAACTCGGCGGCGCGCAGCTGCTCGTCGAGCTGGAACTGCCGCTCCTGCAGGTGATCACCGGTCTCGAAGCGGCGGGGATCGCCGTCGACATCGAGCATCTGACGGATCTGGAAGCGCACTACCTCAGCCGGGTCACCCAGGCCGCGGACGAGGCGTACGCGGTCATCGGCAAGCAGGTCAACCTCGGTTCGCCGAAGCAGCTGCAGGTGATCCTGTTCGACGAACTCGGCATGCCGAAGACCAAGCGCACCAAGACCGGCTACACCACCGACGCCGAGGCGCTGCAGAGCCTGTTCGAGAAGACCGAGCACCCGTTCCTGCAGCATCTGCTGGAGCACCGGGACGCTACCCGACTGCGCACCACGGTCGAGGGCCTGATCAAGGCGGTCGCCGACGACGGCCGCATCCACACCACGCTGCTGCAGACGATCGCCGCCACCGGACGGCTCTCCTCGATCGACCCGAACCTGCAGAACATCCCGATCCGCACCGAGGAAGGCCGCCGCATCCGCGACGCGTTCGTCGTCGGCGACGGATACGCCGAGCTGATGACGGCGGACTACAGCCAGATCGAAATGCGGATCATGGCGCATCTCTCGCAGGACGAAGGACTGATCCAGGCCTTCAACAGCGGCGAGGACCTGCACACCTTCGTGGCGTCGCGCGCGTTCTCGCTGCCGCCGGAGGAGATCACGCCGGAGCTGCGCTTCCGGGTCAAGGCGATGTCGTACGGCCTGGCGTACGGGTTGTCGGCGTACGGGCTTTCGCAGCAGCTGCGGATCTCGACCGAAGAAGCCAAGGAACAGATGGAGGCGTACTTCTCCCGGTTCGGCGGCGTGCGCGATTACCTCCATTCGGTGGTCGGCGACGCGGCGAAGGTCGGTTACACGGAAACGATCTTCGGTCGCCGCCGCTATTTGCCGGATCTCAACAGCGACAATCGCCAGCGCCGGGAAATGGCGGAGCGGATGGCGCTCAACGCACCCATTCAGGGCAGCGCGGCCGACATCATCAAGGTCGCCATGCTGAATGTGCATCGTGCGCTGACCGAGGCGAAGCTGAAGAGCCGCGTATTGCTGCAGGTCCACGACGAACTCGTCCTCGAAGTCGCCGAAGGTGAGCGCGAGCAGCTGGAAGCGTTGGTGCGTCAGGGAATGGGCTCCGCCTACGAACTGGCCGTCCCGCTCGAGGTGTCCGTCGGCTACGGGCGGTCCTGGAACGACGCCGCGCATTAGGCCTCGTGAGTGGTAATGACGGTTAGAACCGTCATTACCACTCACGATCGGTAGGGTCTTACGGGTGGGTTCCGAGCGAAGACGCTGGCGGGTGCGGTTGCGCGATCACCGTGGGCGGATCCTGGGTGCCGGGACCATGCTCGACGGGGAGCACCTCCTCACCTGCGCTCACGTGATCGAAGGCCACGACGAAGTCATCGTGGATTTCGTGGCGATTCCCGGGGTGGAGCCCGGATCCGCCACGATCGTCGCGCAGGCGGCACCCATCGGTGACGACGGCGGCGACGTCGCATTGCTCCGCTTGCGTCACCCCGAGGAACAGATCACCGGCGCCCCGCTCCACCGGACGGCCCTCGAAGACAACCAGCGCGTCCGTGCATACGGCTTCCCGCAAGGTTCGGACGGCATGTGGTCGTTGGCGACCGTCGTCGGCGACGGCGGGCACGGCCTCGAACGCGTCCAGCTGCACCGGACCTCCGACGCCGAGCCGATCACGCACGGGTTCAGCGGCGCCGCGGTGATCGCCGACAAGACCGGGCACGTCGTCGGCATGGTCGCGACCCGGTACGCGACCGAGGCCGCCCGCGTCTCCTGGATGATCCCGGTCGAGACCATGCTCGGGTACCTGCCGGAACTCCGCCGCTGGGCCGAGGGCAGCCCGGCGATCGACCCGAGTTTCGTGCGGTACCCGGAACCGCCCGCGATCGACGTGCTGTTCGCCCGCGAGTTCGCCCAGTGGCTCGGCGGGCACGGCCGGTCGGACGTCTGGGTGATCATCATGGGCGCGGACGATTCCGGCGTCGCGGCCTCCTTGCGCCGCGCGGTCGTCCTCGCCGACCGCGAACACGGCGCGGGCCGGAGCGCGGCCGGGCCCACGGTGCCGCCGGTGGGCAGTGTCGTCCTCGCCGTCGACGCGGTCGGCAAGACCGCCGACGAGGTCCGCCGCCGCATCTCCGAACGGCTCGACGTCGCGGCGGATTCGCCCGCCGGCCGTCACGGGACCGGCCGGACGGTCGTCGTCTACGGGATCGACGAGTCGGCCGAACCCGACGAGCTCGTCGGCGAGGTGCTCGTGCCCCTGGCCCAGCGCGCGCACGAACTCGGTCTGCGGCTCGCGCTGGCCTTCCGCGAGGAGACCTCGCCGGGGGTGAACGTGGTCCGGTCGAGCACCGACGTCCTGCCCGCCGACGAGGACGACATCGAGGGCCGCCTGAGCCTGCTGGAGACGCGGCTGGCCGAACTCGACAAGCTGGAGAAGGACAATCTGAACGACGCCCCTCGCTTCACCGGCGCCCCGGACGCCCAAGCCAGAGTGCGGCGGTTGAAAGGCGCGGTGACGCAATTGCGTTCGGCGGAGCGGGACGGGGAGGCCGAGTGGGTGAAACGGCATCTGCCCGCCTGCGAGCGGACCGTGGCCAGGGCCGTGGAACGCGCCCGCGACCTGCGCCGTCTCCTCGACGAGAACCTCGCCCGGCGCGCGGAACTTCGCGCCCGGCTCGACGCGTACGGCGAGATGGCCCGTAACAACGGCCTCGTCGAGGACGTCGAACTGGACGCCGCCTACGCACCGGCCTGGCGGATGCTCTTCGAAGGACCCTGCGACCTCGGGGCCGCGGCGGACGCGGTCGAGCAGTTCGCGAACATCGTACGGAAACGGATCGACGGATGACGGCCTGTGCCCGGGACGGCTGCCATGGCGAACTCGGCAAGACGGGTTTCTGCAAGGTCTGCGGGCTGCGGCCCGGAACACCGGAAGAGCCCGTGCGGCAGGACAGACCCACGTTGGTGATCCCCGGGCCGGGGGAGACGCCGACCAGGATCACGAGCACCGTGGTGACCCGCTCCCAGCAGATGGCCGGCCACGCGACCGCGGACGACCGTGTCCCGCTGCCGCTCGTCGAACTCCCCGACCTCGCGGGCCGTCTGCTGACCGGACCGCATGTCCCGGAAGAGGAACGGTTCTGCGGCAAGCTCGGGTGCACCGGTACTCCGGTCGGCCGCTCGATCGGCGGCGGGCCCGCGCCCACCGAGGGGTTCTGCCCGGTCTGCCGGACACCGTTCTCCTTCTCTCCCAAGCTCGCGGCGGGCGACGTGGTCGACGGCCGGTACCACGTGCTCGGCTGCGTCGCGCGCGGCGGACTCGGTTTCGTCTACCTGGCAACGGATTCGCGGCTCGGTGGCAGGCACGTCGCGCTCAAGGGCCTGATCAACACGAACAACACCGCCGCCGTGCGGATCGCGGAGACCGAGAGCCAGGTGCTCACGTCGCTGGATCATCCGAACATCGTCCGGATCCTCAACGTGGTCGAACACGACGGCTTCCGCTACATCGTCATGGAGTTCGTCGACGGCCTTTCCCTGCGGGAGATCAAGAACCGCGGCCGGGCGGGGCTGGATTCCAGCGAGGGACGGCTGCTGGTCGAGCACGTCGTGGCCTACGGGCGCGAGATCCTGACCGCGCTCGACTACCTGCACGGTGAGGGCCTGCTGTACTGCGACATGAAGCCGGACAACGTGATCCACGGCGAAAAGCGGATCAAGGTCATCGATTTCGGCGCCATCCGCAAGATCTCCGACGACGAAAGCCCGGCCGTCGGAACCGAGCACTACCAGGTGTCGCCGCGGGAACGGGCGAAACACGGCCTCACCGTCCGGTCCGACATCCACACCGTCGGCATGACCCTGCGGGAACTCTTCCAGGCCAGCGACGGCTGGTCGGTCACCCCCGACGCGCGCGGCGTCCGGTTCGGCATCGAATCGTTCATCCGCGTCCTCGATCGCGCGACCGCCCCGTTCGACCGGCGGTTCGCCACCGCGCACGAGATGCTGGTCCAGCTCGACGGCGTGCTCGCCGAGATCCTTTCCTTGCGGGACAGGCAATCCCGGCCCGCCGGATCGACGCTGTTCACCGAAGGGGCGGTACTGCTCGACGCGGGACTCGGCCAGGCGCCACCGCTGGAGCACTGGACGCGGGGGACGCCCGTGTCGCTCGGCGAACGGCCGTCGGCCGCGGAGATCGCCCTCGGCCTGCCGGTGCCGCGCGAGGATCCGGACGACCCGCGGGCAGCCTTCCTGCGCACTGTCCGAGCCCCCGACGCGGCGCGGCTGCTGAAGAAACTCGACAAGGTGCCCGGTTCGGTCGAGGTCGAGTTCCGCCGGTGCCGGGCGCGGCTGGAACTCGGGGCGATCGTCGAAGCCGCGCGGGCGGTGGCCGAGGCCGAACGTCTGCTGGGCGAGCGCGCCGCTCAGGACTGGCGGGTGGCGTGGCACCGGGCGCTGCTCGCGCTCGGGGCGGGTGATTTCGCCGCGGCCAAGGAGAACTTCGACGCCGTGTACCGCGACATCCCCGGCGAGGAGCCGCCGAAACTCGCGCTCGGCCTCTGCGAGGAGCACCTCAACGGCGCTGCCGCAGCGGAGCGCTACTACGACGCCTTGTGGGCGCGGGACCGGACTCAGGTCAGCGCGGCGTTCGGGCTCGCGCGGGTCCGGTTGTCGCGGGGCAACCGCGCCGCCGCGGTCGAGATCCTCGACCAGGTCCCGGAATTCTCGCGCTACGACGAGGCGGCGCGGATCGCCGGGGTGCGGGTGCTGTCCGCGCCGATGCCGGGCACCGGGGACCTTCCGGTGTCGGCCGAACTCGACGACGCCGTGGAGCGGCTGTCCGCCTTGGAGCTCGACGGCGACGCCTTCGACCGGCTGGTGACGGCCGTGCGGGAGACCGGGCTGGCGGGGGTGCTCCTCGGACAGGACGGCATCACCGACGGCGTGATCCTGCGCGCGGACGAGACGGGCGCCCGCACGGTGCTGGACAAGTCGTACCGGCGGCTCGCCCACCACGCGCCCGGGCCAGGACCGCACGACGTGCTGATCGATCTCGCCAACTCGGTGAGACCGGTGACCCTGGTGTGAGAGAGGGGAATGATGAGCGGGGAGCCGAGTCTGGGCCTCGAAGTGCACCAGAACAAGTTCCTGGCCGAGGGGGACCGGGCGATGACCGCGATCGTCCGGGTCGTCTCCCGCGGTGGCGAGGCGACCGTCGCCAGGACGGCCGCCGAGGTGCTGATGATCGACTGCTCCAGCTCGATGCGGTTCCCCAGCACCAAGATCGGCGAGGCGAGACGAGCGGCCGCGGCCGCCATCGACGTCCTCCCCGACGGCGTGCGCTTCGCGGTCATCCAGGGCACCGATCGCGCGAAGACCATCTACCCCGCCGAGGACGGCCTGGTGACCGCCTCCGCGCGGACCAGGGCGGAGGCGCACGCCGCCGTCGAGCACCTCGCGGCGGTCGGCGGCACCGCGATGGGCACCTGGCTGGCCAAGGCGCGTGACCTCTTCGAACGCGTACCCGGCGCGGTCCGCCACGCCATTCTCCTGACCGACGGCCGCAACGATTCGCAGACCAGGTCCGAGCTGATGAACGTGCTCACCAGCTGCGAGGGCCGGTTCGTCTGCGACGCCAGGGGGATCGGCGACGGCTGGGAGCCGGCGGAACTCACTCAGATCGGCCGGGTCCTGCGCGGCAACGTCGATTCCGTCGTCGAGGACGACAAGCTCGCCGAGGATTTCCGTCAGCTCATCGAGAGGGCGATGACCAAGGTGCTGCCCGAGGTCCGGCTGCGCGTCGGCACCATGCCGTTCAGCAGGCTGCGGTCGGTCAAACAGGTCTTCCCCGACGAGTACGACCTCACCGACCGGTGCCGGGAGGTCGCCGTGCGCGAGGTGGAACTCTCACTCGGCTCGTTCGCGAGCGACGAGACGCGGGACTACCAGGTGATCCTGGATCTCGATCCGGACCTCGAACCCCGCCACGGGCAGGACCGCCAGCTGGCGTGGACGGAACTCGTGCCTGTTCCCGGTGCCACGACCGAGGGGGACGCGCTGGCCATCGAGGGGCGGTGGACCCGCGATCCGGTCCCGCCGACGCTGATCCACCCGATGATCTCGAAGTACGCGGCTCAGGCCGATCTCGCCGAGGCGTTGACCGCCGGAGGTGACGCCTACGCGGCCGGTGACCAGGCCGGGGCCGAACGGCACTGGGGCCGGGCGGCCGTCCTGGCCGCCAAAGCGGAGGACGAGGACACTCTCGGCCGTCTCACGGGTGTCGTGGAGATCGTCGACGCGGAGAAGGGTGTCGTGCGCCTGCGCGCGGACGCGACGCGCAGCCACGCTCTGCATGTCGTTATCCCTTCGAGGGTTTCGGAAATCGCGCCCGCGCAGGAAGATCGTCCGGTGTCCGAACCCGCCGAGGCGCCACCGGTCGTCTGCGCCGTCTGCTCCGGGCTGTCCCCGGCCGGGGCGAACTTCTGCGTCGGCTGCGGCAGGCCGTTCGACGAGGCGGTTTCGTGACGGCGACCCGGGTGCGGCTGGTGCGGCTCCGCACCGGCCTGCTGGCGCTCACCCTCGCGGTCCTCGTGGTCTCCTTGTGGGCGTTCAACAATGTCCAGGACACGGCGGAGAACGTCCGTGACCGGACCTCCCAGGCGGTCCTCGAAGTGACCGCCGCGCGGTCGGCGCTGGTGGCCGCCGACGCCGCCGCGATCGCCAGTTTCGCCTCGGGACAGGCGAAACTGGCCGGGCCGGGCCAGGAGTACTCGAATCAGCTGGCGCTGGCGAGCCAGAGCCTCGCGCGGGTCGCGGAGTTCAACCAGGCAGGCGAAGCAGGCGGCAACGCGCTGCAGGTGGTGGAAAGCCAGGTCGCGGCCTACTCGGGCTCGATCGGGCAGGCCGACGTGCATCTGCGGCAGCCGGACGCCGCGGTGCTCGGCGCGGTCGACCTCTGGCACGCCTCCCGGCTGCTGCACGCCGCCGGTGGCGTCCTCGACGAGCTGGAATCCTTACAGGGCAAGCAACGTGCCGCCTTGGACACACAAGTGTCGTCGACCGGCGTGAGCCTCGCGATGCTCCCGCTGTGGCTCCTGCCGGTAGCGGCGCTACTGGTCCTGCTGGTGCTCACCCAGCTGTACCTCAAGAAACGCTTCCGCCGCGTGGCGAACCTCCCGCTGCTCGGGGCGACCGCGCTGATCGCCGCGATCGGGGTGGCACTGGTGTTCACCCTGGTCAGCCGCGACCGGCTCGACTCGGTCGGGGAGCGGCTCGACGACGTCGCCGCCGCACGGGACGCGCAGATCCAGGCCGCCGACGACGAGGGCCAGCGACGGCTCGCCGACCTGGTGAGCGAGTACTGCGATCAGGAGCAGGGATGCGGCGTGACCGCCGACGAATTCCGGGCGAAGGCACGGCAGGCCACCACGGTGTCGACGGACAACACGCGGGTGGCCACCGCGGGCGTGAAGGCCGTGGCGGCCGACGCGGCGGGAGCGGCCGAATCCGGCGGGCGGGAGTTCCTGATCCCGGCGGGCACGCTGCTCGCGGGCGGACTGGTCCTGCTCGGGCTCCACGCCCGCATCGACGAATACCGGTATCGCCCGTGAAACGGTTGCTGGCTTTGCTGATGGCGCTCTCGCTGGTCGCGGGCGGCTGCTCGGCGTCGCCCGACGGCGGGTCCGTCGTGGTGCTCGCGTTGTGGACCGGTGCCGAGGCGGACGCGTTCCGGCAGGTGCTCGACGCGTTCAAGGCAGACACCGGGGTCGGCTACCTCTATCAGGGCACCCGTGCCGTGGACCAGGTGCTCGCCTCGGACGTCCAGCGCGGCACCCCGCCGGACGTCGCCGTCCTGCCCAACGCCGGGGTGCTCGCGAAGTACCAGAAATCGGGCGATCTGCTGCCGCTGGGCGACGATCTCTCCGCGACGATGGCGGGCTCCTTCAGCCCGCAATGGGTCAGCCTGCAGAAGATCGGCACCCAGCAGCTGTACGCGGTCGCGGTGAAGGCCGATCTCAAGAGCGTGATCTGGTACAACCCGGCCCAGCTGACCGGGGTCCGCCCGACGTCGTTCGAAGGTCTCCGCGCGTTCTCCGCCGGGCTGACGGCCGCGGGCGCCACCCCGTGGTGTGTCGGGATGGGGGCGCCGCCCACCTCGGGCTGGCCGGGCACCGACTGGATCGAGGACATCCTGCTGCATTCGGCGGGACCCGAGAAGTACTGGCAATGGGCGTCCGGCGGGTTGCGGTGGACGTCACCGGAGGTCAAACAAGCCTGGCTGGACTGGGGTTCCCTGCTCGACCCCGCCGGGATCCGCGGCGGTACCGCGGCCGCGCTGCTGACCGACTTCGGCGACGCGGGCAAGCCGATGTTCGCCGCCCGGCCGGGTTGCGTGCTCGAACATCAGGCGTCGTTCATCATGAGCCGCTACCAGGGCCTGAAACGGGCCGACGGGACTTCTCCGCGCCCCGGCGCCGATTTCGACTTCCTCCCGTTCCCCGGCCGCGAGGTCTCCGAGGTCGCCGCCGACCTCGCCGGCATGTTCCGGGACACCCCGCAGGCGCGGAAGCTGATCCGGTACCTGGCTTCGGAGAAGGCGCAGCGCGTGTGGCCGTCCATTCCGCGCGCGAGCGCGTTCTCCGCCAACCGGAAACTAGGTCTCGACGTCTACACCGACCAGGTGAGCCGGAAGGTCGCGGACACGCTCACCTCGGCGCCCGCCCTGTGCTTCGACGCCTCCGACCTGATGCCCGCGGCGATGACCGGCGCGTTCCACCGCGCCGTCCTGGAGTACCTGAGCAACCGGGACCGGCTGGACACCCTGCTCAAGCAGCTCGACGACGTCCAGAAGAGCATCCAGCCCGGCGAATGGCTGAAGATCCAATGTGGACAGTGAAGGAGTACCGGTGCACGAGCTGACGCGGTTCCCGCTCGAAGGCGGCGGTTCGGTGGTCGTCGAGATCGACCCCCTGCCCGGCACCGCCCGGGTCTCCCGGCGCGACGACCTGATCGAGGACGCCAAGGGATCGTTCGAGGCGGCGCTGGCGAACGTGCGGGACGCGGCCGCGTCGGCGCTGGCCACCTTCCGGTCCATGACCAAGGGGCCGGACGAGGTCGAGATCAAGTTCGGCGTCAAGCTGACCGCGCAGGCGGGCGCGGTGATCGCGAAGACCGGGCTGGAAGGCAACTTCGAGGTGAAGCTGAAGTGGGTCCGGGAGCCGGAGGGCTCGTGAGTGGTAATGACGGTTCTATTGAGGGGTAAGCCAAATGTGGCGCGTCCCGGTGCGGGTCCGGACTGGCTGACGGAAGCCGGGCCTTGACCGCGGGTGTCCACAAGGGACACTTTCCCGGCGATCAATGTCCGACTTGAGCAGTTTGCCCGGCCTCGCGAGGTGGTCGTGAGTGGCAAATAGGGTTCTAACCCTCATTGCCACTCACGACCCCGCCCAGGACCGCACAGATCGACATCAATCGGACACCGAGTCGCCGGAAACTGTCCTTTATGGACAGTCAAGAGGCGCGCCCCGCCTCCTCGGGGAACCCCTCGCCGGGCACACGGTAGTGAAGGCCTCCTTCGCTACCGTGAGGGCAGACAAGGGGGACCTTCACGGCGGCGAGCCGATCACGCCACGTTTGCCTTACCCCGCTAGAACCGTCATTACCACTCACGACCGGGTCAGCGTCCCAGGCCCCGGATCAGCACCATCACCGACTCCCGCACGTCGGCCCTCGTCCGCTTCGGCTGGAACCCCTGCCAGTCCAGGGCGACCACCAGCATCGTGCCGAACAACCCGGCCGCGGCCGTCGGGATCTGGACGCCGTCGGGCAGCCGCCCGGCGGCGTCCAGCCGGTGCAGCTGTTCCCGCACGATCGAGATGATCTCCTCGCGCAGCAACGTCAGCGTCTCGTGCCACGTGCCGGGCGTGCGCCACATCTCGCTGACCAGTATCTGGGAGAAACCGGGGTATTCGGCGATGAACTCCAGCGCGGCGTCCACTTGCGAGGAGATCACGTCCATCGGGTCGCCGTCGCCGGTGGCCGCGCGCAGCCGGTCCGCGAGCACACCGACGCCGTAGCGCAACAGCGCGTCGACGAGACCGTCCTTGCTGCCGAAGTTGTAGTAGACGGTGCCCTTGGCGACCTTCGCCTCGGCCGCGATGTCGTCCACCGTCAGCCCGACGAGGCCGCGGCTGGCCGACAGCCGCAGCGTCGCCTCGAACAACTTCTGCTTCGTCGCCTCACCCCGGGTGGTCACAACGCCAGCTCGGGTTTCAGCGCCGACACCGTCCACGTACGGCGTTTCCGCGCGGCCAGCGTCGAAACCAGGATCCCGCCGACGAGGTAGCCCACCAGGACACCGATGTCGCCGAGGATCTCCATGGACGCGCCGCTGTAGAGCAGGTGCCGGAACCCGTCGATCGCGTACCCCATCGGCAGCGCGATGTGCAGCGGGTACAGCGCGTCCGGGATGGTCTGCCAGGGGAACGTGCCGCCCGCGCTGACCAGCTGCAGCACCAGGAGCACCAGGCCGAGGAACTTCCCGACGGCGCCGAAGAAGGCGTTGAGCGCGTGCACCACCGCGGTGAAGGTGAGCGACACCAGCACGGCGAACCCGATCGCGCCGAGCGGATGCGCGACCTTGATGCCGACCAGCCAGGTCACCGCGCCGAACAGCACGATCACCTGCGCGATCCCCAGCACCGCCGAGGGGAGCCAGCCGCCGAGCGCGACCTTGAACGGCGACGCGCCGGCGGTCAGCGCGCGGGTCGAGAGCGGGCGCAGCAGCAGGAACAGCACGAACGCGCCGATCCAGGTCGCCAGTGAGATGAAGAACGGGGCGAGGCCCGCGCCATAGGTCCCCGCCGAGGCGACGCCGGAGGAGTTGACCGCGACCGGGTCGGCGATGGTGTTGGCGGTGGCCGCGCGGGTGGGGTCGTCGGGGTTCGGGATCTCCTTGAGCCCGGCGGCGAGCCCGTCGCGCAGCTTCACCGCGCCGTCGGCGAGCTGGTTCGTGCCGGTGACCGCGGACTGCTCGCCCTGGTTCAGCTTCGCCGCGCCGTCACGGAGCTGATTCGCCCCGTCCGAGGCCTGCGCGATCCCGCTGGTGAGCTGCGGGGTCGCCGAGGCCAGCTGGTGCGCGCCGTCGGACACCTGGCGCGCGCCGGAGGCGAGCTGGCCGAGCTGGCTGTTCGCGGTCTGGATCTTCGTGTTCGCCTGGTCCACCGGCGAGCGGAGCGTGTCGAGGCGGCTCAGGATCTCCTGCACCTGGGTCTCCGGGACACCGGCGTTCCGCAGGTCCTGGGCGAGCTGGGTGCGGTAGTTGTCGAGCTTGGCCTGGATGTCCCCGGACGCCGTCGCCGCGAGCGAGGCCGCGTCGGCGACCTTCTGGTTCCCGTCGGCGACCTGACCGGCGCCGTCGGCGAGCTTCTGCGTCTGGGCAGGCAGCTGGGCGGTGCCCGATTTCAGGGTGCTGAGCCCGGTCGCCAGCTGAGAGCTGCCGGAGGCGAGCTGCGACGCGCCGTCGGCGAGTTGCTGCTGACCGGTCTTCAGTTTGCCCGCGCCGTCGGCGAGCTGCGAAGCACCTGTCGAGGCTTCCTGGATCTTGCCGTAGATCGTCGAGAAGCCGACCAGGAACTTGTCCGCGGCCTCGCTGCCGACCTTCTCGGCGATCGTCTTGCGGACCTGTTCGGCCACCTGTTTCGCGATGGTGCCCGACAGATAGTTGTTGGCGTCGTTGGTCGTCAGCGTGATCGTCGCCTGCTGGGGCTGGAAGTTGCCGGACGACAGCAACGCCGCGGAGAAGTCACGCGGGATCCCGATGGCGAACGAATAGGTGGCGTCGCGGACGCCCTTGGCCGCCTCCTCGGGGGAGACGTCGTGCCACTGGAAGGTGCCGGATTTGACCAGTTCGTCGGTCACTTCGCGGCCGACGTTGCGCTCCGCGCCCGCCGAGTCCTTCGCACCGGCGTCGGAGGTGTAGACGGCCGCCGGGAGCTTGTCCAGCCGCGAGTAGGGGTCGTAGTTCGCGTAGAGGTAGAAGGACGCGTACAGCAGCGGTACCAGGACGAGCGCGACCATGGCGAGCTTCGGCAGGACGCCGCTGCTCAGCCGGCGCAGCTCGTTGGCGGCGATCCGGACGGGGTTCATTCCTGGTCTCCTGAGGTCTCTGGGGTTTCGTCCGGCACGGTCTCTTCCAGCGTCGTCTCCGCCGGGATCGCGGCGGGCGCGCAGCGCACGGGGTCCGGCTGGTCGAGGCCGCCGAGGAGGGCGGGCTTCGACGGCAGGGCCGAAACGGGGGTCGTCGCGGTCAGCACGACGACGGCGAGGCCGCGACCGGCGTGCTCACGGGCGACCCGCGTCCAGCCTTCGACGTCGCTGGTGTGTCTGTCCGGGGTGTCCAGCACGAGTACGCCGACGCCCTCGCGGCTCGCGGCGAGGGCGGTCAGCAGGCGGGTGCGCGTCACCGCTTCGATGTTCTCGAAGCGGGTGGTGGCGAACGCGGCGGCGCCGTGCTCGGCCAGCCAGCTCGCGACGGCGGCCTTGCCTGCCGGGCGCTTGGCCAGTTCCAGTTCCTCCCCGACGACGACCTGCAGCGTCAGCGCGCCGTCCGGCTCGCTGACGCCGGGGGAGTCGACGACGGCGACGACCTTCCGCGCGTCGCCGCCCTCGACGGTCACGGTCCCGGTCGCAGGCTTCAGGCGCCCGGCCAGCGCCAGCCCGAAGGCCGTGACGCCGACTCCGGGCTCGCCGTGCACGATCGCCAGCTCACCGCCCGAGACGGTGAGCGAGGTGGGCGACAGCAACGTGCCGTGGGGCCCGGTGACGGACACCCTGTCGGCTTGAACCCGCACGAAGAACTCCCAGGTCGATGACTCGTGGAACTTTTAAACTGACTGGTCAGTTCAAAAGTTAACGTTGACCTGGGAGGTGAGCAACCGCGCGGGGCCTACGTCACACCCATGGGTGACGAAACCGCCGCAAAACGGACGGAACACCGCCGCTTTTCGGCTAGCGCAGCGCCGAAGCCGGATGGACCTCCCAGGACGTCCACAGTGGACGATAACCCTGCCGGTGCCAGAACACCGAGGAGAGCGGGTTGGTCGGGTTGTAGTAGAGGTAGGTGCCGTCCGCGCCGTCGGCGTCGAACTCCTTGTGCACCACGGACATCAGGGCCTGTCCGAGGCCGCTCCCGCGCAGGCCGGGCATGGTGACCACGTTGTTGACATAACCCCAGCGGCCGTGGGGGAGCAGTTCGGCCTCGGCGGACCCCGGCGTCGAGGCGATCCAGGCGGCGTGCGCGAACGCGGCGACCTCCCCGTCCCGCTCCGCGAGCCACAGCAGCGGGGTGTCCTTGTCGAGGGCGCGCTCCAGCCCCGGGGCGAGCAGGGCGTCGGCGTTCGGGCGGTGCCGCGTGGCGACCTGCCCGATGTAGTCGTGCGTCGACACGGCCATCGCGAGCACTTCGTCGAAGTCGTCGGGCCGGGCCCGGCGGACGGTCACCCCGTCGTCGGCGGGTTCCTCGCGGTGGCGCCCGGTGCGCACGGCGAGTGCCGACATCGGCACCAGCCCGTGGTCGAGCAAGGCGCGGATCGCCTCGGCGTCGCGGCTCGGCCAATTGACCACACAGGACGAATCCTCGCCGGGTGATTCGGCGTCCATCCACGTCCGCCACGCGCGCAGCAGGACGTCCATCCCCTCGGTGCCGGTGTCCCCGATGAAGGGGAACAGCTGGCGCACGTCGGCGGCCGACCACAGCAGCGGGACGTCGTCCGGGCCGTGCAACTGCCGCTGCACCACGCCGGTCACCTGGATCCCCGACGCCGTGGCGGCGTCGACGCGCTCGCCGGCGACCGGCGGCGGGGGCGCCTCGGGCAGCAGCCTGTCGATCGCCGCGAACCGCGTGCGGTGCGCGTCGAACAACGCCTTCTCTATTTCCATTCCGTCCCCAGTGTCCGTAGCGCCGATCACCGCTACCGCAGTGCCGCGGCCGGGCTCACCGCCCACGTCGTCCATAGTGGACGATAACCCTGCCGGTGCCAGAACACCGGGGACAGCGGATTGGCCGGATTGTACGAGACGAAGGTACCGCGCGACGACGGCGAGAACAGCTCGTCGTGCGCGACCGCGGTCAGCGCGCGCCCGATCCCGCGGCCCCGTGCGGCCGCGGTGACCGCGAGGGTGCCGAGGTAACCCCATTCGCCGGGCGGCAGCCGTCCGGCGAGCGCGTCACCGGGGGCCGGTGAGCGCTTTCCGCCGGTCACCATCCCGACGGTGACCCCTTCTTCTTCGGCGACCCAGGCCCGGCCGCCGAATTGCAGGCCGCGGCGGACCTCTTCGGCGAGCAAGGCCTCGGCGCCGGGCCGGACGACGCCATGGCCGACGAACGAGGTGTAGCGGAGTTCCTCGAACCGGAGAGCGACGATCTCCTCCAGGTCGCCGCCGGCGGACTCCCGGACGGTCACCCCGGGCACCGTGTGCCCGTCGCCGGGGGACGGCGCGCGGACCGCCAGTGCCAGTTGCGGTGCGAGCCCGTGGTCGAGCAAAGCGCGTGCCACCACGACGTCGCGGCTGGGCCAGGTGACCGTGCACGACGAATCCGGTTCGGCGGCGGCGAGCGAGATCCGCGTGCGCCACACGGAGAGCAGCGCGTTCATCCCCGCGCCGGCGTCGTCGGGGAGGACCGCGGAGAGGATCTGCAGCCGAGCCGGGCTCCAGAGCCGTTGCCACGAACCGACCGGGAACCGCAGCCGCGCGATCGTCCCGACCGCGCCGCCCGCCTCGACGGGTTCGCCGGGCGGGAGCGGCGGCGGTGGCGGGAGCAGCGGATCGAGCGCGGCGAAGCGCGCTGCCTGCGGATCCGCCTGCCGCGTCATCCCCGCTGGGTGCAGAAGATCGCCGTGCCGGGGAAGAGCTTGCCGCGCAACGGGCTCCACTGCCCCCAGGTACGCGAGTGGCCCTCCGGCCAGGCGGGCTCGATGAGGTCTGTGAGGGTGAAACCGGCATCGGCGAGCGCGCGGACGTAGTCGCCGATGGTGCGGTGGTACTCGACGTACGTCGCGACGCCCTCGTCGTCGACCTCGACGTACGGGGTGCGGTCGAAATACGGCTGGGTGACGGTGAGGCCCTGCGGTCCGGGGTCGTCGGGGAAGATCCAGCGCATCGGATGAGTCACCGAGAACACCCAGCGGGACCCCGGCCGGAGTACCCGGTGCACTTCGGCGAACACGACGTCCACCGAGGCCACGAACGGGATCGCGCCGAAGGCCGAGCACGCCGCGTCGAAGCTCGCGTCGGCGAAGGGGAGCGACTCCGCCGTCGCCTGCACGAGCGGGACGGCGGGACCGGTCCGGTCGTTGCCTTCCCGCGCGTGCCGGAGCATGCCCGCGGAGAGATCGGTCGCCACCGCTTCGGCGCCCTGCGTGGCGAGCCAGCGCGAACAGGCCGCCTGCCCGCAGCCGACCTCGAGGATCCGCTTGCCGCCGACTTCACCCAGAAGTGCGACGTCGGCCTCGCGGACGCCCTCCGGGCACCAGACGAAGTCCGCGTCGCCGAGGAAGCCGCCGTGGGTCGCCTGGTAGTCGTCGGCGTCGGCGTCCCACCAGGCCAGGTTCGCGGCCGTCGCCTCCGGCGCCGAGACCGCCCGGTAGGCGACCCCCGCGGTGCCGAGCCGCTCCTCGGCCTGCGCGTGCCGTTCGGCCGCCGATTCCCGCTCGGCGGCGGACTGCTGACTCAAACCGATATCCTTTCCCCAGGTCAGGGCTTCGCGGCCCAGATCGTCCGCCCGCTGTGATCGCGGGTGTGACCCTGATTGTGCCGTGTACAGGGGGCCGCGTAGGATATCTGTTAGCGCAGTGGGTTCGCGCTACTCTTTCCCCCGGTTCGCTCAGCGTCCGGGTCAGGGGGTCGCGTACCGGATGCGGTGATGCTCGCGGTCGTTCCCTGTGGACGTTTGCTCATGTGGTCACCTCATGCCGGAAGAGCCCATGGTGCCCTAACTGCAAACCCACTACTTCCCATCCACCGGAGCAACCCGCCTAATGACGACCGACACCGCCACCGCCCCGACCGCCCCCACTGGGCCCCAGCAAGTCGCTATCAACGACATCGGGTCGGAGGAAGACTTCCTCGCAGCGATCGACAAGACGATCAAGTACTTCAACGATGGCGACATCGTTGAAGGCACCATCGTCAAGGTCGACCGCGACGAGGTCCTGCTCGACATCGGCTACAAGACCGAGGGCGTCATCCCCTCGCGCGAGCTCTCCATCAAGCACGATGTCGACCCGGCTGAGGTTGTCACCGTCGGCGATGAGGTCGAAGCCCTCGTTCTCCAGAAGGAGGACAAGGAAGGCCGTCTGATCCTGTCCAAGAAGCGTGCGCAGTACGAGCGCGCCTGGGGCACGATCGAGGAGCTCAAGGAGAAGGACGAGCCCGTCAAGGGCACCGTCATCGAGGTCGTCAAGGGCGGCCTCATCCTGGACATCGGCCTGCGCGGCTTCCTGCCGGCGTCGCTGGTCGAGATGCGCCGCGTCCGCGACCTGCAGCCGTACGTCGGCCGTGAGCTCGAGGCGAAGATCATCGAGCTGGACAAGAACCGCAACAACGTGGTCCTGTCCCGCCGTGCCTACCTGGAGCAGACCCAGTCCGAGGTGCGCAGCGAGTTCCTCAACGCGCTCGCCAAGGGGCAGGTCCGCAAGGGTGTCGTGTCGTCCATCGTCAACTTCGGTGCCTTCGTGGACCTGGGTGGCGTCGACGGCCTGGTGCACGTCTCCGAGCTGTCCTGGAAGCACATCGACCACCCGTCCGAGGTCGTCGAGGTCGGCCAGGAGGTCACGGTCGAGGTTCTGGACGTCGACATGGACCGCGAGCGCGTCTCGCTGTCGCTGAAGGCGACCCAGGAAGACCCGTGGCGTCAGTTCGCCCGCACCCACGCGATCGGCCAGATCGTGCCGGGCAAGGTCACCAAGCTCGTCCCGTTCGGTGCGTTCGTGCGCGTCGAGGAGGGCATCGAGGGCCTGGTGCACATCTCCGAGCTGGCCGAGCGCCACGTGGAGATCCCGGAGCAGGTCGTCCAGGTCAACGGCGACGTGATGGTCAAGGTCATCGACATCGACCTCGAGCGTCGTCGCATCTCGCTGTCGCTGAAGCAGGCGAACGAGGGCGTCACGCCGGAGACCGAGTTCGACCCCACTCAGTACGGCATGGCCGCCGAGTACGACGCCGAGGGCAACTACATCTACCCCGAAGGCTTCGACCCGGACACCCAGGAGTGGCAGGAAGGCTTCGACAAGCAGCGTGAGGAGTGGGAGCGTCAGTACGCCGAGGCTCACACCCGCTACGAGGCTCACATGAAGCAGGTCCAGAAGGCCGCCGAGGCCGACGCCGAGGCCGCTGCGGACGCCGCGACCGGTGTCACCTCGAGCGACTCGGGCGAGCAGAGCTACACCTCCGCTCCGGCCGAGGCCAAGAGCGGTGGCACGCTCGCCAGCGACGAGCAGCTCGCGGCTCTCCGCGAGAAGCTCTCGGGCGGCGCGTGATCAAGGCGCTCAGCCAATAGCTGACAGACAGCGGCCCCGGTCCACCACGGACCGGGGCCGCTGTCTTGTGCCCACCACCCCCCGCTTTTCGTCCTCTAAATGCGGTACTTGCGCACGGCAACTACCGCCACCAGAGGACTAAACGCGAGAGAGAGGAGAGGGCGTCAGGAGGTGACGGGCCGGACGGCCGGGACCCAGACGCGTTCGAGTGCCGCGGCGCGGGCCTTGCGGCGGAGTCCGGCGAAGCTGTGCTTGGCGGGAACCAGGAGCGCGCTCAGCCACGTGCGCCGATATTCGGCGAGGGCCTCGGCCACGGGACGATGGAGGACACAGTGCACCAGCCCCGGCGAACCGAGCCGGTGCCTTCCGACGTGCTTCCCGTCTGCCATCTTTCCTCCGTGTGGGCTACCTTCGCCGCGCACGGTACGCAATCAGGCCCCCGAAGCCGTGTAACCGACCGGCGTGTCACCCATAAAGGTTGAGTCACGCGTCACGATGATCTTGCCTTTTGCATCCTTCTGTGCCGGATGTGTACCTCACTTAACCCTGTGCGGTCGCCCGAGGTCGCGCACTAGGCTGATCGTCATGTTGCGTGTGGGCCTGACCGGCGGGATCGGCGCTGGAAAATCAACGGTGGCGAACCGCCTTTCCGAGCACGGCGCCGTCCTCATCGACTCCGACAAGATCGCCAGGGAGGTCGTCGAGCCGGGGACACCGGGCCTCGCCGAGCTCGTCGAGGCGTTCGGGGACGACATCGTCGCGGCCGACGGTTCACTCGATCGTGCCGCACTCGCCGCCAAGGCCTTCGCCGACGAGGAGGCCCGCAAGCGGCTGAACTCGATCGTCCATCCGAAGGTCGGCGCCCGGACGGCCGAGCTGATGGCGAGCGCCGCGCCGGACGCGATCATCGTGCACGACATCCCGCTCCTCGTCGAAGGCGGACTCGCGCCGATGTACCACCTCGTCGTCATGGTCGACGCTCCGGAGGAGGTCCGCGTCCGCCGTCTCGTCGAGTCCCGGGGGATGGCCGAGACCGACGCGCGCGCCAGGATCAAGGCACAGGCCACCACCGACCAGCGCCGGGCCGTGGCCGACGTCTGGCTCGACAACAGCGGAGCGGCCGACATCGTGCTCGCCGACGTCGACGCGTTGTGGGCCGACAGGCTGACCCCGTTCGAAGCCAACGTGCGGCTCCGCAAGCCGCGCCCGCCGATGTCGCCGAAGATCGCGCCGTACGACGAGACCTGGCCCGCGCAGGCCGAGCGGGCGCTCGCGCGGATCCGCGTGGCGGCAGCGGACAAGGCCGTGCGGGCCGACCACATCGGTTCGACCTCCGTGCCCGGCCTGCCCGCCAAGGACATCCTCGACCTCCAGCTCACAGTGTCCACTTTGGACGACGCCGACGCGCTGGCGGACGCCCTTTCCGACGCCGGTTTCCCACGCGCGGAAGGCGACTGGTTCGACGACGCGCACGGCGAAGAGGGCACCTGGGCGAAACGGTTCCACTTCGGCGGCGACCCCCGGCGCCCGGTGAACCTGCACGTCCGGTCGCAGGAGACGCCGGCCTGGCGGCTCGCGCTGCTGTTCCCGGAGTGGCTGCGCCAGAACCAGGACGAGCGGGACGCCTACGCGGCGGTCAAGCACGCCATGGCCGCGAAGCACGCCGGCGACGGAAGTTTCGAGCGGTACACCGACGACAAGCAGGACTGGATCGACGAGGCCTTCGTCCGGGCCGCCGCGTGGGCCGAGTCGACGGGCTGGACGCCGTAGGGCTCAGCTCCCGAGGAGCCCCCGTTCGAAAGCGGTCGCGACGGCGGCCGCCCGGTCCTTCACCCCGAGCTTCGCATAGGCGTGCACGAGGTGTGTCTTCACGGTGGCCTCGCTGATGAACAGCTGTTTCGCGGCCTCCTTGTTGGTCGAACCCCGCGAGATCAGCGTGAGGACCTCGATCTCCCGGCGGCTCAGCGGTTCCGGCGCGGGTGCGCGCATCCTGCCCATGATCAGGTCGGCGACGGCGGGGGAGAGCACGGCCTCCCCGCGCGCCGTCGCGCGCACGGCACGGAAGAGTTCCTCGCGCGGAGCGTCCTTGAGCAGGTAACCGGTCGCGCCGGCCTCGATCGCCGGGACGACGTCGGTGTCGGTGTCGTAGGTCGTCAGCACGAGGATCCGCGCGGGGTTGCCGCGTTTCGCCAGTTCCGCGATCGCGGCCACCCCACCGGAGCCGGGCATCCGCAGGTCCATCAGCACGACGTCGGGGCGCAGTTTCTCCGTCAGCGCGACGGCTTCGTCGCCGGACGCCGCTTCGCCGAGTACCTCGAATCCCTGGTCCGCGGTGAAGATCCCGCGCAGCCCGTCACGGACGATCGGGTGATCGTCGGTGATCAGCAAGGTGATCGTCATGGACGGGCCTCCAGTGCGATGGCGGGAAGGTTGGCCGAAACGGCCGTCCCGCCGCCCGGCTCGGATTCGAGGTGCAGGGTGCCGGCAAGCCGGGCGACCCGGGCGCGCATCCCGGGGACGCCGAAACCGCCCTCACCGGAGGAGACGACCACGCCGGGATCGAAGCCGCGGCCGTCGTCCCTGACGTCGATGGTCACCTGATCGGCCATGTACGACAACGTGAGTCCCACGATCGTCGCGGCGGAGTGCTTCTCGACGTTGGCCAGCGCCTCCTGCGTGATCCGCAGCAGGGTCGCCTCGATCTCGGGGTGCAATGCCCGCGCGGTCCCGGTGGTGGTGAAGCGGACCTCGACGCCGGTCCGCTCGCCCCACAGCCGGGAGACCTCGTCGAGCGCCTCCGGCAGCGTCGCGCCCGCCAGCGGCTGGGGGCCGAGCGCGCGCACCGAACGCCGTGCGGCGGTCAGGTTCTCGCGCGCCAGCGCCATCGCGGTGCCGACGTGCCGCTGCCATTCCGCGGGATCGCCGTTCGCCTCCGCGGCCGCCTCCAGCTGGGTGATGATCCCGGTGAAGCCCTGGGCGAGTGTGTCGTGGATTTCCTGGCTCAGCCGCTGGCGCTCGTCGAGGACACCGGCTTCCCTGGCCTGGGCCAGCAATTGCCGCTGCAGCCCCGCGTTCTCCTCCTGCGCGGCGGCGAGTTCGTCGAGTACGCGTTTGCGTTCCGCGTGCTGACGCGCCATCGCCGCCGAGACGAGTCCGCCGCCTCCGATGGCGGCCGTCTGCACCAGCGTGACCACGAGCCACAACGCGGGCTGCTCGGCGAAGGCCTGGATCGGCCCGCCGTTGGGCAGTGTGTTGATCAGCGCGGAAACCACGAAGACCCCGGCCAGCGCGAGCGGGGCGGGCCGCAGCCGCATCGCGTCGAAGAACCCGGTGATCATGAAGATGAGGAACACCGTGTCATGTGCTTCGAGCACCGCGGCGATCGCGACGAGCCCGGTGAAGGACACGGCGACGACCACCGGATGTCCGGCCCACCGGGCCGGGACGAGGGTGAAGGACACCAGCAGCCAGGCCGCGGCGATCCCCGCCAGTTTCAAGGTGACGGCGGGATCGTTGCCGGAGAGCAGCAAGCTCAGCACCGTGCTCAGCGCCAGCAGCGCGTACGGCAGGAACCGCTCGATCCGGCCACCCCACGGCCGCCGCGGCGCCCGCCCGTCCCCTGGGGACGGCCACAGCGAGTCCTGCCACCGGATCCAGCTGGTCATACCCGGAATTCCCGCAGCCCCGGCCACGCGGTGGCCCAGGATTCGGTGTGCCCGGTGACCAGCCAGATCGGCATCCCGCGGCTCACGTTGCGGACGCCGAGCGCGTTGTCGACGCGGGAAACGATCCGGGCGTCGGTGAACGAGCGCAGCAGCCGCGCCGGATCGGGCCCGACGAACAGCACGGTGTCCGCGGTCTCCGGCGGACGGCCGAAGTACCAGAAACCCCGGCTGGGACTGTAAACGGCGGGCAGACCCAGGTCGGGGCCGTACCGGTCCAGCGCCCCGGCCTGCCAGTACCCCGCCGTCAGCAGGGTGGTGCGTGCCCGCTGCTCCGGTGGGAGCCGGTGATAGGCGTCCGCGACCGACCGGGCGAGGTCCGGCCAGCCGATCTCCTCCAGCGCGTACGCCGGACGCGGTACGTCGCGGCCCTCCGCGAGCCAGGCCGCCGGCCACACCGGGAGCGCGTAGGGGAGGGTGTACAGCGCGGACAACAGGAAGACCGGCCAGGTCGGGATCCAGCGGAACCACGAGGACGGCTTCACCTGTCCGAAGTGGACGGCCGCGCCCGCCCAGAGGACGCCGAACATGCCCGCCGCGTAGTAGTACCGGCCTCCGGACAGGATGAACAACACGATCACGCCGACGGCGGTCCAGCCGAGGAACCGGTACTCGCGCAACCGAGGGGAGAACAGCAGGACCCAAAGTCCATAAAGGACACCGACGACACCGATGCCGAGTCCGGCGCCGGTCAGCAGGGCGGGCAGGAACCCCGCCCGGCCGCTCCAGCCGCCGGTGGCCTCGTGCGCGATGACGTCACCCATCTCCAGCTGCGGCCAGCCGTTCGCGGCCTGCCACCACACGGTGGGCACCAGGGACAGCGCGGCGACAACCGCGCCGATCCACAGTTTGGGCCTGCGCAAGAGATCCCGGGGGCCGAAGACGAGGATCGCGACCCCGGCGGCGACCCAGAACGTCGCGACGAGGAGCTTGACGTTCAGTGCGACGGCGGTGGCGACGCCCAGCCACAGCAACAGATTGTCGTCGCGGGTCCGCATCCATCGCACGAGCAGCCACACGACGAGCGCCCACAACGCCGGGTCGATCGTCGACGTGGCCAGGTAGTGCCCGCTGCCGAGGAACTGCCCGCAGATGGCGTACGCGGCGGCGGCGCGGGTCTGCGCCCGGCGGTCGCCGCCCATCTCGTAGGCGATGAGCCCGGTGAACACGACACCGGCGGCCGTCGCGAGGACGGCGGGGAGGCGGAACACGAAGACGTTGCCCGGCGCGAGGGAGTCCATCGCCCACGCCAAAAGCGGCAGCACCGGCGGCTGGTCGGCGTAGCCCCAGGCCAGCCGCTTGCCGGCGGAGAGGAAGTACAGCTCGTCACCGAAGTAGCCGTACCGCCACGCCGTCGCCATCAGGACCGCCGCGGCCGCCGCGGCGAGCAGTGCCACCGGAAGACGGGCGAACGCCGCCCCGGGCACGGTCGGTGTTTCGGCCGCGCTGGCGGCTTTCATCCAGTCCTCGCAGATCCCTCGGGTGCCGGTCCCCTCGCACCCTACGTCCCACCGGCGTGGCGCGTCGGTCGTGAGCGGACCGGCGAGGCTCAGGAGCCCCAGTCCGTGAGTCGCGGCCACACCGTCCCCCAGGTTCCTTTCAAGCCGGTGGCCAGCCAGATCTTCATACCCTGACTCACGTTCGGGATCCCGGCCCGGTTGTCGAGCGTGCCGACCTCGCGCAGCCGCGTGAAGTACGGCACAAGCGCCGACGGGTCGTTCCCGACGAACAGGACGTCGCGCGCCGAGTCCGGCGGCCTCGGCAACGTGGCATAGCCGCGATTGGGGCTCGACGGTGACGGGAGTCCCAGGTCCGGTCCATAGTGGTCGATGGCACTGGCCTGCCAGTACCTCGCCGCGACGATGCCGGTGTGGGCCGGATCGGGTACGGCGCGATACGCCTGCGCCACCGATTCCGTGATCTCCCGCCAGCCGATCTCCTCGGTCGCGAAGACCGGCCGAGCCCAGACCGGCGTGCTCGCCACCGACGACTGCGGAAGGACCGGGAGCCGCAGCGGGACCGTGATCACCGCGGCCAGGACGAACACCGGCCAGGTGGCGACCCAGCGCCAGTACTTCGACGCTTGCCCCGCCTCGATCTCCACCGCGGCGGCGGCGAACAGCGGGGCGAACATCCCGGCCGCGTAGTAGTAGCGCCCGTTCACCAGCAGGAACACCGCGAGCACGCCGACCGCGGTCCATCCCAGGAACCGGTACGGCCGCAGGCTTCCGGATCGCACCAGCCGCCACAGCCCGTAACAGAAGAGGATCATGCCGACGGGGATGCCCGCGCTCATCACCAGCGTCGGAACGAAGGTGACCCGCCCGCCCCACTCCGCCGAGACCTCCTCGGAGATCGCCGCGCCCATGCTCAGCTGCGGCCACCCGTGCGCGGCCTGCCAGACGAGCGTGGGCGCGATCATCACGGCGGCGAGCACCGCGCCGCCCCAGAACGCCGGACGGCGGAAGAGGTCGCGGGGCCCGCAGACCGCGACGGCCATCAGTGCGACGACCCAGAACGCGCCGATGAGGAACTTCGTGTTCAGCGCGAGCCCGGTCACCACGCCGCCCCAGAGCAGCAGCCCGTCCGCGCGGGTCCCCACCCACCGGACGAGCAGCCAGATCAGCAGCGTCCACAGGAACGGGTCGATGGTGCTGGTCGCCAGATAGTGCCCGCCGCCGAGCATCTGGGTGGACAGCGCGAAGGTGGCCGCCGAGATCACCTGCGCCCGGCGGCCACCGCCGAATTCCCTGGCGATCAACGCGGTCAGCACGACACTGGCGACCATCGCCAGCATCGCCGGTATCCGCAGGACGAAGGGAGAATCGGCGCCGAACGCGTCCATCAGGCGCGCCAGGACCGGCAGGAGCGGCGGCTGGTCGGCATACCCCCAGTCCAGATGCCGGCCGGCCGCCAGGAAGTACAGCTCGTCGCCGAAGTAGCCGTAGCGCCCGGCCGTCGCCGCGAGCACCGCCCCCATCGCACCGGCGATCGCCAGCACCGGTGTCCGCGCGAACGGCGCGATCACCGGCCGTTCCCCTCCGCCGTACCGTTCCCGGAGTTCCCCGGTCTCGGCGACCATGGACATCCGCCCCTCTCGCTCGGTTCCGCTCATGATCGAGAATCCCGTACCGGGGCGGCGCGGTGAATCCTTCGGCCGGACGGGAGCCGCTCAACCGGGAGGATGGGGCGGGGTCAACCGATCGATGGACCCCCGCGCGGTCAGTGCCGTCGCCAGCCGAGCGTGACGTCCTTTGTGGACAGCCAACCACGCAGGTCGTGACCGTGCGAGGCCAGTCCGTCCACGGTCGTGTGACTGATGCCGAGCGCGCGTTCGCCGTCGGCGGGGGAGAGCAGCCCGGCGGTGACGGCGGCGAGGAGTTCGTCGGCGTCGATCACCTGGACGGATTTCTTGTCCCGCAGGACGAGGTCGAGATAGAGGTCGGTGGCGATCCAGACACCGTCTTCGCGGCGGATGTCGACGACGTCGAGGTAGAAGTCCTGATCACGTTCGTGGCCGGGGTTGAACCAGAAGTCGGTGATCCGCAGGCCGAGGTCCGGCAGCAGCCAGGATTCGAGGTAGTGGAACTGCGTCCGCCCAGGCGTCGGCCGCGCCATGTAGAGGCCGAAGGGTTCTTCGCGGTATTCCTCGACGTCCCTCACGATGCCCTTGGGATCCGTGTTGGTCTTCGTGGCCGGATCGAAGTACTCGACCTTGGGCGGATGCGGCGCGGTCATGGGCCCATCTTGGAAGGCCCCGGCGTCCGCGAACACCGCCCAACCGGGTGGACGATCACGTTTTCCCGGTTTCCCCGGAGCAAGCCGCCATCGCCGGATAGGGTGCGCTGGTTCCGCCGTAGGGGTGAGTGGGAGACGACGCATGTTCGGGATCATCAGGCCGTGCCGGCACCGGCTTTCCGCAGGTCTGCACGCGGATTGGCTCGCCCATCTCTGCGGCCTCTGCCTGACGCTGCGCGACGAACACGGACATCTCGCCCGAATGGTCACGAACTACGACGGCTTGATCATCTCCGCCCTCGTCGAAGCCCAGGCGCCGCGCGCGGAGGGACGGCGCGACGCCGGCCCCTGCGCGCTCCGGGCGATGAAGGGAACGTCGGTGGCGCAGGGTGGCGGCGCCCAGCTCGCGGCGGCGGTCTCCCTGGTGCTGGCGTCGGCCAAGATCAGTGACCACGTCGAGGACCGTGACGGGGCCTTCGCGCGGCGGTCCGTCGCCGTCGCGGCGAAGCGGATGGCGACGCGCTGGGCGGATCAGGGTGGCCGGACCGGTACGCGGATCGGGTTCGACACCGGGGTCCTGACCGAAGCCGTCGACCGCCAGGGGGAGATCGAACGGGCCGTCCGCCTGGGCGATTCGGCCCTGCTGGCCACCGAACCCGCCGAACTGGCGACCGCGGCCGCGTTCGCGCACACCGCTGTGCTGGCAGGCCACCCGGAGAACGCGGCGCCGCTGGCCGAGGCCGGGCGCCTGTTCGGCCGGGCCGCGCATCTGCTCGACGCCGTCGAAGACCTCGCCGAAGACGAGGCCGCCGGCGCGTGGAACCCGCTGACGGCCACCGGCACCGGCCTCGCCGAGGCGCGACGGCTGTGCGACGACGCCGTGCTCGGCGTCGAACTGGCCCTTCGCGAGGTGAGCTTCGTCCAGCCCACGCTGGTGCACGCGCTGCTGGTGCACGAACTGCGCCAGGCGGTGCGGCGCGCCTTCGGGCACAGCCTCCTCGGACCCGCGCACGGACATGGTCACGGCCCGCAGCAGCCGCCTCCGGGCTGGATCGGGCCAGGTCCGCGGCCGCAGCAGCACCCCCATCAGCCCTATCCGCAGCAGCAGTACCCACAGCAGCCGTACCCGCAGGGCGGTCACCAGCCGCCGCCTCCGCCGCCGGGTGCCCCGGGCGGCGGCGGCCCGCCCCAGGAGCCGCCGAAGAAGAAGGGGCGGCACAGCGGCGGTGTGCCGATCGACGGTCAGGGCGGCGGCTGCTGGGTGCCGAAGTTCCGGGTCCCGCCCCGGCCGCGGAACTTCTTCTTCGGGTGCGCCGTGGCCACCTACATGTGCTGTTCGTGCCAGTTCTGCTGCCGCGACCCGTTCCCCGGCCCGTGGAGCGGGAAGCCGCGGGAAGCCTGTTCGAACAACTGCGACGGTTGTGACTGCTGTGATTGCTGTTCCTGCTGTGACTGTTCGTGCTGACTCGTGAGTGGTAATGACGGTTAGAACCGTCATTACCACTCACGACCACGCTGAGCGGAAACTGTCGGACCTTGCGCCTACTCTGGTTCCCGTGGCTTTCGCATCCGAACACCCCGTACTCGCCCAGTCGGACTTCCGCCCCGTCACCGAGATCCCCCGGACCGGTGGCCGGTTCGAGGTGGTCAGCGAGTACAAGCCCGCCGGTGACCAGCCGGCGGCCATCGACGAGCTCGAACGGCGGATCAACGCGGGCGAGAAGGACGTCGTGCTGCTGGGCGCCACCGGTACCGGTAAGTCGGCGACCACGGCCTGGCTGATCGAACGCGTCCAGCGCCCGACGCTGGTGATGGCGCCGAACAAGACGCTCGCCGCGCAGCTGGCGAACGAGCTGAGGGAGTTGTTCCCGCACAACGCGGTCGAGTACTTCGTCAGTTACTACGACTACTACCAGCCCGAGGCGTACATCGCCCAGACGGACACCTACATCGAGAAGGACTCCTCGATCAACGACGACGTCGAGCGGCTTCGGCACTCGGCGACGATGAACCTGCTGTCGCGGCGCGACGTCATCGTGGTCGCGAGTGTGTCGTGCATCTACGGCCTCGGCACGCCGCAGTCGTATCTCGACCGGTCGACGAAGCTGAAGGTCGGCGAGCAGCTGGACCGCGACGTCTTCCTCCGCGCGCTGGTGGACGTGCAGTACACCCGCAACGACATCGCCTTCGCGCGCGGCACCTTCCGCGCCAGGGGCGACACGGTCGAGATCATCCCGGCGTACGAGGAGCTGGCGATCCGCGTCGAGTTCTTCGGTGACGAGATCGAGAAGCTGTATTACCTGCACCCGCTCACCGGCGACATCGTGAAAGAGGTCGACGAGGTCCGCATCTTCCCGGCCACGCACTACGTCGCGGGCCCGGAGCGGATGGAGAAGGCCATCCACGGTATCGAGGCCGAACTGGAGCAGCGCCTGGCCGAGCTGGAGAAGCAGGGCAAGCTCCTCGAAGCCCAGCGGCTGCGGATGCGCACCGCGTACGACATCGAGATGATGCGCCAGGTCGGGTTCTGCTCCGGCATCGAGAACTACTCGCGGCATATCGACGGTCGCGAGGCGGGGTCCGCGCCCGCCACCCTGATCGACTACTTCCCGGAAGACTTCCTGCTGGTCATCGACGAGTCGCACCAGACGGTCCCGCAGATCGGCGGCATGTTCGAAGGCGACATGTCGCGGAAGCGGAACCTGGTCGAGTTCGGGTTCCGCCTGCCCAGCGCGGTCGACAACCGGCCGCTGACCTGGGAGGAGTTCAGCGACCGGATCGGACAGACGGTGTACCTGTCGGCGACGCCGGGGCCGTACGAGATGGGCCAGGCGGGCGGCGAGTTCGTCGAGCAGGTCATCCGGCCGACCGGCCTGGTCGACCCGAAGGTGGTCGTGAAGCCGACCGAGGGCCAGATCGACGACCTGGTGCACGAGATCCGCGAGCGGGCCGAGAAGGACGAGCGCGTCCTGGTCACCACGCTCACGAAGAAGATGTCCGAGGACCTCACCGACTACCTGCTGGAACTCGGCATCCGGGTGCGGTACCTGCACTCCGAGGTCGACACCCTCCGCCGGATCGAGCTGCTGCGGCAGCTGCGGGCGGGCGATTTCGACGTGCTGGTCGGGATCAACCTGCTCCGTGAGGGACTCGACCTGCCCGAGGTCTCGCTGGTCGCGATCCTCGACGCGGACAAGGAGGGCTTCCTCCGCAGCGGTACCTCGCTGATCCAGACGATCGGCCGCGCGGCGCGAAACGTGTCGGGTGAGGTGCACATGTACGCGGACAAGATCACCGACTCGATGCGGCACGCCATCGACGAGACCGATCGCCGCCGTGCCAAGCAGGTCGCCTACAACGAGGAGCGCGGCGTCGACCCGCAGCCGCTGCGGAAGAAGATCGCCGACATCCTCGACCGGGTCTACAGCGAGGCCGAGGACTCGGAGGAGATCGTCGCCGTCGGCGGTTCGGGCCGGAACGTGTCGAGGGGCAAGAAACCCGAGCAGGGCGACAGGGTGCGCAGCTCCGGGATGCTGACCGACAAGGACGTCTCCGGGATGCCCCGGGCCCAGCTGGCGGATCTCATCCAGCAGATGACCGACCAGATGATGCAGGCCGCGCGCGACCTGCAGTTCGAACTGGCCGCCCGGCTGCGGGACGAGGTCGCGGACCTGAAGAAGGAGCTTCGCGGCATGGACGCGGCCGGCATCAAGTGAGCACGCGTTTCGTCCTCTGGATGCGGTAGTTGCACGCGCAAGGAACGCAACCAGAGGACGAAACGCGGGGATCTCAGAGGCGCGGGCGCTCCAGCAACGTCAGGTCCGCGTCGAAGTCCGGGAACCCGGCGGGTACCGAACGTGTGGTGACGCCGGGCGTAACCGGCGGCAGGCCGGCCCAGCGCCGTACGGTGTTCGTCGCTTCGCTCGCCTGTGCGGCCGGAAGCTGGGCGATCCGGGCACCGTGGTTCCCGCCCGGCACGGTGTAGCTGTAGGAGTCCTTCGTGCCGAAGCCCAGCCGGAACGGCTCGGCACCCCACGGGTCGTTCCCGCCGTAGACGAACAGCAGCCGCTTGCCCTGCGACTTCACCCAGAAGTCGATGTCCGGCATGGCCAGGTGATCGAACCGGGGGATGTCGACCGACTTCGGCACGAACGTCCGCGCCGCGTTCCGGCCCGGGTACCGCAGAAGATCCCGCAGGTAGCTCTCGTAGGACTCCGGGGCGCCGAGCTGGTACGCCGCCTGGAAGTAGTACGGGACATAGCGTTCGAGGTTCTGGTCCGAATAGGTGTTGAGGCTTTCGACGCGCTCGAACCAGGCGAAGACCTCGGCCGCCGGGGCGCCCGGCTTCGGCACCGTCGCGCAGTCCGCCTGCTTCTGGTACTGCCAGAACGCGAAGTACGAGTCGATGACCGAGATCTCCAGCGAGACATCGGCCGAGCCGACGGTCGTGAACGTGTAACCGTTCTTGACCGCGTCGGCCTCGGCGAGCGCCGCGAACTCGGAACGCCGCGTGAGCACGTCGCGCTGGACGGCCTTCAACGCCGAGCGGCAGGCGGGGTCGTCGCCGACGTTCGCCAGGAACCGGTTGTAGCGGTCGTGCGAGTCGATGACGTCGTTGGGTGCGACGTAGGGGATCGTCGCGTCGACGTCGTTCGGGAAGAACCTACGGAAGTAGGTCGCCGTCATGCCGCCCTTGCTGCCGCCGGTCGCCAGCCACTTGCCGGGGTAGATCCGCTTGAACGCCTCGACGGCGCGGTGCTGATCCGCCGCCGCCTGCCAGATCGTCAGCTGCTTGCCCCAGTCCGGCCGGTCCGGCCGCGAGGGGGTGAAGAACCGGTATTCCATCGACAGCTGGTTGCCGTCGACGATCTGCGTCGGCTCGGAGCGGTTGGCCGATTCCGACACGTTGTACCCGCTTGTGTACACCACGGTCGGCGAGCGGAATTCCTTGTGCAGCAAGGTGAATCGCTGCTGGAAGGTACCGGCGCCCGGCCTGCGGTGGTCGACGGGCTGGGTGTAGGTGAGCTTGAAGAACCGGTAGCCGGTCGGCGCCGGATTCTCCGAGACGACGGTCAACCCGGGTATCCGCCCGAGCGCGTCCTTGATGTCCTCCGGTGCCGCCTGCGCGGCCGGGGTCAGCCCGGCCAGTGCGAGCACGGTGATCGCCAGAACCGACCACGCCGCCGTGAGCTTCCGCATCGATGCCCTCCCCATCGCCGACCTTCGAGCGGTCGGATACTCACAGAGTCCCCGCCGGTCGGCAATCGGCTATCCGGTCGAGCCCGTGCTCAGGCCTGGCCGCGGAGCACCCTGTCGACGTAGGCATTGATGGCCGCGAGCGCCTCAGGGGAGCTCCACAGTTCGAGGACATGGGCGTCGTCGCCGGTGCGGTGTTCCGCGATCCGCTCGTGGAACGGTCGGTGCAGCTGGGCCTTCGTGTGCGCGTACGCGGCCGCGGGGATCTCGGCGAGCTTCTTGGCCAGCTCGACCGCTCGCGGCAGCACGGTCTCCGGCGCGGTCACCTCGTCCACCAGACCGAGCCGGAGCGCGTCGTCGGGCAGGTGGGTTTCGCCGAGGAACGCCAGCTCACCGAGGATGTCGGCGCCGAAGCCCGAGCGCAGGATCTCCAGCGCCGCCAACGGGAACGGGACGCCGACGAGCAGTTCGGTGACCCCGATCCGGCTCGGGCCCGAGGCGAGGATCCGGCGGTCGCAGGCGGCGGCGAGCACCGCCCCGCCGGCGATCGCGTGGCCGTTGAGGGCCGCGACCACCGGACCGGGGAAGCCGAACACCGAAAGGAACGCGTCCGACAACGCGGGCAGGAAGTCCTCGATGTAACCGGCGCCGCCGTCATGCACCCGGCGCAGGTCGACGCCCGCCGAAAAGATGCTTCCCGAGCCTGTCAGCACGACGCCGCGATAGCCGCCGAGCTGGACGTCTTCGAGGCGGACGATCAGTTCCTGGCAGAACTCGGTGTCGAGGGTATTGGCTTTGCCGTGCTGCAGGGTGACGACGGCGATCCCGCCTTCGTCGTCCACGCGGATCGAAGAGGTGGCCATGAGCCCGACCGTACCCGAGCCGGCGGACCTCTACAGTGGAGTCGCGTCTCAGTCGGCCAGGCGCACGGTGACCGTGGGGCTGAAGGAGCGCTTGCGATTCCACCCGGTCTCGGCGCCGATGCTCAGCTGGATGGCCCGGTCGGCGGGCGCCCAGTAGCCGGTGCGGACGAAATACGCGTCCATGGCGCACAGCCTGCTGCAGGACTTGCGGTTGCAGATGGTCTCCCAGCCCCATTGCCTGCCGCTCTCCTCGACGCCGTTGCGGCGGACGAACAAATGCGGGTTGCCGATCTCGCGGCAGTAGGCGCTGCCCTCGGAGATGTAGAGGACGCCGTCGATCTTGTAGAACCGCTTGTTGTCGAGAAGTGTCACCTGACCCGAGACGGCGAATCCGACTCGCCCGCCCTTGCCGGAGCTCATGGTCCAATCAAGAGCGAATTCCTGGACCGGGATCTCGATCGACTGGGTCATGGTGACATCCCCGCTTTCTTCTCGCGTCGGCACCTTCGCACTGAAGATAAGGATTTCCCGGAGGTCGTCGATGGTGAAGGGGAACTTTTCACCCGATGAGTCGATGATCTGAAAAACGATGTTCTCATGCGCATGAAACACCGATTACCGGCGCTAACGGGTGAAGGTCGCCACGGCCAGTGAAAACCGGGGCCCACCAGGGAAGAGGATTTCGTCTTCCCGGTGGACCCCGGTGTTTTTTCAGTGCGGAAACGCTCTCAGCTGGTGATGTCCTTCGTCGCGAATCGCCGACCGGCGAGCAGGAAGAACACGGTGCCGTACAACGCGGCCGACAGCATGCCGTTGGCCATGTTCGTCCAGTCGATATCGGTCGAGATCAGATCCATCCACGAGAACGCGAAATGCGTCGGCAGGTAGTCCCGCAGCCCTTCCAGCGCGGTGATCTGATCGAGGATCTGCGAAACGATCGCGACGATCACCGCCCCGCCGACGGCACCCAGCGGGGCGTCGGTGGCGACCGAGAGCAGCATCGCCAGCCCGGCCACCCACGCCAGCTGCAGGATGATGTAGATCGTCGCCAGGCCCATGGCCACGAGGCTGTCGCCGAAGGTCACCGCGTCCCCGGTCGGGCTGATCGCGTCGCCCGCTCCGTACCAGATGACGCCGACCGCCAGCGAAACCAGCGGCAACAGGATCAGCGCGGCCGCCGAGAGGATGCCGGAGACGATCGCCTTCTGCCGCAGCACCCGGTGCCGGGGGACCGGCATCGCGAGCAGGTACTTCAAGCTCGACCACGACGCCTCGCTCGCGATCGTGTCGCCGTAGAACAGCGCCACGATCATCGGCAGCAGGAACGTTCCGGAGACGAACAGCGCGAGCACCACGAAGTTCGGCGCGCTCGCGGTGGCGAGGTCGACGAAACCGCCGCTGCGGCGGTTCGGGTTGGCCTGCCCGATCTCGAACGCGATGACCAGGATGAACGGCAGCAGCGCGACGAACCCCAGCATGAACTGGGTCCGCCGCCGTTTGAGCTGCCGTTTCAGCTCGACGCCGAGCCGCAGGGTCCGGTCGGCGCGGTACCCGGCCACCGCCCCGTCCGGGCCGACCTCGGTCCGTTCGTGCGAAGCGACCTCGGTCAGCTCCAGCAGCGCGGCCGGGTCGGTGTGCACGCCATGATCCGCCCGGGTCACCGGGGAAGAACCATTGGTTTTACTCACCCTTCGAGTCCTCTCCGACCAGCTGCAGGAACGCGTCTTCCAGACGGCGCCTCGGCCCGGCCTGTTCGACCGCGACCCCGGCGCGCACGAGGGCGGCGACCGCCTCGGCGCGCGCGAGACCGTCGAGATCCGCGTGGACCAGTTCCCCGTCGACGTCGACGCCGGAAACGCCGCCGACTTTCCGCAGCGCTTCGGCCGCCTCGGCGGGCTTGTCGACCCGGAAGGTCGCCTCGCCACTGGACGCGGCCAGTTCGCCGACCTCACCCGAGGCGACCAGCATGCCGCGGTGCATCACGACCACGTGCGTACAGGTCTGCTCGACCTCGGCCAGCAGGTGGCTCGAAACCACCACGGTGCGCCCGGTCGCCGCGTAGCGCTGGAGCACCTCGCGCATCTGGTGGATCTGGGGCGGGTCGAGCCCGTTGGTCGGTTCGTCGAGCACCATGAGCTCCGGCAGGCCGAGCATCGCCTGCGCGATCGCGAGCCGCTGCCGCATTCCCTGGCTGTAGGTGCGGACCCGCCGGTTCACCGCGTCGCCGAGCCCGGCGATCTCCAGTGCCTCGGCGAAATGGGCCTTGTCCCTCGGGCGGCCCGTGCTCGCCCAGTACAGCTCCAGGTTCTCCTTGCCGGACAGGTGCGGCAGGAACCCCGAACCCTCCACAAAGGACCCGATCCGGGACAGCACCGGCGCGCCGGGCGCGATCAGGTGGCCGAACACCCGGATGGTGCCCGCGGTCGGCGTGATGAGCCCCATCAGCATGCGCAGCGTCGTCGTCTTGCCCGCGCCGTTCGGCCCGAGCAGGCCGAGGACCTGGCCGGGTTCCACCCGGAACGACAGATCCTTCACCGCGACGAATCCGCCCGCGTACGCCTTGCGCAGTCCTTCGATCACCAGCGGCGTCTTCGCCAGGCTCTCGTCGACGTCGTGGGCGCGGCGGCGGCGGAACGCGGCGATCACCGTGATCGCGATACCCGCGAGCAGCGTCCCGGCGATCCCGAGCAGCTGCGCCGTCGGCGCTCCCACCCCGACCGAAGTGCCGTGGACGACCGGGACGCCGAGCTGTCCGCCGTCAGCCAGTCCGACGCGGAACACCGCGGGTTCGACCGGGGTCGCGAACGACTGGTCCGTGGTGCCGACGACGAGCCGGAGCGTATGCCCGGCCTCCAGCGGCCGCACGATGCCCGGCAGGGTCACCGTCACCTCGACCGGGCTGCCGTCCGCGGGCAGACCGGAGACGCGGAACGGGGCGACCGCGTTCGCCGGAAGCGCGCGCACGCCCTCGGAGTTGACGTCGTAGAGCTTCGCGAACAGGACGGCTTCCTTCTGCGGCGCGGCACCGGAAGAGTTCACCACTGGATCGGCCGAGACCTGCAGCCGGACCGTGGACGAACCGGCCACGATGGTCTGCGCGTCGAGGGGCCGCGTCGTGAACTGCGCGGCCTGACCGGGCGGGTCCACAGTGAACAGTCCGGACAGCCGGGAAGAACTGGCCACCGCGCCGTTCAAACCGGGGATGCCGCTCACCGCGGCGGGGTTGCCGCCGGCGGGCCGGACGACCGGCTGGGCCGGGCCCTCCAGGGTGAACCGCCGTCGTTCGGTGGCGTCGCCGGTGGCGCCCGGGTACGCCGGTGCGGTGACCGTCCGGACCGACGGGGCGCCGTTGGCGCGCAGCGTGCCCTGGATGTCGTAGCTGAACCCGGTACCGGGATCGGTGCCCTGCCCGGTGAGGGAGAACTTGAGGAAGTCGGCGATCGTCGCCCGCAGCTTCTGCCCGGGTTTCCCGCCGTCGTGGCCGCCGGTGTACCAGATCGTGCGGACCTTGCCGCCCGCCGCGGCGATCTGCCGGGCGGTCGCGTCGGACTGGTCCAACCCGAACAGGGTGTCGCTTTCGCCCTGCACCAGCAGGGTCGGCACGGTGATCTTGTCCGTCACGGACGCGGGGGAGACGCGGCGGAGCAGGTCGATGGTGCGCGGGCTCGCCTTACCGGTGGTGGCGAGTTCGGTGTAGGCCTGGCAGACGTCGGCGGTGAACCGTCCACAAGGGTCGGCCGGGCCGCTCGGTGGCCGCTGGCCGTTCGGGCCGCCGAGCGGAAGGGACTGCGCCGCGGCGCCCGCGGCTCCCGCGCCCTGTGCCGCACCGGATTCGCTCGTCTCGTCACCGGCTTCGGGCGCGTCGTTGGCGGGAGAGCCACTCTGCGCCGCGCCGGAGCCGGCGGAGAAGAAGATGCCGGCCCACGACTTCTTGAAGACGCCGTCCGCGGTGAACGCGCCCGCGGCCGGAGTGGTGGCGGCCGGGGCCGTCGCCGAGGCCGCGTTCGGGAAAAGGCCCTGCGCGAGGTCGTTGTAGGTGATCACCGGCGCGATCGCGTCGACCCGCTTGTCGGTCCCGGCGAGCAGCAGGGACAGCGCGCCGCCGTACGAGGCGCCGGACGCGGCCACCTTCGGATCGCCGTTCTCGCTGAGCACTTCCGGCCTCGTGGCGAGGTGGTCGATCAGCTTCCGGGCGTCGGCGACCTCGCGGTCGGGGTCGTTCAGCGCGATCTTGCCGGTGCTGCGGCCGAAACCGCGGGCGGACCAGGCGAGTACGACGAAACCCTTGTCGGCGAGTTCGCGGGCTTCGGTGGCGACACTGTTCTTGTCGCCGCCGAAACCGTGGGCGAGCAGGACGGCCGGAGCCGGGGTCCGCTCGGGGACGTACATCGTCGTGTCGATCTTGACGACCTCCGGCGAACCCGGTGTTTCGGGCAGGTCGAGGGTCGCTTCCTGGGTTTTCACTGCGGACGGCGCGGGGTCGCTGGTCGTCCACACGACGGCCGCGGCGGCCAGGACCACCACGACCGCGGCGAGCGCGGTGAGCTTCGCGCCTCGCGTGCGAGGGAGCGGGATTCGGGGCACGGAATGACCGTATTTCACCGATGCTGAGAGTCGCCCGTCCGGCTCACGCGGACCACACAAGCGGGATCGGTGTGACGGGAGTTACGCCATCATCTTGGTGACAAGGGCAACCTTAACTGGCGTCATGCGTACAGACAGGTCAAACTGGACCAGCTGTGAGGGGAGTATTCCTTCGCGGCGGTGTCGTCAGCACGGTGGCCTTCGCAGGCCCCCGGCACCGTCGGCCGGTCTCGTACCGGCGGAAGAGACCTCCGGTTAGTTGCTGCTGTGCACTATCCGGAGGGTTGGTTAGATGTCTGTTCCCCTGTGGCTATGGATCGCCACGGTCGGCGGTCTGCTCGCGCTGATCGCACTCGACCTCGTCATCGTCGATCGCAAGCCGCATGAGGTCACCACCGGCGAGGCCGCCAGGTGGGTCATTTTCTACGTCGCGGTGGCCGTCGCCTTCGGTATCGGCGTCTGGGTCTTCGCCGGACACGACCCCGGGGTCCAGTTCTTCACCGGGTACATCACCGAGTACTCGCTGAGCGTCGACAACCTGTTCATCTTCATGATCATCATGACGTCGTTCAAGGTGCCCGCGATCCACCAGCACCGGGTGCTGCTGATCGGCATCCTGCTCGCGCTCGCCATGCGCAGTGTGTTCATCGCCGTGGGCGCCGCGCTGATCGCGCAGTTCGTCTGGGTCTTCTTCCTCTTCGGCGCGGTCCTCATCTGGACCGCGATCAGCATGGTCCGCAACAAGGACGAAGAAGAGGAATACGAGGAGAACGCGCTCACCCGCTGGGTGCGCAAGCTCTTCCCGGTCACCGAAGAGTGGCACGGGCACAAGTCCTTCGTGAAGAAGGACGGCAAGCGCTGGATCACCCCGATGTTCCTGGTGATCGTCGCGATCGGCAGCGCCGACCTGCTGTTCGCCGTCGACTCGATCCCGGCGATCTTCGGCATCACCCAGGAGGCGTTCCTGGTCTTCACCGCCAACGCGTTCGCGCTGATGGGCCTGCGCCAGCTGTACTTCCTGCTCGGCGGCCTGGTCACCAAGCTGGTGTACCTGTCCTACGGTCTCGCGGTGATCCTCGCCTTCATCGGCGCCAAGCTGTTCCTGCACGCGCTGCACGAGTACCACGTGGTGCCGGACTGGCTCGACATCAACAACTGGGTCTCCCTCGGTGTCATCGTCGTGGTCCTGACCGTGACGACGCTGGCCAGCCTCGCTAAAGCGAAGAAACTGGAAGCCGCCGAGCGGGAGTCTTCGATCAGTAGTTAGAACTGCTAAGGATCGGGTACCGTCGGGGCCGTGCGTCCCGTTGACATCGAAGCCCTGACGGTCCCCGGCGCTCCCGCGCTGCGCGGAGACCTGCTGCTCACCGCCGTGAGCAGGCCTGATCTGAAGACGAACAGCTACCGCGGTGGCCTGCGCCGGGTCGACCTCGACGGCGGGGAAGGGCCCTGGACCCACGGGATCCAGGACTCCGCCCCCGCCATCTCCCCGGACGGGCGGTGGGTCGCCTTCCTCCGCGCGGGGGAGGGTTCCGGTCGCGAGGCCAAACCGCAGGTGCACGTGATCGCCGCGGCCGGGGGTGACGCGAAGCGGATCAC
The DNA here is from genome assembly GCF_000943515.2 of Amycolatopsis orientalis. Taxonomy (NCBI): domain Bacteria; kingdom Bacillati; phylum Actinomycetota; class Actinomycetes; order Pseudonocardiales; family Pseudonocardiaceae; genus Amycolatopsis; species Amycolatopsis orientalis. The sequence goes on along the minus strand of NZ_CP016174.1, from coordinate 5,790,737 downwards.
CGACCTTCCCCTCGGCGCCGGCGCCCCGGTCTGGGCTCCCGATTCCCGCCGGATCGCCTTCGTCGCCCGCGTGCCCGAGCCGGGCCGTTACGGCACGGAGAACGCGGACGGCGAAACCCCGGAACCGGGCGAAGAAGCACCGCGGCACATCACGAACCTCTTCTACCGGGTCGACGACGTCGGCTTCCTCAACGACCGTCCACAACGGCTGTTCGTCGTGGACGCCGTCGCCGCGCTGGACGAGCCCGCCCCCGTCGACCTCACTCCGCTGACCGACGACCGTGCCGACGTCGAGCATCCTTCGTGGACGGTCGACGGTGAGTCCGTCCTGATCGTCGCGCCCCGTGACTGGGCCGCCGAAGACACCGTCCGCTCGGACGTCTACGCCGTCCCCGCCGGGGGCGGTGAACCGCGACTTCTGGTGCGGACACTGGGTACCGCGGCCAAACCGGCTTCCGCGCCGGACGGCTCGATCCTGTTCTACGGCACCGAATTTCCCGGTCTGGAAGAGGTCGCCCGCAACACCGGGCTCTGGCACGCGCCGTGGCCCGGCGGCGGCGACCCGTCGCTCGCGCGGCGGCTGACCGACGTCGAATCGGTGGATTGCGACATTGCAGCCGGCCCTCCGGTCGTCCTCGGCGATGAGGCGCTGGTCGTGGTCCGCCACCGCGGTGCCGCCGAACTGCGCGTCGTGCCGCTCGACGCCGACCTGGCGGAGCTGAAAACGTTGCGGTGCCTGGCGGGTGAATCCGCCGCGGTGAAGTCGTTCACCGTCGACGGCGAACGGATCGCCGCGGTGATCGGGACGCCGGAGAGTTCCGGCGATGTCGTGCTGCTGTCCGGAGCGAGTCCCGCCGTGCTCACGGACTACTCGAAAGCGTTGCGGGACACCGGGATCCGTCCGCTGGAGGAGCTGGACGCGACCGCGTCCGACGGCTATCCGGTGCACGGCTGGGTGGTCCGCCCCGAGGGCGAAGGGCCCCATCCCGTCGTCCTGATGGTCCACGGTGGACCGTTCGCGCCGTACGAATGGAAGGTCTTCGACGAGGCGCAGGTGCTCGCCGCGGCGGGCTACGCCGTCATCCTGGGGAATCCGCGCGGTTCCGCCGGCTACGGCGAGAGCCACGGCCGCAGCATCGTCAACGGCTTCGGCACCGTGGACGCGCTGGATCTCCTGACCCTGCTGGACGAAGCGCTGAAACTGGCCGACCTGGACGGCGACCGCGTCGGCGTCATGGGCGGTTCATACGGCGGCTACATGACCAGCTGGCTCGCCGCGCACCACGGCGGCCGGTTCCGCGCCGCGTGGAGCGAGCGCGCGCTCAACGCCTTCGACTCGTTCACCGGCAGCTCGGACATCGGGTGGTTCTTCGCGGAGGGCTACGTCGGGGACGATCCCGACGAGCAGCGCAAGTGCAGCCCGCTGACCTATGCGGGGAAGATCGACATCCCGTTCATGGTCGTGCACTCCGAGCAGGACTGGCGGTGCCCGCTGGAGCAGGCGCAGCGGATGTACGTGGCGCTGCGACGGAACGGGGCTCCCGCGGAATTCCTGCTGTTCCCGGGCGAAGGCCACGAACTCACCCGTTCGGGGAAGCCGCGGCACCGGGTGCAGCGGTTCGACGCCGTGCTGGAGTGGTGGGGCCGCCACCTCTGATCTCCGGGTCTATGAACGCTATGAAAGGTCCTTTCCTTGCAAAATTTGCAAGGAAAGGACCTTTCATAGCACGGGGGGACACGGGGCAGGAGCGGGTTCAGCTCAGCAGCGTGTAGTTCAGCTCTTCGCACACCCGGCCCAGCGGGACGTCGAGTCCCGGATGGTCGAGGGGGAGCAGTACGTCCGGCGCGACCGGCAGCGAGTTCCCGGCGGGCGGATCCCACAGCGCGAGCGCGGGGCCGCCGGAATCCATGGACGACCGGTACCAGACACCGTCGAGGTCGCCGAAGGCGGCGCGGATGGCGCGGGCCCACGCCTGGGTGATCTTCTTCGGGCCGCTGGAGATCTCCTGCGAGGCGCCGACGCGGGTCGGCCACAGACCGGCGAGGTCGAGCAGCCGCAGTGTGCGGGTCGGCCGGACGACGACCAGGCGCGGGCCGCGGGATTTGCGGTCGACCGTGGACGTGGTCTGGAAGACCTCCGCGATGCTGGTGCGCACGGTGAGGCCGAAGTACAGGACGCCGTTGCCGGGGTCGGTGACCGGGCGCCCGCCGCGACCGGGGGTCTGCGGATCGAAGCGGCCGTGCGGGAGCGGGCCGCTGTAGCGGAACGAATTCCACTGCTGGGGGTGATTGCCGTGCGCGGTGAAGATCCTGACCAGCCTGGTGCCGGGGTGCACCGTCACCACGTCGCTGGTGCGGTGCAGCTCCTTGACCAGGACAGAGCGTGCGGGCGGCAGAGGGAGCCGGGCCATACCTCGGGAGTCGTCCGTCCTTGTCGGGTGATCTTGCTCGGTGGGATCAGCCTACGGCCTACCCCCGACTGAAATTTTCCGTCGTCGGGCAGAACACCTTAGCGTCTGAGGTGAACCCGCGTCCGCGATCGACGTCGGCGGGGTGCCGGCTGGTGGGCCACGTCACGTTGAGTGGACAGGGCACCCCGCCACCGCGATAGCCGGGGCCTTCGGCCAGGGCGGGTTCACGCGTGTGGTCCTTTTCCGGGTGCATCTCAGCTCCGCCGGCGGGCACCTCAGAACGGAGACCCTAGCGTGGCCACCAGCCTGGCGACGTGCTCGGGATCGCCGCCGGAAAGCAGCCATTGGCGCGGGGTGGCGGGATGGTCGTTGATCACCAGATCGGCCTGCGGTGTGCTCATGAACGCGGCCACGACCAGCGCGGGCTGGTCCTCGGGCACGGCGCGCAGCACGACCTCCAGGCCGGGCAGCACCCCGGAGCCGGTGAACTGCCAGGCGGGCAGCCGCCAGCCCTGGTCCTTCCAGCCGGTGAGCCTGCCCTCCTTGAGACGGTGGCGGATGCGGCTGTCGTCCACACCCAGCGCCTTCGCCGCTTCCAGCACACTGAGCGCGGAATCCGCGAGTACGGCGTGCGCGGCGACCGTGCGGGCACGGAAGTCCGGTTCGTCCTCGCTGCGGGGCGAGATGTCCAGCCCGACGTCGGTGAGCGCCGCACGCTGATCCGCCGAGAAGTAATGCGACGGATCGGGGTTCGGCGGGGACAGTTTTCGCGCCGCGTCCTCCACGAGGGTCAGGAACTCGTGGGCGTCGACCTTGAGGCCGGCCTTGGCGAGGACGTTCTCGAGCGCTATGGACATGCGCCTAGGGTAACGCGTCTGTGCGGGTTCGTGCGGTCTCATCTCGATTTCGTGGGTGAATTCACCAGAGATGAACACAGAGCGCACGGAATCAAACACGCGCAGTAGGCAATTTCGCCACAGTGTGCCCGGATCGGGCGGCCTTGTCCAGGCTCCCCGGCTTGACAGGCCGCTAAAGGCAACTTACCTTCCGAATGGTAATCGATTTCTTTCCCACCGCTTCGGGGAACCCGGCTGGTGTGGGGCCGGCTTGGGGGAACAAGGGGGTGGGGCGTTCCTGGGCGGCCGGTGCGAACCGGTCGCCCAGGCACGTCGTGCGTCCTTCAGTCGCGCCTCGAACTCCGGCGCACGATCAGTTTCGCCTGCAACGTGGTCGTCGTGGCCTTGCGCGTACTGTCGCCGATCCGGGCGAGCAGCAATTCGGCGGCGACCCTGCCCACCTCGTTCGCGGGCTGGGCGACCACCGTCAGCGGCGGATCGATGAGCGTCGTCCACGGAGCGTCGTCGAAGGACACGATGCCCACGTCCTGTCCCGATCGCAGCCCGCGTGAGGCCAGCGCCTCCAGTACGCCGATCGCCATCGTGCTGTTGCCGATCAGCAGCGCGTCCGGCGGCTCCGGCTCGTCGAGGAGGCTGAGCGCGGCGAGCCTGCCGCCCTCGGCCCGGAACTCGGCACGCCGGGTGAGCGCGTTCTCCGCGCCGACGGCGTCGGTGTAGCCGGCCAGCCGGTCTTCGGCCGTGCGGACCCCGGGTGGCCCGCTGACGCACGCGACCCGCCGGTATCCGCCGTCGAGCAGGTGCTGTGTCGCGTCGCGGGCGGCGAGCCGGGTGTCGACCAGCACCTGGTCGCCGGTGTTCTCCGACAGCGGCCTGTCCACCGCGACCACGGGTGTGCCGCGCTGGGTCAGCCTGTCGACGTTGGTGGCCCGGCCGGTGGGGGAGAGCACCACGCCGGCGACCCGCTCCTGGAGGGCGACGTCGATGTAGCGCCGCTCCTTCTCCTCGTTGTCGTCCGCGTTGCACAACACCACCGAGTAGCCCGCCGTCTGCGCGATGTCCTCCACGCCACGGGCGATCGCGGTGAAGAAGGGGTTCTCCACGTCGGAGATGATCAGCGCGAGTACCGCGGTCTCCTGACGGCGCAGATTCCTCGCGAGCCCGTTCGGGTGGTATCCCAATTCCGCGGCGGCGGCCTGTACCCGGGCCGCGAGGGCCGGATCCACAGTGGACTTTCCGTTGAGCGTCCTCGACACGGTCGCCGTCGAAACCCCGGCCTTCGCCGCCACGTCGTTGATGGTGGCCACCGTGACCTCCCCTTCTGCAGGTGTCTTGACACCTTCGCACGGGAAGAATAGCTTGGCCGACAATCGTTACCATCCGCTGATCGCGTTATGCGCTGATCGCGTTCCGGAGTTCGGAGGTGCCGTGGGCGACCCGGGCCTGGTGCTCGGCATCGACATCGGCACCTCGAGTTCCAAGGGGGTGCTCGTCGATTCCCGGGGCACCGTGGTGGCGCGGGCGTCCCGGCCGCACGAAACCTCCCGTCCCCGGCCTGGCTGGTTCGAGCACGACGCCGAAACCGTGTGGTGGCAGGATTTCCTGGCCTTGGCCAGGAAACTTTCCGCGGGCGCCGGGGATCATCCCATCATCGGGGTCTCGGTCAGCGGGATCGGACCGGTGCTCCTGCCCGCCGACTCTTCCGGGAAACCCTTGCGCCCGGCGATCCTTTACGGCGTCGACACCCGTGCGTACGACGAAATCCGGGAATTAACCCGGGAATTCGGTGAAGAATCCATTGTGGAACGCGGCGGAAGCGCACTCGGCTCGCAGGCCGTCGGCCCGAAATGGCGGTGGCTGGCCAAGAACGAGCCGGAGGTTTTCGAACGGGCGAAACTCTTCCTGATGGCGAGTTCGTTCCTCGTCCTGCGCCTGACGGGGGAATACGTCCTCGATCACCATTCCGCGAGCCAGTGCGACCCGATGTACGACCTGCGTGAAGCCCGGTGGGCGCCGGACAGGGTCGCCGCGATCGCCCCCGGCGTCGAACTGCCCAGGCTCGCCTGGCCGACCGAGGTGGTCGGCGCGGTCACCGCCGAGGCGGCCGCGGAAACCGGCCTGCCGCAAGGGATCCCGGTGACGGCGGGCACGGTGGACGCCTGGGCCGAGGCGACCGGGGCCGGCGTGACCTCGCCCGGGGACACGATGCTCATGTACGGCACCACGATGTTCCTGATTCAGGTGCTCTCCGATCCCCGTCCCGGCCCCGGGTTGTGGACGACCCGCGGCGTGGTCCCCGGCAGTTATTCGCTCGCGGCGGGGATGGCCACCTCCGGGGCGATCACCGACTGGCTGCGGGATCTCTTCGGCGGCGAGTTCGGGGATCTCTCGGCCTCGGCGGGCAGGGTCCCGGCGGGCAGCCGGGGGTTGCTGATGCTGCCGTACTTCGCCGGGGAACGGACACCGATCCCGGATCCGGACGCGCGCGGCGTCATCGCCGGGCTCACCACTTCCCACGGCCGCGCCGAGTTGTACCGCGCGGCGCTGGAGGGCACGGCGTACGGGGTGCGGCACAACCTCGAAGCCATGCGGGAAGCCGGGGGCGGCGCGCGCCGGTTCGTCGCCGTCGGCGGCGGGACGCGAGGCGGGGTGTGGACGCGCATCGTCAGCGACGTCGCGCGGATCGATCAGGAGATCCCCGCGGAAACCATCGGGGCCGCGTTCGGCAACGCCGTTCTCGCGTCCGTGGCGCTGGGGCGGGAACCGGATATCGAAGCCTGGAACCCCGTCGCCGAGATCGTCCGCCCCGGCGCCGACGCCGATGTCTACGACGAGTTCTATCCGCACTACCGCGCGCTCTACCGGTCCACGGTGGACACCGCGCATTTCCTCGCGCGGCACGCCCTCGCTTCCGGGTGACAGAATCGGATCGTGTCCGCATCCGAGATCGATTCACTGGCCTGGATCCACGTCCGCGACCGCCGTCTGCTGTCGGTACGGACCGAAGGCAAGGCCAAGTTCTACCTGCCGGGAGGCAAACGTGAGCCGGGGGAGGGTGATGTCGCCGGGCTGTGCCGGGAGATCAGGGAGGAACTCGGCGTCGAGCTCGACCCGCTCAGCTTCCGCTTCTTCACGCTGCTGAACGAGCAGGCCGACGGTTTCGCGGACGGCCGCCGGGTCCGGATGACCTGTTACACCGCCGAGCATCACGGCGAGCTCCTGCCCGGCCGGGAGATCGCGGAGTCGGCCTGGCTCACGTCGGCCGACGCCCACCTGTGCCCGCCCGCGGGCCGGCGGGGCCTCGGGATGCTCGCGGACGCCGGGCAGGTGGACTGACCGGCCGAGCCCGCGCTGTCACCCAAAGTGAGCTGTCCGGCTCTCCCCGTTTACGCCGATCGCCCGATGACCAGGTACGCCACCTCGGCGAGGACACCCAAAAGGGTGAATATCGGGTTTCTTCCCGATAACGGCTAACGCGGAGTCACCTTCGAACGAGAAGTAGTCGACGCACTCGACGGAAGTGCGCTCGGACGAGAGAAGACCTCTCCATGGGTGTTCCCACCGCGACCCCTCCGGCATCGGCGCCGGCATCGGGTGCCCCGGGCAGGCTGAAACCGCTCGGGACCGTCGTGGTCGTGCTGGGTGTGATGGCCGTCGCCGTCACCTTGACCAGTTACGTACTGCCGAAGGCGTCCCGGCCGGTGCAGAGCCCGCCCGCGCCCCAGGTCGAACAGGCCGCGGCCGCCGTGCGCACCGTGACGCATTCGGTCGTCTACGAGCTTTCCGGCGCGAAGGGCGCGCAGAACGTCACTTACGTCGCGCAGGGCTCGGAACTCATGCAGAAGACCGAAGTGACGGCGCCGTGGAGTACCGCCTTCGAGCGCAAGAGCCAGGAAGGCCGCGACGAGTTCTACAGCGTCTCCGCGCAAGGGTCGGGCACCGGCGCGCTGAAGTGCCGGATCGTCGTCGACGGCGAGGTCGTCAGCGACCACACCGCTCCCGCCGCGGGCGCGCCGGTGACCTGCACGGCCTGAAACCCATCCCGATGATCCCCAGGGCCTGACCGCGTTTCTGCGGCAGGATGACCGGGATGACTGATGGTGCGATCGCCTTCGGCCCCGTCCTCGCCGCGGTTCTCGTCGCGCTGGCGATCTTCGGCGCGGCCGTGGTGCATTTCGGGCAACTGGGCGAGGGGAGGGCGGTGCTGTTCGCGGCCGCCCGCGCCGTGGTGCAGCTCGCCGTCGTTTCGCTGGTGATCGTCGGGATCTTGAAGTCCGGCTGGCTGACCGCCGGATTCGTGCTGCTGATGTTCGCGATCGCGGCGGTCACCTCGGCCCGCCGGATCGGCGTGCCGAAAGAACCGGCGTGGGTCGCGCTCGCCATCGCGGCCGGCGTGGTGCCGGTGCTGGCGCTCGTGCTCGCGACCGGGGTGGTCCCGTGGCGGCCCATCGCGATCGTGCCGATCGCCGGGATCGTCATCGGCGGCGCGATGTCCGCGACTTCCCAGGCCGCGCGGCGCGCCCTGGACGAACTCGTGTCCCGGCACGGCGAGTACGAAGCCGCGCTGGCGCTGGGTTTCCTGCGCCGCCCGGCCGCACTGGAGATCTGCCGACCCTCGGCGGGACAGGCCCTGATCCCCGCACTCGACCAGACCCGCACCGTCGGCCTGGTGACCCTGCCCGGCGCCTACGTCGGTGTCCTCCTCGGTGGCGCCGGGCCGCTGCAGGCCGGGGTGACCCAGGTGCTCGTGCTCATCGGATTGCTGGCCGCGGAGGCCGTCGCGGTCCTGGTCGCCGTGCACCTGGTCGCGGCCGGGCGGATCAGCCGAAAGGCGACTGAAGATGCGACGTGTCGTTGAACCGCCGCACCATCCACTCGTCGCCCGACACCACCAGATGTGAGATCGAGCCGTTGTCCGCGCCGAGGAACGCGAACCGGTTCTTCGCGGCACTGGCCTGCGCGAACACCTCGCCGATCACGCCGCCGTGGGTGAACACGGCGATCCGCCGGTCCGGGTTGGCCGCGGCGAGCCTGCCGATCGCCGCCTTGATCCGGCCGCTGAAGTCTTCCATCGGCTCCGCGCCCGGGATGACGTCCCAGCGCTGTTCCCGCCACAGCTTCTCGACGATCGGGTGGCCTTCGTGGGTGTAGCGGCGGAAGAGCCCGCCCTCCCAGTCGCCGAGGTGGATCTCCCTCAGGTCGGCTTCGAGTTCCGGCTTGAGCCCGAGCTTCGCGGCGAGCGGTGCCGCGGTCTGCGAGGTCCTCCGCAGCGTCGTCACGTACAGCGCGGAGATCCGTTCGTCCGCCAGGCGGCCACCGACGCGTTCGGCGTGCTCCCGGCCTTCCGGCGCGAGGTCGGGGTCGGCCTGGCCGTCGACCATGTCGAACGGCGTACTGGCCTTGGCCGGAGCCGATTCACCGTGGCGGACGAGGAAGATCTCGGTCGCGCCGGGCGGCGGGGAGAACCGGTGCTGACGGTATTCGATCTCCTGCTCAGGGGTGCTCATGCCCGGACGATACCGAGTCAGCCCAGCTGTTTGTCGACGAAGCACCAACGCCAGGTCTCGCCGGGCTCCTGACTGCGCATCACCGGGTGCAGGGTGTCATGGAAGTGCTGCGTCGCGTGCTTGGACGGCGACGAATCGCAGCAGGCGACGTTCCCGCATTTGAGGCATTTGCGCAGGTGGACCCAGGTGGTCCCGTTCGCGACGCATTCGGCGCACACGTCGGCCGCGTCGGGCTGGACCTCCGGCCAGCTCTTGGCCAGATGCTTGCAGGATCCCGCCGTCGCGGCGGGCGTGCGCAGTTCGCGATCGGAGTCCGGCACGGTCTCCTCCTCCCTGTCCAGCATGGATTCCTCGATGTCCAGGCGTTCGAGGATCCGGCGCAGGACATCATCATCGGCCATCCCGGAGTCGCGCGCCTCCAGGAACTTCGCGCGTTCGACTTCGAGCAGTTTCAGCCGCAGGCGCCGGTAGGCGTCGCTCGGCGTCTCGGTGAGCGCGCTCTGCCTGCCGAGCTCTTCCCACGCCGAATCGGACCGGTGCTGCAGCCGGCTGCGCAGGCGCTCGACGATGTCGTCCGGGTCTTCGGGGGTCCGGACCTTCTCCAGCTCGTCAAGCGCGGCCCGCGTCATGTCGTGGAGCACGGCCGCCTCCTGCAGCGCGTCCTCGCCGGGATCGGGCGGGGGCAGTTTCAGGCGGCGCACCAGCACCGGCAGCGTCGTCCCGTGCAGCAGCAGTGTTCCCGCCACGACGACGAACGCGACCAGGACCAGCACGGCCCGCTGCGGGGTGTCCGCGGGCAGCACGAACGCCGCCGCGAGCGTGACGACCCCGCGCATGCCCGCCCAGGCGATCACGGCCGAATACCGCCACGGCCAGGCGTGGCGGCGGAACAGCCGCCGGGCGAGCCCGATCCCCGCCATCCAGACGATGCGGGTGACGATGGTCGCGGCGAGCGTGGCGAGGCAGATCACGACGAGCTGGAGCGCGCTCAGGCCGCTGTCGCCGACCTCGGTCATGATCCGGCGGACCTGCAGCCCGATCAGCAGGAAGACGATGTTCTCCAGCAGGAACTGGATGGTCTGCCAGTTCAGCCTGCTCGCGAGCCGGGACCGGCCGGAAAGCATGCTGGGCGCCTTGTGCCCGAGGATCAGCCCCGCGACGACCACGGCGATCACCCCGGAACCGTGGATCGCCTCGGCGGCGATGTAGGCGATGAACGGGACCACCAGCGAGAGGGCGGTGTCGGTGACCGGGTCCTGGAGCCGGGTGCGGATCATCGCGGCGATCGCGCCGACGGCGAACCCGATCACCAGCCCACCGCCCGCGGCGAGCAGGAAATCCCCGCCCACCTGCAGCAGGCTGACCGAACCGGCGATGGCCGCGATGGCGGTCCGCAACGCGACCAGCGCGGCCGCGTCGTTGAAGAGGCTTTCGCCCTCCAACAGCCTGGTCAGCTTGCGCGGCATCCCGACCTTGCGGGCGACCGCGGTGGCCGCGACCGCGTCGGGCGGGGCGACCACCGCGCCGATCGCGAGCCCGGCGGCGAGCGGCAGACCGGGGATCACCAGCCACGCCACGACACCGACCGCGGCCGTGGTGAAGATGACGAGTCCCACCGACAGCAGCAGGATCGGCCCGCGGTTACGGCGGAAGTCGATCAGCGACGTGCGGATCGCGGTCGCGTACAGCAACGGGGGCAGCAGCCCCAGCAGTACGACCTCCGGGTCCAGTTCGTAGTCCGGGATACCGGGGACGTACGAGGCGACGACCCCGACCGCGATCAGGCACAGGGGCGCCGACCAGTCGAGTTTCCGCGCCGCGGCGGTGACCAGGAGGACGGCCACCACCAATGCCACGAGTTCTACCGCGATCTCCACGCCGCTCATCATCACCTGAGTGCCCCGGTGCGCGCGCACCGAGGCCGGGCTACCGCTGTTCGATCCGCACCAGGTTGCCGGCGGGGTCGCGGAAAGCGCAGTCGCGGACGCCGTGGGGATGGGTGAGCGGCTCCTGGACGACGTCCGCGCCGGTCGCCTGGATCCGGTCGAACGTCGCGATCAGGTCCCGGGTGGCGAGCAGGATGGTCGCGTAACAGCCCTTGGCCATCAGCTCGGCGATCGTGGCGCGTTCTTCGCCGGTGAGCCGCGGATCGGCGGCCGGGGGACGCAGGACGATCGTCGTCCCCTGCCCTCCCGGTGGCTCGACGGTGATCCCGTTCGGGCCTTCCTCACGTACCTCGAAGCCCAGGATGTCGCGATAGAAGGAAAGGGAAGCCTCGAGATCGTCGGCGGGGAGGAAGGGCGCGTGAATCGAGAGGGTCATACGACTCAAGGTAGGTCGGCGCGCGGAGGCGCCGCTTCTCGATTCCTGATCGGCCGCATGACCTGTTTGACGACGCAGCCGGGCATGCCCCGGCCGTCCTCCGCCGCCTGTTTGCGGTACACGCTCGGCGAGACGCCGACCAGCTCGGAGAACCGGGTGCTGAAGGTGCCCAGTGACGAGAAGCCGACGTCGAAGCAGACCTCGGTGACCGACATGTCCCCGCGCCGCAGCAGCATCATGGCCCGCTCGATCCGGCGGGTCATCAGGTAGCTGTAGGGCGATTCGCCGTACGCGGCCCGGAACTCGCGGCTCAGGTGCCCGGCCGAGACGTGCACCCCGCGCGCCAGCGCCTCGACGTCCAGCGGCTGCGCGTAGTCACGGTCGATCCGGTCGCGGACGCGCCGGAGCATGGCGAGGTCGCGCAGGCGCGGGTCGGGTTTGCCGGTCACCCGGTCAGCGTAACCCACGCTGGGACGCCGAAAGGCCCCTTCGCCGGGCGGCGAAGGGGCCTTTCAGGCGACTCCCCTGGCTAGAGGGTGATCTTGTCGACGTTGGGGCCGCCGTTCGCCGTGGTGGCGACCGCCTTGATCTTGTTCACCCCCGCCGCCAGCGTCACCCGGACGGTTTTCGTCGTCCAGGCCGGCCAGGTACCGGTGCTGCCGAAGGCGACACCCGACGCGCTGATCGAGCCGTTGACGGAGAAGTCCAGCGGACGGCTCGTCGTCGTCCCGTTGGCGTACCGGACGACGACGTCGTAGGTGCCCGCCGACGGCACGGTGACCGTCCACTCGACCGAGCTGCCCGCCACGTTGTCGTAGTTGACGAACCCGGTCCCGGTGTAGCCGGCGTGGTTGGACTCCACCGCGCCCTGGACGATCGTGGCGTCCTCGGCCTGGTAGTCGACCGGGTCGCTCGGGCCGGGGCCGGAACCGTCGGCCGGAACGGTCTGCGTGCCGGTGTTCCAGCCCGAGATCCGCACCGACGGCTTGGATCCCTTGAGGTCGGCGGTGCGGTACTTCGCGGTCAGCGTGGTCGTTTCACCCGGCCACAGGCTCACCGCGTTGTCGTTCCATTCCACCGGGAGCACCGGCTTGCCCGCGGAATCCACCACCTTCGAGTCGACGTAGAACGCCGGGAGCTTGCCGCCGGAGGTGTTCTTCAGCGTCACGGTCGTGGTGGTGGTGCCGTCGGCTCCGGCGACCGAGTTCGCCGTCGCGCCGACGGCCGACTGGCCGAGGTTGTTCAGCCCGGACAGATCGGCGAAGGCCGACTGGGGGGTGTAGTACCAGTCGCTGCCGCCCCAGTTGAGCGTGTCCGCCTTGGTGGAGAGCCAGTACACGTTCCGGCTGACCTCCTTGCCGGACGAATCGGTGAGCACCAGCTTCGCCAGGTAGGTCGTCGACAGCCCGCTCACCGCCGGGACGGTGACCGCGGTGGCCTTGGCGCCCAGCGCGCCGACCGAAAGCCCGGTCTTGGTGTTGCTGTACTTCTCCGTGCCGTCGAGGTTGTACAGCTTCGTGGTCGCCGTCAGCCCGCTCACCGCGTTCGACGTCTGGTTGATCACCACGACCGAGCGGTTGTCGTGCGAGTACTGGATGTGCAGCGGCTCATTGGCCTTCTTCGCGCCGTAGTAGGCGCCGTTCTGGTCCATGTAGGCGTCGAACAGCTGCCAGTGCAGCGAAGTCCACGGGCTGTTGAGCATCCAGTAGATCAACCCGGTCGACGGGTTGGTCGAGTCGGTGTAGTTGCGTGAGTGCGACTCGAATTCCGCGCGGACGTTCTCGTACTGCGAGAGCTGCGCCTTGCGCACGAAGTCGTTCAGGTTCGCCGACGCGCCATAGCGCCTGGTGAGCGCGTCACCGAACAGCTTCAGGTTCCCGAAGGTGTCGGAAGACGAGCGGTGGTACTGCTTGGCCGACGGGTTCTTCCACATCGTGTCCAGTTCGCTCGCCGACATCATCCGCTTCAGGGTGTCCATCGTCGGGATGTCGACGCCCGCGCTGGTCTCGGAGTTGAAGCTCCACGCCCCGCCACGGTCCTTTTGCGACTTGTCGTACCAGTACACCGGCGGCACGTAGTCGTACGGGCCGTTCATCTTCATCCCGGACGCGCCGGTGATCGGGGACGGCCTCGCCGAAGCCGCCGGGATCACCGGGAGCAGGAAGTCGGCGGCCTTCATCGCGTCGAGGTAGCCCTGCTCGATCCGCCTGTCCGGCGCGAAGTCGGAGCCGATGTGGAAGGAGATGACGCTCGGGTGGTCACGCAGGCGCTCGGCCTCGGAGAACATCGACGCCTTGGCGACCGGGTAGTCCGACTCGACCCACGGCTCACCCTTCTCCTCGCCGTTGACCTGGCCTTCCCATTTGTCGCAGCATTCCCAGCCGGGCATCGTGAGCACGCCGAGGTCGTCGGCGATGTCGAAGAACTCGTCCGGTTCGATGTGGCCTTCCAGCCGGACCGTGTTGAGCCCGAGGTTCAGCACGTACTTGAGCTTGTCGGCGGCCGCGGTCTCGTTCCAGCGCAGGAACAGATCCGGCGTGTAGCCGCCGCCCCTGATCAGCAGCGGTTTGCCGTTGACGCTGTACTGCCGTCCGCCGCTGGAGTTCAGCGTCGCCTTGACGTCGCGGACACCGAACTTCGACTTCGCGGAGTCGGACGGCGTGCCGCCGACACTCGCGGTCAGGTCGAGGTCGTACCGGTGCTGGCCGCCCATGCCGGCCGGCCACCAGACGTTCGGGCGGTCCAGGCCGACCACCGGGAAGGTGACGGTCTTGCGCTCCTTGGCCGCCAGCGAGACGGTCTGGCTGACCGGCTTGCCCGCGACCGTGCCGGCCACGGTGGTCTGCACCGCGTTCGCCGAGTCGTTGCGGACGTCGGCCTTCACCGTGAGGTCGGCGTGGTCGAGCGCGGAGTTCAGCTTTTGGATCACGTGGGCGCTGCGCAGGGCGACCGCTCCGCTGCGCCGGACCAGGACGTCACGGACGATGCCCATGTTCTGGTCCGGCGGGGTCTGCGCCCAGTCGATCCAGCCCATCGAGAGATCCTTGTTGGGATCGTTGGGATAGACCTTGAAGGCGACGCTGTTGACACCCGCGCGCACGTGCGCGGTGATGTCCAGGTCATGACGGGTGTAGGCGCCGTTGACCTGGTCCTTCGTCGCGACCTTGGTGCCGTTGACCCAGACGTCGGCCTTCGAGAGCACGCCGCTGAAGTCGAGGTAGGTGCGCGACGAGGTGTCGTCGACGTTCAGGTCGGTGCGGTACCACCACGGCACGGAGAACTGCGCCGCCGGGACGTTCTGCATGTTCGTCGAATAGAACGGGTCGGCGTACTTGCCGTTCTGCAGCAACCCGGCGTAGACCGTCGACCGCGACGAAACGGGGTACCAGCCGGAGGTGGGGAAGCCCGGCTTCGACACCGCCGAATCGTCGCTGACCTGCGCCGAGGACTGGATCACGTAACCGGGGATCGGGGTGGCGTTACCCGCGGCGGCGCCGACGGACAGCGGCACGGCCACTTCCGCGCCGGTGGCGGCGGGAGCGGTGGTCACCCCGCAGACCGCGGCGGCCAGCGCGGTGACGGTCATGGCCAGTAACGGGATCCGGGTTCTCTTCTGCCGAAAACTCACGAGCGCGCCTCCTCGGGCACACGGCGGCGGACCTGGGGTGGAAATCGTTAAGAAAGTTCCCTAACAATGTGGGGAGATAGTAGCCGCCTCGCCACGTGGGGAACAGACCCTTGCTGCGGGTTTGTCAGCGGCGAGCGGGTCAGCCGACGGGCGCCACGTAGATCCACTGCCCGTCCACGCGGGCGAAGCGGCTGTTCTCGTGCATGCTGTCGGCCCGGCGACCTTGCCGGTAGTGGGCCCGGAACTCCACGGTGCCCTCGTTCTCCAGCAGTCCGCCGCCGGTCTTGCCGAGGATCTCCAGGAACGTCCAGCGCTGGTCCGGGTCGAGTTCGAGGTCCGCGGGCCTGGTCTCCGGGTCCCAGGTCTTCGTGAGGTACACCGTGTCGCCGACGGCGAACGCGCTGAACCGCGACCGCATCAGGAGTTCGGCGGTCGGCGCGGTCGCGGTTCCCCGGTGGAAGCGGCCGCAGCAAGCGCCGTAGGGCTCGCCAAGGCCGCACGGGCAACGGGCTTCGTCGGTGATCGCAGGCACGCGGGTGATTGTGTCATCGCGCCGTCAAGGCGAGGGGAACTCGACGGCGAGTTCGACCGCCGTCTCCAGGGTCGCTTCGCTCGGCCGTCCGGCCTGGGGAGCGGACTCGGCGATCACGACCAGCCTCTGCCGCAGACGGGAGTCGTAGTTTTCGCCGGTGAAGCGGCTTCCGTGGTGCGTCTCGCCGTAGAGCGCGACGTTGCCGGTGCCGTCCCTGTCGATGAGCCGCTTCAGGTCGCTTGCCTCGCTCGCCTTCGGCATCTTCACCCACGCGATGGATACCGCGATGGTGTTCCCGGAGCCGTCGTCGACGGTGACGAACATGCGATCGAGATCGGCGCAGGGATGACGCAGGAAGAACTTCTGGACCTCGCCGAAGGAATGCGGTCCGCATTTCAGTTCCTGTTTCGCGGTTTTCTTGAGCTGCCGCCAGCCCAGACGCTGCCATGCCTCGGCATGACGGCCCTTCTTCGCGGAATTCTTACCGGCGCTCTTACCGGATGTCTTGCCTTTCAAGGCTTGACTCGCGGCTGAGTCGAGGGTGGCGGCACCGCCTCCACCTGCGCCGACGCCGACCCCGACCACGGCGACCACTCCCGCGGTGGCCGCCGCCGCGAGGCTGTTTCGGCTTGTCCAGCGGCCTTTATCGTCGCGTGGTTGATCGGGTCTTCCCATGATGTGTTCCGTCCCCTCCCAAGTCCGGAACGGACGATCCTGCTCCGGGATCTGGGGGAGGATCGAGGGCTTTCCGGGGAATACGCCCGGATGGCGCAATCGGTGGTCTCCTTTCTTCACCGGTCTGTTGTGACGGTTCGGCCGGCTCGCCGTGCGGCGGTCTTGGTGGGTCTTGTGTGTGGGCGCGTTTAGCCGGCTAAACGCGGTTCGGGGGTGCGGCCGAGGGTGGTGCGCCGGGCTTGTCGTAGCAGGTCGAGGTATTGGGGCCGGATGAACTCCGGTAACCCGTCTGCGGCCATGCGGACTTCCCAGTCGCGGATGCTCAGGGCTCGTTGTTGGTGACGAGTCGTCTGTGCCTCGGGCATCTCCGGTGGGTCGTCTGTCTGTGGGCATGCCGAGGGGCCCGTCGCCGGTGTGGCTGGCGCGGGCTCCTCGGGTGGCGTAGGGATCAGGCGGCGGCGCGGTGCAGGATGTTGCGCCGGGTTCGCCGTAGCGGGTCCAGATACTGGGGCGGGATGAACTCGGGTAGCCCGTCGGCTGCCATGCGGACTTCCCAGTCGCCGTGGTGGATCAGCCGGTGGTGGAAACCGCACAGCAGCGTGAGATTCCGCAGGTCGGTCGGTCCGCCGTCTGCCCAGTGGTGAATGTGGTGGGCGTGGCAGTTCTTCGGCGGCCGATGACAGCCCGGGAACGCGCAGCCCCCGTCGCGGATGTTCAACGCCCGTCGCTGACCGGGAGTGACGAACCGTCTCAGACGCCCCACATCCAGCGGCTCACCAGCCGCGTTGAGAACGACCGGCAGCAGCAGGCAGTCGCAGGCCGCCATCCGAGCCTCGCGAGCGGTCATTGTCCCGACGTAGTCCACACAGGCGGTCCCAAGACCGGTCTTCAGCTCGTCGAGGCCGATGGTGACGTGCACCAGCGTCCGGTAGCCGGAGGTGCCGGGCTGGTCGGGGCAGGCGATCGCCAGGTCGACCAGGTCCACCCACGCATCACCCAGGCGCTCGGGTTTCGTCCGCAGATCGGCTTGGCCGAACTCGTCGACCGGGCGCGGCGCAGCGTGGGCCTCGAGGGCGGTGGCGGTGCGGGCACCGGCTTCGTCGTCGAGGAGGCCGTTCAGTTTCCAGAACCCGTCTTTGCGGCGTTCCAATGTCAACTCGCGGCGCGGTTGCTTCGGTTCGGGCTCTTTCGGCTCGGCACCGTCGGGGTCGAGCCAGCCGAGTAGGTTCTGTTCGGCTTCGGCCAGCTGCCGGGGCCCGGCGTGCCGGGCCAGATCGGCAAGGGTCCTCTCCGCGCTCTCCCGGTCCTCCACCGATGTATCCAGCGGCAGGCTCGCCAGGAAGTCCAGAATCTGCTGGATTCGCTCGTCCCCGACCGCCCCCTCAGCAGCAGCGGCAGCGGTAGCAGGCGCCACAGCCGGAAGCTCCCTGCCATCCAAACCACGCGTGGGATTCAGCGCGATCGCCCGATTCACCACAGGTCGCGCTTCACCGAAGGAAAGCCCGGCCACGTCAGCGAACCATGTGGCCGTCGATCCGTACCCGTACAAGTCTTTCGCGCCCCGAGACTCGATCTCCGCCAGATACTGCCCCAGTCCGGCGGTGGCGACCCTGATCACCTGCAGGAACTGTTGCACGCCATGGGCAAGCTCCAGCTTGCCGGCGCGCCATAACTCCTGCGGCAACTCGGGAAGGATCGTCTCGGACACCTCACGATAATACCAAAGAATTCGAACACGTGTTCTTAATTTTAAGTGATAAGGAATCAGTGACTACTACTAGTGGGTGATGCGAACCGGGTGACACCCGGTATTCAAGAGAGCTCAGTCGAGAACCAAAGCAGTTAGTCGACTAATTGCGAAGCAGTCGGCCGTCGGCACGTTCACCGTGTGGTTCCAAGTGCTCACACCATCACCGACCGTGCCGCCGACGAGAAGAGCCAGTCGGCGCTGGACAGGTTGTCCGTCGCCTAACATCTGCGTCATGACGACAGTGGAACTGACCCGCTTCAAGGTCCCGGCCGACCGCGCGGACGAACTGCTCCAGGCCCGCCCCGCGATGCTCGCCGACTTCCGGGACGACCGGGAAGGGTTCCTCGACGCCCAGCTGATCCGGGTCGACGACGAGACCTGGCTCGACGTCGTGTGGTGGCGATCGTCCGAGGACTTCGCCGCGTCCCGCGAGAAGGGCGCCAACCTGCCGGGGATCAAGGCGTTCTTCGCGCCCATCACCGAACTGGTCTCCGCGGAGGAAGGCACCACCGCGGACTACCGGGCCTGAGCGCCGCCCACATTCCGGGACGGGAAATATCGCCGCCGCCGCGCCGTTGACCCGTGAGAAGACGCGAGGTCACGGAAGGGATCGGCGATGAGCACAACCCTGGACACGTTCACCCGGGACTGGCAGGACTGGAAGACCCAGCGCGAGCGTGATCTCGCCGATCCGCTCGGCTGGCTCGCCCTGGTCTCGCTCGACTGGCTCGAGGACAAGCCGCGCGCGTACGAGGGGCTGCCCGGCTTGTGGTGGCAGGACGCCGACGCGGCGTACCTCGACCCGCAGGGCGCGGACGTCTCACACGACGGCGAGCGGATCACCGGCGTCCGCCGCTTCGAACTGGTCAACAGCGGTGCGACCACCCGGGTCGTGGCCGGGGACATCGAGATCGAGGTCGCGCGCCGCGGTGGGTACCTGATCCGCGTGCACGATCCGAAAGCCCCCGTGCTCAACGCCTTCCGCGGTGTCCCGGCGTACGAGCCCGACGAGTCATGGGTGCTTACCGGCACCTTCGAGGCCTTCGGCGAGCCGCGGCCGACCACGGTCGGGGCGGTCGTCGAAGGCCTCAGCCATGTGTACGTCTCCCCGGGCATCGTGCGGTTCGAACACGACGGCGAGGAGTACACGCTCACCGCGTTCAACGGCAAGCAGGAGGGCCTGAACATCCTGTTCACCGACGCGACGAGCGGCGTCACCACCTACGCGGCGAACCGGTCGCTCGCGGTGGCCGCCCCCGCGGCGGACGGATCCGTCGTCCTCGACTTCACCCGCGCCACGAATTTGCCGTGCGCGTTCACCGATTTCGCCACCTGCCCGTTGCCGCCGGCGGGAAATCGGCTGCCGTTCGCGGTCGAAGCGGGGGAGAAGCTCCCCTACGAGCGACAGGGCTGAACCGTCGCCAGCGCCGTCATCGCCTCCTGTTCGCGTCGAGCCAGCTCGGACAGGACGGCGGAGGCGTCGGACAGATGCCGTGCATCGCCCGTTTCGCCGGCGTTCTCGAACAAGCGCGCCACTTCGGTCCACAGTGGAGTGATCTGGCGGTACTTCTCGGCGGCGGTACGGAGACCGGCGTCGTCGACGAGGGTCGCGCTCTCCTCCAGGAAGTCGCGGTAGATCCGGCGGAAGAGCGCGCCGCCGGTCCCCGCTTGTTCCATCAGGACGGCGGCCTGCGGCAGGTCGCGAGCGGGATCGCTGCTGCGGTCGAGCCATTTCCGTACCTGGACGGCGGCTTTGCCGATCCCGCGGTGGCCGAGGTTGGCGATGGGCGGATTGAGGAACTCCGCCGCGTTGGCCCGTACGGCCGAGCGAACGGCGTCGGCGAGCGGAACGGGAGTCGCGTCCGCGGCAAGGGTGAATGAACGGTTCTTCGCGGTCATCGGGCCCTTCTCCGCGCGGGCGCGTGCCAGGCTCCCCAGTGACGTCGATACGGAACCACCCTGCTGAGCCGTGTCGACGAGGTACGCGCGCTCGTCGTCGTAGCCGTACAGGGCGACGAAGTGCCCTCCGAAGTGGACCTTCGACGTGAAGTACTCCAGGTGGTACGAGTCGAGCTGCAGGCCGACAGGGACACCCGCGTCGATCTGCTCGGCCGCGTTCCGCCACGCCGTGCGCGCCGACGTCGTTTCCTTGACCCGCAAGGTCAGCCCGAGGCGGTCGGCCAGCTTCCGGGTGATCTCGGCGGGTTTGCGGCGCCCGCCGAGAAAAGGGAACGGCAGGTTCTTCCCGTCCCAGTAGATGAAGCCCAGCCCTTCCCCGAGTCCGAACAGCATCGGCTCGGACAGCTCGACCCCGGCATGGCGCAGGAGGACGTCGAGAGTGCTGGTCTCGCAGTGCTCGCCGCCTGTCGTCTTCACATCGTCGAGGATCATGGGACCAGCCTTGACCCTCTCCCGGGGAGAGGGTCAAGCAGGTACCTCACCCCAGTGACAGCCGATCGAGATCCGGGGCGGACGCGTGGTCGTTGTGGAGCTTGATCGTGTTCGCCCCGGCGCGCAGCTCGACCGGGACCGAGGTCGTGTACTGGGTGTTGTTGCCCGCGCCGTCGACCTTGACCTCGACCGGTGTGCCGCCGTTGACCGTGACGAAGTACGAGCGCGGTCCGTTGACGGTGAAGTCGATGTACAGGGTGTAACGCCTCGCCTCGGCCACGGTGACGTTCTCGAACAGCACGAACGCGCTCGGATCGCCGCCGATGTTGCGCACCTTCTGACCGCCCGAGCACACCCCGCAGTTCGTGACGCCCGCGCTGCCGACGTCGTTCGCCGAGTCTTCGGCCTCCCGCATGAAGACCCGGTCGGACGGCCGTGGACTCACCCGCACCGGCTTGCTCACCGCTTTCGCCCGCCCGAGCAGGTCGAAGGTCGCGGTGACCGGGATGTCGGCCGTGGTGACGCCTTCTGGGGAGTCGAGGGTCCATGAGGCTTCGAGTTCCTGCCCGACGCGCATCGACGCCGCCGTGGCCGGGGCACCCCGCAGGGTCCAGCCCGCCGGGACCACCGGCGCCATGGTGACCCGGCCGATGGCGTCATCGGCGTCGAGCCGCAGCTTCGCGGTCACCTTCATGGACTGGCGCCCCGGGGAAAGCCATTGGACGCCACCGGGTTCGACGGTCAGGGTCGTCTTCGGCGTGTACGACTCGGGCGGCAGGGGAGCGACCGCGATCCGGTCGAGCCCCGGTCCCGTGGCGGCGCCGCTGAACACCTTGACGGTATTGGCGCCCGCCTTTAGCGGGACCGGCATCGCGGTCGAGGCCACGATCCCTGGAGTGTTCGCGTCGATCGCGGTCTCGACGGGGGCTCCGCCGTTGACGCTCACCGACACCGACGTCGCGGATCCGCTCGTGGTGTCGAGCTGAAGCCGGTAGGTCCCGGCTTCCGCGACCGTCACCTCCGGGAAGGAGACCGCGTTGCGTGGGCCGCCGCCGAGCCCGGTGACCTGGAACGATCCGGAGCAGGACGCGCACCGGCCGAGATGGGCGCGGCCGTCGTGGTCATTGCGGAAGGACTCGGCCTCAAGCGGCACCTGGGTACCGGGGAAGGAACTCGGATAGCCGTACGCCACCTTGATCTCATCGATCGCCAGCTGCCGGTAGAACGGCTTCGCCTGCGGCCCGGACCAGGTGTTGAGTACCTCGAGTTTGACGAAGCGGGTGTGCTGCTCGCCGAGTTCGACGAACTGCACTCCGCGGGCACTCGGCATCGCCCCGGTGCGGACCGGCTTGCCCCAGTTCCTGCCGTCGTCGCTGACGTAGACGCGGTAGTCCTGGATCCGGGACGAGTCCTCCGGCCTGCCGAAGGATTCGCGCGCGTGCGTCGGCGACATTTCACGCTGGTTCACCGCGAGGTAGGTCGCCGTCCGCCGCTTGCCGAGATCCAAGGTCAGCGAGACCGGCTGCTTGCCGTCGGCGTCCCAGTAGTTCTCGAAGTTCCCGTCGACGAGATTCGACGCCGGATGGCCCGCCCGCGACGACGAAGCGGTGGCCTTGATCGTGCGGGAGTCGTGGAAGTACTGCTGGCCGGCCGTTTCCACCTTGAACACGGTGTCGTAGATGTCCCAGCCCTTGATGTCCACAATGGTCAGGTAACCGCCGGACTGACTGAACCGCAGTGGCGCGCCCGAGCGCAGATCGGACACCTTCGTGACCTTGTAGCCGTTGTCGCGCAAGCGAAGCAGGTCGGTGCGCGGCCGGGTGACGACGTGGAGGTACTGCGTCCTGGCGTCGGGCTCGACGGTGATGACGCCGTGCGCGCCGTCGTTCCAGAAGCCAGGCTGCATCCCACCGTACATGTACCCACCGCCTTCCTTGCCCTGAAGCGAGGATTTGATCGGCGGTACCCAGCTCGCCATGAAGTTGTTGTACGCCTCTTGCTGCGGCGGGAACTTCCCGTTCACCATGGGGGTTTCGGCCATCAGCGACTTCATCGACGAACCGGCGTTGGTGATGTAGCGCCCGGTGGACAGCCGGAAGTCGACGGCCTGGTCGGTGCCGTCGTACCACCAGCCCCCGTTGGTGGGCAGTTTGTAGTCGGCTTCGGTGAGCCTCGGCATCGGGGTGAACGCGGCCTGCGGATAGTCGTAGGACGGCGTGATACCGGTCTTCTGCTCGTTGCTGACGGTGTCCATGATCGGCGTGTCCTCGTTGTTGTTGCTCAGCAACCAGGACGGCCGTTTCTCACGGATCTGTTCGTAGAGCTTGTTCTTTTCCCAGTACTCGTTGTCGTTGTCGATCCAGAACCCCGCGAGATCCGAGTAGCGGTCCATGACCTCGTGGAAGAGGTCGTAGGAGTATTCGCCGAAACCGGGCCGCGTGGTCAGGTCGACCTGCTTGCCCTTGTAGGCGGAGTACGCGGCGGAATCCAGCGACTCGACGCCGGTTTCCTTGTGCCACTGGGGATCGTCGGTCATGTAGAGGATCGTTCGGACCCCCTTGGCGTTGCCCGCCTTGACGAGTTCACCGAGCAGATCGCGTTGGGTGGCACAGCTTCCCGGGACCTTCGACGGCCACGGCCGCGCGTAACCCAGCCTGCTGTGGAAGGTGGCGAGCACGATGTAGGAGGCGCCGAGCTTGCGCGCCTCGTCCACCCAGTAGTCGGCGCTCCAGCCGCCGTCGGTGACGGCGCGTTCCCAGGCCGCGCAGTCGGTGTGGCGCGGCGCGGTGAACATGCCCCAGTGCAGGAAGAGTCCCGCGGTCGCCTCGCGCAGCCATTTCTGGCGGGGGTGGTGCACCTCCGCGTTCGCCGTCGTCGTGGTGAGCAGCCCCGCCAGCAGGGCGAGGACCACGGCGAGCCAGGCGGTGCGTTGCGCTCGAACTCTCATGACCATCCGCTCTCATCCAGGGCGTGGTTGCCGAGAGATCCGATGATTGCGGCTGATATCTGCGTGGTCAAGCCCCGCTGACCGGGACATAGGATTAGTCATCGGAGGTATGGCGTGACAGAACCCTCTCGTCGAGAGGACGAGAGGGCCTGTCGATCGTGCTTCAGATGTTGAAGCCGGGGTGGGTCGCGAAGGCGTTGTCGATCACGAGATTCCCGCGCTGGCGGGCCCGTTCACGCAAGGCCGACGTCGTGCGGGCACCCTGGGCGTAGAACCACCACAGGTAGAGCGCCCCGTACATCCAGGCGCCTTCGTAGCCCCAGGTCGAGTCGGCGCCGCTCTTGCCGGCACCGAACACCGAACCCGCCGGGAAATTCGCGTTGTGCGGCTTCCCGCCCTGATGCCGCGATTCGTGGATCAACGTCTCCGCACGGCCGGGGACGTCCTTGGAGTACCAGAAACCCAGGTACAACTCGATCCGGTCGTCGGTGAACGGCCCGCTGAAGGACGTGGCGATGGCACTGCCGTCGCCACACAGCGAACGGAGGTCGTCACAGTTGTCCCGGACGTAGCGGCGCGCCCAGTTCAGCATCGGCCCCGAATAGGCGTCGTTCGCGTAGTCCTGTGCCGAATAGGTCAGCAGGTAGCACGCGTTGAACGTCCGGGCCAGCGGCTTGTCGGTGTTGCACGCGTCTTCCCAGCCGAACCCGTCGTCCCAGTAGTCCTTGTTGCCCGAGAAACCGTACGTGTTCCAGAAATAGTCGATGTAGGTCTGATTGCAGATCGAGGCACCGTAGAAATTGTCCCCGGTCACGTTCTTGTCCGGCACGGTGTAGCTGCAAGTGGCCATCGGAGATCACCTGTCTGTAGAAGGAATTCGTTCGATTCAGGAGCGCGGGGGCTCCGGTGGAGGCACGTCGTCGGCGCGCGTGTCCTTCACGTGGCGCCCGCCGACGGCCTGCGGGACACCGCGGACGTCGACGCGCCGGATGTTCAGCAGGCGCTCGTCTTCGGTGCCGCTGAGCGCCTCGCGCACCTGGGCGGCGAGGTCGGGGTCACCGGTCTCGGCGATGGCCTGGATCGCCGCGCGCCGCACCGTGAACACCTCGTGCCGGACCTGCCGCAGCAGCAGGTCCTTGGCCGCGCTGTCGCCGGTGGAAGCCAGGCGTGCCAAGGCTTCCACGGCGGTGGTGCGGATGATCACCTCTTCGCCGACGGTGCTGATCCCGTGCGCCGGGTCGTCGGAACGCTCCGGCGGGATCGGCTGGCGCAGCACGTTTTCGAGCACCGATACGGCCGCTGTGTGCCGTAGATCGGTGAGCAGCTGGACCAGACCCCAGCGTTCCAGGTACTGCTCCTCGGACAGGGCGTCGTACTGCTCGCCGAGGGCCGGGACGACTTCGTCCGCACGTTCACGAAGCCGGTCGAGGCTCCGCTGGTAATTGCGTTCGGCGTCTTCACCGGACGCGGCCATGGTCTCGGCGGCCTGGGTCACCAGTTCGCCGATTTCGCTGTTCGAAAAGCTTCCGAGACCCGATCCGCTCGGGCCGGCTTCGAGGTTGTCGCCACCCGGGCCCAAGGACGGGGTGTCGGGATTGCGTGGGGTCGGCATGAGGTTCTCCTTCGCAGCGGCGATGATGCTGACGGAAGGAAGGAACGCGACGCCGGGCGGCAGATACCTGATTTCCCGAAAATTCCCCTTTCGGGGTGTCCCGGGATTTTCACCGCGGGAATCCGAAAAGGATTTTGCTCACCGGAAACCGGATGGTCGGTGAAAAGCCTTCACGGATTCCCGCTCGTGATCAATGGCCGACGTCGATGACCACGCGGTTGGGGGCGGTCAGTGTGAACACGGTGACCGGCGTCCTCGACCGGACGCCGAGACCGAGGGACAAGGTGCCTTCGTAGTCGCCGGTGACCGCGACCGCCATGACGTTGCGCAGGCCGCGGGTCCGGAACTTCTGCGGACCGGGGTAGGTCGGATTCCCGGCCGCGTCGTGTGCGGCCGCCGGAGTCGCGGTGACCGCGATGAAATACTCGCCGGTCAGCCAGACGATGTCGCCCGATCCGTCGGCGATCAGTTCGTCGACGAGGTCGTACCGGACCGCGGGGACCGGGCCCGCCGTCAGGTCGAGCACGATCCGGTCGAATCCGGTGTTCAGACCGGTGCGGATCCCCGTCATCGCGGGGATCGTCTGCGCCGCGACGGACGCGGGCGAGGCCGCGGCGATGGCGCCGGTCAACATGAGTGTCGTGGCGGCGAGCGCGCCGAGCGCGCGCCGAAGGGTGATGGTCATGGCGATGACCTCCTGCCGGAATACTGGTTCCGGGAAGACGCCTGTGCGGCGGGAAGGTTGTATTCTTCGCTTTATCGTTACTGATCGCCGAAGACGCGTCGAGCGATCTCGAAGTCGGCGGGAAAATGGTTTTTCACTCGCTCGGTGAGCCATCGCATGTAGCGGAGATCGCTTTTCGCGGAGGCGATGAGATGCGTGAAGCACTGGGCGACAGCGACCTTTTCGTCGAAGGTGTCGTGCTGGGAGGCGAAAACGCATTGCACGTCCGTGGCGGTGCCGCCCCAGCACAGCGCGCCGAGAAGATACTGCTCGACGACCAGGTTGAAATCCTCGAGTGGGGCGAGCCGTCGCCAGGCCGCCTGGTTCTCGGCCGACTCGACCAGCCGGATGCCGAGATCGGCGTAGCGGCGAAGCAAGGAAACGGCCGTACCCCCCACGATCCCGGTGCAGAGCGCGGCCTCTCCGGCGTAGTCGCCGAGTTCCTCCGGCAGGAACCCGCCGGTCGCCCGGATGGCCGTGATGACGGCCGCCGGCCGGTAGTAGCCCGCGTCGGAAGCCGGTGCGTGCTCCGGATTCTGCGCGACGATCGCCCCGGAGAGGCCCGTGGCCGGGAAACCGGGCCAGAGGAACACGTCGTTGTCGCTGTGCAGGAAGGGTTCGGTCTGCTCGCGGTAGGCGTGCAGCTTTCCGAGCGCCCACCAGGACGGGTCCTGCCCGGCGAGTTCGTTCAACGAGAGCGAGACGTCGTCGAAGGGCAGGCGCAGTCGCTCCACGAGCAGTTCGTGGCCCTGCTCGTCGGTGACCAGCGCGGTCGTGGGGAACAGGCCGGACGCGAGGCGGAACGACAGGATCCAGGACAGGGCGTGGAAGAAGTCGCTCGGCCAGTGTCTTCCGTGCTGGTGGCGATACGGTTTGCTCCAGAAGGACCAGACCGCGCGCCGGATCGGTTGCCCCGTCGTGTCGCCGGGGCGGACGACCCTGACCCGTGGCGGAACCCAGCCCGGCTCGCCGATCCCGCCGTACTCGCCGGGCGCCGGGGATTCGGGTGCCAGGAGATGGCCGCCGATGGCGACCGCGAGGTAGGGGCCATATCCGTAGTACGGCATCGCCGTGATGTTCGGGGCGCGGAGCGGGAACGTTACGACGGGCCGGAGCCACGGAATCCGCTGAGGTGGAGCACGGCGACCGCGGTCGCCGTGCCGAGTGCCGTCACCACAAGGGATCCGGTGAGTAGATAGAGACCCCCGACGCCGGCCAAGGAGGTCTTGATCAATTTCACGATTCCGTCGTGCTGTTTGCCGGACGCTTCTTTGGCCATTGTCGAACCCCTCGTGTGTGGTGTACTAGTACACCGTAGGACGCAGTGGCCGGTGAGCGGCTTCGCCGGTTCTGATCTTTCGCGGTCAGGAGGAGTTTCTTGTCGTCGTCTCGCGCCGCGAATTGTCGATCATCACCGCGAATCGGATCGAGGTGGAGGGCGTCGTGACAATTCAGCTGGAGGGGGAGCGCCTTGACGGTGCGTATTCCATCGCCGCGGTCGAGGCCGCGCTGCGCTGGCTCGCGGGCCGCAAGGACGGCGAACCGCTCAGGTTCCTGCGCTACGCGATCGAAGACCCGGCGAGCGAATCGGCCGCGGCGCTCGCCTGCCTGGTCCGGCCGACGGCGTCGATGACCGCGGCGACTCCCGAGGTGCGGGCGCTCGCGGTCTGGGGAGTGATCCTCGACGGGATCGGGAAGATCGGCTCGACGACCGAATCCCGGCGCCGGAATGCCTTGCACGCCGCGTTCCGGCTGGGCAGGGTGAGATGGAGATCGACGCTCGACGACCGCTTCACGCAGCTGAAGAGCCTGCCACGCGTGTTCGGCGACCCGCCGCCGACGACCACGACGCCGATGCACAAGGCTTGGCGCCGGGCGGTGAGCGACAAGCTTTCCCCTTGTCTGGCAAGAAATCTGGCGCTGCTCGCGCACGACGGCGAGGCGTGGCGGCCTTACGTGGAGATCGCCAGGGCCTCGGCCGAAGCCGAAGAGCCGACTCGGTCGCCTTGTCGTCGAGCGCCGTCGTCCGGAGCGCAGCCGGTGTACCTGGAACGGCTGCTGGTGGCCGTGGAAATGCGGCGCAGAACGGTGTATCGCCGCTTGACGGTACGCGATGTCGTCGCCTGTGAGGACGGCGTCGATCGGTACCGGGCGCACGCTTCGACCGGCTGGACGGGGGATCTGGCGCCGATCCCCGTCAAAGCGATCTTCGGTTGCCGTGTCGGGACTTCTCCGGGAGTGCGACCGGGAGACCCGCACGTCGTGAACCTGCTGTTCCCGAAACCACTGGGCGATGGGGAGCGCCACGAGTTCATTTCCCTTGCCTGCGACGACGATCTCGAAGAGGAACGGCATTGGATCAACGTCGACGTCGACCATCACGGGATCGCGCCGGGCGTGGTCGACGGCGAGGGCAGGGTGACCGGGGGTTTGAGCATCAGCGTCACCTTCGACGACTGTGTCCCCGAGGCTTGCTGGTGGTATGCGGAGCAGACCGAGTACGAACGGCTGGTGCGGCCGCCTGCCGGTGACCGGCATCTGCTGGAGATCCGGAGCGGCGTCGTGGAGCACACCTTCCTGGCACCCTGTCAGCCGAGGGAGGGGTACGGCATCGCCTTCCGGTGGCCGCGATCTTGACGAAGCGAAGCCACATCCGGCTTCGACGTGGCTCGCTTCGGTGGTTTTCCGGCTAGTTGCCGGTGTTGCCGCCACCCTTGCCGTCGTCGCCGTGAATCGCCATCAAAACCTCCCTGGGTCATGTTCGGGGTCGCGGCGAAACTACCCAGGGTAAGCGTGACTCTTGGTAATGGGGTGTGTCTTTCCGTAGTTCCCGGGCGCGATAGATTGGCGCCGACTTTCCCTGGAACGGGGCCGTCCGATCGTGTCGGACGGCCCCGCTTCGAAGCCCTAGCGGAGTGTCCAGAACACCGCGTGGGTCTTCCCGGTGGAGGTGTCGGCGGTGCCGACGACCCGGCCACTGTCGGTGATCCGGTAGGCCTGGCCGCGGCTGCCGCCGGGCAGCTGGCCGAGTTGCGTGCGTTGCCCGTCGCGGTACCAGACGGTCGCTTGACGCTGGAAACTGCCCGCCGCGGTGCCATAGGCGTCGACCGCCTCGACTTCGGCGCCGAGGTTGTCGTCGGCCAGGACGGTCAGCCTGCCGTCGGGATCCCAGAGCACCGCGTTGCGGCGAGGGGCGTTGAGGTAGCCGGTTCCGACGACGTACCCGGTGGAACCGATGTGATAGAGCCAGACCGAATGAGGGCTGGGCCAGTCCAGGCGATGGATCGTGCCGTCCCGGTCCCAGGTTGCCGGGATCGGGGGCCCGCTCCTGGTCTCGACCATCGACCCGGCGGTCACCCCGGCCTTGTTGATCCGGCCGGCCCCGCTGCTCCAGCTCTGTGGCGCCAGCTCGGTGATCGGCCCGCCGTTCACCCACCGCACGGCGTGGTTCGCCCCGGCGCGCATGGCGCTGCCCGCGATGATCTGGCCGTCGCCGGAGATACCCTCGGCCATGCTCCAGGTCTCGCCGGGCAGCACGCCCAGGTCGGTGGCCTGGCCGTCCGGGTCCCAGCGGAAGCCGTGGAACTGGTTGTCCGGTGTCAGCCAGTTCCCGATGGCCACACCGGTGTCGCTGATCGCCGACGCGGTGGCGTTGTGATAGCCGGGCGGGACCTGCAGCGTGGTCGCCAGCCCGGCGGCGTCCCAGCGGGTGGGCACGGCGTCGGTCGCTGTCAGCACGTAGCCCACGGAAACCCCGTGGGTGTTGATGTCACGTACTTGCCCCTCGGTACCGCCTGGAGTGGGCAGCGCCATGATCTGGCCGCTGGCGTCCCAGCGGACCGGGCGTTTGCGCTGCGGATTGGGACCCGACATCGACAGCCCCACCATCACCCCCGCCTCGTTGACCGCCAGGACCGTACTGTTGTCGTCGCCGGGCAACGTGCCGAGATCGACCGGTCCGACCGGAGTGGCCTGCGCCGTCCCCGTCAGCGCGCCGGTGAAAACGACGAACGCCACCGCGAGCGACCAAGCCTGTCTTCGGCTGCCGCCCACACGATTCCTCATCATGATGACTCCCCAATCATGCTCGGGCGGAGTTCCGCCCCTTCTCGTCGAACAGTAATGGAACCGCTTCGCTAATTGCTCCCGCGATGATGATGTTCCACACGAATAGCCGACTGATTCCGGTTGCGCCATTAGCCCTTGTGGCCCAAATGGGAATGGCGAATAGCGGCAAACGGCCCAATGGGGGGCGGTTGGCCATTTTCTTCCTGGATTCCAGGTATCGGACGGGCTCCGGATTGGAAATACAAGGAAGGGTGAATTCCCCTCGTTATGGCGAACGCCCCGGCCGAGACTGTGCCTGAAGACGCTACCGCCCGGTCAGCTCGCGCCGACCAGTGTCGGTGAGCATGTAATACGGCCGCCCTTCGGCTGCGGACTTGTCGAACTCATGGGCGATCCAACCGCGGTTACCCAACACGTCCAGCATCTCCGCCAGTCGTCGATGACTGACGGACGCCGCACGCCGGAGATCCCTCGCGTAGAAGCGGGCTTCGGCGCCTCCCGCGAGGAGCACCGCCGTTAACCTGCTCATTTCTCGGGCTGTGCGCATGAACCGATTCCAGGCCTCGCCGTCGTGTTCCGACGGTTTCGGAGGCCGAGCGAAACGCGATGACGGATAGCCGACCCATCCTGCCGAAGGCCACCTTCTTGACTTGGCATGCTTCTGGGCGGCTATGCCGGAAGCGCCGTCGTCGTTTCTCGGCGACGGCTACCGCTGATCCGCGAAGCCGGCCACTCTGAGGGCATCGGGCGAGACCTGTTCGCGCTCGGCCGCCGGAAGATCGATCGGGCCGAACCGGTCGTGCCGACACGGCCGGGGTACGGCGTATCGCGTCATCGGCCCACAAATCGGCCTGGTGTAGCCCCAGGAGCTACGCCAGGCTACACTCGCTTCATGAAGGTGATCACCCAGCGCGAGTTTCGTAACAACTCCGCCGCTGTCATGGACGCCGTCGAGGCCGGGGAGGTTTATCACGTCACCCGCAACGGGGTCGAGGTGGCCGAACTACGGCCGATACCTCGTAGGCGGCGTCTGACCGCTGAGGAGTTGGTCCAGAAGCATCGAGGGTTGCCAAAGGTCGAGGCGGCTCAGATGAGGCAAGAGGCTGACGAGTTCTTCGGTACCGAAGACCGTGTTGATTCTGACGACGTATGGGAGCAGGAGCGTGGCTGAGCGTCATGAAGCAGGTGTGCTTGACACCTGTACCTACATCGACCTTGGCCTGCTTGAACCTGCTGTACTGCCGAAGATCCCGGAACTCACCGCTGTCACCATGGCCGAGCTCCATCAAGGGGTGGCGATGGCGAAGGATGCCGCGGTTCGCGCCGCGCGCACTGAGAAGCTCGGTGCCGCCATCGTCGACTTCGCCCCGCTTCCGTTCGACGGTGACGCCGCCGCCCGGTATGGAACATTGGTCGCGCTCGTCCTCGCGGGGAAGCGGGACCCGCGACCTCGGCGGATGGATCTGATGATCGCCGCCATCGCATCGTCGCGGGCTCTGCCGCTCTATACTCGCAACGCTGATGACTTCAAAGGTTTGGGCAACATGGTCGAGGTCGTCGCGGTCTGAACGGCGTCGAACGGGCCGCCGATCTGGTTTGGCAGGTGGGCGCTACATGAGCAAGCGCGATTGCTTATCGGAAGCTCAGTGAGAAGATCGACCCGTCGGATGTAGCCGAGTAGAACTCGTTCGAGTCATCTGACTCCACTTGCTCTTCAGGGCGAGACAACTGTTCAATGGTTTCATATTCGGGCTGGGGTAACTGTTCGGCGAAGGTAACCTGGGCTTCGATGACAGGTTCGGGTCTGTCTTGACCGAGCGTTTGGTCGACAGATTCGCTGATCGCATTCCTGGCCGTGATCTGCCTTCCCGCGAAGCTGAATGTAACGCTGGTGCCGACGGCGTTTCCGAATGGCGTGGAAAAGTTTACGCGGTCTCGTGGGCGACGCGTGAGCCGGTTGCGCATGACGTCGGGCATCCAGTGTTCGAGTCCGGTGAAGTTGCCGCCGAAGTCGGCGAGCATTGCCCATGATGCTCTCACTGCAGCGTTCGTGAGTGCGTGTGAGGACAGATCTCTGGTGTCTTCTCCTAAACGAAAGTGGCCAGCCTCGTTGATCCAGGTCGAGCTGACTTCGTGTTTGGGCTCTTCCTCGTCGGCGGGATCGATTGCGAGGTAGGAAAGCGCGCCGTTGAAGGCAATTATGGAAGTGGCAATGCCGGAGGGAATCCTCCCGTCGACGGTGATGCCGTCGAGTTGCCGAACCGCCTTTTGTAGCTGTCTTATCGCCGTGCTGCGACTTTTGGTCCCCTTGCATTCTAGCGTGCGGATTCTGTAATGGTTTCTGGCGTGAGGCGTCGGCGGCGACAAGGAGATAGTCGGGGCGGTTTTTTCCACTTTTCCGCACTGCGCGTGGCGCTCCCCCTGCGAAAACATAGCGATCGTCCAATGTCGCATCCACGTCGACGATGCTGACAGGAGCGCGGCCTGCGCCGGTCCAAGCAAACCATCGGCGAGCCAGGAGGCCGCCGAATGCGATGCCCATCTCCTCGGACGTCACGCGTCGCTGGTTGCCTGCAATACGGCAGCCCGCGTCGCTCACCTTGAGGCGTCGTGATTTCTTGTCGACGACATCGAAGAAACCCAAATAGCGCAGGAGTCCCCATTGCGTGTACATGTCGAGCACATCGTCTTGGTAGCGCGGCGCTGTCGCATAAGCGAGTTGGTGTAGTGCTTCGACCGGGCGAAGCACTACACCTTTTTGCAGGCTGGAGGCGGGTGACAGGGTCTTGCCAGGATTGACGAAACCCGGCGCGTTCATGACGCGGCGGATGAGCCCGTGACTGCTTTCTCCGTGTAAGTAAGCGTACGAACCGACAACCTTCCTCGCCTGCTCAAGATCCACATCTCCAGTGTCTCAGCAAACGAAGGTTCCAGCCAGGTTGTATGCCCCGTTCGGGAGCGTCGTCAGCTCACCAGCCGCGTTCGCGCCACTCGGCCAGATGCGGCCGCTGCTCACCCAGCGTCGAGTCGTCCCCATGCCCCGGATAGAACCAAGTCTCGTCCGGCAGCTCATCGAAGATCCGCGACGAGACATCGTCGATCAGCGACTTGAAGTCCTCCGGCGAACCGGTCTTCCCGACACCACCCGGGAACAGGGAGTCGCCGGTGAACAGGTGCGGGTGCCCGGCCGGGTCGCGGTACAGGAGCGCGATCGAGCCGGGGGTGTGGCCGCGCAGGTGGATCACCTCGAGGGTGACCTGCCCGACCTTGACCGTGTCGCCGTGCTCGACCAGGAAGTCCGGCGGGATCGGCAGCGGTTCGGCGTCCAGCGGGTGGGCGGCGGTGTTCGAGCCGTTCGCGCCGGCGACGGCGCCGAGGGCCTGCCAGTGGTCCTGGTGCTGGTGGGTGGTCACGACGGTCTTCAGCGCGGGCCTGTCGGGGCCGTGGCCGATGAGGTCGGAGATCCGTTCCGGGTCGTTCGCGGCGTCGATCAGCAGCGCCTCGTTCTCGGTGCGGCAGACGAGCAGATACGCGTTGTTGTCCATCGGACCGACCGACAGCTTCGTGATGGTGAGCGCGTCCAGGGTGCGACGGGCGGCGTCACCGCCGGGCTCGACATGCCCGGTGTAGGTCTCGACGATGTTCACAGCGCACACGGTAGTCGTTCGCCTGCAATCGGTTCCACCCGCACAGGCGACGCACAGGAGCGGGTCGTAGGCTCGCGTCACCCCGCCAGCCGAACCACAGGACACCCGTGCCCGACCCTTCGCCGCCGACCGGAACGCGCGCCCCGCGCCGGATCAGCTGGGACCTGCTCCGCGTGGTCGCCGTCTTCGCGGTCATGCTCGGGCATGTGACCCATCAGGGTGCTCTTCTGCATCCCGAACTGGTGGGGTACCCCTTTCGGGTCACCGCTCAGTTCGGTGCGGCCATCCTTCTGGTGATTTCCGCCTACTTCGTGTGCGCGAGTCTTCGGAAGGGTGAACCTCGGCGGTGGCTGTGGAACCGGATCGCGCGGCTGGTGCCCGCGTACCTGGTCGCCGTGATCGTCACCTACGTCGTCGCCCGCTACGCGACGATCCGCTTCAGCGGACTGCCGTTCCCGCCCGGCCTCTCCGGCTTCCTGTTCGGCGTCCCGCAGGGGCCGCCGACCGATCCCTCGCCGTGGTACGTCCCGACCGGCGCCGACCTGCTCGCCAACCTGGGCATGGTCCAGGAATGGGGCTGGCGCTACGAACTCTTCTACTACCTCGACGGCGCGTACTGGACATTGCCGGTGCAGCTCATGGCGTTCACCGCCGCGGCCCTGCTGTGGCCGCGGCGGTGGCGCACCCACCGGCTCACCGTGGGGCTGCTCTGGGCGCTGGTCCTGGTCCCGCTGTTCCTCCGGTTCGTTGTGTTCGACCCGCTCTCGACGCCCAAGCTCGCGGAAACCTTCTTTTACGGCCTGGGCCTGCACCGCGTGCACGTCTTCGCCATCGGCATCGCGATCTGGCTGTGGGCGAAACGGCGGCTGGCGCACTGGCATCTCGCGCTCTTCCTGCTCGCCGCCTGCGCCGCGCAGGACCTGCAGGTCTTCCCGTTCCACCAGTCGCTGCCCAACGATCCCGAGCGCTGGCCGTCTGCGATCGGCTTCGCGATCATGGTGCTGCTGGTGTGTCTGGCCGCGCGCGGACCGGACTGGCGGTTCCCCGGCCTCGCCCGGATCGCCCCGGCTGTCACCTGGCTAGCGGGCATCTCGTATGGTCTTTATCTGGTGCACCAGGAACTGGGTTACATCCTGGCCCGTGCCCTGCTGAACGTCGGCGTCCCCGGCTGGCTGCGTCTCCCCATCGTGCTGGCCGCCGCCGTACTGGCGGGCTGGGCGGTCACCGCGGGTGTGGAACGGCCGGTCCACCGGTGGCTCACCGCTCGCCGGGATCGACGCGAAAAGCCTGGAAAACCGCAGGTCAAGGACTCGGAACCGGTTTCTGTCGGTGGTGCCTCGTAGCATGGAAGCGGCCGCCCGTGCAGCTATCGACCGGGCCGGCGACCGCAGCTGAGAATGAAACCTGAAGGGACCCTGGCGTGGCTGATCGCCTCGTTGTTCGCGGCGCCCGCGAGCACAACCTCCGCGGCGTGGATCTCGACCTGCCCCGCGACAGCCTGATCGTGTTCACCGGCCTGTCCGGGTCCGGAAAGTCGAGCCTCGCCTTCGACACCATCTTCGCCGAGGGGCAGCGCCGTTACGTCGAGTCACTGTCGGCTTACGCGCGCCAGTTCCTCGGCCAGATGGACAAGCCGGACGTCGACTTCATCGAGGGCCTGTCGCCCGCGGTGTCGATCGACCAGAAATCCACCTCGCGCAACCCCCGTTCGACCGTCGGCACCATCACCGAGGTCTACGACTACCTGCGCCTGCTGTACGCCCGCGCCGGCAAGGCGCACTGCCCGCAGTGCGGGGAGGCGATCAGCAAGCAGACCCCACAGCAGATCGTCGACCAGGTGCTCGCCATGGAGGAGGGCACCCGCTTCCAGGTGCTGGCGCCGGTCGTGCGCGGGCGCAAGGGGGAGTACCTCGACCTCTTCGAGAACCTGCAGCAGCAGGGCTACGCGCGCGTCGTGGTCGACGGGACGGTCCATCCGCTCACCGACCCGCCGAAGCTGAAGAAGCAGGAAAAGCACCAGATCGCCGTCATCATCGACAGGCTCTCGGTGAAGACGAGCTCACGGCAGCGGCTCACCGACTCGGTCGAGACGGCGCTCCGGCTGGCCGACGGCCTGATCGAGCTGGAGTTCGTCGACCTGCCGGAGAACGATCCGCACCGCGTGCGCGGCTTCTCCGAGAACCTGGCCTGCCCCAACGGGCATCCGCTGGCGATCGAGGACCTCGAGCCGCGGTCGTTCTCTTTCAACGCGCCCTATGGCGCCTGCCCCGAGTGCACGGGTATCGGCGTCCGCAAGGAGGTCGACCCGGAACTGGTGGTCCCGGACGACGAGCTGTCGCTCGGCGAAGGCGCCATCGCGCCGTGGGCGGGCGGCCAGAGCGCGGACTACTTCATCCGGCTGCTCGAATCGCTTTCGGAGACCATCGGCTTCCGCATGGACACGCCGTGGCGCAAGCTGCCGGCGAAGGTGCAGAAGGCCGTCCTGCACGGCGTCGACGAGCAGGTCCACGTCCGCTACAAGAACCGCTACGGCCGCCAGCGTTCGTACTACGCGGCCTTCGAGGGTGTCATCCCGTTCCTCGAGCGGCGCCAGGAGCAGACGGAATCCGAGTACATGCGCGAGCGGTACGAGGGCTACATGCGCGAGGTCCCGTGCCCCGCTTGCCAGGGCACGCGGCTCAAGCCGGAGATCCTCGCGGTCACCCTGGAGCACAAGACCCAGGGCGACCGGTCGATCGCCGAGGTGTGCGCCCTGTCGATCGCGGAGGCGTCGCAGTTCCTCGACGAGCTGGAACTCGGCAAGCGCGAGCAGGTGATCGCCGGCGCGGTGCTCAAGGAGATCCAGGCGCGGCTGCGCTTCCTGCTCGACGTCGGCCTCAACTACCTCTCGCTCGACCGCGCCTCCGGGACGCTGTCCGGCGGCGAGGCGCAGCGGATCCGGCTCGCCACGCAGATCGGTTCCGGTCTGGTCGGCGTGCTGTACGTGCTGGACGAGCCGTCGATCGGGCTGCACCAGCGGGACAACCACCGGTTGATCGAGACCCTGGTCCGGCTGCGCGACCTCGGCAACACGCTGATCGTCGTCGAGCACGACGAGGACACCATCCGCTCCAGCGACTGGGTGGTCGACATCGGCCCCGGCGCCGGTGAGCACGGTGGCCACATCGTCCACAGCGGACCGTACAAGAAGATCCTGCGGAACAAGGACTCGATCACCGGCGCGTATCTGTCGGGCCGCAGCAAGATCGAGGTCCCGGCGATCCGGCGCCCGGTCGACAAGAAGCGGCAGCTGACCGTCGTCGGCGCCCGCGAGCACAACCTGCGCGGTCTCGACGTGTCGTTCCCGCTCGGCTGCCTGGTGTCGGTCACCGGTGTCTCGGGTTCCGGGAAGTCCACCCTGGTCAACGACATCCTCGCGACCGTGCTGGCGAACAAGCTCAACGGCGCGCGCCAGGTCCCGGGCCGTCACACGCGGGTCAACGGCCTGGCGAACGTCGACAAGCTGGTCCGCGTCGACCAATCGCCGATCGGCCGCACCCCGCGGTCCAACCCGGCGACCTACACCGGCGTCTGGGACCACGTGCGCAAGCTGTTCGCCGCGACCACCGAGGCAAAGGTGCGCGGCTACCAGCAGGGCCGGTTCTCCTTCAACGTCAAGGGCGGCCGGTGCGAGGCCTGCGCCGGTGACGGCACGATCAAGATCGAGATGAACTTCCTGCCGGACGTCTACGTCCCGTGTGAGGTGTGCAAGGGCGACCGGTACAACCGGGAGACCCTCGAAGTGCACTACAAGGGCAAGACCGTCTCCGACGTGCTGAACATGCCGATCGAAGAGGCGGCCGAGTTCTTCGAGCCGATCAAGGCGATCCACCGGCATCTGGCGACCCTCGTCGACGTCGGCCTCGGCTACGTCCGGCTCGGGCAACCCGCGCCGACGCTCTCCGGCGGCGAGGCGCAGCGCGTGAAGCTCGCCAGTGAACTGCAGAAACGGTCCACCGGCAAGACGGTCTACATCCTCGACGAGCCGACCACCGGTCTGCACTTCGAGGACATCAGCAAGCTGATCGGCGTGATCAACGGGCTGGTGGACAAGGGCAACACGGTGATCGTCATCGAGCACAACCTCGACGTCATCAAGACCTCGGACTGGATCATCGACATGGGGCCCGAGGGTGGTTCCGGCGGTGGCACCGTGATCGCCGAGGGCACTCCGGAGTACGTCGCTTCGGTTCCCGAGAGCTACACCGGCGAGTTCCTGAAGACCGTTCTCGCCTGAGGTCGCCCAAAGTGTTATGAACGGGACTTTCATTGCAAAATTTGCAATGAAAGTCCCGTTCATAACATCGGCACTAGACGGGCGTCTTCCCCGTGGTCCGGTCCAGCACCGGGGAAGCGGGCCCGTAGTAGAAGGCGCGCAGCCGGTACGAAGAACCCTCCTCGCCCGGCAGCGAAGCGAGTCCGGCCGACGTCGTCCCCGGATCCGACATCTCGACGGGCTCGAAGTCGGGAGCACCCGGTTTCCTGATCTCCACGAGGAAACCGTCCTCGTCGCTGGACCGGTCCGTCCAGCTGAACCGCACCATCTCCTCCGCGGCGGGCTCCGCCCGGAAGGCCGCGGGAGCGGCCGACTGGCCACCCGTGCGCAGCGAGACCGGCGGCCCGGCAGAGCCAGAACCAGCCGGTCCGGAAACCGTGACGGCCTCGGACACGGCGCCGTAGAACGGCCGGACCCGGTAGTAGAACCGTGTTTCCGGGATCAGGTCCGGATGCCGGTAGGAAGTCTGCCGCGGCGGCAAGAACCGCAGGATCGTGTAGTCCCCGTGCGGATCGGTGGTGTACTCGACGATCCGGCCCGCGGCGTCCGGATCGTCGTCCGGCCAGCTCAACTCGATGTTCACCGGATCCGTCAGTGTCGCGCGGAAACCGGGTTCTTCGCCGCAGCCCGACACGAAAGCCGCCAGCAGCAGAACGGCCGCGAGTTTCCTTGGCACGCCTCGTCCCTCCCGGGAATCAGGCGGCGGAGTCCGGAGACGTCAGCATACGAGCGCGCCCGGTGATCGACAAGCCCCCGGCAAGACCCGGTTGAACCGTTCGGCCACAACGTCCGTGTGGGAGGCAAGAGGAGGCGGCCATGGAGAACCGAGGAGAGGCCGGTGCCGATGCACAGTTCGATCGCGGCGCGCGCCGAACGATCCACCTTGCCCGTGCGGGTTGCAGTACTGTCCTCGCCGACCCAGAAGACCGTCGGGAGGACACGAGTGGCGATCGGTGGCTGGCGGCCGAAAAAGGCCAAGGGCGAGGACCTGGTCCGGCACTTGTACGCCGAACACGGGAGAAGCCTGCTGGCGTACGCGACGAGGCTGACCGGGGACCGCGCGGCCGCGGAGGACGTCGTACAGGAGACCTTGGTCCGGGCCTGGAAACATGCCGAAGACCTGCAGAACGACGCGAAAGGCTCGGTGCGGGGCTGGCTGCTCACGGTCGCCCGCAACATCATCACCGACCGCGCGCGGGCCAGGGCGGCGCGGCCGCCGGAAGTGCCGGAGCCCGAGGAAGGCGTGCCGACCCCGGCGGTGGAGCGGGATCACGCGCAGAGCGTCGTGGATTCCATGGCCGTGCTCGGGGCGATGGACGGCCTGTCCACGGAGCATCGTGAGGTCCTGGTGGAGATCTACTACCGGGGCCGGACGGTGGCCGAAGCGGCGAGATCACTGGGCGTCGCGCCGGGTACCGTTAAGTCGAGATCTTATTACGCCTTACGGGCGCTCAGAGCCGTGATGTCGGGAACCGGGAAGGAGGTAGCGCGATGAGTGCGGTGGGACACGACCAGGGCCAGCTCGCCGCCTACGTCCTCGGCGGGCTCACCCCGGCGGAGGCGGCGACGTTCGAGACGCATCTCGCGAATTGCCCCACGTGCCGTCGCGAGGTGCGGGAGCTGGCGGAGCTGCGGTATCACCTCGACGAGGTGCCGCCGGAGGCGTTCCTCGAAGGGCCGCCCGACGGAGGCGACCTGCTTTTGCAGCGCACGCTGCGTCAGGTCCGTGAAGAGGAGGGCGCCCAGGAGCGCAAGCCGCGGCGGTTCCTCGCCGTGGCCGGGGCGGCCGTGCTGGTCGTCGTGGCGCTGGGCGCCGGCGTGCTGGTCGGGCGGCAGACGTCGCCCGAACCGTCGACGGTGGCCCTGCCGGTGCCGACGGTGACAGCCCCGGTACCGGGGACCCGCGATCTCGCGGCCACCGACCGGGAAACGGGCGCGCAGCTGGCGGTCCGGGTCGTCCCGGCGGCGGGCTGGGTCCGGCTCCACGCGAAGGCCGAAGGCGTCCGTGAAGGCGAGAAGTGCCAGCTCGTCGTGGTGACCAAGAGCGGTGAGCGGGTCAGCGCGGGCAGCTGGCTGGTTTCGGCGAAGGGGGAACGCGAGGGCACCGGGATCGACGGTTCGGCGTTGGTCGCCCCGGACGACGTGGCTTCGGTCGACGTCGTGACCCTGGACGGCCGGAACCTGGTGTCGGCGCAGGTATGACGGGCTCGCACCCACGTCACGGAAGCGGTCGATACCGCTTCCGTGACACGTGGGTGCTCCCGGCCTCGCCCAAGGCGGTTTTCGACGCCGTCGTCGACCTCGCCGCGTACCCGCTGTGGTGGCGTGACGTCCGATCGGTCAGCAAGGTCGACGAAGACACCGCCGAACTCGTCTGCCGGTCGAGGTTGCCGTACGCGCTGACGGTGCGGATGCACCGCGACCGGCAGGACGAACACGAGGGCCGGGTGCGGGTCCTGCTCAGCGGGGATCTGGAAGGGACGCTGGCCGGCGCGCTGAGCCCGGCGGAAAGCGGCACCCGGCTGGAGATCACCCAGGAGGTCGAAGCCCGGAAACCGCTGCTGCGCAAGCTCGACAGTGTCGCCAGGCCGGTGTTCCGGATCAACCACGCGCTGATGATGCGACGCGGCCAACAGGGATTACGGGGATATCTGCTCGGCCTCGCGGGATAGGGTCCCGGGTATGACGTTGCGTGTCGCCACCGTGCAGCCGTTCACCGTCCCCGCCGACCTCTCCGCGAACATCGCCGAACACGCGAGGCTGCTGCGGATCGCGGACGCCGATCTCTGCGTCTTCCCCGAACTCTCCTTGACCGGTCTCGAATTCGAGGCGATCGCCGCCGACGAAGGGCTCTGGCTGACGCCGGACGATCCGCGCCTCGAACCGCTCCGTGAGGCTTGCCGGGCGAGCGCGGTGCACGCCGTCGTCGGGCTCCCGCTCCTGGAGGGCGGCCGGCGGTACATCGGTTCGCTCGTCCTCGGCCCGGCCGGGGAAACCGTTGCCACGTATGCGAAACGAAACCTGCACAACAGCGAAGAGGAACTTTTCGACGCCGGTGAGCGGCAGGTGATCATCGAGGTCGGCGGCAGGCGGCTCGGCCTGGCGATCTGTCTCGACGCCGCCGATCCGGAGCACTCCAGGGAACTCGCCGAAGCCGGGGCCGAGGTCTACGTCCTCAGCGCGCTTTTCAGTGAGGGCCAGGAAGGCCGCCTGCTCGACCAGGTCGGCGTGGCGGCGGGCCACGGGATGTGGGTGGTGCTTTCGCAGTATTCCGGCAAGACCGGCGGGATGGCCGCGTTCGGCGGCAGCGGGGTCTGGAAACCCGGAGGCGCCGCCGAGGTGCGTCTCGGCGGCGAACTCTCCGAATGGGCCTACGCGACCATCACCGGGGAGGCTTCCTGAGGCGCGCGGCCCCGCAGGGCCACGGCCGCGACGAAGACGGCGAGAGCGAGCAGGCCGGCGCTCAGCGCGTACGCGGTCCGGTAGCCGCTGGTCAGCGCTTCAGCCGTGGTCGCGCCTTCCGCCAGCAGTGATCCCGTCCGGGACGCGGCGGCCGTCGCGAGCACCGCGGTACCGACCGCGGCGCCGATCTGCTGGGTGGTGTTGATCAGCCCCGAAGCGACCCCGGCGTCGGCGGGCGTGGTCCCGGACATCGCCTGCCCCATCAGCGCGGGCATCGCCGCGCCGAACCCGACGCCCATCAGGACGAGGGCGGGCAGGACATCCGTCGCGTAGTTCCCGTCCGCTTCGACCGTGGCGAGCAAGCCGAGCGCCAGCGCGACCAGCGAAAGCCCGGTGACGAGCACCGTCCGCGCCCCGAAGCGGTGATTCAGCTTCTCGGCGAAGACCAGCGACATCACCGCGATCGTGACCGGTGCGGGCAGGAAGGCGAACCCGGTGCTCAGCGCGTCGAGTTCCAGTACCCGCTGGAGGTAGAGCGCGGTGATGAACTGGAAACCGAACAACCCGGCGACCATCAGGACCATCACCGTGTTCGCGCCGGACACCGCCCGGACGCGGAAGATCCGCAGCGGCAGCAACGGTTCACGCGCCTTCGCCTGCCGGAGCACGAACCCGGCGAGCAGCAACAGCGAAACCGCGAGCAGGCCGAGGGTGCGGGCGTCGGCCCAGGTGTACTCCTCGGCCTTGACGATCGTGTAGACCAGCAGCATCAGCCCGCCGGTGACCAGCCCGGCGCCGATGACGTCGGTGCCGCCGCGCAGTCCCGCGCCGCGGTCGGTTTCGAGCAGCCGGACGGCCATCACCAGCGCGACTACGCCGATCGGCAGGTTGACGAAGAAGGTCCAGTGCCAGTCGAGCAGCTGGGTGAGCGTGCCGCCCGCGATGAGCCCGATGGACGATCCCGCGGCCTGGGTGAAGCTGTAGACGCCGATGGCCTTCGCGCGCGCCCGCGGCTCCGGGTAGAGC
Organism: Amycolatopsis orientalis; assembly: GCF_000943515.2. Classification (NCBI taxonomy): domain Bacteria; kingdom Bacillati; phylum Actinomycetota; class Actinomycetes; order Pseudonocardiales; family Pseudonocardiaceae; genus Amycolatopsis; species Amycolatopsis orientalis. The sequence continues at coordinate 5,748,926 of NZ_CP016174.1, read as the reverse complement.
GTGGTGATCATGCCGAGCACGACGGCCGAAGCGAGCGCGCCGCCCGCGCCCTGCAGGAAGCGGAACACGATGAGCTGGGTCTGGTCCTGGGCGATGCCGGACAGCAGTGAGGCGAGGGTGAACACGCCGAGCCCGGCGAGGAACACCCGTTTTCGGCCGAGCAGGTCGCCCAGTCTGCCGGACAGCAACAGGAGCCCGGCGAAGGCGATCAAGTAGGCGTTCACCACCCAGGCGAGCGAGGACGAGGTGAAGCCGAGGTCGTTCTGGATCGCGGGCAGCGCGACGGCGACGATCGAACCGTCGAGGACGACCATCAGCGAAACGGCGGTGAGTACGGCGAGAGCGAGAGCGCGTCGAGGCATGGAGGGACCCCTCTGTGAATTACGTGGAGACTTTCCCCAGGTGATGCCTTGGTGCATCACTTGTTACAGCGCTCATCTTGTGTGACTCTGTTCCCTGCCGGAAGGAGGCACTTTCATGTCCCAGGGGAACACCGATGTGACCGCGCAGGCCAGGGTGGTCGACCCGGAAAAACTCGAGGTGTGCACGGTGCTCGAGGTGATCAACCGGATCAGCGGGAAATGGGCGATCGGCATCCTGCTGGAGGCCACCCGCGGTCCCGTGCGGTTCACCGAGCTGGAGCGGTCGGTGGAGGGGATCAGCAGGCGGATGCTCACGCTGACGTTGCGGAACCTCGAACGCGACGGCCTGCTCGTCCGCACCGTCTACCCGACCGTGCCGCCGAAGGTGGAGTACGAGGCGACAGCGATGGCGAAGGAGCTGTACGCGTCGCTGAGCGGCCTGCTGCACTGGGCGGAACGTCACCGGGACTCGATCGCGGCCTCCCGCGTCGTCTACGACGAGAAGGTCAGCGCCTGACGGCCACCGCGTGCACGGCCCGCTGGACATGCGAGCACAGCAGGTCGAAATGCCACTTCTGGAACGCCAGGTCCGTGCTGTTCTCCGCCGACCAGCTTTCCCACAGGCCGCCCGGCCGCAGGTAGCGGGACGTGTACGCGGTGGTGAGGTCGGCGTCGATGTGGTGCAGGGCGGCGAGCGCCCACGCCTGGTCGTAGCGCAGCTCCGGCCGCGCGAGGTAGTGGTCCAGATAGGACACGAGGATCTCGGCGTCGGCGAAGGTGCCGAACCGGGCGAGCGCGAAACAGTAGCCCTGGCCGGCGAAGACCATGCCACTTTCCAGGAACAGTTCCCGGATCCGCCCGCGCCAGGCGGTGCGCCGATCGGCGCCGATCAGCCACGCGGCGGTGATCCGCTCGCGCCAGCCGTGGTCGAACAGGAACGCCAGTTCCTCGTCGGTGATCCGCGCGGCGTCCTCGGCCAGGTCGCGCAGGAAGACCTCGCGTTCGGGACCGCGCATCATCCCGTCGAAGTTGCCGTGCAGCAGCTTCGAGTATCGCGAGATCACGTAGCGGTCGATGGCGTCCGGCATACCCGTGAGTTTCCCAGAAAACGAAGAACCGCGGTGCGAGGACGGGGGACCCTCGCACCGCGGTTTCATTCTCGCCGTGGGCTAAACGCGCGCCACGGCCTTCTCCCTGTCTTCGTCACGGTCCTCGTGGGGATCCGAGGCGTGATCGTCGATCAGGGTGGCTTCGTCGAACGGGGCCTGTCCGCTGAAGACCAGGTTGGCCCGGTCGCGGTCGAACTCCTTGGTCCACGTTCCGACCAGGACGGTCGCGACGGCGTTGCCCGCGAAGTTGGTCAGCGCGCGGGCTTCGGACATGAACCGGTCGATGCCGAGGATGAACCCGACGCCGTCGACCAGTTCCGGCCGGTGCGACTGGAGCCCGCCGGCGAGGGTGGCGATCCCGGCGCCGCTGACGCCTGCCGCGCCCTTCGACGCGATGATCATGAACAGCAGCAAGGAGATCTGCTCGCCGACGCCCAGCGGCTGGTCCTGCGCCGTGGCGATGAACAGCGTCGCCATGGTCAGATAGATGGCCGTGCCGTCGAGGTTGAACGAGTACCCGGTGGGCACGGTGATGCCGACGACCGGCTTGGAGACGCCGAGGTGTTCCATCTTCGCGATCAGGCGCGGCAGGGCCGATTCGGACGACGAGGTCGACAGGATCAGCAGGAATTCGCGGCCGAGGTAGCGGAGCAGGGTGAAGATGTTGATCCTGGCGCCGAGCCACAGGACCGAGCCGAGCACACCGAACACGAACACCAGGCAGGTCAGGTAGAAGCCGACCATGATGACGGCGAGGCTGCGCAGCGCGCCCCAGCCGGTTTCGCCGACCACCGCCGCGATCGCGCCGAACGCGCCCACCGGGGCGGCCCACATGATCATGGCGAGGATCCGGAACACGAGCCGCTGGATGTGCTCGATGCCGCGGCGGATCGGCTCGCCCTTCGTGCCCAGCTTCTGCACGGCGAAGCCGGCGAGCAGCGCGACCAGCAGCGTCTGCAGCACCTGGCCTTCGGTGAAGGCGGAACCGAAGCTGGTGGGGATGATGCTCATCAGGAAGTCGACGGTGCCTTCGCCGCCCTCAGCCTGCTTGTGCGCCTTCGCGGCGGCGGCCGGGTCGAGGTGCAGCCCGGCGCCCGGGTGCAGGAGGTTGCCGACGACGAGACCGATCGCGAGCGCGAACGTCGACATCATCAGGAAGTAGCCGAGCGACAGCAGCCCGACCTTGCCGACCTTCGCGGCCTTCGCCACCGATCCGATACCGAGCACGATGGTGCAGAAGATGATGGGGGAGATCATCATCTTGATCAGGTTGACGAAGCCCGTGCCGAGCGGCTTGAGCTCCTTGGCCACACCCGGAGCGGCGAACCCGACGATGACGCCGAGGACCACCGCCGCGATCACGGCCAGGTACAGGTAATGCATTTTGTCTCGGCGACGCGGCGCCGCGTCGGGCGTTGTAGGCACCTTTGCCTCCAGCTCAGGATGGTGTCCGGGATTGCCGGTCACTATCACCCGGGCAGGTGAGCTGGGTCACGGTTGTGTTCATTGAGTTCGCGCGAGCGGTTTCCCGGGAATTCCGGCCGGGCGGGCTGAGCGGCCGGTCCGCCGGTGTGCTGGTATGAGCGGGTGCCCTCGACGACGCGGATCCGGACCAGGCGTGGCAGTCTCGCCCGCCAGCTGCTGATTCTCCAGCTCGTCGTGCTTTTCGTACTCGTCGCGGCCGGATTGACCTTCGCCTATCTCGATTCCGTCCGCGCCACCGAAGACCGCGCGCGGGACAAGGTGACCGCGGTAGCCGAAGCCGTCGCGGACGCCCCCGGGGTGCTGGCCGCACTGTCCACTTCGGAGCCGACCCGGACACTGCAGCCGTTCGCGCAGAGTGTCCGCGCGGATACGGACGTGGACTTCGTGACCATCATGGACAAGAACGGCATCCGCTACACACACCCGAATCCGGCGCTGATCGGGCAGCCGTTCATCGGGAACATCGGCGAGGCGCAACGCGGCGGCAAGGTCGTCGAGACCTACGCCGGTTCGCTCGGCCCGTCCGAACGCGTCGTGGTCCCGGTGCGCGGCGCCGCCGGGCAGGTCGTCGCGCTGGTGTCGGTCGGCATCACCGTCGAAATGATCGACGCCGAACTCCGGGAACGCCTGTGGCCGCTGATCGGGGTCGCGGTGGCCGTTCTGGTGGTCGGCGGGATCGGCAGCTACCTGGTCAGCGCCCGGCTCCGGCGGCAGACCAGGGGGATCGCGCCCGAGGAACTGAGCAACCTGTTCGAGTACCACGAAGCCGTGCTGCATTCGGTGCGCGAGGGGCTGCTGCTCGTCGGCGGCGACGGGCGGGTGGTGCTGTGCAACGACGGCGCCCGCGCGCTGCTCGGCGTCGACGGCGATCCGGTCGGCCGGGAACTGTCCGCATTGGACATTCCGGAAGACCTCGTCGAGGTGTTCACCTCGGGGGAGGAGCGCACCGACGAACTCCACCTCACCGAGGCCAGGGTGCTCGTCGTCAGCACGGCGCCGGTGCGCTCGCGCGGAAAGGCGATGGGCACCGTCGTGATCCTGCGCGACCACACGGAACTCCAGGCGCTGACCGGTGAGCTGACCACCGTGCGCGGACTGGCGGAAGCACTGCGTTCCCAGGCGCACGAGGCGGCGAACCGGCTCCACACGGTCGTTTCCCTGGTCGAGATCGGCCGTCCCGAGCAGGCCGTCGAGTTCGCGACCGAGGAACTCGCGCTGGCGCAGGAACTCACCGACCGGGTGGTCGGCGCCGTCGCCGAGCCGGTGCTCGCGGCGTTGCTGCTGGGCAAGGCGGCGGAGGCGAGTGAGCGCGGCGTCGAGTTCACGATCACGCCCGACACCGTCATGGAGGATTCGGACACCGGGGTCCCGCCGCGCGATCTGGTGACCATCCTCGGCAATCTGATCGACAACGGGATCGACGCGGCGGCGGGCAACGCCGGCGGCGGCGGACGCCCCGGCGTCGAAGTGACCGTGCGCTCGGACGCCGAGGAGCTGCTGCTGCGGGTCGCCGACACCGGACCCGGCGTGGACGACGTCGAGGACGTCTTCCGGCGCGGCTGGTCCACCAAACCCGAAGACGGCCACGGACTCGGCTTGGCACTGGTGGGTCAGGCGGTGCGGCGGCACAGTGGGACGATCGACGTCGGCCGCGACGAGGGCGCGGTGTTCACCGTGCGGTTGCCACTGAAGACGCCGCAGTCGCCGAAGGAGCCGACCCGATGATCAAGGTGCTGGTCGTCGAGGACGAACCGGTGGCCGCCGACGCGCACCGCGTCTACGTCGAGCGGATGCCCGGCTTCACCGTGGCCGGCGTCGTCCACTCCGGCGGCGACGCGCTGCGGTTCTGCGAACGCGAGCCGGTCGACCTGGTGCTGCTGGACTTCTATCTCCCCGACACGCACGGCCTCGCGGTCTGCCGGTCGCTGCGCGCGGCCGGTCTCCCGATCGACGTCATCGCGGTGACCTCCGCACGGGATCTGGCGCTGGTCAAGGCCGCGGTGTCCGTCGGCGTGGTGCAGTACCTGCTCAAACCGTTCACCTTCGCCTCGCTGCGGGAAAAACTGGAGCGCTACGCGGAGTTCCACGGCGCGTCGGGGGAGGTCACCGGACAGGCCGAGATCGACCGGGCGCTCGGCACCCTGCGCACCACCGAGCGGCAGTCGCTGCCGAAGGGGATGAGCGCGCAGACCCTGGAGTCCATCACCGAAGTCCTCGCCTCGGCCGCGGACGGCCTGTCCGCCGGGGCCGCCGCGACCGCGATCGGCGCCTCCCGGGTCACCGCACGGCGCTACCTCGAATACCTCGCCGACAACGGCCTCGCCCAGCGCGAGCCCCGCTACGGCCAGGTCGGCCGCCCCGAGGTCTGGTACAAACCGAAAACCGTATAACGACCTATACCGTGGCGCACGGGCTAACGTGGACTTCGTGAAGATCGGCGAACTCGCGCGGAAGACCGGGGTCAGTGTCCGCGCGCTGCGCTATTACGAGGAAGAGGGCTTGATCAGTCCGGGCCGCGAGGGCAATGGCTACCGCGACTTCTGCGAAGGTTCGGTCGAGGCGGTCCTGCAGATCCGCGGGATGCTCGACGCCGGTCTGCCGGTCAGGCTGATCCGCGAAGTCCTCCCGTACCTCGACGGGCCGGGGGAAGTGCGGCCGAAGGTGCCGTGCGAGTACATGATCGGCGAGGTCGCGCGGCAGCGGGAAGTGCTCGACCGCCGGATCGCGCTCATGACCCGTAATCGCGACGCCCTCGACGCGTACCTGCGCGACTTGACCCTCACACAAACGTGAGGGTTTTAGCGTGCGGCCATGACTTCGATGCGCGCGCTGCGACAGGACTCCGCGAACGGTCCTGAAGATCTCCATCTGATCACCGACGCTTCCGTTCCGGTGCCGGGACCAGGCGAAATCCTGCTGAAGGTCAGCGCGGCGGGCGTCAACTTCGCCGACGTCATGCAAACCCGGGGCACCTACGAAGGCGGTCCGAAGGCGCCGTACATCGCAGGCTTCGAAGCCGCGGGTGAGGTCGTCGGGCTGGGGGAGGCGGTGACCGGGGTCGCGCTCGGCGACCACGTCGTCGGAACCGGTGGCGGGGCCTTCGCCGAGTACATGGTCATGCCCGCGGCCGGCGTGGTCCCGGTACCGGAGGGCTGGTCGGACGAACAGGCACCCGGGTTGCTGCTGAACTGGGCCACCGCGCTCGCCGCGCTCAAACCGCTGGGGCGGCTCGCCGCCGGGGAGACCGTGCTGGTGCAGGCGGCGGCGGGCGGGGTCGGCCAGGCCGCGGTCCGGCTGGCGAAGCACTACGGCGCGACCGTCATCGGCACCGCGTCGCCGGGCAAGCACGACCTGGTGCGGGCGGTGGGCGCCGATCGCGTCCTCGGCTACGGAGAGGATCCCGGTGCGGTGGATCTCGTTCTCGAGTCCGTCGGCGGGGCGACGTTCGCCGCGAGCCTCGCCGCCGCCAAACGCGTCACCGGGCGGGTCGTGGTCTACGGCGTCGCCGGGGGAGAGGCCGCGATCACCAACCGCGAACTGAACTTCCGGCACCAGATCCACCTGATCGGCCTGCACCTCGGTGTCCTGATCGAACACGCGCCGGGGATCTTCGCGGACCTGATGGACGAGCTGCGCGAGCTTGTCGCCGCCGGCGTCTGCGCGCCGGGAAAGCCGACGGTCCACGACCTCGCGGACGGGCCCCGGGTGCTCGCGGAACTGGAGGCGCGGACCACCGCGGGCAAGCTGGTGCTGCGGCCCTGAGCGCCGCGGGCCGAATATCGTCGTATGCGAACGCGTGCATGTCAATAGGACGAAAGTGTTGGTAAATCACCAGCCGCCGGAAGCGACGAAAGTCGGTGCCCGCTCGCGGGTTCCGCTCCTAGATTCACGAACCATTCCGTTGTCCTCACAAGGAGTGGGTCCATGGCAAGGAAGTTCTTCGTCTCCGCGTCCGTGAGCTTGGCGCTGCTCGCCGTCCCGGTGACCGCCGGGCAGGCCACGGCCGCGGTCCAGCCTGCTCAGCAGGCCGCGGCGGTGACCACGGTCTACTACGACGCCTCGGGAGCGCCCAGCTTCCGTGCCGCCATCCAGGCGGGTGCGGCGAACTGGAACAACTCGGTGTCCAACGTGAAGTTGCAGGAGAGCTCGTCGGGAGCCACCCTGCGCTACACCGAAGGCAACGACCCGTCGGGTTCGTACGCCCAGACCGACGGTCACGGCCGCGGCACCATCTTCATCGACTACACCCAGGCGAGGGAGTACGACCAGACGCGGATCGCCGCGCACGAGACCGGCCACGCGCTCGGCCTGCCGGACCACTACGAGGGCCCGTGCTCCGAGCTGATGTCCGGTGGTGGCCCCGGCCCGTCCTGCACCAACGCGAAGCCGAACGCCACCGAGGTGTCGAAGGTCAACTCGCTGTGGGCCAACGGGTTCCGCGCGGCCGGCGCCGTCCAGCGCATCTACAACTGATTCCTCGTGAGTGGTAATGACGGGTAACTAGTCAGGTCCCGGTCACGTGGTGATCATGGTTCTGCGATGATCACCACGTGGCCGGGGGTGAGCGTCCGTCGTATGACGAGTTGGCTGCTCTGGTCGTGTCTCAGGCGGAGACGATCCGGGTGTTGCGGGCCGAGGTGGAGCGGTTGTCCGCGCGGGTCGGGGAGCTGGAACGGCAGCTGAAGACCACGTCGCGGAATTCGTCGAAACCGCCGTCGCAGGATGTGTATGTCAAGCCGGCGCCGAGGTCGTTGCGCCGGAAAACCGGTCGTGGGCAAGGGAAACAACCCGGGGCGCCGGGCGCGAGCCTGACACTGGTCGATAATCCCGGCACCGTGGTTGATCATGTTCCGTCGGCATGTGCGGGCTGCGGGACAGGGCTGTCGTGCCGTCCGGATGTGGGCGTGGTGCGCCGTCAGGTGCATGATCTGCCCGAGATCGTCCCGGTGGTGACCGAGCATCGTCTGTATCAACGTCGCTGCCGGTGCGGGGTGCTGACCACCGCGCCCGCCCCGGCCGAGGCCACCGCTGCGGCCTGCTATGGGCCGAATGTGACCGCGTTGGCCGCGTATCTGCTGACCTATCAGCATCTTCCGATCTCCCGTGCCGCTGAACTGCTGGCCGAGGTGACCGGTATGGCGGTGTCCACCGGCTGGGTCAGCTCGGTGCTGGGGCGTCTCGCGCCCGGGCTGGCCCCGTTCGTCGAGGCCGTTCAGGCAGCGATCGTGGCGGCGCCGTTGGCGCATTTCGACGAGACCGGTGTCCGGGTGCTCGGCAAGAACAGGTGGCTCCACTCGGCCAGCACGCTGTGGTTGACCGTCTATTTCCTGCATGACAAACGCGGCCGCGAAGCGATCGACGCGTTCGGGATCCTGAACGGCTTCGCCGGCATCGCGGTGCACGACGGCTACCACTCCTACCGCACCTACGACCTCACTCACGCCCTCTGCAACGCCCACCACCAGCGGGAGCTCCAAGCCGCGGCGGAGACCCATCCCGATCAGGCCTGGCCCACCGGGCTCAGTGATGTCCTCGACGAACTCAACGCCGCCGCCCACACCGCCCGTGACCTGGACCTGTCCGAGATCCCCGACGACGTCCTCACACCGATGACCGGCCGCTACGACACCCACGTCCGCACCGGCCTGGACCTGCATCCGCGCAACCAACGAGGCCACCCCAAAGGCGGAAGACCCACCCAATCCCAGGCCCGCCGCCTGCTCGAACGACTCGAGAAATACCGCGGCGACACCCTGCGGTTCGCGTTCGACCTGACCGTTCCCTTCACCAACAACCAGGCCGAACGCGACATCCGCATGACCAAAACCCAGCTCAAAATCACCGGCGGATGGCGCACCCACCACGGCGCCACCACCTGGCTCACCGTGCGCTCCTACATCTCCACCATCCGCAAACACGGCCTCAACACCCTCACCGCGCTCCGCGACGCCATCACCGGAAACCCCTGGCTACCAACCCGACCCGCAACCACCTGACTAGTAACAATGACGGTTCTGACCGTCATTACCACTCACGAGATTTTCTAATCCGAGAACTCGTAGGCGCCCGCGTCCACCCGGGCACCGGCGTACACGACGTTCCCGTCGACGTCACGGTCGGCGTATTTCGTGGTGCCGAGGTCGATCGCCGGGCTGCCCGACCGCAGGATCAGGTTCGTCGCTGAGGTGTACTTCGGGTCGGCCACCTTGTCCGTCGCGCCCGGCGTGAACTGCCGGAGCCCACCGAAGTAGACATTGTGGTCGGTGGCGGTGAAGGTCGAGTCCGCGTAACCGACCTTGTACGCCGCCTGCACGACGTTCTGCGTCATCCTCAGCATCTGGTTCGTGCAGCCGCCGTAGCAGACGAAACCCTCCGACTCGGCGTTGGTGAGCTGGAGCGAGTTGTTGCGGAACACGGTGCCGAGGACCGGGCCGTTGCCGTCCTCGGCCCCGCGCGTGATGATCCCGCCGCGCGTCTTGGCGCCGAAGACGGCGTTGTACTCGAAGACGTTGCCGGTCGAGACGCCGTCGGGATCCTTGGTGTCCGTGCCGAGTTCGGTGAAGGTCTCGTTGTCCTCGGAGATGTTGTGGTGGATGACGTTGCGGGATCCGTAGAAGATCTCGACCGCGGCGCCGTCGAGGCCGCCGAAATCGTCGGCTTTCGCGATCGAGCCGCTGATCCGGTTCCAGCCGATGTCGGAGTCGTTGCCCTGGACCAGCACGGCGAACGCGCCGGAGTCGTCGTTGCCTCCCGGGGTCACCACGGTCATGTGGTTGTTGTCGACGAGGTCGTTCTGCGTGACCTCGGTGCGATCCGCCGACGGCGCGAGGTACACGCCCGCCCCGGCGCCGGTGATCAGGTTCGACAGCACCTTGTTGCGGTCTCCGGTCACCTTCACCCCGGCCCACGAGCAGCGACCGGCGTCGGCGGCGACACCGATCTGCAGATCCTGGACGACGTTGTCGTCGCCGGGCAGGGCCACGCAGGCTTCGGCGTTGCCCTTGATGATCGGACGGGCGCCGGTGCCGTACGCGCCGATCGTGACGCCTGAGCCCTTGACGGTGAGACCGCCGGACCAGGCTCCGCCGCGGCGCAGCAGAACGGTGTCGCCCGCCGCGAACGTGGTGGCGGAGACCTTCGCCAGTGATTTCCACGGCGCCTGCTGCGAGGTGCCGCTCGCGGTGTCGCTACCGGCGACCTGATCGACGTAGTAAGTCTTCGAAGCGGCTTCGGCCGTCGTGAACCCGGTGCACGCGAGGGCGGCGAGCACGGTCACGGAAAGCAGTTTCCAGGACATCCCACGGAAGCTAACCGGCGTCCGCACAAGGCTCGTACAAAGACATCCGCCGCTCTGGCATAAGCCGCCGGTCAGAGCCGCCGCCCAGGTCACCGGGCCCGAAAGTTGGTCGTGAGTGGTAAGTGTCGTTAGAACGACACTTACCACTCACGACAGGACGGGTGGCTTGCTATTCGAGGGCGCGGTCTCGCGGCGATTCGATGGTCAGGGGAGCCGACGAGTCGCCGGTGAGCTGCCGCAGCTGGGTCATGGTCCGGTCCAGCTGCTCCGCCAGCCGAGGGATCGTGCTGGACGGGATATAGGCCTCGGCCCCGGCATCGAGGAGGCGGCGCACCGGGCCTTCGTACTTGACCCCGAGTTCGGCGTCCTCGATCTCCGTGATCACGATCCGCGCCTTTGGGTACAGCGCGCGAAAGTTCCCGATCAGCTGCGGGCTGGCGGGCGGGACCAGTAGGACGTCGACGGTCGGGGGAGCCGAGTGCAGGTCCAGCACGAGGTAGCCGGGGCCGAGCCGCTCGGACAGCGAGTCGCGCGCCGAAGCCGAAAGCTTCATGGCGGTGGCCACGACAGTGATGTCCTCGGAAGCGGGGGCTGCGAACCCCTTGGCCTCGGGATACGCGCCGGAAATCTTCGCGATCGTCTCGCCGTCGCGAGTGATGAGCACGTCCTCGCCGGGGCGGAGAGCGTCGATGAGCGCTACGAGTTCTTCAGGGAGCTGGGTGGCGTCGACCCACCGCGCGGACTGATCACTCATCACTCCATGATGGCCCCCTTCCGGTACCTGAGCGCAAGGAAGGCGCACCGGACGTGGGAACCAAGCGGCCCGCGCGGCATAACCTCTACCGAGGCCGTCCCGAGACTCCCGGCCGCGTCTGCCAGGGACGCGGCCCGTCGAGCGGCCGGTACTCGACGCCCAGCGCGTCCAGCCGCGGCAGATGGTGATCCCGCAGCCGCGGCAGGAACTCCGCGTAGTCCCGCCCCACCGGATCGCTCCACGCCACCTCGGCGAACGCGCACAGCCGCGGGAAGGCGGCGTAGTCCACCCGCCGCACGGTGTCGAGATGCTCCGACCAGACCTGCGCCTGGGTACCGAGAATCGATTTCCCGGCCGGAAAATCCGCGGGCACCGGCTCGTAACCGTAGAAGTCCTCCAGAGTCCTCAGGTAGCCGACGGGGATCGGCTCGTCGAGGTGGTCGGACTGCCGGTGGTCCAGATACACGTGGTCCTCGGGGCACATGACGACGTCGTGCCCGGCGGCCGCCGCACGCGCCCCGGCCGCCTCGCTCTGCCACGAGCCGATGACCATCGGCGGCAGGTCACCCGCTTCCAGCACCTCGTCCCAGCCCAGCGGACGACGTCCTCGTTCGACCAGGTGCCGCGCGATCTCGCGGACGAACCGGCCGTGGTCCTCGGTCGCGCCGGGCACCTCGTCGCCGCCTAGGGCGATGACCTCCGAAGGGAAGATCTCCAGCACGTGGTCGAAGACACCCTTGAAGAAGTCCACTGTGGACTTCTCCGTGTTCAGCAGCGACGTGCTGATACCCCAGCTCGTCCAGACCTCCCAGGGTTCGGCGGTCTCCGGTCCGAGTTCGGGATAGGCGGCGATCGCGGCCCGCGCGTGCCCGGGGATGTCGACCTCCGGGACCACCGTCACCGAGCGCGCGGCGGCGTAGGCGACGATCTCGCGGAGATCATCGGTCGTGTAGAACCCGCCGTGCGGGCGCCCGTCGCGTTCCGGTCCGTCGTGCCGCCCGACCATGGACGACTCCCGCCAACCGCCGACCTCGGTCAGCTTGGGGAACTCGGGGATCTCGATCCGCCAGCCCTGGTCATCGGTCAGATGCAGGTTGAGCACGTTGAGCTTGTGCGCGGCGAGCAGGTCGACGAACCGCAGCACCTCGGCCTTGGTCCGGAAATGCCTTGCCACGTCGAGCAGACAGCCGCGCCAGCCGAACCGCGGATGGTCGGTGACCACACCGCACGGGATCATCGTCTGTCCGTTGTGGATGGACGCGGCCCGGAACGCGTCCGGCCCGATGAGCTGCCGGAGCGTCTGACGGCCGTAGAACTCGCCCGCCGCGTCTGCCACATGCAGGGTCACACCGGACGGGTCGATCTCCAGCCGGTAACCCTCGGCGGGCAGCCCGGCCGCCGCGCGGACGTCCACTTCGGACGGTACCGGGCATTCTCCCGGCAGCGGTTCCACCGAGACGGGACGGGGGAGGAGCGTTTCGAATCCCGGCATGTCAGCCCTTCACCGCGCCGCCCATGACGGACACGAGTCGTCGTTGGACAAGGATGAAGAACACCAGCACGGGGATGGTCATCAGGGTCGAGCCCGCCATCACCGCGCCCCAGTCGGTGTCCTCCGGTTTGAAGAACACGAGAATCGCCAGCGGGAGCGTCTGGTTCTCGGTGTTGGAGATGATGAACGTCTTCGCGAACAGGAAGTCGTTCCAGGCGTGGATGAACGCCAGCACACTGATCGCCACCAGCCCGGGCGCCACCAGCGGGAAGAGGATCTGCCAGGTGAACCGCATGCGGCTCGCCCCGTCGATCTTCGACGCCTCTTCCAGCTCCTGCGGCACCGCGGCGACGAAGCCGCGCAGCATCCAGATCGCGAACGGCAGGCTGAACGCCAGGTGCACCAGGATCAGCGAGCCGAGGTGGTTGGTGCCGAACGCCGGAGCGACGTCGCCGACCGACCGCATCAGGAAGAACAACGGGATGGTCAGCGCCTCCACCGGCACCATCTGGGCGACCAGCACCATCACCAGCAGGACGGTCTTGCCCTTGAAGTTGAACCGGGTCAGCGCCACCGCCGAAAGGAACGAAAGCAGCAGCGACAACGCCACCACCACGACGGCCACGATCACGCTGTTCAGGAAGAACATCGCGAAGCCCTCGCCGCTGAGCACCCGTTCGAAATGCTCCAGCGTCGGCGTGAGCGTCCAGGGGCGCGGGTTCTCCGCCTGGATCTGCCCGGTGGGCTTGAACGCCGAAAGCACCATCCAGTACACCGGGAACGCGACCATCCCGGCGATCACCACGCAGATGATCTCGGCGATCAGCCTGCCGGGCCGTTTGACCCGGCGGGCGCTCCGGGCGGGAGCCGTGGTCACACCCATCCCGCGCTCCGGCGTTGCGACCGGACGTACAACCCGGTGATGGACAGCAGCAGCAAGGTCATCACGACTCCGAGTGCCGCGCCGAGACCGTATTCCTGTCCGGCGAAAGCCTGTTGATAGGCGAAGACGTTGAGCACGAGGTTGCGCCCGGCCACGCCGCCGCCGTTGGTCATCACGTAGATCTGGGTGAAGATCTTGAAGTCCCAGATGATCGACTGGATCGTGGCGATGGTCAGCAGCGGCCGCACCATCGGCAGGGTGATCGACCACGTGGTGCGCCAGGTCGACGCGCCGTCGAGGTACGCGGCCTCGATGACCTCCTCCGGCACGCCCTTGAGCCCCGCGTACATCGTCACCATGACGAACGGGAACGAACACCAGATGACCTCGGCGGCCACCAGGCCGAACGTGCTGTAGGTGTCGAAGGTCCAGGAATGGTTCGCCATCCCGGTGAACCCGAGGCCCGAAAGCACCTCGTTGACCAGGCCGAAATCGGCGTCGAACAGGAACAGCCAGACGTACGAGCCCGCCATCGCCGGTGTCGCCCACGCGGCCAGCGCCGCCAGGAACAGCGGGACCCGCGCCCAGGCCCGGACCCGGGTCGCCAGCACGGCGAGCCCCGTGCCGAGCGCGAGACTGCCGACGACGCAGACCGCGGTGAAACCGAGGGTCTTGGCCAGCACCTCCCAGAACTGGACGTTCTCCAGCAGTTCGACGTAGTTGCCGAAGCCGAGGAACACCAGCGGCGCGTTGCCGACGGCCTGCGGCTGGCCGTAGTCGTAGAACGAGATCAGGACGAGCTGGTAGATCGGGTAGACCAGCATCGCCAGCAGCAGGATGCCGCCGGGAGCCAGGTAGAGCAGGGCGGCCCGCCCGTCCCGGCGACGGCGGGGTGACCGCCGTGCCGGGGCGGGCGAGGCCGCGGTGCGCGGGATTTCCTTGATCACCATGGGATCAGCCGAACGCCTTGTTCATCTCGGCGGTCGCGGTGGCCAGCGCGGCCGCCGGATCCTTGCCACCGGTCGCGATCTGCTGGATCGCGGTCGGCAGCACGTTCTGCGCGTCGATCTTCGACCACGCCGCGGTGGCGGGGACGAACTTCGTGCCCGCGGTGAGCGTGTCGACGAACGGCTTGACCGACGGGTCGCTCGCGGCGACCTTCTGCTGGACGCTGGCGAGCGTCGGCAGGTTGCCCATGGCGGTGTACATCTTCTCCTGGTACTTGGCGCCACCGAGCAGTTCGGTGAACTCGACCGCGAGGCTCTTGCGCTTGGTCGCGTTGAACACGCCGAGCAGGTTGCCGCCCGCGAACGCCGGGGCGATCTTGCCCGCCTCGGTGCCCGGGATCGGGATGATCGCGTACTTCCCCTTGACCTGACCGGCTTCGACGGCCTTGCGGTTGAAGTCACCACCGATCGACATCCCCGCCTTGCCGCCGGCGAAGGCCGTGATGCTCTGCGTCCCGGTGAGGTTGGCGCACTGCTCCGGCGGGCAGATGTCCGCCTTCAGCAGGTTCGCGTACGCCGTCACCCCGGCCTTGGCCTGTTCGGAGTCCATAGTGGACTTCCACTTGCCGCCGTCCTGCTTCGCGATCTCGCCACCGTTCGCCCAGACGAACGGCAGCATCGCGTAGGTGTACTTGCCACCGACGGAGATGCCGTACAGCTCCGGCTTCCTCGCGCGGATGGTCCTCGCGGTCTCGGTCAGTTCCGCCAGCGTCGCGGGCGGCTTGAGGCCGAGTTCGGTGAAGAGGTCCGTGCGGTAGTACAACGCACGGATGCCGGTGAACCAGGGGAGCCCGTAGGTCTTGCCGCCGGATTTCGCCGTCTCCAGTACCGCCGGCAGGATGTCGGCGCCTTCCTTCCACGACGAGAGATCGCCGGTCAGGTCGGCCAGCGCGCCGGTGGCGGCGTAGCTGGAGACGTCGGTGTTGCCGAACTCGGCGACGTCCGGCGCGCTGGCCGGATCGTTGAAGGCGCCGGAGAACTTGTCCGCGCGGCCTTCCACCGGGATCCACTGGACGTCGACCTCGACCCCGGAATGCGCCGCCTTGAACTCGGCGATCGCCTCCTTGACCGCGGCCTCCTTGGGGGCGCGGTTGGCTTCGTCGAACAGCCACACCCGGACCGTGCCGGTCTTCTCGTCACCACCGCTCGCGGCGGGGGTGTTCTGCGCCGGCGCACAGCCTGAGACGAGGCCGATCGCCGCGAGGCCCGCGATGAGCACGCGAGTTCTCATGGGAGTTTCTCCTTAGGTGAAAAAGACGGAATTGACCTGGGCGAGCGCCAGTTTCCCGGCGACGGCACCAGGAAGACCGGTGTCGGGATCGCGCGGCAGCCAGCTGAGCGTGCCGGACTTGTCGCTCGAGACGTAGAACCAGCGCTCGGTCGGGTCGAGGGTGAAGTGGCGCGGGTACACGCCACCGACGGGCGCGTTGTTCAGCAGCTTCAAGGACTTCCCGTCCTCGCCGACGCCGAACGACGCGATGGTGTCGGAGCCGCGCACCGACGCGTAGACGAACCTGCCGTCCTTGGACGTGGTGATCTCGCCCGGATACTGCTCGCCGGGCGTGCCCGCCGGGACGGCCGGGACAACCTGGCTCGCGGTGAGCTTCCCGGTGGCCGGGTTCCACGCCGCGACAGTCACCTCGGCCCGCAACTCGCCGAGAATGTAGGCGTACTTGCCGTTGGGGTGGAACGCGAGGTGCCGGGGTCCCGCGCCCGACGGGAGCTTCAGCTGCTGGTTCAGCTTGAGCTTCCCGGTCGCGACGTCGAGTTTGTAGACGTAGACCGAATCCGCGCCGAGGTCGACCGCGAGCACCCACTTGCCGGTGGGGTCGTTGACCACCTGATGGGCGTGCGCCTGACGCTCGGCGCCCTTGTGCTGCGCCAGATCGACGACGTCGCCGAGTTTCCCGCCCGCGAGGATCGGCAGGACGACGACGCTGCCGCTGCTGTAGTTCGCGGCCAGCACGTACTTCTGGCTCGAGTGGACGCTCAGATGCGTCGGGTGCTTGCCCTTCGCCGATTTATTGTTGAGCAGCTTCGGTTTCGCCGGATCGGTGAGACTCAGCGCGGAGATCTGGCCGTTCTCGTCCTCATTGGTCACATACAGCGTCTTGCGGTCGGCGCTGATGTCGAACCAGGAGGCGTTGCTGATCCCCGGAATGGTCCGGTCGACGACGAGCGCGTTGGTCGCCGCGTCCCGGTGAGCGACATCGAGCCCGTGCCCGGAACTGGTGTAACTGCTGATGTAGATGGCCCCGGTTCCCTTCGGTCCGCAGGTCTGTTCGGAAGCGTTCGCGAGCTGGGAACCGAGAACGGTGGTGAGTCCAGCCGCTCCGACGGCGCCGAGGAAGGTGCGTCGATCGAGTCCGGTCATCGTGATTTCTCCCAGATGTCGGGTGGTTTAAACCACTGCCATGAGCAATGCTGCCACGCCGAAACCGGAAACGGAAAGGACGGTTTCCAGGACGGTCCAGGTTTTCAGGGTCTGCGGCACGGTCATGTTGAAGTACCGCGAGATGATCCAGAACCCGCCGTCGTTCACATGCGAGGCGATGATCGACCCGGCCGAGATCGCGACGACCAGCAGCGCGAGCTGGATCTGGGAATAGCCCAGCGTCGCCACCGTCGGCGCGACGATGCCGCTCGTGGTCACGATCGCGACGGTCGCCGAGCCCTGCGCGATCCGCATCCCGCAGCTGATCACATACGCGGCGAGGATGACCGGCAGGCCGGCGTTGTCCAGCGATCCCGCGACGGCCTTGCCGATACCGGTGGCGGACAGCACGGCACCGAAGAACGCGCCCGCGCCGACCACCAGCAGGATCATCGCGACCGGGCGCAGCGACTTCGCGGAAAGCTCGCTCAGGTCCTTGCCCGTCAGACCGCGGCGCAGGCCCAGCAGCCACGACGCGAGCAGCACCGAGATCGTCAGGGCGACCGCCGGGGTACCGATGAACGCGGCGACACCGGCGGGCGCGGAGTTCTTGGGCAGCCAGATGCTGCCGAAGGTCCCGGCGAGGATCAGCACCAGCGGGACCGCGATGATCGCCAGCACCAGGCGGAGCGACGGCGGGTTCTCCTCCTTTTCGCCTTCTTCCTCGGCGACCAGGAATTCCGCGGGGACCTCGACGTCGACGCGTTTGCCGATCCAGGTCGAGTAAGCGACGCCGCCGACGAGGAACGCCGGGATACCGCAGACCAGGCCCATCAGGATGATCCAGCCGAGTTCCACGTGCAGCAAGCCGGCCGCGGCCACCGGCCCGGGGTGCGGCGGGAGGAACGCGTGCGTGATGGAAAGACCGGCGAGCAACGGCAGCGCGTACAGCACCAGCGAGCGGCCGCCCTGTTTGGCGGCGACGTAGACCAGCGGTGCCAGCACGAAGATGCCGATGTCGAAGAAGACCGGGATACCGAAGACGAATCCGGCGAGGCCCATCGCCAGCGGGGCCCGCTTCTCACCGATGGCCCGCAGCAGCGCGCCGGTGAGCACCTTCGCCCCACCGGAACGCTCCAAAATGGACCCGAGGATGGTGCCGAGACCGATGATCGCGGCGATATGCCCGAGGATCCCGCCGAAACCCTTTTCCAGCAGGGAGTCCGACGCCTTCTGCGCGGAACCGACGATCTGGCCGACCGGCAGGCCCGCGGCCAGCGCGGTCAGCAGGCCGACCACGATCAGCGCGATGAAGGGCTCGAGTTTGACCTTGATGATGAGGAACAGCAACACCGCGATCGAGACGGCGGCGAGGGTCAGGAGCCCTCCCGTCGAATGTTGGAGCCAGTCGATCATCGGACACTCCCGGGGTTGCGCAGTGAATGGCCGGCGAGGGCGCCGGTCGGTTGACCATCGTCGATGGCGGCGACACCGTTGACGAAGACATGGGGGATACCGGCGGCCTGCTGCCGCGGTTCGTCGAACGTGGCGGTGTCGGCGACGGTTTCCGGGTCGAACAGCACGAGGTCCGCCGCGTATCCGGCGCGGACGAGGCCCCGGTCGGTCAGCCGCAGGCGTTTCGCGGCGCGGCCGGTGAGGTGGGCGACGCATTCGGCGAGGTCGAGAACGCCGAGTTCGCGGACATAGCGCGCGAGATAACGCGGGAACGTGCCCCAGGCGCGGGGATGCGGCCGCGCTCCGACGAGAAGTCCGTCGCTGCCACCGGTGTGCGTGCGGTGACGCATGATCGCCTGGACGTTCTCCTCGTGCCCGACGTGCATCAGGCAGGACGTGCCGAGCTTTTCCGAAAGCAGGACGTCGAAGTACAGGTCCGCGGCCGGTCTCCCGGCCCGCTGGGCCGAAGCGGCGACGGAATGCCCGACGAGGTGAGAGTTCTCGTCCCGCCGGACGCCGTTGATCTCGATGGCGTCCCAGTCGATCGGCACTCCGTGTGCCCCGTCGGAGCCGGTCTCCTCGATCTCGGCGCGGATCCGCTCGCGCGTGTCCACATCGGACAGTCGGGTCAGGGTGGCGTCGAGGCCGCCTTCGGTCGACCAGCTCGGCAGCAGCGCGGAAAGGTAAGTGGCGCCGGGAAGGTAGGGATAGGTGTCCAGCGAGATGTCGCAGCCGTCGTCCAGTGCCTGGTCGAGCAGCTCCAGCAGCTGGGGTGCCTTGCCCTTGTTCACCGAGAAGTTCATCGTGGCGTGCGCGAGGTGCAGCGGGCAGCCCGACCGGCGGGAGACGTCGACCATCTCGCCGAAGGCTTCGAGCGCGCCCTTGCCGTAACTGCGGTGGTGCGGGCTGTAGAAACCGCCGTTCTCCCCGACGACCCGGCACAGCTCGACGAGTTCCTCGGTGGTGGCGTACATACCGGGCGTGTAGGTGAGCCCCGACGACATGCCCATGGCGCCCTCGGCCAGCCCGGTCGCGACGAGTTCCTTCATCGCGTTCATCTCGGCCTCGGTCGCGGGCCGGTCTTCCCAGCCCACGGTGAGCATCCGGACGGTGCCCTGCGGCACCAGGTAGGCGGCGTTGACCGCGATCCCGGCGTCGAGCCGGTCGAGGTACTCACCGACCGAGCGCCAGTTCCAGTCGAACCCGGCCGGGTCGTCGTTCCATCCGGCGAGCTGTTGGCGCAGCGACGCGAGGACGTCGTCGTTCACGGGCGCGTACGAGAGCCCGTCCTGCCCGAGAACCTCGGTCGTGACGCCCTGCGAGAGCTTCGCGAGGTGGTCCGGGTTCGCGAGCAGCTGGAGATCGGAATGCGAATGCATGTCGATGAACCCGGGTGCGAGCACGAGTCCGTCGGCGTCGATGGTGCGGCGGCCCGCGAGCGAGCCGGGTTCGGCGACACTGGCGATACGGCCTTCCGAGATGCCCACGTCGTGCCTGGTGAGCGGATCCCCGGTGCCGTCGGCGACCAGTGCGGAGCGGACGACGATGTCCATGGTGATTCTTCCTCTGCGGCGGTGGAGGACGGATCAGAAATGGGTGCGGACGAAATCGAGCACGGTCTCGCCGTCGGGGCCGACGACCGGGATGAGGGGCCATTTGTCGAAGACGGTGCACGGATGCGACAGGCCGAGCGCGATCCAGTCGCCGACCTCGACCGGCGACGACGCGGGCAGCGTGAGGAAGGCGTGCTGGTCGTTCATCTTCTGGATGGAATGACCTTCGAGCGCGGACGGCGGCCCGTCGCCCTTGCGGATCAGGCGCGGCTCGGGCATGCCTTCGTCGAAGGACGCGTCACGTTTGCCGATGGTGAGCAGCGCGAGTTCGTCCGTCGGCTTCGACGTCACCTGCGCCCAGGCGCGCAGCGCGGGACGGAAGGACGCGACGCCGCCGATGCGCGGATGTTCGCCCAGCGGGGAGATCACCCGGTAGAAGCCGTCGTCGTGGGTCACGTAGGCGCCGCTGCGCAGGATCGGCAGGACGTCCAGGCCACCCCAGTCCTTGGTGAGCTCGTCGGCGACGCGGTCGAAGTAGGCGCTGCCGCCACCGGTGACGATGATCTGCCCGGCGTCGTCGAGCAGCCCTTTTTCGGCGAACGCGAAGACCAGGTCGCGCAGACCGTCCACATAGGAGCTGATCAGCTGGAGCGACTTTTCGTCGGTGTGGTGGGAAAGCGCGCCTTCGTACCCGCCGGAGCCCCGCAGCCGCAGGGCCGGGCTCGCGTGCGCGGCCTCGGCGACGGCGAGCGCGGTCTCGGTGTCGCGGACACCGGTGCGGCCGCCCTCGGCGCCGAGTTCGACCAGGACGTCCACCTTGCGGCGGGCACCACGCAGGGCCTCGGTCATCAGCTCGACACCGCGGACCGAGTCGACCCAGCAGACGAACTCGAAGTCGTCGTCGGCGTCCAGTTCCGCGGCGAGCCACTTCAGGCCGGACGGGTCGAGCAGCTGGTTCGCCAGCAGGATCCGGGAGACCCCGAACACCCGGTAGATCCGCAGATGCCCGGCGTTCGCGCAGGTGATGCCCCAGGAACCGTGCTTCAGCTGCCGCTCGAACAGCTGCGGCGCCATCGTCGTCTTGCCGTGCGGGGCCAGCGCGACCCCGCGTTCGGCGCACCAGCCCGCCATCGTGCGGAGGTTGTGTTCGACGGCCTCTTCGTCGAGGACCACGAACGGGCCGAGGAAGCCGTCGTCGAACAGCTTCGCGCCGCGGGCCGCGGCCTCGCCGATCGTGAGCCCGGACAGCGAAGGCGCCACCGAGCGGAAGCGCCA
Source organism: Amycolatopsis orientalis (assembly GCF_000943515.2). NCBI lineage: Bacteria > Bacillati > Actinomycetota > Actinomycetes > Pseudonocardiales > Pseudonocardiaceae > Amycolatopsis > Amycolatopsis orientalis. Next base: position 5,727,880 of record NZ_CP016174.1, on the reverse strand, counting down.
GTCGACGCGTTCCTCCCGGATGGCCGCGACCGCGGCGGAATCGATGGTGCCGGCTTGGAACATGAGGTTCACCTCGGTTGCGTATGTTGCAACGGACGTTGCGCATATTGCGTGGGATAGGTGTAGCATCCGGTCCGCTGGAGGTCAACGGCGTGACGACTAGGAGACGCGAAGGTGACAAGCGAGCCTCGGCCGCCCGGGAATCTTTTGATCTTTTGGGGTCGCGCCTTTTCGGCCGGAGGCCCCGCCATCGCGATGGCGGGGCGCTTTGCGGTCGTGAGGCGGAATGAATTCTCGACGTGCGCCCTGGCAGCGGGATGGCGGTCGGCGCGATGAAGAGCACTGACGTTTTGTGCATCGGGGAGTCGATGGCCTTGTTCGTACCGGCCGAATTCGGGCCGCCCGACGAGGTACGGAAGTGGGTGCGGACCATCGGCGGAGCCGAATCGAACGTCGCCTGTCATCTCCCGGCACTGGGTTTCGCCAGTGCGTGGGTGAGTGCCGTCGGCGACGATCCGTTCGGCCGCGCGCTGGTGCGTGAGATCGGTGAAGCGGGGGTGGACGTCAGCGCGGTCGTGGTCGATCCGACGCGCCCGACCGGGCTGTACATCAAGGAGAGCGGAGCGGACGGCAGCCCCGTGCGCTACTACCGCAAAGGCTCCGCCGCGTCCGGGATGGACGCCGGGCTGCTGGGGAAACTCGACCTCGACGGGGTGCGCGTCATCCACCTGTCCGGGATCACCCCCGCGCTGTCGGACGGCTGTCTCGACCTGGTGCGGGCCCTGATGGAACGACCGCGGGGCGGCACGCTGGTGTCGTTCGACGTGAACTTCCGGCCCGCGCTGTGGACCGGACGTGACCCGTCGGTGCTGGCCGGGCTGGCCGCCCGCGCCGACATCGTGCTGGCGGGCGAGGACGAAGCCGAGCGTGTGTGGGGGACCGGCGACCCGGAACGGCTGCGTGCCGCGGTGCCCGGGCCGAAGACGCTGGTCGTCAAGCACGGGGCCCGCGGGGTGACGCTCGTCGACGGCGACGAGCCACCGTTGTTCTCACCCGCGCTCCAGGTCGAGGTCGTGGAGCCGGTCGGCGCCGGTGACGCGTTCGCGGCCGGTTTCCTTGCCGCCACCCTGCGCGGCGACGACCCCGCGACCCGGCTCCGCCGCGGTCATCTGCAGGCCGCGGCCACCCTGCTGACCCACGACGACGTGGGGACCCCGCTCCCGGAATCCGTCGTCGAAGCGCTCCTCGGCGCGGATGAGGCAGCATGGGCGGCGGCGAAGCTGACGGACAAGGGATTGGTGAGCGGATGAGTCAGAGCCTGGACCGGGCGCTCACCCTGCTGAGCGGGCTCGCACGCGAGCCGAAGACACTCGACCAGCTCGCCGAGGAGATCGGCGTGCACAAGTCGACCGTGCTGCGGCTGCTGCGCACCCTGGAGACGCACCACTTCGTGCGCCGGGAGGGGCAGCGGTACTACCGGCTGGGCAGTGCGCTGTTCGACCTCGCCCAGCAGGCGCTGGAGGACCGCGACGTCCGCCGCACCGCGCAATCCGCGCTCGCCGGGCTCAACGCGCGGACCGGGCACACCGTGCACCTCGCGTCCTATGAGGACGGAGAGGTCGTCTACATCGACAAGTTCGAAGGCAGGCATTCGGTGCGGATGTACTCCCGCATCGGCAAACGCGCCCCGCTGCACTGCACCGCCGTCGGCAAGGTGCTGGTCGCGGCGATGACGCCGGAGAAGCGGGCCGACGTGGTGTCGAGGATCGACTTCTTCACCCGCACGCCGAACACGATCACCACGCCGTCGGCCTACGAGACCGAACTGGATCTCGTCGCCGACCGCGGCTACGCGGTGGACAACGCCGAACACGAGGACTTCATCCATTGCGTCGCCGCGCCGGTCCGCGGCCCGGGCGGCGTGGTGCTGGCCGCCGTGTCGGTCTCGGTGCCGAAGGTACTGCTCGACTACGACGGTCTGATGGCGCTCGTGCCCGAGCTGCTCGCCGCGGCCGAGGAAGCTTCCGTCCACAGTGGATGGACGGGGAACCGAAAGGGGAAGTTGGAATGAGCAAGACCGCGATCAGCACGGAGAACGCGCCGACGCCGGTGGCCGCGTTCTCGCAGGCGGTCCGCAAGGGCAACATCCTGCAGGTGGCCGGCCAGGTCGCCTTCGACCCGGCCACCGGCGCCATCGTCGGCGAGACCGTCGGTGAGCAGACCGAGCAGACGTTCAAGAACATCGAAGCGGTGCTCGAGGCCGCCGGTTCGAGCCTGGCCGACGCGATGATGGTGCGCGTGTACCTGACCGACGTCGACCACTTCGGCGCGTTCAACGAGGTCTACAACAAGCTGATCGGCGAAGCGCCGCACCCGGCCCGCACCACCGTGTACGTCGGCCTGCCTGCCGGGCTGCTGGTGGAGATCGACGTCCTGGCCGTGACGGACTAGCCCCGCGCGCGCCATGAAAGGTCCTTTCCTTGCAAATTTCGCAAGGAAAGGACCTTTCATGGCAGCCGTTACAGCACGCTCGTGTACCCGTTAAGCGCGGGCTGCCCGCCCAGGTGCGCGAAGAGCACATTCGAGTCCTTCGCGATCTCCCCGCGCGAAACGAGGTCGATCAGACCGGCCATCGACTTGCCCTCGTACACCGGATCGGTGAGCACGCCCTCCAGCCGTGCCAGCGTCCGGATGGCGTCCAAAGTGGACTCGTCCGGGATGCCGTAGATCCCGGCGTGGTAGCGCTCGTCCAGTTCGACCTCGTCGATCTCACTGGCGCTGATCAGCTCCGCGGTCGCGCGGGCGATACGGGTGATCTGGTCGCGGGTCTCGGCCGGTTTCGCCGAACCGTCGATGCCGAGGATCCGCCGGGGCTTCCCGGAAAGCGCCGCCCCGGCGACCATCCCGGCCTGGGTGCTGCCGGTGACCGAGCAGACGACCACCGTGTCGAAGAAGACGCCGAGTTCGGCCTCCTGCGCTTCGAGTTCGACCATCCAGTTCGCGAAACCGAGCCCGCCGAGGCGGTGGTCCGACCCGCCCGCCGGGATCGCGTATGGCTTGCCGCCGGAGGCCTCGATCTCCTTGACCGCGTTCTCCCAGCTCTCCTTGAAGCCGACGCCGAATCCGGCTTCGACCATCCGGATGTCGGCGCCGAGGATGCGCGAGAGCTGGATGTTGCCGACCCTGTCGTAGAGCGGGTCGTTCCAGTCCACCCAGCTCTCTTGCACGAGCACGGCCTTCAGCCCGGCTCGCGCGGCGGCCGCGGCGACCTGGCGGGTGTGGTTCGACTGCACGCCGCCGATCGAGATCAGCGTGTCCGCGCCCGAGGCGAGCGCGTCGGCGACCAGGTATTCGAGCTTCCGGGTCTTGTTGCCGCCGAACGCGATGCCCGAGTTGACGTCCTCGCGTTTCGCCCAGACCTTCGCGCCGCCGAGGTGGGCGGTGAGCCGGTCGAGCGGGTGCACGGGGGAGGGGCCGAACAGCAGCGGGTAGCGCGGGAAATCGGCGAGGGTCATGGCGTCTCCAGGAGGGCTTCGAGTTCGGTCCAGATCGTGGCGGTGATCGAGCAGGCCGCGTCGGCGTCCCCGGCCTCGATGGCGTCGATCAGCTCCGCATGGCGCTGGACCGACCGGTGCGCGGGCAGGGAGCCGAAGCGGGCGTACTCGAGACGCCGGAGCAGCGGGGTGTAGCGGGCCAAGGTCGCGGCGACCGCCCGGTTGCGCGCTGCGTGCACCGGGACGTCGTGAAGTTCGTCGTCGGCGGCGATCGCGGCCGCGATGTCCCCGGCGGCGATCGCTTCGGCGAACCGGGTGTTGGCCGCGCGCATCACCGCGACCTCGGTCGCGCCCATCCGGGGCGCGCCGACCCGGACCGCGAACTCCTGCAGCGTGCGGACCAGCTGCAGGGCGTCGCGGACATCGTCGGGGACGAATCCCGTCACCCGCGTGTAGCTCTGGGGCTTCGACTCGACGAGACCGTCCTCGACGAGGCGCAGCAGCGCCTGGCGCACCGGCGCCCGGGAGAGACCCAGCTGCTCGGCCAGATCGCCGTCGCGCAGGTTCGTCCCTGGCGGCAGCGTCCCGTCGATGATCGCCCGGCGGATGTTCTCGTAGGCCTCGTCCCGGAGAAGGGACCTCGGCACCTTCGCTAACCCACTCACATCTGAAATGTTAGTCGACGATCGCGCTGTCCGGTAGCGCGCGTGTCATAAGGGGTCCCCATGGGACCAAATTCGTCCCATGGGGACCCCTTATGACACTTCGGAGGGGAGGGCCTTAGTACACAGGCCCCGTGTACTTCTCGCCCGGTCCCTGCCCAGGGGCGTCCGGCACGGCCGAAGCCTCGCGGAACGCCTTCTGCAGCGACTGCAGCCCGTCGCGCAACGGGCCCGCGTGCAGGCCGAGGTACTCTGCCGACGCGGTGACCAGCCCGGCGAGGGCGGTGATCAGGCGACGGGCCTCGTCGAGGTCGCGGTGCGGCGAGTTGGCCGGGTCCTCGTCGGCGAGGCCGAGCCGTTCGGCGCCGGCGGAGAGCAGCATGACGGCCGCCCTGCTGATCACCTCGACGCTCGGGATGTCCTCCAGGTCGCGGACGTCCGGGGAATACGGGGGTTGCTGAACGGGTTCATCTGACACGTCTGGTACCCTTCCACGAGCGACCAGCCCCCGAGCGATCGGGGGCGGCAAGTGGAGCCCCGCTCCCACCCGTGTCACCGCCGCAACATCAGGTGTCCGGGTCCGGTCTCGCCAAGACGATTTCGGGCGTCGAGGCGGTGTGTTCGGTTCTGGAGATCGAACACGATCGGAAAGAGTGGGCCCCGCGTACCGCACGGTACCGGGGCCTTAGGTATGTGGGCACCAGGTCGAAACGGTAGAAGAATTTACCTCGAACCAGGGAGGCCCCATCAGCTCCGAGACACGCATCAACGACCGAATCCGGGTACCGGAGGTCCGCCTCGTCGGACCCGCCGGTGAACAGGTCGGCATCGTCCGGATCGAAGATGCGCTGCGGCTGGCACAGGAGAACGATCTCGACCTCGTCGAGGTTGCTCCGCAGGCACGCCCGCCCGTATGCAAGCTCATGGACTTCGGCAAGTTCAAGTACGAGAGTGCGCAGAAGGCCCGCGAGTCCCGCCGCAACCAGCAGCTCACCGTCATCAAAGAGCAGAAGCTGCGGCCGAAGATCGACCAGCACGACTACGAGACCAAGAAGGGTCACGTGTCGCGCTTTCTGGCGGCAGGCAACAAGGTCAAGGTCACGATCATGTTCCGCGGTCGCGAGCAGTCCCGGCCGGAACTCGGGTTCCGGTTGCTGCAGAAGCTCGCCGACGAGGTGACCGAGCTCGGTTTCGTCGAGTCGTCGCCGAAGCAGGACGGTCGCAACATGATCATGGTGCTGGCCCCGCACAAGAACGTGAAGCCGATCAAGGCCGCGAAGCCGGCCAAGGACGACTCGCCCGAGCCGCCCGCCGACGCGTAGCGCCGACCAGCACATGTCAGCGGCACACCGGAAATCACCGGTGTGCCGCCGCACGAAAGAGGACAACGTAATGCCGAAGATGAAGACGCACAGCGGGACGTCGAAGCGAGTTCGCGTCACGGGTTCGGGCAAGCTGCGCCGCCAGAAGGCCGGCCGCCGCCACCTGATGGAGAAGAAGTCCAACAGGCTCACCCGTCGCCTCGAAGGCACGACCGAGATCGCCAAGAACGACGTCGGCCGCGTCAAGCGCCTTCTCGGCCGCTGACACCCCGCACTTTGTAAACGCCGGGCGCGCCAGCGCGCCCCCAGATCGACAGGATGGACCCAGTGGCACGCGTCAAGAGGGCTGTCAACGCCCAGAAGAAGCGTCGCGCGACTCTCGAGCTCGCCAGCGGCTACCGCGGCCAGCGTTCGCGGCTGTACCGCAAGGCGAAGGAGCAGACGCTTCACTCGCTGAACTACGCCTACCGGGACCGCCGTGCCCGCAAGGGTGACTTCCGCCAGCTGTGGATCACCCGTATCAACGCGGCCGCTCGCGCCAACGGCGTCACCTACAACCGCTTCATCCAGGGTCTCAAGACCGCGGGTGTCGAGGTCGACCGCAAGATCCTCGCGGACCTCGCCGTCAACGACGCCGCCGCGTTCGCCGCGCTGGCCGAGCTGGCCAAGGCCAACGTGAACACCGAAGAGAAGAAGTCGGCCTGACCGGCCACCGCGCTCTTCCGCAACCCGGGGCGGCTCCGTTCACCGAACGGACGCCCCGGGTTGTTGCTGCGCGCAAGCTCACCCGCCGGGCGGAACGCGAGAAGACCGGGCGATTCCTCGCCGAGGGCGCGAACGCGGTCGAAGCCGCGCTCACCCACGCGCTCGAAGACGGTGGAACGGTGCACGAACTGTTCGTCACCGAACGCGCCGCCGGGCAGCACGAACGTCTGCTCGCCACCGCGCACGAGGCGGGTGTCCCCGTCTCGCCGATCTCCGACCGCGCCGCCGAGGGGCTGTCCGAGACCGTGACGCCCCAGGGCATCGTCGCCGTCTGCGCGCTCGTCGACCGTCCACAAGAGACCGTCCTGAAGCCGGGCGCGAAGCTCGTCGTCGTCCTCGTCGACGTCGCGGACCCCGGCAACGCGGGCACCGTGATCCGGGTCGCGGACGCCGCCGGCGCGGACGCGGTCGTCCTCGCGGGCGACAGCGTCGACCCGCACAACGGCAAATGCGTCCGCGCGGCCGCCGGCAGCCTGTTCCACCCCGCCATCACCCGGATCCGGGACGTCGACGCGGCCTTGAAGGCCTGCTCCGCCGCCGGTCTCCGCACTTTCGGCGCACACGGCTACGCCGACACCGAACTCGATCAGGTGACCTTCGACCAGCCCGTCGCCTGGGTGTTCGGCAACGAGGCGCACGGCCTGCCGGGCACGGTGCTCGACGCCGTCGACCTCGCGGTCAGGATTCCGATGTACGGCCGGGCGGAAAGCCTGAACCTCGCCACGGCCGCGGCGATCTGCGTGTACACCAACGCGATGGCGTCGCGGACGGCTCGCTAGGCTGCCGCTCCACCATTTCCGATGATTCACTGGGGGAATCATGGGGCGTATCGCCCGTTCTTTCGCCTTGTTCGGTGCTTCTTGGCGAGTTCTGCGGTCCCGCAAGGAACTCGCCGTCTTCCCGGTGCTCGCGGCCGTCGCCGGGCTGCTGGTCGCCGCGGTGTTCCTCGGCTCGGGCTACTGGATCTCCCACGCCGAGATCGCCGAGCACTCGCGGCTGACGCCGGGTTCGTACGTGATGCTCGGCCTGTTCTACCTCGCGGCCGCGTTCGTCACGGTGTTCTTCAACGCCGCGCTCATCTCGCAGGCCGACGTCGCTCTTCGTGGTGACGACCCGCGGGTGGCCGCCGGGCTGGCCGAAGCGGGGCGCCGATGGCTGCCCCTGCTGGGCTGGGCGGCGGTGACGGCGACGGTTTCCCTGATCCTCCGCGAGATCGAGCGCCGTTTCGCGTTCGTCGGCTACTTCGTCAGCGGGCTGATCGGCGCGGCGTGGAACCTGATCACCTACCTCGTCCTGCCGGTGATGATGATCGAGGACGCCGGTGTCCGGCACGGGGCCAAGCGCTCCGCGGAGCTGCTCAAACGGACCTGGGGCGAGCAGGCCGCCGGAAGGTTCGGTATCGGGTTGGTCGGCTTTCTGCTGTCACTGGCCGGGTTCGCGGTCATCCTGGGCGTGGCCTTCCTGCTCGGCGGCACCATCACGATCTTCGTCGCTGTCGGCCTTTCACTCGTGTGGGGGTTCTTGGTCTCCATCGTGTGCACGACGCTGGCCGGGATCTATCAGACCGCTTTGTACCGCTACGCCGCGGACGGAATCGTCCCGGAGGAGTTCGGCAAGGTGGACTTCGAGGGCGCCTTCGCCGGACGCTGAGCGGGAATACGATGGCCTCGCGGGGCGCGACCACGTAGAGTCGTGGGCACTACGCCTTTCGGATCACGACACAGGGGAGCCCTCATGGAACGCGGTGTTCGTTCCAGCACCTTGTTTACGGCGTAACGCGCGTATTTCGCACTCCCGAGTGACGGTGTGCCCAGCCCGAGGGTGATCGGGGGCCACTGTTCGCTGTCCCATAGAATTCAGCAGCTGCTAAACCCATGTGTGCGCTCGCGTGCACCGGACCAGTCCCAGCGGACGCCGAGGAGTTATGTCCGAAGCCAACGACAAGCAGGACCCCCAGGCGGGAGCGCTCGCGCCGGAAACGTTGACGGCCGCCGTCAAGCGGGCCGAAACGGAGTTCGCCGCCGCGGCGGATCTCGACGCGCTGGCGGCGGTCAAACCCGCCCACCTCGGGGACCAGTCTCCGCTGCTGCTCGCGCGCCGCGAGATCGGCGCCCTGCCGAAGCAGGAGAAGGCCGACGCGGGGAAGCGGGTCAACGAAGCGCGGCAGAGCATCCAGGCCGCCTTCGACGCACGCCGCGCCGTGCTCCAGGTCGAGCGCGACGAGAAGGTGCTCCGCGAGGAGACCGTCGACGTCACGCTGCCGTGGGACCGGGTGCCCCGTGGTGCCCGGCACCCGATCGCGACCCTGTCGGAGCGGATCGCCGACGCCTTCGTCGCGATGGGCTACGAGGTCGCCGACGGCCCGGAACTCGAGGCCGAGTGGTTCAACTTCGACGCGCTGAACTTCGGCAAGGACCATCCCGCGCGCCAGCTGCAGGACACCTTCTATCTCGGTGAGGAGGGCTCCGGCCTGGTGCTGCGCACGCACACCTCGCCGGTACAGGCCCGCACGCTGCTGCACCGCGACCTTCCCGTGTACGTCGTCTGCCCCGGCCGCACCTACCGGACCGACGAACTCGACGCCACGCACACCCCGGTGTTCTCGCAGGTCGAGGGGCTCGCGGTGGACAAGGGCCTGACGATGGCGCACCTCAAGGGCACCCTCGACGCCTTCGCCCGCGCGATGTTCGGCGAAAGCTCGAAGACCCGTCTTCGCCCGCACTTCTTCCCGTTCACCGAGCCGTCAGCCGAGGTCGACGTCTGGTTCGAGGAGAAGAAGGGCGGCGCCGGCTGGGTCGAATGGGGCGGCTGCGGCATGGTCAACCCCAATGTCCTGCGTGCCTGCGGCGTCGACCCCGAGGTCTACTCGGGCTTCGCCTTCGGCATGGGTATCGAGCGCACGCTGCAGTTCCGCAACGGAATCCCGGACATGCGCGACATGGTGGAGGGCGACATCAGGTTCACCCTGCCCTTCGGAACGGAGGCCTGAGTGAAGGTCCCAGCCAGCTGGCTGACCGAACACCTCGACGTCGACGAGGAGGTCACCCCCCAGGATCTGGCCGACGCCTTCGTGCGCATCGGCATCGAGGTCGACGACGTCCGCAAGCTCGAACCGGTCACCGGCCCGCTCGTCGTGGGCCGCGTGGCCGAGATCGAGGAGCTGACCGAGTTCAAGAAGCCGGTCCGCTTCTGCCGGGTCGACGTCGGCGAGTCCGACGAAGGCAGCGACAAGCCCGACGAGAACGTCGACGCGGATGACGACGACGATGACGAAGGTCCTTTCGAGGACGACGGCCCGACGGGGATCAAGACCCGCGGGATCATCTGTGGTGCCACGAACTTCGCCGAGGGCGACCTGGTCGTCGTCGCGCTGCCCGGCACCGTGCTGCCCGGCGGTTTCGAGATCGGTTCGCGCAAGACCTACGGCCGGCTCAGCGACGGGATGATCTGCTCCGCGCGCGAACTCGGCATCGGTGACGACCACTCCGGCATCCTGGTGCTGCCGCCGAGCACCGCCACCCCCGGCGAGGACGCGAACCGGCTGCTGGGTCTCGACGACACCGTCATCGAGGTGACGCAGACCCCGGACCGCGGCTACACGTTGTCGGTCCGCGGTCTGGCCCGTGAACTGTCCAACGCGCTCGACGTCCCGTTCGGCGACCCGGCGTCCATCGAGGTCCCCGAGGCCGAGACCGACGCCTGGCCGGTGCACATCGAGGACACCGAGGGCTGCCGCCGGTTCGTGCTGCGCCGGGTCAAGGACCTCGACGCGACCGCGCCGACGCCGTGGTGGATGCGGCGCCGCCTGATGCTGGCGGGGATCCGCTCGATCTCGCTCGCGGTCGACGTGACCAACTACGTGATGCTCGAACTCGGGCATCCGCTGCACGCGTTCGCGACCGCGTCGGTCAAGGGCGATCTGGTGGTGCGCAAGGCGAAGCCGGGCGAGAAACTGACCACTTTGGACGATGTCGAGCGCACCCTCGACGCGGACGACGTGGTGATCGCCGACGACACCGGCGTCATCTCGCTGGCGGGCACGATGGGTGGCGCGTCGACCGAGATCACCCCCGAGAGCACCGACGTCCTGCTCGAGGCCGCGCACTGGGATCCGTCGTCGATCAGCAGGACGGCCCGCCGTCACAAGCTGTTCTCCGAGGCGGCCAAGCGGTTCGAGCGGTTCACCGACCCGCAGCTGTGCGCGGTGGCCGTCGAATTCGCCGCCCGCCTGCTGCGCCAGTACGGCGACGGCTCGATCCTGCCCGGCCGCACCGACGAGGGCGGCGTGGAGCCGAACCCGCCGGTGACCATGCCGATCAGCCTGCCCGACCAGGTCGCCGGCGTGCGCTACGAACGCGGTGTCACGGTCAGGCGCCTCTCGCAGATCGGCTGCAAGGTCAACGTGGGCACGGCCGAAGACGGCACCGCGCTCGTGACCGCGGTCCCGCCGAGCTGGCGCGGTGACCTGGTGCAGCCCGCCGACCTGGTGGAGGAGGTGCTCCGGCTGGAGGGTTACGACAGCATCCCGTCGGTGCTGCCCGACGCTCCGGCAGGCCGCGGCCTCACCGACACCCAGCGCCGTCGCCGCTCGGTCGCGCGTGCGCTGGCCGAGGCGGGCTACGTCGAGGTGCTGCCCTTCCCGTTCATCTCGGCTTCGGTCTGGGATTCGTTCGGGCTGCCCGAAGACGACGTCCGCCGCCGTACCGTCCAGATCCGCAACCCGCTGGAGTCGGACAAGGACCGGATGGCGAGCACGTTGCTCCCGGGGCTGCTGGAAATGTTGCAGCGTAACGTTTCCCGCGGCTTCAAGGACGTGTCGCTGTTCCACATCGGACAGGTCGTGCTGCCCGCGGAGAACCCGGTCCCGATGCCTTCGCTCGGCGTGGACCGGCGGCCCGCCGACGAGGAACTCGCGGTTCTGGAGGCGGCCGTCCCGCCGCAGCCGATGCACGTCGCCGTCGTGCTCGCGGGCCAGCGGGGCCGCGCTGGCTGGTGGGGCGAGGGCGAGCAGGCGAACTGGGCCGATGCGGTGCAGGCGGCCCGGCTGGTCGCGCAGGCCTCCGGGGTCGAGCTGACGACGGCGGCCTCGGACCAGCCGCCGTGGCACCCCGGCCGGTGCGCGCAGCTGCGCGTGGGTCAGTGGCCCGTCGGATACGCCGGTGAGCTGCACCCGAAGGTCGTGGAAGCGCTCGGGCTGCCGCCGCGCACCGTCGCGATGGAACTCGACCTGGACGCGATCCCGATCCCGGACGGCCGTCCGGCGCCGCGGATCTCGGCCTACCCGCCGGTGCTGCTCGACGTCGCGCTTGTCGCCGAGGCGAGGGTGCCGTCGGCCGACCTCGCCGAGGCGTTGCGCGAAGGCGCGGGCGAACTGCTCGAAGAGATCACGCTGTTCGACTCCTACCAGGGCGAGCAGCTGGGCGAGGGCAAGCGTTCGCTGGCGTACAAGCTCCGGTTCCGCGCCGCGGACCGCACGCTGACCGTCGACGAGGCCACGAAGGCCCGTGACGCAGCCATCGCGGTCGCCGGTGAGCGCTTCGGCGCGAGCCTGCGGGCCTGACCCCGGCTCCTAGCGCGGTACACCCCGAGTGTGGAGGATTTGGGACGTTCACCGTCCCAAATCCTCCACACTCGAACCTCGAAGGCACCAGCGAACCTCAACCACCCAGATGCTTGAGCGCCTCCCGCCGGGACAGCGGGGAGAGCGCCGGATGCGCGGCGACGAACGCGCGCACCCAGTCCGGCTCGGTCTTGGCGTACGCCCGCAGGGCCCAGCCGATTCCCTTGCGCAGAAAGAAGTCCCTGTCGTCGAGGTTCGCTTCGACCGCGCGGGTGAGCAGGTCGGTGTCGGTGGCGTCCTTGGCGCCGATCTGGCAGATCACCGAAGTACGACGGCGCCATCTGTCCTCGTCGTAGGCCCAGGTCAGCATGAGCGGGGCTACCGTCTCCGGCTCCGCCCGCAGGATCGGCCCGACGCGGCGGATGGCGAGTTCGTCGACATGGTCCCACCAGGCGCCGGTCACGATCATCTCCTCGTACAGGCCCAGCAGCCCGCTGTCCTGCAGGTGGGCGTAGGCGCGGTGACCGGAAAGGTCGATGGCGGCATACCGCTCCTCGCGGAATTCCGCTTCGCGCCACAAGGTGAGCACGGCGGTGGAGAAAGTCACCTCATCGGGTAGCAAATGGTGCGCGAAGACCGATTTCAGCAGGGCCGCCCTAGCGGGTTTCTGCACACCGAGGAACGGCATTTCCGACTTCATGTACGCCCGCATCGCCGTCGCCTTCTCTGGATCGGCCAGTCCGGCCAAACCGTTGCGAACCGCCGAAACCAGGCTTTTCACCACGTCCACGCGCACTCCTCTCCCAGTCGGGCGCCGCGAGCGTACGACAAGGGACCGACAAGACGGATATGCCCGGATCGAGATCTGGATACCGACTAAAGAGGGATGGCGGCGGACGTGTCGGTCAGCGAGATTGAAGCCGGTTCTCGGTAGCTTCGGCCCGACCGGGTCGCACGCGGACGAAAAGGAACACAGTGAAGAAATTCGTTGCCGCCCTGGCGGTCGCGGGGATCGGCGTCGGCACCATGGCGATCGCTCCCTCCGCCACGGCCGCCTCGGCGTCGGACTTCGATCCGAAGCCCATCAGCTGGGGAGCCTGCACCCGTCCGAGCCTGGTCAAGGCCGGCGCGGAATGCGGCTTCCTCGAGGTCCCGCTGGACTACGCGAAGCCGGACGGGGAGAAGATCTCGGTCGCGGTCTCGCGCGTCAAGCACAAGTCCGCCCAGTCGCAGGGCATCATGGTGGTCAACCCCGGCGGCCCCGGTGGCTCCGGCCTCGGCCTCTCGACACTCGGCCAGTACGTGCCGAAGGGCGCGGGCCTGGAGTACGACTGGATCGGCTTCGACCCGCGCGGGGTGGGGGAGAGCAAGCCGTCGCTGACCTGTGACGGCAACTACGCCTCTTACAACCGCCCGCAGTACGTGCCGACCACGCGTGCCATCGAGAAGACCTGGCTCGACAAGGCGAAGGGCTACGCGAAGGCGTGCGCCAAGAACGGCGCGATCCTCGACCACATCAAGACCATCGATGTCGCGAAGGACGTCGACAGCCTGCGCAAGGCGCTGGGCGAGAAGCAGATCAACTACTACGGCTTCTCCTACGGCACCTACCTCGGTCAGGTGTACAGCTCGCTGTACCCGCAGAACGTGCGGCGGATGGTCTTCGACGGCACGGTCGATCCCCGCGACGTCTGGTACCAGGCGAACCTGAACCAGGACATCGCCTTCGACAAGAACATCAAGACCTACTTCGGCTGGCTCGCCAAGTACGACGACGTCTACCACCTCGGCAAGACCGCGTCGGCGGTGGAGAAGCTGTGGTACGCCGAGCAGAAGAAGCTGTACGACAAGCCCGCGGGCGGTGTCATCGGCGGTTCCGAATGGACGGACATCTTCCTGCAGGCCGGGTACTACGTCTTCGGCTGGGAGGACATCGCGAACGCGTTCTCCGGCTGGGTCCACAAGGGTGACTGGCAGACCCTGAAGGGCCTGTACGACGACTCCAACCCGCCGGGTCAGGACAACGGGTACGCGGTCTACGCGGCCGTGCAGTGCACCGACGTGGCGTGGCCGCAGAACTGGAACCGCTGGAAGTTCGACAACTGGATCACGCACTTCCGGGCGCCGTTCGAGACCTGGGGCAACGCCTGGTTCAACGCGCCGTGCCTCAACTGGCCGGCGAAGCCGGGCAAGCCGGTGGAGATCGACGGTCGCAAGGTGCCGGGAATCCTGCTGGTCAACGAGGAGAACGACGCAGCGACGCCGTACCCCGGCAGCCTCGAAGTCCGCAAGCGTTACCCGAACTCCAGCCTGATCAGCGCGCCCGGGGGCACCACGCACTCCGGTTCGCTGTCCGGTGTGTCCTGTGTGGACGACAAGATCGCGGACTACCTGCTGACCGGGAAGCTGCCCGCGCGCAAGCCGGGCAACGGTTCGGACGTGCAGTGCTCCCCGGTCCCGCAGCCGGTGCCGGACGGTGCGTCGGCCACGGCGAAGAAGTCGGACGTGCCCTCGTCCGTCGCCGAGGTGAAGAAGGAGGCGCTGGCCCAGGCGCTGCCTTTCTGAGCCTGACAGCCTTTCAACGCCTTCCGGTGCCCCGCTTCGGATACTTTCCGGAGCGGGGCACCCGCGTTTAGTCCTCTGGATGCGGGGTGTTCAGTGGGCATGACCGGCACCCTTTCGGCCCGGAGCGCACCGAAAGTACCGGTCATCCACCGTCCGGACGCCGATTCCCGCCGCCGGGCCGGGGAATTGTCGGCACCGCCCGTTAGCGTCCCCGGCATGACCATTGTCGAAGAGCACCGGACCGAGATCCGCGTGCAGGACACCGTTTACCGCATCGAGGTCGCCGCCCGTGAGGGTGGCGGCGCGGCCGGGGAAGACCGCTGGGTGACCGTCATGGTCGGCGGAGCCGGACCGCATGAGGAGCCTGTCGCCGAAGGCAGGCTCGATATCGACGCCGAGGCCGTACCGGCTTTGGCGACCGTCCTTTCCGACACGCTGATGGCGTTCGCCGGACGGGGCACCGGCCGGAACGGTCGCCGAAGATCGGCCGACCGTCCCGCGCACCAGGGCCTGCCGTGGTCCGATGAACTCGACGCCGAACTGGAAAGCCGTTGGCTGGCCGGGGAAAGCGTCGAGGAGATCGCGCGGCGGTTCGAGCGGACGCCGGGTGGCATCCGGGCCCGGCTGCCCAGGGTCGGCTGCGACCCGGAGCGCCGGGGCGCGTACCTCCCGATCCCGCCCAGTCAGCGAGAGGTGGGTGAACTCGGCTGAATCCAGGTGGCCGCGAGGGCAGGGCCCGCCCTCGCGGCCACTCCTCAGTCCACTGTGGACGAAATACCGCGGTTCATCCGCGCCGCCATCTCCCGGAGGTGGTCGATCAATTCCGGCGGCTCGTGCACGGTGAACTCGCAGCCGAGACCCAGCAGCCGGAACGCGAGCCAGTCGAGGGTGTCCGCTCCCGCGTTCAGCACGCAGGTGCCGTCGTCGAGCGGTTCGAGGTCGCCGATGCGGTCCCCGATCGCGGGGGCGACCTGGTTGATCGGCGCGTGCAGGGTCACTCGCGCGCTGTAGGTGGGAAGGAGGCTGTACATCCTGTCGGTGACATAGGCGGCGACGTCCTCGGCGGGGGGTCGCCGTGGGGTGGCCCGGCCGCCGGTCGCCCGTGGTCCGGTGATCCGGTCCGCCCGGAAGATCCGCCAGTCGTCGCGGTCGAGGTCGTAGCCGAGCAGGTACCAGCGGCGGCCGGCCGAGACGAGACGGTGCGGTTCGACGTGCCGCCGGGTTTCGGTGCCGTCGCCGGTCCGGTAGCCGAACCGGGTCCGTTCGGTGTTGGCGATCGCGCCGGCGAAGACGGTGAGGTGTTCCGGGTCGACCGCGGGGCCGGTTCCGGGCAGGGGCACGGTCGCGGCGCCCAGCGCGCCGACGCGGTAACGCAGCCGCGAGGGCAGCACCTGTTCGAGTTTCGCCAGCGCCCGCACCGAAGACTCCTCGATACCCGAGATCGCCTGACCGGCCGCGCTCCGGAGACCGACCGCGATCGCGACGGCCTCCTCGTCGTCGAGCAGCAGCGGTGGCATCGCCGCGCCAGCGCCCAGCCGGTAACCGCCGTCCGAGCCCCGCGACGCCTCGACGGGGTAACCGAGCTCACGCAGCCGGTCGACGTCGCGCCGGATGGTCCGCTGGCTGACCTCCAGCCGTCGCGCGAGTTCGCTGCCGGGCCACTCACGCGGTGTCTGCAGGAGCGACAGCAGGCTGAGCAACCGGGCGGGCGTGTCCGTCATGCGGTAAGGATGCCCTGGGAAGGGGACAGGAGATGACCTATATCGGGTGAGCGACGCGACAGTGTTCGAGCGAGCTTCCGTTTGATTGAACTTGCACCGCTGTGCATAATCATTCGTATGACGGTGAAGATCGCGGTGGCCGGAGCCAGCGGGTACGCGGGCGGCGAACTCCTGCGCCTGCTGCTGGCCCATCCCGAAGTCCAGATCGGCGCGCTGACCGCGGCCAGCTCCGCGGGGACGCCGCTCATCCAGCACCAGCCGCACCTCGCGCCGCTGGCGGACCGTGTCCTGCTGGAGACGACCCCGGAGACCCTTGCCGGGCACGACGTCGTCTTCCTGGCGCTGCCCCACGGTCACTCCGGGGCCATCGCCGCCCAGCTCGGACCGGACGTCCTGGTCGTCGACCTCGGCGCGGACCATCGGCTGGCGAACGCGGCCGACTGGCAGCGCTGGTACGGCGGCGACCACGCCGGACAGTGGCCGTACGGCCTTCCTGAACTCCCTGGCGCCCGCGAGCGCCTCGCTGGGACCAAGCGCATCGCGGTCCCCGGCTGCTTCCCGACGGGCGGTTCGATCGCCCTCGCCCCGGCGCTCGCCGCGGGCCTGATCGAACCGGAGATCGCCGTCGTCGCCGTGACCGGGACCTCGGGTGCGGGCAAGAGCCTCAAGCCGAACCTCCTCGGTTCGGAGGTGATGGGGTCGGCCTCCGTGTACGGGGTCGGCGGCGCCCACCGGCACACCCCTGAATTCGCGCAGAACCTCTCGGCGATCTCGGGGGAGCAGGTCAAGGTCTCGTTCACCCCGGTCCTCGCCCCGATGCCGCGCGGCATCCTCACCACCGCGAGCGCCGCGCTCAAGGCCGACCTGGACGCCGACGGTGCCCGCGAGGTGTACGAGAAGGCCTACGCCGCCGAGCCGTTCGTCCAGCTGCTGCCGCCGGGCCAGTGGCCGTCGTCGGCCTCGGTGGTCGGCTCGAACAACGTCCAGCTGCAGGTCACCGTCGACGCCGACACCCGGCGCCTGATCGTGGTCGCGGCCATCGACAACCTGACCAAGGGCACCGCGGGAGGTGCCGTGCAGTCGATGAACCTCGCGCTCGGCCTCCCCGAAACCACCGGACTACCGACCGTAGGAGTCGCTCCGTGACCGTCACCCAGCCGAAGGGATTCCGCGCCGCGGGCGTCGCCGCCGGGATCAAGGCCGAGGGCAAGCTCGACCTCGCGCTCGTCGTCAACGACGGGCCGCTGCAGGTCGCGGCCGGCGTGTTCACCCGCAACGTGATCAAGGCCGCGCCCGTGCTGTGGTCGCAGGAGGTGCTGAAGCAGCAGCGGCTCAAGGCCGTCGTGCTCAACTCCGGCGGCGCGAACGCGGCCACCGGCCCCGGTGGCTTCCAGGACACGCACAAGACCGCCGAGAAGGTCGCCGAACTCCTCGAGGCGGGCGCGATCGAGGTCGCCGTCTGCTCGACCGGCCTGATCGGTGAGCGCCTGCCGATGGACGCGCTGCTGTCGGGCGTGGACACCGCCGTCAGGGAACTCGGGACCGGTGCCGAAACCGATCTCGCCACCGCCACCGCGGTCATGACCACCGACAGCAAGCCGAAGCAGGCGGTCGCTAAGCACGAAAGCGGCTGGAGCGTCGGCGGATTCGCCAAGGGCGCCGGCATGCTCGCGCCGAACCTCGCGACGATGCTCTCGGTCCTCACCACCGACGCGGTCGTCTCGCCGGAGGTCCTCGACCGAGCCCTGCGTGCCGCCACCGGCCTCACCTTCGACCGGCTCGACGTCGACGGCGGCACCTCCACCAACGACACCGTCCTCGTGCTCGCGTCCGGCGCCAGCGGCGTCGAACCGTCCGAGACCGAACTGACCGAACTGCTCACCACTGTCAGCCTCGACCTCGTGCTGCAACTGCGCGCGGACTCCGAGGGCGCCACCAAGTACGTCGACGTCACGGTCACCGGCGCGGCGAGCGAGGCCGACGCGATCGCCGTCGGCCGGACGATCGCCGAGGACAACCTGGTCAAGACCGCGTTGTTCGGTTCGGATCCGAACTGGGGCCGGATCGCCATGGCGCTGGGCCGGGTCCCCGCCGAGATCGACCCGGAGAAGGTCTCCATCACGATCAACGGCGTCACCCTGTTCGCCAAGGGCACGACGGCCACCGACCGCTCCGAGGCCGACCTTTCCGGACGCGACATCACGATCGTCGTCGACCTCGGCCTCGGCGAAGGCGAGGCGACGATCTACACGACCGACCTCTCGCACGCCTACGTCGAAGAGAACAGCGCGTACTCGTCATGAGCCCTTCCGAATCCACGGTCCCCGCGGACGAGCGGCTCGCGACGGCCGCCGAGAAGGCCGCGATCCTCATCGAGGCCCTGCCCTGGCTGCAGCGTTTCCACGGCGCCACCGTCGTGGTGAAGTACGGCGGCAACGCCATGATCGACGAGACCCTCAAGCAGGCTTTCGCCGAGGACATGGTGTTCCTGCGGATGGCCGGGCTGCGCCCGGTCGTGGTGCACGGCGGCGGCCCGCAGATCACCGCGATGCTCAACCGGCTCGGCGTCGAAGGCGAGTTCAAGGGCGGCCTGCGCGTCACCACCCCGGAGACGATGGACATCGTCCGCATGGTGCTGACCGGACAGGTCAGCCGCGAACTCGTCGGGCTGATCAACGCGCACGGCCCGTACGCGGTCGGCATCTCCGGCGAGGACGCGCGGCTGTTCACCGCCGAGCGCAAACAGGCCACTGTGGACGGTGAGCAGGTCGACATCGGGCTCGTCGGCGAGGTTTCCGAGGTCAACCCGGACGCGGTGCTCGACATCGTCAACGCCGGGCGCATCCCGGTGGTCTCCACGGTGGCCCCGGACGTCGACGGTGTGGTGCACAACATCAACGCCGACACCGCCGCCGGCGCGCTCGCCGCCGCGCTGGGCGCGGAGAAGCTCGTCGTCCTCACCGACGTCGAAGGCCTCTACGCCAACTGGCCGGACCGTAGCTCGCTGGTCGACCGCGTCCGCGTGGACCGCCTCGAAACCCTGCTGCCCGGCCTCGCCAGCGGCATGATCCCGAAGATGGAGGCCTGCGTGCGCGCCATCCGCGGCGGCGTCCGCCGCGCGCACGTGATCGACGGCCGCATCGCCCATTCGGTGTTGCTGGAGGTCTTCACCTCCCGTGGCATCGGCACCATGGTCTTCCCCGAAACGGAGCTCCCGTGACCCCCCTCAAGTCCAATGCAGACGGCCAGGAGCACTGGAAGTCGTCCCTCATGGACAACTACGGCACACCGGCGCTGACCCTGGTCCGCGGTGAGGGCGCGAAGGTCTGGGACGCCGACGGCAAACCGTACGTCGACCTGGTCGGCGGGATCGCGGTCAACGCGCTGGGCCACGCCCATCCCGCCGTGGTCGCCGCGGTCTCCGAACAGGTCGCGAAACTCGGGCACACCTCGAACCTCTACGTGAACCCGGTCGTCGTCGAGTTCGCCGAGACGCTCCTGGACGTCGCCGGTCTGTCCGGCAACGCGAAGGTGCTGTTCGTCAACTCGGGCGCGGAGGCCAACGAGGCCGCGCTGAAGATCAGCAGGCTCACCGGGCGCACCAAGATCGTCGCCTGCGAGGGTGCCTTCCACGGCCGCACCATGGGCGCGCTGACGCTGACCGGTCAGCCGTCGAAGCGGGACCCGTTCGTGCCGCTGGTCCCGGGTGTCACCCACGTTCCGTACGGAGACGTCGACGCGCTCCGCGCCGCTGTGGACACCGACACGGCGGCGGTCTTCGTCGAACCGATCCTCGGGGAGGCCGGGGTGATCCCGGCGCCGGACGGCTACCTCCAGGCCGCGCGGGAGATCACCAAGGCGACCGGAACGCTGCTCGTCGTCGACGAGGTCCAGACCGGCATCGGTCGCACCGGCGCGTGGTTCGCCTTCCAGCACGCCGGCATCGTCCCGGACGTCATCACCCTGGCCAAGGGTCTCGGCGGCGGCCTGCCGATCGGCGCGGTCATCGGCGTCGGCGAGGTGGGCGAACTGGTGAAGCCGGGGCAGCACGGGACCACCTTCGGCGGCAATCCGATCTGCTGCGCCGCCGGGCTCGCCGTGCTCAAGACCATCGCCAAGGACAACCTGAACGACCACGTCTCCGCGCTGGGCAAGGACATCGCCTCTCGCGTGGAGGAGCTCGGCCATCCGCTGGTGGCCGGGGTCCGCGGCGCCGGGCTGCTGCTCGGCATCGCGCTCCGCGAACCGGTCTCGGCGGCGGTCGCCAAGGCCGTGCAGGAGGCGGGCTACCTGGTCAACCCGGTCGCCCCGGACGCCATCCGGCTCGCACCACCGCTGATCCTGAGCGCCGAAGAGGCCAGCGGATTCCTCGAAGCCCTTCCCGGGGCGCTCGATTCCACCACCACCTAGGACAGAGACGAAACCGATGCTCCGCAACTTTCTCCGCGACGACGATCTCAGCCCGGCCGAACAGGCCGAGATCCTGGACCTCGCCGACCAGTTGAAGGCCGAGCCGCTGAGCTCCCGCGCCCTGGAGGGCAAGTCCGTCGCGGCGATCTTCGAGAAGAACTCCACCCGGACCCGGTTCTCGTTCGAGGTGGGCATCGCCCAGCTCGGCGGGAACCCGGTGATCGTCGACGGACGCTCCATGCAGCTCGGCCGCGAAGAGACCATCGAGGACACCTCGCGGGTGCTTTCGCGCTACCTGGACGCGATCGTCTGGCGGACCTTCGCCCAGAAGCGCATCGACGCGATGGCGTCGGCGGCGAGCATCCCGGTGATCAACGCGCTGACCGACGAGTTCCACCCGTGCCAGGTGCTCACCGATCTGATGACCATCCGTGAGCGCAAGGGCAAGCTCGCCGGGCTCACCCTGGTCTACCTCGGTGACGGCGCCAACAACATGGCGCATTCGCTGCTGCTGGGCGGGACCACGGCCGGGATGCACGTGCGCGTCGTCTCGCCGGAGGGCTTCCAGCCGGATCAGCAGGTCATGCTCGACGCCAAGCACCGGTCGACCGAGACCGGCGGCAGCACCACGGTCTTCACCGATCCGTACGCCGCCGTCGAAGGCGCGGACGTCGTCGTCACCGACACCTGGACCTCGATGGGCCAGGAGAACGACGGCCTCGACCGTGTCGGCCCGTTCCGGGAGCTGCAGGTCAACGCCGCCCTGATGCGCCGGGCGGCGGACGAGGCGATCGTGCTGCACTGTCTGCCCGCCCACCGTGGCTGGGAGATCACCGACGAGGTCATCGACGGCCCGTCGAGCGCGGTCTGGGACGAGGCCGAAAACCGGCTGCACGCCCAGAAGGCGTTGCTGGTGTGGCTCCTGGACGAGAAGCGACGATGACCGGCAGCAGGGTCACCCGGCAGGCCCGGATCACCGAACTCGTGTCCACGATGGCCATCCGCAGCCAGACCGAGCTCGCGAAGCTCCTGGCCGCGGAAGGCATCGACGTCACCCAGGCGACGTTGTCGCGCGACCTCGACGAACTGGGCGCCGTGAAGCTGCGGGGCGCCGATTCCGGCGCTCCGGTGTACGTCATCCCGGAGGACGGCAGTCCGGTACGCGGGGTGCAGGGCGGGACTTCCCGGCTTTCGCGGCTGCTCGCCGAGCTGCTCGTTTCGGCGGATTCGTCGGGGAACCTGACCGTGCTGCGCACCCCGCCCGGGGCGGCGCAGTTCCTCGCCAGCGCCATCGACCGGGCGGCGCTGGAGGAGGTCGTCGGCTCGATCGCGGGCGACGACACGGTCGCGGTGATCGCGAGGGAACCCTTGTCCGGCAAGGATCTGGCCGAGCGCTTCATGGCGCTGGCCCGAAGGTCGTCCACAGTGGACGGCGGTGAGGAGGCCGAAGGTGACGCCTGAGGGGTTCACCTTCCCGGAAGACCCGGAGAAGCTGGTCGTCACCTTCGACGAAGGGGTGCCGGTCGCCATCGACGGGGAGACCGTGACCCTGCTGGAGGCCTTCCAGCAGGTGAACCGCCGCATCGGCGCCTTCGGGCTCAAAGGCCGCGAGATCTACGAGGGGCCCGGCGCGGCCGCGCTGGTCACCGCGCACGAGGAACTGGAAAAGGTCAGCCTCGGGCAGGTGTCCGGCGAAGTCCGGCTGATCCTGCACCGCGGGAACGCGGTCGTGAATTCCGCGCGCGACGAGCGCGCGCTGTACGACTTCACCACAGGCGCTACCTTCGACCGGTCAGTCGCCTGAAGAACCAAGGAAATCCGAGGAGTGTTGTGAGCGGGAATGAGCAGCCGGTGCAGCTGTGGGGCGGCCGGTTCGCCAGCGGACCGGCGGAGGCGATGGCGGCACTGAGCGCCTCGACCCATTTCGACTGGCGCCTGGCGCCGTACGACATCGCCGGGTCTCGGGCCCACGCGCGAGTGCTGCGGAAGGCCGGGCTTCTCACCGAAGACGAGCTGACGGGCATGCTCGCCGCGCTGGACACCCTCGCGCAGGACGTCGCCTCGGGCAAGTTCACCCCGGCCGTCGCCGACGAGGACGTCCACACCGCGCTCGAACGCGGCCTGCTGGAGCGGGCGGGCACCGATCTCGGTGGCAAGCTGCGGGCGGGGCGTTCGCGCAACGACCAGGTCGCGACGCTGTTCCGGATGTGGCTGCGCGACGCCGCCCGGCGGGGCGTCGCCGGCACCCTGGGCGTCGTCGACGCGCTGGTTTCCCAGGCGGACCGGCATCCGGACGCGATCCTGCCGGGGCGTACGCACCTGCAGCACGCCCAGCCGGTCCTGCTCGCGCACCACCTGCTCGCGCACGGCCAGTCGCTGCTGCGCGATGTCACCCGGTTGCGTGACTGGGACGCTCGCACCGCCGAATCGCCCTACGGTTCCGGCGCGCTCGCGGGCTCCTCGCTCGGCCTCGACCCCGAGGCCGTCGCCGAGGATCTGGGCTTCGACACCAGCGTCGAGAACTCCATCGACGGCACCGCTTCGCGCGACTTCGTCGCCGAGTTCGCCTTCGACGTCGCGATGCTCGCGGTCAACCTGTCCAGGATCGCCGAAGAGGTGATCATCTGGAACACGGCCGAATTCGGTTACGTCACCCTCGACGACGCGTGGGCGACCGGCAGCTCGATCATGCCGCAGAAGAAGAACCCGGACGTCGCCGAGCTGACCCGGGGCAAGGCCGGACGGCTCATCGGCAACCTGACCGGCCTGCTCGCGACGCTCAAGGCGCAGCCGCTGGCGTACAACCGGGACCTGCAGGAGGACAAGGAGCCGGTCTTCGACTCCGTCGAACAGCTGGAACTGCTGTTCCCGGCGATCGCGGGCATGCTCGAGACGCTGACCTTCCACACCGACCGGCTCGCCGAACTGGCGCCCGCCGGCTTCACCCTCGCCACGGACATCGCCGAATGGCTCGTGCGCCAAGGCGTTCCGTTCCGTGTCGCGCATGAGGCGGCGGGGGAGAGCGTCCGCGTCGCCGAGGGCCGCGGTGTCGGGCTGGACGAACTGACCGACGAGGAATTCGAGAAGATCAACCCGGCGCTGACGCCCGCCGTGCGCGAGGTGCTGACCGTCGAAGGCTCGGTGCGTTCACGCAACGCCCGCGGCGGCACGGCCCCCGAGCGGGTCGCCGAGCAGCGGGACCGGCTGGTCGCGCGGGTCGCCGAACACCGCGCTTGGCTGAGCTGACCTCTTTCGCGTGAAGGCCCCCTTTCCCCGGCTCAGCCGGGGAAAGGGGCCTTCACGTACTTCAAGATCGCCTCGCGGTCTTCCGGAGCTTCGCCCGCATCGCGCGGGTCGCGACCGGTCCGAGTCCTTCGAGGACATCGACCAGGACAGCCAGCTGCCCCAGCGCGGCCAACGCCTGCTCGGCGCCGTCCGGGTCGACCGACTCGAACAGCGTGAGACCGAGGAAGCCGGCGGAGACGGCGTAAGCCAGCCCTTCGGTCTGGGCCAGTTCGAGCACCGGCGAACCGGCCAGCACGCGGTCGAGGGTCCCCTGGACCTCGCGGACCCATTTGTCCAGCGCCTGCCGCGTCGCCTCGGCCAGCCGCCCGCCGGCCTGCGCGCCGGCGAGCGCCTGGGCGAGGACCGTCATGTTCCCCTCGGCGCGTTCCTCCGCGTGGATGGTCCGGCCCAGGTCCAGCAGTTCGCCGAGCGTGGTCACTTCGGCGAACCGGTCGTGGAAATGGGCGACGCGGCTTTCGGTCGCCGTCACGCAGGCCTGCGCGATCAATTCCTCGACACTGCCGAAGTGGTAGAAGATCAGCGCCTGATTGGTGCCTGCCGCGGTGGCGACGGTCCTGGCCGAAACGGCGGTGATCCCGCTGGTGCGGATGGTTTCCAGCGCGCCGTCGATCAACCGCTGTTTCGTGCTGGGCCCGTTCATCAATCCAGGACCTTCTCACGCAGGGGCTTCACCGCGCCGCTCACCCCCGGCCGCAGGTCGACGAACCGAGCCTCGAAAGCGCCCCGGTAACCGAACAGCGGCCCGAACCGCGGGTTCGTCACCCGGATCTCGATGCGGAAGAGTCCACTCTCGTCGTCGAACCATTCGTCGACCTCGGCCACACCGACGACGGATCGCGGCACCACACACCGGAACGGGCCTTCGCGGAGCCGGAACTCCTCCGACCGGATGCGGAAGCCGCCGTCCGGTCGCACCGTCAGGTCGAGATCGACGGCGAGGTGCTGGTGCGTCCCCAGGTAGTCGACGATCTTCCCGCGCTCGGTGCTGTAGATCATCTGCGCGTCGAACCGGCGTCGCCGTTCCGGTAGTTCGAAGGTGCGGACGAACGACACCGTCTCCCTGCCGAGCGAGTCGACGTACGGATAGTTCTCGATGGTGAAAGGGACGTTGCGGCCACGGTCCGGGAACAGGATGTGCCTCGACGCGCCGAGTCGCAGGAACGGTGTGACGTAAGCGGCGCCACGCCAGATCTCGTCCATCACGCCGACGCCGATCATCCCGACGCCGTTCTCCGTGCTCAGCGAAAGCCGTTCGCGCATCCGCGGGTGCAAGGACGCGAAGTCGTCACCCAGCGCTTCTCGGAAGATCATGCCTGCTCCAGGGTGTCGAGAATGCGGGGCGCGACGCCGTCCTTGCCCGGTCGCGGGCTCCTGCGGCAGCGTCCCGCCGAGGGTGAGAGCAACGGGAGTTCTTCCGGCGGCCCGCCGGTCTCGAGCCACAGGCGGAGCCTGTCGAACGACCAGGCCGTCATCCAGCCGAAGAGCGGCCGGAACAGCAGGTCGGCGAACCTGCCGAAGACGCCCCATCGAGTGGTGTAGTCGAAGCCGGTGACGAACCGGACGCCGCCGTCGACCGGGGTGTAGCGCCAGTAGCCGGAACCGGACTTGATGAGCGACATCGGATCCGCGGAGGCGAACCGCAACGCGGAGGTCCGGCCGCCGTCCGGTCGTGTGCTCTCCCCGGCGTGTGTTCCGGTCCCGGTGACGACGAACCCCAGGAACTCGGTCGTGTACCGGAACCGTCCCGGTGAACCCGCGATCGGTTCGATCCGCGCGAAGCGGAGATCCCACCGTGCGTGCAGACGCGGGTCCTGCGTATATCGCCACAGCGTCTCGAGGTCGGTGCGGATCACCGTTTCGACGTAAAGCGCTCTTCGTTTCATGGAGCCCCCTCCAGGTTTGAGCGACCGCTCAAATCACTGTAGAGCATGGTTGAGCGATCGCTCAATACCCCGCCCGTTAAGGTCGACCAGGGAGAACGCGACGTAAAGGAGTGCGGAACGTGGAGACCGGCAGACAGTTCACCCGGCGGGAGCTGGCGCTGGATCCGGTGGAGCTGTCCACGCTCCTGCTCGGCGCGGTGCTCGAAGCGACCGGTCCCGACGGCACCGTCGCCGTCCGCCTGGTGGAGGTCGAGGCCTATCGCGGACTCGACGACCCCGCGTCGCACTGCTATCGCGGCAAGACCCCGCGCAACGCGGTCATGTGGGGACCCGCGGGACACCTGTACGTGTACTTCGTCTACGGCATGCACTTCTGCGCCAACGTCGTCGGCACCGAAGACGGTCAGCCGGGTGCCGTGCTGCTGCGGGCCGGAGAGGTGGTGGCCGGCGCGGACATCGCCAAGGCACGCCGCCCGTCCGCGCGGGGCAACGGCGAACTCGCCAAGGGACCGGCCATCCTCACCTCCGTGCTCGGCATCGACCGGGCCGAGAACGGCGTCGATCTGACCGATCCCGCGTCCCCCGTCCGGCTGTTCACCGGCGAACGCGTCCCGGAAACGGCCATCCGCACCGGGCCCCGGGTCGGGGTCGCGATGGCGATGGACACGCCGTGGCGGTTCTGGATCGACGGCTCGCCCGCCGTCTCCACCTATCGCCGGGGCGGCAAGCGACGGGCGGCGGCCCCCGGCCGATAGTCGGTTGACCTGGTGCGGGAGGATCTACAGGCGTGAGCGAGCACATCCTTGACGAGCTGACCTGGCGCGGCCTCATCGCGCAATCCACCGACACCGACGCACTGCGGCGAGACCTCGACCAAGGACCCCTCACGCTTTATTGCGGATTCGACCCGACCGCGCCCAGCCTGCACGCCGGCAACCTGGTCCCGCTGCTGATGCTCTCCCGCTTCCAGCGCGCCGGACACCGGCCGATCGTGCTGGCCGGGGTCGCCACCGGGATGATCGGCGACCCGCGCGACACCGGTGAGCGCACCCTGAACACGGTGGACACCGTCTCCGCGTGGGCCGACCGGATCCGTGGGCAGCTGGAGCGGTTCGTCGACTTCGACGACTCGCCGACAGGCGCGATCATCGAGAACAACCTGGACTGGACCGCGAAGCAGAGCGTGGTCGAGTTCCTGCGCGACGTCGGCAAGCACTTCCCGGTCAACATGATGCTGAACCGGGAGACGGTGAAGCGCCGTCTCGAAACCGACGGTATCTCCTACACCGAGTTCAGCTACCTGCTGCTGCAGTCGCAGGACTACCTGCACCTGTACCGCGAATACGGCTGCAAGCTGCAGATCGGCGGCTCGGACCAGTGGGGCAACCTCGTCGGCGGTGTCGACCTGATCCGCCGGACCGACGGCGGGCATGCCCACGCGCTGACCGCGCCGCTGGTCACCGACTCCGACGGGCGCAAGTTCGGGAAGTCCACCGGTGGCGGCAGCGTCTGGCTCGACCCGGAGATGACCTCGCCGTACGCGTGGTTCCAGTACTTCCTGAACGTCGCCGACGCCGACGTCATCCGCTACCTGAAGATGTTCTCCTTCCTCGGACAGGAGGAGATCGCGGCGCTCGCCGAGGACACCGAACAGCGCCCCCACCTGCGGTCCGCCCAGCGGAAGCTGGCGGAGGACTTCACGACGCTGGTGCACGGCGAGGCGGCGACCCGGCAGGTCATCGCCGCGAGCCAGGCGCTCTTCGGGAGGGGAGAGCTGCGTGAACTCGACTCGTCGACCCTCGACGCCGCCATGGCCGAGGTGCCCAACGGCAAGGTGGACCCGAACGGCGAGTCGACGATCGTCGACCTGCTGATCGCCGCCGGGCTCGTCGACAGCAAGGGCGCCGCGCGCCGCACCGTCAAGGAAGGCGGCGCGTACGTCAACAACACGAAGATCGCCGACGAGGAGTGGAAGCCGTCCGCGGACGACGCTCTGCACGGCCGCTGGCTCGTGGTCCGCAAGGGCAAGCGCAACGTCGCCGGCGTGCGCGTCGGGGGCTGAGCGCGGCCCGGGCCCGAAACAGGGGCCTTGACCTGCGGAAACGCAGTTAAGGTACCCCCCTGTTTCGGGCCCTTCCGGGGCGTGTAAAGTTCTCCAAGTCGCCAGGGAAACCGGGTGGCCGACCGGGACACGAACCAAGCTCTCGCTCAGCGCGATTGAGTGGGTGTCCCACCAAAAACTGCTAGGAATGACTGCTTCGGATAAGGCCGTGTGAGTGCGGTGCGATCTGGGGTGTGTTGCTTGAGAACTCAACAGTGTGCTAGTGAACTAAGCCAGTAGAGCTTATGTATTTGAACCTCGTTTGAGGTTCCTTTGAGAGCATTAAATTGCCTCGATCAAATTTGACATTGTTGGAGAGTTTGATCCTGGCTCAGGACGAACGCTGGCGGCGTGCTTAACACATGCAAGTCGAACGATGAAGCCTTCGGGTGGATTAGTGGCGAACGGGTGAGTAACACGTGGGCAATCTGCCCTGTACTTTGGGATAAGCCTGGGAAACTGGGTCTAATACCGGATATGACTGAGCCTCGCATGGGGTTTGGTGGAAAGCTCCGGCGGTACAGGATGAGCCCGCGGCCTATCAGCTTGTTGGTGGGGTAATGGCCTACCAAGGCGACGACGGGTAGCCGGCCTGAGAGGGTGACCGGCCACACTGGGACTGAGACACGGCCCAGACTCCTACGGGAGGCAGCAGTGGGGAATATTGCACAATGGGCGCAAGCCTGATGCAGCGACGCCGCGTGAGGGATGACGGCCTTCGGGTTGTAAACCTCTTTCGCCAGGGACGAAGCGCAAGTGACGGTACCTGGATAAGAAGCACCGGCTAACTACGTGCCAGCAGCCGCGGTAATACGTAGGGTGCGAGCGTTGTCCGGAATTATTGGGCGTAAAGAGCTCGTAGGCGGTTTGTCGCGTCGTTCGTGAAAACTCCACGCTTAACGTGGAGCGTGCGGGCGATACGGGCAGACTTGAGTTCGGTAGGGGAGACTGGAATTCCTGGTGTAGCGGTGAAATGCGCAGATATCAGGAGGAACACCGGTGGCGAAGGCGGGTCTCTGGGCCGATACTGACGCTGAGGAGCGAAAGCGTGGGGAGCGAACAGGATTAGATACCCTGGTAGTCCACGCTGTAAACGTTGGGCGCTAGGTGTGGGCGACATCCACGTTGTCCGTGCCGTAGCTAACGCATTAAGCGCCCCGCCTGGGGAGTACGGCCGCAAGGCTAAAACTCAAAGGAATTGACGGGGGCCCGCACAAGCGGCGGAGCATGTGGATTAATTCGATGCAACGCGAAGAACCTTACCTGGGCTTGACATGCGCCAGACATCCCTAGAGATAGGGCTTCCCTTGTGGTTGGTGTACAGGTGGTGCATGGCTGTCGTCAGCTCGTGTCGTGAGATGTTGGGTTAAGTCCCGCAACGAGCGCAACCCTTATCCTACGTTGCCAGCGCGTTATGGCGGGGACTCGTGGGAGACTGCCGGGGTCAACTCGGAGGAAGGTGGGGATGACGTCAAGTCATCATGCCCCTTATGTCCAGGGCTTCACACATGCTACAATGGCTGGTACAGAGGGCTGCGATACCGCGAGGTGGAGCGAATCCCTTAAAGCCGGTCTCAGTTCGGATCGCAGTCTGCAACTCGACTGCGTGAAGTCGGAGTCGCTAGTAATCGCAGATCAGCAACGCTGCGGTGAATACGTTCCCGGGCCTTGTACACACCGCCCGTCACGTCATGAAAGTCGGTAACACCCGAAGCCCATGGCCCAACCCGCAAGGGGGGGAGTGGTCGAAGGTGGGACTGGCGATTGGGACGAAGTCGTAACAAGGTAGCCGTACCGGAAGGTGCGGCTGGATCACCTCCTTTCTAAGGAGCAACACATCCACCCCGCCGGGATACCCGGACCAACGGTGGTGGAGTGGGCACGGCTCAACACCCGACTGTGGTGTTGCCGGGCTTGCTCAAGGAATTGTGGAACTACTGGTTATGGTGTCGCCGGCTTCTGCCGGGACGTCCAAGTACTGCATCTTCGGGTGCGTGGAACGGGTGCTCCTGGGGAGTCGGAGGGATTGTTCGCTGGCACGCTGTTGGGTCCTGAGGCAACACGCCGAGGGGCTGGACACAGTCCCGGGGACGTTTGTTTCTGGTGTGGTGTTTGAGAACTGTAGAGTGGATGCGAGCATCTTTGTGGTCAAGTTATTAAGGGCACATGGTGGATGTCTTGGCTTCAGGAGCCGATGAAGGACGTGGGAGGCTGCGATATGCCTCGGGGAGCTGTCAACCGAGCTGTGATCCGAGGATTTCCGAATGGGGAAACCCAGCACCAGTTATGTGGTGTTACCCGCATCTGAATATATAGGGTGCGTGGAGGGAACGCGGGGAAGTGAAACATCTCAGTACCCGTAGGAAGAGAAAACAACCGTGATTCCGTGAGTAGTGGCGAGCGAAAGCGGAAGAGGCTAAACCATGCACATGTCAAGCTGTCAGGCGTTGTGTGTGTGGTGTTGTGGGACCCGCCTTGAAGAGACTGACATTTCTTCGGGTTGATGTGCTGGTTAGTGGAACGCCTTGGGATGGGCGACCGGAGTGGGTGAGAGTCCCGTACGCGAAAACCAGTTTCAGAGACCTTGGTGGTGTTCCCGAGTAGCAGCGAGCTCGTGGAATTTGCTGTGAATCTGCCGGGACCACCCGGTAAGCCTAAATACTTCCTGAAGACCGATAGCGGACTAGTACCGTGAGGGAAAGATGAAAAGTACCCCGGGAGGGGAGTGAAAGAGTACCTGAAACCGTGTGCCTACAAGCCGTCAGAGCCCGAGCAACATCTTTGATGTTTACGGTGATGGCGTGCCTTTTGAAGAATGAGCCTGCGAGTTAGTGCTGCGTGGCGAGGTTAACCCGTGTGGGGTAGCCGTAGCGAAAGCGAGTCTGAATAGGGCGATTGAGTCGCGTGGTCTAGACCCGAAGCGGAGTGATCTACCCATGGCCAGGCTGAAGCGTCGGTAAGACGACGTGGAGGGCCGAACCCACTTAGGTTGAAAACTGAGGGGATGAGCTGTGGGTAGGGGTGAAAGGCCAATCAAACTCCGTGATAGCTGGTTCTCCCCGAAATGCATTTAGGTGCAGCGTCACGTGTTTCTTGTTGGGGGTAGAGCTACTGGATGGTCTAGGGGCCTTACCGGGTTACCGAAATCAACCAAACTCCGAATACCAATAAGTGAGAGCGTGGCAGTGAGACGGCGGGGGATAAGCTTCGTCGTCGAGAGGGAAACAGCCCAGAACACCAGCTAAGGCCCCTAAGTGTGTGCTCAGTGGGAAAGGATGTGGGATTGCCCAGACAACCAGGAGGTTGGCTTAGAAGCAGCCACCCTTGAAAGAGTGCGTAATAGCTCACTGGTCAAGTGGTCCTGCGCCGACAATGTAGCGGGGCTTAAGCACACCGCCGAAGCTGTGTCATTCACACAATACATCGGTTGTTCTCCTTGCGGGAACGATCTAGTGGTGTGGATGGGTAGGGGAGCGTCCTGCATCCAGGGAAGCGGCGGCGGAAGCCAGTCGTGGAGGGTGTGGGAGTGAGAATGCAGGCATGAGTAGCGAATGCAGAGTGAGAAACTCTGCCGCCGGATGACCAAGGGTTCCTGGGCCAGGCTAATCCGCCCAGGGTAAGTCGGGACCTAAGGCGAGGCCGACAGGCGTAGTCGATGGATAACGGGTTGATATTCCCGTACCCGAGCACGTGCGCCCAGGATGAGGCGGTTGATACTAACCACCCAAAGCCTCGTGTTGAAGCCTTCGGGTGGATGCGCGAGTGTGGAGCGTGGGATCTGATTCCGTAGTAGTCGAGTGATGGGGTGACGCAGGAAGGTAGCTCCGCCAGTGAGTGGTAGTACTGGTGTAAGCGTGTAGGCCGAAACATAGGTAAATCCGTGTTTCATCAAGGCTGAGACGTGATGCGTAGCCGATTGAGGTGAAGTAGAGTGATCCTATGCTGCCGAGAAAAGCCTCTAGCGAGTGCGTGCACGGCCCGTACCCCAAACCAACACAGGTGGTCAGGTAGAGAATACTAAGGCGATCGGGTGAACTGTGGTTAAGGAACTCGGCAAAATGCCCCCGTAACTTCGGGAGAAGGGGGCCAGGGTTCTTGAAGTCCTTTACGGACTAGGGAATCGTGGCCGCAGAGACCAGCGGAAAGCGACTGTTTACTAAAAACACAGGTCCATGCGAAGTCGCAAGACGATGTATATGGACTGACGCCTGCCCGGTGCTGGAACGTTAAGAGGACCGGTTAACCTTTCGGGGTGAAGCTGAGAATTTAAGCGCCAGTAAACGGCGGTGGTAACTATAACCATCCTAAGGTAGCGAAATTCCTTGTCGGGTAAGTTCCGACCTGCACGAATGGCGTAACGACTTTCCGGCTGTCTCAACCACAGGCCCGGCGAAATTGCACTACGAGTAAAGATGCTCGTTACGCGCGGCAGGACGGAAAGACCCCGGGACCTTTACTATAGTTTGGTATTGGTTTTCGGTTCGGCTTGTGTAGGATAGGTGGGAGACTGTGAAGCTGGCACGCTAGTGTTGGTGGAGTCGTTGTTGAAATACCACTCTGGTCGGATTGGGAATCTGAACCTCGGACCATGATCTGGTTCAGGGACAGTGCCTGATGGGTAGTTTAACTGGGGCGGTTGCCTCCTAAAGAGTAACGGAGGCGCCCAAAGGTTCCCTCAGCCTGGTTGGCAATCAGGTGTTGAGTGCAAGTGCACAAGGGAGCTTGACTGTGAGACAGACATGTCGAGCAGGGACGAAAGTCGGGACTAGTGATCCGGCACCACCTGGTGGAAGGGGTGTCGCTCAACGGATAAAAGGTACCCCGGGGATAACAGGCTGATCTTGCCCAAGAGTCCATATCGACGGCATGGTTTGGCACCTCGATGTCGGCTCGTCGCATCCTGGGGCCGGAGTAGGTCCCAAGGGTTGGGCTGTTCGCCCATTAAAGCGGCACGCGAGCTGGGTTTAGAACGTCGTGAGACAGTTCGGTCCCTATCCGCCGCGCGCGTAGGATACTTGAGGAAGGCTGTCCCTAGTACGAGAGGACCGGGACGGACGAACCTCTGGTATGCCAGTTGTCACGCCAGTGGCATGGCTGGTTGGCCACGTTCGGAAGGGATAACCGCTGAAGGCATCTAAGCGGGAAGCCTGTTCCAAGATGAGGTATCCCACCCCTTGTGGGTTAAGGCCCCCAACAGACCATTGGGTTGATAGGCCAGAAATGGAAGCACAGTAATGTGTTGTCGAGTTGACTGGTACTAATAGGCCGAGGACTTGCCCACAAAGATGTTACGCATCCACTCTACAGCTCTGAAACACCACACAACCACACATCAGGTGTGAGCGTGTGTGGGTGTTTCACAGTGTTTCGGTGGTCATAGCGTCAGGGAAACGCCCGGTCCCATTCCGAACCCGGAAGCTAAGCCTGACAGCGCCGATGGTACTGCAACCGAAGGGTTGTGGGAGAGTAGGACACCGCCGGACTAACTTCAGGACAGGGTCCTGACCAGGGTCGAGAACCTCTGACAGGTTCTCCCCGGTCAGGGCCCTGTCTCTTTTCATGTCCATGGACGGACTACAGTGGTCCGTTGGCGCGCCTTGAAGGCGTCGCCGGTATCGAAACTTTTTCAATAGTGGCAGGAGGCCAGGTGTCCGAGTTCGGTCGACGTGACTCAGATGATGGCGCGTCCGGCCGGTCGGGTCGCCGGGACGACAGTCCCCGCGGAGGCCGGTCTGACGCGCAGCGAGGTGACCGGCGCGGTTCCGCCGGCGGTGGACAGGACCGAGGTGGCCGCGACGGCGGCTACCAGGGCCGTCCGCGCCGTGACGACCGCGGTGCCCGCGGTTCGAGCGGTTATTCCGGCAAGCCCGGCGGTTCGAGCAGCTACTCCGGCAAGCCGGGGCGAAGCGGCGACGGTCCCCGCGACCACCGCTCCGGCGGCAGCCGGTTCGCGGGCCAAGGCCGCGACGAGAACCGCCCGCGCTACACCGGCGACGACCGTCGTGGCCCTGGTGCCGGCGATCGTCGCGACGAGCGCTCGGGCGGCCGCGACAACGACCGCCGTGGCGGCTACCGCTCCGACGACCGGCGTGACAGCCGTGACAGCCGGGGTGGCGACCGCGGTGGTTACCGCCCGGACAACCGGAGCGGTGACAGCCGCGGCGGCGACAACCGTGGCGGTGACCGCGGTGGCTACCGGTCCGACAACCGTTCGGACAGTCGCTCGGACAACCGTTCCGAGGGCCGGTACGAGAAGCGCACCGACAGCCGTGACAACCGGGGCGGCTTCCGTTCCGACAACCGCGACAGTCGTGACAGCCGTGGCGGTGACCGCGGTGGTTACCGTTCGTCGGACAGCCGT
The DNA here is from genome assembly GCF_000943515.2 of Amycolatopsis orientalis. Classification (NCBI taxonomy): domain Bacteria; kingdom Bacillati; phylum Actinomycetota; class Actinomycetes; order Pseudonocardiales; family Pseudonocardiaceae; genus Amycolatopsis; species Amycolatopsis orientalis. Next base: position 5,693,730 of record NZ_CP016174.1, on the reverse strand, counting down.
CCCGAGCGGCGCTACGACAACCGCTCCGACAGTCGCTCGGACAACCGTTCCGAGGGCCGGTACGAGAAGCGCACCGACAGCCGCCCGGCCCGGTCCGGCTACGGCTCGGACAACCGCGGCCGCTCCGACGACCGTTCGTCGTCCGGCAACCGCTACGAAGGCCGCCCGCAGGGCAAGTCCTACGGTGACCGCGACAAGCGGGGCGGCAGCGACGACCGTCGTCCGTCCTACCGCGACGACCGTGGTGGCGCGCGTACCGGTGGCTACACCGGCGGCGGCGACCGCCGTGACGACCGGCGTGGTCCCTCCTCCGGCGACCGTCGTCCCAGCGGCGGTGGCTACGAGCGCAAGCCCTACGGCGACCGCGACAACCGGGGTGGCGACAACCGCGGTGGCGGCTTCCGCCCCTCCGGCGACCGCCCGGAGAAGCGCTACGACGACAAGCGCGGCGACTCCCGCGGCGGCGAAGGCCGGTTCGAGCGCAAGCGCGACGACCGTCCCCAGCGCGACCGCTCCGAGGGCCGCAAGGACTTCCGGTCCACGCCGCGTACCGACGACAAGCCGGTCGACGACGAGACCTTGGCGCGCGAGCTGCTCGAGGCCCCGGAACTGCCTGAAGGCATCGAGTTCTCCGACCTCGACGAAGAGGCCCGCCGCGAACTCCGCACCCTGCCCAAGGGGCTCGCGGAAACCGTGGGCAAGCACCTCGTCGCGGCCGGTGGCCTGGTCGACGAAGATCCTGAAGCCGCGATGGAGCACGCCAAGTACGCGAAGGCCAAGGCGTCGCGGGTCCCGATCGTCCGTGAGGCGCTGGGCCTGGTCGCCTACCACGCGGGCAACTGGTCCGAAGCGCTGTCCGAGCTGCGGGCCGTCCGCCGGATGACCCGGTCCGACGAGCACATCGCGATCATCGCCGACGCCGAGCGCGCCATCGGGCGCCCGGAGCGGGCGCTGGACCTCGCGAAGGAGGTCGACAAGGAGCGCCTGTCCAAGGCGACCCAGATCGAACTCGCGATCGTCGCCGCCGGCGCGCGCCGTGACCTCGGCCAGCTGGACGCCGCCGTCGTCTCCCTGCAGGGCGACGACCTCAAGGCGGAGAAGCGCGACCCGTGGAGCGCCCGGCTGTTCTACGCCTACGCCGACAACCTCGCCGCCGCCGACCGCAAGGACGAGGCGATCCGCTGGTTCCTCAACGCGGCAGAGGCCGACGAGGAGGACGAGACCGACGCCGCCGAGCGCGCCGCGGAGCTCACGAATGGCTGACGCCCTGTCGGCCGGATACGACGCGGTCCTGTTCGACCTCGACGGCACGGTCTATCACGGCAGCACGGTCGTCCCGGGCGCCCCGGAAGCACTCCGGGCGCTCCGGGACACCGGCACGGCCGTCCGCTGGGTGACGAACAACGCCTCCAAGGCACCCGAGGAGGTCTCCGCGCACCTGGAGGCACTCGGACTGCCCGCCACCCCCGACGAGGTCCACACGAGCTCCCAGGCCGCCGCCGCCCTGCTGGGTGAGCGGCTGCCCAAGGGCGCCGTCGTGCTCGTCGTGGGTACGGAGTCGCTCGCCGCCCAGATCGAGTCGGCGGGGCTGCGCACGGTCCGGGAAGCCGGGCCGGACGTGGCCGCCGTGGTGCAGGGACATTCCCCGGAGAACACCTGGGCCGCCCTCGCGGAGGCGTGTCTCGCCATCCGCGCGGGCGCGCTGTGGGTGGCGACCAATGTCGACGCGACCCTGCCGTCCGAACGCGGACTGCTGCCGGGCAACGGATCGATGGTGGCCGCGCTGCGCACCGCCACCGAGGTCGAACCGCTGGTGGCGGGCAAACCGGCGCCTTCGCTGTTCACCACGGCGGCGCGGGACGCGGGCGCGGAACGGGCCCTCGTGGTCGGCGACAGGCTGGACACCGACATCGAGGGCGCGGTCGCGGCCGGGATCGACGCGCTCTGCGTGCTGACCGGGGTCGCCGACGCGGCCTCCCTGATCAAGGCGAGGCCCGAGGAACGGCCGCGGTACCTCGCGTGGGATCTGTCCGGCCTCGGCGGCCGCGCGGATCAGCTCGAGGTCGGCCCGAAGGACGGCTGGCGCGTCACCGCACAGGGTGACGTGCTCGAGGCCGAGGGTGAGGGCGACTCCTTGGACCTGCTGCGCGCGGTGTGCGCGGTGGCCTGGGAGTCGGGGATCACCGAGGTCCGCGGTGTGGGCGACACCGCCCGCGCCGCGCTCGGCGAGCTGCGCCTCGCCTGACCAGCGCTGCTAACTTGGTGGGGTGCAAGACCACTTCCACCCCGTTCCGCGACCCCCGGTGCCCGGCCCCCCGCCGGTCCAGACCGACCACTTCGCGCAGCAGGACACGGATCCCCGTGCCGGGATCGGCGAAGCCGTTGCGGGTCTCGACGACCTCGCCTCGCTTCCGCTCTCCGAGCACGTCGACCGCTTCGAAGCCGTGCACACCGAGCTGACGGTGGCGCTGTCCACCATCGACAAGGTCTGACGCGTGCCCAAACGCGCCCGCCTGGACGCGGAACTCGTCCGGCGGGGTCTGGCCCGCTCCCGCGAGCAGGCATCCGCGCTGATCGCCGAGGGCAAGGTCAGTGTGCGCGGGATGGTGGCCACCAAACCCGCGACGGGGGTCGAGTCCGGTGCGCCGATCGTGGTGCGGGACGGCGATGACCCCGGCTGGGCCTCGCGCGGCGCGCACAAACTGCTCGGCGCGCTCGAAGCCTTCACACCGCAAGGTCTTTCCATCGAGGGGAAGCGCTGTCTCGACGCCGGCGCTTCGACCGGTGGCTTCACCGACGTCCTGCTGCGCAACGGCGCCGCCACGGTGATCGCCGCCGACGTCGGCCGCGGCCTGCTGGACTGGCGCCTGCGCACCGACGACCGCGTGGTCGTCCTCGACAAGACGAACGTCCGCAACCTGACCCCGGAGGACCTCGGCGGGCAGGTCGACCTCGTGGTCGGGGATCTCTCGTTCATCTCGCTCAAACTCGTCCTGCCCGCGCTGGCCGCCTGCGCGCGGGACGGCGCCGATCTGGTGCCGATGGTGAAACCGCAGTTCGAGGTCGGCAAGGACCGGCTCGGCAGCGGCGGCGTGGTCCGTGACCCCCAGCTGCGGGCCGAATCGGTGCTGGGCGTGCTCGCCGAGGCCGAGAAGCTGGACCTGCGCTTGCGCGGCGTCGTGGCGAGCCCGCTTCCGGGACCGTCCGGGAACGTCGAATACTTCGTCTGGCTTACCCGCGGGACGGGGGAGACCGTCGGCACCGACGCCGAACGGCTCGTCCGGACCGCAGTCCTGGAGGGACCCCAATGAGCGAACGCGAGGTGCTGCTGGTCGTGCACCCGGACCGGGACGCGACCCGGGACGCGGCACGCGAGGTATCGGCCCGTTTCGCCAAGGCCGGTGTGCGGCTGCGGGTACTCGACGAGGACGTCCGGGAGATGCTCGAGGCGGACGGCGGGATCGGCGCGCCGTGCACGGTCATGGCGCCGGAACAGGATCCGGCCGCCGGGACCGAGCTGGTGTTCGTGCTCGGCGGCGACGGCACGTTGCTGCGGGCCGCGGAACTGGCGAGGCCGAACGGTGTCCCGGTGCTCGGGGTGAACCTGGGCCGGGTCGGATTCCTCGCCGAGGCCGATTCGGACAAGCTGGCCGACACCGTCCAGCGTGCCGTCGACGGCGACTACCAGGTCGAAGAGCGGATGACCGTCGATGTCATCGTCACCGTCGACGGCGAGGAGACCGTCAACACGTGGGCGCTCAACGAGGCGAGCGTCGAGAAGAGCTCCCGCGAGCGCGTCCTGGACGCGCTCATCGAGGTCGACGGCAGGCCCGTGTCGTCCTTCGGCTGCGACGGTGTCCTGTGCGCCACTCCGACCGGCTCGACGGCGTATGCGTTCTCCGCGGGCGGCCCGATCATCTGGCCGGACGTCCAGGCGCTGCTGGTGGTGCCGAGCAACGCGCACGCGATGTTCTCCCGGCCGCTGGTCGTCTCCCGGGACTCAGAGATCACCGTCGCCATCGATCCGGACGGCTCGCCCGCCGTCCTGACCTGCGACGGATCGCGGACCTTCGATCTTCCGGCCGGGGCGGCTGTGCGGGTCACCTGCGGGCGGGTGCCGGTGCGCCTGATCCGGTTGTGGGAAGGCCCCTTCACCGACCGGCTGGTGCACAAGTTCTCGTTGCCGATCAAGGGCTGGCGGGAGCGACACGCCCGCTGAGGGATGTCATGAGGGGTCCCCTTAAGACGAATTTCGTCTTAAGGGGAACCCTCATGACGTGCCGGGTGCGAGATTAGTCGGGGTAGGCCGCTACGGTGGGCGTCGTGCTGGCCGAGATGCGCATCCAGGGCCTCGGAGTCATCGAGGACGCCCTGCTGGAACTGCACGCGGGCTTCACCGTCGTCACCGGTGAGACGGGTGCGGGCAAGACCATGGTCGTCAGCGGGTTGCACCTGCTCTCCGGCGGCCGAGCCGAAGTGTCCAAGGTGCGAACGGGAATGCTGAAGGCCTTCGTGGAAGGCCGATTCGAGCTGGGCGGTGCCGAGGGCGCCACCCGGATAGTCACCGACGCCGGGGCGGAGGTCGACGAGGACGGCAGCGTCATCGCGCTGCGCGCGGTCTCGGTCGACGGCCGGTCCCGCGCCCACCTCGGCGGCCGTTCGGTGCCGGTCGGTGTGCTGGCCGACCTGTCCGAGCAGCTGATCGCGGTGCACGGGCAGAACGATCAGCTGCGGCTGCTGCGGCCCGCCGAACAGCGCGCCGTGATCGACAGGTTCGCCGGGGAGGCCGTCACCGAACCACTGGAGCAGTACCGCGCGGTACGGGACGAATGGCTCGCCGTCGTCGCCGAACTGACCGAGCGGTCCACGCGCTCCCGCGAGATGGCCCAGCAGGCCGATCTGCTGCGTCACGGTCTCGCCGAGATCGACGCCGTCGCGCCGGAGCCCGGCGAGGACACCGAACTCACCGAGCAGATCAAGCGGCTCGCCGCGGTCGACGAACTGCGGGCCGCGGCCAGTGCGGCGCACGCGGCCGTCGCCGGTTCGTCCGAGGGGGATCCCGACGTCCCCGGGGCGCTCGGGCTGATCGGCGAGGCGTCGCGCCAGCTGACCGGTTCCGAAGACGCCGTGCTGCGCGAGCTGGGCCCCCGCCTCGACGAGGCTTCGGTGCTGCTGTCCGAGGTGGGCACCGAGCTGGGGAGCTACCTCGAAACGCTCGACGCCGACCCCGCGCTGCTGGAAAAGGTACTGGCGCGCCAGGCCGACCTGAAACGGCTCACGCGCAAGTACGCCGCCGATGTGGACGGGGTGCTCGCCTGGGCCGACGACGCGCGCCGCCGGATGTCCACGATGGACACCTCCGAGGAGGCACTGTCCGAACTGGCCACTCGCCGTGACGCGCTCGCGGTGACGCTCGCCGAGCACGCCCTCCGGCTGTCGGAGGCTCGTGTCGAGGCCGCCGCCGAGCTGGCCGAGGCGATCACCGCCGAGATGTCCGGGCTCGCCATGGGACAGGCCGAGATCGAGATCACCGTCGAGCGGCGCACCGTCGAGGAGAGCGATCCGCACGCCGTGCGGGTCGAAGGCAAGCTCGTGCACGCCGGCCCCGACGGGGTCGACGACGTCGAGCTGCTGCTGCGCGCGCACAACGGCGCGCCGCCGCTCCCGGTGCACAAGGCCGCTTCCGGTGGTGAGCTTTCCCGCGTGATGCTGGCGATCGAGGTCGTCCTCGCGCATGCGGACACCGTGCAGACACTGGTGTTCGACGAGGTCGACGCCGGGGTCGGCGGCCGTGCGGCGGTCGAGATCGGCAGGCGGCTCGCGCGGCTGGCGCGCAGCCACCAGGTGCTGGTGGTCACGCACCTGCCGCAGGTCGCCGCGTTCGCCGATCAGCATCTGGTGGTGGACAAGGGCACCAGTGGCGGGGTGACCCGCAGTGGCGTGCGAGTGCTCGAACAATCCGAGCGGGTCGTCGAACTCGCGCGGATGCTCGCGGGAATGGAAAGCACCGAGACCGGCCGGGCGCACGCCGAGGAATTGCTCGCCGTGGCCGAAGCCGACAAGAGCGCGCCGGACAAGCCCAAAGCCCGCCGCGGCGGCAAGCGCAAGAAGGCCAAGTAACGGGCCTCGTGAGTGGTAATGACGGTTCTAACCGTCATTACCACTCACGAGACGACTCGGGAGCGGCGCGTCCCAGTGTGGGTTAATCGGCGTGTTCCCATCGGCGTGGCGGACGCATAAGGCCGCACCGATTTGTCACTATCGGTCGCATGAAGCTCACCGGCTTGCTCACGCGTAACCAAGAGACCCTCCCCGGGATCACCGGCGTCGCCAGGGTCGACAGGCGTACACGCGAGCTTCTCCGTCGGCTGAGCCCTGGCGACATCGTCGTCCTCGACCAGCTCGATCTCGACCGTTCGACGGCCGACGCCTTGGTGGAGGCCGAAGTCGCGGCGGTGGTGAACGCCTCGCCGTCGATCTCCGGCCGGTTCCCCAACCTGGGGCCGGAGGTCCTGCTCGAGGCGGGGGTCCTCCTGGTCGACTCGGTCGGCGGCGAGCTGCTGCGCAAGGTGAAGGACGGTACGAAACTCCGCCTGCACGAGGGCGTCGTCTACATCGGTGAGCGGCAGATCGGATCGGGGATCCAGCAGACGCGGGAAAGCGTCGCGGACCAGATGATCGAGGCCAAGGCCGGGATGTCCACCCAGCTGGAGGCGTTCTCCGCGAACACGATCGAATTCCTCCGCCGGGAACGCAGTCTCATTCTCGACGGTGTCGGCGTACCGGAGATCCGGGTTCCGTTGCGGGACCGGCACGCCCTCGTGGTCGCGGGTGGCAACGGTCACGCCGAGGACCTCAAAAAGCTGAAGAAGTACATTTCCGAGCACCGGCCGGTGCTGATCGGCGTCGACGCCGGTGCCGACACCCTGCGCGCGCAGGGCTACCTGCCGGACGTCATCGTGGGCGACCCGCACGGGATCGGCGCGGAAACGCTGCGCAGCGGCGGCGAGGTCGTGGTCCCGGCGCAGCCGGACGGGCACGCGCCGGGCGTCGAGCGGATCCAGGACCTCGGGATCGGCGCGGTCACCTTCCCCGCGACGGGCAACGCCGAGGACCTGGCGCTGCTGCTGGCCGACGCGCATGAGGCGAGTCTCGTGGTCACCGTCGGTTTCCAGGCGACACTGCGGGAGTTCCTCGACCACGGCCGGTCCGGGTCGAACCCGTCGACGTTCCTCACCCGGCTCAAACTCGGCACGAAACTGGTCGACGGCAAGGCGGTCGCGACCCTGCACCGCAGCCGGGTGTCGATCGGCGCCGTCATCCTGCTGGTACTGGCGACCCTGGTGGCCGTCGCGGCCGCGCTGCTGGTCTCCGACGTGGGTTCGGTCTACCTCGACTGGATCCGCGACACCTGGAACTCGTTCATCGCCTGGGGCAAGGGACTTTTCACGTGATTTCTCTGCGGTACCACATCGTTTCCATCGCCGCCTGCTTCCTGGCGCTCGCCATCGGCGTGGTGCTCGGATCCACGGCGCTGAACGGTTCGCTGCTGTCCGGTCTCGCCGGGCAGAAGGAGGACCTGGGCACCCAGGTCGCGGAGCTGGAGGCGCAGCGCAATTCCCTCAACGCCAGGCTCAGTGACGCGGACGCGTTCGCCGGGGCGCTGGGACCGAAGGTCCTCGCCGGGCAGCTGGACAAGCGTTCGGTGGTACTGGTGACCACCGAAGACGCGAAGCCCGCGGACCGTGACGCGCTCAAGCAGCTCGTCGGGCAGGCCGGGGCCTCGGTCACCGGCGAGATCCAGCTGACCGAGGCGTTCTCCGACCCGATGCGCTCCGATCAGCTGCGTGACGTCGTGACCCGCCTGCAGCCCGCCGGGGTCCAGTTCCCGACCGCGGGCGACCCGGGCACTCTCGCGGGCGCGCTGCTCGGTTCGGTGGCCTTGCTGAACAAGGACAACGCGCAGGCGCAGTCGACGCCGGTGGAGCTCGCGGCCGCGCTCGGCGGGCTCACCGACGGCGGTTTCCTCAAGGCGGGGCAGGATGTGAAGCCCGCCCAGCTCGCGATCGTGCTCACCGGCTCGAAGTACACCGGCGACGGCGCGGGTGACCGGGCCTCGACGATCGCGCGTTTCGCGGCGCAGCTCGACCGTTCGGGTGCGGGCACGGTGCTGGCGGGCGACGCCGGATCGGCCGACGGCACCGGCGCGATCGGCGTCGTGCGCGCCGACACCTCGGCGACGTCGATCCTGTCCACTGTGGACAACGCGGAGACCGCGGCGGGCCGGATCACCACGATCATGGCGCTGCGTGAACAACTCGAGGGCGGTGCCGGGCGTTACGGCATCGCGGGCAACGCCCAGGCTCCCGCCCCCGGTATCGCCGCGAAAGGCAACTAGCCGCAGGCGACCGAACGAGCCGCGTTTCGTCCTCTGGATGCGGTACTTGCGCGTGCAACTACCGCATCCAGAGGACTAAATGCGGGGTTGGCGGGGCCAGAGGCGGGGTTTGGGCAGGGGGCGGGCGTAGGAACCGGCCCGGCTGGTCTTGAGGCCGAGGGCCACCAGGGATTCGGCCAGGCGGACGGCCGCGGCGACGCCGTCGATCACCGGGATGTCCAGCATCGCGGAGATCCGCCGGTCCAGTCCGGTCATCCCGGCGCAGCCGAGGACGAGGACTTCCGCACCCGCGTCCCTGGCGCGGCGTCCGGCGGTCAGCAGGGCCGATTCCGTCCGGCGTTCGTCGTTCAGTTCGAGGACGCCGAGTCCCGCGCCCAGGACGCCGACACAGTTCTGCGCGACTCCCGAGGCGTGCAAGCTGTCTTCGATGAGCCCGCACGTCCTGTCCAATGTGGTCACCACGCCGTACCGTCTGCCCAGCAGGCAGGCCAGATGCGCGGCCGCCTCGGTGATGTCGACGACCGGGACGTCGAGCAGTTCGCGCGCCCCTTCCCGTCCGTGCTCGCCGAAACCGGCCATCACGAGCGCGTCGAAGGGTTCGTCCATGCCGTTGAGCAGGTCGAGGACGGCCGCCGCGCTCAAGAAGCTGTCCAGCCAGCCCTCCGCGGATTCCGGACCCCACAACGGCGTTCTGGCCAGGATCTCGGTGCCCGGGCTCGCCGCGGCACGGGCACCGGCCTCGATCTCCTTCGTCATGGCCTCGGTCGTGTTGCAGTTGGTGACCAGGATCCGCATCACGCGACCCGCTGTTTGCGCGTGACGACCAGATAGAGCGCGGCGGCCGTCGCCGTGCCGATGAACCACGAGTACGGCGCCGCCGGGGCGAAGTACGGCACGAGTGCGATGACCGCGGAAAGAGCCGCGGTGGGCAGGAAGGTGATCATCGCCGGCGGGTTCACGCCGTGTTTGTAGTGATACGGCGACTCCGGCCCCGCCACGAACAGCTTGGCGACGTCGATCCTGCCCCGTTTCACCAGGTAGTAGTCGACGATCATGATGCCGAACAGCGGGCCGAGGAAGGCGCCGAGGCCGCCGAGGAAGTAGTTGACCACGGCGGGGGAGGAGTACAGCTTCCACGGCAGCACGCACAGCGCCGCGACCGCGCTGATCATCCCGCCGATGGTGAAGGTGATCCGTTTCGGCCAGATGTTGGCCAGGTCGTAGGCGGGGGAGACGAAGTTCGCGACGATGTTCACGCCCATGGTGGCGATCGCGAAGGTCAGCGCGCCGATGATCAGCACCGGGGTGTTGTCGATGCGGGCGAGCAGTTCCGCCGGGTCGGTGATGGCCTCACCGAACACCTGCAGGCTGCCCGCGGTCACCAGGACCGACAGCAGCGCGAACGCCGTCGAGTTGATCGGCAGGCCCCAGAAGTTGCCGCGCCGCACCGTTTTCTGGTTCGGGGCGAACCGGGAGAAGTCGCAGAAGTTGAGCATCAGCGTGCCGTAGATGGACAGGATGAGGCCCACGGCGCCGAACCACTGCCGCACCTGCTCCCCGGTGGACAGTGCCTTCGGGTTGCTCGTCAGCGAGATGTTCCAGTCCGCGGCGGCCAGGATCCATACCGCGAGCGCGATCATCACCACCCAGATACCGGGACCGCACCAGTCCTGGAATTTGCGCACCGCCTCCATCCCGCGGGTGAGCACCAGCGCCTGCGCCAGCCACAGCGCGATGAAACAGATCCAGCCGAGCGCGTGCAGGCCGAGGAAACCGACCTCTGTCAACGGTTTCAGCCCCGGATCGATCGCGAGCACCAGCAGCGTGATGGCCACCGAGGCGAGATAGGTCTGGATGCCGTACCAGAAGATCGCGATGATCGCGCGGATCAGCGCCGGCAGGTTCGCGCCGAAAGTGCCGAAGCTGATCCGGGCGACGACGGGGAAGGGGACGCCCGTCTTCTGCCCGATCCGGCCCATCAGGTTCATGCCGAAGTAGATGAGCACGAAGCCGGTCAGCAGCGCGGTGAACCCCTGCCAGGCCGAGAGCCCGAGGACGAACAGGCCCGCCGCGAACGTGTAGTTGCCGAGGTTGTGCACGTCCGACATCCACAGCGCGAAGATGTCGTAGACCTTCCATCGGCGTTCTTTCGCCGGGGCCAGGTCGGCGTTCCAGAGCCGGGGATCGGGTCCGGCCGCGGTGGACATCGCGGACCGGGTGTCTGGGGCGGCGGTCATACAGGCCTCCGGATCGACGTGTGACGGCAAGCGCTGGTCGATTTGGTATCCCAAAATTTGGTATCCCAAATATCACCCCGCAGTGCCCCGTCGTCAAGGTTTCTGCCGATAAACTCGGGTTACGAGCTGTTACGGCTGTGTTGAGCGAGGGGGATGGAGTGGCCGAGGAAGGACCGCGGCAGCCGCTGGCCGCGACCCGGCAACGGGTCCGCGACGAGCTGCGCGAACGGATCCTCGCCGGGCGGCTGAAGCCGGGGGACCGGCTCGTCGAACGGGAACTGGCCGAGGATCTCGGCGTCTCGCGGGTCCCGGTGCGCGAGGCCATCCGCAGCCTGGAGGCCGAGGGTTTCCTCACCGTCCAATCTCCCCGTCGCATCGTCGTGCGACGGCTGGCCAGGGCCGACGTCGAGGAGCTGTTCGACGTCCGGGAGGCGCTCGAAGGCCTCGCCGCCGGCTTGGCGGCCGAGCGGGCGGGCAAACCGCGGCTCCGCGCGCTCGAACGGCTGCTCGCCGACGCCGCCCGTGCCACCGAGGGCGGCGACCCGGCCCGGATCACCTCGCTCAACACCCGTTTCCACGACGAGATCGTCGCGCTGGCGGGCAACGGCCTGCTGCACGAGATCCTGCGGCCGCTCGAAGGCAGGCTGCGCTGGCTCACCAGCCAGAACGAGCACTGGGGCGAACTGCTCGACGAGCACCGCCGTCTCTACGAAGCGATCGCTTCGGGCGACGCGGACCGCGCGCGGGCCCACGCCGTCGAGCATGTGCGGGTCAACCGTGAGGTCACACTGAAGACGTTGTTTCCCGAAGACGGCGGAGAACGCACCGCGGGCTGAAACCGCCTGCTCGGATGCATTTCTCGGCATGTATAGGAACTCTCTCTACCATTTTTTTGTTCGAATGCGGGAGGTAACCCCTAATCACGAAAAAGCACCCCTAACATCGCCCCCTCCCATGGTGATGAATGCCATCCTTGGTCGCGTTCACCAACACTTTCTGGAGGGAAACGTGCACAGATACCGGCTACTGGGTGGCGCTTTACTGGCCGCGGCTGCCTTGCTCGTCCCGACCTCGACCGCATCCGCCGCGGAGGCCTGCACCTGGCGTCCGACGGCACTTCCCGTGCCGAGCAAGAGCGGGCTGCCGACCGCGACCGACCACCAGGGCGGCTTCGCCGGCACCGCCGGCACCGCCGACGGCCAGCGGCCGATCGCGTGGAAGAACGGCGCGTACTCCGTCCTCCCCGGGCTCGGCCCCCTGCGCACCTACGACGTGGCCGACGAGAACCGCGCCGGCACGATCGTCGGCACCGCACAAGTCAACTACTTGGGATTCTCCGCGAGCACGGCGTTCCGCTATCGGGACGGCGTGATGGAGGAGCTGCCGAAGCTGGGGAACAACACCAAGGCCGCCGCGCTCGGCATCAACGACGCGGGCGACATCACCGGCTTCGTCTGGGACGACGGCAGCGGCCTGACCACGGTGGTGCGTTGGCCTGCCGCGCAACCCGGCACCGTCACCACCCTCCCCGGTCTGGCTCCCCACGCCACCAGGCCCGAGGCGGTCGACGAGGACGGCTCCGTGTTGGTGCTGCGTGACTCCGGTCTCGCGGTCTGGCGGGCCGGCACGATCACCCAGCTCGGCACGCTGCCAGGCCTCCGCACTGCCCGCGCCAACGCGTTCTCCAACGGGCGCGTGGTCGGCAACGCCGTGTACAACGACAAGAAGGTCGGCGTCTACTGGGACCAGCAGGGCGCCGCGCACGTGCTGCCCAACTCGAGCTACAACCTGTCCAACACCAACCCGGGCTTCGACATCAATCGGGACGGCCTGATCACCGGCCGGATCGACGAGGCGCACGGCGGCAACGACAACAGCGGCACCGGCTACGGCGTGTGGAAGCAGGGCGCGTGGGTGTCGAACTTCGGCGACATCAAGCTCGACATCCCGTCCCGGATCGGCGACGACGGCACGGTGGCGGGGGTGCGCATGGACGCCGAGCGGATCTTCCACCCGTACGTCTGGCGCTGTTCCTGATCACCAGCCGAGCCTCCTGAGCACCTTCGCCGACCGGCCACTGAACCGGAATCCTCCCCGGCCACCTGAGCGGTGGTACCCAGGTTCGTGAAGACCTCGTGACGATGTGGGAATCGGGACGTCGAGTGTCCGGATTCCCACATCGTCGATCCGGAATCCGCCCTTACCCCTCAATAAATCGAAGTCAAATTTCAGCATGGCGAAATACTCGCCAACCGCGGGGTCCGACACCTGGGCTCTGCGACCCGATCGCCGGTCGCGCTCAAAGCATCGCGGTCCAGGCTTCGGCGAACCCGGGATAAGTCTTCCCGACCGTCTCCGGGTTCTCCACCTCGATCCCCTCGACCCGCAGTCCCAGCACGGCGGCCGCCATCACCAGACGATGGTCGTCGTAGGTGCGGAACTTTCCGCCGTGCAACGGGGCGGGCGTGATCCGCAGCCCGTCTTCGGTCTCGCGGACGTCGGCGCCGAGAGCCGAGAGTTCCGTGGCCAGCGCGGTCAGCCTGTCGGTCTCGTGGCCACGCAGATGCGCCACTCCGGAGATGATCGACGGGCCCTCGGCGAAGCACAGCAGCGCCGCGATCACCGGCGTGAGTTCGCCGACGTCGTGGAGATCCAGTTCGACGCCGGGGATCGTGCCGCTGCCGGTGACCGTGAGGCCGGTGGCGTTGAGTTCGGCGGTCGCGCCGAGGAGGGGCAGCAGGCTGCGGAGCCAGTCGCCGGGCTGGGTGGTCTGCTGTGGCCAGCCCGCGATCCGCACCGTGCCGCCGGTCACGACCGCGGCGGCGGCGAACGGGGCGGCCGTCGAGAGATCCGGCTCGACGACGTACTCAGGGCAGGAGAGCCTCGTCGGGGGGACGTAGAACTCGGTCCCCTCGCGGTCCACGGTGGCGCCGAACCGGCGCAGCATCTCCACGGTCATCGCGATATGCGGTTCGCTCGGCACCGCGCCGCCGACCAGGCGCACGGTGACCCCCTGCTGGAACGACGGCCCCGCGAGCAGCAGCGCCGACAGGAACTGGCTCGACGCCGAGGAGTCCAGATCGACCTTGCCGCCCCGCAGCCCGCCTTCGCCGTGGACGGTGAACGGAGGCGCCTCGCGGCGGTCGTCGTCGATGCGGGCGCCGAGGCCGCGCAGCGCCTTCAGCAGCGGCCCGATCGGACGGCGGCGGAGGGCCTCGTCCCCGTCGAACAGCGCCGGGCCGGTGCCCAGCGCCGCCAGCGCGGGGGTGAACCGGGCGACCGTGCCCGCGTTGCCGAGTTCCACCCGGACGGTCTCGCCGGGATGGACGCGGCCGGGGCCGAGCGGATGCACGAGGTAGCCGCCGATGCTGCCCTGCGAGTGGGCGCCGAGGGCGTAGATGGCGCCGAGCATGAGCCGCGCGTCCCGGGAGTCGAGCGGGGTCCGCACCCGCGTCGGCGCGCTGGCGAGCGCCGCGAGGACGTAGGCCCGGTTGGTGATCGACTTCGAACCGGGGACGCGGACGTCCGCGTCGAGCGGGCCTTCCGCGACCGGTGCGGTCCAGGTGTCGTGCGCGTCTGTCACGCCGCGAGGGTAGCGGTTTTCCACTCCATCGGACGCTTGCGGCGTGGCCACTGAGCGCCCCGGCGGGCGTGCGATAAGGTGGAAGCCCGTGGGACTTCAGTCGCGGGCTACCAAGTATGTCTTTGTCACCGGAGGCGTTGCCTCCTCTCTGGGTAAGGGACTCACGGCTTCCAGCCTGGGTCAGCTCCTTACCGCACGTGGGCTCCGGGTCACGATGCAGAAGCTGGATCCGTACCTCAACGTCGATCCAGGCACGATGAACCCGTTCCAGCACGGTGAGGTGTTCGTCACGGACGACGGCGCCGAAACCGATCTGGACATCGGGCACTACGAGCGTTTTCTCGATCGGTCCCTCGACGGCAAGGCCAACGTCACCACCGGACAGGTCTACTCCGAGGTCATCGCCAAGGAGCGCCGTGGTGAGTACCTCGGCGACACCGTGCAGGTCATCCCGCACATCACCGACGAGATCAAGGCCAGGATCACCGCCGCCGCCGGCGCTGACGAGGACGGGAACAGCCCGGACGTCGTGATCACCGAGGTCGGCGGCACCGTCGGCGACATCGAGTCGCTGCCGTTCCTGGAGGCCTGCCGTCAGGTCCGCCACGACGTCGGCCGTGACCAGTGTTTCTTCCTTCACGTCTCGCTGGTGCCGTACCTCGCCCCCTCGGGTGAGTTGAAGACCAAGCCGACCCAGCACTCGGTCGCCGCGCTGCGCAACATCGGCATCCAGCCGGACGCGCTCGTCTGCCGCGCCGACCGTGAGCTGCCAGAGGACCTCAAGCGCAAGATCGGCCTGATGTGCGACGTCGACACCGAGGCCGTCATCGCCTGCCCCGACGCCCCGTCGATCTACGACATCCCGAAGGTGCTCCACCGTGAGGCGCTCGACGCCTACGTGGTGCGCCGTCTCGGGCTGCCGTTCCGCGACGTCGACTGGACCGTGTGGGGCGACCTGCTCGACCGCGTGCACAACCCGTCGGAGACGGTGCGGGTCGCGGTCGTGGGCAAGTACATCGACCTGCCGGACGCGTACCTGTCGGTGACCGAGGCGCTGCGCGCGGGCGGGTTCGCCCACCGCGCCAAGGTCCAGATCGTCTGGGTCGCCTCGGACAGCTGCGAGACCCCGGCCGGTGCCGCCTCCGCCCTGTCCGATGTGGACGGTGTGCTGATCCCGGGCGGGTTCGGCATCCGCGGCATCGAGGGCAAGGTCGGCGCGATCGCCTACGCCCGGACCCACGGGCTGCCGCTGCTGGGCCTGTGCCTCGGCCTGCAGTGCATGGTGATCGACGCGGCGCGGAACCTGGCGGGGATCACCGACGCGAACTCGGCCGAGTTCGACGACACGAGCGCGAACCCGGTCATCTCCACGATGGCCGACCAGCGTGACGTCGTCGCGGGCGAGCGCGACATGGGCGGGACGATGCGGCTCGGCGCCTACGTCGCCAAGCTCAAGCCGGGCTCGCAGGTCGCGAAGGCGTACGGCAGCACCGAGGTCTCCGAGCGGCACCGCCACCGCTACGAGGTCAACAACGCCTACCGCAAGCGCCTTTCCGCGGCAGGCCTGGTGTTCTCGGGTACCTCGCCCGACGATCACCTGGTCGAGTTCGTCGAGCTGCCCGCCGACAAGCACCCGTTCTTCGTCGGCACCCAGGCGCACCCGGAGCTCAAGAGCCGTCCGACCCGGCCGCACCCGCTGTTCAGCGCGTTCGTGAAGGCGGTCGTGGACCGCAAGGTCGCCGAGCGGCTCCCGGTCGAGCTGGCCGAAGCACCCGCGGTGGCGAGGTGACCGAGCCCGGTAAGCACGAGTTCACCGTCGCGTCCACAAGGGACGTCCACATCGGACGTGTCGTGGGGCTGCGGGTCGACGAGGTCGTGATGCCCGGTGGCGGCACGGCCCGCCGTGAGGTCGTCGAACACCTCGGCGCGGTCGCCGTCGTCGCGCTCGACGGCGAAGGCGTGGACAGCTCTGTCACGCTGATCCACCAGTACCGCCACCCGATCGGGCGGCGGCTGTGGGAACTGCCCGCCGGCCTGATCGACAAGGCGGGGGAGGACCCCGTCGGCGCGGCGAAACGCGAGCTGGTCGAAGAGGTCGGGCTCAGCGCCGAGCGCTGGGAGACCCTCGTCGACGTCGCGGCGTCGCCCGGGTTCACCGACGAGGTCGTCCGCGTCTACCTCGCCCGCGGACTGTCCGAAGTGGACAGGGAGATCCTCGGTGAGGAGGAGGCGGACCTCGTCACGGCGAAGTTCCCGCTCGCCGAGGCGGTCCGGATGGCGCTGGCCGGTGAGCTGGTGAACGGGGCGACCGTCGGCGGTGTGCTGGCCGCGCACGCGGTGCTCTCGGGCGCGGCTTCGACCCGTCCGGCGGACGCGCCTTGGGAGGACAGGCCGACGAAGTTCGCTTCGCGGAACGTCTAGTGCCTCGTGAGTGGTAATGACGGTTAGAACCGTCATTACCACTCACGAGGCGGCTGGTCCTAGAGTGTCGGTGTGTCACGGGCTGGCGGTGCCGGAGTCGCCCAGGTGGTCGCCGCTTACCTCGACCATCTGGTGGTCGAGCGCGGAACCGCGAGGAACACCCTCGACAGCTACTCCCGTGATCTGCGCCGGTACGCCGAGTACCTCGGTAGCGCCGAGGTCGAGCGGTTCGCCGACGTCACCCCGGCGCACGTCACCTCGTTCGGCGCGGCGCTGCGCGAAGGCGACGAGGAGCATCGGCCGCTGGCCGCGTCCTCGGCGGCTCGCGCGCTCGTCGCGGTGCGGGGACTGCACAAGTTCGCGCACGCCGACGGCATCACCGAGCACGACCCGGCCCGTGAGGTCCGCCCGCCCGCGGCGGCGAAACGGCTGCCCAAGGCGCTGCCGGTGCACGATGTGCTGAAACTCCTGGAGACCCCGCCACCGGAGGGTGAGCGCCCGTTGCGGGACCGGGCGCTGCTCGAACTGCTCTACTCCACCGGAGCGCGGATCTCCGAGGCCGTCGGGCTCGACGTCGACGACATCGACGACGCCGAACGGACCGTGCTGCTCGACGGGAAGGGCGGCAAACAGCGCATCGTCCCGATCGGCCGTCCCGCACTCGAAGCGGTGCACGCCTACCTGGTCCGGGCGCGGCCGGTGCTCGCCACGCACGGCCGGGGGACACCCGCGATGTTCCTCAACGCCCGCGGCTCCAGGCTTTCCCGGCAGAGCGCGTGGCAGGTTCTCAAGGACACGGCCGAATCCGCGGGCATCACGGCCGGCGTCTCCCCGCACACGCTGCGCCATTCCTTCGCCACGCATCTGCTCGAAGGCGGCGCCGACGTCCGCGTCGTGCAGGAGCTGCTCGGCCACGCTTCGGTGACCACCACCCAGGTGTACACGCTGGTCACGGTCAACACGCTCCGCGAGGTCTACGCGACAGCACACCCCCGCGCGCTCGGCTAATCGACCCGATCGGCCCCGGCGAGCCGCTTTGGCTCGATTCGCGATCCGCGCATAGGCTGCCGAGGACCTAGCCGAAGGAGCTTTCGCGCCATGTCGACACCGAACGAGCCGGCGAAGCCGTCCGCGTCCGCCGGGTCGGCCGCGGCGAGCCTCAGCCAGGTGACCATCGCAACCCCCGCCGAACACGACGGCGACGAACCGTCGGAGGACACGATCTCTTCCCGCGGCCGCAAGGCCAAGCGCGCCAAAGAAACCAAGCAGCAAGAACTCGAGAGGGACGGCATCGGGCCCACCGGCCGTCCGCTTCGCGAGATCCCCGAACCGCCGGTCCTGGAGCGGCACGGTCCCGCACTGGTGATGGCCATGTGCAACCAGAAGGGCGGCGTCGGCAAGACCACCTCGACCATCAACCTGGGCGCGGCGCTCGCCGAATGCGGCCGCCGGGTGCTGCTGGTCGACTTCGATCCCCAAGGCGCGCTTTCGGTGGGCCTCGGCATTCAGCCGCACGAGCTGGACCAGACGGTCTACAACGTCATCATGGAGCGCTCGGTCAGCATCACCGACGTCATCCGGAAGACCCGGGTCGACGGCGTCGACCTGCTGCCGAGCAACATCGACCTGTCCGCGGCCGAGGTCCAGTTGGTCGCAGAGGTAGGGCGCGAACACACTTTGTTACGGGTCCTTCGTCCGGTCATGAACGACTACGACTATGTTCTTGTCGACTGCCAGCCCTCGCTAGGCCTGCTGACGGTGAACGCACTGACCGCCGCGGACGGTGTGATCATCCCGCTGGAGTGCGAGTTCTTCAGTCTGCGAGGCGTAGCGCTCCTGATCGACACCATCGAGAAGGTGCAGGAACGCCTCAACCCCAAACTGGACATCACCGGGATTCTCGCCACCATGTACGACCCGAGAACCCTGCACTCGAAGGAGGTCATGGCGAGAGTGGTGGAGGCATTCGGCGACATCGTGTTCGACACGGTGATCAATCGCACCGTGCGGTTCCCCGAGACGACGGTCGCGGGCGAGCCGATCACGACCTGGGCCCCCAAATCAGCCGGCGCGGCGGCTTATCGCGCGCTGGCCCGTGAGGTGATCGCCCGGTGAGCAGGCGCGCTTCCCTGCCCGGAGCATCCGAACTGTTCAGGATCACCTCCAGCCCAGCCCTCGATCTTCCGCCCGCGCCCGAGCAGCCGGCCCCCTCGACGGGGAACGGCGACGGGAACGGCTCGGCGGACGGGGACGGGCGGGCGCACAAGGAACAACTGGCCCGGGCCGCGCGCAGCGGGTCGGGACGGACCAAGCACGACGCGAAGATCACCGTCTACGTCTCCGGCGACGAACTGCTGGCGATGGAGCAGGCCAGGCTGAACCTCCGGGCGAAGCACGGGCTCGTGCTCGATCGCGGCAGGCTGGTCCGCGAGGCGGTGGCCGTGCTGCTGGCCGATTTCGACGCGGCCGGTGAGGAGTCGGTACTCGTCCAGCGCTTGCGGGCGGGCACCGAGGACGGGAAAGAGACCGAGAACTGATGGACGATCCGGCGGCGGCCGCGCACAGCGGCCCGGAGCCGGTCGAGCGGGCGGCAGCGGACGAGACCCCCGTCGTGCACGAGACCGTGCACGGCGGGATGGTCCCCGAAGGACTGGCCAACGAAGAGCTGAGCACGTCCAAGTTCAAGGTGAACCTGGCGAACTTCCAGGGCCCCTTCGATCTGCTGCTCCAGCTGATCTCACAGCACCAGCTCGACGTCACGGAAGTGGCACTGCACCAGGTCACGGACGATTTCATCGCCTACACCCGTGCGCTCGGCACGGAATGGAACCTCGACGAGACGACCGAGTTCCTGGTCATCGCGGCCACCCTCCTCGACCTCAAGGCGGCGCGGCTCCTGCCCGCCGCGGAGGTGGAGAGCGAGGACGACCTCGCCCTGCTCGAAGCGCGGGACCTGCTGTTCGCGCGCGTGCTGCAGTACCGGGCGTACAAGCAGGTCGCGGCGCTGTTCGGCGAGCTGGAGGCCGGCGCGCTGCGGCGCTACCCGCGGTCGGTCGCGCTCGAAGACCGGTTCATGGGGCTGCTGCCCGAAGTGATGCTCGGCGTCGACGTGGGGAAGTTCGCCGAGATCGCGGTCGCGGTCTTCAAACCGAAGCCGCCGCCGACGGTGTCGATCGCGCATATCCACATGGGCCGGGTCTCGGTGCGCGAGCACGCCGCGTTGCTGCGGCTCAAACTCGCGGAGCGCGGTGAGGCGACCTTCGGCGAGCTGGTCGAGGACTGCGAGCACACCGTCGAGATCGTGGCGCGGTTCCTCGCGCTGCTGGAGCTGTACCGCGAGGCGACGGTCCAGTTCGAGCAGGTGGAGGCGCTCGCCGAACTGCACGTGCGCTGGACCGGTGGGTCCGTGGCGGAGGCGTCGGTGGCGGCCGAACAGGACCGCGCCGTCGCGGAGGACGAGGAGTACGGGTGAGCCCCGAAGAGACCGAAAGCCCCGAAGTGAGCGAAGGCGCAGAGGTGAGCGAAGGCGCCGAGGTGAGCGACAACGCTGAAGCCTCCGAGACCGAGGGGGAGGCGGGCGAAACGGAGCCGCCCGCCGACGAGGGACTCGTGGCGACGGGTGACGGGGACTACCCCGACGTCACCTCGGACGAGGCGCTCGAAGCCGCCCTCGAAGCGCTGCTGCTGGTCGTGGACTCGCCGATCGACGAGGAATCGCTCGCCGAAACCATCGGGCAGCCGAAGTCGCGGGTGATCGTCGCGCTGCGCACGATGGCGCAGAAGTTCACCGACCGGACGAGTGGAATCGACCTGCGCCGCGTCGGCGAAGGGTGGCGGTTCTACACTAGGGACGTCTATGCCCCGTTCGTGGAGAAGCTTCTGCTCGACGGCCAGCGTTCCAAGCTGACGCGAGCCGCACTGGAGAGCCTCGCCGTGATCGCCTACCGGCAGCCGGTGACCAGGGCCAGGGTCGCCGCCGTCCGAGGGGTGAATGTGGACGGGGTGATCAGGACGCTGCTGGCACGCGGCCTGATCGAGGAGATGGGGACCGACCCCGAAACCACTGGCACGCTGTATGTGACGACCGAGCTGTTCCTGGAGCGACTGGGCCTGTCGTCCCTGGCCGACCTTCCGCCCATCGCTCCGTTGCTACCCGAAGTGGACACCATCGATGACATCTGACCCGCATCCCGACGGCATTCGGCTGCAGAAGGTCCTTTCCCAGGCCGGCGTCGCCTCCCGGCGCGCGGCGGAGGACCTGATCGTGCGCGGTCGCGTGAGCGTGGACGGCAAGGTGGTCACCGAACTCGGCCGCCGGGTCGATCCGGACAACTCCGTGATCCACGTGGACGGCACCCGCGTCCAGGTCCGCGAGGACCTCGTCTACCTCGTGCTGAACAAGCCCAAGGGCGTGCACAGCACGATGAGCGACGACCGCGGCCGCCCCTGCGTCGGAGACTACCTGCGCGGCCGGTACGAGGAGACGCCCGGCATCGTGCACGTCGGCAGGCTCGACGAGAACACCGAAGGCCTCCTGCTGCTCACCAACGACGGCGACCTCGGCCACCGGCTGATGCACCCGTCGTTCCAGGTGCTGAAGACCTACTTCGCCGAGGTCGAGGGCATCGTCCCGCGTGGCCTCGGCAAGGAACTGCGGGCGGGCTTCGAGCTGCCGGACGGCATCGTCAAGGTCGACCAGTTCCGGGTCAAGGACATGCTGGCCGGGCGGACCCAGATCGAACTGGTCATCCACGAAGGCCGCAAGCACATCGTGCGGCGCCTGATGGCGGCCACCGGGCATCCGGTGCGCAAACTGGTCCGGACCGCGCTCGGCGACGTCCAGCTCGGTGCCCAGCGGTCGGGATCGATCCGGCGGCTCAACCGCGGTGAGGTCGGTTCGCTCTACCGCGCCGTCGATCTGTAAGCCCGGACTGTAAGACTTTCCGCTCTACTGCGCGCGCGATCATCGCGTTTAGCTCTCCTTGACGGGCTTCAGCCGACGGGGAAGGGCTCGACCGTGAAAACTGTTGTGCTGGCAGGGATTCTGGCGGTCGCCGCGGCCGTGGTCGTGGCGCCGCAAGCCGCGGCGAAACCGCGAAGCAGCGAACCGGTGTACGACTTCGCCCAAGCCGTCCGCGAGACGGCTTGGGTGGACATCGGCCTCGACGGGGACGGTGACGGCCGCTCCGACCGGGTCGCCGCCGACATCATCCGGCCGAAGGAAGCGGCCGCGCGGGGCGTCAAGGTCCCGGTGATCATGGACGCGAGCCCGTACTACTCGTGCTGCGGCCGGGGCAACGAAAGCGAGCTCAAGACCTACGACTCGGCGGGCAGGCCGGTCGGGTTCCCGCTCTTCTACGACAACTTCTTCGTGCCCCGCGGGTATGCCGTGGTCCTGGTGGATCTGGCCGGTACCAACAAATCCCGCGGCTGCACCGACATCGGCGGGCCCTCGGACATCGACTCGGCCCGCAAGGTCGTCGACTGGCTGAACGGCCGGGCGAACGGGTACACCACCGCGACCGGCACGGCGAAGACGCTCGCCTCGTGGTCGACCGGCGCGGTCGGCATGATCGGGAAGTCCTACGACGGCACGGTCGCCAACGGCGTCGCGGCGACCGGGGTCGACGGGCTCAAGACCATCGTGCCGATCGGCGCGATCAGCTCCTGGTACGACTACTACCGCTCCGACGGCGCGAACCTGCGCCAGGGCAGCCCGGCCGGGCTGGCGCAGACCGTCTCGCAGCGCAACGGCGGCCAGAACTGCTCCGCGGCGAATCAGAAGCTCACCGCGGGCGCGACCTCGAACGGCGACTACAACGCGTTCTGGCTCGACCGCGACTACGTCCAGAGCGCTTCGAAGGTGAAGGCCAGCGTGCTCGCTTCGCACGGCCTGGGTGACCTCAACGTCAAGACGATCAACTTCGGGCAGTGGTGGGAAGCGCTGCAGGTCGAGCGCAAGATCTGGCTGACGCAGGCCGGGCACGTCGACCCGTTCGACTACCGGCGGTCGGCGTGGGTCGACACCCTGCACAAGTGGTTCGACCACTACCTGCTCGGCATCGACAACGGCATCGAGAAGACCCCGGGCGCCAGCGTGGAACGCGAACCCGACGTCTGGGTGGACCAGCCGGCGTGGCCGGCGGGCAGCGCCGTCACCCTGCGCCCCGCGTCCGGGAGCACCCCGGGTGTCGGCACGCTCGGCACGACTGCCGGCACGGGCACGGTGTCGTTCACGGACTCCTCCGGCCAGACGTCGTCCGGCTGGGCGGCGCGGCCGACGGAGACCTCCAGCGGGCGCGTGCTGTTCAGCACCGGTGCGCTCGCGAAGGATCTGCACGTCTCCGGGACCGCGAAGGTGACGGTGACCGCGACGCCGTCGACGTCCACCGCGCGGCTCTCGGCGATCTTGGTCGACTACGGCCCGGCGACGATCCGGAACTACACCGGGCCGAAGGAGGGCATCAAGAACGAGATGACCCAGTCGTGCTGGGGATCGAGCGCGACCGGCAACGACGCCTGCTATCTGAACACGAGCACGGACGCGGTGTCGGTCGGGCTGAACATCATCAGCCGGGGTTGGGCCGATCTGGCCAACTTCCGGTCGCTGAGCCAGGAATCGCCGCTGACGCCGGGGCAGCCGTACACGATGACGTTCCGGCTGGCGAGTACGGACCATGTCGTGCCGCACGGACATCAGCTCGCGCTGATCATCGGCGGGACGGACGGGTCGTTCATCTCCGGTCCGGCGCAGTACCCGAAGATCACGGTGGATCTGGGCAAGACTTCGCTGGCTCTGCCCGTCGCGGGGCCGGGACCGGCGGCGGTTCCGGCGACGCTCCCGGCTGCTCCGGTGCAGATCGCTCCGGCGGGTGTTTCGGGGCTTGAGCGCGGCTAGCCGAGTGTTATGAACGGGACTTTCATTGCAAAATTTGCAATGAAAGTCCCGTTCATAACAGGCGCGTGCGCGTGTCAGCCGGTCTGGGAAGCGGGGCTCTTCGAACCGAAAGGCTTCCGCTGCAGAGCGCGCGCCACCGGCTCGACGATCCGCGCCGCCGTCGGGCCGAGCACGGCCATCAGGAGCACGTAAGCCGTCGCGAGGGCCGCCAGTTCGCCGGTCACCGCGCCCGCCGCCACCGCCAGCCCGGCGATGACGATCGAGAACTCACCCCGGGCGACCAAGGCCGCTCCGGCCCGGGCCCGGCCCATTTTCCCGATGCCTTGCCTTCGCGCGGCCCACCAGCCGGTGCCCACCTTCGTGAGCGTGGTCGCCACCGCCAGCACGACCGCCCAGCCGAGTACCGGCGGGATCGACGCGGGGTTCGTGTTGAGCCCGAACACGACGAAGAACACGGCCGCGAAGAGGTCCCGCAGCGGCTCCAGCATGTGTGTCGCGTTCTCCGCCGTGGAGCCGGAGATCGCGATGCCGAGCAGGAAGGCGCCGACCGCGGCCGACACCTGCATGGCCGAGGCGAGACCCGCGACGAGCAGCGCGGCGCCGAGGACCTTGAGCAGGAACACCTCGCGGTCCGGGCTGTCCACCGCGGCGGAGACGTAGCGGCCGAACTTCAGCGCGATCACCAGGACCACGGTGATCACCATCAGCGAGATCCCGACCGCCTTCATCCCGCCGAGGAAGCTCACGCCGCCGAGCACGGCGGTGAGGATCGGCAGGTAGAGCGCCATCACCAGGTCCTCGAACACCAGGATCGACAGCACCACCGGCGTTTCCCGGTTACCGAGCCGCCCGAGGTCGCCGAGGACCTTCGCGATGATCCCGGACGACGAGATGTAGGTGACACCCGCGAGTACGAACGCGCCGATCGGTCCCCAGCCGAGGATGAGCGCGACGATCGCGCCCGGCGCCGCGTTGAGGACGATGTCGACGAGCCCCGCCAGCCACGAGCGCTTCAGCCCGGTGAACAGCTCGGCCGCCGAATACTCCAGTCCCAGCAGCAGAAGCAGGAGGACGACGCCGATCTCGCTGGCGAGGTGGGTGAACTCGCCGATGTCGCCGAGCGGGATGATCCCGCCCTGCCCGAAACACAGGCCGCCGATCAGGTACAGCGGGATCGGGGACATCCCGATCTTCCCGGCGAGGCGCCCCAGCACGCCCAGCCCGAAGAAGACCGCCCCGAGTTCGATCAAGGACAGTGCGGTGTGATCCATCCGCGGTCAGCCGTACTTGAGGATCTTGACGGCGGACTCGAGTCCTTCGGACGTGCCGACCGCGACCAGGACGTCGCCCGCGGTGAGGTTGAAGTCCGGGGTGGGGGAGGGGTGGACCTGCCCGGCCCGCATCACCGCGACCACCGAGACACCGGTCCTGGTGCGCAGGGCGGTGTCGCCGAGTGTGCGGCCGTCGAACGGCGACGACGTCTTGACCGGCAGCTGCTTGGTGTTGATCCCCGGCAGATCCCGGTGTTCCTCGGTGAGCTGGGCCACCAGCTGGGGCGCGCCCAGCAGGTTCGCGAGCGCGCCCGCTTCGTCGGTGGTGAGCGGAAGTGAGGCCAGGCAGGCGTCGGGATCGTCCGTTTTGGACACGATCAGTTCGACATGTCCGTCGCGATGGGTCACCACGCCGACGCGGCGGCCGTTGCGGGTGGCGAAGTCCTTGCGGACGCCTATTCCAGGGAGCGGGGTCACTTCGACGTTCACGTGAACAACAGTAACTCACTGTCCGTTTCGCGCCGGTCGGACGAGGAACAGCGCCGAGATCAGCACCATCAGGGCGGCCGTCGCGCCGTGGATACCGAGCGCGGCGCCCACCGACCCGTTGTGGGTCAACACGATCAGCATGTCGCCGAACGGGATGAAGGCCAGGGCGAGGAGTGCCCAGCCCAGTGCGCGGACGTTCCGGAAGAGGATCAGCGCGAGCACCACGAGCGCCGTACCGATGTCGCGGACTCCCTTGACCGCGAGGATCGGATCACCCGCCAGCGGCATGACCGACAGGCCGAAACCGCCTGTCTGGGTCTGCGGGAAGAACACGTAGCCGGAACCGAAGTAAAGGACGAAGAGGACGAGGGCGATGGAGAGGACGTAGGCGATCTTGATCCTGGTCATGGTCTCTGACTCCAAGAGCTAGCAGTGCTAGGAACAACGGCAACGCTAGCAGTGCTATCGCTAGCTTGTCTAGCGTTGCTAGAAGTCGAATCTCGCCACTTCGCCGTGGGCGGCTGAGGCGCGCCGTTCGCCACCAGGCAGAATGGACATCGATCAGGTGAGCGACGAAGAGCTGAGGAGAGTTTCGGTGGCGGGAGCCCTGCGTGGTGTGGTCGCGATGGACGGCCCGTCCGGAACCGGGAAATCCACCGTCTCGCGGCGGCTCGCGGCGAAGCTCGGCGCCGGCTACCTCGACACGGGGGCGATGTACCGGATGGTCACCCTCGCCGTGCTGCGCGCCGGGGTCGACCCGGCCGACGCGGACGCGGTCGCCGACGTCGCCGTGAAGGCCGAACTCGGCATCGGGACCAGCCCTGACGAAGCGACCGTGACCCTGGCGGGCGAGGACGTCGCCGCCGAGATCCGCGGCGCGGACGTCACCACCGCGGTGTCGCCGGTCTCCGCCGTGCCCGCGGTGCGCGAACTCCTGGTCGCCCGGCAGCGCGAGCTCATCGCCGAGGTGCTCGACCGCGTCGGCGGCATCGTCGTCGAAGGCCGCGACATCGGCACCGTCGTCGCGCCGGACGCCCGGCTCAAGGTCTTCCTCACCGCTTCGGCCGAGGTCCGCGCCGCACGCCGCAGCGCGCAGGACTCCGCGGCCGGTCGCGAGTCCACCGTGGATGTCGCGAAGGCGGCCGTGGAGCGGCGCGACCGCCTCGACTCCACGCGGGCGGCTTCGCCCCTGCGCGCGGCCGAGGACGCCGTCGAGGTGGACACCTCGGCGCTCAACATCGACCAGGTGATCGTCGCGCTCGCGGAACTGGCCCTGCACCGCGGTCTCCTCGAAGACTGCCCCGCCGAGGCCGCCAGGTGACCGCGAAAGGACTGCCCGAGGGCGCCAGTGGCCCGATGCACACCTTCGGGCGGGGGATCTCGAAGTTCATCGTCCGGCCCGCGTTCCGGGTCCGGGTCCACGGAGCCGAACGCGTGCCGTCGTCCGGTCCGGTGGTGTTCATCGCCAACCACAGCTCGATGGTGGAACCTCAGCTGTTGTTCGGAATGTTCTCGCGGCGCACCGCGTTCCTGGTCAAGGCGGAGCTCTTCAAGGGTTTCGTCGGCTGGTTCTTCCCCAAGCTGGGCCAGATCCCGGTGAAACGGGGTGCGGTGGACCGCAAACCGCTGATGACGGCGGTCAAGGTGCTCGAGGACGGCGGTGCGGTCGGGATCTTCCCCGAAGGCACCCGCGGTCCCGGTGACGCCGAAAACTTCGAGCGCGGCGCGGCCTTCCTGGTCCGCGCCGGGAACGCGACCGTGGTTCCGGTCGCCACTCGGGGAACGTACAAACCCGCCGGCGCCAAGAGGCGCTGGCGGCCACGTGTCGACATCATGGTCGGCGAACCTTTCACTCCCGCGATCGGGAAGGGAAGGACAGGGCTGGAGGAGGGAACCGAGCGGCTTCGTGTCGCGCTCGCGGACCTCGTGAAGGCACTGGACGAATGGCGCTTGGAGCACGGGCTCCAAGACACGCGACAGGATTGAAACAGATGACAGAGCTTGACGGAGTCGGCGAGATCGACGGCTCCTGGTCCGACGAGTCCGAATTCACCGCGCTGGACGCCCAGATCGCCGCGGGCGAGGCCGAGGAGGAGGCGCAGCTCGCGCAGCCGGTCCTCGCCGTCGTCGGCAGGCCGAACGTGGGCAAGTCGACCCTGGTGAACCGCATTCTCGGCCGCCGCGAGGCGGTCGTGCAGGACGTCCCCGGCGTGACCAGGGACCGCGTCGCCTACGACGCCTTCTGGGCGGGCCGCCGGTTCACCCTGGTGGACACGGGCGGCTGGGAGCCGGACGCGACCGGACTGCAGGCCGCCGTCGCCGCGCAGGCGGAGATGGCGATGGCCACCGCCGACGCGGTGCTGCTGGTCATCGACGCCAGTGTCGGCGCGACGGCCACCGACGAGGCCGTCTCCAAGGTCCTGCGCCGCTCGAAGAAGCCGGTGCTGCTCGCCGCCAACAAGGTCGACGACGACCGCCTGCTCGCCGACACCGCTTCGCTGTGGTCGCTCGGCCTCGGCGAGCCGTACCCGGTCAGCGCGCTGCACGGGCGCAGCTCGGGCGACCTGCTCGACGCGATCGTCAAGGCACTGCCGTCGATGCCGCGTGACGGCGACCGCGCCACCACCGGTCCGCGCCGCGTCGCGCTGGTCGGCAAGCCGAACGTGGGCAAGTCCAGCCTGCTGAACAAGCTTTCCGGTGAAGTACGGTCCGTTGTGGACTCGGTCGCGGGCACCACCGTCGACCCGGTCGACTCGCTGGTCGAACTGGACGGCGACACCTGGCGGTTCGTCGACACGGCGGGCCTGCGCAAACGCGTCAACTCGGCGAACGGCGCGGAGTACTACGCCTCGCTGCGGACCAAGACCGCGATCGACGCGGCGGAGGTCGCGATCGTGCTGCTGGACGCCGCGGAACCGCTTTCGGAGCAGGATCTGCGGGTGCTGACCATGGTCGTCGAGGCGGGGCGCGCCTGCGTGCTCGCGTTCAACAAGTGGGACCTCGTCGACGAGGACCGCCGCCACGCCATGGTGCGCGAACTGGACCGCGGTCTGGTGCGGGTGCCGTGGGCGGAGAAGGTCAACATCTCCGCGCTCACCGGGCGATCCGTGCGCAAGCTCGCGCCCGCCCTGCGGACCGCGCTGAAGTCCTGGGACCAGCGGGTTCCCACCGGCCAGCTGAACGGCTGGCTCGCCGACCTCATCGCCGCGCCCCCGCCGCCGGTGCGCGGCGGCAAGCAGCCGAAGGTGCTGTTCGCGACCCAGGCGGGTATCCGGCCGCCGACGCTGGTCCTGTTCACCACCGGCTTCCTCGAGGCGGGCTACCGGCGCTTCATCGAACGCAAGTTCCGCGAGCGATTCGGCTTCGAAGGCAGCCCCGTCCGGGTGAATGTCCGCGTGCGGGAAAAGAAGCAAAGGCCCAAGGCAGGCGGAAAAGCGGTCAGCGGAAAAACGGCTGGGAAACCGAAGAATCGCTGATTTCTCACGATGTAGGTAAATGTTCCACTGGTCGGACACGCCGATGACCTCGGGTTTCGGCGTGTCCACCGGTGAGGTTCGACACTCTGCCGAGACCCTTCCGAGATATGCCGCTGACCTGCGGTAAAGTCATAGGTCTGCTAGCGGGCGCCTCATTCGGAGAGCGAGCCCGAATGACGCACTTCGCGAAAGGTGTGTGATGGGCTTGAGCGCCCATGGTTATGTCCTGCCCGTGGTGACCGCCCGATGACGCTGACCGCCGACTCCCGTCCGCCCTCCTGCGCCGCCGACGGCGCGGTCGCCCCGCCGGAAACCCCGATCGCCGACCGCGCCTTGTTCTGGTCCGGGCTCGGCGCCGGGGAGCGCACCCTGATCGACATCCTCGCCGAGACCGCTCTCCGCCACCCCAACGCGGGCGCGATCGACGACGGCGAGACGACGCTCTCCTACCGCAAGCTCGTCGAAGAGATCGACGACTACGGCCGCAAGCTGACCGCCAACGGCGTCGGCGTCGGCGACCGGGTCGGCGTCCGGATCTCCTCCGGCACCGCGGAACTGTACGTCGCCATCCTCGCGATCCTGTCCGTCGGCGCCGCGTACGTGCCGGTCGACGCGGACGACCCCGACGAGCGCGCCGACCTGGTCTTCGGTGAGGCCGCCGTCGCCGCCGTCGTCACCGATGGCGGCGCGATCACCGTGCTCGGCTCGCCGGGCGGCATCGAGGGCTCGCCCGCCCCGGCCGACGACGCTTGGATCATCTTCACCTCCGGTTCGACCGGTAAGCCGAAGGGCGTCGCGGTCTCGCACGCCTCGGCCGCCGCGTTCGTCGACGCCGAGGCCCAGCTGTTCCTCACCGAGGAGCCGATCGGCCCCGGTGACCGCGTGCTCGCCGGCCTGTCCGTCGCCTTCGACGCGTCCTGTGAAGAGATGTGGCTCGCCTGGCGCCACGGCGCCTGCCTGGTCCCGGCGCCGCGTTCGCTGGTGCGCACCGGCGTCGACCTCGGGCCGTGGCTGGTCGCGCAGGGCATCACCGTCGTCTCGACCGTCCCGACGCTGGCCGCGCTGTGGCCCGCCGACGCGCTCGAAGACGTCCGTCTGCTGATCTTCGGTGGCGAAGCCTGCCCGCCCGAGCTGGCCGAACGCGTCGCCGTCGAAGGCCGCGAAGTCTGGAACACCTACGGCCCGACCGAGGCCACCGTCGTCGCCTGCGCCGCGCAGATGACCGGTGAGGGCCCCGTCCGGATCGGCCTGCCGCTCGTCGGCTGGCAGCTCGCCGTCGTGAACGAGGCTGGCGAGCCGGTGGCGATGGGGGAGACCGGCGAACTGGTCATCGGCGGTGTCGGCCTGGCCCGCTACCTCGACCCGGAGAAGGACGCCGAGAAGTTCGCGCCGCTGCCCTCGCTGGGCTGGCGCCGCGCGTACCGCAGCGGTGACATGGTCCGTGCCGAGGCCGAGGGCCTGCTGTTCCTCGGGCGTCTCGACGAGCAGGTCAAGCTCGGCGGCCGCCGGATCGAACTCGGCGAAGTCGACGCCGCGCTCCAGTCCCTGCCCGGGGTGCAGGGCGCCGCGGCCGCGATCCGCCGCACCAAGGCGGGTAACCAGGTGCTGGTCGGGTACGTCGTGCCCGCCGAAGGCGTGAAGTTCGACCACGACGAGGCCGCGACCCGGCTGCGTGAGCAGCTGCCCGCCGCGCTCGTCCCGCTGCTTGCCCTGATCGACGACCTGCCGACGCGGACCTCCGGCAAGGTCGACCGAAACGCGCTGCCCTGGCCGCTGTCCACTGTGGACGCGGCGAAATCCGGTCTGTCGCCGACGGAGAGCTGGCTCGCCGAAGGCTGGGCGGAGATCCTGGGCGTCTCGGTCGACAACCCGAAGGCCGACTTCTTCAGCCACGGCGGCGGAAGCCTGACGGCCGCGCAGCTGATCGCGCGGATCCGCACCCGGCACCCGCAGGTGTCGGTGAACGACATCTACGCCAACCCGAAGCTCGGCGCGCTGGCGTCGCTGCTGGACACGCTGAGCGGTGAGAAGACCGAACGCCGCGACATCGCGCCGACCCCGCGCAAGGCGGGGATCATCCAGTCGCTGCTGATGATCCCGCTGATGGGCCTGGTCGGCCTGCGCTGGACGACGATCGCCGCGACGTTGTCGAACGTGCTTTCCCTCGCCGGTTTCGGCTGGGCGCCGACGCTGAACTGGGCGTGGATCGCCGTGGCGTGGGTCGTGCTGTTCAGCCCGGCGGGCCGGATCGCGATCTCGGCCACTGGCTCGCGGCTGTTGCTGCGCGGGGTCCGCCCCGGCAGCTACCCGCGTGGCGGGAGTGTCCACTTGCGACTGTGGACGGCCGAGAAGCTCGCCGAGTTCAGCGGTGCGGACAGTGTCGCGGGCGCTTCCTGGATGACGACGTACGCCAAGGCCCTCGGCGCGCGGATCGCCAAGGACGTCGACCTGCACTCGCCGCCGCCGGTCACCGGCATGCTGAAACTCGGCCGCGGCGCCGCCATCGAACCCGAGGTCGACCTGACCGGCCACTGGGTCGACGGCGACCTCGTGCACATCGGCAAGATCCGGATCGGCGCGGACGCGCGGATCGGCTCGCGCAGCACGCTGTTCCCCGGCGCGCGGATCGGCAAGGGCGCGGAGATCGCGGCCGGGTCGACCGTGCGCGGCGTCGTCCCCGCCGGACAGCGCTGGGCGGGCGCCCCCGCGGCGAGGACCACCAAAGACTCGTTGAAGTGGCCGTCGAGCCGCCCGCCGCGTTCGCGGTTCTGGTCGTCGATCTACGGCGCGACCTCGGTCGCTCTCGGCCTGCTGCCCGCCGTCGCGGCCCTTCCGGCGGTCGCGATGCTCGGGTACGGGATCGCCGGCGCTCCTTCGCTGGGTGCCGCGCTCGGCCAGGCGCTGCTGTTCACGCCGCTCGCCACCATCGCGTACTTCCTGACCTACGCCCTGCTCGTGCTGGCCGGTGTCCGTTCGCTGAGCATCGGCATGGTCGAGGGCTACCATCCGGTGCACGGCCGGGTCGCGTGGCAGGTCTGGGCGACCGAACGGCTGATGGGCATGGCGCGTGAGGGACTGTTCCCCTTGTACGCCAGCCTGTTCACCCCGGTGTGGCTCCGGATGCTCGGGGCGAAGGTCGGCCGCAACGTCGAGGCGTCCACCGTCCTCGCGCTGCCGAAGATGACGCAGGTGGACAGTGGCGCGTTCCTGGCGGACGACACCATGGTCGCCACCTACGAACTCGGCCACGGCTGGCTGCACGTCGCGCCCGCCCGGATCGGCAAGCAGGCGTTCCTCGGCAACTCGGGGATGGCCGCCCCCGGTCGTTCGGTACCCAAACGCGGTCTGGTCGGCGTGCTGTCGTCGGCTCCGCTGAAGGCCAAGAAGGGCTCGTCGTACCTCGGGATGCCGCCGCTGCCGGTCCGCCGGTCGGTCGGCGAATCCGACACGAGCCGCACCTACACGCCGCCGCTGCGGCTGAAGGCGGCCCGCGCGCTGGTCGAGCTGTGCCGGATCGTCCCGGTGATGTGCGGTGTCGCGCTCACCGTGCTGGTGGCCGCCGGGATCTTCGCGCTGGCCGGTGCGTACGGCTTCCTGGTCGCGCTGCTGCTCGGCGGGCCGCTGCTGCTCGCCGCCGGTGCCGTCGCCGCGCTGACCGCCACCGCGATGAAATGGCTGCTGGTCGGCCGGTTCCGCGCGGTTGACCATCCCTTGTGGAGTTCGTTCGTCTGGCGCAACGAACTCGCCGACACCTTCGTCGAGGCGCTCGCCGTCCCGTGGCTGGTCGGTTCGCTCGGTGGCACGCCGCTGCTGCCCGCGTGGCTGCGCACCATGGGCGTCAAGATCGGCAAGGGTGTCTGGCTGGAGACGTACTGGCTGCCCGAATCGGACCTCGTCAGCCTCGGTGACGGCGCGACGATCAACCGCGGCTGTGTCGTGCAGACGCACCTTTTCCACGACCGCATCATGACGATGTCGCCGGTGACCCTGGACGAGGGAGCGACGCTCGGGCCGCACGGTATCGTGCTGCCTGGCGCGAGCATCGGCGCGCGGACGACCGTCGGACCGGGATCTCTGGTGACCCGGGGCGACGCGGTTCCCGCCGACTCGCGCTGGCTGGGGAATCCCATCTCGGCCTGGACGAAGTAGGGAAGCGGGGTTCTTCGCGGGTGAATTCGAAGGCCTCCGCGCAGCCCTCGCCCGGCGCGGACACCTCCGGCGACTCCTATCTGCCCCTGCACGGCAACGGCGGTTACCGTGTCCGGCACTACGATCTGGAGCTGGACTACAAGATCGGTCCCAACCGGCTGTCGGCCTCCGCGACGATCACCGCGGAGGCCACGCAGGCGCTGTCGCGGTTCACGCTCGACTTCGGCGAATTCCGGATCAACCGGGTGCTGGTCAACGGAAAACCGGCGAAGTACACGCGGCGCGGGTACAAGCTGCAGGTGAAGCCCGCGAAGTCACTGCCCGCCGGGAGCGAGTTCGTCGCGGAGGTCTTTTACGTCGGCAACCCGCGCCCGATCGCGGGGCTGTGGGGCGACATCGGCTGGGACGAACTCACCGACGGCTCACTCGTCGCGAGCCAGCCGGTCGGGGCGCCGTCCTGGTTCCCGTGCAACGACCATCCCGCGGACAAGGCGACCTACCGTGTCGCGCTGACGACGTCGTCGCCGTATCTGGTCGCCATCACCGGGAACCTGGTGTCACGGTACGAACGCGCGAGCACCACGAAGTGGGTCTTCGAACGGCCCGAGCCGACGCCGACCTACCTGATGAGCGTCCAAATAGGACGGTACGACGACGTCGAGCTGGTCTCCGGCCCGCAGCCGGGCTGGTTCTCGCATCCCGAGGCCGCGGCCTATCGCCTCAACCTCGACGGTGGTTCCGTGGTCACGTCGGTCCCGCAGCGGGCCGCCGTGCCGCCGCGGCTTCGCCGGGCGTTCTCGCGTGATTTCGGGCGACAGGGCCGGATCATGGACTCGCTGCAGCGGCTGTTCGGGCCGTATCCCTTCGGTGAGTACGTCATCGTGGTCACCGACGACGACCTCGACGACCCGATCGAAGCGCAGGGCATGTCGATCTTCGGCGCCAACCACGTCGACGGACGGCGTACCCACGAGCGGCTCGTCGTGCACGAACTGGCGCATCAGTGGTTCGGCAACAGCCTGACCGTCGCCGACTGGCGGCACATCTGGCTGAACGAAGGCTTCGCGACCTACGCCGAATGGCTCTGGTCCGAGGAATCCGGCGGGCAGAGCGCGCACGCCTGGGCGAAGACGTGGCACGCGCGGATGAAGGCCAAACCGGCGGACCTGCGCCTGTCCGACCCCGGCGTGGCGCGGATGTTCGACGAACGGGTGTACAAACGCGGCGGCCTTCTGTTGCACGCCTTGCGTTCCACGGTCGGCGACGAGGTGTTCTTCCCGCTGGTGAAGGCGTGGGCGATGGAGAACCGGCACGGTCTGGTGACGACCACCGCTTTCGTGGCGCTGGCCGAGCGGTTCGCGGGACGCTCTCTCGCCGGCTTCTTCGATGCCTGGCTGGACGCTCCGGCGCTGCCTCCGCTCCCCGCCCTCTGACTCAGGCTGGCTGGTTGCTGGATGTGCTGATGTCGCGAAAGCCACTTTCGGGACATCAGATGTCCCGAAAGTGGCTTTCGCGACATCAGCGGGTTTGTCCACAGTGGGGCTGATGTGGCGAGTTGTCCACAGGCCGGCGGAAGGTACTGGCGGACTGGAGTCCGAACGGCCGACGATCAGGAGGTGAAACCCGGAGAGTGGGCTCGTGATCCTGAGGGCCTCTACCAACGAAGCCGTGATGGCGTGATCACCGTCGCCCGGCTCGAAGAACTCGGTGTCCCATCGAGGACGTGCTATCGGCGATGCCGGCCGGGTGGGCCTTGGCGGCGGTTGCTTCCCGGCGTTCTCCTGCTCAATTCGGGCACGCCGACGCGACGGCAGCTGGTGGTTGCCGCTCTCTTGTACGCCGGGCCTGATGCGGTCGTGACGGGAGCCGCCGCTTGCCGACGGCAAGGATTGCGGGCGCTGCCGGACGAGCCGTTTCGTGTTCACCTTCTCGTCCCCCTGGAACGCAAGATCGGCAGTTCGGGACACGTGGTCGTCGAGCGGACGACTCGGATGCCGCAGCCGGTCCTCACCGGTGGAATACCGCTGGCACCTTTGGTCCGGGCAGTTCTCGACGAATGTCGCCGGCTCGGTTCCCGGCAGCCGGTTACGAGTTTGCTCGCCGAGACGGTCCAGCACGGTGTGCGCGTCGCGGACTTGTTCGCGGAGCTCGATGCCGGAAGCAGTCGCGGTACGGCGATGCCGCGTGAAGTTCTGCACCGGATCGCCGACGGCGCCAGGTCGGTCGCGGAAGTCGACGCCATGAGGGTGTGGAGATCGACCGGTTTACCCGAGCCGCTTTGGAATCATCAGTTGCGAGACGAGAGCGGTGAATACATCGCGACGCCCGACGCGTACTTCGTGGACGTGGAGTTCGCCTGGGAGATCGACTCCTATGACTTCCACTTCGGTAAGCGGCAGTACGCCGCGACTCTGGCGAGAAACGGTAGATACGCGGCCGCGGGGATCGCGGTGCTCCAGACACTGCCGAGCCGATTGCGGTCGGAGCCGGATCAAGTCGCCGCCGAACTGGTGTCCGCGTTCCGTGCGGCCAAAGCCCGCAGGAGTCGCGTCGCATGACGCACCGGTGAGTCGGTGGCCCGCGCCAAGGACGTCTCGCTATCGTCCCCATACCGAAGACGGGGGAGGGAAGATGAGACGGAAGAAAGACGACGATCTGCGGCCCATGGGGTGACCGTACGCGGCAAGGGGCGACGTACGGTCCCGGTCGCGCCCGAACTCCGCCCCTTGCTGGATGCCTATCGTCGGCACCGTGCCGACTTGCCGGGTGGCGGTGAAAGTCCGGCGTTCTCCTCGATGCCCACAGGCGGCGGGTGGCGCCGGCGTCAGTGAAAGGCCTCGTGTTCTTCTTCGGGCGCTTGATCGGTCTGCCCGGGCTGTTGGTCCGGACATTGCGCAAGCCCAGCTGACCGATAGGTCGGATGTCTGTACGGCTGCGTGGGTGAACAGTCTGGCCAAATCCCAGCTATCTCTGGAAGCATCCCGTCCGCCAGGGTTTGACCCTGGCGAAACGTAATATGTATCCGGAGGCGACTCATGGCCGAGCTGTCCAGGCGATCCATGCTGAAGGTCACCGCGGGGGTGGCCGCGGCCGGTGGGCTCTGGGCTCAGGGCGCCCCTCCGGCGCTCGCCGGACAGGGCGCCCACCGCCGGATCGTCGACGACGCGCGCATGGTCTGGAAGCGCATGCCGAAGAGCTGGCAAGAAGGCCCGTTCCTCGCCAACGGCTTCCTCGGCGTGCAGTTCTACGCGGGCGCGCAGTCGAACGTCCTCAAGGTGATGCTCAGCCACTCGCAGGTCCAGGACCAGCGCGGACAGTGGGAAGCGGGCATCGGGTACTCGCGGCTCCCGATCGGCTACCTCACCCTCACCTTCGAGGGCGCGATCACGGCGGTCGACTGGCATCTCGACCTGTACAACGCCGAACTCGGCGGCACGATCACCACCACCCGGGGCTCAGTGCGGTTCTCCGCGCTGGTCCACAACGACCAGGATCTCCTCCTCGTCTCGCTCACCGGGGAGGCGGCCGCGGAGTGGGGGTTCACTCCGCTCAAGTCGGCGACCACCCGGACGGTCCGCAAACCGCCCGACTACACGGCCAACCCCGATCCGAAGCTCGCCACCGCGGGCGCTGTCGCGTACTGCGAGCAGCCCCTGCACGCGGGCGGCGGGTACACGACGGCGTGGCGGGAGCGGACCGTCGGTACGCGGCGGCTGCTGGCGGCGACGGTCGCGTACGGGTTTCCCAAGCCGACTCACACCCCGGAGGCGATCAGCCGGGTCCAGCGCGTGTCGGCGACCGACCCGGATGTGCTCGTCGCCGACCATCGGCGCTGGTGGAACGCCTTCTATCACCGTAGTTTCGTGTCCATTCCGGACAAGCGCGTCCAGCGGTTCTACTGGATCCAGCTGTACAAGACCGCCTGCGCCACCCGGGCGAACGGTCCGGTCGTCGCCGAATGGGGGCCATGGTTCCCGGAGGTCGGCAACAGCTGGACGGCGGTGTGGTGGAATCTCAACGTCCAGGTCACCTACCCGATCGTCAACAGCAGCAACCATCCCGAACTCGACGCGGTCACCGCGACCTTCCGCCGCGACCACGCCAACCTCGCGCTCTCGGTTCCTCCCGCCTACCGGGACGGCGATACCTACGCCCTTTCCCATCCGGGGGACTGGCGGCTGCGGCCCGGCGGGACCCGGGCGGTGGGGATCCCCGGCCCCGTCACGAAGAACGACCAGACCGGCAACCTGATCTGGGGCCTGCACAACGTGTGGCTCGCGTACCGGCACAGCATGGACGTCCGCGTCCTGCGCGACGTTCTCTATCCGACGCTCGCCAAGGCGCTCAACTACTACCGCCACTTCCTCGCCGCCGGCCCGGACGGCGCCCTGCACCTCCCGATGACCCGATCGCCCGAGTACGCCGACGCGGCCGACTGCACGTACGACCTGTCGCTGATCCGCTGGGCGGCGCGGACGCTGGTCGAATCGGCGGCCAAGCTGCGCATCGACGACCCGCGGGTGCCCGCGTGGCGGGAGATCGGCGAGAAACTGGTGCCGTACCACCAGGATCCCGCGCAAGGCGTGCTGATCGGTGACGGTGTCCCGCTCGCCGAATCGCACCGGCACTTCTCGCATCTGCTCTGGCTCTATCCGTTGCGGGAGAAGCTCTGGGATCGTCCCGGCGACCGGGACGTCATGCGCCGCACCTTCGCGCATTGGGCCGGCGCCCAGGACAAATGGCACGGCTACAGCTTCGCGGCCGCGTCGTCGATGAGTTCGGTGATGGACGCGCCCGAGGAAGCCCTGCGGTACCTCAACATCTTCCTGGAAGGAACCGTCGTGGCCGATACCCAGCTGACCCCGAACACGATGTACCGCGAAGGCGCGAACCTCGCGATCGAGAGCCCCATCACCGCCGCACAGTCCGTTGTGGACATGCTCCTGCAAGGCGATCACGGCGTGCTCAAGATCTTCCCGTCGGTGTCGTCGACGTGGCGGGACGCGTCCTTCGAAAGCCTGCGCGCGGAGGGCGCCTTCCTCGTCGACGCGTCGCGCCGGGACGGTGCGACCGAATGGGTCCGTGTCCACAGCGAAGCGGGCGAACCGCTCACCCTCCAGCATGGGATCCCTGGCGACATCGAGGTTCGCGACACGCGCGGGCGGCCGCTTCCTTGGCGGGCCGTGGGGCCGGGCACGATCTCGGTTCCGCTCGGCCGCGGCGGGACAGCCGTCGTCACGCGGCGCGGTGCGCGTCCGGCGCTGGAACCACGCGACGTCCCCGGCGACGGCGGCACTCCGGCGTGGGGACTTCCGGTCTGAATCCATGCCCTGACTTCACGACAAGGAGGTCTGAACGATGGACATCACGCGCAGGACGGTCCTCGGCGGGGCGCTCGCCGGCGTCGCGGCCGCAGGACTCGCGCCGTCGGCGTCGGCGGTGGAGAACGACTTCGCGCCCGGTGGCCTCGACTGGCCGGGCTTCCTCGGAGCGGCGGACCTGATCTGGCGCCGGATGCCGAAGACCTGGTACGAAGGTCCCTTCCTGGGTAACGGTTTCCTCGGCTCGGGGATCTACGCGGAACCAGGCCGGAACGCCGTCCGGTTCACCGTCCAGCACAGCGAGGTCCAGGACCACCGCCCCGAATTCGGTTCGCTGTTCGGGCTCGCCCGGCTGCCGGTCGGACATTTCGCCCTCGAACCGGTCGGCGCCATCACGGGGATCGACTGGCGGATGGATCTCTGGAACGCAGAACTCCGGGGCACGATCACCACGGCGGCGGGCAGCCTGTCGCTGCGGGCGATCGTCCACACTGGACAGTCGTTGCTGGTCGTCGAGATCGAGCCGACCGAGGGTGAACGCGGCTTCCGATGGGTGTTCCATCCGGCCGAGGCGGTGAGCCCGAGAACGGATCCGAAGTTCGGGAAGCCGCCGCCCGCCGGATACGTCGCCAATCCGCCCGCGACGCTGGAAACCAGTGGTGACATCAGGCTTTCCGTGCAGGGCCTGCTGGCGGGTGGTGAGCACGTGACGGCCTGGCGCGAGAGCACGCGGGGTTCGAAACGCACGCTGTACACGTCGGTCGCCTGGTCGCATCCGAAGCGGACGGCGGCGAGAGAGGCGCTGAAGACGGTCCGCCGCGCCGAGTCGTTCACCGCGCTCACGATCGAGCACCGCCGCTGGTGGCACGACTACTATCGGCACGGCTTTCTGTCCATTCCGGACACCCGGCTCCAGGGTTTCTACTGGATCCAGCTGTACAAGATCGCCTCCGCCGCCCGCGGCGACGCGCCGGTGATGGCGACCTGCGGACCGTGGCTGGAGCCGACGCCGTGGCCCGCGACGTGGTGGAACCTCAACGTCCAGCTGGAGTACTGGCTCATCCACGGAGCCAACCACCTGGAACTGGACGCCGTCAGCCGCGCGCTCGGGGAATATCGCGCGAACCTGACGAGCCAGGTCGCGGAGCCGTACCAGCACGATTCGGCGGGGATCCCGCGTACGACCGACATGACGCTGCTCAACGGCGCGGTCGGGACGAACTCCGGATTCCCGGTCGGTGTGCCCGGTAAGGAAACCCCGACGCCGGAGGTCGGCAACCTCACCTGGGCACTGCACAACGTCTGGCTGTCCTATCGGCACACGATGGACCGAAGTCTCCTGCGGGATACTCTGTTCCCTTTGTTGCGCAAGGCGATCAACTACTATCTGCATTTCCTCGCGCCCGGCGCGGACGGGAAACTGCATCTGCCGCCGACGTTCTCGCCGGAGTACGGCGTCAACGCGGCCGACTGCACGTACGACCTTTCCCTGATCCGCTGGGGTTGCAAGACGTTGCTGGACTCGGCGGCCGAACTGCGCATCGACGATCCGCTGGCGGGGCGGTGGCGGGAGGTCCTGGCGACGCTGGCCCCGTATCCGGTCGACGCCAACGGTTTCATGATCGGTGCGGGGGTGCCGTTCGCGAAATCGCATCGGCACTACTCGCATCTGCTGCAGATCTATCCGCTGTACGAGATCACCTGGGAGCGGCCGGAGCACCGGAGTGTCATCGAGACCTCGCTCGACCACTGGGTGGGCTTCGAAGGCGCGCTGCAGGGCTACACGTTCACCGGCGCCGCGTCGATGTCGGCGCAGATGCTGCGTGGCGAGAAGGCGGAGTTCTACCTCGGCGAGCTGCAACGGCGCTACATCCAGCCGAACACGATGTACAAGGAATCCGGACCGGTGATCGAAACGCCGCTTTCGGCGGCGCAGTCGCTGCACGACATGCTGGTGCAGAGCTGGGGAGGGGTCATCCGGCTCTTCCCGGCCGTCCCTGCCGAATGGGCGGACGCGGCGCTGCGGGACTTCCGGACGGAGGGCGCGTTCCTGCTCAGCGCGTCCCGGCAGGGCGGGAAGACGCGCTGGGTCAAGGTCGTCAGCGAGGCCGGGGCGCCGTGCGTGCTGCGGACGGACCTCGAAGGTGAGCTGATCGTCCGAGACCGGTCGGGAAGGCCGAAGCGGTGGCGGCGCCTGGCGAACGGGGACGTCCGGATCGATCTGCGGCGCGGCGAGGAGGCCGTCGTGTACCGCGAAGGCGACAAACCCGACTTCGAAATCCGGCCCGTTCCCGCGAACGGGACCGCGGCGCCGTGGGGGATGCCCTGAGCCCGCCGTGACTTCGCGGTGGTGATACGCGAGAGTGTTCCTGCACTTCCCCCGCCGGATGACAGGAGCGCCGATGTCCCAGCCGCCGCAGCAGCCGTATCAGCAGCCGGGCTGGTACGGCGCGCCGCAGCAACCGCCGCCGTCGAACAAGACGGCGCTCTGGGTCGGGCTGGGCGTGCTGGGACTCGTCGTGGTGG
The DNA here is from genome assembly GCF_000943515.2 of Amycolatopsis orientalis. Classification (NCBI taxonomy): domain Bacteria; kingdom Bacillati; phylum Actinomycetota; class Actinomycetes; order Pseudonocardiales; family Pseudonocardiaceae; genus Amycolatopsis; species Amycolatopsis orientalis. Next base: position 5,652,961 of record NZ_CP016174.1, on the reverse strand, counting down.
TCGCGGTCGTGGCGATCACCGGATTCGTCGCGCCGGGGTTCTTCCTGTCGGATCCGAAGAGCAAGGGTACGGTCGCGTCGCCCTCGTCGGCTCCGCCGTCGACTTCCCAGGAAACGGCGACGCAGAGCCCGGTCCAGATCCCGGCTGAGCGGACTCCGCTGCCGAAACGCTCGGCGCCTCTGGCGGATCCGGCGAGCTGCGCCTACCCGGCGGACTCGTCCGGCCCGGTGCCGAAGAAGGCGACCCCGCCCGCGTCGGGACCGGCGCCGGCGAACGGCACGGTGGCCGTCACGCTCAAGACGACCGCGGGCGACATCGGGCTGACCCTGGACCGCGCGCTGGCCCCGTGCACCGTGGCGAGCTTTCTCTCACTGGCGCGACAGGGTTACTACGACGGGACGTTGTGCCACCGGCTCGGGACGTCGGGGCTGCAGATGCTCCAGTGCGGGGACCCACAGGGCACCGGCACGGGCGGACCGGGGTACACGATTCCGGACGAGGTCTTCCCCGAACTCAAGTACGGCAGGGGCATCCTCGCGATGGCGAAGAAGCAGGAGCCGGACTCCGGGGGCAGCCAGTTCTTCATGGTCTTCGGCGAGGCGGAACTGCCGCCGGAGTACACGGTGTTCGGAAGCATTTCCGACGCGGGCCTCCAGGTGCTGGACAAGGTCGCGCGTGGCGGGGTGGACGACACGAAGAGGAACGGCGACGGCACGGGTCCGCCGCTCGTCCCGGTGACGTTCCAGTCTGTCGCGGTGGGCTGAAGGTGCTTGCCGGCGAAGGCCTTCCTGGCAAGCGTCATACTCCCGCGGAGGAACCAGCAGCCTCGTCGAGGCGGTTGAGGATGGTGGTGAGTTGGCCCTCTTCGTGGATCGCGGCAAGCACCCGGACGAAGTTGTCGACACCCGGGTCACGGACGACGAGTCCGTCAGAGCACCAGAAGTACTTGCCGCCTGAATGCTCGCCGGTCTCGGCCCAGCGCGCCATGAGTCGTTCCACCTCGGCGACCGTGAAGACCGTCGCGCTCCAACGGGAGCCATCGGGCAGCCGCACTTCGACATCGACGTTGTTCACCTGATCGAGTTCTTCGTCAGCGCCGATCAGGAAAGCCACCTCGAACGACAAGGTCCGGACACGGTAGAACGGCCCGTCCCAGCCCTGGGAGAGCACGGTGACCGATGATCGCTTCACGAGCCCAGGCTACCGGCTCGGCATTGGCTGACCCGGCCTTTTTGTGCTGTGGTGGAACCTGGACGACAGTTGAAGAGGAGCATGTGGCAGTCATACCGAGCGACAGGCGTCTCCCGTCGGCATTGACCGATGCCGTTCGGCGATGGCGGGAACACGGCGAACCGGCGCAACCGGCTTCCCGATGGTCTCGCGGCTCCTGGCTCAGACGCTTCCCGGACCACCACACATTCCTTGCCTCCTTGCCGGAGAGCATCGATCGCGCCGAAGCCACTCGGCACGCGGCGCGTTCCACCACGCCGGAAGGTGCCGAGGCGGCCTTTCTGGTAGCGATGATCTGGGGATACGGACCGTCCGGTTATGGCGCATGGCGCACCGCGCGCGTGCTGGCCGAGAATCCGCGCGCGGCCGATCGGCTCGCGGAGGTGGCACTCGTGGCCAGGGATCGCGGTGGGCTCGCCGCGTTCCGCGATCTGGCGGACAGACCACTGCGCTACCTGGGTGTGGCTTTCGGTACCAAGTACCTCCGGTTCGTCACGGCCGCGCAGTCGTCTGAGCCCGCCCCGATCCTGGACGCCGTTGTCCGCCGGTGGCTTGCGACTCACTCCGGGCTGCGCCTGAACATCGACGAATGGCGGCCTGCCGTCTACGAAGACTATGTCGCGTTGCTGACGTCGTGGTCGGAGGAGCTGGCACTGACCGCGGACACCGTGGAGCAACTGATCTTCCGGTCGGCCATCAGCCAGGAGGGGTCAGCGGCGTGGGGCGAACAATGGGCGATCGCAGCTGACGCGGCGATGCCGCCACCCGCCCGAAAGGCGCACGCCATGCTCCTCGAGCTTGACCGGCTGTTCGATACCGCCGAGGTCCGGCTCGCCCGGGAAGCCCGGCGTCACCTGGATGAACTGGCGCGGATCATCCAGCAGGACTGGGCCGATTGAGACCTGTTATTCGGGGCCAAGGCCCAGCCGCGACCGCGGGTCCAGGTGGCATCGTCCACCGCGAGCGCGGCGCGGACGGTGGTAGATCACGTGATCCGAGCCGCCAAGGGAGTGCGGAAGCAGCGGCGATCCGGCCCACCGCGGGAACCGCGTATCGACCAGCCGCCTCGCCAGCGCGACATCGATGGGCGGAAGTGTTTCCATGGCTGGGCAAGGTGCCATTGCCTCATCGGTTGATCAACCGGTTATCCGGCTCGGGCCGCGGGAGTCTTTCCGCGTTTCGGGCTGCTCGCCGTCCTCAGTCGCCTCCGAGGATTTCGGCCAGCCGCAAGGTGTCCTCGAGATAGCGTTCGTAGGGAAAGCCCGCCGCGACGAGCCCGGCGCGGAACTCGTCGTAGAGCGGCTTTCCGGCGGCGTGGAAGGCTTTCCGGCCTGTCTCGGTGAGACGGACCAGCCGACGGCGCGCGTGTTCGGGGTCGATGGTGATCCGCACCAGGCCATCCGCTTCGAGCGGTCGTAGCGCCCGGCTGATCGCCGGGTCGGACACCGACAGTGCCTGCGCGAGCCGATGCTGTGTCGCCGGCTCGATGTCTTCGAGTGTGCCAAGAAGCCTTATCTGGCTGTAGGTCAAGCCGTCGGAGTCGTCGGTGCGCCGCCGGGCCTGTTCGCCCAGCAGCATGACCACGCGGTGCAGCAGATCTGCGAGTCCATCATCCACGAGCGTCACTATACCTGAATGTTGACGAGTTAATATTAACAGGGTAAGACTGAGGTATGGACAACTTGACTTACCTAGCCCGATCCGCCTTCCCCCTGGTCTGGATCGTGGTGCCGGCCATCGGGGCGTTCGTGAGGGCCCGCCACGCCACATCGGTCCGGGAACGGCTGGAGATCTGGCAGCGCTGGTGGGCGATCGGTGCCTTGGGGTTCGGCAGCCTGTGGATGACGGTCGCGTTCCTCGCCTTCCCGGACGGCATGGCCACCGCCATCGGCTTCGATCGGACGCCCTTCATGTTCGAGATCGCCTTCGCCAACCTCGGGCTGGCCGTAATGGGATTCCGTGCCGCCTCGGCCTCCGCGCGCGAGCGCGTCACCATCGGGCTCGGCGCCGGGATGTTCCTCTGGGGAGCCTTGGCGGGCCACGTCTACCAGTGGTTCGCCAACGGCGTCCACGCTCCCGGCAACACCGGCGGAGTCCTCGTCAACGACCTCGCCATCCCGGCCGTCATGATCATCCTGGCCGTGTGGTCCCGGCGCGTGGAGGCCACGGCCCGCCCGGCCGTGGCGACCGTCGCCTGACACCGAAGGAGCTGTCTCGTCATGGCGACTCATGCCTGCCAGGAACCCGATGTGACACGAGCGGGAGCCGCCGAGCGGCTCACCATGTTCGTCGACGCGGTGATCGCGATCGCCCTCACCTTGCTGGCGCTGGAACTCCCCGTCCCCGCCGGTGACACCACCGGGGCGATGCTGCGTTCGGTGTCGGACCACGGTAAGGAGTACCTGGCCTTCGCGGTCAGCTTCGTGGTGATCGCCGCCCACTGGCGAGCGCACCACGAAATCTTCCGGTCTGTCCGATCGCTGAGCGGCCGTCTGGTCAGCCTCACCCTGGCCTGGCTGTTCATGCAGGTCCTGACACCGTTCGCGACGCGGGTGATCACCGCCGAAGGCGCCTTCCCGCCCCGGTTCAGCTTCTACGCGATCGTGCAGGTCCTGGCGTCCGCGTCGTTCGCGCTGATCATCCGGGAGATCCGTCGCGAACGCTTGTACCGCACGGACGCCCTGCCCGAGGCGTTCGCGCCGAACCTGGTGCGCAGCGTCTGTCTGGCCGCGGTCTTCGGGGTGTCCATTCCCGTCTCGTTCCTGACCACGGGGACCGGCGCGTACCTGTGCTGGATCGCGGCGCCCGTCGTGCTCGCCGTCGCCGGTCGCGTCCAGGGCCGCGCGCATTCCGGCGCCTGATCACCTGACGTCGCCATGACCTCGGAAGCACCCTCAGAGCGGGTTGTACGCCCCCAGTGGCGCGGTGCAGAAAGGTCCGCCGACGTACTCGGCAGCCGCCCCGGTCGGCGCGGGTTTGCCCGCCAGCTGGTCGGCGTAGGTCTCCGCGTTGTCGAGCGACTTGTAGCCCAGCTCTTCGGCCTCGGCGAGCGAGTAGATCCGGCGCGTGTTGTCGGAGACGCCCCAGATCAGCCGGTAGCCGGGGGAGGGGTAGCTCAGGCACGCTTCGAAGAGGCGGGCGCCGTCGTCGGGGGAGAGCCAGGTCGTCAGGCCACGCGGGCCGAGGACGAGCGGGTTTTCGAAGCACGAGCCGATCCGGATGACGATCACGTCCATGCCGAACCGCGAGTGGTACAGGCTTCCGAGCGCCTCGATGGCCGCCTTGCTGACGCCGTAGTAGGTGTCGGGCCGGGGTGAGGAGTCGGCGGGGAGGCCGTTCTCGCCGGCTTCGTCGTTGCGGCGGAAACCGACGGAGTGGTTGCTGGAAGCCAGGATCACGCGCGGCACACCGGCCGCGCGCGCGGCTTCGAGGACGGTGTGCGTGCCGTTGATGTTGACGTCGAGGGTCGCTTCCCACGAGTTCTCGCGGCTGTGCCCGCCGAGGTGGATCAGCGCGTCGACGCCTTCGCACGCCTTCGCCATCGCTTCCGGGTCGGTCACCGACGCGATGACCAGCTCGACGGCCTCACCGGTTTCGGGTTCGGGCTGCGGAGCCAGGTCGAGCAGGCGCAACACCCGTCCGGAACGGCGCAGCCGCGACCGCATCAGGGTGCCGACGATGCCCGCCGAGCCGGTGATCAGGACGCGCTGGTCTGCCATGGGAGCCCCTTGTCTGTGGAGGAAGGACGGGAATGATCAGCGGATGCCGGCGCGACGCAGCTGCTGGCCGAGTTCCGCGGTGATTTCGGCGAGGAGTTCACCGACGCGCCGGGCGTCGGCATCGGTGACTTCGGTGACCGGCATGGAACAGCTGATCGCGTCCGTGCCGGGGATGCGGTAGGGGATCACGGCCGCCACGCACCGGACGCCGAGGCTGCCTTCCTCGACTTCCGACGCGTAGCCGCGTTCACGGGTCTTCGCGCATTCGGCGTGCAGCGCCTCGACCGTGGTGATCGTGTTCGGGGTCAGCGCCCGCAGCTCTCCGGTCAGGAGCCCGCCGATCTCGTCGTGCGTCAGTTCGGCCAGTAAAGCCTTCCCCAGCGCGGTCGCGTGGGTGGGCAGTGTGCGGCCGACGCGGGAGACGAGATGCGTCGAGTGCCGTGACTCCCGGGTCTCCAGATAGACGACGTCGGTGCCCTCGCGCCGCGCGAAGTGCGCGGTGAAGCCGGTCTTCTCGCGGATCCGCTCCAGCGCCTCTGTCGCGAACGGGACGACGGGGTCGCGGTCGAGGTAGGCCGTGCCGCAGATGAGCGCGCGTACGCCGAGGCGGTAGCGGGCGGTGTTGGTGTCCACTTCCAGCCAGCCGGCTTCGAGCAGGGTGCGCAGCAGTCCGTGCAGGCTCGACCTCGGGAAACCCGTACGCGCGTGGAGATCCGAGAGCGACAGCCAGACGTCGTTGGCGGCGAAGGTCTCGATCAGGTCGATCGCCCGCCGCGCGGATTTCCCCCCGGCCGGTTCGGCGGCGGACGAGCCGTTCGCCACGGTGACAGCGGCTTCCTGCTGTGGCATCCGCACTCCTCCATCCGGCCGTTGACTTGTGACTCCGGCCATATTAGCGTCCCGAACAGCGTTCTTATGGATGAACATAATCACTATAACAGACTCCGTTCATGGATGTGAACAGACTAGGCCGCATCATCGTGGACGCGGAAAGGAGTCAGCGGTGCATTTGCTGGACTGGATCATGGTGTCCGCGTATTTCGTGCTGATGGTGGTGATCGGCCTGTGGTCACACAGCCGGGTCAACACGGTCAGTGACTTCTTCACCGCCGGCGGGAAGATGCCGTGGTGGCTGGCCGGGATCTCCCACCACATGTCCGGCTACAGCGCGGTGCTCTTCGTCGCGTACGCGGGCGTCGCGTACACCGATGGCATCACGGTCTACTTCTGGGGCATGGCCAGCATCGGTATCGGCGTCGGTATCGGCAGCTGGCTGTTCGCCTCGCGGTGGAACCGCCTGCGCTCGAAGCTGGGTGTCTCCTCGCCGCTGGAGTACCTCGCGAAACGCTTCAACGTGCCCACCCAGCAGGCCCTGGCCTGGAGCGGCAGCCTCCTGAAGATCTTCGACATCGCCGCCAAGTGGTTCGCGGTCGCGACGATCCTCAACGTCTTCGCCGGCGTGCCCTACACCTGGGGCATCATCATCACCGGTTCGATCACGCTGATCTACTGCACCGTCGGCGGTCTCTGGGCCGACGCGCTCACCGACTTCGGCCAGTTCGTCATCCAGGCCATCGCGGCGATCGTGATGCTGTGGGTCGTGCTGGACAAGCTCGGCGGCGTCTCCGGCCTGTGGACCGTGTGGGGCGACCTCCCGCCGAGCCACCTCAACCCGACGACGTCGAAGTTCACCACCGTCGTGTTGCTCGTCTACGTGCTGGTGAAGACCCTGGAGTACAACGGCGGTATGTGGAACCTGGCGCAGCGCTACATGGCCGCGCCGAACACCTTCGAAGCCCGTCGCGGTGCGCGGCTCTCTTCGATCCTGTACCTGGTGTGGCCGCTGGTGATGATGTTCCCGATGTTCGCCGCCCCGCTGCTGATCCCGAACATCTCCAACCCCAACAACGCCTACGCGATCATGACCACGACGTTCCTCCCGCCGGGTCTGGTCGGGCTGGTGCTGGCAGGCATCTTCTCGCACACCATGGCGATGGTCTCCTCCGACGCCAACGCGATCTCCGCGGTCATCACCCGCGACATGATGCCGGTGCTGTGGAAGAAGGCGAAGAACTTCACCGAATCCCAGGGGCTGCTCGCCGCCCGGGTTTCGACGGTGATCTTCGTCGTGCTGACCATGGCGGTCGCCACGCAGGCCGAGAAACTCGGTGGCGTACTGGGTATCGTGGTGCTGTGGGTCGCGGCGCTGATGGGCCCGATCTCGGTGCCGCTGCTGCTCGGCATGCTCCCCGCGTTCCGCCGGTCCGGTTCCCGCGCGGCGCTGATCTCGTGGGCGGGCGGTCTCATCGCCTACGCGATCGCTTACTACGGCTACAAGGCCACCCTCGCGGTCACCGTGTCCACCCCGATCCTCGTCTCGCTGGCGCTGTTCATCGGGCTCGGCTTCCTCATGCCCGAGCGGAAGGCCAGCACGGACGCGATCATCGACACCATCGACCGGGACGACGACGTCGCGGTCAGCAAATCCCAGGACGGCACCACCGTGCCGGCCTGACCGGGCCCGAACCCGGGATCAACCGACAAAGAACGAAAGAGAAATCCATGGTACAGCCCAAGATCGAGCTCGACGGCCTACTGGCGTTCCCGCTGACCCCCTTCACCGAGGGGCTGGAACTCAACCTCGACGCGTTCGCGGAAAACGTCGAGAGCCACGTGGCCGCCGGAGCCGGCGCGCTGTTCGTCGCCTGCGGTACGGGCGAATTCAGCTCGCTGTCCCCGGACGAGCACGCGGCGATCCTGCGCAAGGCTCGTGAGGTCGTCGCCGGGCGCGTACCTGTGTGGGTGGGGGCGGGCGGCGGTGCGTCGTCGGCCCGTGCCGGGATCGCGGCGGCGGAGGCGGACGGCGCGGACGGCGTCCTCCTCCTGCCGCCCTACCTGGTCACCGGCCCGCCCTCGGGTCTGGTCGACCACGTTCGTTACGCCGTCGGCGATTCCTCGATCCCGGTGATCGTCTACCACCGTTCCACCGGGGTGTTCACCCCGAAGTCCGCGGCCGACCTGCTCGACATCCCGTCGGTGGTGGGGCTCAAGGACGGCTTCGGCGATGTTGAGCTGATGAGCCGGATCATCACCACGATCCGCTCGGTCGGCACCGACCGGGCGCGGGATTTCCTGTTCTTCAACGGTCTTCCGACCGCGGAGGTCTCCGCGCGCGCCTACTCCGCCATCGGGGTGGCGCGGTACTCCTCGGCCGTGCACTGCTTCGCCCCCGAGATCGCGGCCCGGTTCCACCGGGCCCTCGCCGAGAACGACGACGCGGTGATGGAGGCGCTGCTCGCCGGCTTCTACCTGCCGCTGGTGGCCTTGCGGGACGAGGGCCAGGGCTTCGCCGTCTCGCTGGTCAAGGCCGCGGCGCGGCTGCGCGGTGACAAGGTCGGCTCGGTCCGGCCGCCGCTGGTCGAACCGACCGCCGAGCAGATCGCCCGGCTGGAGAAGATCGTCGACGATGGCTTCGCCGTCCTCAAGTCCGTCGAGGCCGGTGCCTGACCATGAGGGTTCTCGACGTCGTCCTGACCCCGGTCGCGTTCGCCGACCCGCCGCTGCTCAACGCGATGGGCGTACACGAGCCCTTCGCGCTGCGCGGCATCATCCAGCTCGTCTGCGAGGACGGCGTGGTCGGCCTCGGTGAGTCCTACGGGGACCTCGCCTTCCTGGAGCAGGTCCGCAAGGTGCTGCCGGAACTCAAGGGCCACGACGTGTTCGACCTGCCCGGCCTGCGCCGGAAGGTCGCCACCACCCTCGGCGAGGTCGTCTTCGCCGACGCCCACGGGCTCACCGGCGGGTTCTCCGTCAGCAAGACCGTCGCCAGCGTGTACTCACTGTTCGAGGTGGCCGCGCTCGACGCGCAGGGCCACTACCTCGGCAGGCCGGTGGTGGACCTGCTCGGCGGCAAGGCGCGTGACGCCGTGGACTTCTCCGCCTACCTGTTCTACAAGTTCGGTGCCCACGTCGGCGCCGAGGAGGACTCGTGGGGCGAGGTGACCACGCCGGAGGCGCTCGTCGCCGAGGCGCGGCGCATGGTCGGGGAGTACGGTTTCTCCTCCATCAAGCTCAAGGGCGGCGCCTTCGATCCCGACCAGGAGATGGACGGTATCCGCGCGCTCGCCGAGGCGTTCCCGGACCATCCGCTCCGGATCGACCCGAACGCCGCCTGGACCGTGGACACGGGGATCCGGGTCGCCGAAGAGCTCGACGGGGTCCTGGAGTACCTCGAAGACCCGACGCCGGGTATCGAAGGCATGGCCAGGGTCGCCGAGAAGGCGAACATGCCGCTGGCCACAAACATGTGCGTCGTGCGCTTCGCGGACATCGAACCGGCGTTCCGGCAGCGGGCGGTCGGCGTAATACTTTCGGACCATCACTACTGGGGCGGCCTGCGGGACACGCAAGCCCTCTCCACCACGGCGGAATGCTTCGACGTGGGGCTTTCCATGCATTCGAACAGTCATCTCGGGATCAGTCTGGCCGCTATGGTGCATGTGGCCGCGGCGACGCCGCACCTGACCTACGCCTGCGACACCCACTGGCCGTGGAAGACGGCCGACGTCATCGCCCCGGGTGCGCTGGAGTTCGTCGACGGTGCGGTCGCGGTGCCCGACAAGCCGGGGCTCGGGGTCGAACTCGACCCCGACGCGCTGGCGCGGGCCCATGACGACTATGTCCGATGTGGACAGACAAAACGGGATGACGTGACCTATATGCGGAAGTTCGTCGGAAAGTTCGAGCCGAACACGGCGCGGTGGTGAAGCGGTGAAGGTCACCGGATACGCCTACCCCTGGGACGTCGTCGACGATCCAGGGTTCGTCGAGCGCGTACGGGAACTCGGTGTCGACGAGGTCGCCGTCGCCGTGTCGTACCACAGCGCCCGCGCGGCGACGCCCTGGTCGCCCGAGCGCACCTCGGTCGTCGCGCGTCACGCGGCGCTGTACCGGCCGGTGCGCGAGGAGGCCTGGGGCGAGTTGCGGCCTGCGGAACCGGACTGGGTGGAGAGCCGGGACAGCGCGGGCGACGCCGTCCGGGTGCTGAACGAGGCCGGTATCCCGGCCGCGGCGTGGCTCGTGCTGACCCACAACTCCCAGTTGGGCACGGAGTTCCCCGATTTCGCCGTGCGCAACTGTTTCGGTGAGCGGTACCCGTGGGCACTGTGCCCGGCGCAGCCCGCCGTCCGCGAGTACGCCGCGAACCTGACGGCGGAAAGCCTGGCGGGACTCGATTTCGCCTCGGTGATCCTGGAGGCGTGCGGTCCGCTCGGCGCCGTCCACCAGCACCAGCACGAGAAGACCGACGGCGTGTGGTCGCCCGCGACGGCGCGGCTGCTGTCGGTCTGCTGCTGCGACGCCTGTCTCGAGGGCTGGGCCGAGGCGGGCAAGGACCCGGCGAAGGCGCTCGGCAAGTTGCGTGCCGAGGTCCGGCGGCTGATCGACAGCGGTGACCTGCGGGCCACCGAGGACCGGATCCTGCCCACGCTGCGGCAGGTCCTGCTCGACACGCGGCAGAAGGCGACGGACGCGCTCCGGCGCGAAGTGCTCGCGAAGATCCCGTCGGGGACCAGGATCGTGCTCCACGGCGCGATGGACCCGTGGGTCACCGGCGCGCTGCCGGGGCTGACGCCGTCGGCTCCGGCGGAGGTCGACGCGGTGGTGCTGCAGAACTGGGCACCCGGTCACCGCAGCGCGGGCGCCGTCGCGGCGGCGCGGGCGAAACTGCCGGAGAAGGTCGCCGTCGGCAGCTACATCACCGCGGTGGGGGCGAGCCCGGTGCCCGACATCGAGGCCTACACCACCGAACTCGGCAAGGCAGGCGCCACCGAACTGCACCTGTACCACCTGGGCCTCGCCGGACCGGGGCGCTGGGTGGACCTCATCGCCGCCACCAGCGCAGCGCACGAACTCGACTAGGAGAAACAGAAGCACATGAGCCAGGCAACAGCTCCCGCCACGCTCGAACAGATCCTCGCGGCCGCCGCCGATGCGGCAGGCACGGCGGCGGCCGCGACCCCAGCCCAGCGCGCCGGCTGGCTGAACGCCGCGGCCGACGCCCTCGACGCGTCCGCCGCCGAACTGATCGCGCTGGCCGCCGAGGAGACCCATCTCCCGGCCTCCCCGCGGCTGCAGGGAGAACTGAAGCGCACGACGTTCCAGCTGCGTCTCTTCGGCGAGGTGCTCGCCGACGGCGCGTTCCTCGGCGCCACCGTCGACCACGCCGACGCCGCGTGGCCGATGGGGCCGCGGCCGGACATCCGGCGGCTGCTCACGCCGATCGGCCCGGTGCTGGTGTTCGCCGCCAGCAACTTCCCGTTCGCCTTCAGCGTCGCGGGCGGCGACACCGCGTCGGCGCTCGCCGCGGGCTGCCCGGTGGTGCTCAAGGCGCACTCCGGGCACCCCGAGCTGTCCGCCCGCACCGGCGAAGTCCTCCGTGAGGCGCTGGTCAAGGCCGGTGCGCCGGAGGGTATCTTCGCGGTCATCTACGGGCAGCAGAACGGCGTGACGGCGCTGAAGGACCCGCGTATCCAGGCGGCGTCGTTCACCGGTTCGGTCCCGGGCGGGCGGGCGCTGTTCGACATCGCGACCTCTCGGCCGTCACCGATCCCGTTCTACGGCGAACTGGGCAGTGTCAACCCCGTCGTCGTCACGCGGGCGGCGATCGACGCCCGCGGCGAGGCGATCGCCAAGGGCTACGCGGGCTCGTTCAGCCTCGGTGCCGGGCAGTTCTGCACCAAACCCGGTCTGCTGTTCCTTCCCGAAGGTCACGGGCTGGAAGACACGCTGCGCGAGGCCGTCTCGGCGATCCCGGCGCAGCCGATGCTCAACGAGCGCATCGCGGCCGGATTCGCCGAGGGACTGGCGAAACTGCGTGACGTGGCCGGAGTCGAGGTGCTGTCCGAGTCCGGTGGCGCGGAAGGGATCTCGCACGGCGCGACCCTGCTCGCCACCACCGCCAAGGCCTTCCTCGCCGACGCCGACACCGTCCGCGAGGAATGCTTCGGCCCGGCCTCGCTGATCGTCACCTACGCCGACCAGGCCGAGCTGATCAGCCTGCTCGGGGTGATGGAACCGGGCCTCACCGCGACCATCCAGGGTGAGGAGTCCGATGTGGACTGGATCCGCCCGGTCCTCCCGTCGCTGACCCGCGTCGCCGGCCGCCTGCTCTGGAACGACTGGCCGACCGGCGTCACGGTCACCTGGGCACAGGAACACGGTGGTCCCTACCCGGCGACCACCGCGCCGACCAGCACCTCGGTCGGCACCGCCGCGATCGAGCGGTTCCTGCGACCGATCGCCTGGCAGGGCTTCCCCGACGCGCTGCTGCCGGAACCGTTGCAGGAGAACAACCCGTGGGGACTGCCCCGCAGGACCGACGGGAAACGCTAGAAGACTCGTGAGTGGTAATGACGGTTCTAACCGTCATTACCACTCACGAGGCCCACTACACGCCGCCGCCCCTTGTTGTTGTCTTCGACCTCTTGGGAGGCCCTGTCATGCCCGGATTCGGTTACATCGACCGGAGAACCGCCTTGCGTTCAGGTGCGGCGGCGGCCGCCACGGTCGCGCTCACGACCACTCTCGCGACCCCTTCGTCGGCACTGCCCGCGTCGGGCACAGCGTCTATCGTGACCGGCTATCGCGAACTGCAGACCGGCATCGACCGGCCGTCGGCGGAACGCAGGGCCGCGCTGGCGAGCCTGGACAGGGTCGCGAAGTCCTACCACGACAGCATGACGGTGGGCGGCGGTCCTTTGTGGAAGGACCTCCCGCTGGGCCCGGGCAGCGAGTTCACGACGTCGATGTACGCCCGGCTTCGCGCGATCACGGTCAACTGGGGCACACCGGGCGGTGCGCTGGCCGGTGATCCGGCGGTGCTCGCCCGGATCAAGGCGGCACTGGAACTGTTGTACACCAGCGATCAGTACAGCGAGAAGACCGCCGAGATCGGCAACTGGTACACCTACGAGATCGGCATCCCGCTCTACCTGCTGCACATCCTCGCGACGGTGGCGGACGAGCTGACCCAGGACGAGATCGCCAAGTATCTGAAGCCGGTGCTGAAGTTCTCCGGCAACCCGAACCTGCGCACGAACAACCCGAGCGTCGTCGAGACCGGCGCCAACCGCGCGGACAAGTCGACGATCTCCATCGTGTCCGGGGCGATGCTGGGCGACACCGATCGGATCCGGCGCGGCGTCGGGGCGTTCACCGACGTCGAAGGCGGGGGAGCGGCGAGTGTCATCGCCAAGCTCCACCGCGCGGCCGGGGACGGCTTCCACACCGACGGCTCGTTCATCCAGCACGAGACGGTGCCGTATCCCGGGCACTACGGGATCGTCCTGCTCACCGCGGTCGCGTCCGCCATCCACGTCACCAAAGGCACCGAGTTCGAACTGGCCGCCGACGTCAAGGACGCCGCGTACGCGCTGGTCTCCGACACCTTCGCGCCGTTCGTCTACGCGGGCGCGCTGATGGAGTCGGTCCGCGGCCGGTTCCTTTCCCGGCAAGGGGAATCCGCGCACGACATCGGGCATCAGCTCACCGGCGCCGTCGTCCTGCTGGCACGGTCGGCGAGCGGGAAGCGCAAGGAGGAACTCGGTGGGCTCGCCGCGAAATGGATCACCGAGGACACTTTCGCGCCATACCTGAAGATCCCCGACCCCGAGCGGTTCGCGCCGGGCCCGGACCTCGTCGGCGTTCCCGGGATCGAGTTCGCCCAGGAGCTGCTCGCCACGAAGGTCCGGCCGACGCCGACGGTCGCCACGCACCGCGTGTTCGGCCAGCAGGATCGGATGGTGCACATCACCGAAGGCTGGTCGGCCTCGCTCGGCGTCGCCTCGTCGCGGATCGCGCGGTACGAGTCGGTCAACGCGATGAACCTGCACGGCTGGTACACCGGCGACGGCTCGCTGTACCTTTTCCTGCCGAAGGCCAAGGGGCACTTCACCGACGCCTACTGGCCGACGGTCGACCCGTTGCTGCTGCCGGGTACGACCACCAAGACCGGGCCGACCCCCACGCTGGAACAGGTGCCGCTGACCGGCAGGGCCCACTGCGGCGGGGTCCGCTGGGACGCGCGGCACGGCGCGCACGCCCTCGACTTCGTCTCGCAAGACGGCACGCTGACCGCGAAAAAATCTTGGTTCTTCACACCGTCGGGGGTGGTCTGCCTCGGCGCGGGGATCACCGACGCCTCCGGTGAGCGGATCCGTACCACGATCGAGAACCGCAACCTCGGCGAGAACGGCACGGGGGCGCTGCTCGCCGACGGCAGACTGGTCGGCGGCTCGGAGTCGTTGCGGCGCAAGCGATGGCTGCACCTGGAAAAGGTCGGCGGCTACATCCTGCTCGACGCCGCGGAGGTGACCGCGCTGCGCGAGGACCGGACAGGGACCTGGCGCGACGTCGACAAGGGCGCCAACACCAAGGGCACCACGGTGCCCTACACCCGGCGCTATCAGAAACTGGTGATCGAGCACGGGGCCAAGCCCACGGACGCGAGCTACGCTTACGCCGTCCTGCCCACGGCATCGGTGCTGGAGACGATCGCCTCGGCCTGGGCGTGGCGCGTGCGCTCCAACACCGCGACCGTGCAGGCCGTCCGGCTGTGGGACGCGACGCTGCTGGCGAACTTCTTCGCCGCCGGCTCGGTCGACGAGGTGGCGGTGTCCGGTCCGGCGTCGGTGGCGCTGGGCCGGGGGAGTGGCGGCTGGCGGCTGGCCGTCTCGGACCCGACACAGCGCCAGGAAGTCATCCGGGTGACAGTACGGCGCAAGACCGTCGAGGTGCCGGTGAAGGACACCTTCGGAGCCACACAGGTGATCTCGCTCGGTCGCTGAGCCGCCGGACGGAGCGAAGGTCGAGTTTCCTCGGCTGACCCGAGGAAAGGTCCTTCACGCGCCACCGTGATAACTGCTGATGCTTGAAGGTCGCCTGTGGCGATCACCGTGTCCGTGAAGGCCTCCTTGAGGGACCCAGAGTCCCTCAAGGAGGCCTTCACGGACCGGGTTGGGGGATGAGCCGCTGAGCCGCGGTCTCGTGAGTGGTGATGACGGTTC
Organism: Amycolatopsis orientalis; assembly: GCF_000943515.2. Taxonomy (NCBI): domain Bacteria; kingdom Bacillati; phylum Actinomycetota; class Actinomycetes; order Pseudonocardiales; family Pseudonocardiaceae; genus Amycolatopsis; species Amycolatopsis orientalis. Next base: position 5,637,948 of record NZ_CP016174.1, on the reverse strand, counting down.
TAACCCTCATTGCCACTCACGAGGCTTTAGGTCAGGAACTGTCCTATATGGCCTTTACGGTCGTGGCATGACCGACATCGAGCAGTTCCGCATCGACATCCCGCAGTCCGATCTGGACGACCTGACCGACCGGCTGGCCCGCACCCGCTGGCCGTCCGCGCTGCCCGGTGCCGAATGGAGCCGGGGTGTGCCGGTCGGCTACCTCAAGGAGCTGACCGAGTACTGGCGCGACGGGTACGACTGGCGCGCGTATGAGAAGCAGCTCAACGAGTTCTCGCAGTACACCACGGTGATCGATGGTCAGCAGGTGCATTTCCTGCACGTCCGCTCGCCCGAACCGGACGCGATCCCGCTGGTCATGACGCACAGCTGGCCGAATTCGATCGCGGAGTTCCTGAACGTCCTGGGGCCGCTCACGGACCCGCGGGCCCACGGTCTGGACCCATCGCGCGCCTTCCACGTCGTCGCGCCATCCTTGCCGGGTTTCGGCTTCTCCCCGTTCCCGGAACCGACCGACGAGCGACCGTGGGACATCGCGAGGGTGGCTCGGACCTGGGCGGAGCTGATGAGCCGCCTCGGTTATGAACGCTATGGCGCGCACGGGAACGACGCCGGCGCGCTGGTGACACCCTGCCTGGCGGCGTACGCGCCCGACCACGTCATCGGCTCCCACATCACCTCCGGACTCGGCGTGCCGATGGGCGATCCGGCCGACTTCGAGGGCCTGACCGAACGAGACCAGGCCGATCTGTCGGGACTGATGGAACGCTTCGCGGGTGGCAGCGGCTACGGGGCCTACACGACGAACAGGCCGCAGACACTGAGCTTCGGATTCCTCGATTCACCGGTCGCGCAGCTGGCCTACCTGGTCGAACGGTTCAAGGAGTTCGACGGCTGGCCGGGCGGTGCCGGTCCCGCCGAACCGATCGACCGTGACCTCCTGCTCACCAACGCGACGCTGTACTGGCTGACCGCGACCGGCGGCACTTCGCTGTGGCCGTATTACGAGGGCGCGGCCGCGATGCCGATGGACCAGACCGTGGTCCCGACCGGTGTCTCGCACGGCGGCCCCGCCGCGTTGCGCAAGATCGCCTCGCGCAAGAACGACATCGTGCGCTGGGCCGACCACGAGAGTCCCAGCCACATGGTCGCGATGGCCGTCCCGGACGACGTGGTGACCGAGCTCCGCGAATTCTTCGGAAAACTCCGGCGGTGATGTCGAGCGGTGGTCATCGGCTCCGACTCAGGGACGAAGCTAGAGTGAAGCGACCCTGTGGAGGACCTGATGACCACCTCGTTCGAGACCGTGACCTCGGCCGATGGCACCCCGATCGCCTTCGAACGCACCGGGGCGGGCACGCCGGTGATCCTGGTCGGCGGCGCGTTCAACGACCGGACGACCGTGGCCGGCCTGGCCGCGACGCTGGCCACGGACTTCACCGTGATCGCCTACGACCGGCGCGGCCGGGGCGACAGCGGGGCGGGCGCGGTCTACTCGGTGGAGCGCGAAGTCGAAGACCTCGCCACCCTGATCGACCACGTCGGCGGTGCGGCGGCGGTCTTCGGGCACTCGTCGGGAGCCGTGCTGGCACTGGAAGCCGCCGCCCGAGGCGTCGCCATGACCAGCCTCGCCGTGTACGAGCCGCCTTATGTCGTCGACGACAGCCGTCCGAAGCCCGCGGCCGACATCTTCGACCGCGTCCGGGCGCTGATCGCCGACGGCAATCGGGACGACGCGGCGGAACTGTTCCTGGTCGAAGCGGCGGCCCCCCCCGCCGAGGTCGTCAAGGGGATGCGGGACGACCCGTTCTGGGCCTGGTTCACCGGCCTCGCCCACACGCTGCCCTACGACCTGGCGCTGTGCGGTCCCGGCAACGTCCTGCCCGCGGCCAGGTTCGCCAAGATCACCGCGCCCACCCTGGTCATGGACGGCGGGGAGAGCGACACCTGGATGCGCGCCGCCGCCCGCGCCGTCGCCGAGGTCGTCCCCGGTGCCCGGCACGTCACCGTCGAGGGCCAGGACCACGGCGTCCTCCACCAGCCGGACGCCCTGCGCGGGCCGCTCACCGAGTTCCTGAGGTGACGGTGTTCAGCGGTCCGGCGGACAGGCCCATCGCGCCGTAGTGCTCCCGTGCCGCCCGGAAGTCGGCGTCCGCCTCCTCGCCGAGTGCGGCACGGGCCTGCCCGATCCCGGCCAGCGCACGGGCCTCCTGCAGCCGGTAGCCGATCCGCCTCGCCGTTTCGAGCGCTAGGCGATGCCTGTCGAGACCCGCCGACGCTTCACCGAGAGCGAGGAAGGCGATGCCGAGACTGTTGGCCGCCATGGTCAGCAGCAGTGGATGGTTGAGCCGGGTGAGGATCGCGCACGCGCGTTCGGCGTGCTCGCGTGCCTCGCGGGGCCGATGGGCGAGCAGCAGCGCGTCGGCGTGGTCGATGAGGCTCCACGCCTCGCCGAACAGGTATGCGAGATCCCGTGCCGAGGCGATGGAGCGGCCGGTGACCTCGAAAGCCTCCTCGAACCGGCCGTGCCGGGCGAGGACCAGGCCGAGCTGGGCCGCGCTGAGGACCGTGCCGCGGGGATCCGCGCGCAGTGCCACCGACCGCCGGGCCGAGGCCAGCGCCTCGTCCAGCAGCCCGAGGATCTCCTGCACGTTGCTGAGGTTGCCCCAGAGCGTGGCGGCGGTCTCGGGATCGGCGGTCTCGTCCGCCACGGCGAGGCCGTCCCGATAGAACCGGATCGCTTCGGGAAAGTGACCGAGCATGCCGTGCAGAGCACCCGCTCTGGACAGTGCGATCGCTTCGGCGCCACGATCGCCGGACTCGCGGACGACGTCCAGCCGCTCCAGTGCGCAGCGCATGCCCTCGGCGAGCTTCCCGTTCTCCCAGAACGCCAACGTGAGGCTCGCGAGGCTCCGCTGGAGCGGGTCCGGATCACCGATCCGGCGGGCGGCGGTGACGCCGGTCCGCGCCACGGCGAGCATTTCGTCGAGATGCCCGCTTTCACGGAGGTGTTCGGCGGTCTTTTCCGCGATGCGCCAGGCGTGGTCGTCGTGACCGGTGTCGAGGGCGTGGCGGGTGACCGCGACCAGGTTGGCCCGTTCCGTGACGTACCAGCCCTCGCCGTGGCCGTCGCGGTAGTGGTCGAGCAGCCTGCCCACCGCCGGAACCGCTTCCTCGTCGCGGGCGGCGGTGCGGGCGTGCTCGGCGATCAGGTCATGGAACGAGTACCGGCCCAAGGCCCGCTGCGTGAGCAGATGGGCGTCGAGCAGCTCTTCCAGCAGTCGCTCGGCTTCGGGCTCGCCGACCCCGGCCAGCGCGGCGGCCGCGGGTACGCCGATGTCGGTACCCGGATTTCTCCCCAGCAGGCGGAACATGCGCTGCGCGGCGGCGTCCAAGTCCTGATAGGACAGTGTGAACGCGGCGGCGACATCGCGTCCGGCGACCTTCAGTTCGGCCAGCCTGTCGTGTTCGGACCCCAGCCGTTCGACCAGGGTGTTTACCGTCCAGTGTGGACGGTTCTGTAACCGGGCGGCGGCGATGCGGATCGCCAGTGGCAGATTCCCGCACAAGGCGGCCACCCCCGCGTCCGGCCGTCCCGACGCCGCGGCGAACAGCGCGCCCGCCTGTTCGTCCGGGAGGACGTCGAGGCTGATCGAGGCGGCGCCGTCGATGGCCGCGAGCCGTCGCCTGCCGGTGACCACGAGGGCGACCGTGGCCGAGCCGGGCAGGAGGGGCCGCAACTGTTCGGCGCTCGCGGCGTTGTCGAGCACCACGAGCAGCGACCGGCCCGCGGTCGTGGTCCGCCACAGTGCGGCTCGCCGGTCCACGCCGCCCGGCAGCCTGCTCGCCGGAACGTCCAGTTGCCCGAGCAGGGCTTCGAGGGCTGCTTCGGGCGGGAGCGGTTCCCGTGCCGGGGAATGGCCGTGGAGATCCACGAACAGTTGCCCGTCGGGGAAATCCGCGGCGAGCCGGTGCGCGGCGTGGACGGCGAGGGAGGTCTTGCCGACCCCCGCCATCCCGTCGACCACCACGGGCCGTCCGAGCCGGACGGCGTCGAGAAGGCGGCGGATCTCCGCCTCCCGGCCGGTGAAATCCGGGACGTCGTAAGGGAGAAAGCAGCGCGTTTTGCCGTATTCCGGTTCGTCGCGGAGAATCCGCTCGTAGAGTTCGCGGAGCTTCGGCCCGGGGTCGATCCCGAGTTCGTCCACCAGCCTCGTCTGCGCCCGCCGGTAGACGTTCAGCGCGTCGGCCTGCCTGCCCTGCTGGTGGAGCGCGCGCATGAGCAGCCCCGCGAACGCCTCCCGGAACGGGTGCTCGGCGACCAGCGCCGTCAGTTCGGCGACGGAGTCCTCACCGGCGGAGATCTCTTCGTCGAGGCAGCGTTCCACAACGGACAGACGGCGTTCGTCGAGTTCGCCCGCTTCGCCGCGCAGCACCGCACTGTCCACACCGGACAGAGCGGGGCCGTGCCAGCACGCGAGTGCCTCGCGGAACTCGCCGCGCGAGACGTGCTCCTCGAACGAACGCAGGTCGAAAGAAGGCGGACGCAGGACGAAACCGGGTCCCTCCGCGGTCAGGACGTCTTCGCCCGCACCCTCGGCGACGAGGGTGCGTTTCAGCGCGGTGGTGAGGTTACGGATCTGCCGGGTCGCCGTGGCGGGCGGATCCTCGTCCCAGACGACGTCCACCAGCCGCGAAACGGACACGACGCGATCGGCGCCGAGCAGCAGCGCTGCCAGGATCCGCTCCTGCCGCGGACCGGCCAGCTTCAGCGGCCGTCCGCCGTTGCGGCACTGCACCGGCCCCAGAACCCGAAACTCCATCGCACCCCCTCCCGCGAGGTTAACCGGCCGCGGGCCCGCGCCGATGCGGAAGTGATGCAGCTGTGATGCGCCGTCCGGCGAACCTCCTGCTGGACGAAGTATCGGACGTGATGAGGAGAACCCTATGCGCAAGCGGTATTACGCGGCGTTGGCAGGGCTGGTCGTGGCGGCGGCGGGAATCGGCGTGCCCGCCGCGGCGACCGCGGGCGAGCAGCAGGCCGAGAGCGAGCGGCAGGCCTGCCAGCGCTCGTTCGACCGCGCCGTCTGGGAGGACATGGACAGCTACAACAAACGCGACGCGGCCCGCTACCGGGCGATCATCCACCAGGACATGGTCACCATCGGCCGCAAGGGCCAGACGATCATCGGCTATTCCGCCAACGTGGACCCGGTGATCGACGTGCAGTTCAAGCTCCCGTACGAGTGGAGCATGCCGTGGACGGTGACCCACACCGTGGTCGAGGACTGCAAGATGGGCTACGCGATCCTCGACGCGTACTACAAGGCGCCGTCGCAGAACATCGACAGGCACTACACGATCAGCCTGACGCTGGTCCGCCAGCACGGTAAGTGGCAGGTCATCAAGGACACCGTGACCGACGTCCTGCCCTGATGGGGTCGTGAGTGGCAATGGTGGTTAGAGCCAAGGGTGTTTTAGGTACCTACCGGGGTGGGTTCGTTAGCGGCTGGCCGTGAAGGACTCCTTGAGGGACTCAGGGTCCCTCAAAGTTCCCTCATCCTGCTCGGACCATCGCCACCAGGCTCAGTGACACCACCAGTCACAGCGAGAGCGCGTGAAGGCCCCCTTCCCTCGGCTCAGCCGAGGGAAGGGGGCCTTCACGCGCTCTTGGCGGCTGCTCGCCGCCGATGCGGGGAAGTTCGACAAAAGCATTGTGTTCGACAAACTGCGGCCGTTGTCGGTGATGGGCTCGCGGCCTTTAGCGGCGCTTTCGACCAGCGGCAACGGCGGATGATGTTGCCCGCCTTTCAGCGAAGCCGCATCGAATTCTACGCCGAGCCGACGATGACGAAGCTCGCTGTAGACCTTGCCGACTCGTGGAAACGGGGCGAGGTGGTGGAATTCGACCTCGGCGCGCGTGAGATGGGCGGCGACCACGGGGATCTGCTGTCGATGTTGTTGCCGGCCCCAACTCCGGGTTGACGGTGAGTGTTCGGCTACCAGGTGTAGGGTTCGTGATCCTTCCGAGCGTTCCGATTCCGGAGAGGGGTCTGTGAGAATGCCGCTCGAACTGGCCACGGCGGTGGCCGCCCCGGCCGCGGCCGCCGACATCCGGTGTACCGACGTGGAACCGCCGGTCACCGGCCCGCTCGGCGAACCGGCGACCGTGCACGGCGGCATGCCGTTCGAGAAGGTCGTGATCGTCGGGCATCCGGACGTCGACTGCGGGATCCTCGCCGGAATAACGCATCTGCCATCTGAGCCTGCCTCGACCCTCGGCAGCGATCCGCTCTATTTCGTGACGAAACCAGAAGCGCGTGCCGGGCTGTTCTCCGCGACGGAAAATACCGACCCGGGCGTCATCGAGGCGGATGAAGCGACCAAGGATCAGGTTTCCGTCCCGGGAATGGGAACCGTCGCGGTTTGTTCGTGCTCCGGGACTGCGCGAGCGGCGGGACGTCCGGCGGAAGCGCCGTTTTACGGGCCCGAGGCCGAGCTTTCCACGTATGTTCTGCCCGGTGCCGAACATTCGCCGGCGTTACACCGCAACGTGTCGCTGTACCGGGACACCACTCGCGAATGGATGAGGGATAAGGTCGTTGTTGCACTACCGTAGGGTTACCACCCGATCGGGTGATCAGTAAACCGTGAGTATGGCCCGAGAATCGTGGAGGATGTTCCTCCACGACGGAATGCGAAAACGACCCCAGGACCGGCAGACGTGACTGCCCCATTTCCGGACGGCGACGAGTACTCCGCATCGCCGGACGCCCCGAAGAGAACTTCATCCTCCGCTTCGCCCAGACGGAAGAATGCCGCGCCGACGCGGGCCACACTGGCCCGCAAGTGGGCCTATCTGGTCACCAGCACGGCATACCTTCCGTACACCCACGCCCAGATCGAAGAGCATTTCGCCGCTCTTCTCGACGACGTGTTCGCGGCGGTGCTGAGTGGCGACGCCGAACCCGCGCAGGCCACCGAGGCCGGCGCGCGGCTCGTCGCGCTCAGATGTGTCGGCCCGGACAGCCTGCGTCGCACGATGGACGTACTCGGCAAGGGGCTCTTGCACGAACCGGAATTGCGGAGCGTGAGGGCACTCCCCGAACGGGTGTTGCAGGTGCTCGGGGCCCTCGCGTCCGGCTACGGCGAGGCCTTGCGGGAGAGCATCCAGACGCAGCAGGAGGATCTGAGCCGCACGCTGGTCACCCTCGAACGTGAGACCCGGCGTGAACTGGTGCTCTCACAGGCACGCTTCGAGCAGTTGTTCGCCGGCTCGGCGACCGGGGTGGCCGTCACCAGGGTGGACGGCCGGATCCAGCGGGTGAACCCGGCGTTCGCTGAGATGCTGAGCAGACCCGTGGCCGATCTGGTCGGGCTGAACCTCTACGACCTGATCCACCAGGCGGACGCGGAAGGCCTGCGCGAGGGTTACCGGAAGCTGCTCGACGGCGAGAGCCAGCGGCTCGAACTTTCACGAAGACTCGTCGCCGAAGACGAGGAATCGACGTGGGCCCGGTTCACCGGCGCCGTCATCCGCGACTCGGCGGGCGGGGCCCAGCAGCTGATCACACTGGTCGACGGCGACACCGACGTGTCCCTGCTCCAGCGGCAGCTGAGCCGCCAGGCCCTGCACGACCCGCTGACCGGCCTGCCGAACCGGCAGTGCTTCGGCACCCGCCTGGAACGGGCGCTCCAGCACGCCGACCCGTCCTTCGGCGTCACGGTCTACCACCTCGACCTCGACGGCTTCTCCCTGATCGCGGGCGGGCTCGGCCAGAAACAGAGCGACGCGCTGATCAAGAACGTCGCCGCGAAGCTGCGGGCCGTCGTGGGCGGCGAGGACGCGCTCGTCGCCAGGCTCGGCGGCGACGAGTTCGGCATCCTCATCCAGAACACCGCGGCCAGCCCCGACGTCGCCACCGTCATCGGCATGATCAACCAGGAGCTGTCCGAGCCCGTCTACCTCGAAGGCGGGAGCGGCGTCGCCGTCTCGGCCTGCGTCGGCGTCGTGCACCGGCCGCCACGCGACATCGCGCCGACCGAGCTGCTGCGTGTCTCCGACATGACGCTGCGCCGGGCGCAGGCCAACGGCTACCGGCAGTGGGCGCTGTCCGACTCCGTCCTCGACACCAGGGAACGGCACGAGTTCGGCCTGGCCGTCTCGATGGCGGGCGCCTGGGAGACCGGTGAGCTCGAGATCGGCTTCCGGCCCCTGACCCGGCTGGCGGACGACACGCCCGCGGGGATCGAGGCGAGGCTCGCGTGGAACCATCCCCGCCACGGCCGGATCGGCCACGACACCTGCGTCCGCTTCGCCGACGAGACGGGTCTCATCGTCCCGCTCGGCGAATGGCTCATCCGCACCGCGTGCGAGGAGGCCGACGACAGATTGCCGATGGTGGTGGGACTGACGCCGCATCAGGCCGCGGATCCGGATCTCGTCGGAACGGTGCGCCGGATGCTCGCCATGACCGGTCTCGGGCCGTCACGACTGCGGCTGGGTTTCCCCGCCGGTGCCGTACTCCGCGACCTCGGGGAGACCGTCGACAACCTGCAGCTCCTCGCCGAGATCGGGGTGGACGCCGAACTGCAGGACTTCGGTGCCGCCGGTGACGTCGTCTGTCTCGTGGACGTGCCCGTGCGGACGGTCCGGATCGCCGCCCGGCTGGCCGAGCGGCGGACCGAGCCCCTGGCCGAGCGCTCGCTGCGGAACCTCATCGAGACCGCGACCATGGCGGGTGCGACGGTGATCGCGGACGGGATCGATTCGGCCGGCGACGCCGGGGGGTGGCGGGCCGCGGGCGCGCATGTCGGCGCGGGCCGCTACTTCGGTCAGGTTTGAGGGCGTCGGTTAGGCCATCTGCCGCACCGGCGCGGGCGTAAGTTACCCGAGGGTTGACGTGCGCGGGTGGATTGGGCAACATCCCAGATCCTCACCCCGCACCTCGGAGGCATGCGCATGCAGGTAGGCCCGAGGCGTGGGCGGCGTTTCACCGCGCCCGTCGTCGTCTTGAGCCTGTTGCTGGTGATCGCGCTCGGCGCCTGGTGGGGTGTCGACTATCTGCGGGCCCGGTTGGCGGGCAACGGTTGTGACGCGTTGACGCCGGTCGAGATCACCGCCGCGCCGGATGTGGCGCCGGTGCTCACGCGGCTCGCGGCGACCGTGCCGCAGGAAGAATGCTTCAGTGTCACCGTGACCGCGAGCGAGTCGGCGAAGACCGCCGACCTGCTCGGGACCACCACGTCCACCGGACCCGACGTCTGGGTCCCCGAGTCGAGCACGATGCTGGTGCAGGCCAGGGACGCCGGTGCGTGGAACCTGCCGGAGTCCGGTCAGTCGGTGGCGAACTCACCGGTGGTGCTGGGACTTCCCGACGAGACCGCGCGACGGTTCGGCTGGCCGGGGAGAGCCCCGGCCTGGCAGGAGATCCTCGACGGCTCCCCGGTCGGGATGCCGGATCCGGTCCGTGATCCGCTGGGTATCGCCACGCTGCTCGGCCTCCGGAAGATGACCGAGAAGGCGGCTGACCCGGCCGCGGCCTTCACCGCCGCCCTGCGGAAGCTCAACCAGGCGCCCGGCCGGTTCCCGGCCGCCTTCCCGGCGACCGAACAGGCCGTCCTCGCCCGGAATCTGGTGGCGGCCTATCCGGATGTCCCGGTGCAGGGCTTCGATTATCCGTACGTCGTGCTGCCCAAGGCGTCGGAGGCGTCGAGGGGCGCGGCGGAGCGTTTTCTGCGGCTGCTGCTCGATCCGCTCGCCGGGGCGACCTTCGCCGACGCGGGATTCCGCGCCCCCACGGGACAGTTCGCGATTCCGCGCGCACAGGACAGCCGGACCGATCCGGCGCCACGGCCGCCGGGACCCCCGCCCGCGACGGAGCTCTACGCCGCGTTGCAGGCCTGGGCGGGAACGAATCTGAGCGCCAGGGTCCAGGTGCTCCTCGACGTCTCCGGCTCGATGGCCGCCGCCGTACCCGGGGCGGGCAAGAGCCGGATGGACCTCACCTTGCAGGCCGCGACGCAGGGACTCGGCCTGTTCAAGCCCACCACGGAATTGGGCCTGTGGCTGTTCTCGACCAAATTGGACGGTGACAAGGACCACCGTGTCCTGTTGCCGATGCGGACGATCGCCGAGCAAAAGGCCTCCGGCGGGGTCGAGCAGCTGCAGGCCGTCCGGCCGAAACCCGGCGGAGCGACGGGACTCTACGATTCCATCCTCGCCGCGTACCAGAACGCCAGGCAGAACTGGAAACCCGGCCGGATCAACCTGGTCGTGGTCCTCACCGACGGGCGCAACGAGGACAGCGAGACGGTCGGCCTGCCGCGGCTGCTGGAGGAACTGGGCAAGCTCCAGGATCCGCGGAAACCCCTGCCCGTCATCGGGATCGGCATCGGGCCGGATATCGACGCGTCCGAACTGCGGCGGGTTTCCGCCGCCACCGGCGGGGAAGCGTTCACCACCCCCGATCCGCGGAAGATCTCCGACGTCTTCTACCAGGCGCTGAGCAAGATCATGTGCCAGCCGCCGATCTGCAAGAATTGAGGCACTGAGTGGCACTGGGGGAGAGACCGTCGCCGGTCACGCTCACCGCGTTCGTCGCCGGCGTGGTCCCGTTCCTGCTGCACATCTGGGCGGCGTTGCGGGGAAGCCTCGCGCAGGACGACTTCGTCATCACCTACCACGCCGCGAAGGCGGGGCCGTTCGACTTCGGCTACTTCTTCCAGGATTACCACGGTCATCTCGCGCCGGGCGGCTTCCTGCTCGCCGACCTCCTGACCGCGTGGCAGCCACTGGACTTCGCCGTGCTGATGGCGCCGCTCCTGCTGATGCAGGCCGCGGCCTCGGTTCTCCTGTGGACGGTGCTGGTGCGCTGTTTCGGGCGCCGGTGGGGGATTCTCGTCCCGTTCACGATGTTCACGACATCGACGCTGCAGCTCGTCCCGACCTTGTGGTGGGCCTACGCCCTGCAATTCGCGCCCGTGCTGCTGGCCACCACCGCGGCCCTGCACGCGCACGTGCGGTACCTGGCCGACGGCGGACGCTGGGCGATCGCCACCGTGGCTTGGACCGTTTTCGGGCTGGCCTTCTACGAAAAGGCCGTGTTCATCCCGGTACTTCTCGCCGGGGTCACCGTGCTGCTCGGCGTCTCGCTGCGACGGCATGTCGTGCTCTGGGGTGTGCTCATCGCCGTGCTCGCCGGGTACGCCGCCGTCTTCCTCACGCTGACCAGCAGTCAGGTCGGACAAGGCACCGGCCCGGTCACCGTCGGCACCGTCGCGGATATGGCGGGCCGGATGATCGGCGACACCTTGGTGCCCGGGATGGTCGGCGGGCCGTGGTCGGGCCCCGGCCCGGGCGCGACCTTCGCCGCTTCCGGTGTGGTGGTCAGGATCCTGCTCCTGCTCGCGGCCGTCGTGGTCCTGGTCGCGGGGGTCCGCACCGGCGGAGTCCGGGCACGGAAGGCGTGGCTGCTGCTCGGCGTCGTCTTCGCCGCCGATGTCGGGCTCTCCGCGGCGACCCGGCTCACCGAGGTCGGCCCGGAACTGGGCAGCGATCCCCGCTATGTCGCCGATCTGGCGCTCGTCGTCGCGCTGTGTGTCGCTTTCGCCTTCCTGGAGCCCAAATCGCTCGACCGGCCGTCGGATCCACTGCCGTCTCCGGCGAAACGGCCGCTCGCCCTGGTGGTGTGCCTTGCCTTGATCGCGAGTTCCGCGGTGGGTTTCTCCCGGCTGGCGCCCGGGCTGCGGTTCGACCACTCCCGGGAGTTCCTCGCCAACGCACGCGCTTCGGTGGCACGGGATCCCGACCTCGTCCTGTACGACACCACGGTGCCGAACGACATCCTGCACGGCTGGTTCGGGGTGAACGCCCGCACCTCGCGGGTCGTGGGGCTGATCCCGGGTGTCCTGTTCGACCAGCCGACGAGCCGGATGTCCCTTTTGGACGCTTCGGGCACCGCCCGGCCGATCACCGGGGTGGACCCGGTTTCCCGTGGGGTGCCGGGGCCGGTGGCGGGCTGCGGTCATCCGGTCGCTGAGCAACTGGTCCGCGTTCCCTTGGACACCCCCGTACTCGGCCGGTACCTGCTGCGGATCGACTACTTCACCGCGGACGGCGGCGAAGGCGTGGTGGACCGCGACGGCGTTCGCGTGCCGGTGTGGTTCCAGCCCGGCCTGCACACGATGTACCTGCCGATCGAAGGGCTTTTCGACAAGGTCGGTTTCCAGTTGTCCGCCAAGGGCGCTCCCGTCTGTCTCGCGAAGGTTGAGGTCGGCAAGCCGCTCACTCAGTAAGGGTCGTACGGGCTGTCGTGGCCGAAGATCTTCGCCACGGGTGCCAAGCGCAGTCGCAGCAGGATCTTGATCCCGACGTTGCGCAGGAACCACGGCAACTGGGCGATCACGCGCAGCCTGTCCTTCGGTGAGGGCGGGGTGAGCCGGAATCTGGCCATGGACGTCGCACGGTCGAGGTAGGTGTACCGCCGTCCGAAGAGGACTTTCGCGATGGTGCCCAGGGTGACGCCGATCGAGGAAAAGCAGTCGTGGACCAGGATCTCCCCGCCGCCGGCCAGGTGCTCCGACCAGCGCAGGTCGTCGGTGTAGGTCCAGTAGTCGTGTTTGCCGTCGATATAGAGCAGCTGGATCGGCCGGGTCCAGCGCGGCCGGAGTTTCGTGCTGTACTCCGCCACGAGTTCCACGACGTCGTCGACGCCCGCGGCCTTGAGGTTCGCCTCGAACCGTTGGCGGGTCGGCGATCCGCCGAACAGCCGTCCGTCGACGAACGGGTCCACCGCGACCACGGTGGCGCCGACCGTCCGGGCCGCGGTGGCGAGGACGACCGTCGAACGGCCCTGGTGGCTGCCGATTTCGACGATCAGATCGCCCTTGTCCAGACGGCACGCCGCGGTCCACAGGGCCAGGCCCTGCTCCCGTGTCATCCAGCCTTTGACGGGTTCGGCGAGCGACCAGGCTTCTTCGAAACCGTCTGTCATAGGCGCATAGTAGCCACGTTTCCGCCTAGTATCTACCGGATGGTAACCCCCGGCGCGCTGCTCAAAAGGCCGAGTACGTGGATCGTGCTGGCGCTGACCGCGCTGTCCTTTCTGCAGCGTCCCGGTAGGACGACGTTCGACACCAAACTCGACCTCGCCGTGGATCCGCTGGCCTTCCTCGGCCGGGCGCTGCACCTGTGGAATCCCCAGGCGACGGCGGGGGAACTGCAGAACCAGGCCTATGGCTACCTGTTCCCGATGGGGCCGTTCTTCGCACTGTGCCAGGCCGTCGGGCTACCGGTGTGGATCGCGCAGCGGTTGTGGTGCGCGATCCTGCTGTCCGTCGCGTTCGCGGGTGCGCTGCTGGTGGCCCGGGCGCTCAAAGTGGGGAACGAACGGACTCGGCTGATCGGAGCAGTCGGCTACGCCCTGGCGCCGCGGATGGTCACCGAAATCGGATCGCTGTCCTCGGAGATGCTGCCCGCCGTCCTGCTGCCGTGGGTGCTGCTGCCGCTGATCCTCGCCGACCGGATCGGTTCACCCCGCCGCGCCGCGGGCCTGTCCGCGCTCGCCGTGCTGTGCATGGGCGGCGTCAACGGCGCGATGGTCGTGATGGCGCTCGTGCTGCCCGGACTGTGGCTGCTGACCCGGAAATGGCGGAGTACGCACGTCGCACTCGTCATCTGGTGGTTCGTCTTCGTCGTCGGCGTGATGCTGTGGTGGATCCTGCCGCTGGTCCTGCTCGGCCAGTACAGCCTGCCGTTCCTGGACTACATCGAATCCGCGACGAACACCACGGCGCCGATGTCGTTGTTCGAGGTGCTGCGCGGCACGAACCAGTGGGTCGCCTACGTCGTGCAGGGCACGCCGTGGTGGCCGTCGGGCTGGGCGCTGATCGACAACCCCGTCCTCATGACCGCCACCGGGCTGGTGGCCGCCGTCGGGCTGTTCGGCCTCGCGCGGCGTGGCCTGCCCGAACGGCGTTTCCTGATGCTCGGCGTCCTGACCGGGCTGACGCTGCTGACCGTCGGTTACGTCGGGACCCTCGACAGCCCGCTCGCGGAACCCGTGCGGCATCTGCTCGACGGCCCCCTCGCGCCGCTGCGCAACGTGCACAAGTTCGAACCGGTGCTGCGCCTGCCGTTGATGCTGGCGTTCGTCCACGGCATCACGAGTGCCGCGCCCGCGCTGCGCCGGAATCTGCGGCCGGCGCTGGGCGCCCTGCTGGTCGTGGTGATGGCCGCGCCGGTGTGGCTGCTGACCTTGCGGCCGGGGCCGGGCTGGGACGAGGTGCCGGGGTACTGGTACGACGCGATGGGCTGGGTCGCCAAGACCGACGCGCGGGCACGCACCCTGCTGCTGCCCGCGACGGGCTTCGGCGAGTACGACTGGGGCCGCACCGTGGACGAGCCCGCGCAGGCCATCGCGGACAGTCCGTGGGCCGTGCGCAACCAGGTCCCGCTGGGGTCGGAAGGTAACACCCGCCTGATGGACTCGGTCGACGCGGCACTGGCCGACGGCAGGGGAGATCCCGGGCTCGCCGACCTGCTGGCGCGGTCGGGCTACCGGTATCTGGTGCTGCGCGGGGACATCGACCGCGCCAAGGTCGGCGCGCCCGATTTCACGACCTTGCGTGCCGGGCTGGCGGGATCGCCGGGGATCGGGAAGGCGGCCGAATTCGGGCCGCTGGAGATCTACGAGGTGAAGCGGCCGGTGCCGCTCGTCAGCGCGACGTCCACAAAGGACGTTCCGACGGTGAGTGGTGGCCCGGAGAACCTGGCGCCGTTGATGAATTCCGGGCAGCTCGATCCCGGCACGCCGACCGTGCTGACCGGGGACGGCGGCTCGCCGACCGGACCGCGACTGGTCACCGACGGGCTCCGCCGCGCCGAACGCAACGTCGGCGGAGTGCGGGACAACCTGAGCCAGACGCTGACGGCCGGGGAATCGCCGCGACAGCAACGGGCCGCGCTGGACGTCCTGCCGTTTCCGGGGGAACAGCACCAGACGGTGGCCGCGTACCGGGGGATCCGTTCGGTGAACGCGTCGACGGCGGCGTCGTTCGCCGACGCGTTCGGCGGTTCGGATCCGAGTCATCAGCCGTTCGCCGCGCTGGACGGGGATCCGCGGACGGCCTGGCATTCCTCGTCGTTCACCGGTCCGATCGGGGAATGGCTCGAAGTCGAACTGGATACGCCGAGGCTGGTGAACAGCGTCGATCTCGCGATGGTCGACGACATCCGCGTCGGCTGGCCGCCGACCCGGATCCGGATCACCACGGACAACGGTTCCGTCGATCACCAGGTCGTGCGGGGCGAGGGGACGCACCCCTACCCGGCGCCGCCCGGGGTGACGCGCAAGGTGCGGATCACGTTGCTGTCGCTCGTGGTCGGCAGGCAGGACGGCAACGTCGGCATCTCGGAACTGAAGATCCCCGGCGCCGAGCCGCAACGCGCGCTCGAAGTCCCTGCCGACCTGCCGCCCGGCGCGGCGCCGGGCTTCGCGTTCACGCGGGGCGCGCAACCGCGCTATGCCTGCGTTCCCGACAACGGGCACGTCCGCTGCGACGCTTCCGCGGCCCGCGACGGCGAAGAACCGGACGGGATCCGGCGGTTGTTCTCGACGACGTCGCAAAGCGCGTACGAGTTCGGCGGAACTGTGCTGCCCGCCGGCGGCGGCCGGATGCCGGTGGCGCCGCCGGGCGTGCGGGTGACCGGGACCTCGCAACTGGGCGGGGATCCGTCGGCGGGAGCGCTCGCCGCGGTGGACGGCGATCCCGCGACCGCGTGGCTGCCCGACGTCACCGACCTGCGGCCGGCGTTGACCCTGGACTGGGCGGAACCGCGGACGATCTCCGGGCTCCGCGTCGCCACCGATCCGGGCGGAACGGCCAAGACGCCCGCACGGCTGGAGCTGCGGACGCCGACGGACAGCCGTTCCGTCGAACTCGACGCTTCCGGCTCCACGACGTTCCCGCCTTTGGACACTTCGCAGCTGAAGATCGCGTTCGCCGGCCTCGACGACGACCAGCGGACCCGGAACTCGCTGGGGATCGGGACCCTGTCCCTGACCGGCGCCGAACTTCCCGTCACCCCCACGGAGTTCGCGCTACCGTGCGGATCCGGGCCGAACGTCCACTTGGACGGCTTCGCCTACGACACCTCCGTCCGCGGCACGCTCGCCGATTTCGTCGCGCACCGGCCGCTGACGCTCTCGGCCTGCCCCGATTCCCAGGGCGGCGTCGACCTGGCGGCGGGCGGGCACGAACTGCGCACCGACCGGTCGGAGTCTTTCGTGGTCCAGGACCTGTGGCTCAAACCGGCGGGGAAGACCGCCGGGCCGGTCGGACACCGGGCCGTCACGGTGGACTCGTGGGACGCGACGTCCCGATCGGTCACCGTGGCGGGCGGGGACGAGTCGGTGCTGGCCGTCCCGGAGAACGCCAACGCGGGCTGGACAGCGTCCCTGAACGGGACTCCGCTGGTGAAGACACGCGTCGACGGCTGGCAGCAGGCGTGGATCCTGCCCGCCGGTTCGGGCGGCGTCGTCCAGCTCGAGTTCACCCCGGACTGGAAATACCGCTCCGGTCTGCTGATCGGCGCGATCGCGATCCTCGCGGTGCTGATCGGTGTCCTGTGGCCGATCCGGCGGCGTCATGTCTCCGTCGAGGCGGGTTCCGGGATCGCCGTCCCGGTGGTGCTCATCGGCCTGCTCGCCGTACTGGGCGGAATGCTGCCGATCGTGCTGCTGATCGCCGTCCTGCTGGCCCGCCAGTTCAGCGAACGCGCGCCGCGGTATCTCGCTTTCGGCGGGATGGCCGTGGGGACGATCGTCGCGGTGGTGGGGCGGCTGCTGGGGCACGGGCAGGAGTGGGCCTACGGGCCGGTGACCCAGGCTTCGCTACTGCTGGCCGCGGCGGCGATGGTGGCTGTGTGCGTGCCTTGGTTCGCGGGGCGTGAGGCCGAGGGTGACGTCGGGCCGGGGGCGTAGGCGCGCGCTTTCCAGCGCGGCCCGGAGTTCGGCCACGACCTTGCCGGGCTCCGAACGCAGCCGCGACGGAAGCGTCTGGAGAACGACGATCCCCGCGGCCGCGTACCGGGCGTTGCGGGCGAGCGTTTCGCGGAAGCCCTCGGTTCCCGCGTGGTAGCCGAGGGAATCGATTTCCCAGGCGAAGGCGAGCTCGTCACACCAGCCGTCTGGCTGGGCGACGTAGTCGCCGTCGGAGCCGAAGATCTTGACGTTCCACTGGAATTCGGGCAGGTCCGACCATCGCCACAGGTGCCAGGCGTCGGCTTCGGCGACCGAGCGGGCGCCGCCCAGGATCGGGAGGAGGGTGTCTCGCAAGCTGCTCCTTCGGGGGGCTTCGTCGAGTTCCTCGGCGAGCGCTCCGGGAAGGCAGAAACCTCGCTGGACGGACTCGGCCATCATCGCCGTGACCAGGTCCTTGTCCGGTGTTCTCCGGGCCGCGTCGATCACCGCCCGGGGAACCGGAGCTGTCGGGAGCCCGGATCTGACGCGTGGTTTCGGCAGGCGACGTGACCGTTCGATGTGGACGAAACCGCTGTCGGCGACCGAGTGGTTCGCCGGGACCAGAACATGGACCTCCCCGGTGACGGGAAGGTTGCGTAACCCGTATCGCGCCAAAGCGCTTACACCGGTCAGGATCGAATTGACGCCCGCGTGCAGGAGGGCGGCGTGGCTCTTCTGCTCGTTCGTCGGCTCGCCGTTCTGGAGCAGCACGACGCCGGGCAGCAGCATCCGCCACGTCCCGCCGGGCTCGCAGCGTCGTGAAATCGTCCGGCGCGGCATGCCGATGGCTTCGAGCTGCTTCACCGTGATCACCGCCGGACCGCTGGTGATCAAGGGGTGATGTGCCCAGTCTCCTCTTCGCACCCGAGCAGCATGGGGCCGATCACCGACAGAACCCGCCAGTCTGGTTCCGTGACCGGACCTTTCGTGCGTGCCCGTGTGGATTTTGGGACATCTGACGTCCCAAAATCCACACAGCCCCTTCAAGCCCGCCGCGACCGGACCTCCAACAAGGCGCCCGAGAGAGCCAAAGCACCGGCACAGCAAGCGGCGACGGTCACCACCTGGACGGCCGACGAGTGCAGCCAGGTCGTCACCAGCACCGTCTCCGCCGCCACGGTCGCCCACATCAGCACGGTCACCCGCCGGTCGCCCGCGGCGAGGCGGGAGAACAGCAGGATCTGCACCAGCGCGAGCATCGAGCCGGCGAGGGCGAACGGCCAGACCGGCATGGTGCTGGCGGAGTAGCCGGAGCCGCCGATGAACGACAGCAGACGGGGGCCGAAGACCAGCGAGACGAGGAGGACGAGGGAATCGAGGGCGGCGCAGACGGCCAGGGCGGCGGGCAGGATGCGGCGCCGGTCGTCGCCGTCGGCGAAGCGGGGGAGCACCAGGACGCCGACGGCTTGGGGGAGCCAGTAGGCGATCTTCGTGACGATCGCGCCGAGGGCGTATTCGCCGGCCTCGGTCGCGGGGAGGGTGTGGCGGGCCAGGACCAGGTCGAGGTTCACGAGCAGGACCAGCGCCAGCATCGCCTGCGCGGCGTGCAGCACCTCGCCCGCCTGCCGTCCCGCCTTGCGCGGTCGCGGCCGTCCACAGAGGAGCCAGCCGCAGATGATCACCGCGTACGAGCCGATCGCGGTCCCGGCCAGCGCGCCGGTGGCGTTGCCGCCGATCGCGAGCCCGATGAGTGAGCCGCCGACCTTGCCCGCGCCTTCGAGCGACATGAGCCCGGCCAGCCGCGAGAATCGGCCGCTGCCCTGCAGGAGGCCGTGGAAAAGGCCGAGCAGGGTCAGCGGGCCGAGCGTGACGGCGAGCAGCAGCGCGGGGACCACGGAGTCCAGGTGCAGGACGAAGACCAGGACCGGCGCCAGGATGAGGCCGATGGTCGCGACGACGGCGCTCGTCGTGAGGCCGAGTGCCAGGAGCGTCCCGCTGTCCTGTGGCTTGCGCGCCACCCGCAGCGCGACGACGGTCTGCAGGCCCATCGCGGGCACGACACCGATCACCAGCACCGCCAGCAGCGAACTCAGCTCGCCGAACGCGCCCGGTGCGAGCAGCCGGGCGGCGACGATGCTCAGCGCGTAGGCACCGGCGTTGTTGCCCGCCAGCGCGAGCGAGACGAGGATCGCCGCCACGCGCTTGTCGGTTCTGGCCCGGTCGGCCTCGACGTCTACGCTCAACGGCGCTCCTATTACCGGCGAGTAATCGAGCGACCATAACCGCGATCGAGGCGGAAAGGGAAGGGCACTTGGACGCACGGCGCGAACGTCTCGCCTTGGCCGCGGTGTCGGCCGGGCTGGCGCTGCTGGTGTTCCTGCCGGTGCTCGGACGTGGTTTCGTCCTGAGTTACGACATGGTGTTCGCCCAGCGTCAGTCCCTCGTGCCGGACGCGCTCGGCCTCGGGTCGGCCTTGCCGCGGTCGGTCCCCGCCGACGCCGTGATCGCGCTCGCCACGGCGGTCGTTCCCGGCGACATCGTCCAGAAAATCGTTCTCCTGCTTTCGCTTTTCCTCGCGGCATACGGCGCAGCGCGGCTGGTCCCGACGGAGCAGCTCGGTACGCGGATCGTCGCCGCCACCGGTTACGCGTGGACGGCCTATTTCGCGGAGCGGTTGTTCATCGGGCACTGGCCGCTTCTGCTCACCTACGCCTGCCTCCCGTGGATCGCGCGCGCCGCCCTTTCCCTGCGCGCGAACGAGCCGAGAGCGCTCGCGCGGCTGGTGCTCGCTTGCGCCCCGGCCGTGCTCACCCCCCCCGGCGGGGCGCTGGCCGCGCTCACCGCGATCGCGCTGGCCGGACCTCGGAAACTCGGTCACACCGTCGGTCTCGCCGTCGTGCTCAACTTGCCGTGGTTCGTCCCGACGCTCCTGCACGACGGCGGCACGCTGTCCGATCCCGCCGGGGTGGCCGCGTTCAGCGCCCGCGCGGAAAGCTGGGGCCCGGCGATCCTGAGTGTGCTGGGACTCGGCGGCATCTGGAACGGGGACGTCGCCCCCGGCAGCCGCGGCGCGCCGATGGCGCCTTTGCTGATCCTCGTCACGGTCGTCGTGGCGGTGGCCGGATTCCTTCCCCTGGCGCGAAGGTGGGGGACACCGCCGGCGAGAGCGCTGCTGGTGCTGGGAGTTCTCGGTGTCGTCCTCGCCGCGCTGGCGACGTTGCCGTTCGGCGAACCCGTCCTGTCCTGGGCGATGGGGCACGTCCCCGGCGCGGGTCTGCTGCGGGACGCGCAGAAATGGGCCGCGTGGTGGGCGCTCCCCGTCGCGCTCGGCTTCGCGCTCGCGATCGAGGCCGCCGCCACGCGGCTGCGGACCGGGGCGGCGCGCGTGGCACTCGTCGTGGCCGCCGCGCTCTTTCCCTTGCTCACCATGCCCGATCTCGCCTGGGGCGGCTGGGGGCGGATCGAGGCCGTGCGTTATCCGGAGGACTGGAACGCCGTCCATCGGGTGCTCGCCGAAGACCACCGGCCCGGCGACGTCGTCGCGCTGCCGTTGTCCACCTTCAGGAGTTTCGCCTGGAACGACCACCGGACCCAGCTGGACCCGGCGCCGAGGGCGCTGCCGGAGACCGTCCTCGCCGACGACACGCTGCGGGTCGGTGACGAGGAGATCGCCGGCGAAGATTCCAGAATGGACCGTGTCCGCGCCGCGAAGTCGCCCGAAGACCTGTCCGCGGCCGGAATCGGCTGGATCCTGGTCGAACACGGGACGCCGGGACGGGTCGACCCGCGGTTGCTGACCGGCGCGGAACCGGTGTGGTCCGGTGACTGGCTCACGCTCTACCGCACTCCCGGTGCACCCACCGTGACCGAGACGGCATCCCCGATCCCCGTGCTGCTGGCAAACGGAGTAGCGCTGCTGTCGATCGCCGTCGCCCTGTTGTGCCTCAAGTTACCGGTGCGTACATTGAGCCGACGCAGGAATTCCCTGTCGCGGAAGGAGTAGGTCTTGGGCACCCTCATCGGCGCGGCCGCGGCCGTCATCATCGGGCTCGCGACGGCAGCGGGCGGGAGTTACGCGCTGACGAACTCCGCCGATCCCGACGCCGCACCCCAGGTGCAGGCGAAGATCAAGGAGCAGTACAACCCGCTCGTGGCTCCCGAGAACGTCATCTACGGCAAACGCTGAGCCGGTGTCCCAGCTCGCCTCCGACCACGCGCACCGCGTCGTCGGGCTCTACGGCGACCCCACCGTTTCCTGGAGCATCCTCCTGGAAGCGAAGCTGTCTTCGGTTCTGGCGCCCGAAAAAGCGCGGGCGCGGCTGGCCGCCGCGGTCGAGGAGCGGCTCTGGCTCGGGGCCGCTCCCGACGTCGAAGCCTTTCCGGGGAAAGAACTTCCGGCCACCCGTGATCGCTTCGCCGAGGCGCCGTACGAACGCGGTGCGCCGCTGATCCGCGTCGCGGCCGCTACCGACGAACCCGTCGTGCTGATCGCCGCCCATCACGGCGCGCTCGACGGGCTCGGCCTGCTCGCCGTCCTCGGCCTCGTCCTCGACGCCCCGATCTCCTCCGCCGCCAAGGGAATCGGCGCGCGTACGGCGGATCGGTCATTTCTCGGCTCGGCCGTCCGCAGGCTCGCTGAGGCGCTTTTCGCGCCTCCAGCGAGGATCACTCCGGAGAGAACCGAAAGCGGCGCTGGAGACGTGTTCAGCGCCAGGAATCTCCCTCGCCTGCGGCTCGGGTCCTCGGTCTTCGCGGCGGCGGCCGCCGACCTGACGGAAACGTGGAACGCCCGGCGCGGCGGGAAGAGCACGCGAGTGGTGGCCGCGGTCGGCGCCTCCTGGCGAGGCGGTGCCGCGCCGGAACCCGAGCACGACAGCGCGTTCTTCCGCCTGCGGCTCGGCCGGAACCCCAGTGCCGCCGAAGTGGGGGCGCTGCTGGCCGCGCGGCCGCCGGAACCCGATTTCCCCGCCCGCAGCAGCCGGATCGCCCGGCTGGGCACGCGGCTGCTGGCGAGCAGGCTCGGCTCGACCTACCTCGTTTCCAACCTCGGCGTCGTTTCGGCGGCGGACGCGGTCACCTCGATCGCGTTCTATCCCGCCGCCAGTGGCCGCTCAGGCGTGGCGTTCGGCGCGGCGACCGTCGGGGACACGAGCACCGTCACCGTGCGCGCACGCCGTAAGGACTTCGACGACGCCGCGACGGCCGGGCTCGCCGACGGACTCGTGGAAGCCTTGCGGCGTCATGACCCTGGGCTGGGGGATGGCCACCCCGGCCACGTCGCGCACCAGTGACGCGAACCGGTCCACGCTGTGCTCCCAGTCGAACAGGCCCGCCCACGTGACACCGGCCAGGCCCATCTCGATCCGGCGGGCCCGGTCGGCGAGCAGCTCGTCCACCCGCGCGGTGAAATCCTCGAAGTCCTCGGCCAGCAGGCCGGTCTTTCCCTCCACAATGGACTCGGCCACCCCGCCCGCCGCCCGGTAGGCGATCGAGGGCACGCCGTGCGCGGCAGCCTCCATGATGACGATGCCCCAGCCTTCCTTGACCGACGGGCACAGGTGCAGCCAGGACCGCGCCAGGATCTCGTGTTTCTCGTTCTCGTCCAGCCAGCCGTGCAGCCGCACCCGGTCCTCGACACCGCGGTCACGGGCGTGGTTGCGCAGCACCTCCTCCCATGGCCCCTGGCCGACCACTTCGAGGCGAAGTGTCGGCCAGCGCGGCGCCAGTTCCGCGACGACGTCGATCGCGTGCTCGATCCGCTTGTGCGGCACCAGCCTGCTGACCGCGACCAGCGTCAGCTCGGTCTCCCGGACGGCCTTGACGCGCGGCGGAGTGTCCAGGCCGTTGGGGACCACGGTGATCCGCGATCCTTCGATGCCGAGGCCGGTGAGTTCTCCCTTGGTGATCTCGGAAACCGTGACATAGCGGCAGTGCCGGAACAGCCACGGTGCCAGCCTGGATTCGATCCACCAGCCGATCCGGCCCAGTGTCTCGCCGAGCGCGCTGATCCACTGTTCGCGGTGAACGTGGTGCACCAGCACGAGGACCGGGCAGCCCGCGACCAGCCTGGCGAAGAAGGGCATGCCGTTCTGCACGTCGACCACGAGGTCTGCATGCGCCTTTCGGATCGCCCGCAGCGCGTGGAGGTAGACGCCGAACTTGTTGCCACGGCGGCGGTAGCGGACCCCGTCGCGCCATTCCCCGGCGTTCGCGCCCGGATAGGCGGCACACTGGATTTCGACCCGGTACCCGGCTTTGGCGAGCCCCTCGGCCATCCGCTCGACGTACCGCTCGGAGCCGCCGCCTTCCGGATGCCCGGTGTCGCGCCAGTTGACGAGCAGCACACGTGGCCTTTCCATCGTGGTTCTCCCAACCTGTTAGCGACAATGCTAGGTTACCGGTGCGTACACGGTAGATGAATCATTCTCGGAAAGCGATGGTCCGATGGTCGGTAATCGGTCGATGACTTTTTCAACGATGCCGCATCGCGCCACCTTGCGCAGATCGGTGCTGTTGTTCCGGACCTTTCTCACCGAGCAAACCGATCCGGACGGCTTCTACTCGGTGCTCGCCGAGGACTCGGTCCGGCAAGTGGCTCAGCACACTCCGTTGAACGGCCGAACCATTGTCGACGTCGGCGGCGGCCCCGGCTATTTCTCAGACGCTTTCCGGGCGGCCGGCGCCACCTATCTCGGGATAGATCCCGATGTCGGCGAGCTGACGGCACGAGGCGAGGCGGGCGAGAACATGGTCCGCGGCAGCGGGACGGAACTGCCGGTGCGCTCCGGATCCGTGGACGTCTGCTATTCGTCGAACGTCCTCGAACATGTTTCCGAACCCGAGGTCATGCTGGCCGAGATGTGCCGGGTCACCAAACCCGGCGGCACGATTTTCGCCTCGTTCACACCGTGGTATTCCCCGTGGGGTGGTCACGAGACCGCGCCGTGGCATTTCCTCGGTGGAGACTATGCCCGGCGGCGTTACCGCGAAAAGACGGGGAAGGAGCCGAAGAACAAATTCGGCGAGAGCCTGTTCGCCTTTTCGGTCGGCGCGGCCATCCGGTGGGGGAAGGCCACGCCGCTCGCCGATCTCCAGGAGTTCTATCCGCGATACCACCCCTCCTGGGCCCAGTGGATCGTGCGGGTTCCGGGCGTCCGCGAGGTCGCGTCGTGGAACCTGGTGATGGTGCTCCGGAAGCGCTAGACGCTGGAAGTTTCGGGTTCGGGACGAGTCAGTGCCGGGAAGGTGCGCGACGCCGCTTCACCAGCAGGAACACCCCGAGCGCGAGGAAGACCGCACCGAGGATCCCGAGCACGACCGGCCCGGTGCTGGAGATGAAGTCGAGCTTGCCCTTGTTCTCGTCGACCTGCTGGACCATCTTGTCGACGGTCGCGTCGGTGAAGGTCAGCGTGCCGTCGAAGACCACCGTGGGCGTGGGATTCGCGGCGGATCGCAGCTCCTGGTGGGACTGCTGTTCCTGTTTGACCTGGATCCCGGTCACCGGCTCGATCCAGCTGGTGATGGTGCCCCGGTAGAACTGGCCGGCTTCGACGGAGTTCCCGGTGGCGCCGATGAGCGAGCCCGGCACCTTCTTCATCGAGACCTTCGTGTCGGGGATCTCCTGGACGAACTTGTAGACCTCGACGCCCTTGATCTCCTCGACGCCCTTGAACCGGGCCTGGACCGCGCGGCCGGTGTTGTCGTCGTAGACCTGGTAGTCCTTCTGCTCGGTGCCGAAGGGGAACTTGAAGTTCAGGCCGGGCTGCGGCTTGTACTCCTGGATCTCCTCGGGTTTCTGGTTCTCTTTTTCGGGCTTGTCCTTGAGTTTCGTGACGAAGCTGCTGGTGGCCGAGCACTTCGCCTCCTGGTCACCGCCCGGCGGCAGGTAGCCCTCCGCGGTGCGGCGGTCGAAGCAGACCTGGCGTTTGCTCGCGTTGACCACGGTGTCGTCACGGGTGTCGACGACCGAGACGGCCAGCAGCCAGACGGCGACGTCCGTGCCCTCCCGCATTTCCGGGGGCGCGAAATTCGCCACCACGTGGGCGGTGGCCTTCAGTTTCGCGTTGTCGCGGATCTCCGTGACCGTCTTGCCGCCCACGGTCTTCACCGCGAGCACCTTGGACGCGGTGCCTTCGAGGACCGACGTCGAATCCTGGTTCAGTGGCACTTTGGCGAGTTCGGGTTTCACGTAGGTCGGCAGCGACACCGCGCCGGCGACGGCGAACACCCCTAAGGCCAAGAAGATCAGGCTCAACGCTCGTCGCAACGGTCCTCCTGGTGGAACCACGGGAACATCCACATTACCCATCGGTAATCAGTCGCCAGATACTGGCGCGCGGGTCGATCGGCGTCAAAGGTGTGACCGACGGTCATAGGTACGCCGTGCGACCGGAAGGCGGTACCCGCGCCGCCATTCGGCGCAGGCAGCCAAACATGTTTGTTCCCGGGAACAACGGGAGCGGGACCACCATCGGACGACTTCCGCCGGGTGGAAAGGAATTCTGTGCCGCAGGACCCGATCGATCCCCGCGCCCTGGACATCGGTGCGTACTCGGACTCCATCACCGACCTCGAACTCCGCGACGCGGTCGCGGATGTCGCCGCGCTGCTTTCGTTGCACGGCAACGTGATCCGTGATCTCGACGCCAGGAGATCACGATGGCGTCCCGGGCGGCGGTCCCCGCATCCGGACATCGTCCTGTCCGCGGCCGGGCGTCGTCCACAGTGGACGAGATCCGCGAACCCCGAGGTGACCTTGCCGGTCGCCACCACCACTCGCGGCCGCACACTGGCCGTGCGGCTCACCGCGCGTCCCGGCCTCGGGCACACGTTGCTCGACCTCGCGAGGATCATCGACGCCGACATGGCGCCGGAAAGGCTCTAACGCGCGTCGTCGGCCAGCCGGACCGCTTCGAGCGCGACGTAGAGTTCGCCGACGTCGACCGGGTCGGACAGATCGCGCCTGGTGAGTTCCTGTACCCGGCGCAGCCGGTACCGGACCGTGTTCGGGTGGACGATCAGCCGGTCCGCGGCCTCCTTCGCCGAGCCGTGCCCGGCGAACCACGCGATCAGCGTGTCGAGCAGGACGTCCCGTTCGGCCTTGGGCAGCACCAGGATCCCGGTGAGCACGGAGCGGACGACGTCCCGCGACATCGCCGGCGCGCTCGCGACCAGTGTCGTGACAGGGGAGTCGCCGAAGACGGCCCCCCCGGCGGCGCCCGCCACCAGTGACCGGCGGGCGATCCGGGCCCGGTGGACCGCGTCCGGGGCCTCCAGGAATCCGTTGAACGGTCTGCTCATCCCCACCGCGAGCGGCAGGGTGCCCAGTACGTCGCGCAGCCGCCGGACGTCCTCGACCCGGTCGATCACGACCAGTCCGGTCTCGGCACCCGGCCGCCAGACCGACTTCCAGCGCCGTGCCCGCAACAGTGCCTCGACGCCGGGCCGCTCCTTCTGTTCGACGGCTTCGGTCACGACGGCGACGAACGTGCCCGCCGCCGGGAGATCGAGTTCCCTGGCCGCGTCCTCCAGTTCCGCCTGGGTGGCGAACCGGCCCTGCAGCAGGCCGTCGAGGAGGGCGAGTTTCTCGTGCGAGAGTTCGGCGGCCACCTCGCTGTACGCGGTGGTCAGCGCGTCGGAGTAGAGATCGATGGTCTTCCACACGTTGGAATTGATCTCCACCGTGCGCGCGGGGTTGATGAACCCGGGGCCTGCCAGTTCCAGCAGGCGTTCGTAGACGAAGATCCCGCCGATCCGGAACGCGCGGAGCACGGACGGCAGCGGGATACCCTGCCGGGCCTGCGCCAGCCCGGTCTTGCGGGCCGCGTCGAGCGGAAGTCCCCTGCCCTCGACGAGGGCGGTCAGCGCCCGTTCGAGATTCGCCCGGCAGACCTTGCGCAGTTCGTCCGGCGCGGTGGTGTCCACCTGGTGATAGAACTCGTCCTCGTCGCTGAGCAGCCGGGCGAGGCGGTCGCTGAACTCGGGCAGCCGGGTGAGCATCGCCTGCATGAGCTCGCGCTGCTCCCGGGGTGCGGGAGTAGCGGGAGCCTCAGTGCTCATCCGTCAACTCTAACCCGCTCGCGCGGCCACTTTTTATCACGATGCGACGAAAGGGCGCTTTCAGGTGCTGAGCGCGGTTGTCAATCGGCGCAGCGTGTCGCGGGCTTGCCGCAGGTCCGCGGCGCTGACACCGCTGTCATCGAGCATCCCGAGCCGGGGCGCTTCGCTCGCGTCCCACAGCCGTTCCAGCAGCCGCGCGCCCTCGGGGGTGAGGCCGTACAGGAGCGAGCGGCGATGCGCGGGATTGGACTCCGCCCGCAGCTGGCCTGCTTCGGCGAGGTCGTCCACGACGCGCTGAACGGCCTGGCGGACCTGGCCGAGGCGGCGGGCGATGGCGGGGACGGCGAGGGGTTCGTCCGACACCGCGCTCAGCACGTGCCAGCGGGCGACCGTCGTGCCCTGTCCGGCGGCTTCCCGTTCGCTGATCCGGCGGCTCAGCCCTGCCAGTTCGTAGACGTCGGCGATCAGCAGCCGGTAGTCGCGCACGAGATCGGTCATATTTGACAGCATACTGTCAAATAGTCATCCTGGCCGCATGGACGTCACCGAACGGATCGCCTCCCTCTTCACCGCGGCCGCGCCGCGCCCCGAACTCGCCGCACGGCTCGGCGTGTTCGAGCCGCTGATCGGCAGCTGGGATCTGGTGGTGCACAACCACGGCGAGGACGGGAGTGTCCGGACCGTCGACGGGGAATGGCATTTCGGCTGGGCGCTGGACGGCCGCGCGGTGACCGACGTGTGGATCTGCCCGGCGCGGGCGAGCCGGGTCGACGGCCTCGACGGCGAATGGGGGATGAGCCTGCGTTTCTACGACGAGAAGATCGACGCGTTCCGGTCGACCTGGCTCGGGCCGGGCAACGGCTGGGTGATCCCGTTCGTCGGGAAGCCGACCGAAGACGGCTTCGAGATCGAGGCCGACACCGACGGCGTCCGGCGCCGGTGGATCTTTTCGGAGCTGACCGCCGAGAGTTTCTCCTGGCGGGCGGAAGAAACGCTGCCGGACGGGGACCCCTTCGTCCGGCAGCGTTTCGAGGCCACCCGTGCGATCAGTGGTTGATCTTGAACCAGGGCTGCGACCAGCCGAGATAGGTGTAGTTCCAGGCGTTCTTGATCTCCGAGATCGTGGTCTCGGTGAAGCTGCCGGGGCCGTGGATGTCGTTCGACAGGAACTTGCCGCCGCCGATCGAGATCATCGTGTGCCCGGTGCCGCCGTTGCTGAAGAAGGCGAGCCCGCCCGCGGGGACCTGGGTGTCACCCGGGTGCTTGTACGAACCCGGGAGCTGGGTCCAGTGGACGTAGGCCGTCTCCGAGCCGCTCGCGGACCAGCCGTAGGCCCACGAGTTGATCCGGTCGCACCAGCGGTAGTAGTCGGGATCGTTGTTGGTGTGCACATGCGCCTTCGCCCACGCGACGGCTTCGGCGCAGGTCCTCGGGTTGCCGGTGCCGGCGGTGGAGCAGGAGAGGGTGGTGCCGGCGCAGTCCGGGGCGACCCGGCCGTCCGAACCGGTGTAGACGTAGGCGTCGCTGATGTAGCCGCCCTTGGACGGCACGTAGTCCCAGATGTCGGTGGTGCCGTACTTCCCGGTCACCGTCGAACCGTTCGTCTGGCAGTCGATCGTGACGGCGGTGCCGCTCGCGACCGTGCCGACCGAACTCGCGCCGGTGCTCGGGCTCGACCGGACGGTCACCGCCACCCCGGAGTCGGTGTTCACCGTGCCCGTCGCCGCCAGCGCCTCGCCCGCGCCGCCGAGCATGATCGCCCCGGCCAGCGCGAACGTGGCCATGGCGCCCCTGGCGATCCTCGATCGGATCTTCATCTCTGTCCTCCAGTGGTTTCCCCGGATGTGCGGACAGAATGAAGGACGCTCGTACAAGCGACGTACAAGTGTTCGATGGTCCGAAGTGGACGGTTCTATACCGGGACGAGTTCCGGCGCGGCGGCCGGTTCGGGGTTCGGGACATCGGCCGCGTAACGGGCATTCCGCTCGGTGAGCAGGACACGCAGCCGGGCGAGCGCCCGGAACTGGGCCGTGCGGACCGCGCCCGCGCTCGGCAGGCCGAGCCGTTCGGCCGTCTCCTCGGCCGAAAGGCCGAACACGAACCGGAGGGCGAGTACCTGCCGGTGCGGCATCGGCAGCCTGGCCAGCAGGACCCCGGCCTGCATCCAGTGCTCCAGCCGTTCGATCTCGTCGGGGTCGCGCCTGGACCAGCACGGCAAGCCGTCACCGATCTCCGGGACCGAGGCGACCGGTTCGCGGGAACGGCGCCGGTAGAGGTCGGCCACCTTGTGCCCGGCGATCCCGAAGACGAACGCGAGGAACCGGTCCGGGCGGTACCGGTAGCGGGGCAGCGCGATCAGGACCGCCTGCAACACCTCCTGCGCGCAGTCCTGGGCGTCGCAAGCACCCGATCCGGTGGTCCCGAGCCTGCCGGCGCAGTAACGGAACACGTGCGGGGAAAGGAAAGCGGCCAGTTCCCGGACCGCGTCCGGATCACCCGCGACCGCGGCGCGGACCAGCCTGCTGTCCGGGTTGGGCAACCGTCCGGCCGTCGCGGCGGCACGGGAGTCCGCGGGTACCGTCGATGGCGCTACCTCGTCCAAGTCTGCGCTCCAGGTCCAGGGGAAGTGGCCGGGAAAACGCGCCCGTCATCGGGGGCTGGGACTTCGTGCGCGGTTGTCCACCCTGCCGTGCCGCGCAAGGGATGTCCACCCGTCGGCCGCGAAGTCATCCGAACCGCGCAATGTCTACTGTGGACGATGAGGCTGCGACCCCTTGAGGCAGGACAGGACCGGGGGATAGGCGGTGGTGTCGGTGCTGAGCAGATCCGACGTCCAGACAAGGCAATGCGCGAGCACCCGGATCCGCTGGTCGAGATCGGCGTTCTCGCAGGCAGCGCCGATCTGGTCGGCGCAGGTGTCCCGGTCGTCGCGGACGCTGGCGGCGATGGCGCGGACGATCGCCGCCACCCCCGGATCGAGTTTGTCGGGCCGGACGGTCATCCCCGCCGGATCGCGCAGGCGCAGGGTGAACGGTTCACGGATCCGCAGCGAACGGCGGCGGTCCTTGGCGGCCAAGGAGAAAGTATCGACCAGCCGTCCGACGACTTCGCCGAGCGCCGGTCCTTGGCGGGTGGATGAGGCGATGGACACCAGGGCGGTGGCGAGGCGGTCGGCCTCGCCCGATCTGGTGAGGGAAAGAAGATCGCGGGCGACGGTGTGCGCGCGTCTGGGACTGGGTTTCATGTCGGGGCCCCTCGTCGGTGATGCGCAGGACCGATACCCCGCAGACGAAAAGCTAAACATGAATACCTGTCGGATTGGGGCGGGTGGCGGTACGGGTTATGCCGTTCGGCCCAGGCCGATGGGGGTGTTTCGCACGCCGCCTCCGCCGAGACGGCGTGCGAGAAGGGCTAGCGAGCCAACAGTTCTCGCAGCGCCTTCACCACCTCCGACGGCGATTCCTCGGCCATGAAGTGGCCCGAGGTGACCGTCCGGTGATCCAGATCCGCCGCCCACGCCCGCCAGAGCGCGACGGCGTCGTAGCCGAGGGCGGCACCCCAGTCCTGCTGGAGCACGGTGAGCGGCATGGTGAGCCGGTTGCCCGCTTCCCGGTCCGCCGTGTCGTGTTCGACGTCGATGCCCGCCGACGCGCGGTAGTCGGCGACGATCGAGGTCACCGCGTTCCGCGAGGCCTCCAGGTAGGCGGCCCGGACGTCGGCGGGGATCGCGTCGCCGCGTCGCGTCCACGCGTCGAGGAAGTGCCCGAAGAAGGCGTCGGGCGCGGCGCCGATCAGCTGTTCCGGCAGGCCGGGCGGCTGCGCCATCAGGTAGAGGTGGAAGCCGACGGCGGCGCTGGTGCCGTGCAGCACGTCCCACATGTCGAGCGTCGGCAGGACGTCGAGGATCGCGAGGTGGCTCACCTTCTCGGCGTGGTCGAGTCCCGCCCGCAGGGCCACGAGCGCGCCCCGGTCGTGCCCCGCGAGGGCGAACCGGTCATGGCCGAAAGCCCGCGCGACGGCGACGACGTCGGCCGCCATCGTGCGCTTCGAGTAGGTCTCGCCGGTGTCGGCCGGTTTGTCGCTCTCGCCGTATCCCCGCAGGTCAGGGCAGAGAACGGTGTGGTCCGCCGCCAGATCCGCCGCGACGTGCCGCCACATGAGATGGGTCTCGGGGAAACCGTGGAGCAGCACGACGGGGCTGCCGGTCCCGGCGACGGCGACGTTGAGGGCCACGCCGTCCGCGACGGGCACCCGCTGGTAGTCGAATCCGGTGATGCGCATGATCGCCTTCCTGGTCGTTTCTGGGTGATCGCCAGCGTCCCCGGCCCGAATCAGCACCCGGTCAGCGATGACCGAGCGGCCGGGGCACGATGGTCACCGTCAGTGAGGTCAGGAGGTGGTGATGCGGTTCGGGGTGCTCGGTCCGCTCGTGGCTACGGACGAGCACGGCGAGGCCGCGCTCAAAGGGCCGCGGCACCGGGCCGTGCTGGCCAGGCTGCTGATCGCCCGCGGCCGGGTCGTACCGGTGGAACGCCTGGTCGACGACCTGTGGGAGCGTCCGCCCGAGGGCGCTGTCGGCGCCGTCCAGACCTTCGTCGGCGCGCTGCGCCGTGCGCTGGAGCCGGACCGCGCGCCTCGCGAACCCGCGCGGCTGCTCGTCACGGTCGCCCGCGGCTATGCCCTGCGCGCGGAGTCCGTCGACGCCTGGGATTTCGAGGCCGCCGTCACCGAGGCCCGCGAACTGCTCGGTACCCGGCGCCCCGGCGACGCACTGTCGCGAGTGGACAGTGCGCTCGCGTTGTGGCGCGGGCCCGCGTACGCCGAGTTCGCCGAAGAGGGCTGGGCGCGTGGCGAGGTCGCCCGCCTGACCGAACTCCGGCTGCTGGCGAGGGAACTGCGCGCCGAAGCGCTGCTCGCCCTTGGCCGGGCGGCCGAGGTGATCCCGGAGCTGGAATCACGGGTGCGCGAACATCCGTTGCGGGAGAACGGTTCGCGGCTGCTGGCGCTGGCGCTCTATCGTGCCGGACGGCAAGGTGACGCGCTCGCCGTCCTGCGCACCGCGCGCGAACTGCTCGCCGACGAACTGGGCCTCGATCCGGGCGCGGGCCTGCGCGAACTGGAGGCCGATATCCTGGCGCACGCGCCGCGGCTCCAGCCGTCCGTGCCCAAGATCCCCGAGCGGGCACTGATCGGGCGCGCCGCGGAACTGGCCACGCTGGAGGAAGCGGCGGCACGGTCGCGGCTGGTGCTCGTCTCCGGCGACGCCGGGGTGGGGAAGACCGCGCTCGCCGAGGCGTTCTCCGCCCGTCTCGCCGCGCGCGGGTGGACCACGGCCTGGGGGAGCGACCCCGACGACGAGGGCGCGCCGCCCGCCTATGCCTGGACCCGGATCCTGGCCACGCTCGCCGACGCCGGATACGGCGTGGCGCCGCAGGCCGGGCCGGTGACCGAAGATCCGCTGGCCGCGCGCTGGCGATGGCATCGCGCGGTCGCGTCCTATCTGGCCGGTGCCGCACCGCTCCTGCTGGTGCTCGAAGACTTGCACTGGGCGGGCGAGGAAACGCTGGCGTTGCTGACCTCGGTGCTCACCGAGCCGGTTCTGATCGTCGCGACCTACCGCGGCACCGACCCGTCCGCGAGGCTGACGGAGTTCCTCGGCCGGGCCGCCCGCCACGAGCCGGCGCGGATCTATCTCGGAGGACTCCCCGAGGACGAGGTCGCCGCCCTGGTCCGCGTCACGACCGGGGAGGACGTCGACCCCGAGACCGCCGCGGTGCTTCACCGGCGCACGGCCGGGAATGCCTTCTTCGTCCGCGAACTCGCTCGTTTGCTGGCGGCCGAAGGACCGGCCGCCCTGGACGCCGTCCCGCCGGGAGTACGTGACGTCGTCCGGCACCGGACGCGGGCGCTGCCGGACACCGTCCGGAGCGTGCTGTTCCGGGCCGCGGTGATCGGGACGGACCTCGACCTGGACCTGCTCGAAGCCCTGGTGGGGGAAACCGCGCTCGACGCGATCGAATCCGCGGCCCGGCACGGATTCCTGACCGAAGCGGCGCCGCGCCGGTTCCGGTTCGCGCACGCTCTCGTGCGGGACACCCTCTACCACGATCTGTCCCGTTCGAGGCGCGCCCGCGAGCACGGCGAAGTCGCCGAAGCGCTGGAAACCCTTCACCCGGACGACGTCGATGCCTTGGCGCACCATTTCGTGCTGTCCGGGAAGTTCGCCGACCGCGCGGCGCACTACGCGCGCGCTGCCGCCGAACGGGCGGAAAGCCGTTTCGCCCCAACAGAAGCAGCCAGACTCTGGGATGCCGCGCTCACCGCCTACGACCGATCCGGCGCCTCCGACACGGAGAAGCGACTCGAACTGATCATGGGCAACGCGCGGGCGTCGGCCGTGTCCGGCGACCTCGGCCGGGCACGGCGGTATCGCGCCGAAGCGCTGGAACTGGCCGAAAAGCTTAACGATCCGCTGCTGACCGCCCGGGTGATCGGCGCCTTCGACGTCCCCGCGATCTGGACCGAAAGCGACGACCCGGACCTGGCTTCCCGGCTCGCGGCCGCCGTCGAACGGACGCTCGCCGCCTTGCCCGCCGAACGGGAGGCCGAGCGGTGCCGTCTGCTGGCGACGCTCGCCGTCGAACTGCGGAACGCGGGCGGGCGCCGGGCTCGTGAGGCGGCCGAAGAGGCCGAGGCGCTCGCACGGCGGCTCGGCGATCCGGCGCTGCTGGCGTTCGCGCTCAACGCCCGGTTCCTGCACTCCTTCGACCGGGCGGGGCTCGCGCCGAGGCGGGCCGAGATCGGCAGCGAACTCCTCGACCTGGCCACGCGGCATCGGCTGGTGACGTTCGAGGGGCTCGGACACCTCGTGCTCATGCAGGCGAACAGCGCGCTCGCGGAGTTCGCGGCCGCGGACCGGCATGCCGCGTCGGCGGACGAACTCGGGGAGAAGTACGGCGTTCCGCTCGTCGGCGTCTTCACCCGGTGGTATCGCGCGATGCGGACCGCGATGACCGGTCCCGGCGGAGAGGCCGCCTACCGTGCCGCCGCGGCCGGACTCGCCGGAACGTCGATGTCCGGAGTGGACAACGGGATCCTCGCCCTCGCCCTGCACTGCGACCGGATCCAGCGAGGCTTGCCGCGCGAAACGGACGTGAAGAGCTACGGCGCCTACGAAAGCTGGTGCCGTCCGGTACTCCCGATCCCGGACTCGCCCCGCGATCTGCTGTACGAGGCCCGCACCTGCCTGCACGCCATCGTCGAGATCGAACACGGCGACCGGGCGGCGATGGAGCGGCTGTACGCCGAACTCCTGCCCGCCGAGGGCGAGATCGCCGGGGCGGGAAGCGGAATGCTCACCCTCCGGCCGGTCGCGTGGTACCTCGGTGACCTCGCCACCGCCCTCGGCCGCCCCAACGCGGCCGCCGGGCATTACCGGCGGGCGCGGGCCATCGCCGTGAAAGCCGGTGCACCGCACTGGGTTTGTCTTGAGAGGTAAGGCTCACTGCTCCCGCATCGCCCGGCGGATCTCGGCCAGCTTGTCCTTGGCGGCCTTGTCGCGGTCGGCGATCTTCTTGTCCAGGGAGGCGACGTCCTCCTTGCCGCCGAGACCGGCGAGTTCGGTCGAGCCCAGCGAGGTCGTGTACCGCTGCTCGATCCGGTCCCGCACGTGGTCGAACGAGGGCACGCCGCTCTCGCTGTAGTCCGGCTCCGGGACCTCGACCGGCGCCGTCGGAGACTCTTCGACGATTTCGGCGTCGAGGATTTCCGGCGTCTTGTCCGGGCTGTTCTCGGTCATCGTCCACTCCGTCCTGCGTGCCAAGGCACGGCTTCGGTCATCAACCCGAGCATGCCCGAAACCAGCCGCATCTGGTCGACCGTGCGGATGTCGGCCTCGACCAGCCGCGGGGAACAGACCACGATGGCGAGCGCCTGCGCCCGCGAGAGCGCCACGTTGAGCCGGTTGCGCGAGAGCAGGAAATCCAGGCCACGTGGCAGATCGACCGCGGACGACGAGGTCATGGTGGTGATCACCACCGGTGCCTCCTGCCCCTGGAACCGGTCGACGGTGCCCACCCGCACGCCGGGATACCCGGCCTGGTCGAGGGCACGGGCGACGACGCGGGCCTGCAGGTTGTACGGCGCCACGACCAGGATGTCCTCGTCGCCGAGCGGCCGGGGTTCACCGTGGTCGGTCCAGGCCCGGCCGTGGAGGTCGGCGACGATGGCGGTGACCGCGTCGGCCTCCTCGACCGAACGCGTCGTGTTGCCGTGGTGGTCGACCTCGGCGAGGTACAGGCCCGCCTCGACGCCGTCGATCGCCCGCTCGGCCGCCGAAGGATGCGAGTGCAGGCGGCCCGCGTAGGACAACCGCGAGACCGGCGCGCAGACGGCCGGATGCATCCGGCGGGTCTCGTCGAGGAAGTAGCCGAGTTCGGCCGGGATGATGTCGGCCTCGCCGATCAGATGCCCGAGCGCGGAGGCCTCGGCGCCCGCGGGATGCGTGCCCTGCACGACCTGCGGCAGCTGCTGCGGATCGCCCAGCAGCAGGAGGTTCTTGGCGCACATCGACACCGCGAGCGCGTCGGCGAGGGCGAACTGGCCCGCTTCGTCGATGATCAGCAGGTCGAACGGCTCTTCGCGGATCGCGGCGTTCGCGAACGTCCACGCGGTCCCGCCGACCAGATGCCCGGTGTCGTGCTCCTCACGCCACTTCACCAGCGCGGGATTGGTCTTCGGCTGCTCCCACGGCGCGGCCGGATCCGGGGTCCGCTTGGCGCGTTTGGCGCACGGCAGGTCCGGTGCGTTCTTCAGCGCGGCGGACAGCACGTTCTCCACGGCCTTGTGGCTGGTCGAGGTGACGGCGATCGTCTTGCCCGCGCGCACCAGCTTCGCGATCAGCCTGCCTGCCAGGTACGTCTTGCCCGCGCCCGGCGGGCCCTGGACGGCGAGCGTGGAGCCGTCGAGCGCCTCGACGGCCTCGATCACCGTGCTCACCAGCTCCGTCCCGGGCTCGGGCAGGGTCCGGTCGTCGCGCAACCGCGGCGTGGTGCGCCGGAGCAGGTCGACGCCGGGATGCGCGGGCAGCGCCGGCAGCGCGTCGACGACGAGCCGGGCGAGGTCCGCGACCGCGTCGTCCTTGGGGGAAGGCCGCACCGGGCTCCCCGGCAGCACCGCGACCGGCCTGTCGGCGGTGGTCTCGTCGGGCGGGCAGCTTTCTTCGAGGGTCAGTTCGACGGCGGTGGCGGAGATCACCTTAGCGTCCCGCGCGGCGGCCCCGTACCGCAGCCGGACGTCGTCACCGGGGGCGAAGGGATGTGGCCGGTCCGGGTCGCAGCGGAGCATCAGCGAGCGCTTCGCCTTGCGGACCCGCCCGGACGGCGGCACCCATTCCCCGGCCTCCATGGCCACCGGGACGGTGCACGAGTTGTCGGTCTCCAGATCGCCGAGCGGGGCGGCCAGCTGGCGGAAGTACTCCCACCACGCCGGATTCGT
The DNA here is from genome assembly GCF_000943515.2 of Amycolatopsis orientalis. Taxonomy (NCBI): domain Bacteria; kingdom Bacillati; phylum Actinomycetota; class Actinomycetes; order Pseudonocardiales; family Pseudonocardiaceae; genus Amycolatopsis; species Amycolatopsis orientalis. The sequence continues at coordinate 5,601,430 of NZ_CP016174.1, read as the reverse complement.
CTCGCGGCGGTGGTAGCCGACAGAGGCCGCCAGCAGCGCGCGAGCCCGATCTTCGCCGGTGAACTCGGCCGGATCGTCGGGCAGCCCGTCCAGCAGCGGATCGACCAGCGCGGCCAGTTGCGCGGCGCGTTCCGCGCGTTTCTGCGCGGCGACGTCCTCTTCGGTTTCGCGCAGCAGAGTGTCCACATCGGACTCTTCCGGCGGCTCGGCGAGCGCGATCCCGGCCTCGGCACGGATCTTGTGCAGGAATTCGAACAGCCGCAGCGTGGAAACGCAGTCGTATTCGTTGTAGTCGCTGATGCCGCGCAGTATTTCGTCCGCGTGCTCTGTCTCGCCGGAGGCGGTGAGCGTCAGGTATTCCTCATAGGCCTCGATGCTCGAAACCGCCGTCTTCACGTCGCCGTCGCGGGCTTCGGGCATGTAGAGCGGTTCGAGGTACTTGATCGAGTACGACCGCTGCGAGACCCGGAGTGCCTTGCGTACCACGGCATACAGGTCGACGAGCCCGCCGCTGCGCAGCAGGTGGTCGACGGCGTCCTCACGGGTCCCGTGCACGGCGGCGAGCCGTTTGATCGCGGTGACCTCGTACGGGGCGTAGTGGTAGACGTGCGAACCGGGATGCTCGGCGAGCCTTTCGGTGGCGAAGTCGACGAACTCCTCGAAGGCCCGCTTCTCCTGCGCCCGGTTGTGCGCCCAGAACGGCGTGAACTTCGTGCCGTCCTCGGCGGTCACCGCGCCGAAGAGGTATTCGAGCCCTTCACCCGCCAGGGCGTAGGGATCACCCTCCATGTCGAAGAAGACGTCGCCGGGCGCGGGCGGCGGCAGTTCCGCCAGCGCGTCCGGATCGATGATCTCGTAGGCGATCTCGCCGGTGGCGTCCTGGCGGACCTGGATCGCGGCCTGGGCGCGCAGGGTGGTGAACGACGTCACCGAGATGTCGCGCGGCCGGTCTTCCGGCGCGGCCTTCGCGAGCGCGTCGATGGTGCCGAGGCCGGCGGCGACGAGTTTGCGCCGCTGGTCACCGCGCATACCCGCCACCAGCGAAAGATCGCGGTCGGCCTCACGGGCGCTCGCGCAGTGCGCGGCGTAGGAGCAGCCGCCGCAGGCCGGCCGTTCGTCGGCCCACAACGGGACCGGCAGGGTCGGCCGGCGGTTCCGCAGCCGGGCGCGGAGCCGGTCCACCAGCGGCAGGAAATCGTCGACGCGGAACGAGCGGGTGCTGTGGTCGCCGAGCAGCAGGTGCATCCGCGGACCGGTGGGCCAGCCCGCCCGGCGCAGCGCGTCGGCGTACGCGGTCAGCTGGACCACGGCCGCGGGCTTCGCGTGCCTGGCCAGCTTCGTGTCGTACACCTCGTAGCGGCCTTCGTCGTCCCGCATCAGGAAGTCGGCCCGGCCGGAGAACTCGCCGTCGTGGAAGACCGCCTGGTAGATCACCGGCGCGCCGGCCCGCAACGCCTCCTCGGTGGCCTTCGCGGCGACGACCGGGTCGCGTTCGTCGATCTCGACGACGACGCTGCGCTCGCCGCGCAGCTTGTCCAGCGTCGCGGCCTCGTGCGCGCGTCCGTGCGTGACCGCCAGCTGATCCGGCCCGGAGCCCGGCCGTGGCGCCCCCGGGAGACCGGCGGCCAGTGCCTGCTTGAGGACGCTGCGGTGCTCGCATTCGAGCAGGTCGGCGAGATCGGACGGGGTGTACATCGCCCGGGAGTCTGACATGGACTCCCGCGCGGGCGGCCCCGGCGCGCCGGAGTCAGCCGGAGGTGTGGTCGAACTTCAGGTGTGAGGTGATCCGGTAGCGGTCGCCCCGGTAGATCGAGCGGGTGTACTCGATCACACGGCCGCTCGGGTCGCGGGTGGTGCGTTCGAACAGCAGCGCCGGTGAGTGCTGCGGGACGCCGAGCAGGCCGGATTCGTCGGCGTCGGTGACGGTGGGTTCGGTGATCTGCACGGCTGTCGCGGGAACGACCTCGTAGCGCGTGCGGAGCAGTTCGTAGAACGAGCCCGACTCGAAGTCGGCACGCGTGATGTCCGGTACCAGGTCCCGGGGGACCAGGATGCGCTCGATCGCCATCGGCGCCTCGTCGACGACGCGGACGCGGGTGACGGCCACCAGCGGGCGGCCGGGGGAGACCTCCAGCCGTTTGCCGAGCCGGGCCCCCGCCGGCGTGGTGGCGAAGTCGACCACCCGGCTGGTCCACTCGCCCTCGGCGGGCGGGGCGAACTGGTCGCCGCCGGTGGCGGGCAGGAGGTCCTGGGAGATCTTGCGCGGCGCGGTGAACGTGCCCCGGCCGTGTTCGCGGACGAGCAGCCCGTCCCGCGCGAGTTCGTCGATCGCCGCGCGCAGAGTGGGGCGCGAGACCCCGATCTCCATGCTCAACGCCCGTTCCGAAGGCAGGACCTCGCCCGGCTGACGTCGCTCGATGAGCTTGCGCAGCCGTTCTTTGACCTCTGTCCGCCGCATGACCACAGCTTAGCCAGTGGTCCCCGAGAATTGGCTGGTGGACAACTTGTCTAGACCTATTGACTTTACCACTTTTGGCGGTGACCTTGGTAAAAACTGACCAGTGGTAAAGGAGACAGCGATGCGAAGGTTCCGTCTCACCACTTTGGCCGTCACCGCCCTGTCGGTCGCCGCACTCGGCCTGGCACCGGGTACCGCGAGCGGGGCGGCCGCCTGCGGTGCGCTGTTCGACGACTTCCATTACGCCTCGCACACCGACGGCCTGCTCGCGCGGCACGGCTGGCAGGTGCGCTCCGGTGGCGGCGGGCCCGGCGTCGCCGGAGCGCGATGGGCTCCGGAAGGCATCACGTTCCCGACGTCCGACGGGGACAAGGTGCTTCAGCTGGCTTCCGCCACCGACGGGACGCCCGCGGGGACGACGCAGACCGAGATCATGCAGCCCGGCCGGCGGTTCTTCGAGGGGACCTACGCGGCGCGGATCCGGTTCTCCGACGCGCCGTCGTCCGGCCCCGACGGCGACCGGATCAACCAGACGTTCTTCACGATCAGCCCGCTCCGCTACGACAACGACCCGATCTACAGCGAACTGGACTTCTCGGAGTACCTGCCGAACGGCGGGTGGGGCGAGGCGGGACCGGTCAACTTCCAGACCAGCTGGCACACCTACACCCCGGATCCCTGGTACGCCGAGAACAAGAGCGACAGCCAGCGCCGCAGCGTCGACGGCTGGCACTCCGTCGCCGCGACCGTGTCCGACGGCCACGTGCGGTACTACATCGACGGCGCGCTGGTGGCCGACCACGACCGCGGCGGCCCGTTCGACGTGTACCCGAGGCAGGACATGTCCCTGAACGTCAACCAGTGGTTCATCGATCTCACACAGCACGCGGGCGGCACGAGCACCTACCTGGAGCAGGTGGACTGGGTCTACTACGCGAAGAACGAGGTACTGACACCGGCAGTGGCCGCCGAGCGGGCCGCGTCGTACCGGGCTTCGGGTGTGCGGTTCACCGACGATCTCGGGGGTTGTTGGATGTGACCGGGGTTCTGCGGGAGCGAGGAGTGCGGTGGACGAGCGGGATCGGCTGACGGAACGGTTCGAAGAGCACCGGACGAGGCTGCGTGCGGTCGCGTACCGGATGCTGGGTTCGGCCAGCGAGGCGGAAGACGCCGTCCAGGACACGTGGCTGCGGCTCAACCGGACCGACGCCGCGGAGATCGAGAACCTCGGCGGCTGGCTGACCACGGTGGTGGCGCGGGTGTGCCTGAACGTGCTGCGCTCGCGCGACCACCGGCGGGAAGATCCGCTCGACGACGCTTTCTCCGAGCCCGCCGACTCCTCGGCGGATCCCGCCGCCGACGCGGTGCTCGCCGACTCGGTCGGGCTGGCGATGCTGGTGGTCCTGGAAACGCTGGCGCCCGCCGAACGGCTCGCGTTCGTCCTGCACGACATGTTCGCCGTGCCGTTCGACGAGATCGCCCCGCTGATCGATCGCACCCCGGCCGCCGCCAGGCAGCTCGCGAGCCGCGCCCGGCGCCGCGTCCAGGGCCGCTCCACCGCCGCGGAACCGGACCTCGCGCGCCGCCGCCAAGTCGTCGACGCCTACCTGGCCGCGGCCCGCGGCGGAGACTTCGAAGCGCTCCTCGAACTGCTCCACCCCGACGTCGTCCTGCGCGCCGACAAGGCGGCCGGCCCCTCGCGCGCGCCGATCTTCCTGCAGGGCGCCAGTGTGGTGGCGCGTGGTGCGGCGGCCGCTTCGGTGCGGGCGGCGGTCACCCAGCTCGCGCTGGTGAACGGCGGCGTCGGTCTCGTGATGGCCGACGAAGGACGGCCGTCGGTGGTGCTCGCGTTCGCCTTCGCGGACGGGAAGATCACCGAGATCGACGTCATCGCGGACAAGGAACGGTTGCGGGACCTCGACCTGGTGATGGTGGACTGACTTCGTGTTGCGGTTCGGTCGCGAACGCGTACCGATGACTCCTTTTCCGGCGAAAGCCGGTTAACGGTTGCCGGTCGTTCGCCGCCTCCTTGTCAAGGCTGTCGGAAGCTATGAGAAGGAGGCGGCCATGCCGGAGGGGACGCTCGGAAATGTTCGGCGCCACACTGTGAAGGATGCGCCCGCTTATCGGGACGCTTATCAGCGGGATCGGGACCGGGTTCTTTATTCGTCCGCGTTCCGGCGGCTCGCCGGTGTCGCACAGGTCGCCGCGGTCAATGAACAGCTGGTGCTGCACAACCGGCTCACGCACAGTCTGAAGGTCGCGCAAATGGGCCGAAGACTCGTGCAGCACCTGCGCTATCAATCCGGCGATCCGGAATCGGGATTCCCGCCTGGGTCGGAGCTGAACGAGGATGTCGTCGAGACGGCCGGGCTCGTGCACGACATCGGGCATCCGCCGTTCGGCCACGTCGCCGAGGAGGTCCTCGACGAGCGCCTGAGCCGGGTGGCCGGCTTGGAAGGTTTCGAAGGAAACGCGCAGTCTTTCCGGGTGGTGACGAAACTCGCCCGGCGGAAGATGGACCACACGGGTCTCAACCTGACGAGGGCGACGTTGAACGCGGTCCTCAAATACCCGCGTCTCAAGCCGCGTGACTCCGGCGCGGGATCGGCTTTGTGGACCGATCGTGGCCATGGCGACAAATGGGGTGCTTATCAGACCGAACGGGACGACTTCGCCTGGGCGAGGCGTGGCAGCGAGGGGGAGTTGAGGTCCGCGAACGCCATCCTGATGGACTGGGCCGACGACATCAGCTACGCGACCCATGATCTCGAGGACTACTTCCGTGCGGGGCTGATCCCGTTGCACAACTTGGCTGTCGACAAGAAGCGCATCCTCAAGCACGGTCGCCGCCGGCTGAGAAAGCTCAACGGATTCAACGAGTACCGGTTCGGGGAACAGATCGACAAGATCGTCGACGAGTTCAGCAGGAGTCTCCACTCACAGTGCTGGGACACCCGCGAGAACCGGGTACGGGTGAACAAGATCACCAGCGCCCACCTCACCCGGTTCGTGAAGGCGGTCCGGCTCCTCGGCGAGGCTCCCTATGTGGAGATCGACCATGACAGCCAGTACCGGGTGGCCGCGCTGAAGGAACTGACCTGGTTCTACGTGATCGACAGGCCGCCGCTGGCGATCCAGCAGGAAGGTCAGAAGAGGATCATCGGCTCGCTCTTCGATCGGTTGATCACTTGCCTGGAGAAGTCCCCGTCCAGTCCGAAGATCCCGATCCAGCTCCGTGTGATCTATCGCGACATCGAGCGAGACGCCGCGGCGAAGGGCACCTTCAAGAAGAACAAGGAGGCCCGGTGCGCTCGGGCTGTCACCGACTACATCTGCCTGCTCACCGAGGCGCAGGCCGTGGATCTCGGGAAACGGCTGGCGGGAGACTCGCAGAGTTCGATGTTCGGTACCTGGTTCAACTGAACCCGGCCCCGGGCATGCCGACGGGCCCGTCGCCGGTGGTGGTGGCGGGCTCGTTCAGCGGTAGTGGGTGTTGCGCCTGGGCTTCTGTAGCGGGTCGAGGTATTGGGGCGGGATGAATTCGGGCCGGCCGTCGGCGGCCATGCGGACCTTCCAGCCGGATTGTCCGTGGATGACGGTGTGGTGGTAGCGGCAGAGCAAACAGAGATTGCGCAGATCGGTGTCGCCGAGCTCGCCCCACGGAAGAATGTGATGTGCTTCGCAGTGTTTGGGGCGCCGTCGGCAGCCGGGAAAGGCGCAGTGCCGGTCGCGGACGTTGAGCGCCCGGCGTTGGGCGGGGGTAACGGTGCGGGCGGCGCGGCCGATGTCGAGCGGTTCGGCTTCCGTGCCCAGGACGGCGGGGATGAGTTTGGCGTCGCAGGCGAGCATGCGGGCGTGGCGTGCGGTGATCTGGGAGACCCCGTCCAGGCACGCACTCCCGAGTCCCGACGTGAGGGTGTCCAGGGGGATGGTGACGACGACGGTGGTGCGGTCTCCGGACAGTGTCGGAGCTTTGTCGTTCGTCATGGCGTAGTGGATGGCGTCGAAGAGGGCGTCGCCATGGCGTTCGCCGGGGGTGCGCAGGTCGTGGTTTCCGTCTTCGTCGACGGGACGTCGTTGACCCCAGGTTTCGAACAAGGCGTTGGCGCGCGCCCCGAACTCGGGGTCCAGGAGCCCGGTGAGATTCCACCAGCCGTCATCGCGTTTGCGGAGAGACACCTCGCGTGCGGGTGGCTTCAAGTCCTCGTCCTTCGGTTCGTTGCCGTCGGGGTCGAGGTGGGCCAGGAGGTCGAGACCGGCGTTGGTGATCTCCCGGGGTCCGGCGCGGTGGGCCAGATCGACCAGGATCTGTTCCGCCGCCACGCGGTCTTCCGCCGAGACCTCGTCGGGAATCTTCTTCAATGTCGTCAGGACGGGATCCAGTTGCTGTTCGCCGAGTTCACCTTCGGCCGCGGCGGCGCCGGCGATGGGTGCGGTGGCGGGAACGGGAGAGCCGTCGAGGTTGCGGCCGGGGTTCAGCGCCTGGGCTCGTTCCAGGGTTTTCTGCGCTTCGGCGGGGGTGATGCGGGCGGTTTCGGCGTACCAGCCGGCGGTGGAGCCGTGGCCGAACAGTTCCTTCGAGCCGCGTGCTTCGATCTCGACCAGGAATTGGCCGATCTCCGCCATCGCCTGACGTGCCAGGGATAACCGCTCGACCACGCCGTGCGCGAGTTCACGCGCACCGGCGCGCCACAGCTCGTGTGGCGGTTCGAGGGTTCGTCTGCTGGACACCTTGCAAGATTACCGGTAAATCGAACGCACTTTCGATCCCGAAAGGGATATACACGAAAGTGTGTTGGGTCCTTCTCTTTGCTTTGGGAGGCTTATCGAGATTCGCCGAAGGCTTTCGCCGACTCTCGACCGAACTCCCGTAGGCCCAAAAAGAAAAGGCTCACCGCGCACAGCCTCGTGAGTGGTAATGACGGTTAGAACCGTCATTACCACTCACGAGCCAAGCAACCGACTCAGTCGGCGAGGATCTGTTCGCGCAGGATGTCCGCGTGCCCGCAATGCTGCGTCAGCTCCCGCAGGACCTGCAGGTACACCCACCGGAGCGTGCGCGGTCCGGTCCGGTGGCCGGTCACGACGGTGTCCAGGGACAGGTCCGCGACCACGGTCCTGGCCGTGGCGCGGGCTTCCCGGTGCGCCGCGGTGATCGAGGCGATGGTGTCGCCGTCGGTGAGCCGGAAGGATTCGTCCGGATTCGCCACCAGGCCGAGGTCCTGCCGGGGCGTGCCGCCGACGCACTCCTCGAACCACACCCGCTGCATCCACGTGACGTGCTTGAGCAGCCCGAGCAACGTCGTCGCCGACGGGACGAGACGGCGGCGGGCCTGCTCCTCGGTGAGCCCGTCGAGGGTTTTCTCGATGGCGTCGCGATGTTCCTCGACGAAGGCGTCGAGCTGTGTGCGTTCGTCTTCCAGCGGCACATCGAACGAACCCATCGAAGTCTCCCGTCTTCCCGCGGTCTCGTGACCGCCCGATCCGGGCCAAGTCAACCAGTACCCGCCTAAGGTGATCGCTGACGCCGCAGTCACTCCCGGGAGGCACGCATGTCGTTGTTGGCCCAGCTGAACGCCGCGATCACCACGGGCACGATCGAGGTCGTCGACCTCACCGCGCCGTTGAGCGAGAACACGCCGATCCTCCAGCTGCCGGAGCCGTTCGCGAACACGATCCCGTTCGGCCTGGAGGAGATCAGCCGGTACGACGAACGCGGACCGCGCTGGTATTGGAACAACATCCACACCGGCGAGCACACCGGCACCCATCTCGACGTCCCCGTGCACTGGGTCTCGGGAAAGGACGGCCACGACGTCTCCCAGGTGCCGCTGCGCACGCTGGTCGCCCCGGCCGTGGTGCTCGACGCGTCGGCGCGCGCGGCAGAAGACCCGGATCACCTGCTGTCCGTCGACGACATCCGTGAGTGGGAGCGCGACAACGGGCCGCTTCCCGATGGCGGCTGGCTGCTGTATCGCACGGGCTGGGACGCCCGTTCGCATGATCAGGAGACCTTCCTCAACAACGACGAGAACGGCCCGCACACGCCGGGCGTCTCGGCGGAGTGCGCCCGCTGGCTCGCCGAAGAGGCGCCGATCACCGGGTTCGGCGTGGAGACCGTCGGCACGGACGCGGGACAGGCGCTGGCCCTCGAACCGGCCTTCCCCTGCCACGAACTCCTTCTGGGCGCGGGAAAGCACGGCCTGACCCAGCTGCGGAACCTGGCGAGCCTGCCACCCACCGGATCCCTGTTGATCGTCAGCCCGCTCCCGATCGTCGGCGGCTCCGGCAGCCCCGCCCGCGTCTACGCGCTGGTGGAGCGGGCATGAAAACCGCGGAGCTGGTCGGCCGCACCCTCGCGGAACTCGGGGTGGGAGCGGCGTTCGGGGTCGTGGGCAGCGGCAACTTCGAGGCCACCAACGGTCTGCGGGCGGGCGGGGTGCGGTTCGTCGCCGCGCGGCACGAGGGCGGCGCGGCGAGCATGGCCGACGCGTACGCGCGGACGAGCGGCCGCGTGTCGGTGCTGAGTCTCCATCAGGGCGTCGGGCTGACCAACGCGATCACCGGGATCACCGAGGCCGCCAAGAGCCGGACACCGATGATCGTGCTGACCGGCGACACCGCGGCGTCGGCGGTCCTGTCGAACTTCCGGATCGACCAGGACGCGCTCGGCGCGGCGGTCGGCGCCGTCCCGGAACGCGTCCACAGCGGGCCCACCGCGGTCGCCGACACCGTCCGCGCCTTCCGCACGGCCCTGCAGCAACGCCGGACCGTCCTGCTCAACCTCCCGCTCGACGTCCAGGCCCAGGAGGCGCCGGAAGCGGTTTCGGTGCCGGAAATCCCCGGCCCCGCACGGATCCGGCCCACCGCCGAGGCGGTCGCGGAACTCGCCGACCTCCTCGCCGGGGCACGGCGGCCGGTGTTCATCGCCGGCCGGGGCGCCCGGGCGAGTGCCGCGCCACTGCGGGAACTCGCGGAGATCTCCGGCGCGCTGCTGGCGACTTCGGCGGTGGCACACGGCCTCTTCCACGGTGATCCCCGCTCGATCGGGATCTCGGGCGGCTTTTCGTCCCCGGCGGCGGCCGACCTCATCGGAGCGGCCGACCTCGTGATCGGCTGGGGCTGCGCGCTGAACATGTGGACCACCAGGCACGGCAGGCTCCTCGGCCCGGACGCCCGGCTGGTCCAGGTCGACGTGGAGCAGTCCGCGCTGGGCGCGCACCGCCTGATCGATCTCGGTGTCGTCGGCGACGTCACCAGTACCGCCGAAGACGTCCACGCCGAACTGGGCAGGCGTGGCCATCGCATGAGCCGCGAAGCACCGACGGGCACAAGATGGAACGACGTCCCGTATAACGACCTATCCGGCGACGGAAGGATCGACCCGCGCACGCTCAGCCGCCGTCTCGACGAGATCCTGCCCGCCGAACGCGTGGTCTCGGTCGATTCCGGCAACTTCATGGGCTACCCGAGCGCGTACCTGTCCGTTCCCGATGAGAACGGCTTCTGTTTCACCCAGGCTTTCCAATGCGTCGGACTCGGCCTGGGGACGGCGATCGGCACGGCGGTGGCCAGGCCGGACAGGCTACCGGTGCTCGCCGTCGGCGACGGTGGGTTCCATATGTCCCTTTCCGAACTGGAAACCGCGGTACGGCTGCGGATCCCGCTCGTGGTCATCGTCTACAACGACGCGGCCTACGGCGCCGAGATCCACCACTTCGGCGACGCGGACATGACCACCGTCCGGTTCCCCGACACCGACATCGCGGCGATCGGCCGGGGCTTCGGCTGCGACGGGGTCACCGTGCGGTCGGCCGAGGACCTGGCCGCCGTCACGGACTGGCTCGACGGGCCGCGGGCAGCGCCGCTCGTCATCGACGCCAAGATCGCCGACGACGGCGGCTCGTGGTGGCTCGCCGAAGCCTTCCGCCACTAGCCTCGTGAGTGGTGATGACGGTTCTGTTGAGGAGTAAGTCAAAGGTGGCGTGACCGGGCCCTGTGCCGCCGCGTGAAGGCCTCCTTCCCTCGGCTCAGCCGAGGAAACTCGACCTTCGCACCTTCCCCGGTACATGGTGTGCGGTCAGCTCGCGTCACCTCAGTGACGTAGTGAAGGCCTCCTTCCCTGCTCTGAAGGTCAATGCCAGGAACTTGAGCGGCCGTGCCTGAGGTTTCCCTGATTGTCCATAAAGGACGCTTACCGTGGTAAATTGTCTGTTTGAGTATCGATTGCCCGTATTTCCAAGTCCGTGAAGGCCTCTCGGAGTCATGGGGTTGTTGCAACACCGTCTGATGGAGGGCGGGGTTGTGGTGGTGCGGGTTCATCGGTGGTTGCCGCGGTCGGTGCGGGTGGCGTTTTGGATCGGGTCCGGGCCGGGGTGGCGGCGAAGCCGGCGGCCCGGGCGGTGGGCTTGTCCCCGACGACGGGGGTGCGGTTGTTCCGGCAGGCTGGCGGGGTGATCGGTAACGCACCCACCCGGCCTGGTCCGGTCCGGTTAAGCCTGGCCGAGCGGGAAGAGATCGCCTGCCTGACCGCGGCGGGGCAGGGGCCTCGCGCGATCGGGCGGGTGATCGGCCGCCCGGCCTCGACGGTGTCACGCGAGGTGGCCCGTAACACCGGCACCTCCGGTGCCTATCGGGCGGTCAGTGCCCAGCACGCGGCTGAGGAACGCGCGAAACGCCCGAAGGTCGCGAAACTGGCCGCGGACGCCTCGTTGCGCCAGGTGGTGCAGGCCGGACTGGACCGGAAATGGTCCCCGCGTCAGATCTCCCGGAGACTGGTGCTGGAGTTCCCCGACCGGCCGGAGATGCGGGTGTCACACGAAACGATCTACCAATCCTTGTATGTCCAGGGAAAGGGTGCGCTGCGCCGCGAACTGACCGCCGCGTTGCGGACCGGGCGGGCACTGCGGATGCCACGCCGTCAGGCCCAGGCCCGCCGGGAACGCACCCCCGGCGGGCTCAAGGACATGGTCAACATCTCCGCCCGGCCCGCCGAGGCCGCCGACCGCGCGGTCCCCGGGCACTGGGAAGGCGACCTGATCCTGGGCAAGGACAACAAGTCCGCGATCGGAACCCTGGTCGAACGCTCGACCCGGTTCGTGATGCTGCTGCACCTGCCCCACGGACGCGACGCCGCCACCGTCGCTCACGCCATGACCGAGATCATCCACACCCTGCCACCACTGCTGGCCAAGTCCCTGACCTGGGACCAAGGCAAAGAAATGGCCCACCACCAGCAGATCACCCTGGCCACCGGCCTGGACATCTACTTCTGCGACCCTCACGCACCCTGGCAACGCGGCACCAACGAGAACACCAACGGCCTGCTCCGCCAATACTTCCCCAAAAGCACCGACCTCACCCAGCACACCCCAGCCGACCTCGCCCGCGTCGCCACCGAACTCAACGGACGACCCCGAGAGACCCTCGGCTGGCACACACCCGCCGAAGCCCTCGAAGCACTACTCTCAGACCAACAAACAATGCGTGTTGCAACCACCATGTGAATCCGCCCCTCCTTGAGGGACTCTGAGTCCCTCAAGGAGGCCTTCACTACCGTCTGGGCCGACCACGCCCCCGCTGACGTCGCGCAAGCCACTCTCACAACCTGCCACGTTTGCCCTACCCCTCAATAACCGTCATTACCACTCACGAGAACCCCTGCACCTAGACGCCCCAATCCGGCCGCAGCGGCATGCCCGAGTCGCCGTCCGGGCCGACCTTCACCCCGAGTACCTGGTGCAGCTCGATCTCCCGCCGTTCGAAGGCGAGGCGGCACGCGGCCATGTACAGCGCCCAGACCCGGCTCCGGCCGGCGCCCGCTTCGGCGACGGCCGCGTCCCAGTTCGCGTCGAGGTTCGCGCACCACGCGCCGAGGGTGATGGCGTAATGCTCGCGGAGGTTCTCCGAATGCCGCACCTCCAACCCGCTGTCGTGCATGGCGGTGGCGATCTCCCCGACGGACTCCAGTTCCCCGTCGGGGAAGACGTACCGGTCGATGAAGCCGCGCGAGCGGTGCGGGACGGAGGTGTCCGGGTTGGTGATGCAGTGGTTCAGCAGCCGCCCGTGGGGCTTCAGCTTCCCGGCGAGGAAACGGAAGTACGACGGAAGGTTCCGTGCGCCGATATGTTCGGTGAGCCCGATCGACGACACCGCGTCGAAATCCGTTTCGGTGACGTCGCGGTAGTCGAGGTGCCGGACCTCGGCCCGGTCCGCGAGCCCCTTGGTCACGATGTCCTTCTGCGCCCACTGCGCCTGTTCGCGGGAAAGGGTGACGCCCAGCGCCTCGACGCCGTAGTGCTCGACGGCGTGCTCGACCATCCCGCCCCAGCCACAGCCGACGTCCAGTAGCCGCATCCCCGGCTTGAGGTCGAGTTTCCGGCACACCAGGTCGAATTTATGCGCCTGCGCCTCTTCCAGCGAGGCGTCGGCGGACGGATACGCGGCGCAGGTGTAGGCCATCGACGGGCCGAGAACCAGTTCGTAGAACCGGTTCGAGACGTCGTAGTGGTTCGAGATCGCGTTGCTGTCCCGCGCCTTGGAATGCCGCAGCCCGTCGAAGACGCGTTTGGCGCGGCTCGGCAGCTCTTCGGCGGGCGGGGCGACGCGGCGCAGGTGCCTGGGGCCGAGTTCGCGCAGCAGCCACAACCGGTCGGCGGTGCTGAGCTGGTCGACCTGCGCCACGAGCGCGCGCAGCGCCGTGTAGAGGTCACCGTCCACATCGAGCGCGCCGGCGACGTAGGCGCGCGCGAGACCGAGGTCTCCCGGCGAAGACATCAGATACGTCAACGCCAGGGGCGACCGCACCTGGATCGACACCGGCGCGTCGGCCGGGCCGCTCGTGCTGCCGTCGTAGGCGGTGATGGACACTTCGGCGCTCGGGCCGAGCAACCGCTCGAAGATCTTCCCGACGGTCGTCGTCTCAGCCATGTTCGTCTCTCTTCTTGCCGTTCCGGGTCACCGCCGCCGCACGCATTTCGCGTACAGGTCGAGCAGGCGCCCGTCCGGGTCGTAGGCCGTTTTCAGTTTCCGGTAGGCGTCGCCGTTGTACAGCCGCCAGAACTCGTCTTCGGTATAGAAACTGTCGGAGTACAGCGACTTCCGCCCGCCGAGCCGGGTGACTTCGGCCTCGATCAGCCGATTGTGCGTATCGGGCTCCTCGCCGGGGTCCAGCGGGACCGCGGACCAGAACCCGAAGTTGACGTACAGCGTTTCGGGGTCCAGTTCGTACAGTGGGGAGTTCGCGCCGCCCGGCCGCTGCTTCAGCGGGCAGATCCACACGGGGCTGATCGGGATCTCGCGGCGGAAGAAGTCCAGGAACTCCGCGGCCCGCGCCAGCGGCACCTCGATGTCCTGGACGATGGTCTCTTCCGGCGGGAGACCGCGCAGCTTGAGGATTTTCGCGGCGATCCCGAACCGGCGGTCGAGCGCCACCGCCTTCCAGTAGACCGACGACCGCAGCAGCCGCCTGCCCAGCAGCAGCCGGGGGAGCCGGTGCTGCACGCCGAACGCCCGCGAGCACCAGAACCAGTCCGTGTCCCAGCGCCACAGGTAATCCCGCACGCTCAGATGGTCGGTCTCCCGCTCGCGGATCGACTTGTAGTAGATGTCGAGCCAGGTGTAGTCGCTGGTCGCGGGGGCGGAGGTGGTGAACGTGCCCAATGTCAGATACTGCTCGCCGGGCCCGAAGACCGTTCCGTCCACGAAGTCGGCCGCCCCGGTACGGCAGGCCTCGCCGAGCGCCGCGAAGTACTCCTGCGTGTCGTCGTACCGGACGTGGTCGAGCCGCACGTACGGTTTGACCGGCTCCAGTTCGATCTTCAGCCGCAGCGCGTACCCGAGCGTCCCGTACGAGTTCGGAAAGCCGTGGAACAGGTCGCTGTGCTCGTTGTCCGCCCGCGCGACGACGATCCGGCCGTCGCCGGTGAGCAATTCCATCTCCAGCACCGATTCGTGCACGAGGCCGTTGCGGAACGACGACGACTCGATGCCGAGACCGGTGACCGCGCCACCGAGCGTGATCGTCTTGAGCTGCGGGACGACCAGCGGCATCAGCCCGTGCGGCAGGGTCGCGTCCACCAGCTGCTCGTAGGTGACCATGCCCTCGACGTCGGCGGTTCGGGCCAGTGGATCGACGTCGAGGACGTGAGTGAACCCCGAGACGTCCAGCCCCGGGGTGCTGGTCGCCGTCCGTGCCCGGAACAGGTTCGACGTCCGCTTCGCCAGCCGGATCGTGCCGTGGAGGCCGGCCAGCTGGGCCCGGAGCGCGTCCGCGCGTGCCTCGTGTTCGGCGAACCGGACCAGCCGGGCCGTCGCTCGGGGTCCGCTGTCGCCGCTAGCCATCTTTGATCGCCATCAGCTCATCGTGCCCGACGGAACCGCCTCGCGCAGCCCTCAATCTCTACCTCAGCCGTGACAGGGGGACGGCGTCCGCCATCGCCGTGAAGCCCTTGTCCCCGGGGTGGAGGTGATCACCGGAGTCGTATTCGGGCTTCATGCGCTGCGGATCGGCGGGATCGCGGATCACCGCGTCGAAGTCGACGAAGCCGTCGAACAGCCTGCTGGTCCGGATGAACCGGTTGACCGCCTGCCGGGTCTCCTCGAGTTCCGGGGTGTACGAACGCCAGCCCTTCCACGGCGTGATCGTCGCGCCGAGCACCACAAGGCCGCGGTCGTGGGCCCGGGTGGCGATCTGCTTCAGCGCCGAGATGATCTTGGCCGGATCGGCCTGATGCGGCGTCTGCTGGATGTCGTTGATGCCTTCGAACACGATCGCCGTCCGCGCGCCGGACTGGCTCAGCACGTCCCGGTCGAGCCGGGCGAGCGCGTTGACGCCGTAGGTGCCGCCGTCGAGCAGCAGCCGGTTCCCGCTGATCCCGGCGTTGAGCACGCCCATGCGCGCGCTGACCTTGTCGGCGAGCTGATCGGGCCAGCGCAGGTTCGCGCCCCAGGTCGAGTTCGCCCCGTCGGTGATCGAGTCGCCGATCGCCACGACGCTGCCCCGCAGGCCGGGGCCCCGGACATCTACTCCGGACACGTAATGCCAGACCGCGGTCCGTTCGGGGAACGCCGCCGCCGACTCGTCGGCGGCTTTGTCGCCGTCGCGGGTGAAGTACGAGTTCTGCGTGGCCAGCGGGTGGTAGGTGACCGGGCCGGACGGCGTCGGTGTGTACGTGGTCACCAGGAGATCGCCGTCCCTCGGCACGTTCAGCGACGCGCCGTCGCTGACGATGTCGGCTCCCGGCGGCACGGTGACCTCGCCGTCGCCGCCGAAGGTCAGCGTGCGCATCGTGCCGGGGACGGCCTGCGGGGTGTCCGGGCCCGCGGCGACCGCGACGGTCACGCGGCCGAACACCACCGGAGCCCGGCCGAACGCGTTGGACAAGCGCACGCGGACCTCGTGCCCGCCCGCGCTGGTGTGCACGATGTTGCGGATCGAGAAGTTCGGGTAGCCATTGTCGGTCCCGGCCACCCCGGCCGCGGGCGACGCCGCCCAGGTGCCCACCCATCCGCTCGCGGTCGCGTTTTCCGCCTGGTTCGCCGGAGCCGCCGCCGCGGCTCCCGGTACGACCCCCAGCAACAGGATCGCCGCCACCAGTAAACGCTTTCCCGAATGCTCTCTCCGAAAGACACGGTTCGGTCGCATGTCGTCAGGCCTCCACCCAGTCGGCTCCGCTCATCGTCGGTGAATCACCGACCGCGGGTCAATGCGCGGCGCAGGACAGGTTTTCTGTCGGGGGGAGCGATTAGCCTGAACGCCATGAAGCCTGCCGCTCTCGCGAAGCTCTGCCTCGCCCTCCCAGGCGCCCGGGAGGAGTTCCCCTTCGGTGAGGACAACAGCGTGTTCAAGGTCGCGGGCAAGGTGTTCGCGCTCAGCCGGCTCACCGCGAAACCGCTGCGGATCAGCCTCAAATGCGAACCCGACCTGGCCGTCCGGCTCCGCGCCGAGCATCCGGCGATCATCCCCGGCTACCACCTGAACAAGCAGCACTGGAACACCGTCGAGCTGGACGGTTCGCTGACCGACGACTTCGTCCGCGAAATGATCGAGGACTCCTACGACCTCGTCGTCGCGGGTTTGCCGAAGCGGGAACAGGAGAAGCTGAAGTGGGTCGCGCTCAGCCAAGAGTGACGAGCCAGGAGTGAGCGGCCCGCGTTTCATCCGGATTTCATCCGCCCGTGCTCGCGCGGCCTCCTACCGTGGGCGGAGACGGGTGCCGACCGCCGCACGATGACGCGCCTCCCGCCACTTCCTAGGCTGAGGTGGTGCTGGAGATCTTGCGGGACCGGTTGCGGGCACGGGTGCAGGTGAGCCTCGCCCGGGCCGGACTGACCCTGCCCTGGTGGGTGCCGGTGAGCTCCACGCTGGTGAGCGCGGTGTTCGCGGTGGTCGCCCTGGTCCAGCGAGACGCCTTGCTGCCGCCGACCCCGGTGGCGCTGGCCGGGCTGGTCGTGATCGCCAGACCGCTGATCTGGGCCACCACCGATTGGGTCGTGCCGTGGGTGCGGATGGCCGCGCTGATCGTCGCGGCCGCGGTCCTGCTCATCGAGCCGGTGCTCCCGGATTTCGCGCCGTTGCTGCTGCTGATGGCGGCCACCGAGGCGGGCAGCATCCTGCGGACGCCGCTGGCGATCGCCCTCGTGACCGTCACGGGTGAACTGGTCCTGGTCGTGGCGGGGGTCTGGGGAGGGCTGGTCGGCGGGCCCGTGTACATGGTCGCGGTCCTGCTCGGCCTCTGCGGTGGGCTCGTGGTCCGCTGGTACACCCGGGCGCTGGCCGCCGAACGCGACAACCGCGACGCCTCCCGTGACAAGGCACTGCTGGCCGAGCGGCAGCGGATCGCGCGCGAGGTGCACGACGTCGTCGGCCATTCGCTCAGCATCACGCTGCTGCACCTGACCGGGGCGCGGCGCGCGCTGCAGCAGGACCGCGACGTCGACGAGGCGATCGAAGCGCTGACCGAAGCCGAGCAGGTGGGTCGCGCCGCGATGGCCGACATCCGCCGCACGGTCGGCCTGCTCGCCGACACACCGTCGGGCAGCTCCCCGCTGCCGGGGGTGGAGGACATCGCGACGCTGGTGGAACGCACCAGGGCCGCCGGACTGGCGGTGCGCTATACACAGGAAGGCGACCTCGATCGGGTAGGCGCCTCGGAAGGATTGGGTCTCTACCGGATCGTGCAGGAATCATTGGTCAACGTCGTCAAGCACGCCCCCGGCGCGACAGCTGAGGTCCGGCTCACCGCCGGCCGGTCGGGCGCGAAGCTCACGGTCAGCAACTCCCTCCCCGCGACCGTCCGGCGTACCTCCGAGGACGGCTCGGGGCTGGCGGGGATGGCCGTCCGCGCGGCCCAGCTCGGCGCCGACCTCAGTGCCGGGCCCAGCGGCAGGCAGTGGATCGTCCAGGTCACCGTGCCGGGGGTCAAGCCATGACCGCCACCGAGATCCGGGTGCTGCTGGTCGACGATCAGGAGCTGGTCCGGTCCGGGCTGCGGCGCATCCTGCGGCGCCGCGACGGGTTCGTCATCGCGGGGGAATGCGGCGACGGCTCCGAAGTGCCCGCCGCGCTGGCCGCGAGCGAGGTCGACGTCATCGTGATGGACCTGCGGATGAAGAACATCGGCGGGGGGGAGGCGACCAGGCGGCTGCGGCGGTCCGGCGGAGGCCCGCCGGTGCTCGCGCTGACCACCTTCGACGACGACAGCCTGCTGGCCGACGCGCTGCGGGCGGGTGCCGCGGGCTACGTCCTCAAGGACTCACCGGCCGAAGACCTGATCCGCGCCGTGCGCGCGGTCGCCGACGGTGACGCCTGGCTCGACCCCGGCGTCACCGGCCGCGTGCTCGCGGCCTACCGCCAGGCCGCCGGGAGCGGCAGCGGCGGGCTCTCGCCCGAACTGCTGACACCGAGGGAACAGGACGTGCTCCGGGCCATCGGCCGCGGGCTGACCAACGCGGAGATCGCCGCGTCGCTGGTGATTTCGGAGGTGACCGTGAAAAGCCACATCGGCCGGATCTTCACCAAGCTGCAGCTGCGTGATCGGGCGGCGGCGATCGTCTATGCGTTCGATCACGGGATCGTGGTGCCGGGCTAGCCATGGGAAACGATGGGGGGATGATCATGCCGGACTCGCTGCGCTTCGAGGTGCTCGGCCCGTTGCGGGCCTGGCGGGGGGAGACGCGACTGGACCTCGGTCCGGTCCGGCAACAGGCCGTGCTGGCCGCGCTGCTGCTGCGCCCGGACGTGACCGTCAGCCACTATGAACTCACCGACGGGCTCTGGGAACGGCCGCCGGAGTCGAACGTGCTGTCGGTGTACGTCCGGCGGCTGCGGCAATGCCTGGACACCTCCGGGCAGCGGCCGCGGGATTCGGTGATCGTGTCCGACCGCGGTGGCTACCGGTTCGCCGGCGACGGGGTGTGGCTGGACGTCGTCCGGCTGGAGGAGATCGCCGTCGTCGCGGCCGCCGCCGAGGAGGCGGGCGACCTCATCACCGCGGTGGACGCCTTCGCCGACGCGCTCCGGCTGTTCCACGGCGAGCCGCTGACGGGGCTGCCCGGCGCGTTCGTACAGGGCGAGCGGCGCCGCCTGGAGGAACGCAAACTCCTGCTGCTACGCCGGAAATTCGGGGTACAGCTGAAACTCGGCCGGTTCGACGAGGTGATCGGTGAGCTGTCGGCGCTCGTGTCCGCCGATCCGCCGAGCGAGCCACTGGCCGCGCTGCTGATGCGTGCCCTCTACGGCGGCGGGCGTCAGGCGGAGGCGCTGGAGGTTTTCACCGACGTCCGCCACCGGCTGATCGACCAGCTCGGCGTCGAACCGGGCGAGGAACTGCGGAAGGTGCAGGAAGCGGTACTGCGTGGCGACGAAACGCTGCTCGGTGTCGCCCAGCGCCGGGAGACGCCGCGCCGGATCCGCAACGAACTCCCCGCCACCAACGGCGAACTCGTCGGACGGGACCGGGAACTCGCGCTGCTCGTCGAGGAAGGCGATCCGGAGACGGTCTCGGTCGACGCCGTCGACGGCGTCCCCGGCGCGGGCAAGACCACGCTCGCGGTGTGCGCGGCCCACCGGCTCCGCGAGTCCTATCCGGACGGTGCGCTGTTCGTGGACCTGCACGGCTACACCGAAGGCCGCGAGCCGGTGACGCCGGAACGCGCCCTGCGGCGGCTGTTGCGCGCGGTCGGCGTCGAGGACGGAGCCATGCCGGACGATCTCGACGAGCTGGCCGCCTCGTGGCGGGCGGCGACCGCGCAGCTCGAGTTGCTGCTCGTGCTCGACAACGCCGAGTCCGCCGGGCAGGTGCGGCCCCTGCTCCCCGGCGGGCCGGGCAGCCGCGTGCTGGTGACGAGCAGACGGCGACTGTCCGGTTTGGACGCCGACCGCCGGGTCTCCCTCGGCGCGCTGGGACTCGACGCCGCGGAACGGCTGCTGAGCAGGATCGTGGGGACCCCGAGGGCGGAGGGCGAACGGTTCGCCGTGCGCGCGCTCGCCGGGCTGTGCGGGCGGCTGCCGCTCGCACTGCGGATCGCGGGCGCCCGGCTGCAGAACCGTCCGATGTGGACGTTCAAGGATCTGGTGGACCGGATGTCGGACGACGAGCGAAGGCTCGGCGAGTTGACCGCCGAGGACCGCAGTGTCGAGGTCGCGCTGCGCCTTTCCTACGAGCAGCTGCGGCCGGCCGAGCAGCAGGCGTTCAGCGTGATCGGCCTGTCGCCGACGCCCGAGTTCGACCGGCTTTCGGTGGCCGCCCTGCTGGACTGTTCGGCCGCCGAGGCCGAGCGTCACCTGGAAAGCCTTGTCGACGCGAGCCTCGTGCAGGAACCGGCCAGCGGCCGTTACCGGCTGCACGATCTGGTGGCGGTCTACGCCCGGCGCCTCGCCGACGGGCTGCCCGGCGACGTCGTCGATGCCGCGCGGAAGCGGGTCTACGGCCTGTACCTCGGCGCCGCTCGCCGGGCGAGTGAATGGGGGGTCGCGCGGTTCCCGCTGGAATCGGGCGGACCTTTCACCGGGCAGCGTGACGCTTCCGCCTGGCTGGACGCCGTCGGCGACCTGCCCGAAGTGGTCACCCAAGCGGCGGAGGCTGGGCTGGACGGCCTGGCGTGCTCGATCGCCGAAGGGCTGGTCGACTATCTCGCGCGCCAGCAGCGGTACCACGAATCCCGGGCCGCGCTGCAGATCGCGCTGCCCTTGGCCGAACAGGCCGAAGACGAACGCCTGGTCTCGTCGCTGCGGTTCTGCCTCGGCTACGCCTACGGCATGCAGGGCCAGCTGGACCGGGCTCGCGGCTGGTTCGACGACGCGCTGCGGGCGGGCCGGGACTCCGGCGACCGCGGGGCCGAGGCCCGGGCGCTGGGCGGGCTCACCATGGTGGACCTCATCTCCGGGCGGCATGACCTCGCGCTGGCCGGGATGCGGGAGGTGATGACCATGGCCGACGAGGTGGGGGACGGCTGGCTCGCCGAACGGGCGCTGTCCGCGCTCGGCTTTCTCGCCTACCTGCGGGGAGAGCACGAAGAAGCGCTGGTCCACCTGGGCCGGGCCCGCGAGCTGAGCGAGGAGATCGGCAGCCCGGGGATGCTGGCGCGGGTGCTGTGCCACAGCGGCACGGTCCGCCTCGAACTCGGCAGGTTCGCGGAGGCCGCGCTGGATCTCCGGCGGTCCGTCCAAATCGCGGAGGAGACGACGGACGGCCTGCTCATCGCGTCCGGGCTGGCCCGGCTGGGCGCGGCGGAGCTGGAACTCGGGAACCTCGACGAGGCGTTCGAACTCCAGCGGCGGGCGCTGACCGCGATCACCGAGGAGACCGTCGTCGGGATGGAGTCCGAGATCCGCAACCGGCTCGGACGCACCCATCTCGCCGCGGGCGACCCGGTCGCGGCCAGGGAGCATTTCGAATGGGTGCTCACCACCCTCGGCCCCGACGGCGATTCCCTCCAGCGCACCCTCGCGCTGGAAGGCCTGGACCTCACCAGACGGTCGGCACACCTGCGTTGACGATCGTGAAGCGGTGTCCCTCCATGTCCTTGCGCCAACGCGCGAAGCAGGCGTCACCGGCGTCGGTCACGTGTACCCCGGAGCGGACTTCGTGGACGACGCAGGCCAAGTCCGCGCCGTCGCACAGCACCAGTTCCCGCGGTGCCCCGCGTTTCCGGAGGACGGACGAGCACAGGGCACCGCGCCTGCTGATGACCCCGTCGTCGAGACAGCGACGGAGGTCGTCGACGGCATGGGCGGCGGTCTCGAACAGCGTCCACCGGTACCTCGGCGCCGGGCGGCCGGCGGCCCACGGGGTGAGGAACGCGGCCCAGCTCCAGCCCGGTCCGATGACCCCGGCCCGTTCCCCGGGACTCGGCCGGTCGTCCCGGGGCAGCACCATGGTGTACGGGGTCCGGCTCGCCGGGCTCATGCATGTCTCCTCGTGGACCTCCGGTCCGCCGGTGCGGATCCGTGCCCGGAACCGTAAAGCGAAGCCATGAAATCCCGATGAAACGCCGGCGGTCCTACGGTTCCGTCAGATCTGCGGCACCGCGGTGAGACGCCGTCCGTTCAGGGGCTGGGGCGAGCGGGCGTTGCCGTCCCCGAACAGGCCCTGGAACCGCGCGATCGTCGCCGGGGACACGGTCCGTTCGGCCATCAGGAACCATTGCACGCCTTCGGTGAACGGCGCCGTGGTCAGGGAGCCGTTGTACCGGAGCGTGCCGCGGTCGCGGGGCAGGAGCGTGTTCAGGTCGAAGTCCGCCAGCGCCACCGTCTCGCCGCATTCCGGCGCGAGTCGCGCCAGGACACGGTCCACCGGCGACGCGGCGCCCGCGCGCAAAGGCACGCCGATCACCAGCAGCTTCCCGGCGGCGCTGCGGTGCACGAAATGCATTTCCAGCGGATCGGCACGGCCGGCGAAACGGTGTTCGGACGGGGTGTGGAAATGGAACTGTTCGAGTTCGTAGCGGACCCCGGCGAGTGTGACGTGCCCGGTGCCGGGCCTGACCACGGCCTCTTCGGTTTCCTCGTGATTCCTCGTCCCGCACCCGTTGGAATCCGCCGCGTCCTTCCGGATGTATTCGAGGTCCAGATCGGAATGGCCGTAGGAGACCTCCAACCTCGGCAGGGTGGGATCGAACCGGATCGCGCCGGGGGAGATGTCGACAGGACTCTGCGACGGCTGCCGCGACTGGGCGGTGGTGCCGCCCGCGGTGAGCAGGAATCCGGCGAGGGCGAGGGGAAGGACGAATGCGGTAAGGCGACTGCGCGTCACACTCTGAACCTTTCAAGGACCCGGATGAACTGTGATCATCCGGACAAGTCGGCCTCACCCAATGGGGTTACGGCGCGAGAAGAACACATCTTTTTCCTCTGCGGGTAAATGCGCAAGTCCCCTGAGTAGGGCAATTTCCGGCACATTTCTCTCGTTCCGTACGAAACGGAGTGTGATTCGTGCCGGGCTTCCGCGAAAGGCTTACGGTGCGCATCCGGGACAACACCCGTAGTATCCGGCCGTGGTGATCTTCTCTGTCCTCGTCAGCCTGGTTGCGCTCTTTACCGCCGTGGACCCCGTCCCGCGAATCGGAGCCTGCGAAGGGGCGGAAGGGGTCACGGTCGCCGTCGATCTTCGGGGAGTGGGCCGGTCCGAGGTTCTCGTGCGCTGCGTGCCCGGCGCGCCCGGCGACGCGCGGACCGCCCTTGAGCGCTCCGGACTCGACGTGCGCCTCGGGAGCGGAACGGGGCCATACGGGGATTCCCGCTACGTCTGCCGGGTCGAAGGCCTGCCCGCCGGTGACGCCTGTACCGGCCATCGGGACGGCGCGCCGTTCTGGAAGGTGTGGCGGACCGGCGTGGATCCCGTCGCCTGGCGGGAATCCGCGACTCAGGGCGGACCAGGGTCGGTGCCCGTCTGCGCGGGTGGCCTCGTCGGCTTCGGCCACGGCCCCAAGGCCTCGCAGATGACCGTGACTCCCGAACAGGTCGTGACCACGCCCGGCTGGCTGCCGCCGCGCTGTTGACGGCGGCGTCGGGCTTCCATCATTATGAACATGTGTTCATGAACGTGTGTTCATAACTAAGGAGGCCCCGATGACCGGCATCGTCAACACCGCGCAGGCGGAGGCGTGGAACGGCTACGAGGGACGGCATTGGGCGGCGCACGCCGAGCGCTACGACGCCGTGAACGAGGGGTTCAACGAGATTCTGTTCGACGCCGCCGGGATCGGTGAACGGGATCGGGTGCTGGACATCGGCTGCGGAAACGGGAAGGTCACCCGGCTCGCCGCCGTCCGCGCCGCGCTCGGGGGCGCGACGGGCGTCGACCTGTCCGGGCCGATGCTCGCCACGGCGCGGGCCCGCGCGGCGGAGGAGGGCGTCGCGAACGTGGTGTTCGAACAGGGTGACGTCCAGGTCTTCCCGTTCGGGGAAGCCGTTTTCGACGTCGCGCTCAGCCGGTTCGCGGTGATGTTCTTCGCCGATCCCGTCGCCGCCTTCGCCAACGTGCGCCAAGCGCTGCGGCCTGGAGGGCGGCTCGCGTTCCTCTGCATGACCGAACTCGCCGGAACCGATCTGGGTGTCGTTTTCGGTGCCCTGGCACCGTTTCTGCCGATGCCCACCGGTGAGGACGGTACCGGGCCGACGTCGTTCGCCGATCCCGCGCGGATCCGGTCGGTGCTCACGGAGGCCGGATTCCGGGACGTCCGGTGCACCCGCGTCGAGGCGGACCAGGTCTGGGGGAGCGACGTGTCCGACGCCGCGGGTTTCATCGCCGATTGGGGACCGGTCAAGTACCACCTCGACCAGGCGGGCGCCGACGCCGCGGACGGCGCACGGGAGGCACTTTCCGCCGCGCTACGGCCGTTCGCGGGACCAGGCGGGGTCCGGTTGCGAGGGTCGGCGTGGTCGGTCACGGCGTCCGTGGCACGCTGAGCCCGATGTCACCGAGGAAAGCGGCCGCCCTGCGCGACAGTGAAGACAGCCTGCGCGAACATCTGGTCGCCACGGCCGCCCGGCTGATTTCCCTGCGGGGTACCGCGGAACTCACGGTACGGGCGATCGCCCGTGAGGCGGGCGTCGCCGACGGCGTGCTGTACAACCACTTCGCCGACAAGGAGGAGTTGCTGGCCAACGCCCTGGTGGCGCATGTCCGAAGTGTCGAACGCGGACTCGGCGAGCTGCCCGAGCCCGGTTCGGGTACCGTCGAGCACGGTCTCCGCGCGCAACTGGTCTACGGTTTGGCTCTGCACAAGGAGATCCTGCCCGCGTTCGCCGGGCTGCTCGCCCGGCCCGCCGTACTCGAGCGGTTCGGCGCGCTGACCGCGGACGGCGGGAACTGGCGCGACCGTCTCGCCGGATATCTGCGCGCGGAAAAGGAACTCGGCCGGATTTCCGGCGATCTCGAAGCCGTCACGGCGATGCTGGTCGGCGTCTGCCACGAAACCGTGCTCTCCGGCCTGTTCCCGCACGGTCCGGGGGTGGTCACCACGCCAGGGATCGACGCCGTGGTCGCGACGGTGCTGGAGGGTATCGCGGCGCGCTGACCTGGGGTCATACCGGCCACGGCGGCTTCCGGTTGATCGCCGTGAGTTCTGGGTAACCCGATCGTGCGGCTTCAGCAAAGAGGCCGTGCGACGGGAAGGGTGTCTCCATGATCAGCATCGCGGAGCATCCGGTTCCGGGAACCTGGGTGCTGGATCTGCGGGCCACGACGCCGCGGGCGTTGCCGGACATGCGCGCCTGGGTGGCCAGATGCCTTCCCGACCTCGGCGAAGGCCACCTCGACGACGTCCTGCTCGCGGCCACGGAACTCCTCGCCAACGCCTACGTGCACGGGGGTGGCGCGCGCCACATCCAGCTGTGGCGCGGCGTGTCGCCGTGCGCGATCCGCATCGAGGTCGCGGATGTCAGCGTCGAACAGCCTCGGGCGCGCCGTTCGCAGTTCGAGGATCCGCGCGGACGCGGCCTGCTCGTGGTCGACGGCGTGGCGGTCCAATGGGGCGTCCGGCGTGAGTCGGTGCGCGGCGGGAAGCTCGTCTGGGCGCATATCCGCTGCGACGGCGGCTGTCCGGAGGCGCTCCCGCGCGTGCGGGGGAAGCACTCCCGGGACTGACCGTTTCCTAAGGGGCGTGGCCTTGTCTTTCCGCGCGGCCTTTGATCGCCGCGCGGGCGGCGTCCACCGACTTCCGGACGACGACTTCCGTGGAATAGCCCTGCTTCGTGAAGACACCGTCGAGGTGGAACGTGCCGTAACCGTGCGCCTGGGTGAACAGCTGCTCCATCAGTTCGAGCCCGTCCTGCGGCCGGTCGGTGACGGTGAGGCAGAGCATGAGGAACTGGTCGGTCAGGCGGCGGGTCTGCTCGTGCAAAGCCGCGTGCTCCGGTCCTTGAAGGCCGTCGGCGTAGATGATGTTCATCCCGGCGCGGCGCTCGATCAGGTACCCGGTGTAGGCGCCCGCGGCCGCGGCGAGGGCGGCGACGGGGTCGGATTCGGCCTCGATGGCGTCGTGCACCCGGTCGGCCAGCTGGCACGCCACTGTGGCGGCGATGGCGGCCATCAGGCTCTCCTTGTCCGCGAAGTGCCGGTACGGCGCGCCCGGGCTCACCTTCGCGCGGCGGGCGACCTCGGCGACGGAGAAGCCGGCGAGTCCCTGCTCGGCGATCAGGTCGAGCGAGACCCGCACGAGTTCCGCGCGAAGGTCGCCGTGGTGGTACTTGCCGCCCATGTCGTGGATCACACCCCAGGTCGTGGAATATGTAAGAGCCCTCTTACGTCGTTGTAAGTGACCTCTTACATGGTCTCACTGTTTCTCGGAGGGTTTCATGAGCACGACCACGCACGCCATCGCCGCGCCGTCCCCGGGCGCCCCGCTGTCGCCGACCACGATCGAACGTCGCGACCTGCGCCCGGACGACGTGCTGATCGACATCGCGTACGCGGGTATCTGCCACAGCGACATCCACCAGGTCAAGGAGGACTGGGGGACCGCGATCTTCCCGATGGTGCCGGGGCACGAGATCGCCGGCGTCGTCGCCGCGGTCGGGTCCGCGGTGACGAAGTACCAGGTCGGGGACCGCGTCGGGGTCGGCTGCATGGTCGACTCCTGCGGCGAATGCGAGTATTGCGTCGCGGGCACCGAGCAGTTCTGTGTCAAGGGCAACGTCCAGACCTACAACGCCGTCGGCTTCGACGGCGAGAACACCTACGGCGGTTACAGCCGCCAGGTCGTGGTGAAGGACGCGTTCGTCTGCCGGATCCCGGAGGGAATCGGCCTCGACGTCGCCGCGCCGCTGCTGTGCGCGGGCATCACCACCTACTCCCCGCTGAACCGGTGGGGCGCCGGCCCCGGCAAGAAGGTCGCCGTGGTCGGCCTCGGCGGGCTCGGCCACCTCGCGGTCAAGATCGCGGTCGCCATGGGCGCCGAGGTCACCGTGCTCAGCCAGAGCCTGAAGAAGCAGGAAGACGGCCTGAAGCTGGGCGCGAAGGACTACTTCGCGACCGGCGACCCGTCGACGTTCCAGGCCCTGCGTGGCCGCTTCGACCTGATCCTCAACACCGTTTCGGCGACCTTGCCGGTCGACTCCTACCTCGGCATGCTGCGGGTCGGCGGCGCGATGGTGAACGTCGGCGCGCCCGGCGAACCGCTGTCCTACAACGCCTTCTCGCTGCTCGGCGGGAACAAGGTGCTGGCCGGGTCGATGATCGGCGGTATCGCCGAGACCCAGGAGATGCTCGACTTCTGCGCCGAGCACGGGATCGGCGCGGAGATCGAGACGATCTCGGCCGACCAGGTGAACGTGGCCTACGAGCGGGTCGAGAACAGCGACGTCCGCTACCGGTTCGTCATCGACACGGCGACCATCGGCGCGTGACCCCCTGACGGCGGCCGGTCTTCCCTAGGGAGGCCGGCCGCCGTTTCACATCAGCAGCAGCGGCAAGGTGTTGACCGCGGTATGCGCGGCCACCTGTGCCCACAGGTTGCGGTAGCGGGACCAGAGGTAGCCGGCGAACAGGCCGAAGAATCCTTGGAAGGCCACGATCGTGCCCAGGGTCAGCGGAAGTCCGGCCCAGGGTGAGGCGCCCTGGCCGTGGGTCGGCAGATGCAGCCAGGCGAACAGCAGCGACGCCAGCAGGATTCCGGGCCATCGGCCGAAAAGCGCCTCCAGCCGGGTCTGCAGCATGCCGCGGTAGAAGACCTCTTCGAGCACGTTCGCGGTGAAGAAGGTCAGTGTCGCGCCGACCGCGAGGTACACCGGGTCGGGATAGTCCTCGCTGGTGGGAAGCGGCGGGGCGAGCGGGCCCGATACGGACAGCCAGCCGAACACGAGTACCGCCGGAATCGGCGCCAGCCAACGCCAGGTCTCCCGCGGCCACCAGCCCGGCCGCAGCCGGAAAGGATCGGCTCCGCCCGCGGGCCGCAGGGCACGCAGGAGAAGCAGTGGCAGGACCAGGAACACGATCGGCTTGGCCAGTGCCCAGACATCGCGGACCGCCGCCTGCTGCCCCGCGGCCGCCACCAGGAACAACGCGAGCGGCCACAGGAAGGCGACGAGCGCCAAGACGGTCGCCTGCCTGCCCAGTACCCGCCGATCGGGCACTTCGGGAAGCGTTCCGGGTACACGGAGCGGGATCAGGCGGATCAGCAGGAGCCCCGCCAGCGCGGGAAGCAGGGCACCCGCGAGGGAAAGTTCCGTGTCCGAGTCCGCGGAGGGTTTGCCCGAGGCATGTCCGGTCGCCAGCAGCAGGGCGGGGGCGAGGGCGAACGCCGTCAGCCCGCCGATGAGGACCCTTCGGTCGGCACCCGGCCGGGTGCGGGTCTTTTCCGTCACGGGAAAAGGATCTTCGAAGCGGGCGCCTAACCGCGTCATCACTTCGTAGGACCAGGGGGTCCTTGTGAAGCCACGCTAACGAGGGATTTCAGAAACTCGCGATGGACCGCACAGCACGCACAGGTCAGACTTCGCGCCATGAAGGCATTGGTCAAAGCCGACCGAGCACCCGGGCTGGAACTCACCGACGTGCCGGACCCCGCCGTCGGCCCCGGGGAAGTCGCCGTCCGCGTACTGCGCGCCGGGATCTGCGGCACCGATCTGCACATCGACTCGTGGGACGACTGGGCGGCACGCACCATCGCCGCGCCGCTGGTCATCGGGCACGAGTTCGTCGGCGAGGTGGTCGAGATCGGCCGGTCGGTGACGACGGTCAAGGTGGGTGACCTGGTCAGCGGCGAGGGGCATCTGGTCTGCGGAAGCTGCCGCAACTGCAAGGCCGGGCGGCGGCACCTGTGCGCCCGGACCAAGGGGCTCGGCGTGCACACCGACGGCGCCTTCGCGCAGTACGCCGTGCTGCCCGAACAGAACGCCTGGGTACACCGCAACGAGGTCGACCTCGACATCGCCGCGATCTTCGACCCGCTGGGCAACGCCGTGCACACCGCGCTGTCCTTCCCCGTCATCGGCGAGGACGTGCTGGTCACCGGCGCCGGCCCGATCGGCATCATGGCCGCCGCGATCGCCCGCCACGCCGGCGCGCGCAACGTCGTCGTCACCGACGTCAGCGAGCACCGCCTGGAACTGGCCCGCAAGGTCGGCGTCGACCTCGCGCTGGACGTCTCGTCGGCGACCATCGCCGACGCGCAGGAACGGCTCGGCATGGCCGAGGGTTTCGACGTCGGCATGGAGATGAGCGGACGGCCCGAGGCGCTGCGCGACATGATCGCGAACATGTCGCACGGCGGCCGCGTCGCGCTGCTCGGCCTGCCCGCCTCCGACGTCTCGGTGGACATCGCCGCCGTCGTGCTGAAGATGATCCAGATCAAGGGGATCTACGGCCGCGAGATGTTCGAGACCTGGTACTCGATGTCGGTGCTGCTGCAGGCCGGGCTGGACATCTCGCCGGTGATCACCCACCGGTTCGGCTACACCGAACACGAGAAGGCGTTCGCGACGGCCAGGGAAGGCCGTTGCGGCAAGGTCATTCTGGATTGGACGGAGAACTGATGTACGGCGCGATGCGCGACGACCTCAAGGCAGGACTCGCCGAGATCCGGGAAGCCGGGCTGTACAAGGGCGAGCGGGTGATCCAGGGGCCGCAACGGGCTTCGGTCCGTGTCGGCGACGGCGACGTCCTCAACTTCTGCGCCAACAACTACCTCGGCCTCGCCGACCACCCCAAGCTGATCGAAGCGGCGCAAGAAGCGCTGGACCGCTGGGGCTTCGGCATGGCGTCGGTGCGGTTCATCTGCGGGACCCAGCAGCCGCACAAGGAACTTGAAGCGAAGCTGTCGGAATTCCTCGGCACCGAGGACACGATCCTCTACAGCTCCTGTTTCGACGCCAACGCCGGGCTGTTCGAGACGCTGCTGACCGACCAGGACGTCATCATCTCCGACGAGCTGAACCACGCGTCGATCATCGACGGCGTCCGGCTGTGCAAGGCGAAGCGGATGCGCTACCGCAACCGTGACGTCGCCGACCTGGAGCAGCGGCTCAAGGAGGCGTCCGGCGCGCGCTACCGGATGATCGCCACCGACGGGGTGTTCTCGATGGACGGCTACCTCGCGCCGCTCGACGAGATCTGCGCGCTGGCCGAACGTTACGACGCGCTGGTGATGGTGGACGACTCGCACGCCGTCGGCTTCACCGGCCCGACCGGTCGCGGCACACCCGAGTTGTTCGGCGTGCGGGACAAGGTCGACGTCGTGACCGGCACCCTCGGCAAGGCGCTGGGCGGGGCGAGCGGCGGCTACACCTCGGGTCGCGCGGAGATCGTCGAGATGTTGCGGCAGCGTTCCCGGCCGTACCTGTTCTCGAACTCGCTCGCGCCGTCGATCACCGCCGCCGCGCTCGCCACGCTGGAGCTGCTGGACTCCTCGGGTGAGCTGTTGGAGAAGCTGCGTGCCAACACCGCACTGTTCCGGCGCCGGATGACCGAAGCCGGTTTCGACCTGCTGCCCGGCGAGCACCCCATCATCCCGGTGATGATCGGCGACGCCGCCAAGGCGGGCAAGATGGCGGATCTGCTGCTCGACCAGGGCATCTACGTGATCGGGTTCTCGTATCCGGTGGTGCCGCACGGTAAGGCCCGGATCCGGACGCAGATGTCGGCGGCGCATTCGACCGACGACGTCAACCGGGCGGTCGACGCGTTCGTGACGGCAAGGTCCATGATGGACGAATGATCGATCCGCGACGGCTGCGGGTACTGCGCGCCCTCGCCGACCACGGCACCGTGACGGCGGCGGGCCAGGCGCTGCACCTGACGCCGTCCGCGGTCTCCCAGCAGCTGGCCGCCCTCGAAGCCGAGTGCGGCCAGCAGCTGTTGCGGCGGTGGGGCAGGCGGGTTTCGCTCACCCCCGCCGGGGAACTGATGGTGGTGCACGCCAACGCCGTCGCCGCCGAACTGGAACGGGCGCGGGCCACCCTGGCCGCGCTCGACTCCGGGGTACAGGGCCTGGTGCGGCTGGCGAGTTTCGCCTCCGCGATCACGATGGTCGTCGCGCCGGCGATCGCCGCGCTGCGCGCCGGTTCGCCCGGGGTCTCGATGCAGGTGCAGGACGTCGAGGGGCACGCGAGCATCCCGCTGCTGCTCGACGGCGAGGTCGACCTGGCGATCACCGAGGAGTACCGGCTGTCGCCACGGACGGATGAAAGCAGGCTCACCCGGTTCCCGCTGTACGTGGAGCCGTTCGACGTCGTGCTGCCCACCGCGCACCGGCTGGCCGGATCGTCCGAAGTGGACATCGACGACCTCGCCGACGACGACTGGATCGCCCCGAAACCCGGTAATCCCTGTCGCGACGTGCTGATGATCGCCTGCGCGACTCCGGAGATCCGGCACGTTTCGGACGATTTCCACGCGATCACCACCCTGGTCGCCGCGGGCGAGGGGGTCGCTTTGGTGCCGCGTAACGCTTTCACCGCCGTGCCCGGGGCGCTCGCCGTCCCGTTGCGCGGCGAGCCGCCGCTGCGCCGCGTGTTCGCCGCCGTCCGGCGGGGGAGCGCGGACCACCCGCTGCTCAAGACCGTGATCTCGGCGCTGCTGGACGCGGCGCCGGGGCATGCGAATGCGGACCGGGGGAGTCGACCTTAGGATCAGGGCACTAGCCGCCGAAAGAAAGACAGGGCGCGGATGCTCCAGATCGATGGCCTCACCTGGACCTTGACGATCGGACTGGTGCTCGCGCTGCTGGCGCTCGACCTCATCCTCGCGGCGGTGCGACCGCACAAGGTCGGCTTCGGCGAGGCGGTGGCCTGGTCGGTCGGCTACATCCTGGTCGCGGTGGCGTTCGGCGTCTGGCTGACGCTGGCTCACGGCGGCGACTTCGGGCAGCAGTACTTCGCGGGCTACATCGTGGAGAAGAGCCTGTCGGTCGACAATCTCTTCGTCTTCGTGATCATCATGAGCACTTTCGCGGTGCCCGAGGAACATCAGCACAAGGTGCTCACCTTCGGCATCGTCGTCGCGCTGATCATGCGCGCGGTCTTCATCGCGCTCGGTGCCACGCTTCTTTCGTTGTTCTCCTTCATGTTCCTGCTGTTCGGATTGCTGCTGATCTACACCGGGATCCAGCTGTTCCGGCATCGTGACGAGGATCCGGACGTCGAGAACAACGTGGTGGTGCGGACCGCGCGCCGCCTGCTGCCACTGTCCACCGAGTACGACGGCGGCAAGCTGATCACCCGGCTCGACGGGAAACGGGTGGGCACGCCGCTGGTGGTGGTGCTGCTCGCGATCGGCGGGGTCGACCTGCTGTTCGCGCTGGACTCGATCCCGGCCGTCTTCGGTGTCACCGACGAGCCGTACCTGGTCTTCGCCGCCAACGCCTTCGCCCTGCTGGGTCTGCGCGCGCTGTACTTCCTCGTGAAGGGCCTGCTCGATCGGCTGGTGTACCTCTCGGCCGGGCTCGCGGTGATCCTCGGGTTCATCGGGATCAAGCTGATCCTGCACTGGGCCCATGTCGACATCGACACGAGCGTTCCCGAGATCTCGACGCCGGTCAGCCTCGCGGTGATCATCGGCATCCTCATCGTGGTGACGGTCGCGAGCCTGCTCAAGACCCGCAACGATCCGTCGGCCAAGGCACATCCGGGGTCGCTGCGCGCCACGCCCGCGCGGTCGGAGTCCGAAAAGGACTAACGCCAGCCCCGCTC
Organism: Amycolatopsis orientalis; assembly: GCF_000943515.2. NCBI lineage: Bacteria > Bacillati > Actinomycetota > Actinomycetes > Pseudonocardiales > Pseudonocardiaceae > Amycolatopsis > Amycolatopsis orientalis. Next base: position 5,568,839 of record NZ_CP016174.1, on the reverse strand, counting down.
GAGCAGGTCGAAGATCTTCTCGACGTCCGTGCGCGGATCCGGCCTGCCCCTGGTGAGCGCCGGGATGTCCAGTACGAACCGCGCGAGCGCGCGGCAAGCGATGTCGTCGGCGTCGACCCCGGCGTCCTCGGCGATGGCCGCGCTGAGGGCCGCGGCGTGCCGGGTCCACAGGCGTTCCCCGTACTCCTGGAGCGCGGGGGTTCCGCTCACCAGCGCCGTGAATTCGGGGTACTGGGGGTGTTCCGTGATCGGGAGCCAGGTGGCGAGCACGTACTCGCGCAGGGCCTCGACCACGGTTTGCCCGGCCCGGCGTTGCCGCACAGCGGCGATCAGGTTCGCTTCGCGGTCTTGGGCCTCGTCGAAGACCAGTGCCTCTTTGCCGGAGAAATGCTTGAACAGTGTCGTTGTCGACACGTCGGCGGCCTCGGCGATGTCCCGGATGCTCACCTGGTCGTAGCCCCGCTCCAGGAACAGTTTCAGGGCGGCGTCCGCCAGCGCCTGGCGGGTGGCCGCCTTCTTGCGTTCACGCCGTCCCGGTGTCTCCATGAGCGCACCCTACCGTACGGGTTGTCACAGTCACTAAGTTGACTCGTTGCACTTTTTAACTCGTTCTGCTTTTCTGGGGTCATGACTTCGAGAATCAGCATCATCGGTGCGGGGCCCGGCGGCCTGACCTGCGCTCGCATCCTTCAAAGGCACGGCATCCCCGTGACCGTCTACGATCGCGACCCGCATCCCCGGGCGCGTGACCAGGGCGGCAGCCTCGACCTGCACGCGGACGACGGGCAGCTGGCCTTGCGCGAAGCGGGCCTGCTCGACGAGTTCTTCGCGCTCGCCCGTCCCGAGGGGCAGGAGATGCGCCTGCTGGATCCGGCGGGACGGCTGCTCGTCCACCACGTCCCGGCCGAAGGCGAGTTCTTCAAACCGGAGATCGACCGGGGCCGGCTGCGGGGGATGTTGCTCGACTCGCTGGAACCGGGCACTGTGCGGTGGGGGCGGGCTCTGGAGCGGGTCGAGCCGTTCGGGCGCTTGCGGTTCGTGGACGGAACGACCGTCGAGACGGATCTGGTCATCGGCGCCGACGGCGCGTGGTCGCGGGTGCGCCCGGCGGTGTCGTCGGCCGTGCCCGAGTACGCCGGGATCACCTTCCTGGAAGCCTGGTTCGACGACGTCGAGAACGCACACCCCGAACTCGCCGACCTGGTCGGCCAGGGCGGCGCGATGGCGGCCGACGGCGACCGCTGCCTGTTCGCCCAGCGCAACGGCGGCGATCACATCCGGGTCTACATCGTCCAGCGCCTGCCCGCGGACTGGATCGGCTCCAGTGGCACCCCGGAGATCCGCGCCCGGCTGCTCGACGCGTTCTCCGGCTGGTCGCCGCGGATGACCAGGATGATCACCGAGAACGACGGCCCGTACGTCGATCGCCCGTTGTACGTCTTGCCCGTCCCGCACACGTGGGAGCACTCGCCGCGCGTGACCCTGCTCGGCGATGCCGCCCACCTGATGCCGCCGCTCGGGGTCGGCGTCAACCTGGCCATGCTCGACGCCTGCGAACTGGCCCTCGCGCTGGCCGGGTCCGCCACGATCGGTGAAGCCGTCGCGACTTACGAGAGGACCATGCTTCCCCGTTCGGTGGATGTCGCGCGGCAATTGGAGAACGGTGTCGAAGGTTTGCTCGAAGCGCACGACGATTCCCTTGTCGGCTAAGGGTTTCCCAAAACTGTCGGTGGCTGGTTGTACGTTCGGCGAGTGGACACCCGCAACGCCACTCTGGCGCTACTCAAGGAAATAACCGAGCCTTCCACTTTGGGGGAGATCAACGATTCGCTGTATTCGTTGGACGACAAGGATTCCCTCGCTGTCGCGGTGGCGGCGTCGGAGGGGATCGCGCGTCTGGAGGCGGTCCGGTTCCGCGCGCTGGCCCAACTGAGCCGTCACCGCGACGGTGCGCGCGGCGTTGTCCAGGAAGTCGCGTTCGAACTGTCTTTTGTGGACAGTCACGCGGGTGCGATGGTCGCCGCCGCGGAGGCGCTGACCACCCGCTTGCCGCGCACACTGGGATTGATGGATCAGGGTGTGGTGAGCGGTTTCGGGGCGATGAAGGTCGCCGCCGCGACCGCGTGGCTCTCCGATGAAGACGCCCGCGCCGCCGACGCGTTACTGGAAGACCGCTTGCCGCGCAAGAACTCCGAGCAGATCCGGAAGGCGGCCGGGCACGCGGCGATGACCGTGGATCGTGCAGGGGCGGCCAAGCGTGCCGAGCACCATCGCGCGGGCCGTCGGCTGAGTATGCGGCACGGTGAGACAGGGGTGGCCTCGATCGAGGTCGAGGACGGCCCGGTCGAGAAGGTCGCCGCCGCCTACACCCGGATCGATCGCGAAGCACGGGCCCTCAAGACCGGCGGCGAGACCCGCACCCTGGATCAGCTGCGTGCCGACGTCGCGCTCGATCTCCTCTTGGGTGGGCAGGGCGGCACGAGTGAACGGGCCGAAGTGTTCCTCTACATGGATCTGGCCACCTACCTCGGCCTGAATGACGATCCGGCGGAACTGGCCGGACACGGCCACATCCCGGCGGAGCTGGGCCGTCACATCGCCTCCGGTCCGAACACCTTGCTGCGCCGGATCATCACCGACCCCCTCTCCGGGCAGGTACTGGACCTGGGCCGTGATCGCTACCGGCCCACGGCGGGGCTCGGCGAGTTCGTCCGCGTCCGTGACCGCGAGTGCCGAAGACCGGGCTGCCACCGTCCCGCGCAGGCCTGCGACCTGGACCATTCGGTGCCGTGGCAGTTCGGCGGCCACACCGACGCCACCGACCTGATCGACCTCTGCCGCCGCGACCACCGGCTCAAGGACGAACCAGGCTGGACCTACCGGCTCGACGGCGATGGCACCCTGATCATCACCACGCCCACCGGGCGGAGCTACGACAGTGCTCCGCCGCCGCTACACGAACCGCGTCCGGAGGTGTCGTTGGCGGAGGAACCGCCGCCGTTCTGAGGCGTTGCCGGAATTCGGCGACGGGGTCGTGTTTGTCGCCGTGTCGCGTCGGTGCTGGTCGAATCTTGCCTGGAGGTGTCTTGGGGTCGTTGACCCATCGCTGTTCTGGCTCTTCTGGCTCATTGCCGGAATCTGGCGACGGGGTTGCTGGTGTTGAAGTTTCGCCGGTGATGCTGTGCTGCGGTGCTTGGTCGTGAGTTGCCGCCGCTGTACGAATCGCGCCCGAAGGCGCCTCGGGCTGATGAGCTGCCGCTGTTCTGGGCATTGCCGAAATTTGGTGCCGATTCGTTGCTGGGGAAGGGTTCCTTGGGGCGCGGCCTGGGGTGGGCAGGTTCGCCAGGGGTGCTGTGCTGGCCGGGAGTTGTTGCGGTGGGCTGTTGCCGAAATCTGGCTACGGTGTGATCGCATCGCGTGGGCAGGTTTCCTCGGTGTCTCCTCCTGACGAACCGCCGTGCCGAGTCATTGCCGAAATGTGGCGACGATTCGCTGCCGGAGATGGGCTCCTTGGGGCACGGCCCGGGACGGGCAGGTTCGCCGGGTGCGGTCCTGGCTGGGGGAGTTGTCGCGGTTTTGGGCTGTTGCCGAAATATGGCTACGGTGTGATCGCGTGCGTAGGCATTGCTGGTGTCTCGTCCTGACGAACGGTCGTGCCGAGTCATTGCCGAAATGTGGCGACGTTCAGGTTTGGAGAAGGTTGCTGTTGATGGTGATCGGTGTTGGCAGATCCGGCGGTGTCGCTGTGCCTGGCCGTGAGTTGCAGTCGCGCCGCATCGTCGCTAGACGAGTCGCGCCCGAAGGTGTCTCCTCTTGACGTACCGCCGCGTCGCGTCGTTGCCGAATGTGGCAACGATTCGCTGCCGGAGATGGCCTCCTTGGGCACGGCCCGGACGGGCAGGTTCGCCGGATGCGGTCCTGGCCGGGGGAGCTGTCGCAGTTCTGCGCCGTTGCCGAAATATGGTCACGGCGTATCGCGCTGTCAGGTCTCCTTGATCTCTCCTCCTGACGAACCGCCGCACCACCCCATTGCCGAAATGCGGCGACGATTCGCTGCCGGAGACGGGCTCTTTAGGAACCTGCGGGGATTCGGGTGGCTTGGCCTGCCGTGCTGGCCCGAGACCCGCCACCCTTCTGACCCATCGCCGAAAAACGACCACACCCCACCTAACCCAAGAACTCCCTCACCAGCACGCTCGACTCAGGACGGCATTCGTCGAAATAAGCATGCCTAGCACCGGCAAAGACATGCATCCGCGCACCAGGGATCCGCCCCGTCAGCAAAGGCGCGTTCGCAGGCGGAGCAAGCACGTCGTCATCCCCGTGAAGCACCAACGTAGGCGCGGTGATCCGCGGGAGCACGTCCCACGCGTCGTGCGTGTTGCTCGCCACGAGATGACCGCGGACGGCGTGCGGTGGCATGCCGTGGGCGCCGAGGACGGTGTAGGGCCCGGGGTTGGCGGCCCGCCAGGCGGGCGTGTACATCATGTCCTCCAGCGCTTCCCGCGCTTCGGCCGAATGCCGTTTCGCGAGGGCCAGCCGGACGTCGTTCGTCCGTTCGACCCCGTGTGCGCCGCCCGGCGAGGTGCAGCCGAGGACGAGCCGCCGGACCCGGCCGGGGTGGCGAGCGGCGAACCATTGGGCGACGCGGCCGCCCATGGAGGTGCCGTAGACGTCGGCTTCGGCGACGCCGAGCCCGTCCAGAACAGCGAGCACGTCGTCCGCGAAAAGCGTTGTGGAGTAGGGAACATCGGGTGCGTCGCTGGCCCCGGTACCGCGGTAGTCCATGGTGATCGTGCTCGGGAAGTCCCCGCGCGTGCGGTTCCACCACGTGTGGTCGTTCGCCTGCCCGGCCAGCAACACGAGCGGCCTGCCCGTGCCGTGCCACTGGTAGGCCAGGCGCGTGCCGTCGGCGGCGACGGCGTGGCCGGTGCGGGGGAGCGTGCTCATCCTTCTCCTGTTCGGTCGTCCGGGACGGGCCCGATGGCTACTCTCCCTCGTCCCCGGCCCGGGGGGTCCACCGGGCGCGGGGTAAGCCATTCCGACCAGCCGGATGACGCCGTCTCGGTCTGGTAGTGCCCGCCACCCGGCGGTAGCGTTCCGGTTGGCCGGTTTCGTCACGAGTGAACGTGAAGGAGTCGTGGTCGGCGTGCACGAACCGATGGTGACGGAGTTCGCGACCACCGATCCGGAACAGGCCCGCGCCCTGATCGCCGAGGCATACCGTGACAACAGGTTGCGCGTACGGGGCACCGTCGAGAACTACCGGTTCGAGCACAAACGTTGCGACATCGGCGACGTGCAATTCGACTTCCTGCACAACACGCTGACCACGGAGGTCGTCGTCCAGCCGCTGGGCCGGGTGGTCCTGCTGCGCGTGCTGGACGGGGAGATCGAGATCGACGACGGCATCAGCGACCGCAGGCTGCGGGCGGGCGACGTGTTCGCCGGCCCGCACCCCGGCCAGGGCTACCGGACCGGGATGCACGGCACGCGCCTGCAGGTCACCGGGATCGATCTGGACCTGTTCACCGGAAACGACCCGGCGCAGGACGGCCGGGCGGTCGAGCGGCTCTGCTACGAACCGGTGAGCCCGGAGAAGGCATTGCGCTGGCGCCGGACGGTCGAGTACGTCACCGAGCTGTTCTCCGACCCGGACGTGGAGAGCGGCCCCCTGGTGCTCGGCGCGGCAGGACGGCTGATGGCCGCCGTGGCACTGGACACCTTCACCGCGGTCACCGGCGACACCCGCCCCGGTGACCGCAGGGACGCCGTCCCGGACACGGTGCGCCGCGGAATCGCCTTCATGGAGGCGAATCCGGACCTCGATCTCGGCGTGGCCGACATCGCCCGCGCCTGCCGGGTCTCGGTACGCGCGCTGCAGCTGGCGTTCCGGCGGTATCTGGACACCACCCCGATGGCTTATCTCCGCAAGGTCCGGCTGGACCGGGTCCGGGCCGAACTCCGCGCGGCCGAACCCGGCGACGGCGTGACGGTGACCCGGGTCGCGGCGAACTGGGGTTTCCTGGGCGGAAGCCGGTTCAGCGCGCAGTACCGCGAAGCCTTCGGCGAATCGCCCGGTCAGACCCTGCGCGGGAGCTGACCCTTCGTTTTCGTCGGTACGGGCCTGCGTTTTCGCCGCTAGACGACCGCGCCCGCGCCGGGTTCCATGGATTCGGCCACCAGTGTGCCGAGACCCCGCTTGCTGGTGCGTCGTAACCGGACCGGCCGGTCCCTAACGAGGTGCCGCGATCCCGTCGTACATGACGCGGCGGACGGCCCTGCTCATCGCGGCCTGTCCCGACGGCGACGGGTCGCGCAGGCCGGACAGGATCGACGCGAGGATCATCCCGTTGATCGCCCGCGCGGTGGCGTCGACGTCCAGGTCCGCGTGCAGGTAGCCGAGGTGGACGCCGTGGTGGAGATAGCCCGCGGTCAGTTCCGCGGCGGTCTCGTAGAAGTCCAGTACCCGCTCCCGCATCTCGGCGTCGATGCCGGCGGCTTCGAGCAGGAGAAACCGGGCCATCCGCGGGTCGCTGCCGAAGATCTGGGCGAGCGCGTCGCCGATCCTGGCGCTCTGTTTGCGGTATTCGGCCAGGCTGTTGACCGCGTCCGGGGCGTTGTCCGCCGCCAGTGAGGCGACCACCTTCTCGACCAGGTCCGTGATGACGTGGTCGACGATGTCCCGCTTGTTCTGGAAGTACCGGTAGAAGGTGCCGTGCCCGATGCCGAGCCGCGCGGCGATGTCGGCGATCCCAGTCGCGTGGTAGCCGCGTTCGGCGAAGCAGTCGAAGGCGGTCTCCACGATCTCGCGCCGTAGTTCCTGCTTTTTCCGTGCGGCCCTGCTGACCGGGGTCTCCGTCGTCATGCCGGTCAGCTTATTGCCTCGACCGGCGATATGACATACCGTTCCGGAAATGACACGTCATTCCGCAAGGGCGCTGGTGCTCGGCTGCGGCGGCACCCTGGGCTTCGCCTGGACAGCGGCGGTACTCGACGCGCTGCACAACCGGGCGGGCTGGGATCCGCGTGAGGCGGACGTCCTGGTCGGGACGTCGGCGGGCGCCGAGGCGGTGGCGATGCTGGGAGCGGGCATTCCCGCGAAGGCGATCCTCGGCGCGCTGACCGGCGCACCCGACGGGGATCCCATCGTCGCCGCCCACGTCCGACGGACGCCGAAGCGGTTCCCGCCGATGCCGTCCCCGCGGTGGCCCGCCACCGGCCTGGTCCGGGCCGCGATACGCCGGGACGTCGACCCGCTCGCCGGTCTCGCGGGCCTTCTTCCCCAGGGCAGGGGAGACGCGGCCTGGCTCCGCGAGCTGGGGGACGCGCTGGCGCCCGGCGGCTGGGTCCCCCATCCCGCGACCTGGCTGGTGGCCACGGATCCGGGCGGTGCACGGGTCGCGCCCGGTTCCCCGGGCGCGCCGCCCGCGCGGCTCGGCGAGGCGATCGCCGCGTCGTGGGCGATCCCCGGCTGGTTCCCTCCGTCTCTTGTGGACGGACGTCCGCTGCTCGACGGCGGGACGGTCTCCCCGACCTCCGCCGATCTCCTGCTCGGCCACGAGACCCACAAAATCCACGAGGTCGTGCTGATCGCGCCGATGAGCAGCGAAGGCGGGGCCCCGGCACGAGGCATGGCCCGGCTGGAGCGCCTGCTGCGGACAGCGCTGACCCGGCGCGTGGACGCCGAGGCGCGGCGATTGCGCGCGGCGGGGGTGCGGGTGGTCCGGATCGAACCGGCACCGGCCGATCTCGCCGCCATGGGCGCCAACTTCATGGACGGACGGCGGCGTGACCACGTGCTCGCCACCGCGTCGAGGACGGCGCCCGGCCTGGTCGCCGATGCCTTCGAACGAGAGGGAGTACGCGCATGAGCCGTTATCCGGAGCTGGACCTCGACGGGGCGCATGTGGCGATCACCGGCGCGGGACAGGGCATCGGCCGCGTGACCGCCGAGCGCATGGCCGCTCTCGGCGCGCGGGTGTCCATCGGCGATCTCGACCTCGAAGCCGCGAAACGCACGGCCGTCGACGTCGGCGGGACAGCGCATCACCTCGACGTCGCCGATCCGGCCTCGTTCGCCGCTTTCCTCGGTGACGCCGAACAGGCGAACGGGCCGCTCGTGGTCCTCGTCAACAACGCCGGGATCATGCCCAACGGCGGCTTCCTGGACCTCTCCGACGCGCTGAACCGGGCGACCATGGAGGTCAACGTCTTCGGCGTCGTCCACGGCATGCGGCTGGCGCTGCCCGGCATGCTGGAGCGCGGCCGCGGGCACATCGTCAACGTCGCGTCACTGGCCGGGAAGTTTCCCGTCAAAGGGCTCGCGATCTACAACGCCAGCAAGTTCGCCGTCGTCGGGCTGACCGCGGCGACCCGGCTCGAATACGCGCCGCACGGCGTCAGCGTTTCCGCCGTGCTGCCGTCGGCGGTCGACACCGCGCTCGCGTCCGGGCTCGACATGCGGCCGATCCCGAAGGTGAAGCCGGGCAGGATCGCCGACGCCGTGGTGGAGTCCGTCCGCACCCGCGCCGCCGAGATCGCCGTGCCCGGTTACGTCGGCGTGCTCGCCGCCCTAGCGGGCGTGACGCCCGAACCGGTGCTCAACGCGGTCCGCCGCCTGATGCGCGACGACCGGGCCCTGCGCCCCGACTCACCCGAGCGTGCGGGCTACCGGACCCGCCTCGACCAGGACATCCACCGGAAGGAAGAGGCATGAAAGCGCAGTACGACGCCGTCGTCGTCGGAGCCGGTTTCGGCGGGATGGGCGCGGCGATCCAGCTCAACCGGCTCGGCTACGAGAACCTGCTCATCCTCGAACGCGAGTCCGATCTCGGCGGCACCTGGCACGTGAACCACTATCCCGGCCTGGCCGTCGACATCCCCTCGGCCACCTACTCCTACTCGTTCGAGCCGAATCCGCACTGGTCGCGCCTGTTCGCGCCGGGGGCGGAACTCAAGCGGTACGCCGGGCACGTCGCGGACAAGTACCGGCTGCGGCGCTACATGCGCTTCGGGACCGTGGTCACCGGAGCCGTCTGGGACGAGGCGAACGCGTACTGGACGGTGTCCCGGGAAGGTGACGAGCCCGTCACCGCGAAGTACCTTCTGACCGCGACAGGATTCCTTTCCCAGCCCAAGAAACCCGACATCCCCGGGATCGACACCTTCGGCGGCAAGGTCATCCACACCACCGCCTGGGACGACGGCTACGACCTCACGGGCAAACGGGTGGCGGTGATCGGCACCGGCGCGACCGCGGTCCAGCTGATCCCCGAGATCGCGAAGATCGCCCGTGAACTCACCGTTTACCAGCGGACCCCGATCTGGGTGAGCCCCAAACTGGACTTCCCGGTTCCCAAGGCGGTCCGCCACGCGTTCGCCGCGGTCCCGCTCACCCAGCGGGCCGCCCGGCTGACCGGCACAGCGCTGCTGGAACTGATGATGGTCACCGGTGTCCTGCACTACAAGCAGCTGCCGATGGCGAACCGGCTCGGCAAGCTGTGGTGCCTGGCGCATCTGCGCCGTCAGGTACGCGATCCCGGGCTGCGCGCGAAACTGACACCTCGGTATTCGTTCGGCTGCAAACGCCCGACGTTCTCCAACGAGTACTACCCGGCCTTCACGAAGGACCACGTGCACCTGGAGACGACGTCGATCGCGCGGATCGACGAGACGGGCATCGAGACCACCGGCGGCGGGCGGCGGGACCTCGACGTCCTGGTGCTCGCGACCGGATTCGACCTCTGGGAGGCCAACTTCCCGGCGATCGAGATCATCGGCCGCGGCGGCCGCGATCTCGGGAAGTGGTGGCGGGAGAACCGGTTCCAGGCCTACGAGGGCGTCGCGATCCCGAAGTTCCCCAACTTCATTTCGCTCAACAGCCCCTATTCCTACTCGGGGCTGTCCTATTTCACCACCATCGAGACGCAGATGCGGCATATGGACCGGCTTTTCGGCGCGATGCGGCGGCGCGGCGCGACCGAGTTCGAGGTCACCCAGGAGGCCAACGACGCGTTCCTCGACCGGATGACCGCCCGCCTCGGCGATTCGATCTTCACCCTCGGGAACTGCGCCCCGGCGAACAGCTACTACTTCAACCCGCACGGGGAGGCGACCCTGCTCCGCCCGTCGTCGACCTTGAACGCCATCAAGGAGGCGGGGAGTTTCCCCGTCGAGGACTACACCTTCGCCTGACCGGCAGGGGCCGGGATCCCGCGCGATCCCGGCCCCGCCCGTCGGTAGCGCTTACTGCCTGCGGAGCCGGAGCGTGACGGCCGCGCCCGCCGCGGCGAGGAACACCGCGCCGATCGCGTAAGGCCACCACGGCACCGAGGTGTCGCCCGCCGGCGGGGCCCCGTAACCGCCGGCGGCGCCGGTACGGTCGTAGGTCGAGCCGGGCAGCTTGTCGCCGTAGCGGCTTTGCAGGGCCTGACGGTAGGCGGCGAGCGTCATCTTCTCGCCGGTCTTCGCCACCGACGATCCATCGAGGACGGTCACGGTGTCCCCGTCGACGGCGTACCAGGCTCCGGCCTGCGGTTCGCTCAGGAGATAGCCCTTGCCGGTCCGCCCGCCGAGGCGCTTCTCGATGTCACCCGAGGCGACGTTGAACACCGACCAGCCCGAGCCTTCGCGCTGCGACCACAGGGTCGCCGCGTTCCCGTTGCCCAGGGTGGCGGGCACGGCGACGTAGGCGAGTTCGGCGGGCGCGCCGGGAGCCCCGGCGATGAAGGCGGCGGTCGGCTGGTAGACCGCCACCGGAGTCCGCGGATCGGCTTTGGCGGTCCTGGCGGCGATGGCCGTGTCGGCCTTGGCCGCCCCGGGGAACACCGCGTTGGCGAGCCGCTGGGTGGTCGCGTCGCTGGTGACCACTGTGGACACCGCCGCGAGATCGGCCGCGGTGGGTGCGCCGCTGGGGGCGTCGGAGGCGGACGCCTGGCCACCGAGCGCGAGCGACAGTCCGAGAGCGAGGATCGTGGCGCCGAGGAAGGTTCGCTTCATGGTTTCAGTCCTTGATCCCGTAGACGGTGTGGGTCCAGGTGAACGAGTTGTTGGACCGGTAGGCGCTGTAGCTCATCTGGTTGTAGCGGGGGCTGGAACCCCACGGGTCGCCGTAGTAGACCGTCGTCGCGCCGTTGGTGTTGTCGTAGCCGTAGAGCACGTGCATATGGCCGCCGCCGTTGCGCCAGCCGATCCGGGTGCCGATCGGCTGCCGGGCGTCGACCTGGCTCTTGATGGTGGCGAAGCTCAGTGTCTGGCCGGAGGAGTTGTAGCTGCCGACGTTGCTGAACCCGAGCCACCGGAACACCCGTTGCTGGTCGCTGAGGTAGCCCTGGTTGTTGGCGCAGTCCGAGCCGGACTCGTTGTGCGCCACCTGGCAGAATTTCGTCTGGGACAGGGAGTATCCCCACCAGGCGGCGATGGTGTTGCCGCTGGCGTCCCAGCACCAGTTGCTCTTCTCCTGTGCCTGCATCTGGATCGGGATCGTGGTGGCCGCCGTGACCGTGGGCGCCGCGGAGGCGGGCGCCTGCAGGGCGACCATCGCGGCGACACCGGCGCAGACTGTGGCCAGCCCGCGCCTGAATGAGATTTTCACCGTGGGGACACTCCTAACTGGATGGTCGAACGCGGTAACAGAGGGATACTGCGAACAGACTGAGATTCACCCTCCAGTGGTATCCGTGGCAAGGCGCGCGGCAATACGTAAGGGTCCGTATTGCGAAGGCGGACGCGTGAGCCGTCGGGTCGCCCCGCAGGTCGGCGTGATCCGATCGAGTTAACGGCGGGCGGAGAAGGTGACTCCGGTGGTGTGGACCAGCGGAAAGCGGGCGGACCCTGGTCACTGTTCGTGTTCCCGCCTTTCGGCGGGTGTCCGATCGGTATGGTCCCGGACATGCCGACGATCGGTGCGGCACCGGTGTTCGTGGCCCGCGACACCGAATTGGCCGAACTGGTGCGTGTCACCATGAACCCGCCGTCGGTCGCCGTCGTCGAGGGCGAACCGGGTGTGGGCCGGAGCAGACTGCTCGAAGAACTGGCCGCCCGGCCCGGGATCGCGTCGCGAGTGGTCTGGTCCGCCCGCTGCGGTTCCTTCGCCCGGCCGGGTCGGCTGGCCCCGCTGGTCGACGCGCTGCTCGGACGGAGCGACGTCGCCGCCGCCCACGCGGCGGGCTTCTCCCCGGTGACCGGCGTCCTGCGGCGGCTGATCCCCGAATGGTCGTCGTGGCTGCCGCCGTTCCCGGCGAACGCGGACGCCGAGACCGTCCGGCAACAGGAGTTCCGCGCCCTGCGGGAGGTACTGACCGGCTGCGGCGCGGCGGTCCTCCTCCTCGACGACGTCCACTCCGCCGACGACGACACGTGGGAGTTCTTGCGTGGCCTGGCGGCCTCCCCGGCGACCGCGCTGAGCGTGGTGGTCAGTTCGGCGGCGTGCGGACCGCGGAGATTCCCGCCGATAAGGGAGATCGACGCCCATCTCTCGCTCGCGGCGTTCACCCCCGCTCAGGTGCGGACGTTGCTGGACGCCTCCTTCGGCCGCTGCGCACCGGAGTTCGCCGCTGCGGCACACCGGCGGACGTCCGGGATCGCCGTCGACCTGACGGCCTTGGTACGGAGCCTCGGGGACACGGCCGAAGCACTTTCGGTCGAAAGGCTGGCTTCGGCGACCGTGCCACCGATCGTGCGGAGCCGGGTCGCCGGACTGACGGCCGTGATCGGGGAGCCCGCGCGTGACGTCGTCTGCGCGGCCGCGGTGCTCGGATCCCCGGCCGGGGAAGCGGATCTGGGTGCGGTGGCGGCATTACCGTCCAGGGAGACCTCCGGCGCGGTCACCGAAGCGGTCGAAACCGGGCTACTGCGGGATCTCGGTTGTGGCCGGTACGTCTCGGGAAGCCCGTTGAGCGCGGAAGCGGTCTACGCGCTGCTGCCCGGTCCCCAGCGGTGCGCGATGCACGGCCGTGCCGCCGCCCGGCTCGCCGCCGTCGCCGACCCCGTGGCGTCGCTCATCGCCCGGCACGCTCGGCTGGCCGGTGAACTCGCGGCGTGGACACAGTGGACCGGCGTCGCGGTCGACAACGCCATCGAAGACGGCCGTACCGAGGAAGCGAGCCGCCTGCTCGAAGCGGCGTTGCGGGACGCGGACCTGCCGAGGAGCGCGCGCGAGTCGTTCGCCGTGCGGCTCGCCCGGGAGCTGCCGCGCGGCATCGCCCACGCGGGCACGGTCCGGCTGCTGCGGGAGATCCTGCGCGAATGGCCGCTGAGCAAGGCCGCGCGGGGCGAGATCAGGGTCCACCTCGGCCAGGTGCTGATCAACCAGGTCGGCAAGGTCGAAGCCGGCAGGCTCGAAATCGAACTGGGCGCGGCCGACCTCGGCAGACGGCAGGCGCTGCTCGCCAGGGGATTGGTCACCTTGGCCCTGCCGCATATCGGGACGGTCCCGGTCGAGGAGAACCTGCGCTGGCTCGACCAGGCCGAGCAGGTGAGCAAGGGGGAACACGACGCCGGGCTGCTCGCCGCCATCGCCGCGAACCGGCTGTCGGCGCGGATGCAGGTCGCCGATCCGGAGGCCTGGCAGGACATCGCCGATCTGCCGCTGGCCCCGGAATCGGCCGAGGTCTGCCGTCAGGTGGCCCGCACCTACATCAACCTGGCCGACGCGGTGGCGTGGAACGGGCACTACCCGGTCGCGCGGGCCTATCTCGCGACCGCGCGGCGGCTGATCCGCGACGACCATCAGCCTTATCTCGACGCGCTGGCCGACGGCACCGAACTCCGGCTGGACCTGGCGGTGGGGGAGTGGTCGAGTGTCGCCGAGAAGGCGCGGGCGATGCTGACCCGCGTCGACGGCGACAGTTCGCTGGCCGCGGAACCGTTGCTGGTACTCGGCTGGTACGAGTACGGGCAACACCGGCCGGCGGCGGCGCTGCGCAGTTTCGACGCGGCGTTCGCGCTTTCCGCGGGCAGCGTCCCGGTGCAGGCTTCGGCGTACGCGGGCCGCGTCGCGGTCCATCAGGCGGGCAAGGACCTCCAGGCCGCCCGGCGGCTCGCCGAGTACGGCCTGGAGACCGTGCGCCGCAAGAACAACTGGGTCTGGGCGGCCGAGCTGATGCCGTTCGCCGTGCGCACGATGCTCGGGCTGGGACAGCTCGTGGAGGCGAGGGAGCTGCTCGCCGAGTACCGGCAGGGCATCGACGGCAAGGACGCGCCGATCGCCAACGCGGCGGCACTGCTGTGCCGGGGCATGCTCACCCAGGCCCGCGGTGAAACGCTCGCCGCCGGTGAGCTGCTGCTCGGCGCGGCACAGGCCTACCGGGCGCTGCCTCTCCCGTTTTTCGCCGCCTACGCCGACGAACTCGCGGCCGGATGCTTCGCCGAGACCGGGGAGCGGGAACGTGCCGTCGCCTCCTTCACCATCGCGGAGACGGCGTACGCGAAGCTCGGCGCCGCCGTGGACGCGCTCCGCTGCCGCCGGTCGCTGCGGCGATGCGATCCGGAGATGCCGCGGCGCGGCCGCCGGGGGTACGGCGAGGCGCTGTCGCCGAGGGAACTCGAGGTCGCCCGGCTCGCCGCGCGGAACCTCACCAACCGGGAGATCGGCGAGCGGCTGTTCCTGTCGCCGCGGACGGTCGAAATCCACATCGGGCGGGCGCTGCGCAAACTGCGGCTGCCTTCGAGGACGGTCCTGACCGAAGAGTTGATCCGGGACGCGACCGGCGACGGTTCCAAAACCGCCTGATTCATTCCCTAAGGGCCCGTATTCGTCGATTTGATGGGTAAGTCGCGAAGAAGTCGCAGGTAGGGACCGCTTTCTTTAAATGGGGGCATGGTCGCCGAACTCCACTATTGTTCCGTTTCCGCCGCCGATCGACAGTTGTCGGGCAGTCGCGATTTCCCCGAAAGGAATCACCGTGAGCAGAAAACGGATCTTCGGCGTGGTCACCCTGACCATGGCCGCGCTGGCCCCGGTCGGCATCGCCGGTGCGGTGTCACCACCCGCCGTCCCGGCCGACCCGCCTCGCGCCATCGCCCCGACCGACGCCGCGCCCTTGCCCGAAGGCGGCGTCCACACGCAGAGCGTCGGCGGGGTACCGGCGTCGGTCAGGGACTACCCGTATGCCATCGCCGCGCTCCGGGAGGGCGGCTCGCGGCCGAGGGGGCAGAGCTGCTCCGGTTCCGTTATCGCGCCACGGAAGGTCCTGGTCGCGGCCCACTGCCGGGAACTCGCCGGGGAGAAGAGTGTCCTTTATGGACTCGACGATCTGAAGAGCGCGGGCGGCACTCAGCTGAAGGCCGTCGACTACAAGGTCCACCCCAGGTTCACCCAGCCCTGGAACGGTTACGACGTCGCGGTGATCACCGTCGACGGGGACATCCCGGTCCCGCCCGGCGGTTACGCGAAGGTCGCCACCTCCGCCGACACCGGCTTGGAAACGCCCGGCAAGGACGGCTTCAGCCTCGGCTACGGCAAGAAGGACGTCGACGACTCCACCCAGGACGTCACGCTGCACAAGCTGACCTTGCCGATCGTCACCGCGAGCCAGTGCACCGGCGTGGAGAACGGCGTCGACCCGAAGACGATGATCTGCGCCGGATATCCCGACGGCCGCAAGACCATCCTGCCCGGCGACAGCGGCGGCCCGTTCGTCGTCGGCGGGAAGGTCGTCGGCGTGGCTTCCTGGAGCCGCAGCGACTTCCACTGGTACAGCGTCTACAGCAGGCTCAACAACGACATGGGGGACTGGGTCGCCGAGCAGATCGGCGGCCAGCAGCCCGGTGACACCTTCACGCTCACCGCGTCGCCCTCGTCGGTGCGGGTCCTGCCCGGCAAGTACGTGTCGGCGAGTGTCACGAGCAAACCGGGCAAGAACGGTGCCGAGGACGTCACACTGTCGGCTTCGGGACTGCCCGAGGGCGCCAAGGCCACGTTCCAGCCCGCCACGATCAAGGCGGGCGAGGTGGCGAAACTGACCATCGAGACCGCCTCTGGCACCCCTGAAAAGGCTTACCAGGTCACGATTTCCGGGAAGGGCACGACCGACACGGCCACGGCGGCGCTGTCGCTCACCGTCGGGGCCGGTGAACCTCCGGCCGGTGAGCTGAAGGTGACCGTGAACCCGTCGTCCGGTTCGGGACGTCCGGGTTCGCTGGTGAGCGCCACTGTCTCCGCGACCGGCGGCAGCGGCGCGATCACCTTGTCCGCCACCGGACCCGGGTTGCCGATCAACCCGTTCTTCTCGCCGCAGAGCGTGTCGAGCGGCGGCAGTTCGACCATGCAGGTCTTCGCGCCGTACCAGCCGGGCACGTACCCGGTCACGGTGACCGCGAAGGACGGCGCGGGCAAGACCGCGACCACCACGTACACCCTCACCGTCCAGTGATCTTCGCCGAAACAGAGGTGATCCGCCATGCGTGACAAGACGAAAACCCTGCTGGCGCTGGGCTTGTTGAGCCCGCTGCTGGCGCTCGGGGCCGGAACGGCGGTCGCGGCCGATGCCGAAGGCACCGTGATCCCCGCCAAGGAACACTACGGCGACCAGTACATCGTCGTACTCCAGGATGTCGCCGCGGCCGGGCAGTCCGCCTCGGCGGACCTGGCCAAGCGGTACGGCGGCGAGGTCCGCTCGGTCTGGACCGCGGCCGTCCGCGGCTTCTCGGCCAAGGACATGACCGCGAAGGAGGCGCGACGGCTGGCCGCGGACCCGTCGGTCAAGGCGGTCTACGAAGACGGCACCGCACGCGGCACCGGCACCCAGCAGAACCCGACCTGGGGGCTGGACCGGGTCGACCAGAAGAGCCTTCCGCTCGACAAGGCCTACACCTATCCCAACGAGGGCACGGGCGTCACCGCGTACGACCTCGACAGCGGCATCAATCCGTCGAACCCGGAGTACGAAGGCCGGGCCAGCCTCGGCAAGGACTTCTTCGGTGGTGACGGCAAGGACTGCAACGGCCACGGCAGCCACACCGCGGGCACGATCGGCAGCAAGACCTACGGCGTCGCGAAGAAGGTCAAGATCGTCGGGCTGAAGGTGCTGGGCTGTGACAACTCCGGGCCGGACTCCGGCATCATCGACGCCGTCGACTGGGTGACGGCGAACGCGCGGAAGCCCGCCGTGGCGAACATGAGCCTGACCATGGACGCCCCCGGCGTCGGGGACGACGCGGTCAAACGGTCGATCGCGTCGGGCGTCGTCTACGGCGTGGCGGCCGGAAACGCCTCGACCGACGCCTGTAACACCAGCCCGGCACGGGTGCCGGAGGCGATCACGGTCAACGCCTCGGACTCCGCGGACAACCGGTCGTCGTTCTCCAACTACGGAAGCTGCACCGACATCTTCGCGCCCGGTACGAACATCACGTCGCTGAGCCCGGGCGACGGTGGTTCGGCGGGGATGAGCGGAACCTCGATGGCGACGCCGCACGTCGTCGGCGCGGCCGCGCTCTACCTGTCGGCCAACCCGGCCGCCACCCCGCAACAGGTGCGGGACGCGCTGGTGAACGGCGCGACCGCGGGCGTCATCAAGAACGCGGGCAGTGGTTCGCCGAACAAGCTGCTCAACGTCTCGTTCATCGGCAGCGGTGGCCCCGGCCCGGCATGCGGGGTCAAGTCGAACACCACGCCGGTGCCCATCCCGGACGCCGGGGCCGCGGTGACCAGTTCGGTGACCCAGGAAGGCTGTGACGGCAAGGCTTCCGCGTCTTTGCCGGTCAAGGTGGACATCTCGCACACCTACAGCGCGGACCTCGTCCTCGACCTGATCGGGCCGAGCGGCAAGGCCTACCGGCTCAAGAGCGCGGGCGGGGTCGGCTCGGCCGACGGGGGGCACACGACGTTCACGGTCGACGCGTCCGGTGAGGCGGCCAACGGCACCTGGAAGCTGAGCGCTCAGGACGTCTACAGGTTCGACACGGGCGGCATCGACGGATTCGGTATCACTTTCTGAATCCACTGAGACTCGCCGGCAGGGCGGGGAGGGAGAACAGAGGCGGGGCCGCGCGGCCCCGCCTCTGTCATGCCTGTGCGGCCTTCGCCGCGAACCGGGTGCGGAGGAGCACCGCGACGGCCAGCGCCGCGGCCGCCCCGAGCAGGAACACGCCGGTGGGCAACGGCTGCAGGACCATCAGGCAGCCGGACGCGACCGCGGGCGGATGCACCACCCGGAACAGCAGCATGGCGCCGAGTCCGGCCGCCGCCGCGACCGCGACGGCCACCGGGCCGGGGGCCAGCAGGAGCGCGGTGATCGCGCCACCCAGTACGGCGAGGGCGTGACCGCCGAAGACCGCGGCAGGCCGGGCGGACGGCAGCGCGGGATTGGCGAGCACCAGTGCCAGGCTGGCGGCGAGCGGGGCCGACGCCGCCGGGCCGATGCCGGAGCCGATCCCGGCGGCGGCCACCCCACCCGCGCCCACCGCGGTCAGCAGGATCGGCAACGTGTGCTTCACGACGTGACCTCGGGGAAGTCCAGGTCGGGTTCGGCGACGTGGTTGAAGTAGTTGGACAGCACGTTGAGCGCGATATGCGCGACCACCTCGGCGACCTGCGCGTCGGTGACCCCGGCGGCCCTGGCCTCGGCCAGCCGCTCGTCGGGGATCCGGCCGCGATGGACCAGTACGGCGTCGGCGAGCCGCAGCACGGCGCGAGTGTGCGGGTCCGGACTGTCGGCCTCGCGCGCGCTCGCCAGTTCGCCCGCGGGGATGCGCATCTTCTCGCCGCGGAAGGTATGCGCGGCGAGGCAGTAGCCACATTCGTTGCGCTGCGCGGTGAACAGCGCGAGCAGTTCTCGTTCCCGCGCGGTCACTTCGCCGCGGGTGAGGGAGTCGCGCAGGGCGAGGTAACCGCTCAGCGCGGCCGGGCCGTTGGCCATCGCGGCGTAGAGGTTGGGCACCCGGCCGAGCTGGGCTTGGACGTCGGTCAGCAGCGGATGCTCGGTGAGCTGGGGGATGCGGGGCACGAGATCTCCAAACGGTACTGGTCTGTTCCGAACGAGACGGTACAGGTCTGTTCCATCTTTGGTCAACCAATTCGGTACAGAGTGGTACTGTCTTGGATGTGGGAACCCGAGCGCGCGAGCGACTGCTGAGTACGGCCGAAGAGCTGTTCTACGCCGAGGGTGTCCGCGCGGTCGGCATCGATCGCATCCTGGACGAGTCCGGTGTCGGCAAGGCGTCGCTGTACCGGCATTTCCCGAGTAAGGAAGCACTGGTCGAAGCCGTCCTGCGGGAACGGGACCGCACCTGGCGGCAATGGCTCTCCGACACCGTCGACGGCTACCGCCTCGATCCGGCGGACCGGGTCCTCGCGGTCTTCGACGCGCTCTTCGAACGCTTCTCCCGCAAGGACTTCCGCGGCTGCGCCTTCATCAACACCATGGTGGAGACGGCGGATCCGTCGAGTCCCGTGCATGCTGTCGCGGCCGAGCACAAGGTCGCGCTGACCGGGTATCTCGCCGCTCTGCTCGCCGACGCGGGCCGTCCCGATTCCGGTGAACTGGCCGCGCAACTCGTCCTGATCGTGGACGGCGCGATCGTGACCGCGGTCCGGGAGAACTCCCCGGACGCGGCCCTGCGCGGCAAGTCGATCGCCGCCGCCCTGCTGCGCTGACCCCCTCCGGACTCAACGTCGGGACGACGTGAGCGCCCGCCGCAGTTCTTCGTACGTCGGGGCGAGCGTCCGGAGGGTCGCGGCGGCACGCACGTCGTCCTCGACCACGAGGTCGTACTGCAAGGAACCGATAAACCGGGCTTGCGTGGTGAGGACGGCGGCCGCGTCGTCGCGGCCGATCCGGCGCAGGCACGACGCCGCGTCGGCCGCCCGCCGGGCACCGAGACGGACCGCGAAGTGGATGAGGTGGCCGCGCAGTTCGGGGCCGCAGCCGTCGTCGATCCGGGCGGCCAGCGCGAGTGCCGCGTCGCCGTTGCCGAGTGTGCCGGGCGGAAGGCCGTCGTTCTCCCCGCTGAGCCGCCTGATCGCCCTGGGCAGCGACGCCTCGATCGCGGTTTCTTCCGCGACGACGGTGTGCCGCGCGAAATCCGTCCGCATCGTGTGCGGTTCGCCGTAGGCGACCGTTTCGGCGCGCCAGGCCGCCGCGAAATCCTCCCGGGGTATCCGCGCGTACGGGTATCCCTGCGGATCGTGGACGGTGACGGATGTGTCGTCCGCGGCGAGCGCGACCAGGAAATGGTCGGCGCCGACCGGGCCGGTCATTCCCGGCTGGTGCCGCAGGTGCCCCATTTCGACCGGGCCGAGCAGGACCGGGCCGTCAGCGAGGCTTTCGACGAGCCGGGAGTAGGCGACGTCCGGATCCGGTTCACTCGCCGTTTCCGCGCGCCAGCCGAGGACGTCGAGGGCCTCGCCGATACCGAGATCGGGATCCCAGCCGAAGGCGTCGAAGAACGGCAACGAACCCCCGATCAGCTGCATCCCGAAGGGACTGCCGGTCACGGTCTCCAGCACGTCGGCTCCCGGAGCCTCGGAGCCGAACATCATGGCGAGGGAATGGGCATAGCAATAAGGGCCGGAGCCACGGTAAGGAAGGTCGATCACGTGTTCGACGATGGCATTTTTCCGGCGAAAACGCCACCCTGGTCTTTTCGTCCCTTGTGGACGGTGGCCGCGGGCATCATCACCCGTCCGGGGGTTTTGGGGTCACTCAACGGGTTTTATCCAGGGAACACCGCTGGTCCCGCTTGCCGTGGACGATCTTGCCGACACAGGATGACCGTCATCGGAGCTCGCTGTCCCCGTCGTCCTCACCTGGGCCGACTGGAGCGAGGGGTGAGGCGGAGGCGGCATGGCGGAACGTCGTGGGCGGAATCGGTGGCGCCGGGGCATGGCACTGCTCACGGTGATCGTCGTGGCCCTGCTGATGGGCGCTCCGCTGCCCGCCGGCGCCCAGACGCAGCCGCGAGGGGCCGGGACCGAACGGCCGATCGGGCCCGAACCGGTGTACTCCGGGCTCGCGCACGGTGGCATCACGATGGCCGCCAACTCCGTCGTGCAGTGCGGCGTCGGCGTGGTCTGCAACGAGTCCGCGAGCAACGCGAGCCCGGTGTCGTGGATCAAGACCGACCCGGCCGCCCCCGGCAACACCGCCTCCGCGGCGAGCCTGAGCGTCCCGCCCGGCGCGAAGGTGCTCAACGCGCGGCTGTACTGGCAGTTCAACCCGGTCGCCAGCAGCGGGACCTCCGGTGACGGGAGCAAGGGCAACCAGGTCTCTATCAAGACCCCGGGATCGAACGCCTACCAGCGGATCACCGCCGAGACCTACGACTGGTTTCCCGCGACCACGACGGGCGGCACCCCGACCCTGTACGCCTACGGCGGCGCCGCCGACGTCACGAGCCTCGTGACCGGCGCCGGGGCCGGGCAGTACACGGTCGCCGACATCCAGGCGTGCCAAGGCCAATCGATCAGCCGGACGAACCTCGGGTGCTGGGGTGGCTGGTCCTTGGTGGTGGCCTACGAACTGCCCAGCGAGCCGCTGCGGTACCTGCAGGTCTGGGACGGGATGCAGGTGGTCGCGGGCGGCAGCACGCCGAGTTCGGCGACCATCGCGCTGAGCGGCATCAAGGCCCCGACCTCGCGTCAGCCCGACGTCGAACTCGGGATCGTCGCCGGCGACGGCGACGCGCCCATCACCGGTGACTACCTCCAGGTCGGCCCGAACGCGTCCAGCCTGCAGACGATCGCCATGCCCGCGCCCGGCGGCGTGGCGACCAACAACGCCTTCAGCAGCCGCATCGACCAGGTCACGGCCACCGGTACCGGTACGAACGTCACCTCACGCACTCCCAATCCGGTGAACAACGTCGGGTACGACGCCCGCAGTATCGACATCACCGGCAAGGTCCCCGCGGGAACCACCGCGCTCCAGGTGAAGATCGGCACCGTCGGCGACGCGCTGTACCCGCAGACGATCTGGCTCGTCACCGACGCGCTCGAACCCGATCTGCAGATCACCAAGGCCAACGACCCGGTCGGCAACACCGACGACAACCCGCCGGGATACGTGACCAAGGGCGGCGACGTCACCTACACCTTCGACGTCGCCAACCGGCACGCCGACGGCAGCATCACCGACCTCGACACCGCGACCGACGTGGTGCTCACCGACACCCTGCCCGACGGCGTCACGTTCGTGGCCGGGTCCAATCCGGACTGCTCGGCCGCCGGGCAGGTGGTCACCTGCCGCCTGCGGAACCTGGCCGCGGGGCAGTCGCAGAAGGTGGCCTTCAAGGTCACGGTCGGTGCGGCGGTGCCGGACGGCACCAAACTCGACAACACCGGAAAGCTGACCTTCCGCGGCGAGGACACCGGCCGCCCGCAGGAACGCACCTCCAACACCGTGCGGAACACCGTCGCCTCGCCGGGGTATCAGCTGACCAAGTCGGTCGACCTCGCCGAAGCGGTCCCGGGCGACACCCTGACCTACCAAGTGACCCTGCGGAACACCGGGGTGATCCCGGTGCCCGCGCTCACGGTGCGCGACACGCTGCCGTCGGGAACGACCTACGTGTCGTCCAGTGCCTCGAAGGGCGCGGCCTCCGGTACCGGCCCCATCGACTGGGCCGTCGACGGTCTCGCCGTCGGGGAGACGGCGACGTTGACAGTGCGCGTGAAGGTCGAAGAAGCCGCCATCGGCCAGGAGCTGGTGAACCGCGCGACCGTCCCGACCGGACCGCCGCCGGTGGTCCCGCCGGACAACCGCTGCCCGGACGATCCCACCGCGGCCTGCGCGAAGACCGAGGTGCCCTCGCCGTCGTACACGGTGACGAAGACCGCGGACAAGGACTCCGCGAACCCCGGTGACACCGTGCGGTACACGGTCACCATCGCCAACACCGGGAAGGTGACCGCGGCGGACCTCAAGGTCGTCGATGACCTGACCGGGGTGCTGGACGACGCGGTCTACCAGAACGACGCCGCCGCGACGCCCGGCTCCGTGTCCTATGTGGAGCCGAAGCTGACCTGGACCGGCACGCTCGCGGCCGGGAAGAGCGCCGAGTTCACGTACACGGTGAAGGTGAAGAACCCGAACACCGGCGACAACCGGTTGAAGAACGTGGTGACGACGGAGACGCCGGGCGGGAACTGTCCGCCGGGTTCGACGGATCCGAAGTGCGGGACGACGACCCCGGTGTCGGGGTTGCTGATCGAGAAGTCGGTCGACAAGGCGTCGGCGAATCCCGGTGATGTCGTGAAGTACACGGTCACCGTGCGGAACACCGGGCAGACGAAGCTTTCCGGGGCGACGTTCACCGACGATCTGACCCAGGTGCTCGACGACGCCGTCTACCAGAACGACGGGGCCGCGACGATCGGAGGTGTCACCTATGCGGCACCGAAGCTGACGTGGACGGGTGACCTCGGCGTCGGCGAGACGTCCACGGTGACTTACACGGTCAAGGTGAGGAATCCCAACACCGGGGACAACCAGCTCAGGAACGCCGTGTCGTCCGAAACGCCGGGTGGCAACTGTCCGCCGGGCAGCACGGATCCGAAGTGCGGGACGACGACTCCGGTGTCGGGCTTGCTGATCGAGAAGTCGGTCGACAAGCAGTCGGCGAATCCCGGTGACGTGGTGAAGTACACGGTGACCGTGCGGAACACCGGACAGACCAAAGTGGACGGTGCGACGTTCACCGATGATCTGACGCAGGTGCTGGACGACGCGGATTACCAGAACGACGGTGCGGCGACGATCGGTGGTGTCACCTATGCGGCACCGAAGCTGACGTGGGCCGGCACCCTCGACATCGGCCAGACGTCGACAGTGACGTACACGGTGAAGGTCAAGAACCCGAACCCCGGTGACAAGAAGCTGTCCAATGTGGTCACTTCGGAGACTCCCGGTGGCAACTGCCCGCCGGGCAGCACGGATCCGAAGTGCGGGACGACGACTCCGGTGTCGGGCTTGCTGATCGAGAAGAAGGTCGACAAGCAGTCGGCGAATCCGGGCGACACGGTGAAGTACACGGTCACGGTGACGAACACCGGCCAGACCAAACTGGATGGCGCGACGTTCACCGATGATCTGACGCAGGTGCTGGACGACGCGGATTACCAGAACGACGGTGCGGCGACCATCGGTGGTGTCACGTACGCGGCGCCGAAGTTGACGTGGACCGGTGATCTCGACCTCGGTGCGACCTCGACGGTCACGTACACGGTGAAGGTCAAGAAGCCCAACACGGGCGACAATCTGCTGAAGAACGTGGTGTCGTCGGAGACGCCGGGCGGGAACTGCCCGCCGGGCAGCACGGATCCCAAGTGCGGCACGACGACTCCGGTGTCGGGCTTGAAGATCGAGAAGTCGGTCGACAAGGCGTCGGCGAATCCTGGTGACGTGGTGAAGTACACGGTCACGGTGACGAACACCGGCCAGACCAAACTGGATGGCGCGACGTTCACCGATGATCTGACGCAGGTGCTGGACGACGCGGATTACCAGAACGACGGTGCGGCGACGATCGGTGGTGTCACCTATGCGGCACCGAAGCTGACGTGGGCCGGCACACTCGACATCGGCCAGACGTCGACAGTCACGTACACGGTGAAGGTCAAGAACCCCGTCCCGGGCGACAAGAAGCTCATCAACACCGTCACCTCCGAAACCCCGGGCGGGAACTGCCCGCCGGGATCGACCGATCCGAAGTGCGGAACCACGACCCCGGTTTCGGGCCTGAAGATCGAGAAGAAGGTCGACAAACAGTCGGCGAATCCCGGCGACACGGTGAAGTACACGGTCACCGTCACCAACACCGGGCAGACCAAGGTGACCGGGGCGACCTTCACCGATGACCTCACCCAGGTTCTCGACGACGCGGACTACCAGAACGATGGTGCTGCGACCATCGGCGGCGTCACGTACGCGGCGCCGAAGCTGACGTGGACGGGCGACCTCGGCGTCGGCGACACGGCCACGGTCACCTACACGGTCAAGGTGAAGAAGCCCAACACCGGCGACAACCGGCTCAAGAACACGGTGACTTCGGAGACACCGGGCGGGAACTGCCCGCCGGGTTCCACGGATCCGGACTGCGGCACGGAGACCCCGGTGTCGGGCCTGGAGATCAAGAAGACGGTCGACAAACAGTCCGCGAATCCGGGCGACGTCGTGAAGTACACGGTCACGGTCACCAACACCGGGCAGACCAAGCTGGACGGCGCGACGTTCACGGACGACCTGACCCAGGTTCTCGACGACGCCGACTACCGGAACGACGGCGGTGCGACGATCGGTGACGTCACCTACGCGGCGCCGAAGCTGACGTGGACGGGCGACCTCGGCGTCGGCGAGACGTCCACGGTGACCTACACGGTCAAGGTGAAGAACCCGGGCGACGGCGACAAGAAGCTCGTCAACGCCGTCACTTCGGAGACGCCGGGCGGGAACTGCCCGCCGGGCTCCACCGATCCGGACTGCGGGACGACGACCCCGGTTTCCGGGCTGCTCATCAAGAAGACCGCCGACAAGAAGTCGGTCGATCCCGGCGACACGGTGAAGTACACGATCACCGTCACCAACACCGGGCAGACCAAACAGGACGGTGCGTCGTTCACCGACGACATGACCCAGGTCCTGGACGACGCCGACTACCGGAACGACGGCGCGGCGACCATCGGCGGCGTCACTTACGCGGCACCGAAACTCACCTGGACCGGCTCGCTGGACATCGGGCAGACCGCGACCATCACCTACACGGTCAAGATCAAGAACCCGAACCCCGGTGACAAGAAACTGTCCAATGTGGTCACTTCGGAAACGCCCGGCAACAACTGCCCGCCAGGTTCGAGCGACCCGAACTGCGGCACCGATGTGCCGTCCCGGGAACTGACGGTGAAGAAGACCTCGGACAAGCAGAGCGCGAACCCGGGCGACGTCGTCACCTACACCGTCACCGTCACCAACACCGGCAAGGTCGATCTCGTCGGCGAGGACGCCGCACGGGTCACGGACGACCTCTCCGAGGTGCTGGACGACGCCGACTACCGGAACGACGCCACATCGACGCCGGTCGCCGGGGTGTTCGCCTTCACCGCGCCGAACCTGGTGTGGGCGGGTGATCTCCCGGTCGGGGCGTCGACCACGCTGAAGTACTCGGTGCAGGTGAAGAACCCGGTCACCGGCGATCACCAACTGCGGAACACCGTCAGCACCAACATCCCGGGCACCTGCCCGCCGCAGTCCGACGATCCGGCGTGCTCGACCGTCACCCCGGTGCCCGGTATCTCGCTGGAGAAGAAGGCGGACAAGGCCACGGCGAACCCGGGCGACGTCGTGAAGTACACGGTGACGGTCCGCAACACCGGCAAGACCAAGCTGACCGGCGCGACCTTCACCGACGACCTCACCGAGGTCCTCGACGACGCGGTGTTCCAGAAGGACGGTACGGCGACGATCGGCGAGGTGACCTACACGGAACCGGAACTGACCTGGACCGGCGATCTGGAGATCGGGCAGACCGCGACGGTCACCTACAGCGTGAAGGTGACCAAGACCGACGGCGACGGCAAGCTGACGAACGTGATCACCTCGGACACCCCCGGCGGGAACTGCCCGCCGGGCAGCAAGGATCCGAAGTGCGGGACGACGACGCCGGTGTCGAGCCTGAAGCTCAAGAAGACCGTCGACAAGACCGCGGCCAAGGCCGGTGAGGTGGTCACCTACACGGTGACGGTCGAGAACACCGGCCAGGCCACTGTGGACGACGCGACGTTCACCGACGACCTGACCCAGGTGCTCGATGACGCCACCTTCGACGGCACCGCGAAGGCGAGCATCGGGGCGGTGACCTACTCCGCCCCGAAGCTCACCTGGAAGGGCAAGCTCAAGCCGGGGGAGAAGGCCACCGTCACCTACGCGGTCACCGTGAAGTCGCCCGTGCTCGGCGACCATCGGCTCCGCAACGTCGTCACCTCCGACACGCCGGGCGTCAACTGCCCGCCCGGTTCGGCGAACCCCGACTGCGGGACGGATACCCGGGTCCCGCCGGAGCCGCCGACGCCGGAGAAGCCGAACCCGCAGCCGCCGGCCACCCCGCGTCCGCCCGGTCTGGCCGTCACCGGTTCGCCGGTGAGGACGATGACGGTGCTGGCGCTGGGCATGCTGGCCATCGGGGCGTTGCTGCTCCTCGCCGGACGGAGGCGCCGGGAGTCCTGACCGGCCGCCGGGCCGGAACTCAGCGTCGGGGTACCGCGATCAGCGCTTCGACCTCGACGACGAGTTCCGGCCTGGCCAGCGCCGCGACCACGATCAGCGACTGGGCGGGCCAGTCCGCCTCGGGGTACCAGCGGGTGAAGGTCTCGCGCATCGCCGTGCGGAAACCGTCGAGGTGCTCGGTGCCGGACAGCATGCTGAAGACCTTGACCAGGTGTTCCGGTCCGGCGCCGGAGGCTTCGAGGAGCCGTTCGAGGTTGGCGAGCAACGCGCGGGTCTGGGATTCGGCGTCGGGCCCGGCGAGTTCGCCGTCGGGAAGCAGGCCGATCTGGCCCGCCACGACGACGAGTTCGTGATCGGCGGGAACGCGGGCCAGGTGGCTGTACGCGCCGATCGGCGCCGCGACGGACTCCGGGTTCCAGCGCTGGATCATCGATTCCCCTTTTCGCTCGACGGCGGAATTCACCTCCCGAGTATCGACGACCGATGATTCGGGGCTCCGACGGGAGTCTCAGCTGGCGGACAACGACGACTGGAGGGACTCCGGATGACGAATTCAGGACCGAAGACGCGCGCCGCGACCGGGGTCTGGCCGCTGATCCACACCGAACGGGCGGCGCTGGCGAACGACCTGACCGGACTGAGCGAAGAGCGCTGGGAGACGCCGTCGCTGTGCTCCGGGCTGAGCGTGCGCGAGGTGCTGGCGCATCTCACCGCGGGCGCGAGCCTCACGCCGCTCCGGTGGCTGGCCGGGGTGATCCGCTGCCGGTTCGACTTCGACAAGCAGGTCGCCCTGCGGCTGGCCGAGCATCTGGGCGGGAACGGCGCGGAGACGCTGGAACGGTTCCGCCGCGTCGTCACCAGTACGACGAAACCGCCGCTGCCCGCCATCGCGATGCTCGGCGAGGCGATCGTGCACGCCGAGGACATCCGCCGCCCGCTCGGTCTCCGCCGTGACTATCCGATCACCGTCCTCACCTCGCTGGCCGGCTACTACCAGGGCGCCGACCTGGTGGTGATGGCGAAGGGGCGCATCGGCGGACTTCGGCTGGAAGCGACGGACGGCCCCTTCGCCGTCGGGTCCGGGCCGCTCGTCTCGGGGACGACCCTGGCGCTGACCATGGCCATGACCGGACGAGCGGCCTATCTCACCGAACTGCGCGGCGACGGGGTCCCGATCCTGCGACGGCGGGTGCCCCGCGAACGGACGTGAGGCTCAGTCCTGTTCGAGGGGAAGGCCGGCGGCGGCCCAGTCCTCGATGCCCTCCCGGTACTTGCGGACGTCGGTGTAGCCGAGCGCGGTGAGGCGGTCGGCGACCTGTCCGCTGTTGGGGCATGCCGGGTTCGAGCAGTAGGTGACGATCGAGGCGCCGCGATCGGGCAGCACGGTGGCCGCCTGGGCGTCGACGTCGGCGAGGACCAGGGGGATGGCGCCGGGCAGATGCTGCTTGGCGTAGTACTCGCCACCCAGCGCGTCGACGACCGTCACGGTCTTCGCCTCGATCGCGGCCTTCAGTTCGTCACGGGTGATGAGTGCGGTCATGTCGCTACCTCCAGTTAATCGGACTATAGTCCGTATGTGCCCCACGACCATAACGGACCGCAGTCCGCTTTCGCAACGCCCTTGGAACTCCTGCGCACGCCGCCGCCCAAGGAGCGGGCGGACGCCGCCCGCAACCGGGCCGCCATCCTGGACGCGGCGGCGTCCCTGTTCGCCGCACACGGCGTCGACGCGGTGTCGATGGACCAGGTGGCGGCCGCCGCGGGCGTGGGCAAGGGAACGTTGTTCCGCCGCTTCGGCGACAAGGCCGGGCTGGCCGCCGCACTGCTGGACGCCCGGGAACGGGTGCTCCAGGAAGGGGTCCTCCACGGACCCCCGCCGCTCGGCCCCGGCGCCACGCCGTCGGAACGCCTCGTCGCCTTCGCCGACGCCTACCTCGACTACCTGCTCAAACACCTGCCGCTGGTCCGGATGTCGGAGACCGCGGCGCCGGGGGCGCGGTACCGCATCGGCGCCTACCGGTTCTGGCACCGGCACGTGGCGATCCTGCTCGACGGCACGCCCGACCCGGAGCACACCGCGCACGCCTTGCTCGCCCCGCTGGCGGCCGAGCATGTGACCGCGCTGCTGCCGGAACTCGGTGAGGAGCGGGTCCGTGCCGGGATCACACGCCTGTGGCAGGACGCCGGGGCCAAGTAGGGTGTCGGCGAGACCACGGGGAGAGTGCCGATGACGGTGGAGCGCCGGACTGGCCGGCCTGCCAGGCAGGCCGTGCTGGTGCTGCTCGCCGCCGTGCTGACCTCGCTCGGGCTGGTCTTCGCGCTCCCCCCTGGCGATCCCGCCTCGGCGGCGGAGTCGCGCGGCGCGAACGCGACGATCGACTCCTCGGTCTCCAAGGCCGTGGCGCCGGTGCGCGCCGCGGGCAGGCTCGCCGCCGAGCCTTCGCTCCTGGGGGTGCACGGCCATGGTGACCTGCCCCTCTTCGGGACCGTCCCGCATGGGCCGGCGTCGACGGCGTTGCTCCGCCTCGGCGGACTCCGGTCCGAGACCACTCCTCCCTCGTACGCGGCGCATCGCCTCGCGCTGGGGGATCGCGCTCCTCCTTTCCCGGTAGCCGTCTGAAGCTCACGGGCACGTCTTCCGCGTGCCCGGACCGGGAGTCCGCGCGCCTTTCTTCGCGCGCGGGTGAATACATCGAGGAGAACCCTTCGTGCCGCGCGAAACCGCGCGGCGAGGCATGACCGGGCGGGCCGTAGTCTCGCTGGTCGTCCTCGCCGCGACCGTGTACCTGTTGCTGACCACCGCCCCGCGTCTGGGGCTCGATCTGCGTGGTGGCACGCAGATCGTGCTGGAGACCAAGGATTCACCCACCGCCACCGCGAACGCCGAGACCACCGACCGGACGCTCGAGGTGCTGCGCCGCCGGGTCGACGCGCTCGGCGTGGCCGAACCCATGCTGGCGCGCTCCGGGGACGACCGGATCATCGTCGAACTGCCCGGCGTACGGGATCCCCGCGAGGCCGTCGAGGTGATCGGCCGGACCGCGCAACTGTCCTTCCATCCCGTGCTCGGCGCCGCGACCGCTGATTCGCGCGTCCTTCCCGACGAGAGTGGCCGGCAGATCACGCTGGGGCCCGCCGCGCTGACCGGCGAAGGCGTCGACAAGGCGCTCGCGACGATGGACCCGCAGGGCGGCGGCTGGCTCGTTTCCGTTGACTTCAAAGGGGATTCCGGTCGTGCCTGGGAGCGGCTGACCGGGCAGGCCGCCTGTTCCCCGCCGGGTGATCCGGCCAGGCGGGTGGCGATCGCCCTCGACGACAAGGTGATCTCGTCACCCCAGGTGAGCCCGCAGGTCGCCTGCGGGGTCGGGATCGTCGGCGGGAGCACGCAGATCACCGGGCGGTTCTCCCCGGCCGAGGCGAAGGATCTGGCGTTGCTGATCAACGCCGGCGCGCTGCCGACCCCGGTCGAGATCATCGAGCAGCGCACCGTCGGCCCCACGCTCGGCGCCGCCGCCATCGACGCCAGCGCCCGCGCCGCGGTGATCGGGCTGGCACTGACCGCGCTGTTCCTGGTGGCGGTGTACCGGCTGGCCGGACTGATCGCGGTGGGCGCGCTGGTCGCGTACGCCGCCGTGTCCTACGCGGCCCTGCTCGCCGTCGGCGCGACACTGACCTTGCCGGGACTCGCCGGGTTCGTCCTGGCCATCGGCATGGCCGTCGACGCCACCGTGCTCGTCTTCGAACGGGCGAGAGAGGAGCACTCGGTCGACCGGGGCGGTTCGCTGCCGAGGTCGGTCGGCCGCGGGTTCAGTGGCGCGCTTTCGGCCATCGTCGATTCGAACGTGACCACCCTGCTCGCCGCCGGACTGTTGTTCTGGCTGGCGTCCGGTCCGGTGCGCGGCTTCGGCGTCACCCTGTCCATCGGCGTGGTGGTGGCCCTGTTCATCTCCCTCGTGCTCACGCGGTGGCTGTTGCATCTGACGATGCGGGGCGCGGTCGCGCGCGCACCGCGGATCTCCGGCCTCACCCACGAAGGCCGGGTCCGCCGGTGGGTGAACCGCCTCGATCCGGGTTTCCTCGGCCGTCCCCGGCGCTGGCTGACGGTGGCGGGTGCGATCGTCGTCGCGGCCGCCACTGGGCTGCTGGTGGCCGGGCCGAACCTCGGCGTCGAGTTCACCGGCGGCCGGGTGATCGAGTACGGCACTTCGGCGCCCGCCGACGTCGAACGGGTCAGGGACGCGGTTGCCGACGCCGGTTTCCCGCGCGCCGTCGTGCAGCTGTCCGGCGAGAGGGACATCTCGGTGCGCACCGAGCCGATCGACGAGGCCGCCACCGAGCGGATCCGGGCGGCCGTGGCCGGAGTCGCGGGAAACGCCACGGAGATCCGCGACGAGCAGATCGGCCCGAGCCTCGGCGCCGAACTGCGCACCAAGGCGATCGTCGCGCTCGGCCTCGCGGTGCTGGCGCAGCTGGCCTATCTCGCGGTGCGGTTCGACTGGCGGCTCGGCGTGGCGACGGTGGCCGCGCTCGCCCAGGACGTCCTGATCATCCTCGGGATCTTCGCGTGGCTGGGCAAGTCGATGGACGGCGTCTTCCTCGCCGCGCTGCTGACCGTGATCGGCTATTCGGTCAACGATTCGGTGGTGGTCTTCGACCGGGTACGGGAGGTCCGGGGACAGCGCCGCAAGGAGCCGTTCGCCCGCGTCGTCGGCACCGCGGTACTGCAGACGCTGCCCCGGACGATCAACACCGGGATCGGGGTGCTGTTCGTGCTCGGCGCGCTGCTGGTCCTCGGGGACGGGTCGCTGGCCGACTTCGCCCTCGCGCTCCTGCTCGGCCTCGTCGCCGGCACGGTGTCCACTGTGGCCACCGCGGGTCCCGTGGCCATCCTGCTCGACCGGCGGTGGCCGGGGGCCGGACGTCCGGTCAGGAAGCCTTCGCGGGCGCGAAAGCGCGACGACAACGGCGCGGTGGTGTGATCGGGGTTCCTTTGTGGACCGCCGCGCCCGCCCGGTCTCTATGCTCGTTCCCGGTGGCAGGGGAGTCCACCGGGAACGAGGGGCGGTAGATGATCCAGAGCGTGCTCGTCGGCGCGGTCGTCGTGCTGGCGTGGACGATGACGGCGGCGCGGCTGGAACGGTGGCAGATCACCGCGCCGATGGCGATGGTCGCGGCGGGGCTGGCGATCGGGTTCACCACCCGCAACGATCTCGGCAACGGGCTCAACACCGAGATCGCCCTTAACGTCGCGGAACTGATCCTCGCGCTGCTGTTGTTCGTGGACGCCACCGCGGTCAAGGGCGGCTACCTCGGCCACGACGGCAAGACCGCGGTGCGGTTGCTGCTGATCGCGCTGCCGCTGACGATCCTGATCGTGCTGGGCGTCGGCCTGCTGACGCTGCCGGGGCTCGGCTGGACGGCGGTCCTGCTGATCGCCTGCATCATCGCCCCCACGGATTTCGCGCCCGCGACGTCGGTGGTGCACGACGTCCGCGTGCCCGAACGCGTGCGGCATCTGCTGAACGTCGAAAGCGGCTACAACGACGGCGTCGTCGCGCCGGTGTTCATCTTCGCGCTCACCCTCGCGGGGAGCCGCCATCAGGCGAACACGCCGGGTGAAGCCCTGCAGGCGGCGATCCCGGCGGCGTTGCTGGCGGTGCTCGTGGGTTCCGTCGTCGGCGCGGTGGCGGCGGTGGCGATGAACGTGACGGGCAGGCACGGCTGGTCCACCCGGCATTCGGCCAGGGTCGCGGCCGTCGCGCTGCCGCTGCTGACCTACACCACCGCCGTCGCGATCGGCGGCAACGGCTTCGTCGCCGCGTTCATCTGCGGGATCGCCTACAAGGCCGCCCGGCACCCCGGCGAGGACGAACTCGGGCTGGCGGAGGACGTCAGCTCACTGTGCGGGCTGCTGATGTGGTTCGTGTTCGGCAGTACGGCGGTGCTGGTGCTGTCGTTCGGTCTCACCTGGGGTGTGGTGATCGTCAGCGCCGTCGCGCTCACCGTCGCCCGGCTGATCCCGGTCCTGCTCACCTTGCTGCGGACCGATTTCCGGTGGCGGGACCGGATGACCATCGGCCTGCTCGCGCCACGCGGAGCGGCGTCGATCGTGTTCGGGCTGCTGGCCTACAACTCCCTCGAAGGGGAGGCGGCGGACATCGCGTTGAGCGTGATGGTGGTGACCGTGCTGGTGAGCGTCGCCGCGCACGGGGTCGGGGCGTCGGCGTTCCTGAACCGCAAAGCCAAGAGGTCGTGAGCGGCAGGGTTCGCTGACATCGTTGGCATGTTGGGAAGCGAAGCCATTTGGCGCAGTTCTTCACTTGGTCTAGTCCAGTTACCGCTCTAACGTAGAGGGATGGAGCTGGAACTGCGCCACCTGCGCATCATGTGCGCGATCGCAGAACTCGGAAGCATCACCAAAGCGGCGAACACGCTCGGGATGGCGCAGCCCGCGTTGACCGCCCAACTGAAGCGCATCGAACGGACGCTCGGCGGGAAGCTCTTCCTGCGCGATCACACGGGGACCCGGCCGACGGCGCTCGGCCTTCTCGTCCTCGACCGGGCCAAGATGGTGCTCCCCGCCGTCTCGTCCCTGCACGACGAGGCGGCGCGCCTCGCCCAGCACTCCGGCACCGGCGAACCGGTCACGTTGCGGCTCGGCTCGGCGACGGGCCCGATGCTGGGGGCGCTCCTGCAGCGCCTCGGCACCACCCATCCGGACATCCACGTCGCCACGCATACGTCGTGGTCGGCCAACGAACTCGCGGGCATGACCGCCGAAGGCGCGATGGACTTCGCCTTCGTCGGCGTCTGCGGTGACGCCGCGCCGCCGCCGTCGCCCGGTCTCCGATGGCGGACGCTCGCGCATCATCCGGTCTTCGTGCTGATGTCGGCACGGGACGAGCGGGCACAGCACGACGAGGTGGAGCTCAGCGCGCTGGCGGACGAGCGCTGGTGCGCGACGCCGGGGGACGGCTGCTTCGGTGACTGTTTCGCCTCCGCGTGCGCCAGGTCGGGGTTCACCCCGCGATCGCTGTACGAGACCGATGTCCTGACCTGCATCGAGATGGTCGAATCGGGACACGCGGTGGTGCTGTGCCAGCCGCTGTTCCACGAGATCCCCGGCATCGTCGCCGTCCCGATCGCGGGAAACCCGCTGAGCTGGCGGAATCTCATCGGCTGGTCGGAACGCGGCGAGATGGGCCCGTTCGCCGCGGAGATGATCGCGCTGTCCCGCGTGGTGTACGGCGAACTGATCGACCGGCGGCCGACCTACTCCAAGTACCTCGAGCTGAACCCGGGTTATGGCGTCGACTACACCGACGCCGGGGTGCATTGAGCAGCGCGAACATCCTGAAAAGGTCCAGTCCACTGAGGTGGATATGATCTAAATGGTATGTACCATTCGCGGGAGGCTCCTCGTACGGTCGGGACTTGATCCCTTCCGGCAAGTTCCGAGGAAGCGTCTCAATGAACCGAAAGATCGTAGCGGCCGCCGCGGCGGCCATCGCCGGCGCCGGACTGGTCACGGCCGTCGCGCTGACGCCGAGCGCCAGCGCGGGCCAGACCGTCACGGCGGCGGGCCAGGTCCAGGCGGAGATCATCGCGGCACTGTCACGCGACCTGAGGATCAGCCCGGAGCAGGCTGAAACCCGCCTCGCGGACGAGCGGAAGGCGGCACTCGCCGACAGCGCCCTCAAGGCCCGGCTCGGTTCCTCCTACGCCGGGTCCTGGCTGGACGCGGCCGGGACGACGTTGACCGTCGCGGTCACCGACGCGGCCTTGGCGGACACGGTCCGCGCCGCGGGGGCCACCCCGAAGACCGTCGCGCGGAGCGCCGCCCAGCTCGACGCCGCCAAACTTTCCTTGGACATCAGGGGAACCAGCGCGCCGAAGACGGTGCCCGGCTGGTACGTCGACGCCACCACCAACTCGATCGTCGTCCTGGCCAACGCGGGTTCGGAGGCCGCCGCCCAGTCGTGGGCGACCGCGTCCGGCGTACGGGCCGACGCGGTGCGGGTCGAGACCAGCACCGAAAGCCCGGTTCCGCTGATCGACGTCATCGGCGGCAACGCCTACACCTTCGGCTCGGGCCGGTGCTCGGTCGGCTTCTCGGTCGAGGGCGGTTTCGTGACCGCCGGGCACTGCGGTACCACCGGCACCCGTACCTCGAACCCGAGCGGGACCGTGGCGGGCTCCAGCTTCCCCGGCAACGACTACGCGTGGGTCCGCGTGGACGCCGGCAACACGCCGCGTCCGCTGGTGAACCGCTACCCGGGCACCGTGCCGGTGGCGGGATCGCAGGAGGCCGCCATCGGCGCCTCGGTCTGCCGTTCCGGTTCCACGACCGGCTGGCACTGCGGCACCATCGAACAGAAGAACGCCTCGGTGAATTACCCGCAGGGCACCGTTTCCGGCCTCACCCGGACCAACGCCTGCGCCGAACCGGGCGACTCCGGCGGCTCGTGGCTCGCGGGCGACCAGGCGCAGGGCGTCACCTCCGGCGGTTCCGGCAACTGCAGTTCGGGCGGCACGTTCTACTTCCAGCCGATCTCGGAGATCCTGAGCGTCTACAACCTGCGCCTGGTGACGTCGGGCTCGAACCCGCCGTCCAGCACCACCGCCACCACCACGCCGACCGACCCGCCCACGGGAACCTGGGCGGCGGGCACCACCTACGCCGTGGGGGCGACCGTCACCTACAACGGCGTTTCCTACCGGGCCCTGCAGGCCCACACCGCTCAGGTCGGCTGGGAGCCGCCGAACGTCCCCGCCCTCTGGGCGCGCTCCTGACCGCCTAGCCGTCCGGGCCACACGCAGGGGTGCGCCCGGACCCCGACCGTCCCCGACGTCGTCCGTGCGTCGGGGGCGGTCCCTTTCGTGTGGGGTCGTGAGTGGTAAAGAGCGTTCTAACGACACTTGCCACTCACGACCCACACTTTCGTTTCAGTGCAGGACCTTCAGGCCCACCACGCAGGCCACGATTCCCACGATCAGCAGAATTCTGGCCAGGGAAACGGTTTCCGCGCCCGACCACATGCCGTAGCCGACGGTGAGCGACGCCCCGATCCCGACCCAGACCGCGTAGGCGGTGCCGACGGGAAGGTCCTTCATCGCGTAACCGAGGCCCACCATGCTCGCCACCAGCGTCACGCCGAAGATCACCGACGGCGTCGGCCGGGAAAGTCCTTCGGACCTGCCGAGGGCGGTGGCCCACACGGCTTCCAGCACACCCGAAACGATCAGCACAAGCCAGGACATGAGGCGCTCCCAGAGCGCCGTCTTGTCGCTGGCCGGGTACGGCACCCACTCGTCCGGGGACCTCGATCACGAGGTTCCGTACCCAGGATCGCACAAGGACCGGGGGAGAGTGGATCCGCGTCGCGCTCCCTCAGCCCGACAGCAGGGTGCGCGTGGTCTTGATGACCAGGTCGACGGCCCGCGGTGGTGGCGCCTCGCCGCGGTCGAGGTGCCGCCGTATCGCGGCATAGGGCAGGTCCACGAGGGCCAGCATCAGTTCGTCGGTGCTCCGGCCGGTCAGCGGGCGCAGCCGTCGCACCACCTTGCCGATCGCCGCGTCGAGGCGACGGTTGGCCTCGTCGGCGCGCGCACGGTCTTCGGCGGTCCAGTCGTCGACGCCGAGCGCGCGGGTTCCTTCGTAGAGCAGTTTCCCCTCGGCGGGATGGGCCCGGCACCAGCGGACGACCTGTGCCGCGGCCTCGATGGCGGCTTCCACGGGCGGTTCGCGGTCCAGGGCTTCGAGGTATTCCTGCTGGAAGCGGGTCAGGGTGCGGAGCCAGATGGCCGCGAGCAGGGCCGGCCGCCCGGGAAAGCGGTGGTAGATCGACCCGCTCGGGGCACCGACCTCGCGGGCGACGGCCGACATGCTCACCGCGCCGATCCTCTTGGCGGCGAAGATCCGGATCGCGGCGTCGAGGAAGTCGTCGGCGGTGTGCCGCGGTGGCCGTCCCATTTTCAGAGACTATCCTCTACTATGGTTTTAGGGGAAGGTCTCTAGAACTGGGAGGCGCGATGCGCGTATGGAACAGGCATTCCCGGATCGTCGCCGTGTCACAGGAGCGCGTCGGCGCCCTGATCGACACGCTGGCCGGTGACGACGATCGGCTGTGGCCCGTGGCCGCGTGGCCGCCGATGCGGTTCGATCGGCCGCTCTCGGTGGGGGCCGACGGCGGGCACGGGCCGGTGCGGTACCTGGTCGAGTCCTACGAACCGGGGAAGGCGGTGCGCTTCCGCTTCACCGCCCCGCGCGGGTTCGACGGGTTCCACGAGTTCACCCTGCGCGCGGCGGGAAAGGGGGAGACCGAACTCGTGCACCTCATGGTGTTACGACTCCGGTATCCCGCTTGGTACACCTATCCGCTGCTGTGGCGGCCGATGCACGACGCCTTGCTGGAGGACGGCCTGGACCGCGCCGAGCGTGAGCTCACCGGCACGGTACGGACACCGGCGCGCTGGAGCCCTTACGTCCGGCTCTTGCGGAACCTGATCTCCGGCAAGAGGTCCTTGCGCTTGAGCACGAACAACGTCCCGCCGATCAGCCCGACGGCGAGCAGATAACCCAGTGCCAAGGACACCGCGCCGCCGTTCGCGGGCGGGAGGAGCACCCCGAACAGCGCGCTGATCCCGGCGAGGATCCAGCGGCCGCGGCTGGTCGTGAGGCTCACGGCGAGCAGTGCGACCGTCCACAGGAGATACCACGGCTGCACGACCGGACCGAGGACCAGCATCGCGGCGAAGGTCAGGCCCGCGCCGTAGAGCGGATGCAGCTTCTCCCTGTAGGTGAGCCACAGCAGCCTGGCCCCCACGGCCAGGCCGAGGATGGCGCCGATGAGCGAGAACACCTTGATCGCGCCGTCGGTCAGGTCCGCGCCGAAGAGCTTGCCGACCCCGCCGACGAGGAAGCCGAGTTCGTTGGTGGGCGCCATCCAGCTGTGGACCTGCCCGGAAACCCCGGAAAGCACCCGGACCCAGCCGAAGCCGAGCCCGCTGCCGAGGGAGATCGCCACGGTGACCGCGGCGAACCCGGCGGGCAGCCCCAGCGCAACCGCCACCCGGCCCGCGGGGGTCGCCCGGCGGAACAGGTCGACGCCGACGAACAGCAAAGCCGCGACGGCCACGATCTTGACGTTCGCCGCGGCGCTCACCGCGATCACGCCGGCCGCGATCAACGCGGGCCGGGCGGCGCCGGTCCTCGCCGCGCCCATGAGGACGAGTTCCAGTCCGGCGACCATCAGGCCGACCATGAGCCCGTCGTTGTGCACGCCCGCCACGACGTGCCACAGCACCAGCGGGTTGAGCAGGGCCAGCCACAGCGCGATCGACGGCGACACCCCGGCACGGCGGGCGAGCCGGGGGAGCGCCCACGCCATGAGCGCGATCCCCGCCAGTCCCAACAGGCGGTGCAGCAGCACCGTCGGGACCAGGTCGTCCCCGGCGATCCCGGCGATCGTGCGGGCCAGCGCGACGAACGCCGGCCCGTACGGCGCGGGCGTGTCCCGCCAGTAGTGGCTGACCGCCAGCGTCACCGGGGAATCGGCGCCGAGCGCCTCGGCCGGTCCGACCAGATACGTGTCGAAGCCCTTGGCCGCGATCAGCCCCTGTGCCAGGTAGCTGTTGATGTCGCCGCTGAAGAGCGGGCGCGCGGCCAGCAGCGGCACGCACCACGAGACCGCGATCCAGTACAGCCGCCGCTCCGGCAGCCCGGCGGCGAGCCGTCCGATGCCCAGCCAGGACAGCACCAGGGTGGCCATCCCGGTGACCCCCAGCGCCACCACCAGGACCGAGGGCAGGCCGATCCCGGACGTGACCAGCACCAGCACGACGATTCCGGTGAATCCCGCCCAGTGGAGTGTCCGGAGGTTCAGCCCGGTCTTCTCCGGCGCGGGCAAGACGTTCTGCATGCGGTCAAACTACTCCAAGTGCGGAAACCGGTTCCGCCGATCGTCCGAGAAACGGGCGCTCGAGGCTTCGGCCCCGTCCCGGCCGGGTACCCCTGCCCTGGAGAGGTGGTGGTGGGCGTGAAGAAACGCTGGGTGCGTCTCGGCGCGTTCGCGGTGATCGGGCTCCTGATCGTCGCCGCGGCGCTGCAGATCACCGGGCTGCTACCGAAGCTCGACCCGTTCGGAACGTCCACTGTGGACCGTTCGCAGCCCGCGGTGCTCCAGGCCGTCCGCGATCTGAGCCAGTATCACGCGGCGGCCGGTGACTACCAGGTCGTCGTCGACATCGAGAAGGACGTCAAGTGGGTGCCCGCGAGCATCGCCGGGGAGCGGACCCTGTTCGTGGCCGCGGGAACGGTCGACGCCTACCTCGATTTCGGTCCGCTGGTGGAGAATTCGCTCACCGTCTCGGAGGACCGGCGCTCGGTCGAGGTGCGGTTGCCGGAACCCCGGCTGGCGAAACCCAATCTGGACCACGAGCGCAGCTACGTCTTCGGCCAGGAGCGCGGCCTGATCGACCGGCTCGGGGCACTGGTGTCCGTACCGGATCAGCGGCAGTTCCATCTCGCCGCGGAGAAGCGGATCGCCGAAGCCGCGCAGCATTCCGGTCTGCTCGAACGCGCCAAGGCCAACACCAAGTCGATGCTCACCGGGATGCTGCGGGCTCTGGGCTTCCAGGTGACGTTCCCCGGGGAGCCGACGACCTGACCTCTCGCACGTGGCTTCGTACGCGGATGAAGCAGAGCGCGCCCCAAGCACTCATCGCCGCACGATGATTGTCCGCGAACGTGCTGTGCTCACCGCGGCGCCTTGACCGCGCCACCGCGTACTGGTGGGCTGGCAGGGTCGACTGGGAGGCGCGATGGTGACGAAGCCGAGGCATACCCTGACCTATACCGAGCCGCTCGCCACCGGAGAGGTCTCGATCGACGCCCCGCCGGAGACGGTGTACCGGTTGATCAGCGACCCCGTCGCGATGGCCGAATGCGCCGAGGAACTCCGCAAGGCCCGCTGGATCCGCGGCGCTACCGAGGCCGCCGTCGGGAACTGGTTCTCCGGCAGCAACCGCAACGGCCTGCGGCGCTGGGTGACCCACGCCGAGATCATCGAAGCCGAACCGGGGCGCCGGTTCGCCTACCGGGTGCGCACGCCGTTCTTCGTGCCGATTTCCCGCTGGGAATACGAGATCAGGCCCGAGGGCGACGGCAGCCGGGTCACCGTGACCAACTGGCTGCGGGTACCGCCGTGGTTCATCCCGCTCGCCATCCTCATCACCGGTCAGTCCGATCGCGCCGGGACCAACCGGGCCAATATCGCCACCACCTTGGAGCGGGTGAAGGCGCGGCTCGAAGGCCGGGAATGGCGCGTTTAGCGGGCTAAACGCGAGGGTGCTGCATGCCGCGCTTCTCGAGTTTGCGCATCACCGGGCCGGACAGCAGGCCGTGCACGAGGACAGACACCGCGATCGTGAGCGCCGTGACGCGCCAAAGGGTGTCGGCCATCGGGAAATCGCCGTGCCCCAGGGCGTAGGACAGGTAGTAGAGACTCCCGATCCCGCGGATGCCGAAGAAGGCGATCGCCGTCGCCGCCGGGCGGGTGGTGGCGCCACCGAGCAGGGCCAGTCCGCCGAACAGCGGGCGCACGACGACCACCGCCACCACCGCCACGAGGATCTCGACGAGGCGCAGATCGGCCAGAAGCCCGTCGCCCAGTACGACACCGAGACCGAGCAGGGCCAGCGCGACGAAGAGCCGTTCCAGCTGATCACCGAATTCGTGCAGCACCCCGTGGTACTCGTGGGAGCGTTCGCTGGCGCGGATGGTCGCGGCGGTGGTGAACACCGCGACGAAGCCGATCCCGCCCAGCCATTCGCACAGCGCGAAGGGGAGGAACGCGATGGCCAGCACTACCAAGCCGTCGGAGTACTCGCCCAGCCGCAGCCGCTCGTGCCGCACGCGGAACATGAGCCAGGACAGCAACCGGCCGCAGGCGAGACCCACCAGCACGGCGACCGCGAGCGGCACGACGACCTCGGTCAGCAGCCACGGCACGGGAGAGGTGCTCGCCGTTCCGGCCAGGACGAGCGCCACCAGCACGAACGGCATCGCCAGTCCGTCGTTGAGCCCGGCTTCCGAGGTGAGGGTGAACCTGATCTCGTTGTCCGCGCCCCGGCCGTCGTCGGTATGCGGCGCGGGGACCTGGACGTCGCTCGCCAGCACCGGATCGGTCGGTGACAGGACGGCGCCCAGCAGCAGCGCGGCCGCCGGGGACAGGGCGAGCGCCCACCAGCCGAGCAGAGCCACCGCGCCGACCGACAGCGGCAACGTGATCGCCAGCAGCCGCCAGGTCGAGTTCCACGATCGCCAGCCGATCAGCCGGTCGGACTTGAGCCCGGCGCCCACCAGCGACACCAGGACGCCGAGTTCGGTGATCACCTCGACAGCGCCCACATGCGACCGCGGGTCGAGCACGCCCTGGCCGTACGGGTATCCGAGCGGGAGCAGCCCGAAGATCAGCCCGCCCACCAGCAGGACCAGCGGCATCGACAGCGCGCGTTCGTGCAGCAGGTTCGGCAGCACCGCGGCGCACAACGCCAGAACGCCTGCCCCGGCGAGCAAGATCTCCATCCGGGCGGGGTACCCGGCGAAGACCTCGCGCAACCGGCGAACCGGTACGGGCGAGTGTCCACTTTGGGCGCATCCAGAGGACTAAACGCGGGCCGCCTTGGCGTAGCGTCGGGCCAGCGAGGCGAACGCCTCCTTGAGTTCCGGGGGCCCGACGACCTCGATGTCCGCGTCGAACCGCCCGATGCTCGCCGCCAGCCCGGCCCAGGACCACGAGCCGAGCACGAGCCGGCATCGGTCCGGCCCGAGTTCCTCGACGACGCCGTCGCGGACGTAGTGCGAAACGGTGGTGGCGGGGAGATCGAGGATCACCTCTCCCCGGCACGGCCAGTCGCCGGAGCCGTCGGAGCCGCGGAACCTGCTCGCGACGAACGTGGCGACGTCGTCGGCGGGCAGGTCGCGCGGCGTGAACCGCGGGCCCGTCGGCGTCCGCGGCGTGATCCGGTCGGCCCGGAAAGTGCGCCAGTCCTCGCTGTCGCGGTCCCAGGCGACGAGGTACCAGCGGCCGTGCCAGGTGACCAGGTGGTGCGGTTCCACCCGGCGCGGCGGCGAAGCGCCCGCGTAGTCGAAGCGCAGGATCTCGCGGGCGTGCACGGCCGCGCCGAGCGTCAGCAGGACGTCGCCGTCGACGCGGGGATCCGCGCGGTTCGCGGGCGACTCGACGGCGGTGACGCGCAAGGTGTCGATCCGGCGCCGCAACCGCGAGGGCATCACCTGCCGGACGGTGTGCAGCGCCCGCATGGCCGCTTCTTCGATCCCCGCGCCGCTGGTGGTGGCGATCTGGAGCGCGACGGCCAGCGCGACCGCCTGCTCGTCGTCGAACAGCAGCGGCGGCAGCTCGGAACCGGCGTCGAGCCGGTAGCCGCCGTCGGGCCCCTTGATGGTCGCGATGGGGTAGCCGAGCTCGCGGAGCCTGTCGACGTCGCGCCGCACCGTGCGCGGGCTGACGTCCAGCCGTTCGGCCAGCAGCGCCCCCGGCCAGTCGCGGCGCGCCTGCAGCAGCGAGAGCATCGACAGCAGACGGGCGGAGGTCTTCGGCATGCCTTCCATCTTGCCGCGAGTAGAGGCCACAACCTGTCCTCTACCCCTGCGAGAGTCCTCGTGTGCCAGAAAACGACAACCCGGAGGGCCCGATGACCGCCACCATCCTCGACGCCGAGCGCGCCGACCTGATCGAAGCCCTCGACACCGTCCGCGCCAC
Source organism: Amycolatopsis orientalis (assembly GCF_000943515.2). NCBI lineage: Bacteria > Bacillati > Actinomycetota > Actinomycetes > Pseudonocardiales > Pseudonocardiaceae > Amycolatopsis > Amycolatopsis orientalis. The sequence goes on along the minus strand of NZ_CP016174.1, from coordinate 5,525,893 downwards.
GCTCACCGGCACCGTCCGGGGCCTCACCGACGACCAGCTCGGCGAGCAGCCGACGGTCAGCGAGCTGTGCCTCGGCGGCCTGCTCAAGCACGTCGCGTCGATCGAGGAGATGTGGCTGCGGTTCGCCGTCGAGGGACCGTCCGCGATGACCTACGACCTGCCGGACGGCGTCACCTGGGCCGACCTCGGCGCCGGGACCGCCCGCGAGTTCCCGCAGTGGGCGATCGACCACCGGAACAACTTCCGGATGCTGCCCGGCGACACCCTCGCGGGGATCCTTGAGCAGTACGCGCGGATCGCCGCGCGGACGACGGAGATCATCGCCTCGATCCCCGACCTGTCCGCGACGCATCCGCTGCCGGAGGCGCCCTGGAACGAGCCGGGCGCGGTGCGCAGCGTGCGCCGGGTGCTGGCGCACGTGATCGCCGAGACCGCGCAGCACGCCGGGCACGCCGACATCCTGCGCGAGAGCATCGACGGGCAGAAGTCGACCTAAGGTGCCTCGTGAGTGGTAATGACGGTTAGAACCGTCATTACCACTCACGAGACCGTACTCACAACAAACCGCCGCCCTATTGCTCTCCACCGCACCAAACTGCTGGTTAAGACCATGAAAACGCAACGATCTGCTCATATCGGCGGTGCGAAACGGCAGGTATCGTCGTCGGTATGAAGATCGCCGTCCACCAGGGCCCGTACGCCGAACTGCCCGGCGCGGTCGCGGCGTCCGGCGCCGATCTCGTGATCGCCGCCGAAATGATCACCACCGGCTATCACATCGGCGCCAGGTCCCACGTGCTCGCGGAACCGGCCGACGGCCCCACCGCGGCCCGGATGTCCGCGCTGGCCAGGGAAACCGGTGTCGCGCTGGCCTACGGGTATCCCGAGTCCGACGGTGGCCGCGTCCACAACAGCGTCCAGCTGATCGACGCGGCCGGGCGGCGCCTGGCGAACTACCGCAAGACACATCTGTTCGGCGACATCGACCGGTCGTGGTTCGAGCCGGGCACCGAGGCCGTCGTGCAGGCCGATCTCGGCGGCATCCGGGTCGGCCTGCTGATCTGCTACGACCTCGAATTCCCCGAACTGGTGCGGGCGCACGCGTTGGCAGGGACCGAACTGCTCGTGGTCCCGACGGCGCTGATGAGCCCGTACGAACTGGTCGCCGAAACGCTGGTTCCCGCCAGGGCCTACGAGAGCCAGCTGTTCGTCGCCTACGCGAACCGCTGCGACACCGAACAGGAACTGACCTACTGCGGCCGCTCCTGTGTCGTCGCCCCGACCGGGGAAGTGCTCGCTCGCGCCGGCGGCGGCACGGAGCTGATCAGCGCCGAAGTCACCCGCGAGGCACTCGTCGCGTCGCGGCGGGAGAACACCCACCTGGCCGACCGACGGCCCGAGCTGTACCGGACACTGACCGACCAAGGAAGCACCGTATGACGTCCGCCGTTCCGACCGCGATCCACCACGACGAACCGGCCGGACGGCCGATCACGATGTTCGGCCCCGATTTCCCGTTCGCCTACGACGATTTCCTCGCCCATCCGGCCGGGCTCGGCTCACTTCCGGCCGAGCGGCACGGTACCGAGGTCGCGGTGATCGGCGGCGGGCTTTCGGGCATCGTCGCCGCGTACGAGCTGATGAAACTGGGCCTGCGGCCGGTGGTCCACGAGATCGCCGAGATCGGCGGCCGCCTGCGCACCGTCCGGTTCCCCGGCTGCCCGGACGACCTCGTCGCGGAGATGGGCGCGATGCGCTTCCCGCCGGCGTCCACCGCGCTCTTCCACTACATCGACAAGGTCGGCCTGGAGACGACGCCGTTCCCGAACCCGCTGGCACCCGGAACGCCGAGCACGGTCGTCGATCTCAAGGGGGAGAGCCACTACGCGCGTACCGCGGACGAGCTTCCCGCGGTGTTCGGCAAGGTCGCGGCCGCCTGGGACAGCACGCTGTCCGAGCAGGCCGCGTTCGCCGAGATGCAGAAGGCGATCCGCGACCGCGACACGAAGACGATCAAGCGGCTGTGGAACGAACTCGTGCCGAGGCTGGACAACCAGACGTTCTACGGTTTCCTCTGCGACTCACCCGCGTTCGCCTCCTTCCGCGATCGCGAGATCTTCGGGCAGGTCGGCTTCGGCACCGGTGGCTGGGACACCGACTTCCCGAACTCCATCCTGGAGATCCTCCGGGTGGTCTACACTGGCGCCGACGACGAACACCGCAGCATCACCGGCGGGAGCAGACAGCTTCCCTTGCGGCTGTGGGAACACGCGCCGGAGAACCTCGCGTTCTGGCCCGCCGGAACGAGTTTGAGCACGCTGCACGGCGGACGGCCGAACCCCGGCGTCGCCCGGTTGCACCGCACCGCGCCGAACAACATCACGGTGACCGACACCGAAGGCCGGATCCGCACCTATCCCGCGGCGGTGTTCACCGCGCAGAGCTGGATGCTGCTGTCGAAGATCGAATGCGACGAGGCACTGTTCCCGATCGACCACTGGACGGCGATCGAGCGCACGCACTACATGGAGTCGTCGAAGGTCTTCGTCCCGGTCGACCGGCCGTTCTGGCTCGACAAGGACCCCGCGACCGGACGCGACACGATGAGCATGACGCTGACCGACCGCATGCCGCGCGGCACCTACCTGCTCGGCGACGACCCGGACGCGCCCGCGGTGATCTGCCTGTCCTACACCTGGGCCGACGATTCGCTGAAGTGGCTGCCGCTTTCGGTCTCCGAGCGGGTCGAGGTGATGTTGCAGTCCCTGCGGGAGATCTACCCTGGCGTCGACGTCCGGCGGCACATCATCGGCGACCCGGTGACGGTGTCCTGGGAGGCCGAACCGCATTTCATGGGCGCTTTCAAGGCCAACCTGCCCGGCCACTACCGCTACCAGCACCGGCTGTTCACGCATTTCATGCAGGACAGGCTGGACGAGCGCCATCGGGGCCTTTTCCTGGCGGGTGACGACGTTTCGTGGACGGCGGGCTGGGCGGAAGGCGCGGTCCAGACGGCGCTCAACGCGGTGTGGGGCGTGCTGCACCACTTCGGCGGCGAGACGGATCCGGCGAACCCGGGGCCGGGGGACGTCTACGACGACATCGCGCCCGTCGAGCTGCCGGACTGAGACCGGCGAACCAGCCGTCCCGTGCCGAGCGTGAGCAGTACGCCCAGAACCGCGCCGACGGTGTTCATCAGCCAGTCGTTGGTGTCGCAGGCGCGGCCGATCGCGGGAACGAGCGCCTGCAGCGCTTCGATCACGGCGGACAGTCCGGAGCCCGCCGCGAGCGTCGTCAGCGGCCGCCTCGTCGCCAGCGTGGCGAAGTAGGCCAGTGGCAGGAACAGCGCGACGTTGGCCAGGAGTTCCACGGTGCCCAGCGTCGGCATGGCGAACTGGACCGTGCACAGGATCCCGTCGATCCGGTTCGCGGTGGGTACCAGCGTCAGCGCGAAGACCGGCAGGAGGCTCAACCCCGCCAGCGCCCACAGGATCCGGCGCTTGCGGGCCGATCCTACGAGCACGCCCGCTCACGCGGTGAACACGACCTCCGCTGCGGGCACCACCCGCAGCCTGCCGCCAGGGTGGATCGCGGTGCTCAGCAGGAGGTTGTGCCGGGCGATGACCTGTTCGGCGGTCAGTCCAGTGGTCGGATCGCCGTCGGCCGACGGAGAGTGGCCGTCGCCGACCAGCACTACGTCCAGACCGTGGCTCTGCGCGGACCGGGCGGTCGCGTCGACGCAGTAGTCGGTGGCCAGCCCGGTCAGCACCACGGTGTCGACGCCCCGATCGACGAGCAGTCCCGCCAGGCCGGTGCGGTAGAAGGAATCCGTCGCCGTCTTGTCGACCACCACGTCGACCGGTTCGAGGCCGAGCAGCGAGCTGACCCGGGTGCCCGGTGAGGAAGGATCGAAGTCGGTACCGGCGGCGCCGATCTGCCGCAGGGCGATCACCGGAACGCCTTTCGCGCGGGCCCTGCGCGCCAGTGCGGCGATCCGGAGAGCCAGTTCCTCGCCACGCCACACCAGGGGAACGAGCATGTCCTGCAGGTCGACGATCAGCAGCGCGGCCTTCATGTCCGGCAGCCTAGGGGAGCGCGGCGGGTGATTCGGCCTCCGGGATGAGCAGGCGCGGGTCACCCGTGCCGTCGGCGGCGACCGCCCACACGTCCGAGTGCGCCGGTGAACGGGGCAGCGCGTAGGCGACGGTGCGGTCGTCGAGCCAGGCGGGTTGGTCGTCGACGCTGCGGGTCTCGCCGAGCGGGGTGACGGCGCCGGTGGCGAGGTCGAGCACCGAGATCCGCCAGCCCTTGACCGGATCGCCGTCGATCGCGGCCTTGTAGGCGACGCGGGTCTCGTCGGGGGAGAGGGACGGGCATTCCACGTTGTCCCGCAGCGTCTTGACGGTACGGGCCTTGACGTCGCCTTCGACGAGATACCGATGGGAACCGGTGGACATCGTGGCGTAGAACCGGTCCGGGCGCCGGGTGAAGGTGACGCCCCAGAAGTTGACGTCCACCGCCCGGTACGGCGCGCCGTCCACGGTCACGGCGAAGTCCTCCAGCGTCGCTTCGACGTCGCCGGTGGTGAGGTCGAGGATGCCCGCGCGAGTGGAGAACCGGCCGCCGTTGTAGGAGTCTCCGGAAACGAAGACCGTCCACCCGAGACGGCGTCCGTCGGGCGAGACCCTGGCCCGGTTGGGCACCCCGACCAGCGGGATCTCCTGGGTGACCGTGAGACCGCCGTCGAGGACGGCGAGCTGATAGGTGGTCAGCCCGGTCTCCGGGCGCAGGCAGATCCCGGTGCCGCCCGCCGCGTGCACCCGGCTGCAGGTCACGGTCGACACCGCGCGTGGCCCGCCGGGATCCGCCGTGGCGACACTGGACACGTGCCCGCGGTCGGCGTCGGCGGTGCTGCGGAACAGCAGTCGCGGCCCGGTGAGGGTGACGGCGCCGCTGGTGCCCGCCGACGCGGTGCCCGGATTTCGCGCCACCCCGACGTAGATCACGGCTGCCGCGGCCAGCGCGAGCACTCCGGTGACGGCCAGCAGCGTGCGGGTGCGGGTGTTCACGGTCGGCCTTCCTGCCTGGCGTCGTCTTGACCACCCGCGGGCGTGTCCACTGTGGACACGCCCGCGGGGATCGGCCGGTTACTGCCACACACTCGTGATCGGCGGCTTGTTCGCCGCGTTGGCGATGCCCGGAAGGCCGAAAGCGGCCTCCATGGTGCGCAGGATCGAGTAGTGGTTGATGGATTCGCCGTAGTTCCCCGGCTTCACGTGGGCGCCGACGAAGGTGGTGAAGATCTGGTTCACCGACGTCCCGCTGTCCTCGTCGAAGGTGACGATCAGCAGGCTGTTGTGCGTCTTCGCCCACTGGGCGTAGGCGTCCAGGTTGCTCTTCAGCCATTTGTCGCCCGTGTCGACGGAGCAGTCGTGCATGTCGCTGCAGAGGTCTGGGGTCACGAAGGCGACGTGCGGCAGTTTCGTGAAGTCGGACGGGAAAGCGGAGAACCGCTTGTTCGCCGACGCCGGGACGTTGCTGAAGCTCACCCAGCTGTTGTGCTTGCGGGCGTACTTGCCCTTGGTGCAGCCCGTGTAGCCGTCCGACGGCATGCTTTCGGCGTAACCGGTGAACGTCTTGCCGATGCCTGCCAGCTGGGAGGCGATGTTCTCCTTGTTCCCCAGGTCCTGGCACTTGTTGCTGTCCACGCCATGGGTCGAACCCGCGAACTGGGCGATGTAGTTCGGCTGGCTCGGGTGCGTCGTCCCGTACGCCTTGGTGAACTTGGCGCCCTGTGAGGCGAGCTTGGCGAAGTACGGGGCCTTGGAGCTGCCGTTGATCTCCTTGTAGTCCTTGTTCTCGAACATCACCAGCACGATGTGGTCGAACGCGGGCACCTTCGCCGCCGCGGGCACCACCGCGGCCGTGGTGGTGCCCTGGTGCGACACCATCGTGGCCGCGGCCACGCCCGCCGCCGCCACGGCGGCGACCGCGATGCGTTTCCAGAACATGAAACCTCCTGGGGTCAAGGATCGGACTTCGACGACCGGCCATCGGGTTCAGCGGCGCTCCGCGGCGGTGACAAGGTAAGACATCGGATGTCTTGATGTGCATCTAAACCGTCCGGAGCCCCTCTGCCCACCAAGGTCGCCCGACTGGAGCAATCGGGCGGAGGAAATCGAGGCAAAACCGGCGTGGGCTGACATCGAATCGTGCAAACCTGCATCATGCACTTACGCGTGGCGAGCCGAAAAGGAACGGCGCACGCCCATGGTTAAACTCGAAGTCGTGAAGTCCTTTTCGTCGAGACCGGCCGGATACACGATCGGGGAACTTTCCGCGATCGTCGGGATGTCGCCGCGCAATATCCGGGCGCATCAGACGAGGGGATTACTGCCGCCGCCGGTGCGGCACGGCCGGTCCGCCTATTACGGGCCGGTTCATCTACGGCGGCTGGAACGGATCACCACGCTGCAGGAACAAGGCTTCAATCTGGCTTCCATCGCGGCGATGCTGGGCACGGCCACCGCGGATCCGGGCACCGCGCGGACGAGTGCGGCGCTGGCCGAGATCGCCCGCGTCCAGCCGCCGGTCTTCTGCGCGCTGGAACGGCACGGTCTGCTCGGCCGGGACGATTCGGGGGCGGCCGCGATCGCGCGGCCGCCCGTCGCGCAGGCGGTCGCGGAGCTGGCGGGAGCCGGGATCCCGCCGGTCGACGTCCTGCGGTTCCTCGGGCAGCTCATGGACCGGATGGCGCCGGTGGCCGACGCTGTCGTCGGTGCGGCCGCGGAGCGGCTGACGGTGGCGGATTCGCCCTCGGGCGGAGCTTCGCCCGACCTGGGATCCTCTCTCGCGGACTTCCTGGTAAGCGCTTTCAGAACGGCCGTCGAGAACGCGGTCGAACTCACATTTCCAGGCAGGGGACCAGGGAAACGGCGGTCGAGGTAGCGGTCGGTTCGCGCCGGGAACGGCGATCGGCCGGTGACCTCGTCCCGTTTATGTCATGAACGTGTAACAGTCAGGCCGACGCGATAAGGCCGGTTCACCTCCCCATTATCTTCAAACAAACTCCTCGGCCGATCGGCCGAGGAGAAATGGCTTTCCGGCCGATGTGCCGAGGAGGAACGGCGGCCCCCGGACGGCGGGAACGAGGGCCGCCGTTGGTCAGCTTCGCCGCAGAGTGATCTGATCTATCAGCGTTCCGTCCGCGCTGATCGCCCGGACTTCCAGCCCCGCCGGCGTGCCGCCCGCGGCCGGGACGACGTCGACGGCCACCAGGCTGTAGCCGCGGAACCGCACCCGGGACCAGGTGACCTTCTTGGTCGTACTGTGCCCGTCCTCGTACGAGAACTTCATCGGGATGGGGGAGTCGTTGGCGGTCTCGTGCCCGAGATAGGTGTCGGGAGCGGGGAACTCGGAGACGCTGTCCCCGCCGCCGCCGCCCGCGGTGATGTAGGTGGTGCCGTCCTTGACCGGGTTCGCGGTGCCCCGCGACGGGAGCTTCTTGGTGGCCTTGCCCGCGCGGATCGGGTCGGTGCGCTCGTAGATGTGGTTGTGCCCGTTGAGGACCAGGTCGACCTGGTACTTGTCGAACAGCGGCGCCCAGTCCTGCTGCGCGCCGAGTTCGGCCCCGTTGGAATGACAGGTCGAGTACGTGCACTGGTGGCAGTACACGACGACGAAGTCGATCGTGGGGTCCGCGCGGAAGGCCTTGAGGGTCTTCTCGAGCCACGAGAGCTGCTTGCCCTTGGTGTAGCCGAGGTTGGACGGGCTGTTGTAGCAGACGTCGTTGCCGTCGAGGCTGATCATGCCGACGTTCTGGTAGCGCCAGGAGTAGATGCAGGTGGAGCCGCTCCAGGCGTTGTCCGGCATGGTGAAGCGGGCCCGGACGCCGCCGTAGCCGTCCGCGGAGTACCAGCCCTCCATCTCGTGGTTGCCGAGCGCCATCATCCACGGGATCCGCGAGGTGACGGGCTCGTTCTGGACGAAGAAGGAGTCCCACAGCCGCGCGTCGTAGGTGTCCTCTTCCGGATGCCCGCCTTCGCCGGTGAGGGCGTAGCTCAGATCGCCCATGGCGAGGTGGAAGGCGGGGTCCAGGCCCGCGATCAGGCTGCTCGTCGCGACGGCGTTGTAGCCGACGCCCTGATCGCCGAACGCGGTGAAGGTGAACGCGCCGTCGCCGCCCGCCGCCGGGGCGGTGTGGAAGGTGGCCATGTCGGCGAGCCTGCCGCCGGTGGCCGGGTCGTAGCCCTGATGGCCGACGACGTAGTAGTAGGTGGTGTCGGGGAGCAGCCTGTCGAGCCGGGCGTGGAGGTAGTACTGCGTGATCGCCTTCGGGGCGTTCGGCGGGACCTCCTCCACGGGGTGCTGCCACGACATCTGACTGGTCAGCGCCCGCACCTCGGCGGCGATGGGCGGACTGAAGTCGCCGGGGACGGTGCCGATCCGGATGAACGGCGCGGTCACCGCCGCGGGGACCTGCCAGGAGACGACGACCTGCTGGGCCGGATCGGCGCCGAACGCGATATGCCGTCCGAACGGCCGCAGCGCCGAGCCCGCGGTCTTGTCGGCGTTGAGCAGCACGGTCGGGCCGGGTGACGCGGTGGCGGTGCCGGGGAGCAGGACACCGCCCGCCGCGAGCGCGGCACCGCTGACCGCGCCCACCCGGAACAGGGTCCGCCGTGAGTACTCGTTGACGAATTTGTCGTGCTTCTCGGCAAGGCTGAGCCGACGATAGGCTTGAGACCTGCGGTTTCGGGGAGTCTCAGACATGATCTGAAGTTAAGAAGGCTTCTTAACTATGTCAACGGGTGAACACGACTTCCGTTCTCACCTGCATCGAACCGTGCAAGCTTCCGGCCGGTGGTGGGTCGTGAGTGGTAATGAGGGCTTGGGTTCTAGTGGTCGTCGCAACATCTGATGTGGAGGTGTTGTGATGGCTGGGTTTCGTCGTCGTTGGTTGCTGCGGGATGTGCGGGCGGGGTTTTGGGATGGGGTCCGGGCCGGGTTGTCGGTGGAGCGGGCAGCGGTGGCCGTGGGCGTGTCGCGGGCCAGTGGGAGACGGTTGTTCGACGAGGCTGGCGGCGTGCTCAGTAATGCGCCGAAGTCTGGATCGGGCCGCTATCTCTCGCTGGCCGAGCGGGAGGAGATCATGATCCTGTGGGCCCAGCGGGTGCCGAAAGCGGAGATCGCGCGCCGGCTGGGCCGGGATCGCTCCACGATCGGGCGGGAACTGGACCGCAACAGCACCGGGCAGGGCTATCGGGCCAGTTCGGCTCAGCGCGCGGCCGAGGAGCGGGCGACACGACCGAAACCGGCGAAGCTGGCCGCCGACCCGGTGCTACGGGACAGGGTCCAGGCGGATCTGCGGGCACGATGGTCGCCGGAACAGATCACTGCCAGGCTGGTCCGGGACTTTCCCGACCAGCCGAGGATGCACGTGAGTCACGAGACGATCTACCAGGCCATCTACGTCCAAGGACGAGGCGCGCTGCGGCGTGAGCTGGCGCAGTGTCTGCGGACCGGGCGAGCGATCCGCCGACCGCGGCGGATGCCTGACGGGCGCCGGACCCGCCAGGGCAAGATCGCCGGGATGGTCCCGATCTCCGAACGCCCCGCCGAAGCCGCGGACCGGGCGATCCCGGGCATTGGGAAGGCGATTTGATCATGGGCAAGGACAATCGTTCGGCGATCGGGACCCTGGTCGAACGCTCGACCAGGTTCTGCCTGCTGCTGCACCTGCCCGGCGGGAAAGACGCCGCTACCGTCGCCGAGGAGATGATCAAGACAATCCAGCGGCTGCCCGCCGAGCTACGCCGGTCACTGGCCTGGGACCAAGGCACCGAAATGGCCCAGCACGCCCAGATCACCCTCGCCACCGACCTCGACATCTACTTCTGCGACCCACACGCACCCTGGCAACGCGGCTCCAACGAGAACACCAACGGACTGCTCCGCCAGTACTTCCCCAAAGGCACCGACCTCGCCACACATACCCCCGAAGACCTCGCGAGGGTGGCCGCCGAACTCAACGGCCGCCCCCGCAAAACCCTCGACTGGGACACCCCAGCCGAACGACTCAACAAGCTACTGTCCTCATACGAGCACGTTGCGACGATCGCGTGAATCCACCGGGTTCTAACCGTCATTACCACTCACGAGCGGGCAAGCGAGGCTGGGAGCGTCAGACGAGTTCGGAGGAGACGACCGCGGGCAGCTCCCGCAGCCGTTCCAGCAGGGCCTCGACCTCGGCTTCCTCGACCAGGAGCGCGCACGTCATCGTGCTTTCCCGCACCCCGTCGCGGACGTCGACCGAGAGATCGTGGACCAGCCCGCCGTGCCGCGCGAGCGCGTCGACCAGGCCGGGGATCTGTTCGACGCCGCCGACGAAGTAGGTGGCGATCCGGCGGCGGACCATCAGCGACGAACGAGGGGCGGGAACCGAAAAAGTGGTGAGCGACATCGTGGGTCTCCAGGAGCGGGAACGGACTGGCCAGAGGGCCAGGTCCCGGGAAGATGTCCCGTGTCGACGGGTCGCCGGACTGCGCGCCGGCGACCTGGTTTCAGCCGGCGCGCTGGACTACTACGAGTCGGGTGAAGCGCTGCATGGGCGAAAGGCTAGCACGCCACCGGAGGACGTCAACGGCTACAACCGCAACCGGGGGCCTTGCTCACGGATGTGCGCGGCCGAGCCGCAATCCAGATCGAGTTGCCGCCTCCGCTCCGCGGCGAAGGCGCGCCCCAACGCCGTACGGTCCGAAGTGGACATCGTGCGGCGGAGTTCGTTCAGCAGGCCGCGCTCCTCGGCCCTGATATGCGCGTCGACCGAGTTCTCCAGTGCCATCAAGGCTTTCTCGGAGTCGGTGGACTCCAGTACCGCCAGCAGTTCGTCGGCGAGACCACTCTCCGTCCCATCAGGACGGACGATCCGGTCCGTCGCGGTGACGTGGGCGACCAGGGTCGCCGACAGCTCCGCGACCAGTGCCGGGCGATCGGCCTCGTCGTTGCGGAGGTCCCGGAACAGCTGCTCGATCCGGCGGTGATCGGCCAGGACGACCTCGACCAGGTCGGAGCCCGGGGGAGCGGCGGCGGGTCCCGGCCGCATCCAGCCGAACGTCAGTTCCACGGCCTGGCGCCAGTGCGCGTATTCGCTGTCGCGGCGGGCAGGGTTCATCGACGGCAGCCACTGCCCGGCGCGGTGCCAGTTCCGGCGCAGCCCCTCCAGGTCCGGCCAATACCCGACCGACAACCCGGCCGCGTACGCCGCGCCCAGCGACACCGTCTCGGCGACCATCGGGCGGACCACCGGCACGTCGAGGACATCGGCGACGAACTGCATCAGCAGATTGTCGGCGGTCATCCCACCGTCCACTTTGAGCGTCGACAGCGCGAGCCCGGAATCGGCGTTCATCGCGTCGACGACCTCGCGTGTCTGCCAGCCCGTCGCCTCCAGCACGGCCCTGGCCAGGTGTCCCTTGGTGATGTACGACGTCAGCCCGGCGATCACGCCGCGCGCCTCGCTGTGCCAGTGCGGCGCGAACAGGCCCGAAAAGGCGGGCACGATGTAGCAGCCGCCGTTGTCCTCGACCGTACGGGCCAGCGTCTCGATCTCGGGCGCGCTGCCGATCAGTTCCAGCCCGTCGCGGAACCACTGCACCAGCGACCCGGTGACGGCGATCGAGCCTTCCAGCGCGTACACGGCGGGTTCGTCGCCGATCTTGAAGCCGACCGTCGTCAGCATGCCGTGCGTCGAGAGCACCGGCGTCGGACCGGTGTTGAGCAGCAGGAAGCTTCCCGTGCCGTAGGTGCACTTCGCCTCGCCGGGCGCGAAGCAGGTCTGGCCGAACAGCGCCGCCTGCTGGTCCCCGAGCGCCGCCGCGATCCGGATCCCCGGCACCACCCGCGACGTCGTCCCGTACACCTCGGTCGACGGGCGGATCTCCGGCAGCATCGCGCGCGGGACGTCGAAGAACTCCAGTAGTTCGTCGTCCCACGACAGCGTCCGCAGGTTCATCAGCATGGTGCGGGAGGCGTTGGTGACGTCGGTGACGTGGACGCCGCCATCAGGTCCACCGGTGAGGTTCCAGATCAGCCAGCTCTCGACCGTGCCGAACAGGACGTCGCCGCGTTCGGCGCGTTCCCGCAGGCCAGGAGTCCGTTCGAGCATCCACCGGATGCGGGGCGCGGAGAAGTACGTCGCCAGCGGCAGCCCGCACAGCTGCCGGACGCGGTCCGCGCCCGGCTCGCGGGCGAGTTGTTCGAGCATCGCGTCGGTGCGGGTGTCCTGCCAGACGATCGCGCGCCCGACCGGGTTGCCGGTGTGCCGGTCCCACAGCACGGTGGTCTCCCGCTGGTTCGCGATGCCGAGGCCGACCACCTGCGCGGCTTCGGCGCCGGCGTCGGCCAGCGCCTGCGGCACGATCCGGCCGACGTTGCGCCAGATCTCCGTCGCGTCGTGTTCCACCCAGCCCGGCCGCGGGAAGTGCTGCTGGTGCTCGCGCTGCGCGACCGACACCAGCCTGCCGCGCGCGTCGAACAGGATGCACCGTGTCGAAGTGGTGCCCTGGTCGATCGACATCACATAGCGCTGGACCACGCGAGCACCTCCATCACCATCGGGACGCGCCGAGATCGCGGGAGACCGCCCGTGCCGCGTCGCGCACGTGCCCGAGCAGCCGCGGGATCGGGCTGCCGTCGGCTTCGCAGATCCGTTCCGTCGCGCCGGACACCCCGATCGAGCCGACCACGATGCCGCCGTGACCGCGGATCGGGGCCGCGATCCCGGCCTCGCCGGAGATCATCTCGCCGTTCTCGCTCGCCCAGCCCGCTTCCCGGACTTTGCCGCAGGCGCGTTTGATCGCGGTCTGGGTGACCAGCGTCCGGCGGGTGTAGGCCTCCGGTTCGCCGGTGCGCAACGATGCCACGAGACCCGTGTCGTAGGCCAGCAGGACTTTGCCGAGCGCGGTCGCGTGCAACGGCAGAAGGGTGCCGACGTCGAGGGTCTGCAGGCTGTCGTCGGGCCGGAACACGTGGTGCACCACCAGGACCCGGCCTTCCAGCGGGGCGCCGATCCGGACGGCTTCGCCGCTGCGCGCGGCCAGCGCGTCGGCCCAGTTGATCGCCCGCGACCGGAGTTCGTTGACGTCGAGGTAGCTCGTGCCCAGATGCAGCAGTGCCGCGCCCAGTTGGTATTTCCCGGTGTCGCGGTCCTGTTCGACAAAGCCGACCCCTTGCAGGGTGCGCAGGATCCCGTGCGCCGTTCCCTTGGCGAGTTCGAGGGAATCGGCGATCTCGCCGACCCCGAGTCGGCCGGAACCACGCGCCAGCAACCGCAGGATCGCGGCGGCGCGCTCGATGGACTGGATCGGACCGGGCACGGCCCAACCGTAGCCCGACCGGCCCTGATTCGACAATGTCGAACATCGTCTCCGGGCGTTCGACAATGCCGACCGGTGTCCGTTGACCCCGGGTTTCCCCGAACTTAACTTCGGCCTCAGCAGGGCAACGGTGTCCTTTGTGGAGGAAGCAATGGTGCGAAACCTCAAGGCTCGCGGACTCGCGGGCGAACTGGCGGCGGAGTTCGTCGGGACGATGATCCTCATCCTGTTCGGCTGCGGGGTGGTGGCTCAAGTCGTCGCCGCGGGCATCGGGGACCACGACAGCATCGCGTGGGCGTGGGGCATCGGTGTCACGCTCGGTGTCTATGTGGCTTCACGGATCAGCGGCGCCCATCTGAACCCCGCCATCACGGTGGCCTTGGCGGTGTTCAAGGGTTTTTCCTGGCGCAAGGTCGCCCCGTACGCCTTGGCGCAGACCGCCGGCGCGTTCCTCGCCGCGCTGATCGTGCGCTGGAACTACACCGAGGTGCTCAACGCCGCCGACCCCGGCCTCACGATCAAGACCCAGGGTGTCTTCTCCACCCTTCCGGGTAACGGAACCCTTCCGGTGGGTGACTGGGGCGCTTTCCGCGACCAGATCATCGGAACGGCGATCCTCGCCTTGGTGATCTTCGCCATCACCGACCTCCGCAACACCGCGCCCGCCGCGAACCTCGCCCCGGTCGTCGTCGGGTTCCTGGTCGTCGCGATCGGCATGGCCTGGGGTACCAACGCCGGTTACGCGATCAACCCCGCCCGTGACTTCGGCCCCCGGCTGATGTCCTGGCTCACCGGCTACGACACCGCGTTCACCGACCAATACGGCTATCCGTACTGGTGGATCCCGATCGTGGCCCCGGTCATCGGCGCGGTCATCGGCGGCGCGATCTACAAGTACTTCATCGAGCGCTACCTGCCCGCCGATCCCGCTCCGGAAGCCTTGCCCGCCAAGGATCTCGAGCCCGCCGCCTGAGCCGTCCGCAAAGGAGAGACACCAGATGCCTGACTACATCGGCGCCGTCGACCAGGGCACCACCAGCACCCGGTTCATGATCTTCGACCACGGTGGCAACGAGATCGCCCGCCACCAGCTCGAACACGAGCAGATCCTGCCGAAGCCGGGCTGGGTCGAACACGATCCGACCGAGATCTGGGAGCGGACCCGTTCGGTCATCGCCACCGCGCTCAACAAGGCGAACCTGACCACGGCCGACCTCGCCGCGCTCGGCATCACCAACCAGCGCGAGACCACCGTCGTGTGGAACCGCCGCACCGGCCGCCCGTACTGCAACGCCATCGTGTGGCAGGACACCCGCACCGACCGGATCGCCTCGGCGCTGGACCGGTCCGGCAAGGGCGACGTCATCCGGCGCAAGGCCGGGCTGCCGCCCGCGACGTACTTCTCCGGCGGCAAGCTGCAGTGGATTCTGGAGAACGTCGACGGCGTCCGCGAAGACGCCGAAAAGGGCGACGCGCTCTTCGGCACCACCGACACCTGGCTGATCTGGAACCTCACCGGCGGGCCCGACGGCGGCGTGCACGTGACCGACCCGACCAACGCGTCGCGCACGATGCTGATGGACCTCGAAACCCTGGCGTGGGACGACGAACTGCTGTCGTTCTTCGACATCCCCAAGCAGATGCTGCCGTCGATCGCGCCGTCCTCGAACAACGGCCGGTTCGGCGTCACCCGCGCGGACGGCCCGCTCGGCGGCGAGGTCGCCATCACCGGTGTCCTCGGGGACCAGCAGGCGGCCACCGTCGGCCAGGTGTGCTTCCGGCCCGGCGAGGCCAAGAACACCTACGGCACCGGCAATTTCCTGCTGCTCAACACCGGGCACGAGGTCGTGCGGTCGAAGCACGGCCTGTTGACGACGCTGGCCTACCAGTTCGGCGACGAGAAGCCGGTCTACGCGCTGGAAGGCTCCATCGCCGTCACCGGTTCCGCCGTGCAGTGGCTGCGCGACCAGCTGGGCATCATCAGCGGCGCCTCGCAGAGCGAGAGCCTCGCGCGTCAGGTCGAGGACAACGGTGGCGTCTACTTCGTCCCCGCGTTCTCCGGGCTTTTCGCGCCGTACTGGCGTTCGGACGCGCGCGGCGCGATCGTCGGGCTCACCCGCGCCACCACCAACGCGCATCTGGCGCGGGCGACGCTGGAAGCGATCTGCTACCAGACCCGCGACGTCGTCGAGGCCATGCAGAACGACTCGGGCGTCACGCTCGACGTGCTGCGGGTGGACGGTGGCGTGACCGCGAACGAACTCTGCATGCAGCTGCAGGCCGACATCCTCGGCGTGCCGGTGTCGAAGCCGGTCGTCGCCGAGACCACCGCGCTCGGGGCCGCCTACGCGGCCGGCCTGGCCGTCGGGTTCTGGAAGAACACCGACGAGCTGGAGCAGAACTGGAACGAGGACAAGCGCTGGACTCCGTCGTGGACGGACGAGCAGCGCGCCGAGGGCTACGCGGGCTGGCAGAAGGCCGTCGGCCGCACGCTCGACTGGGTCGAGGTCGAGTGAGCCCGATGAACAGGAGGAACAGAGTGACACCCGTACCGCTTTCCCCGGTCTACCGCGCCGAGGCGCTGCGCAAGCTCGCCCGCGAAGAGATCGACGTGCTGGTCGTGGGCGGGGGAGTGACCGGTGCCGGCGTCGCGCTCGACGCGGCGTCGCGAGGGCTCTCCGTTGCACTCGTCGAGGCCCGCGACTTCGCCGCGGGGACGTCCAGCCGGTCTTCGAAGCTGATCCACGGCGGGCTGCGTTATCTGGAGAACCTGGACTTCAAGCTGGTCCGGGAAGCGCTGAAGGAACGCGGTCTGCTGCTGCAGACGCTGGCGCCGCATCTGGTCCGCCCGGTGAAGTTCCTGGTGCCGCTCAAGCACCGCGTCTGGGAACGCGGCTACATCGGCGCGGGTGTCACGCTCTACGACACCCTCGGCGGAGCACGCGCCCTGCCTCGGCATCGGCATCTGTCCAAACGCGGCGCGGCCAAGGTCGCGCCCGGCCTCGCGGACGACGCCTTGATCGGCGCCATCCAGTACTACGACGCCCAGGTCGACGACGCCCGGCACACGATGACGATCGCGCGGACCGCCGCCGAACAGGGCGCCTCCGTCCTCACCCGTGCCCGCGTCACGTCGCTCATCCGCGACGGCGAGCGCGTCGTCGGTGCCAAGGTCGTCGACCGCGAGAGCGGTGCGGAGATCGAGGTCCGGGCGAAGACGGTCGTCGCGGCCACCGGCGTGTGGAGCGACGACATGGCCGAGGCGGCGGGCATCCCGGCGCCGTTCACCGTGCGCGCGTCGAAGGGCATCCACCTGGTGGTGCCGCGCGAGAAGATCGACCTGGACACCGGGCTGATCCTGCGCACCGAGAAGAGCGTCCTGTTCGTCATCCCGTGGGGACGGCACTGGATCGTCGGCACCACCGACACCGAATGGGACCTCGACCGCGAGCACCCGGCGGCCAGCCAGGCGGACGTCGACTACGTGCTCGATCACCTCAACGCGGTCCTGCGCACGCCGATCACCGCCGACGACATCGAAGGCGTGTACGCCGGGCTTCGGCCGCTCCTGGCCGCAAAGGCGACCTCGACGACGAAGCTGTCGCGGGAGCACGCCGTGGCGCATCCGGTGCCCGGCCTGGTGATCGTGGCGGGTGGCAAGTACACGACGTACCGGGTGATGGCCGCGGACGCGGTCGACGTCGCCGTGGAGGACCTCGGCCGCCCGGCACCGTCGTCGTGGACCGAACGCCTGCCGATCGTGGGCGCCGCGGGCTACCACGAGCTGTGGGGCGCGCGGCACTCGCTCGCCCAGCGCGCCGGGCTGCCGATCGGCCGGATCGAGCACCTGCTCCAGCGCTACGGCACCGCGGTGGAGGACATCCTGGAGTCGATCTCGGAGCGTCCCGAACTGGGCGAGCCGATCCCGGGTACGGCGGAGTACCTCAAGGCGGAGGTCGTCTACGCGGTCTCGCACGAGGGCGCGCTGCACCTGGAGGACGTCCTCACGCGCCGTACGCGGATCTCGATCGAGGAGCGGGACCGCGGCGTGACGGCGGCGCCGGTGGTGGCGGAGCTGATGGCGCCGCTGCTGGGCTGGGACTCGCACAAGCGGGAGCGTGAGGTCACCAACTACCTCGCGCGGGTCGAGGCGGAGCGCTCCGCCCAGATCCAGCCGGACGACGAAGCGGCCAACGCCAGCCGCTTGGCCGCCCCCGCGCTGCTGCCGAGCTGACCTCTGCGCCCGTCATGGGCGGCGTTTAGTCCTCTGGATGCGGTTCTTGCATACGCAACTACCGCATCCAGAGGACTGAATGCTTACTTCAGCCAGTCGAGGTAGCGGGTCGGGGCGAGGCGGGCGCCGTCCTTGGTGGTGAGGACGTCGCCGCGTACGGCGGAGAACATGCCCGCGGTCTCGTCGATCGTCACCGAACGCGTGTCTCCCTTGGCGGACAACGTGATCCGGCCCAGTTCGTCCAGCGGGTAGACGTCCGGGCCGCCGACGTCGAGGGTCCCGTTCAGCGGCTTCCCGGCCGAGACCTCGGAAACGGCGGCGGCGACGTCGGCCGCGGCGATCGGCTGGATCGGCGTGCTGGGCAGGCGGACCGTGTTCTCGTCGGCGGTCCAGGACAGGACCGCGTCGACGAACTCCATGAACTGGGTGGCGCGGACGATCGAATAGGGGATCCCGCTGCTCTTGAGGATGTCCTCCTGCAGCGTTTTGGCCCGGTAGTAGTCGAGTTCGGGGACCTGGTCGACGCCGACGATCGACAGGATCACGAAGTGCCCGGTGCTCGCCTTCTTCGCCGCGGCCACGAGGTTGTCCATCGACGTCCGGAAGAACGCGGGGGACGCCTCGTCGAAGGTCGGGGAATTCGTGAGGTTCACGACGACGTCCGCGCCGTCGAGGGCGGCGTCCAGGCCCTGGCCGGTGAGGAGGTCGACCCCGGTGGACGGCGAATGCGGCACCGCCTCGTGCCCGGCGTCGTTCAGGTTCCGCACGACCTGTGAGCCGATCAGCCCGGTCCCGCCGATGATCGCGAATTTCATGGTCCAGTGCCCTTCGTCGAGGAGTGTCCGCTAACCCGGACACCGTATGTCCGAGAATGATACTCAGACATATTGTGTCCGAGTCAAGGGGCGGGTTAGAGTCATCCGGGTGAAGATGTCCGGCGGGGTGGAGTGGGCCCTGCACTGCTGTGTCGTGCTGACCTCGGTCGACGAACCCGCGCCCGCCGCGCGTCTGGCGCAGCTGCACGACGTCTCCCCGAGCTACCTCGCGAAGCAGCTCCAGGCGCTTTCCCGCGCCGGCCTGATCCGGTCGGTGCAAGGGAAGGCGGGCGGCTACGTCCTCACCCGGCCGCCTTCGGAGATCACGGTGCTCGACGTCGTCGAGGCCATCGACGGGCCCGGTCCGGCCTTCGTCTGCACCGAGATCCGGCAACGGGGTCCGATGGCGACGCCGCCCGAAGCGTGCACAGCGCCCTGTGCCATCAGCCGCGCGATGGCAGGAGCGGAAGTCCAGTGGCGAGCGGCTCTGCGCGCGGTCTCCATCGCGGATCTGGCCGAGGACGTCCGCGGTGACTACGGTCCGGGCGCGCTCGCCGGGATCGGCGCCTGGTTCAAGGCGGCCGAAGGCTAGACCGTCGCCTTGGCCGTCGTCTTGGCCGGTCGCATCAGTGCGGTGGTCACCATGGTCGCCAGCACCAGCGCGGCCGCCGGCACGAGCGCCTGGATCAGGGAATGGCCGCGCAGGAAGACGGTGCCGAGTACGGCGATCCCGAGCGTCGTGCCCAGTTGCTGCACCGCGTTCAGCAGCCCCGCCGCCGATCCCGTCTCATGTGGACGGACGACGGACAGCGCGGTCGTGAAGAACGGCACCGTGAACAGGCCCAGCCCGAGCCCGCCGATCCCCAGCGCGAGCGGCGGCGGGCCCGCCATCGCCAGCAGGATTCCCGCGAGCAGCAGCGTCAGCCCGGCGAACGCGACCCGCGGCCCGTACCGGGGCACGAGCCACTGGCCCGCCAGCCACGACGACACGGCCAGCCCGCCCGACCACGGCAGCAGCGTGAGTCCGGACGCCAGTACGCCGAGCCCCTCATCGAGTTGCTGGTGCAGGACCACGACGAGCATCACGCCGTTCATCACCGCGAAGAACAGGGTCGAGGTCACCAGTGCCGAGGGGAATCCGCGGTGACCGAACAAACTCGGCTCCACCAAAGGATTCCGTCGCCTCCGCTGGTGGAAACCGAACACCACCAGCACGGCGGCGCCGCCGGTGAACAGGGTCCAGTCCCACCGGTCGATCAGCGGGTACACCAGCAGCCCGACGCCGAGTGAAGCGAGCAGGGTTCCCGGCACGTCCAGCCGGACAGGATTCGCGGCCCGGTCCTCCGGCAGCAGCCGTCGCGCGGCGAGGATCGCGAGCGAGATCGGCACGTTGACCAGGAACGCCGCCCGCCAGGACACCAGATCCGTCAGCAGGGCGCCGAGCAGCGGCCCGCTCACGGCGGACAAGCCCACCACGGGACCGTTCCAGCCGAGTGCCGCGGACAGTGCCGGACCGGTGTACATGGCCTTGATCAACCCGATCGTCTGCGGGATCACCAGCGCCGACGCCAGTCCCTGTACCGCTCGCGCGCCGATCAGCACGCCGGTGTCCGGCGCTAGCGCGCAGCCCAGCGACGCGAGGGCGAACACGGCGACGCCGGCCAGGAACACGCGGCGGCGGCCCAGCAGGTCGCCGAGCCTCCCGCCGGTGATCAGGAGCATCGCGAACGGGAGGGTGTACGCGGCGCCGAACCACTGGATGTCGGACGCGGCGCCGCCGAGTTCGGCGTGGATGGCCGGACCGGCGACCTGGGTGATCGTCGCGTCCAGCACGTTCATCGCCTCGGCCGCGAGCAGGGTGCCGAGCGCGGCGGCGCGGATCTTGGTTTCTTGCATGACCGAGATGGTGCAGCGAAGATGGTGATTGTTCCCTGTATCGCCCGGCGAATGGATGAAATGTTCCATGCTTGACGAAATCGACCGTGGTTTGGTCCATGCGCTGCACCTCGACGCGCGGGCTTCGTTCAGCCGGATCGGGACGGTGCTCGGTGTCTCCACGCAGACCGTCGCCCGCCGCTATCAGCGGCTTCGCGCCGACGCGGGGTTGCGCGTGGTGGGCCTGCCCGACCCCGGCCGGACGGGGCTGACCCAGTGGCTCGTGCGGCTCACCGCGCAGCCCGCCACCGCGCGGACACTCGCCCGCTCGCTGGCCAGGCGGCCGGACACGTCCTGGGTCAAGCTGACCTCGGGCGGCACGGAGATCGTCACGATCGCGCATACGCCGAAGGATTCGCCGAGTGCCATGCTGCTGCACGACATCCCGCGCACCGCGAGTGTCACGGCGGTGTCCGCGCACCTCGTGCTGCACACCTACCTCGGCGGGCCGACGGCGTGGCGCGGGCGGCTCGCCGCGCTGACCGAAGACCAGCAGGAAGCGTTGCGGCCCACGGAAATCGTCCCGGACGACGCTCCGCTGACCGCGTCGGACCGCGTCCTGATCGACGCCCTCCGCCCCGACGGCCGGCTGAGCACCGCCGACCTCGCGGCCGCGACCGGCCTCGCCCCGGCGACCGTGGCCCGCCGCCTCGCCGACCTTCGCGCGCGCGGCGTGCTCTTCTTCGACGTCGAGATCAACGCGGCCCTGTACGGCGTGACCACCCAGGCGTTCCTGTGGATGGCCGTCGCGCCCGCCGACCTCGACGAGGTCGCGACGACGCTCGCCACCCACGACGAACTGGCGGTGGTCGCCGCCACGACGGGGCCCACCAACCTGATCGCGCAGGCGCTGTGCCCGGACACCGGCGCCCTGCACCGGTACCTCACGCGCCGGCTCGGCGCGCAGCGCGCGATCCGCACGCTGCACACCGCGCCGGTGCTGGAGATCGTGAAGGCGGTCGGACCGCTCACGGCGTGAGCCGCGGCACCGATCAGGAATCGAGAAGCGCCGGAACCGCGGACCTCCCTAGCGTCAACGCCATCGGCAACGACCCAGGAGGTTCCACCGCTGGACGGCGCGGCAGGCGCGTGGCGGCGGGGGAGTGATCTACCGGTGGCCGGGTGGCGTGTCAAGCCTTAGTTCACGGCAAAAATTAACGGTCGGCGGACCTGTCCGAAACTCTTGACTGCACGTCCGCCGCCGGTGAGGATCGGCCGGTCCCCGCCTCCCGCAGAATGGACCAGACCATGGCAAGACGTTCTCGCGCGCGCCGAAGTCCGCTCGTCGCCCTGATGAGCCTCGCCCTCCTCGGTGGCGCCGTCGCGGCCGCGCCGTCGGTGGGCGCGGCCGAGCAGCCCGTGATCGGGAAGCCCGCCCTCGACCGGGACGGCTGCGCCCGGATCGAGAAGAGCCTCCCGGCGCTCGCCGACTGGCCGAAGGTCGAGAGCCGGTTCAAGGGCAAGGCCGGCGACGAGCAGCGGATCGCCCAGCTCCTCAAGGGAATGACCCTCGAGGAGAAGGTCGGGCAGATGACGCAGCCCGAGATCGCGGCCATCACCCCGGACGAGGTCCGCCAGTACTCCATCGGCTCGGTCCTCAACGGCGGCGGCTCGTGGCCGAACCAGGACAAGCACGCCTCGCAGCAGGATTGGCTGAAGCTCGCCGACGCCTACTGGGACGCCGCCAAGAGCAGCCGGACGCGGACACCGGTGATCTGGGGCATCGACGCCGTGCACGGCAACAACAACGTCTACGGCGCCACCGTCTTCCCGCACAACATCGGCCTCGGCGCGGCGCACGACCCGTGCCTGGTGCGCGACATCTCCGCGGCGACGGCCCGGCAGATCCGCGCCACCGGCCAGGACTGGGCGTTCGCGCCGACGCTGGCGGTCGTGCGGGACGACCGCTGGGGCCGCACCTACGAAGGGTTCTCCGAGGATCCGCGGATCACCCGGGCCTACGGCTACGAGGCGATCAACGGCCTGCAGGACGGTTCGACCAAGCGCATCGGCTACAACGGCGTGATCGGCACGGCCAAGCACTTCATCGGTGACGGCGGCACCCTCAAGGGACAGGACCAAGGCGTCAACCCGGCCTCCGAGGCCGAGATGATCAACGTGCACGGCCAGGGCTACTACGGCGCGCTCGCGGCGGGTTCCCAGACCGTGATGGTGTCGTTCAACAGCTGGACCAACGCCGACCTCGGGATCACCGAGGGCAAGCTGCACGGCAGTGACAAGGCGCTGAACCAGATCCTCAAGGGCAAGATGGGCTTCGACGGCCTCGTCGTGTCCGACTGGAACGGCATCGGACAGGTGCCCGGCTGCACCAACTCCTCGTGCCCGCAGGCGATCAACGCGGGCATCGACATCGTGATGGTGCCGAACGACTGGAAGGCGTTCATCACCAACACCGTCGCGCAGGTGAACGGCGGGCAGATCCCGGTCTCGCGGATCGACGACGCGGTGACCCGCATCCTGCGCGTCAAGCTGCGCGCCGGGCTGTACGAAGCGCAGAAGCCGTCGGATCGTTCCTACGCGAACTCCGACGAAGCGCTGACGGAGAAGTGGCTCGCGCGCGACGCGGTCCGCTCGTCGCAGACGCTGTTGAAGAACAACGGCGAGGTGCTGCCGCTGAAACCGAAGTCGAAGGTGCTGGTGGTCGGCAAGAGCGCGGACAGCGTCCAGAACCAGACCGGCGGCTGGACGCTGAGCTGGCAGGGGACCGGCAACACCAACGCCGACTTCCCGAACGCCACGTCGATCCTCGCCGGGCTCAAGCAGCAGCTCGGCGATGTCAACGTCACCTTCGACGAGAAGGGCGACACCGACCCGAAGGGCTACGACGCCGTCATCGCCGTCATCGGTGAGACCCCGTACGCGGAAGGCGTCGGCGACCTGACCCGCAAGACGCTCGAAGCCTCGAAGCTCTACCCCGAGGACCTGGCCGTACTGGACAAGGTCCACGGGAAGGGCACTCCCGTCGTCACGGTCTACGTGGGCGGCCGGCCGCTGTACATGAACAAGGAGATCAACCGCTCGGACGCGTTCGTGGCGGCCTGGCTCCCCGGCACCGAAGGCGGCGGCGTCGCCGACGTGCTCGTCAAGGGCGGCTTCAAGGGCACCCTGCCGTACTCATGGCCGAAGAGCGCCTGCCAGACGCCGCTGAACGCGGGCGCGGCCGAGTACGACCCGCTGTTCAAACTCGGCTACGGCCTGAAGACCGGGCAGGGTGTCACGGTCGGGCAGCTGGACGAGACGACCGGGCCGGTGTCGTGCGGCTCGACCGGTGGCGGCGGGACCGCGACCGAGGATCTCGAACTGTTCAACCGGACGGATGTCGCGCCGTACAAGGGTTTCATCGGCTCCGCGCAGAACTGGGGCGGCACCGAGATCGGCCCGGACGGCGTCGCTTCGCACGCCGAGATCTCCGTCGTCCAGTCCGATGTGAACGTCCAGCAGGACGGGCTCAAGTCGACCTGGACCGGCACCGGGCCGGCGCAGCTCTACTTCCAGAACCCGGCGGGCACCAACGATCTGCGCGGTTACCTCAACGCCGACGCGGCGCTGGAGTTCGACACCATCGTGCATCAGGCGCCCGCCAACCGGACGGTGATCAGCATGCACTGCGTCTACCCGTGCTTCTCCGAGGTGAATGCCACCAAGCTGTTCACCGACCTGGCGGGCGCGCCGAAGTCGACGGTGAAGATCCCGGTGTCGTGCTTCGCCAACGGGCTGGATCTGGAGAACGTCAACACGCCGTTCCTGGTGTACACGGACGGGCAGTTCTCCGCTTCGTTCGCGAACGTGCGGTGGGTGCCGAAGGGGGCACAAGATCCCGACGCCCGGCCCTGCTCAAGTTTGAGCTGACCAGTCCCACTTCGGTCTCGTGAGTGGTAAGTGTCGTTAGAACGACACTTACCACTCACGACCAGGCCTGACTTCGCAAGTAGTCGACTACTTGCGAAGCCAGGCACTGAGCCTTTTGATCCGTGGTGGGGGCTCGAGGCTGAAGGGGCCGTTACCCGCATCGCATGCAGGGAAAGCGCCCTTCGCCGCGTGAGATGAGGGGAAAGGCCCCTTCAGCCACGCCCCCCGCTCCCTCGGTATCCCAGGACGAACCGGCGCAATGAAAGGTCCTTTCCTTGCAAAATTTGCGAGGAAAGGACCTTTCATTGCGCCACTCACGAGGTCGGGAGGGCCGTTAGTCGACTGAACGCGGCCACTCCCGAGGTCGGGAGGGGCTCAGGAAGGGCGGTTCATGTCGGGGATCTCGATGTTCACCGGCCTGCCCCCCGAGAGCCACAGCCGGATGTACTGCCGGATCGCCTCGTCCAGCACCCAGGCGACCGGGGGCACCAGCGGCAGCGGGATGAGCTTCTCGTGGAACGCCACCAGCGCCGGGAACGCGGTGCCGATCAGCGGATCCCAGACCGGCTCCCGCGGGATGCCGTTCCACTCGGAGACCCGGTCGCCGACGATGTACCGCGCCAGCGCGTTGACCATCGGCCGGTCGGTGCCGCCCGGGCTGGTCTGCTCGGCGAGCATGTCGAGGAGGATGTCGGTGAGTTCGACGCCTTCGCGCGTCGGTCCCATCGCCGGATCCAATACCTGCGTGGACTGCGCGTAGGCCGCGTTCCACGTCGCGGGCAGGTACTCGTCGCTGATCCCGAGCATATGGCCGGTCACCTGCCAGCTGTGCAGGTAGGCGGCGGAATGCGCGGCGGAGACACGGACTCGCCAGTCGGTCAGCTTGCGCATGGTGTAGGTCGGCAGGGTGTGCCAGGTGACCAGCATGTCGTTCTGGCTGATCGGGATACCCTGCTGCCAGTGGGGAGACTGCGGCAGCAGATGCCGGACGGCGGCGTGCACCAGCCGGGTCTTCACCGCCGAGACGATCATCTGGCCGTCGGGCCGGTAGGCGTTGAGCGAACCGACGTCGTAGCCGAGTTTGGCCGTCTTCGCGACGCGGTCCTTCATGTCCGCGCCGCCCTTGGAGTAGTAGACCGCCCTGGCCTCGTTCGGGATGGCGGTGCTCAGCATCCCGCCGCCGAGCCCGTTCAGCAGGTTGACGAACCGCCCGCTGACCTTCATGAAGTCGGCCGCCTGGTCCAATTTGGACTGATCGGCCCACGACGGCAGCCGCCGCGCGTGCTCGACGAACTCCCGCAGATCCGGCGGTAGCCCGGACGGCGTCGGCTGGTCGTTCCTGGTCCAGGTCCGCAGCGCCTCGTTGACCGCCGCGACCTGTCCCCGGTCGAGGACCGCGGCGACCACCGGATCGGCCTCGGCGTCCCACACCCACTTCGGATCGGTGCCCGCCCCCGTCCCGGCCACCGAACCGCTCGGACTCCACGCCCAGGCGGGCCGGGCCATCCCCATGGCCCCCAAGAGGGTCGCTCCGCCACTGACGATCAGCATCTTGCGTCGATTGAGTTCGGTCATGCGCCAGTACTCCTCCTTGAGTCCCGGACCTGCGGGTTGGTACTGTGATACAAGTAGTGCAACCGCGTATCTCAAGGAGAGCACAATCATCGCGAAGACGCCAGACCCGGATTCGTTGCTGGAGCGCGCCCTCGCCGACGCGCTCGAACGCGCCGAGGAAGGCGACGAGATCGCGCTTCGGCTACTCGACGCCGCCTACGAGCAGTTCTGCCGGATGGGGATCCGCCGGTCCACGATGGAGGACGTCGCCCGCCGCGCCGGCGTCTCCCGGATCACCGCCTACCGCCGGTTCGCCACCAAGGACGCCTTGGTCGAACAGGTCGTCCGCCGCGAGTTCCGGCGCTATTTCGACCAGTTCCTGCTCGACATCCAGCACGCCGAAACCGCCGCGGACCGGGTCGTGCTCGGGTTCGCCAGCGCGTTGCGGGCGATCCGGCACAACCCGTTGATCGGCGGCCTCATGACGGTCGAGCCCGACGTGCTCGTCCCGTCGATGGTCAGCGACGGCGGGAACACGCTGGCGACGGTGCGGCGGTTCGTCGCGGGCCAGCTCCGCCGCGAGCAGCACGCGGGCAACGTCTCGGCGGACGTCGACGTCGAACTCGTCGCCGAACTGATGACCCGGGTCTGCTCCTCGTTCCTGATCACGCCGAGTCAGGTCGTCGATCTCGACGACGACGAGCAGGTCCGCGAGGTGGCTAGGCGGTTCCTCGTCCCGATGCTGCGGCCGCGACCAGACCGCTGATCAGTAGATCCAGCGCCCTGGCGAAGTCCCGCTCGGGATCGGCCGCCGCCAACGAGGGCAGCGCGCGGCTGAAGTGGGGGAGGACGGCCGGGTCGACCCGCCGGAGGTAGGGGTCCATCTGCTCCTGTTCGGCTTCACCGCGGCGTACCGTCGTGAAGCCGACGGTCGTGAGCAGCAACGAGCCGAAGACGAGGCTGTTCAGCGCGCCCAGCGTCTCGCGGATCCCGTCGCCCTCGAAGCCGGCTTCGTAGAGCGCGCCGACGAGATCGTCGATCGGCAGCAAGGCCTGCAACGAGTTGGGATTGGCCTCGTCGGTGGCCAAGGCCATCGGCACCACCGGATGCTCGGCGAGTACGCGATAGATGTTGAGCACGGTGACCCGCACCCGCTCCGGCCAGGGCGACGCCGGATCCGCGCGCTCGATGCGGCTGTAAACGCGCTCCGCGATGCCGTCGAGGATGTCGGTCTTGTTCTGGACGTGGTTGTACAGGGCCATCGCCTCGACGCCGAGCGTCTTGGCGAGCTTGCGCATCGAGAGTCCCTTGAGGCCCTCCTCGGCGGCCAGTGCGAGCGCCGCGTCCAGAACCTTCTCCCGGTTCAACGGCTCTCTCCGCGTCATCTCACGTCCTCCGCTTGACAGGTTTACGGTGTATCTATCATATTTACAGCGTACATTTACACTGTAAATACGGGGGTGTCGTGAACGACGTGATCATCGTGGGCGGGGGACCGGTCGGCCTGCTGCTGGCGGGCGAACTCCGCCTGGCCGGGGCCGATCCGCTCGTCCTGGAAGCGGCCGACGGTTCCCTCCGCC
Organism: Amycolatopsis orientalis; assembly: GCF_000943515.2. Classification (NCBI taxonomy): domain Bacteria; kingdom Bacillati; phylum Actinomycetota; class Actinomycetes; order Pseudonocardiales; family Pseudonocardiaceae; genus Amycolatopsis; species Amycolatopsis orientalis. Next base: position 5,498,529 of record NZ_CP016174.1, on the reverse strand, counting down.
GGAACCGGAGTTACGGAGTGCGCGGACTCAACGGCCGCACCTCGCAATCGCTGCGGCTGCGAGGACTGACCGAGGCGTTCGCGGCGGCGCAGGCCGAGATGTTCCAAGTCGCCCAGGGGATCTCGCGCCAGATGAAAGGCAACCGTGCCAGGGGGCACTTCGCCGGCCTGCCGCTGGTCGAGGACGAGGTCCCGCCGGGTGCGGCCGGTGGATTCATCCTCAAACAGCATGTGCTGGAAGGGATCCTCGCCGAGTGGGTGACGGGGCTCGGCGTCCGGGTCCGCCAGGGCAGCGAGGTCGTCGACGTCGTACAAGAGGAGTCGTCGGTCCGCGCCGTGCTCGCCGACGGCCGGTCCGAGCGGGCCGCCTACCTGGTGGGCTGCGACGGCGGCCGCAGCGTCGTGCGGAAACGGTCCGGGATCGCGTTCCCCGGTACGGACGCGACGATGACCGGCCGGATCGCCCGGGCCGAACTCGCCGACCCCGGCGCGGTGAAGTCGTCCATGCACGGTCCGGGCGGGATGCTGAACCTGTCCCTGATCCCGGGTGAGATCGCCACCATGGAGTTCGACGGCGGACCGGGGGACCGGGACGCGCCACTGACGCTGGAGGAGATGCGGGCGAGCATCAGCCGCGTCAGCGGGGTCGACGTGCGAGTCGCCAGGCTGGACGGCGGAATCCGCTTCAGCGACAACACGCGGCAGGCCGCCACCTACCGGCAGGGACGCGTGCTCCTGGCCGGCGACGCCGCCCACGTGCACTCGCCGGTCGGCGGGCAGGGACTGAACCTCGGCCTCCAGGACGCGATGAACCTCGGCTGGAAACTGGGCCTGGTGGTGCGGGGCGCGGCACCGGAGTCCTTATTGGACACTTACACCACCGAGCGGCACCCGGTCGGGGCACGCGTGCTGCGCAACACGCGTGCCCAGGTCGCGCTGATGCGTCCCGGTCCGCAGGTCGCGGCGCTCCGGGAGGTGCTGGCGGAGACGCTGGAGCTCCCGGCGGCCAAGCGGCATTTCATCGCGATGGGGAACGGGACCGAAATCGACTACGCGCCGGACGCCGAGCATCCGCTGGTCGGCCGGTTCGCCCCGGTACCGCTGGTGTCCGAGGACGGTCACTCGTTGCTGGTGACCGGCTCCGAGGTGATCAGGAAGACGGCGAACGGGCACGACCGGATCCAAATCGTCGAGACGCGCACCGGCCCGGACTTCCTGGCGAGGCCGGACGGGTACGTCGCGTGGGCCACCTCGGACGGCGACACCGCCGGGCTGACCGAAGCTCTCGCGGAGCTCGGGGTCTCGTGAGTGGTGATGACGGTTCTAACCGTCATCACCACTCACGAGACAGGGCGGGAGACCAGGTCAGCCGCGGGTCCGTCTGGACGAAGCTGCCCAGCAGCTGATCGATCTGGGTCAGCACGTCGAGGTCCAGCGCCACCCCGGACGCCTTCGCGTTCTCGGTCACCTGCGCGGCGCTGCTCGCCCCGGTCACCACCGAGGCGACGGTGTTGTGCTGGAGCGTCCACGCGAGTGCCAGCTGGGCCATGGTCAGCCCGGCCTCGTCGGCGACGCCGCGCAGCATGCCGACGCGGTCGAGGAGATCCGGCAGGAGCAGCGGCCGGGCCTCGACCGCCTTCGCGGCGCGCGAGTCCGGGGGGATCTCACCGCCCCGGTATTTGCCGGTCAGCACCCCCTGGGCGAGGGACACCGAGGCGAACTGACCGATGCCCGCGCGTTCGCACACCGGCATCACCTGTGCCTCGGCGACCCGCCAGAGCATGGAGTAGTGCGGCTGGTTGGCGATGAGCGGGACACCGAGCCGGTCGGCGATCGGCTTGGCCTCCAGCAACTGTTCGGCCGTCCATTCCGCGGTGCCCGCGTAGAGGACCTTCCCCTGCCGCACCAGATCCGACAGCGCGAGGAAGGTCTCCTCCAGCGGGGTGCGGTAGTCGAACCGAAGTAGTTGGTAGACGTCGACGTAGTCGGTGCGCAGGCGCCGGAGCGAACCGTGCAGCGACGTCGTCAGGTGCTTGCGGCTGAGACCGGCGTCGTTGACCCCCGGCCCTTCCGGCCAGAACACCCCGGTGCACAGCACGAGATCGTCGCGGCGCGCGGAGGTCAGGGCGGCCGCGAGGTTCTCTTCGGCGTCGCCGCCGTCCCAGGCAGCGGCGGTGTGGAACGTCGTGATGCCCGCGTCGAGCGCGGCCTGGACGCACTCCGCGCCGTCGCGATGCGTGAGCCAGTTGCCGTAGGAGAGTTCGCTGACGGACAGCCCGCTCGCGCCGAGCCTGCGGTATTCCATGCTCACCTCTTCCGCGCGCCGGTTTCGAGGATGGTGCGGTCGATCCATTCGTCGAGCCCCGCCGCCTTGCGCGCGTAGGTCTCCCGCACCGATTCGTGCGGCAGGATCAGGAACTCCTCCGACGCCAGCCCGTGCACGACGGACTCCGCCACGTCTTCCGGCTCCAGCAACGGCGCCGCGGCGGCGATCGCGAGCGCGGCGGGGTGCCCGGCCGCGATCCCCGGCTCCAGCAACGCGGTGCGCACCCCGAGCGGGCACAGCGCGCTGACCCGCACGCCGCGCGGCCGGTAGGTGATGGCCAGCCATTCGGCGAGCCCGACGGCCGCGTGCTTGGTCACCGAGTACGGCGCGTCGCCGGGTGTGCCGAGCAGACCCGCTCCCGAAGCCGTGATCAGGAGATAGCCGTGGCCCCGGCTCAGCATCGCGGGGAGCGCGACCTGGGCGGCGTGCACATGCTGCATGACGTTGATCGCCCACGACCGGGTCCACTGCTCGTCGGCGGCGTGCACACCCGTCCCGAACGCGGCGCCGGCGTTGGAGCAGAACAGGTCCACCGGGCCGAACGCCGTACGCGCTTCGGTCACCAGCATCTTCAAGTCCTCTTTGGACGAAGCGTCGGCGTGGCGCGCGATCGCGGCACCACCCGAGGCCGTGATCCCGGCGACGACCTCCTCCGCCGCATCGAGATCGAGGTCGGAGACCACCACTCCGGCGGCGCCCTCGGCGGCGAACCGGCGGGCCATGGCGGCGCCGATACCGTGTGCCGCGCCGGTCAGCACGACGACTCGTCCTGTCACTTCCACATGCGCTCCATGGTTATCGATACTACTTTCGATGACAATTCTTCTGTTTTGTTACGCCGGTGAGCGACGCCCTGTCGAAATCTGGAATGAAGGTGATAAAAGTGCAGGTCAGGGGCCTGTTCTGAACGTGTCGACATATTTGTTTCCGGCGCCGGACTTTAGCACGCGTTCCCTTGTTTTCCGAGTTTTCGGACTGGAGTATTGCGCTCTCTGCGGCAAGTAGGTTATTTCTTGGGAATCCCGCTGAGGATCACCGAACCCGGCGAGGTTCGACCAGCCCAGCCGAACAGGAGGTCCGCCGGTGAAGCATGCGACGGCGCGCACGCGGGTACTCGGCGTCAACCCGCTCGGACGGCCGGACCCCGGGCTGGCGGCCGCCGTCGCCAGGGGTGGCGGGCTCGGTGTCCTGGACATCGGTTCCGCCGGGTCCATCGGGTCCACAGTGGACAGAGGGTTCCCCTTCGGGATCCGGATCCCGGCGGGCGGCCAGGTGCGGCCGGAAGAGGTGCGGGAGAGTGGCGCGGGGCTCGTCCTGCTGTCCGAAGGGGCGGTCTGCCAGGGCAGGGTCGAGACTCCCGTACTGGCCGAGGTGACCGGCGTCGAGCAGGCCGTCCGGATGCTCGGCGCCGGCGCCTCCGGTCTGGTGGCCAAGGGCGCCGAAGCGGGCGGCTCGGACCTCACCACTTTCGTCCTCCTGCAACGGTTGCTGGAGCGGTTCGGCGACGGCGTCCCCGTGTGGGCGTACGGGGGCATCGGACCGCGGACCGCGGTGGCCGCGATCGCCGGAGGCGCCGCCGGGGTGGTGCTCGACGGGCTCGGCCTGTTCCCGGAGGCCGATGTGCCGGCCGCGGCCGGGGTCGAACTGGCCAGGGCCGACGACGGACTCGCGAACCTGTTCAAGAATCGCTTCGCGGACGCGGAAAGCGCTGTCCGGTCGATCGTGCGGTCCCTCGCCGTGCCCCCGTCGGCGCACCCCGCGGACCAGGGCGCGCGCCTGTGCCGAACCCTGGGGACCGGCCTCCCGGTGGTGCAGGGGCCGATGACGCGGGTGAGTGATCAGCCCGGCTTCGCCGCCGCGGTCGCCGCGCACGACGGCTTCCCGTTCGTCGCGGTGGCCACCGCGAACGGCGCCAAGACCACCGAACTGCTCGGCCGCACCGCCGAAGCGCTCGGCGACCGGCCCTGGGGCGCGGGCATCCTCGGCTTCGTCCCGGAGGCCCTGCGCGCCGAACAGCTCGCCGCGGTGCGCGCCGCCCGCCCGCGCTGCGTGCTGATCGCGGGCGGGAAGCCCGCGCAGGCCAAGGCACTGGAAGCCGACGGGATCGCGACGTTCCTGCATGTACCGTCGCCGATCCTCCTGCGGCAGTTCCTCGACGCCGGGGTCCGCCGGTTCGTCTTCGAAGGCGCCGAATGCGGCGGGCATATCGGCCCGCGGTCGAGTTTCGTGCTCTGGGAACAGCAGTTGGACGTCCTGCGCGAACACGGCGCCGACGACGTCGAGGTGCTGTTCGCGGGCGGGATCCACGACGCCCGGTCCGCCGCGATGGTCTCCGCGATGGCGGAGCCGCTGAAAGGCGGCGGAACCGGTGTCCTGATGGGCACCGCGTACCTGTTCACCGAGGAGGCCGTCACGCACGGCGCCATCACCGGGGTCTTCCAGGACCGCGTGCTCGGCGCCGGGTCCACGGTCACCCTGGAAACCGCGCCCGGCCATCTCACCCGGTGCCTGCCCAGCCCGTACACCGACGAGTTCGCCGCGCTCAAGGCCGGGCTCCGCGCGGACGGCGTCCCACCGCAGGAGGCCTGGCAACGGCTGGAGGAGCTGAACACCGGACGGCTCCGGATCGCCAGCAAGGGGATCCGGCGGGAGGGCGACGCCCTGGTCGAGGTCGACACCCTCGGTCAGCTGGCCGAAGGCATGTACATGGCGGGCCAGGTCACGGTCCTGCGGGAACAGCGCACCGATATCGCCGCCCTGCACCGGGAAGTCACCGACGGTGCCGCGGAACTGCTCGCCGCCCGCACACCCGTCGACGAGTCCGTTGTGGACGGTGACATCGCCATCGTCGGCATGGCGTGTGTCTTCCCCGGAGCGCCTGACCTCCCGGCCTTCTGGTTCAACGTCCTGCACGGCGCGGACGCCGTCACCGAGGTGCCGGATCAGCGCTGGGACAAGGCGGTCTACGCCGGCGAGTCGACGTCGAAATGGGGCGGCTTCCTGCCCGCGGTGGACTTCGACCCGCTCGCGTACGGCATCCCGCCCAAGTCGATGGGCAGCATCGACCCGGCCCAGCTCGTGTCGCTGCAGACGGCGCGGCGGGCCCTCGAAGACGCGGGCTACGGCGACGGCGGCTTCGACCGCGAGCGCACCAGCGTCATCTTCGGCGCGGAAGCGGGAGGAGATCTGGCGAACGCCGGTGTCCTGCGCGCCTTGCTGCCCAGCTACCTCGAAGACGTCCCGGAAGAACTGCTCGCGCAGCTGCCGGAACTGACCGAAGACTCCTTCCCCGGCACTCTCGCCAACGTCATCTCCGGCCGGATCGCCAACCGGCTCGACCTCGGCGGCGCCAACTACACCGTGGACGCCGCGTGCGGATCGTCGCTGGCGGCGCTGGACCTCGCGGTGAAGGAACTGCGGGCGGGTACCAGCGGGATGGTCCTGTGCGGCGCGGTCGATCTGCACAACGGCATCAACGACTACCTCATGTTCACCTCCGCCGGCGCGCTGTCGCCCACGGGGCGGTGCCGTCCGTTCGACGCGGCGGCGGACGGGATCGCGCTCGGCGAGGGCGTCGCGTGCCTCGTGCTCAAGCGGCGGGCCGACGCCGAACGCGACGGCGACCGGGTCTACGCCGTGGTCAAGGGGGTCGGCGCGGCGAGCGACGGCAAGGCGCTCGGCCTCACCGCGCCCCGGCCGGAGGGGCAGCGGCGCGCGCTCGAACGGGCCTACCGCGACGCGGGCGTCTCACCGGCGGACGTCTCGCTGGTGGAGGCGCACGGCACCGGCACGGTCGTCGGCGACGCCACCGAACTGACCACGCTCACCGAGTTCTTCCTCGACGCGGGCGCCGAACCGGGCGGTTGCACGCTGGGTTCGGTGAAAAGCCAGATCGGGCACACGAAATGCGCCGCGGGACTGGCGGGACTGATGAAGGCGGCGCTGGCGCTGTGGCACGAGATCGTGCCGCCCACGCTGCATCTGAGCAGGCCGAACCCCGCCTGGGACGCCGAGCGCAGTCCCTTCACCTTCTCCACCGGCGCCCGGCCGTCGCCGGTTCCGCGCGGCCGAGGTTTCGCCGGGGTGAGCGCGTTCGGGTTCGGCGGGACCAATTTCCACGCGGTGCTGGCGGCCCCGGGTGTCGCACCCGACCGGCGCCACGGACCGCGGGATTGGGACGCCGAGCTCTTCCTGGTCCGAGGATCCGATGTGGACGGTGCCAGGGCGGTGCTGCGCGATCTGCTGTCGGCGCACGAAGGCCGTCCGCTGCGGGAGATCGCCGCGCTCGCCGCCGAGCGGGGCGGCTCCGGGCCGGTGCGGCTCGCGGTCGTCGCGAATGACCTCGCGGAGCTGCGTGAGGCCGCCGAGAACCGCGGCGGGCTCACCGCGGAGCACACGGAACCGGGTGCGGTCGCGTTCCTGTTCCCCGGACAGGGCAGCCAGCGGACCGGCATGCTGGCGGAGCTGTTCGTGCACTTCCCGGAGCTGGCCGACGTCCTGCGGCTCGCGCCGGAGATCGCCGCGAAGACGTTCCCCCCGCGTGCCTTCGGGGAGGAGGCCCGTGCGGCACAGGACGAGGCGCTCAAGGACACGCGTGTCGCCCAGCCCGCGCTCGGGCTCGTCGAATCGGCCGTCTGCCGCCTGCTCGCCGACCTCGGTGTCCGGCCGGATCTGCTGGCCGGGCACAGCTACGGTGAACTGACCGCGTTGTCGGTCGCGGGCGCCTTCGACACCCCGACCCTGGTGGCGCTCAGCCAGGCCAGGGCCCGCTCGATCGCCGAAGTCGCGGGTGCCGACCCCGGGGCGATGGCCGCGGTGAAGACCTCCCGTGAAGAGCTCGCCGCCGTCCTCGATCGATCCGACGTCGTACTGGCCAACCACAACGCGCCCGAGCAGACCGTCCTTTCCGGACCGACCGCGGCCGTCGAAGACGCCGTCCGGGAGCTGCGGGAACGGGGGATCGCCGCCAAGCGGATCCCGGTGGCGTGTGCCTTCCACAGTCCGCTGGTGGCCGGGGCGAGCGACGTGTTCGCCGTCGACCTCGACAACGCCGAGATCGGCGACCCCGGCCCGCCGGTGTGGTCGAACCGCACCGCACGGCCGTACGAGCCCGGGGAGGTGCGTGCCGGTCTGGCCGCGCAGATCGGCTCGCCGGTGCGGTTCGTCGAGCTGATCGAGGACATGTACGCCGCGGGCGCGCGCACGTTCGTCGAGGCGGGTCCGGGGCAGGTGCTTTCCCGGCTGGCCAAGGAGATCCTCGGCGACCGGCCGCATACCGTGATCGCTTGCGACCCCGGCGGACCCGGTCTGCGGGGGTTCCTCACCGCACTCGCGCGGCTGGCGCTCACCGGCGTCGACGTGCGCACCGAACGGCTCTTCCGCGGCCGCGTCCGGGTCGGCCCGCTTCCCGCACCCGCCTGGACCGTGGACGGCCAGACCGTCCGCGCCCCCGGCGGCGAGGTCCCCGCCCATGGGCTCGTGCCCGCCCGACGAATCCCGAGGACGACCATGAACCAGCCCGCGCCCGGTCGTGACCAGGCCGTCGTCGAATTCCTTCGCACCAGCCGCGAGATGCTGGCGGCGCAGCGGGACGTGATGCTGGGATACCTCGGCACCGCGCCGCTTCCCGTGACACCGGTGTCGGCTCCGGTCGCTCCGGTATCGCTGCCGCCGGTCGAAGCACCGGTCGTGGCCGCGCCCGCCGCCGACCCGGAGCCCGTCGCCGAGGCCCCCGTCACGGACGTCCTTGCCACCGTGATCGGCGCGATCAGCGAACGCACCGGCTATCCGGCCGAGATGATCGACGCCGATCTCGACCTCGAAGCGGATCTTTCCATCGACTCCATCAAACGCACCGAAATCGCGGGCTCGCTGCTGGCGAAGCTCGGCCTCTCCGGACGGGTGCACGACGACGCCCAGGATCAGCTCAGCCGGGACAGGACGGCGAGCGCGCTGGCAGCGCGGCTTCGGAAATGGCTGGAGCCCGCGGCGCCGGTCGCCGCGGCACCGGCACCCGAAGAGTCCCCGGCCGGCCGCGCGCCCGGCCGGTACCTGCTCAGCCGGGTCGCCGCCCCGCTCGGCACCCCCGATCTCACCAAGGTGGGCGGCAAGACGATCGCGGTGAGCTTCGAACCCGGCCAGGAGGAGCTGGCCGAGTCGGTCCGCGCGGTGTTCGCCGAGGCGGGCGCGCTGCCGGGAGCGTTGGACGACGCGGACATCCTGCTCGTGCTGAACCCGTTGTCCGAGGCCGAGGAACCGGTCGCGGCGCAGGTCTTCGGACTGCTCAAGGACGCCAAGGGAACGGTGGTCGTGGTGGCCGGCCCGGGAACCGGGCACACCGCCGGGCTGCGTGGCCTGGTCCGCGCCGCGGCCAGGGAACGCACCGAGCCGACCAGACTGGTCGAACTGGAGTCCACAGTGGACCTCGCGCGGATAGTGCTGGAAGAGGTGATCGCCGAGGGGCCGGCCGCCGTGCGGTACGACACCGCCGGTCGCGCCGCCTTCGAGCCGTCGGCGGCCTCCCTCGGGTCGATCGCGTACGCGGGTGCGGGCCCCGGCGGCGGCGAGACCAAGGCGCTCGGGCTCGGGCCGGATTCGGTGCTGCTGCTGATCGGCGGTGCCCGCGGGATCACCGCGCGGGCGGCGGTCGCGCTGGCGGAGAGCGGCTGCCGGATCGAACTGGCCGGGCGCACGCCGTGGCCCGCCGAACCCGGCGACGAGGACCTGCCGTCCGATGCGCAGGGGATGCGCTCGGCCCTGGCCGCGCGCGGTGGTTCGCTGGCCGGGATCGAACGCCGGGTCCGCACCGTGCTGGCCCAGCGCGAGATCGCGAGGACCCTCGATCAGATCGGCGCCGCCGGTGGTACCGCGGCCTACCGGTCGCTCGACGTCCGCGACGGCACCGCCGTCCGGCAGCTGGTCAAGGATCTGCACACCCGCTACGGCCGGATCGACGGCGTCGTCCACGCGGCCGGGGTGATCGACGACAAGCTCATGGCGGACAAGGACGAGCACTCCTTCCGTACCGTCTACGGGACCAAAGTGGACGGTGCGCGGGCGTTGCTCGACGCGCTGGAGCATTTCGGGGTGCGGCCCGGGTTCGTCACCTTCTTCGGCAGCATCGCCGCCGTGCTCGGCAACCGGGGCCAGACCGACTACGCGGCGGCGAACGACGCGCTGGAGACCCTCGGCGAGCAGTGGGCGGAGCGCACCGGATGCCGGGTCCTGACCGTCCACTGGGGACCCTGGGCCCCATCGGACGACCACGCCGGCATGGTGTCGCCGGAGCTGGCGCGCGAGTACGAACGCCGGGAGGTCGCGCTGATCGACCCGGACGAAGGCACCGCCGCCCTGCTGCGTGAGCTGGCCTACGGGCCGTCCGACGTCCGCTCGGTGCTGTACACGGCTTCACTGTGGTGAACCAGGCCATGACGAACCAGGAACCGGTCGCGATCGTCGGCATGGGGGTCTTCCTCCCCGGCGCGTCCACTGTGGACGAGTACTGGCAGAACATCGTGTCCGGTACCGACGCGATCACCGAGATCCCGTCGCATCGCTGGGATCCGAGCTTCCATGACGGGGACGGCCGCACCCCCGATCGCACCTACGGGCGGCGTGGCGGCTTCGTCGCCGACAGCCTGGACTTCGACGCGACGGCGCTCGGCATCGCGCCCAGTTCGCTCGCCGGGATGGAACCCGACCAGCTGGTCGCGCTGGCTGTCGCCGCTTCCGCCGTCGACGACGCCGGTGGCTTGCGACGGCTGGGCGACCTCGAACGTGTGGGCGTCATCCTCGGGCGCGGTGGCTACCTCTCGCCCGGACTGCAGCGCTTCGACCAGCGGGTCCGGTCGGTCCGTCAGATCACCGGCGCCGTCCGCGAACTGCTCCCGTCGGCCCGGCCGGAGCTGCTCGACCGGCTGCGGAACGCGTTGCTGGAGCCGCTGGGGGAGTTCCGGCCGGACACCGCGATCGGGCTGGTGCCGAACCTCGCCGCGTCGCGGGTGGCCAACCGGCTGGACCTCGGTGGCCCCGCGTACACGGTGGACGCCGCCTGCGCGTCCTCACTGCTGGCCGTGGACCAGGCGATCGGCGAACTCGCCCGGCGACGCTGCGACGTCGTGCTGGCCGGCGGGGTGCACCACTGCCACGACGACACGCTCTGGTCGATGTTCACCCAGCTCGGCGCCCTTTCGCCGAGCCAGCGGATCAGCCCGTTCTCCCGGGAGGCGGACGGCCTGCTGATCGGTGAGGGCACCGCGATCGTGGTGCTGAAACGGTTCTACGACGCGCGCCGCGACGGCGACCGGGTCTACGCGATCCTGCGCGGGTCGGGGACGTCGAGCGACGGCAAGGGCGCGAGCCTGCTCAGCCCGGCCGTGGCAGGCCAGACCCTGGCGCTGCGCCGGGCGTGGGCGTCGGCGGGCCTCGACCCCACCGCACCCGGCGCACTCGGCCTGCTGGAGGCGCACGGGACCGCGACGCCCGCCGGGGACGCGGCCGAATTGGCCACCCTCGCCGAGGTGTTCGGCCCGCCGGACGGACCGCGTGCCGCGCTCGGCGCGGTCAAGGCGATGATCGGGCACACCATGCCGACGGCCGGGGCCGCCGGGCTGATCAAGGCGGCGCTCGCCCTGCACCACGCCGTCCTGCCGCCGACGCTGAACTGCGCGGATCCGAGTCCGCTCCTGGACAAGACCCGGTTCCGGACCTTGACCGCGGCGGAGCGGTGGCTCGCCGGTGACGTGCCACGCCGGGCGGCGGTCAACGCCTTCGGCTTCGGCGGCGTCAACGCGCATGTGGTGCTGGAGGAGGCCGATCCGGCGCCCACCCGGCCCCGCCGGGCCAAGGTGACCGCGGAACCCGAGCGGGTGGTGAGGCTCGCGGCGTCCACGCCGGACGAACTGCGCGCACTGCTCGACCGCCCCGAGCCGGAATCCGGCGGGCGGGGCCCGTGCCGCATCGGGATCGTCGCGCCGACCGGGAAGCGGCTGGAAGTCGCGCGGAGGGTGCTCGCGAAGGTCGCGGCCGAGGGCAGGTCCTGGCATGGGCCCAACGACATCTGGTGCACCACGGCGCCGTTGCTGGAGCAGCCCGGCGCCAAGACCGTGTTCGTCTACCCGGGACTGGAGGCGGACGCGGAACCGCGCTGCGCCGACGTCGCCCGGCATTTCGGCCTGGAGCGACCGGAGTGGTCGACGACCAGTGTGCTCTCGCGCGCGTCGAGCGTCTCCCAGGTCGGGCTGCTGCTCGACACCGCGTTGCGGCGGCTCGCGATCAGGCCGGACCTGCTCGCCGGGCACAGCGTCGGCGAGTGGACCGCGATGCAGGCCGCCGGGATGTACCCCGGACAGTCCACAGAGGACATGCTGAGCCGGTACTGGCCGCACGGTTTCACCCTGCCCGACGCCGAGTTCCTGGTACTGGGCTGTTCCGCGGAGCGGGCGGCCGCGTTGCTCGCCGCCGAACCGGAACTGATGATCTCCCACGAGAACGCGCCGCGGCAGACGATCGTCTGCGGTGATCCGGCGGCCGCGGCCCGGCTCGCCAAACTGTGCACGCAGCACGGCGTCGTCGCCAGGACACTGCCGTTCCGGTCCGGGTTCCACACCCCCTTGATGCGTTCCCGGCTCGGCCCGTTCACCCGCCTCGCGGCGGAACTGGACCTGAAGGCGCCGCGGATCCCGGTCTGGTCGGCGACCACCGCCGCGCCGTATCCCGCGGATCCGGTGGCGGTCCGCGAGCTGTACCTGGCCCATCTGGTGCGCAAGGTCCGGTTCCGTGAACTCGTCGACGCGCTCCACGCCGACGGTGCCCGCGTGTTCGTGCAGGCGGGCGCCGGTCAGGTCGGCTCGTTCGTGTCGGACACTCTCGGCGAACGGCCGCATCTGGTCGTCGCCGCGTCGTCGGGCACCCGCCCGGGTCTCGCGCAGCTGCTCCGGGTCGCCACCGCGGTCTGGGTGGAGGGCGGACGGCCCGCGTTCGACATGCTGGAGCCGCGCCGGACCCGGATCGACACCGCGGGGACGCTGCTCTCGGTCGCCGACGACGTCAAGGGCATGTTCGACGTCCCCGGCGACGTTCCCGAACTGGCCGAGGGGGTTCCGGAGGCGATCGTCGCGGAGTTCACCGCGCTCCTCGCCGAGACCAGGCAGGCCGCGGCGAGCGTGATCGACGCGGCGAAACGGCGGGAAGAGCGGACCACCGTTGAGTCCACTGTGGACGTGTCGCTCGATTCGATGCCGTATCTGGTCGACCACCGGTTCTTCCGCCAGCGCGACGGATGGCCGGAAGAGGCGGACTTCCGCCCCACCGTCCCCGCGACGACGCTGGTCGACATGGCCTGCCGGGCGGCGGAACGCGCCTGGCCGGGGACGATCGCGACCGGGGTGAGCAACGCGGCGTTCTCACGCTGGCTGATCGCCGCGCCCGCGCGGCAGGTGCCTCTTTCGATGACCCGTGAGGGCGACCGGATCAGTGTCCAAATCGGACCGCACGCCAGTATGGACGTCCAGCTGGCCGCGCGATATCCCACCGCACCCCGGCCGTCTCCCTTGCCGGGCCCGGAAACCGCGCCCCCGCTGAGCGCCGCCGAGATCTACTCGCGCCGGGAGATGTTCCACGGCCCGTCGTACCAGGGGCTTTCCCGGTTGATCGGGCTCGGGGAACGGCATATCCGCGGCGATCTCGTCGTACCGTCGGCCCCCGGGGCGCTGCTGGACAACGTCGGGCAGCTGCTGGGGTGCTGGCTGATGGCCACCAAGGCGGACGCGCTGCTGGCGTTCCCCACGTCGATGGGCCGGATCACCTGGTACGGCCCCGAACCGGCGCCGGGTACCACGCTGCGGTGCGTGGTCCGGGTCCGGCTGCCGCGGCCGGAGGTACTGGAGATGGACGCGGAACTGGTGCGCGACGGCACCGTGCTGGCGCGGATCGAACAGTGGCGGGACATCCGTTTCCCGTGCGACCGGGCCGCCCACCGGGTCTACGCCTTCCCCGACCGGCACCGGCTTTCCGAGGACCACCACGGTGCCTGGACGGTGGTGACCGACCGGTGGCCGAGCCCGGCCGCGCGCGACATCTACGCCGGCGTCCATCTCGGCGCGGAGGAACGTGCCGAGTACGCCGCTTGTGCGCCCCGGCGGCAGCGTGGCTGGCTGCTGGAACGGATCGCGATCAAGGACGCGGTCCGCGCCCGGCTCGCCGAGAACGGCGTCGAAGGGGTTTACCCGGCGGAGATCCGCGTGAGCGCAGACGGGACCAGGGTGACCGGACAGCACGGCCGGACGCTGCCGGAGTTCGCCGTCGCCGTCGCCCTCGCGAAGACCGGGGACCTCGCGGTCGCCCTCGTCCGGGAAGCGACGGCGCCACCGCCCCGGATCGCGGTCCGGGCCGAGGGTGACCTGGCCGGGCTGGGCGAGGAGATCGGTACCGGGGTGGAGTTCGCTGGGATACCGGGGCACGTGGTGGCCTGGAACCGCGGGTAAGAACAGGAGCAGAGCATGACGATCGAACAGCAGAGCCCGGTTTCCGTCTTCGGCACCGTGGCCGAATTGCTGACGGAACTGGTCGGGGACGCCGACGTCCTCGGCATCGAGATCACCCCGGAGACCACCTTCCACGAGGACCTCCAGCTGGAGAGCATCGACCTGGTGACGTTCGCGAGCATTCTCGCCGAGCACTTCGGCGCGGACGTCAACCTCGCGGAGTTCCTGGCGGAGAAGGATCTCGACGACGTGATCGGACTGCGGGTCGGCGACATCGCGGACTATGTGGCCGCCCGCCTCGGCGAACGGGGCTGACGCGGTGCCGACGATGACCGTCAACGGTCTGCGCACGAACGTGCACCTCGTCCCCGGTGGAGGCACGGAGACCGTGGTGTTCCTGCACGGCATGGGCACCGACAGCCTGGCGAGCTTCTACCTCACGCTGGCCCCGCCGGTCGCCGCCGCCGGGGTGGACGTGGTCAGCTACGACCTGCGCGGCCACGGCAAGACCGAACGCCCCGAGCGCGGGTACACGATCGCGGATTTCATCGCCGACCTCGACGACCTGCTGTCCCAGCTCGACCTCGACCGACCGGTTCATCTGGTGGGCAACAGTTTCGGCGGCACCCTGGCCTACAGCTACGCCGTGGCGAAACCGGAGCGAGTGCGCAGCATCGTGTGCATCGAGTCGGAACCCGCGACCGAGCTGTGGGCGGACAAGATGGCACAGATCCTCGAACACACAGTGCGCTTCCTCAAGGTCGAGGAGAGCTTCGACTGGATCGAGGCCAACTACAGCGCCCATCACCGGCGGCTCGCCAGGATGGCCGCCGAACGGATCATGTCGACGACGATGGCCGAGGAGGTCCCGCTCGGCCCGTTGCTGACCATGGACCAGGTGGCGGCGATCGACTGTCCCGTACTGTCCATTTTGGGCAGTCATGGCTATCAGGCCGATGATCTCACCGCGCTGACGTCGTTGCTGCCCCGCGGCGAGTTGCACGTGTTCGAAGGCCAGGGGCATTCGGTGCTCGTCGAGCAGCACCGGGAGGTGCGGGAGCTGCTGCTGAACTGGATCGCCCGGCACGGGAGGCCGCGCGGATGAGCCGGTTCCTCCTGGTCGTGCCGCCGCTCACCGGGCATGTGGCACCGCTGCGCGCGGTGGCCGCCGAACTCCTGCGCCGCGGCCACGACGTCGCCTGGTGCGGCCCGGAACCCACGACTTCGGAGCTGACCAGGGCGGGCCGGGTCCACGCGGCGGGCGACGCGCTGGAATTCGCCGTCGAGCGCCGTCCCGAGGGGCTGAGAGGCTTCGCGGCACTGAAGTTCCTCTGGGAGCGGTACCTCATCCCACTCGCCGACGCGATGGTCCCCGGCGTCGAGAAGGCGGTGGCCGACTTCCGGCCCGACGTCGTCCTCGCCGATCAGCAGGCCTTCGCGGGCGCCCTGGTGGCGAGCCGCCGGGCCGTCCCGTGGGTGACCTCCGCGTCGACGTCCACCGAACTCGCCGACCCACTGGGCGCGCTGCCGAAGATCGCCGCCTGGGTCGACGGACTGCAGGACGATCTCCGCGCCCGGCACCACGTATCCTGCGGTGACCTGCGGTTTTCGCCGGAGCTGGTGCTGGCGTTCACCACCGTCACGCTGACCGGGCCGATCACCGGCCCGGGCGCGGTCCGGTTCGTCGGCCCGGCGCTGGCCCCGGCGCCCCCCATAGGCTTCTCGTGGGACAGGCTCGACGGCCGCCCGCTCGTCCTCGCCACCCTCGGTACCGCCAACGCCGCCCTCGGCCGCCGCTTCCTGTCCGAATGCGTCGACGCCCTCGCCGGGATGCCCGAGGTCCAGGGTCTGGTCGTCGATCCCACCGGCGAACTGCTCAGCGACGAAGTGCTGCTGGCCAAGCGGATCCCGCAGGCGGAAGTGGTCCGCCAGGCGGCGGCGGTGATCTGCCACGGCGGGCACAACACCGTCAGCGAAACCCTCGCGTGCGGCCTGCCGCTGGTGATCGCGCCGATCCGGGACGACCAGTCGATGCTGGCTCAGCAGGTCGAGGCCGCCGGTGCGGGACTGCGGCTGCGCTTCGACCGCGTCAAGGCGCCGGACATCCGCCGCACCATCACGGACGTGCTGACCGAACCCGCCTACGCCGCGGCGGCCGCACGGGTGCGGGCCTCGTTCGCGGCCGCCGGGGGAGTGGGGGCCGCCGCGGACCACCTGGAGTCGCTGCTTCAGCGCGGTTGAGTGGGTCTGGTGGCGCACGGCGGAGCTGAAGGGCGCTTTCCCCGCATCTCATGCAGGGAAAGCGCCTTTCGCCGCATGCGATGCGGTGAAGGGCCCCTTCAGCCCCCTGGACGGAAAGCCAGGCCGCATCACCTCGGCGCGGTCTCCCGCGGCGACCGGAACGTCCGCGCCGCGATCCATCCGCCGGCCAGCGCGGCCACCGCCGCGATCCCGAGCGACACCGGGATCGACCAGCCCGACGGGCGTCCCAGCGCGAGCGCCCTCGTCGCGTCGATCGCGTAGGTCAGCGGGTTGATCGCCGAGACCACCCGCAGCCAGGTGGGCATGGTGTCGAGCGGCATGTAGGCGCTGGAGGAGAACATCAGCGGGAACATGACCACGAAGGACGCCATCTGCAGCGTCTCGGCTTTGCGCAGCCAGGTCGTGATCGCGACGAAGATCCAGCTCAGGCACCAGCCGACGAGCAGGGTGAGCAGAAGTGCCGCGGTGACCCCGAAAACACCGCCGGTCGGCCGGAAACCGAGTAGGACCACGCTCGCGAGCGCCGTCACGATCAACTGCACCGCGAGCCGGGCGGAGTCGGAGATCGTGCGGGCCACCAGTACCGACGACAGGCTGATGGGCAGGCAGCGGAGACGTCCGGTGAATCCACTGTAGATCTCCGCGAGCAGTCCGGCACCGGAACTCATCGCCGTGGTCATCGCGATGTTCACCAGCGTGGCGGGGACGAGGAAGTTCACGTAACCCTGATAGGCCGCGACGCCCGGCAGGGTGCTGACACCGTTGAAGACCTGGCTGAACAGCAGGAGCAGCACGATCGGTTGCAGCAGGCCGAAGAACACCAGCCGCCGGTCGCCGAACGCGGTCTTCAGCGAGCGTCCGGCGAGGACGCGGACCTGGGTGGCGAACGTGCTCGGCGGCCAGGCGGCCGGATCGGTCAGTACCACCGGTGCGGGTGCGCGGTGCCGTGCCTCGGTCATGACGGGACCGCCGGATTCCGGTGCAGGGAAAGGTAGACGTCGTCGAGCGTGGGCTCGGCGACGGTGAGGTCCTTCATCGGCGCGCCCGCCGCGTCGAGGGCGCGGACCAGCACGGTGATGTCGGCGGGCCCGGACAGGGCGACGCCGAGAACCAGCCCGGCCGCCGACGTCGTGCAGCGCATGCCGAGTCTGTGCAGTGCGGCCAGCGCGCGGCGGGCGGCGAGGTCGGTGCCGAAGGTCAGGGTCGCGGTCCGTTCCCCGAGGCGCGCCTTCAGTTCGGACGGCCGTCCGGAAACCGTGACATGCCCCAGTCCCAGCACGATGACGTGATCGGCCAGCCGGTCGGCCTCCTCGAGATACTGCGTGGTGAGCACGACGGTGGTGCCCCTGGCGGCGAGCCGTTCGACACCGTCCCAGAGACCCGCGCGGCTGACCGGGTCGAGGCCGGTGGTGGGTTCGTCCAGGAAGAGGACGTCGGGGGAGCCGACGAGTCCCGCGGCCAGGTCGAGCCGCCGCCGCATCCCGCCGGAGTACGTCCGCGCGGGGCGGTCCGCCGCGTCGTCGAGGCCGAACATGGCGAGCAGTTCGGCCGCGCGGGCCTTGGCCTGGCGCCGGTTCGCGCCCAGCAGCCGGGCCACGAGTTCGAGGTTGCCGCGACCGGACAGCGCGTCGTCGACGGCGGCGAACTGGCCGGTGACCCCGATCCTCCGCCGGACGTGGTGCCCGGCGCGGACGACGTCGAAACCGCAGACCTTGGCGCTGCCGGCGCTCGGTTGGACGCGGGTGCTGAGGATGTCGATCAGTGTCGTCTTCCCGGCGCCGTTGTGCCCGAGCACCGCGAGTACGGTGCCCCTGCCGACCCGAAGACTGACACCGGCGAGGGCCGTCACCTCACCGTAGTGCTTGGCGAGGCCGGTCACCTCGATGGCAGCCTGCTCCATCGCCACTCCCTGGGATCTTGTCCGCCGAAACTACCGAGGAATTCGGCGTCGCCGCAATGAACAAAACGGACTCCGGACGCCCCTCACAATTCCGCGCACCCTTCTTCGCACGCGCGTCACAAAAGTGCTTGCAACCGGTCTCGTGAGTGGTAATGACGGTTAGAACCGTCATTACCACTCACGAGACCAACCCCAAAACAGTTACCCCCTTTACAAAACCGACCCGGTTTTCCTCGGGCCACCACCCCTTGCTTGTTTCCCTGATCTTCCGCCAGTAGCGTGCTGCACAAGTTGGCCGTTCGGCCGGGGAAGTCGAAGTGAGGAAGCCCGAATGTCAGTGCTGACCGGGCGCGTTCTGCGCGCCTTCCTACTCCCGGCGGTGCTGGGGCTGGGGGCGCTTTCGCTGGCTTCCGCCTCCGCCGCCGACCCGGCGCGGACACGGCAGGCCGAACCCGTTCAGGTTCCCGCGGCCGCGGCCGCGCCGGGACTGAAGTTCGGATTCTACGTCGGCGACGAGCAACAGCCCACGACGAGCCGCGTCGCGAAACTCGGCTCGGACATCACGTTCCCGCAGGGGCTGTTCGACGGCAAGATCCTCGGCTTCGTCGGCAGGGTGCCGATCACCGGCAAACTCGCCATCCCGCCGACGTCGAGCTATTTCGTGTCCTTCCGCTTCATGCCGGCCACCGGTGACGTGGAACTGATCCCGGACGGCGACGCCACCGGCACCGTCGAGGTGAAGACCGGGGCCACCACCGGCTGCAAGGCGGTCGGCACGAACCTCTGCGCGGATTCCGACGTCACGAACAAGATGTTCATCAAGCTTTCCAACGTCAAGGTGGACGGCAAGGTCCTCGACGTCGGCCCGAACTGCCGGACCGCGCAATCGGTCGTGGTGAACATCAAAGCGCTGGTGCCGCTCGCGTTCCCTGCCCCGCCGGTGAAGGTCACCACCACCTTCCCCACCCCCGGTTTCGCCGGTTGCGGTGGCCGTGAGGACCTGAGCCCGCTGCTCACCGGTCTGGTGTCCGGGCCGGGCAACACGCTGGTCACCCACCTGAAGCTGCGCTGTACCGGCGATGGGCCGCCCCCCAACGGATGCGGAGCCTGACGATGACCAATCCCGTCGCCCTGCTCGCCCGCGCGCCGGAGAAGGCCGCCGCCGCGCTGCGCGAATTCGGCCGGATGTGCGCCATGGGGATCGACGTCGTCCTCGCGATGTTCCGCCGTCCGGTGCAGGTCCGTGAGTTCATCCAGCAGTTCTGGTTCATCGCCAGTGTGTCGATCACACCGGCGATCCTCGTGTCGATCCCGTTCGGCGCGGTCATCTCGCTGCAACTCGGTTCGCTCACGAGCCAGATCGGCGCGCAGCAGTTCAACGGCGCCGCGAGCGTCCTCGCCGTGGTGCAGCAGGCCAGCCCGATCGTGACGACGCTGATCATCGCGGGTGCCGGCGGTTCGGCGATCTGCGCGGATCTCGGTGCCCGCTCCATCCGTGAGGAGATCGACGCGATGGAGGTGCTCGGCGTCTCGCCGATCCACCGGCTGATCGTCCCGCGGGTACAGGCCGCCATCGGGGTTTCGGTACTGCTCAACGGCTTGGTCAGTGTCGTCGGCGTGCTCGGCGGCTATTTCTTCAACGTCATCGTGCAGGGCGGGACGCCGGGCGCGTATCTCGCGAGTTTCAACGCGCTGGCGCAGCTGCCCGACCTCGTCGTCAGCTCGATCAAGGCGTTCATCTTCGGTTTCCTCGCGGGTGTCGTCGCGTCGTACCGGGGCCTCAATCCCCGGGGCGGCCCGAAAGGCGTCGGCGACGTCGTCAACCAGTCGGTGGTGATCACGTTCCTGCTCCTGTTCTTCGTCAACACCATCCTGACCGCGCTGTACCTGCAGCTCGTCCCGGCGAAGGGAACCTGATCCCGTGACCAGCGTCCCCGAACGGGCCCGCGAGGCGTTCAAACGCCCCGGCAACAGTCTTTTCGAGCTGGGCGACCAGTTGCTGTTCTACATCCGCGCGCTCGCGGCGATCCCGATGGCCGTCACCCGCTACTTCCGCGAAGTGGTGCGCCTGCTGGCCGAAGTGACCTTCGGCAGCGGCGCCCTCGCGGTCATCGGCGGCACGGTCGGGGTGATGGTCGGCCTGTGCGTGTTCACCGGGATCACGGTGGGGCTGCAGGGTTTCAGCGCACTGAACCAGATCAACATCTCCGCGATGACCGGCTTCCTCACCGCGTACTTCAACACCCGCGAGATCGCGCCGCTCTCGGCCGGGCTCGCGTTGTCCGCGACGGTCGGCGCCGGGTTCACCGCGCAGCTGGGCGCCATGCGGATCTCCGAGGAGATCGACGCGCTCGAAGTGATGGCCGTGCGCAGCATGCCGTACCTGGTCACCACCCGGATCGTGGCCGGGTTCATCGCGATCATCCCGCTCTACGTGATCGGCCTGCTGATCTCCTACCTCGGCTCGCGGGTGACGACGGTCGTCTTCTTCGGCCAGTCCGGCGGGACCTACGACCACTACTTCTCCCTGTTCTTACCGCCTGAAGACGTCTTGTGGTCGTTCGGCAAGGTACTGGTGTTCAGCGTCGGCGTGATCCTCACGCACTGCTTCTACGGCTATCGCGCGGCGGGCGGCCCGGCGGGGGTCGGCGTCGCGGTCGGGCGTGCCGTGCGGACGTCGATCGTGCTGATCAGCGTGCTGGACCTGTTCCTCAGCCTGGCCATCTGGGGCGCGACCACGACGGTGAAGGTGTCCGGATGAGCGCGCGGGCACGGACGCAGGCCGCCGGGGTGATCTTCCTCGTCATCCTGGTGCTGCTCGGCTGGCTCGCCGTCGCCATCTTCAACAAGGATTTCGACCGCGCGGAGCTGGTCACGCTCAAAACCGACCGGGTCGGCAACCAGCTGGCCCCACCCGCCGAGGTCAAGGTCCGCGGCGTCCCGTTCGGCGAGGTCCGGGCGGTCCGCGGCAGTGCGGACGGCGCCGAGATCGATCTCGCCATCGACCCGGCGAAAATCGATCAGCTGCCGAAGAACGTCTCGGCCCGGCTGCTGCCGAAGACGGTTTTCGGTGAGCGCTACGTCAACCTCGTGCTGCCGGACCGGCCCGCCGGTGGTTCGCTGCGGGACGGCGACGTCATCACCCAGGACCGTTCGGCCAACGCGATCGAACTCGAACGCGTGCTCGGCGATCTGCTGCCCCTGCTGCGGGCGGTGCAGCCGCAGAAGCTCAACAGCTCGCTCGGCGCGATCTCGCTGGCCCTCGACAATCGCGGGAAACCCTTGGGGGACAGCATCGTCCAGCTCAACGACCTGCTCGGCCGGGTGAACCCGCTGATGCCCCAGTTCAAGGCCGACATCAGCCGTGCGGCCGACGTGGCCGACCTCTACACCGGGGCCGCACCGGACATCCTGAACGCTCTTTCGGATCTTTCCACGACGGCGAAGACCATTGTGGACACTCGCGCGGATCTCGACAAGCTGTACACCAGTGTCACCACCGCCAGTGGTGACCTGAACAAGTTCCTCGTGCAGAACAAGGACAGCATCATCGGCGTCAGTGCGAAAAGCAGGCCGACGCTGGAACTGCTCTCGCGATACTCGCCCGAGTTCCCTTGCCTGTTCGACGCCGTGAACCGGCTCAAGCCGGTGATGGAGAAGGCATTGGGCAAAGGAACCGGCGAGCCGGGGCTGCACGTGACGCTGTCCGTCCACGACGCGCGGGACAAGTACGTGCCGGGTCGTGACGATCCGAGGTTCGACCAGAAGGGCGGGCCGAGGTGTTACGGCGGGGGTGGGTCTTCGGCGGCGGTGTCCTTCGCCGCCGATGGGGACCTCGGCCCGGTCAATTCGAAGGGGGAACGAGGGCTGGTCGCCGAGCTGCTGGCACCGTCGCTCGGGATGCGGCCGGCCGAGGTCCCGGACTGGAGCAGCGTGCTCGTGGGCCCGGCGTTACGCGGTACGGAGGTGACCGTCCGATGAGGAGTGTCGCGGGCCCGGCGATCAAGGGCTTGATCTTCTTCGTGATCACCGCGGTGGCGACCGGCATCCTGGCCATCACCATCGCGAACTCCGGCGTCGGCACGACGGTCGGCTACACCGCCAGGTTCACCGACGCGACCTCGGTCAACCCCGGGGACGAGGTCCGGATGTCCGGGGTCCGGATCGGCCAGGTGGATTCGGTCGCCGTGGTCGAACGCCGCCTCGCGGACGTGCGGTTCTCGATCGAGGACAGGCGCCGCCTCACCGCGGGCGCGTCGATCACCATCCGGTACCGCAACCTCGTCGGCCAGCGGTACCTCTCCATCGACCCCGGCCCCGACGGTCCGCCCGTCCTCGACCGAGGAGCGCTGATCCCGCCCGAGCGGACGCATCCGGCGCTGGACCTCACCGCGTTGTTCAACGGGTTCAAACCGTTGTTCCAGGCGCTGTCGCCGAACGACGTCAACCAGCTGTCGTTCGAGATCGTCCAGGTGCTGCAGGGCGAGGGGAGCACGATCGACAGCCTGCTGGAGCACACCGCGTCGCTGACGAACACCTTGGCCGGCAAGGACGAGGTGATCGGCCAGGTGGTCGGGAACCTCAACACGGTCCTCGACACGCTCAACTCCCAGGGCGATCAGTTCGACAAGCTCGTCGACGTCACCGCGCGGCTGGTCTCCGGGCTCGCCGCCGACGCGAAACCCATCGGGCAGGCGATCGGCGGGCTCGGTGAGCTCACCACGGCCACCGCCGGCCTGCTCCAGGACGGCCGCGCGCCGCTGAAGGCGGGCATCGTCACCCTGGGCGATCTGTCGAAGAACCTCGCCGACAACACCCCCGTGTTCGAACAGTTCCTGGCCAACCTCCCGAAGAAGCTGGACCGGATGGGCGCGATGGTCTCGTACGGCTCGTGGTTCAACTTCTACCTCTGTTCGGTCAAATCGGATGCGCGGCCCGCCCCGGGCGGCCCGCCGGTCGGCATCCCGCTGACCCAGGGACGGTGCCGGTGAAAGCGCCCAGGATCAAACCCTTCCGCAGCCGCAACCCGATCGTCGTCGGCGCCGTCACGGCGCTGCTGATGGCGGCGGCGGGCTCGGCGACCTTCTTCTCCGACGACCTCCCGCTGGTCGGCGGGGGTGTCACGTATTCGGCGGAATTCACCGAAGCCGCCGGGCTCAAACGCAACGACGAGGTCCGGGTCGCCGGGGTGAAGGTCGGCGAGGTCACCGACGTCCTCCTGGACGGTGGTCGCGTCAAGGTCCTGTTCCGGGTCAAGAACACCTGGATCGGCAACCGCACCACCGCCGCCATCAAGATCAAGACATTGCTGGGGCAGAAGAACCTGGTCATCGACCCGGTCGGCAACGCGGAACTGGATCCGGACGAACCGATCCCGGTGCAGCGCACGAGTTCGCCCTACGACGTCACCACGGTGTTCAACGACCTCGCGAACACCGTCGGCGCGATCGACACCGATCAGCTGGCGAAGGCGTTCGGGGTGATGTCGGAAACGCTCGGCGCCTCCACACCCCAAGAGGTCCGGACGGCCTTCGACGGCATCACCGCCCTGTCCAAGACACTCGCGTCGCGCGACGAGGAACTGGTGAAACTCTTCCAGAACACGAACAAGGTGTCCCGGACGCTCGGCGACCGGACGCAGCAGATCGAAGCGCTGATCCGGGACGGCAACACCCTGCTCACGGAACTGAACGCGCGCAAGGACGCGATCGCGAAGCTGTTCAGCGGCGTGAAGAACCTGTCGGTGCAGCTCAAGGGACTCGTCGCGGACAACCAGAAGACGCTCGGCCCGGCGCTCGACCAGCTCGATCGCGTCGCCACCGTGCTGCAGCGCAACCAGGACAAGCTCAGCGAGAGCCTGCGGCTGGCCGGGCCGTTCTACCGGCTGCTCGGCAACGCGGTCGGCAACGGCCGCTGGATCGACACCTACATCTGCGGGCTCGTCCCGACCGGCGGTCCGCCGGGCAGCTGTATGCCGTCGAGGAACGGGGGACGCTGATGGGGCGCCACTTCACGTTGGCCGATCTCGGGGGACAGGCCCGGCGCCGGGCCTGGGTGCGGCGCCTCGCGGTCGCCGTGGTCGCCGGGCTGCTCGTGACGGCGGCCTGGCCGCTGCTCACCAAGCAGGCGGACCGGGTCCTGACCGGGTACTTCACCGCGACCGTCGGGGTCTACCCGAACACCGAGGTGCGGGTGCTCGGCGTCCCGATCGGTTCGGTGACCAAGGTCGAGCCGCGGGGGACGAACGTCGAGGTGACCATGACGATCCGGCCGGACGTCAAACTGCCCGCCGACGTCGGCGCCGTGGTCATCACCCCGAGCCTGGTCGCCGACCGGTACGTGCAGCTCTCCCCGGTGTACGTGGGCGGGCCGGAGCTGGGCGGCGACGCCCGGATCCCCCGCGAGCGCACGGTGACCCCGGTCGAGGTCGACGAACTCCTGGGCAGCCTCAACCAGCTGATGACCGCGCTCGGGCCGAAGGGCGCCAACCGGGACGGCGCGGTCAGCGACGTCCTGACCAAGGCCGCGGCCTATCTCGACGGCAACGGCGGCAAACTCGGCGAGGCGATCAAGAACCTCGGTGAGTTCGCCCGTACGGCTAGTGATTCCAAGGACGATCTGTTCACCTCCCTCGACAACATCAGCAAGTTCACCGCGATGCTCGCCGCGAACGACGGCCAGGTGAAACAGGCGATCCAGCAGATCTCGTCGATCAGCAAGATCCTGGCCGATCAGCGGGACCAGTTCTCCGGCGCGATGAGCGAACTCACCGAGGCGCTCAGCGTCGTCCAGGGGTTCATCAAGGACAACCGGGGCAAGGTGAAGTCCGATGTGGACAAACTCTCCGAGATCACCAAGGTGCTCATCCAGCAGAAGGCGTCGCTGGGAGAAGCACTCGACGCGGCGCCGAACGCGCTGACGAACGTGCTCGGCGCGTACAACCAGGGTGCGGGAACGCTCGACGGCCGGGGGAACCTCACCGAATTCTCGGGGGCGAAATGAAAACCCGGCTCGCTGCCGTACTGGTCCTCGTGCTGGCCGCCACCGGTTGCGGCGACGGTGTGGACGTCTACGACATCCCGCTGCCGGGCGGCGCCGCGCTGGGCGACCATCCGATCCACGTCACGGCGAGTTTCTCCAACGTGCTGGATCTCGTGCCGCAGTCCGGGGTGAAGGTGAACGACGTCCCGGTCGGCCAGGTGCGGACGGTCGAACTGGCGCCGGACGGGCGCAGCGCCGTGGTCGGGCTGCTGATCGACGGCAATGTGAACCTGCCGGCCAACGCGGTCGCGCGGCTGCGGCAGGCGAGCATCCTCGGCGAGAAGTTCGTCGAACTCGCGCCGCCGGACGAGGCGACCCCGAGCGGGCGGCTGGCCGACGGCGCGGTGATCCCGCTGGCGCGCTCGTCGCTGACCCCGGAGATCGAAGAGGTCTTCGGCGCGCTTTCCTTGCTGCTCAATGGTGGAGGCGTCGCGCAGGTGCAGAACATCACCCGCGAACTCAACGACGCGCTCGGCGGCAAGGAAAGCGCGGCCCGCAGCCTCTTGTCCAATTTGGACACTTTCGTCCGCGGGCTCGACGAGCACAAGGCGGAGATCACCCGTGCCATCGAGAGCGTCAACAGGCTCGCGGCGACCTTGAACGCGAACACGGAGCAGATCAAGGCGACGCTGAACGGGCTCACGCCCGGGATCGAGGTACTGAACCAGCAGCGTCAGGCACTGGTCGGGATGCTCAAATCGCTGGACGGGCTCACCTCGGTCGCGGTCGACACGGTGAACCGCAGCAAGGACGACCTCGTCGCGGACCTGAAGGCGCTCGAACCGATGCTGAGGCGGCTGGCCGACTCCGGGGACAAACTGCCGAAGGCGATGGAGATGATCTTCACCTTCCCGTTCCCCGACGCCGCGCTCGACGCCCTCCGCGGCGACTATCTGAACACCTTCCTGACCTTCAAGAGCGGCGGCCGCTGATGCTGACCAAGTTCGTCCGCGGCCAGCTGGTGGTCTTCGTGGTCGTCGCGGTCCTCGGCGTCGCGTACGTCGGTGCGACGTACGCGGGGCTGGACAAGCTGGTACTCGATCGGGGCTACACCGTGAAGGTGCGGCTCGCCACCGGCGGCGGGATCTTCAGCAACGCCGAGGTCACCTACAGGGGCGTGCCGATCGGCCGGGTCGGCGAACTACGGCTGACCTCCTCCGGGATGGAGGTGGACCTCGACATCGAGCCCGGCAGCCCCGAAGTGCCGGCGGACACCGAAGCCGTCATCGCCAACCGGTCCGCCGTCGGCGAGCAGTACGTCGACCTGCGGCCGCGACGCGGCGACGGTGCCATGTTGCGGGACGGTTCGGTGATCAGCGAGGCGGACACGAAGATCCCGCTGCCGGTGGACGTCGTGTTGTCCAGTGTGGACGCTTTCGCCAACTCGGTGCCGAAACCCGCCTTGCGGACCGTGGTCGACGAGCTGTACAAGGCGACGTCCGACGCGGGCCCGGCACTGGACCAGCTCGTCGGACGGGGCATCGAGTTCGTCAAGGCGGCGAGTGCCCACGTCGATCCGCTCACCAGGTTCGTGACCGACGCGCAGACCGTGCTCGACACGCAGGTTTCGCAGGCGGACGCGATCCGCTCGTTCGGCGCGAACGCGAAACTGCTCGCCGAGACACTGAAGAGTTCCGACGGGGATCTGCGCCGGTTGATCCCGGCCATCCCGGCGGCGGCGAACGAGATCAGTTCCGTGCTGCGGGAGACCGGGCCGAGCCTCGGCATCCTGCTGGCGAACCTGCTGACCACCGCGGACGTACTGGAAACGCGGCTGGACGGCATCGAGCAACTGCTGGTCACCGCGCCGAAGGCGGTCGCGGCGGGCGCCGCGATCATGGGACCGGACGGCGCGCACGTCGGCCTGTCGCTGACGTTCTTCGACCCGCCGCCGTGCGTCACCGGTTACGGGACCGGCTACCGCGACGGGCTCGACACGGCACCGCGTCCGTTGAACACCGCCGCGCGCTGCGCGCTGCCGAAGGGGAATCCGACGAACGTCCGCGGCTCGCAGAACGTCCCGGGAAGGTGAAGACCATGACCAGATTCGCTGTCCTCCTCGCGGTGGTCGCCACGGCGTTCGCCGCCTGGTTCGGCTACTCCTGGTGGGACGCGAGCCGCGACGACGGCGTCGCGCGGGCCACGGTCCGGGAGGACGCGCTGACGGCGGGGAGGCAGGCGGTCGCCACACTGACCACTTTGGACTACCGGCAGGCGGAACAGGGTTACCAGAACTGGCTGAACCTCTCCGGCGGCGCGCTGCACGACGAGCTGGCGCGGGACCGGGAAGGCGGCCTCGGCCGGATCGGCCAGGCGAAGACCGTCACCACCGGCCGGGTCGTCGACGCCGCGGTGACCGAAGTGGACAGTGGCGGCGGGACGGCCGAAGTGATCGCGTCGGTCGAACTCGAGGTCCGGCCCGACGGCGGGGAGGCCGTGACCAAGCACAACCGGTTCCGGGCCGGCCTGAACCGGACGCCGGACGGGTGGCGGGTCACGTCGCTCGGGCAGGTGCCGGTGACCGACACCGGAAAGCCATGACGGAGGACGGATGACCACGAAACGAGCCGTCAAACCGGCCCGGCGCACCGTGAAGGTGGCCGGGAAAATGGGCGGGAGCACGAAAGTCCTCGACGCGCCCGATGAGGTCGTCGAGGTCGACCCGGTCGATGACGTCCCGGAGGTTTCCGAGGAGACCGTCGCACCGGTGCGGCGTCGGGGTGCTCTGGCTTTCGGCGCGGTCGCGTTGGTGATGGCGGGCCTCGCGGGGTGGTTCGCGATCGAGGCGCGGGACACGACGGCTGTTTTGGCGCACAACACCGCGCTGACCGACGTCGCCGCGACCGCCGAGGTGAGCGACCAGGTCGGCAAGGCGCTCGGCACGATCTTCTCGTACCGGTACGACGATCCCGCCAAGAGCGAACAGGCCGCGAAAGAGGTCCTCTCCGGACCCGCGCTGGGTCAGTACGATCAGCTGTTCGCCCAGGTCCGGAACCTGGCGACGGCGCAGAAACTGGTCGTGACCTCGACTCCGGTGGTCTCCGGTGTCAAGGTCCTCGACGGCGACCGGGCGTCGCTGCTGGTGTTCCTCGACCAGACCGGCGTCCGCGGGGACGGGCAGCGCAGTAGCGGTGCGGCCCAGCTGAGCGTGACGGCCGAACGGTCCGAAGGGAAGTGGCGGGTCACCGCCCTCGCCGCCGCCTGACCCCGCCACCCCCTCGCATTCAGTCCTCTAAACGCGTGTCCTCAGGGGATAGCGCGCGGATGGGTCGTGAGTGGCGATTCGGGTTCTAACCCGAATCGCCACTCACGACCAACTCAGCCCACCCCTCGCCGGAAGCCTCAAGCCTGGACACGCCACTCGCGACCACGCTCACCCCACGCATTTAGTCCTCTGAATGCGTGGGGTTCAGGAGGGGATCGTTCGTAGGGCGAGGATCATCTCGAAGCGGCGTTCGGGGTCCTTCAGCCCGTCCGCGAACAGCGCCTCCAGTTCCTGAGCGCGGGACCGCACCGTCTGCGGGTGCACCGAGAGCCGCTCCGCCACCTCACGGACGTTCCCGCACGTCTCCAGCCACGCGAGCAGGGTCCCGGCCAGCCGTGAGTGCTGCTTCCCGGTGAGCCCGGCCAACGGCCCGAGCCGCTCCCGCACCAGCTCGGCGGCCAGAAACGGTTCCTTGAGCAGCCACAGTCGCGAAAGGTGGTCGGCACACCACGTCACCGGCTCGTCGGCGAGCGCGCCGGACTCGACGAGCCGCAGTGCCTCTCGCGCGGCCCGCAGGGAACGAGCCGCGTAGGAGGGCGGGACGGCGGGGCCGACCGCGGCTCGCCAACCGGCCAGATGCTCGGCGAATTGTTCCCGTTCATCCGGTTCCGGAGCGGGCAGCAGCAAACAGGGCGAACTGCTCTCGAAGTCCGCCAGCGCGCTCGAAGCAGCCGCCGGAGCTTCGTCCGACGGCTGATCGAGTGCGACGGCGACGAGCAGGTCCGGTAACTGCCAGCGTGCGAGGTCGGCGGCGTGTTTGACGACGTCGGGCGGTGACGGCGGTTCGGCGAGCAGGAGTTCCATCAGCCGGTGACGCCGTCGCTCCAGCGCGCCCGCGGCCTTCTCCCGCGCCTCCGCGTGGCCCTCGACGGACAGCGCCGACAGCTCGTCGATGTAGGCGAAGATGGCTTCCGCGAGCAGGCACAACGTCGCCGAAGGAACACCCGTGCGCCGCCCGGCCTCGGCCACGCGGCGCCAGGTCACCCTGGCCCCGACCCGGTACGCCGCCTGGAGGACGTCGACGTTGCGGCCCTGGTGGAACTCCTGGACACCCAGGCTCAGGAACACACCCCGGCGGTCTTCCGACGGCGCCTCCGGGTTCCCGATCCGCTCCAGGAACTGCAGGAACGCCATCTGGACACCGGTTTTGAGCGCCTTGCCGAACGCGCCGTCCAGCGGCCGGGCGTAGTCGGGGATGGTCCGCTGGATCTCGCGGACCACCTCCCCGGCCACGTCGGCCAGCACCGGCCGGAACACCGTCGCCAGTTCTCTCGGCAGCAAGGCCCAGAGCTGCACGGGACGTCCGCTCGACCCGCCCGGCCGGGCGGGGGAGAGGAGCGGTCCGTATGTCGCCTCGACCCCGCTGCGGCCATCCTGCGGTCGGGTCACCTCGTCACCTCGTTGTGAGTGGGAAACGCTGATCAGTCCTCGGCGAGCAAGGCCTCCGCGCGCAGGGCGATCTCCATGTCGAGCCGGTCGTCGGCGTTGTTCAACCGGTCGCCGAAGAGATCGATGAGCTGGTGCATGCGGTACCGGACGGTCTGGGGGTGGACCTTGAGTTTCTTCGCGATCTCCGGAGCGCTGCCCCGGGACTGCAGCCAGATCAGCAACGTCTCCCCGAGCCGCGCCCGCTGCTTGGGCGTGAGGTCGTCGAACGGGGCGAGGCTGCGTGTGCACAGCTCACGGACCAGGAACTCGTCGGCGAGCAGCCACAGGGTGGACAGGTGGTCGCTGTAGCGGGTGACCGGCTTGTCCGGCAGGACCCCGCGCTGGACCAGCCGCAGGGTGCGGCGGGCCCACAGCAGGGAGCGCGGCGCTTCGGTGAGCCGCACGGCCGGGCCGATCACCGCCCGCCAGCCGGGGAGCCGCTCGGCGAGGTCCTTCAGGTGCCTGTCGGGGTCTCCGGTGACCAGGCAGGGCTTGGGGCCCTCGAAGTCGACCAGGACGTCGGCGTCGAGGTCGGCGCTGTCGGAGTCGAGCGGGCCGTTCCGGCGTTCCAGCGCGACGACCGTGACCTCGGCGGGCAGCGCCCATTGGGCATTGGCCGCGTGGGACGCGATCGACTGCGGTGAGGACGGCGGATCGGAGAGCATGAGTTCGAGCAGCCGCCGTCTACGTCTGGCCCTGGTGCCGGCGGCCCGTTCCTGCGCGGCCGTGTAGCCCTCGATGGACAGTGCGGAAATCTCGTCCACGTAAGCGAAAATCGCCTCGGCCGCGGTGCACAGGAGATCGGCGTCCGCTCCGATCGCCTGCCCGAATTCCGAAACGTGCCGCCAGGCGACCCGACCGCCGACGCGGTAGGCCGTCTGCAGGCAGTCGAGACTGCGGCCCTCCTTGAACTCGACCTTCCCGAGATTGCGGAAGACCGCGGACCACTTGTCGAGCGGGGCCGTCCCCTGACCGACCGTATCGAGGCAATGCAGGATGGCCTGCCGGATACCCTGAGTGATGATCTGTCCGAACGCGCCTTCCAGCGGCTGGGCGTATTCGGGGACGGCTCGTTGTACCTCCTGGAGGATGGCTCGGGCCAACGGGTCGGCCCGCGGCCGGAACCGCTCGCCGAGTTCCCGTGGCAGTGACGCCCACAGTCCATTCGCACCGGTGCTGCGCACAGGTCGGTTCTCCACTGGGGTTCTCGGTGCCGGCGCGAAGGCGCGCGGTCGCTGGACCGGACCCGGTGGCTGGCGGTGCGGGGTGACGGGGTGACGCACGTCGGGGTCAGGCCGTGCGGTCCGCAGATCGTGCCGCGAGAACCCGGTATCCAAGTCGGTCATGTTTTTATCCTTGGTAGCAACAAAATCAGCCTCTTCAACGGTGAAGCCGATCCAGATTTTGTGGCTCACGCAACATAAAATCCGGCCGAGAGGACTGTCAACGGCTGGCGGGACCTTGATCGGCCACCTGGATGGACTACACCCGAACGGGTGGTCCGATCCGGCGGCGGGTGACATTTAGGCACGCCTGAGATGGGGTCCGGGTGACAACTTTTCCGGGACCTTCTTCACGGCCTTCGCGCGGTTTTCGACCTCATTCGCCGCTTCGCTCGCCCGAACGAGGATCTCGACGACCTCTTCGAGGGTCAGCCGGGCGGGTTCCGTCTCGTCCAGGAAGCGTTCCAGCTCCGCACCGAACCGGGCCGGGTCGGCTACATGTGGAAAGTGTTTCGCATTTTCGAACACGGTCAAGCGGCTACCCGGCAGCAGTTCCGCCGTCTTTCGGCCGTGCTCGACCGGGATGAGCGGGTCGTGGGCACCCCAGATCATCAGGGTCGGCACCTGCTCGGCGAGGTAGAGCTTGTCGACCGCGCTCGCGCGCTGGCCGCGGAGGTCGATCAGGCTGCGCGCGATGAAGAGGAACGCCCGGCGGCGGCCCGCGTCGGAGAGTGACGAAAGGTGCCTTGTCAGTTCCCGCGTCTCCGGGGCCAGTTTCCCGCCGAGACCGCGGCCGGCGGCGGCGATCCCGCGGGCGATCGCGACGGTGACCGGGTTGACGGCGGCGGCGAGTGTCGCCTTGGCGCCCGGGAGCGCCGTCGCGCGCAGGACCGCGGTCACCTGCGGACCGAGTCCGGCGCTGCCCACGAGCACCAGCCGGGCGCACATCTCCGGGAACTGGTAGGCGAACTGCATCGCGATCCCGCCGCCGAGGGAGTGCCCGGCGATGGTCGCGTGGTGGTTCCCGGTGAGGGCGAGGATGTCGCGGACGACGCTGGCCATCGCGCCGAGGCCGTAGTCGGCCCTCGGTGAGCCGGAGTCGCCGTGGCCGGGCAGGTCGGGGACGAGGACGTGCCGCCCGAACCCGGTCCGCTCGAAATGCTCGAGCAGCGGGATCCAGGTCTGCCCGCTGCCCGAGATCCCGTGCAGCAGCACGAGCGGCTCGCCCGTGGTGTCCCTTGTGGACGGCAGGTATTCCCGCAGCCGGATTTCCTGCCCGTGCAGGGTCAGTGTGCGCGCTTCGAGGGCCATGTCCCGCCTTTCCGTTGTCAGGCGTCAAAATAACGTGAGGAAAGGCCGGTTCGTCAGCGTGTCGCCGGACACGTCCGGCAATTGCGGCCGAGGTGACAAGAATGCCGGGGCCGACCCCGGAGCCGGATGCCAAAACCTGGACACCGGAACAATCGCGCATCGACATTTCCCGACCGTGCCGGTATTCAGGAAAGCGTCCGTGAACACCCGTCACCACGGGAGAAACGCATGGCCGCGACGACGCACCGTGCCGGATCGGCGGCCGTTCTCTGATGGCCTGCCGGGCGGACTTCCACATCGATCAGCCGAGGGTGAAACCCGCCCGCCGCGGCCTGCGCTGGGTACTTCCCACCGTGCGCCCACCGGAACGGCGGGTCCGCCGGGTCAGCGCCCTGGCGCGTCTTCGTCGCGGCGGTGGGCGCGCATGAGCCGCTGGGCGCGCAGCGCGAGGTGCATGCCCAGCCGGTCGTCGGCGTCCTTGAGCCGGTCGCCGAACAGTTCTTCCAGTTGCCGCAGGCGGTTCCGCACGGTCTGCGGATGCACCCCCAGCCGTTGCGCGATCTCCGGCGCCCCGCCGCGGGTTTCCAGCCAGGCGAGGAGCGTTTCACTGAGCCGCTCCCGCTGTTTCCCGCTCAGCGACGAGAACGGGTCGAGACTCCGCTTGGCCAGTTCGGCGGCGAGGAAGTCCTCGGCGAGCAGCCACAGGGTGGCGAGATGATCCCGGCACCAGACGATCGGACCCGGCGCGTCCTCGCTGGTCAGCAGTAGTGCGCGGCGGGCGGTGCGCAGGGCGGCCGGGGCGTCGGCGAGCGGGACCACGGGGGAGACCGCCGCGCGCCAGCCGTCCATCGCCTCCTTCAGCGGCGCCAGATCGGTGTCGGGATCCGCGGTGAGCAGGTACGGCTCGGTGGTGTCGAGGTCGCGCAGCACTTCGTCGGCCAGGAGATGGGCGGGGAATTCGCCGGCGCCCGGAGCGCGCTGGAGCGCGACCATGGCCGCGATCCGCGGGACCCGCCACCCGGCCCCCTTCGCCAGGCTCGCGATACTGCACGCGGACCCTTCCGGTGCCTGCGCGATCAGTTCGAGCAGACGGCGGCGCCGGAGCGGGATCGCGCCCGCGGCCTGGGCTTCCGCCTCCTGGTAGCCCTCGATCGTCGTCGCGCACAGTTCGTCGACGTAGACGAAGACGGATTCCGCCGCGAGCGCGATGACGTCGGCCCCGACGCCGAGCCCGCGCACGATGGGCCGCATCGCGCGCCAGCCCGCCCGTGCGCCGATCGTCGCGCTGTCGTGCAACGGTTCCAGGCCGCGGCCTTCGGTGAATTCGATCCGCCCGCGCAGGCGGTAGAAGTCGATCCAGCGGTCGTGCGGGACGTCCGCGTCGCCGATGCAGTCGACGTAGTGCCGCAGCGCCCGCTCACAGGAAACGACCAGGACCCGGCCGAAGACGCCGCGCAACGGCTGGGAATACGCGGCGACGGACCGCTGGACCTCTTTGATCATCGCGGCCGTGGCGTGACCGGTATACGGACGCAGTTCGTCGCCGAGCGAACGCGGCAGCGCCGCCAGCATGGGGAAACTGCGGTACTCGACCACGAGGACCACCTTTGATTTCGTCGAACGGGGTGACGGGAAACATGAATCCCTTTACGCGGCCGCGCCGGATCGACGGGACGGCGCCGGGAGTGTTTCTACTCGATCGGCCGAGGGCGTGTACCGCGAATGTGACGTTGAATTGGCGACGGAAAGTCGCGGTACTCCACGCGGACTCCACGGACGGACGTTTCGCCACGACGGCTTTTGACACGGATGTGGCGCCGGTTCTACGCTCCGTGCATTCGAGTGCGCCGGTGGCGCGCGGACGAAAGGGAATGGGTGCCCGGAATCGTCGGCATACTTCCGAGCGGGGGAACGCATCCGTGAGCTGGCAGCCCGTTGGTTCGTTGTGGGCGCGCCTGCCGAGGGAACTCGGTGACGCGGTCCGGCCGTGGATCCCGGCGATCGCCCGGCAATGCGTCGAAGGCGTGATGGCCGAAATCGGTGAATGCGCCGAGGTTTTCAGCGACGCCGACGCCCGTGCCGCGGCCGTGGAGCTGACCAGGCGCGGTATCGAGCGCGCCATCGACCGGGTCGGTGTCCCCGAACTGCTGCAGAACGACCTCTTGACGGACTTCCGTGACCAGGGCCGGATCGCGTTCCAGCAAGGGCTCAGCCGGGAGGCCGCGCAGGCGGCGTTCCGGGTTTCGAGCCGGGTGCTGTGGCGGTCGATCGCCGCGGCCGGCCGTCGGCTGAACCTCTCCGGCGATGTCCTCTACGGCGCGGCCGAATGCCTGTTCGGCGACGTCGTCGAAGTGACGATGGCGCTGACCGAGGGCTACAACGCGGCACAGGCCGAGGCCACCGGACCCGCGGAGCAGCGGGCAAGGCTGTTCCGGCTGCTGACCGGCGGTGGCGGGTACGCCCAGGCCGATGTCGGCGCGCTCGCCGTCGCGATCGGCTGGCGGATCCCGCACCGGATCACCGCGGTCGTCTTCACCGCCGCGCCCGGCGCGCCCCCGTTCCCCGCGGGCCTGCTCCCGACGGCGGTACCCGCGGATCTCGTCTCGGACGCGCCCGGTGCGCTGGTGGCCTGCCCCGAAGCCGACCTCGGCGGCCTCCGCGAGCTGCCTGCCGGATGGACGGCCACGGTCGGCGTGTCCGTCCCGGTCGCGCAGGCCGCCGAGTCGTTCCGGATCGCCCGCCGCGCGGCCGAACTGGCCCAGCGGGGGATGATCACGATGGTCGGCCCGGTGCTGTGGTGCGAGGAGCACATCACCACGTTGCTGTTGCTCGCCGATGAGTTCCTGCTGGACCAGCTGGCCGGGGAGACGCTGGAACCGTTGTCGGGACTGGCGCCGCGGCAACACGAGGAGCTGGCGGCGACGCTGCTCACCCAGGTGCAGACGCGGGGAAGCGCACCCGAGATCGCCCGGCAGCTCGCCGTGCACCCGCAGACGGTGCGGGCACGCCTGCGCCGTCTCACGGAGTTGTTCGGCGAGCGGCTGGAGGACCCGGACCAGCGGCTGCGGATCGAACTCGCGCTACGGGCCGAACGCCTGCGCCCCGCCGAGTTGTAGCCCACCGCCGCTGAGGCCTCGTGAGTGGTAATGACGGTTCTATTGAGAGATAAGCCAAACATGGCGCGATCGGCTCGCAGCTGTGAAGGCCCCCTTGCTTACCCTCAAGGTAGCGAGGGAGGCCTTCGCTACCTTGACGATCGACAAGGGGCCCCACGTGGGGCAGGGCGCGTCCCATGTCTGTCCACCAGGGATAGTCACCAGCGACTCGGTGTCCGATCGATGCCTAGAAGTACGGTTCAGGATGGGGTCGTGAGTGATAAGTAGCGTTCTAACGCTCTTTATCACTCACGACCCCATCCCAAAACCGCGCAAACTACTCAAATTGGACACCTGGGGCCGGACAGGGGTCTCTTGTGGACACCTGGGGTCGAGACTGGCTTCCGTCAGCCAGTCCGGTCCCGCGGCGGGGCACGCCATATTTGCCTTACCCCTCGATATTTGAGAGGTAAGGCAAAGTTGTCGTGACCGACACCCCCAACTCCGCGTTCTCCCGAAGCCGCTGCTGCCGATCACCTCGGTGAAGACTCCGGGAGCCGGGCATGTCTCCAATGTGGCATTGGGGACGCTCAGCGTCTCCAATGCCACATTGGACACATCAGACCGCGGCGTGAGCCGATAGCGCACGCGACACGCCAAGTTGCCTTACTCGCCTCTAACCGTCATTACCACTCACGACCAGAGGGCAGCGGGATCAGCAGTTCGACGTCGCCGGAGTACCCGCGATCCGGTCCTTGACGAACGCGAGCACGTCGGCGTTGCCGGTGTAGACCGCGGTGATGTGGTCGGTCTCGTAGGTCTTCCACGTTTCCTTGACCCCGGCCGCGCAGTAGGCCTTATGCAGCGCGTCGGCCTGGGAGAACTGCACGAGCTGGTCCTGGGTGGCGTGGTAGAGGAACAGCGGGACCTTGATCGGGGTGCCGCCCAGCTTGTTCTCGGTGAGCCGCTTGACCCATTCCGGCCGGACGTAGCCCGCGCTGGTCGTGTAGTCGGCGATCTTGTGGTTCGCGTAGGTGGTGAGCAGTTCGAACGTGCACGCGCTCTTCTGCATCTCCGCCAGTTTCACGCGCCCGTTGTCGCTGAGGAACGAATCCAGCTTCAGTTCGGGATAGGCGTTGTCCAGGCCGACGAGGGCATAGGCGAAGACACCGAAGCCGAACTTCCCGTCGAGCTGCAGGGTGACCTGGACCAGATCGGCGGGGACACCGCCCGCCGCGACGCCGACGAGGTTCAGTTCCGGCGCGTAGGTCGGATGCAGTTCACCGGCCCAGGCCGCCGCGCCGCCGCCCTGCGAATAGCCGCGGAAGAGCACTTTGGCGTCGGCGGACAGCTTCGCCTCGGGCAGGCGCTGAGCGGCACGGACCACATCGATCACCGCCGGGCCTTCGGACCGGCCGACCACGTAGGTCGTCTTCGGATCCTGCCGGTAGCCCTCGTAGTCGGTGAGCGCGACGGCGTACCCGGCGTCGAGGAGGTCGTCGAGACCGGACTGTTCGTAGAACGCGCCGATGTCGATCATCTTCGACGGTGTGCAGGTGAACGCCGGGCCGTGCGTGCCCGCGGCGAACGAGACGATCGGCGCCTTCGCCGGGTCCGCGTTCTTCGGCACCAGCACGGTGCCGGTCACCGCGTCCGGCTGCCCGAGGGCGTTGGTGGACAGGTACATCACCTGCCACGCGTTGACGGAATCCTTACGCGGCCCGGCTTTCGAGACACGTGAGCGGATGATGTCACCCGGCTTGCCCGCCGGGAGCGGGGACGGCGGGGGGTAGAACGAGTCGTCGGACGCCGCCGGGACGGCGGAGTTCGCCGGACCGCCGCCCAGCGCGGTCAGCACGCCGGCGGACAGGACGATCGCCAGCGCGGCGGCGAGTGTCCGGCGGGTCGGACGGGGGAACGAGATCGGCACGGCCGGGCCTCCAGAGAGCACGGGACGGATGTCAGGCGTTGCCGCCGTAGACCTGGCGACAGGTCGGGGATTCGGTGAAGGCGAGGTCCAGTTCCGCGTTTGCGCGCAGATGCTTGATCGGGCCCTCGGGCTCGCTCAAGCCACTCATCGTGGTGTCGGCGTCGGCCACCACCTTTTGCAGGCTCGCCTGGTCGGTGACCGGCGCGCCCTGCATCTTCGTCAGGGTGTCCGTCACCTTCGACTTGGTCTCGCCGAGGGTGGTGGTCGCCTTGTCCACCGCGGACTGTCCCTCCGGCACCGGCGGCACCCCGGCGTTCCGGATCCCGCCCGCCATGTCGTCGAGGGCGGCGGAGAGCGAATTCAGGAAGCCCACCATGGCGGTCTTCGTCTTCTGTGGATCGGCGGGGGCGAACGCGGGCGGCTGGGACAGCTTCGCCGACGCCGTCGCGACTCCGGAGCACACTTTGTCCACCCAGGCGAGCGCGGCGGGGTCGGCGTGACGGCCGGCGTCGGCGGGTTCGTCGGACCCGCAGGCGCTCAGCAGGGTCACCGCGGCGGTCACGGAGACGGTGGCGAACGCGATTCGCGCTGCCGTGCGGCGCATTCTCTTCATGGTTTCCCCGTCGAATTCGGCGAAAGAGGGGCCGATGGCCGTCGACAGCGGAAAACAGCTGTGGTCGACGGCGACCGGCTTGCTGAACTGGGAGGTTACTCACGAAAGATTCCGCCAGGCAAGCCGATCGGTGCACCATGGAAGCGGGGAAAGACGCGATTGGCACGCGGGACACAGTTTCGCGCCGGCGGATTGTCACCGGTGTCAGTGGTTCCGCCGAGCCTCGCCAGTGGCTCTGTGCTGGGGAAACCCGTGTGCTCCTACTAGGAACCGGATGCCGGCACCGTGTCCGGGTGACAATTTACCGTCCACCCGTCGACTTTTATGGGCGGGGCCTTGATAGTGGTCCTGTCACGTCGTTAGTTTACTGTTCGGTTGCGATCCGTCAGACATCGTCGCTACCCGGAGAATTCTCCCGGGCCGATATTTATTGCTCTGGGGAATTGTGCGCCGTTTCGTATCATCGTTGATACCACGGAAGGACGATCGTGAGTCACCGTAGAGGAACAAAGAAGGCGGTCGCCGCCGCCGCTGCCGGTGCCGTGGGGCTTGCCACCGCGGTACTCGTGGTCGGGGCGCAGTCCAGTGTCGCCGATCCGATCTCACTGCCGCTCAACTACCA
Source organism: Amycolatopsis orientalis (assembly GCF_000943515.2). Lineage (NCBI taxonomy): Bacteria > Bacillati > Actinomycetota > Actinomycetes > Pseudonocardiales > Pseudonocardiaceae > Amycolatopsis > Amycolatopsis orientalis. The sequence continues at coordinate 5,460,031 of NZ_CP016174.1, read as the reverse complement.
CTGCACGTTCCCGCTCGTGGGTTCGCAGTCGCTGAAGGTGGTGATCAACACCGATCTGCCGCTGTCGGTCAAGACCGGTCAGCCGACCGGCACGTTCGACATCAAGGCCGTCTCCACGATCAACGCGGACACGGTCAGCGGGCTGAACCTGATCGGTGCGACCACACTGGAGGGTCAGGCCGTCGCAGCGGCGAACGTGGCGGCCCCCGGGCTCAACCTGCCGGTCAAGGTCCCCAACGAGATCGCCAAATCGAACATCCCCACCTCGGGCGAGATGACGGTCAACGCGGCGGGCAGGACCCCCTCGCTGACCTTCAACCAGCCCGGCGAAGCGAAGATCACCGTGGGTGACCTGCAGCTGAAGGTCACCCCGCGCAAGGCCGACGGTTCGGTCACCGGCATCACGCCGGACGGCACGATCGACGCGCCGTGCACGCAGGATCCGGGTCAGAACAACACCCTGGCCACGATCAAGATCGGTGAGGGCGGCGGCACCACCACGCCGACCACCACACCGACCACGCCCACCACCACCCCCACGACCCCGACCACGCCGACGACGCCGCCTGTCACCACCACCCCCGGTGGCGGCGGGCTCAAGTACGCCTTCGGCATCAAGGGGCAGACCGCGCTGAAGTCGCTCGGCAGCACCGCGCCGATCAGCGGTGGCTTCGACGCGGACGTCGACCTGGCTTCGAAGACGTTCACCGGCGACCTCAAGCTCGACCCGTCGCACACCGACTTCAAGCTGTTCGGGTTCATCCAGGGCGGCTCGGACATCAAGGTCGAACAGGTCGGCAAGCAGACCGGTGAGCTCGTCGGCACCGGGTTCAAGGCGCACATCAAGTTCAACGTGTTCCTGCCGAGCGTGCAGATCTTCGGGATCCCCATCAGCAGTGACCCGAAGTGCGGCACGGTCAGCCCGTCCACCAGCGAGATGACCACCGGTCCGGACTTCGACCTGCTCAAGGGCGGGAAGCTGACCGGCACCTACTCGCTGTCCGCGCTGCAGAACTGCGGTCAGCTGAACGACTGGATCAGCGCGTTCGCCAAGAGCGACGGCAACACGCTCGATCTGAACCTCGCCAAGAAGTAGTCAAGGCAGCCGGTCCCCGTCGCCTCCCGCGACGGGGACCGGTGCCGTACCGGCGCCGTCCAGGAAGGCGACCATGCCCTTTCGTATCAACGTCCGGATGCTGCTCGCGGCCGGCCTCATCGTCCTGCTCACCGCCTGCTGCCTGCTGTTCGTCGCGGTCCGCGGCGCGGCGGCGGCCACGCCGGTGGCGAAGAAGCTGTCGTTCACCTGCCCGTTCCCGCTGATCGGGCTGCAGAAGCTCGACGCGGTGATCAAGGCCGACTTCGAGGTGCCGACCGCGCCCGGCGGCACGCTCACCACCTCCGGGCTGACGATCACCGTCACCGTGCCGGACAAAGCGGCGCGCGGGCTCAACCTCGTCGGCGCCACCACCGTCGAAGGCACCGCGGCGGCGGAGGTCACGCTCGTCAACGGCGACGCGAACCCGTTGCCGGTACGCATTCCGCTGAACGTCGGGAAGACCGAGATCCCGGCGGCGGGCTCGTTCAGCCCGGTGGCGACCGGATCCGTGCCCACGGTGACCTTGGCGAAGCCGGGCAAGACCACCCTGACCGTCGGCGACTTCACCACCCGCCTGACCCCGAAGAAGGCCGACGGCTCCTTCACCGGCCTCGGCTCGTTCACTTCGGACTGCACCCTCGACCCCGGCCAGGACCCGGTCCTGCTCTCCTTCGACCTCGGTGGGACCCCCGCGGGACGCCACTACACGGTCGCCGGGAAGACCGGCCTCAAGGCGCTGGGCACCACCGCGCCGCTGACCGGTGGATTCGACCTGAGCCCCACCGCGGCCACGGTCTTCGCCGGCGGCCCGGTGTTCGACAGGACCCACACAGACTTCCGGCTGTTCGGCTTCGTGCCGGGCGCGGCCGACCTCGAATTCGTCGCCGACGGACCACAGGGCGGCGATCTCACCGGGACCGGTTTCGTGGCGCGGCCCCGGTTCACCACCGTCCTCCCGCTCGTCACCCTGCTCGGCATGCCGGTCAGCAGCGGACCCGGGTGCAGGACGTCGAGCCCGTCGACGGCGGAACTGCGGACCGGGGACGGCTTCACGATGGCGGCGGGCGGGGCGCTCACCGGCACCTACACGTTGGCTCCGCTGACCGGCTGCGGCGCGTTCACCCCGTATCTGAGCACGTTCGTCCAAGGCGACGGCAACACGTTCGATCTCGTGCTGACGCCCCGTAAAGCCTGATCTGGCACACCTGTTCTCACCACCATCGCAGTAGTCGGGCCGGACGCGGGCCCGGTTCCCGGCGGCGGTAATCTGCCTCGCGACACCTCACGGGACACCCGTTCCACCACCAAGGAACCATCGGTGAATCCCTGGGAGTGCCGCACCATGACGATTTCCGCGCCGGAGACCGCCGTCCGCACGGTGGAACTGACCGTGTCGGGGATGACCTGCGCCGCCTGTTCGGCACGGGTCGAACGCACACTGAACAAACTCGACGGTGTCCGCGCGTCGGTGAACTACGCGACCGAGCGCGCCACCGTGCAGGTCCCGGACGAGCTGGCCGACGACGTCCTCGTCGAGCGGGTCCGCAAAGTCGGGTACACGGCGGAAATCCGCGGAGAAGAGGATCCGGGCACCGGCTTCGCGCGGGTCCGCGATCTCCGGCGGCGGCTGGTCGTGGCCGCGTTGCTGGCCATCCCGCTGGGGAACCTCTCGATCACCCTCGCGCTGGTGCCGCGGCTGCGGTTCCCCGGCTGGGAACTGCTGTGCCTGGTCTTGGCCGTTCCGGTGGTGTTCTGGTCCGCGCTGCCGTTCCACCGCGCCACACTGCGGAATCTCCGGCACCGTTCGTCCAGTATGGACACCCTGGTGTCGATCGGCGTGCTCGCCTCGTTCGCCTGGTCGGCGTGGTCCGCGTTCTCCGGTGGCGCCGGACCGGGATACTGGATCGGCTTCGGTCCGACAGCGGCCGGAGCGGACGCGATCTACCTCGACGTCGCCGCCGGGGTGACCACCTTCCTGCTGGCGGGCCGCTACTTCGAAAGCCGGTCCCGGCGCAGCGCGGCCGGACTGCTGGCGGCACTGGACGCGTTGGCGGCCAAGGACGTCCGGGTCTCGCGTGACGGGGTCGAGCTGATGGTCCCGATCGGCGAGCTGGCCGCCGGGGACCTCTTCGTGGTGAAACCGGGTGAGTCGATCGCCGCGGACGGCGTCGTCGACAGTGGACTGTCCACTGTGGATGTCAGCGCGGTGACCGGCGAACCCGTGCCCGCGGAGGTCGGCGCGGGCGACCGGGTCATCGGGGCCTCGGTGAACCGGGACGGCAGGCTGGTGATCCGGGCGACCGCCGTCGGCGCGCATACCCAGCTGGCCCAGATGACGGCGCTGGCGGAACGCGCGCAGGCCCGCAAGGCCGCCGTGCAGCGTCTGGTCGACCGGATCTGCGCGGTGTTCGTCCCCGCCGTGCTCGGGGTGGCCGCGCTGACCCTGGCGGGGTGGCTGGCCACCGGGGGACCCGCTCGCGACGGTTTCGCGGCGGCCGTCGCCGTGCTCATCATCGCCTGCCCGTGCGCGCTCGGCCTGGCCACGCCGACGGCGCTCATGGCGGGTGTCGGCCGCGGCGCCCAGCTGGGCATCCTGATCAAAGGGCCGGACGCGCTCGAAGCGAGCCGTTCGGTGGACACCGTGGTCCTCGACAAGACCGGCACCGTCACCACCGGGAAGATGACCGTGACCGACTGCCGCCCGGCCGACGGGTTCACCATGCCGGAAGTGCTCCGGTTCGCCGGTGCCGTGGAGGCCGGGTCGGAACACGCCATCGCCACCGCCGTCGTGACGGCGGCGCGTGCGGGGCTGCCTGGGTTGCCGCCGGTCGACGGCTTCTGCGCGCTGCCCGGACTCGGGGCACGGGGCGAGGTCGACGGGCACGAAGTCCTCGTCGGCAACACGCGGCTGCTGGCGGATCGGGGGATCCCTGTCCCGGCCGACGTCGCGGAAGGACTGGCCGCGGCCGAGGGCGAAGGCGCGACGGCGATCCTCGTCGCGCTGGACGGCCGTGTCGCCGGGTTCCTGGTGATCCGGGACGTCGTGAAGCCGTCGGCGCGGGCCGCGGTCGACGCCCTGCACGCGCTCGGCCTGCGGACCGTCCTGCTCACCGGCGACAACGAAGCCGCCGCCCGCGCGGTCGCGGACGAGGTCGGCGTCACCGACGTCCGCGCCGGGGTCCTGCCCGCGGAGAAGGCCCAGGTCATCGACGCGTTGCGGGCCGGGGGAGCGCGGGTCGCGATGGTCGGCGACGGGATCAACGACGGCCCGGCGCTGGCCACCGCGGATCTGGGGATGGCGATGGCCAAGGGCAGTGACATCGCGCTGCGTTCGGCGGACGTCGTGCTGGTCCGCGAAGACCTGCACGTGGTCCCCGACGCCATCCGGCTCGCCGATCGCACCCTGCGGATCATCCGCGGGAACCTGGCCTGGGCGTTCGGCTACAACGTCGCCGCGATCCCGCTGGCCGCGCTCGGCCTGCTGAACCCGTTGATCGCCGGGGCGGCGATGTCGCTGTCGTCCGTCCTCGTCGTGTCCAACAGTCTCCGGCTCAAGGATTTCGGCCGGGCGGACCGACGCGCCGCGTGACACTTCCGGGTGGTTTTGTACCATCGCCCCGGACAAGGGGGCCTTCGTGAAGCCGTTGAACACCGGCGAACCCACCGGCGTGGGGCGCTACCGGGTGTTCGCCACGCTCGGCGAAGGCGGGATGGGCCGGGTGCTGCTCGGGATCTCCTCCGACGGCCGCCTGGTCGCGATCAAGCAGGTCCACCCGGGCTTCGCGCACGATCCCGGCTTCCGCGAGCGGTTCCGGCGCGAGGTCGACACTTCGCGCTTGGTGTCCGGCGCGTACACCGCTCCGGTCATGGACGCCGATCCGAACGCGCCGACCCCGTGGCTGGCCTCGGTGTTCGTCCCGGGACCGTCGCTGTCCGAGGCCGTCGCCGCCGGCGGGCCGCTGCCGCCGATCGCGGTCCGGCATCTCGCCGCGGGGCTCGCGCTGGCGCTGGGCGATATCCACCGCGCCGGGCTGATCCACCGGGACCTGAAGCCGAGCAACGTCATCCTGACCGGTGACGGCCCCCGGGTGATCGACTTCGGGATCGCCCGCGCCGTCGAAGGCGACTCCGAACTCACGCACACCGGGGCGGTCATCGGCTCGCCCGGGTTCATGTCGCCGGAGCAGGCCGAGGGCAAGCCGCTGACCCCGGCGAGCGACATGTTCTCCTTCGGCGCGCTCCTGGTGATGGCCGCGACCGGGTCGAACCCGTTCACCGGAACGTCCACACCGCACACCCTCTACAACGTCGTGCACGTCCAGCCCGATCTGCGTCCACTGGCGCCGGAACTCCGGCAGATCGCCGAGCCGTGTCTGGCGAAGAACCCGGCGGACCGGCCGCCCCCGGCCTGGGTGCTGGAGCGCCTTGGCCCGATCCCGCCGATGACCAGTCCCTGGCCGCCGGTCGTGCGGCACCTCATCGACAAGCAGCAGGCCGAGGTCGGGCGGCTGCTCAACCCGCCGAAACGGTCCCGCCGCGGCCTCTACGCGGGGATCGCCGCGGCCGCCGTCGTGCTGCTGGCCGGTGGCACGATCACGGCCGTCTCCCTGAGCAAGGACGATCCGCCTCCCGCCGTCGCGGCGCCGAGCGCGTCCCCGCCGCCGGACGAACCGATCGCCACCCCGGTCAACCCGGATCCGCTCGGCCCCGACAACCTGCGCAAGGTGGACCTGTGCAAGGTGCTCGAAGGCCGCGACGTGCCCGGCTTCGGCAAGCTGAGCACGAAGAACGGTACCCAGTTCGATTGGTGCACGTATTCCTCGTCCGCGGGCAAGTGGCTGGACCTGCGGATCGCCGGCGACCTCTTCCAAGCCGAAGCGGGCGGCGAACTGGAGGGGCTTCCTTTGGCCGTCAAGGGGGCAGGCGGCTCGTGTGAGGTGGCGGTCCCCGTCACCGGGCTGTTGCACACCACTCTCACCGCCCACGTGGGCTCCTTGTCCACAAAGGACGAGGCTTGCTCGGTGGTCAAGGCGGCCCTCGCCGACGCGGTCAAGCGGATCCGGGCCGGCGGTCACGATCGCGCGCTTCCGGCAGGCACGCTGGCGCCGCTGGACCCGTGCGCGCTGGTCGGCCCCGCGACCGTGGACCGGCTCATCGGCCCGGTGGTGGAGACGATCCGCGAGCATCTGCACGAATGCCGGTACGACGCGACGGGCAGTGTCCGGTTGAGCTTCGGGCGGGGAGCCCCGCCGACGGAGGCGACGTACTCGTCTTACGCGGCCACCGCCACCCTGGATCTCGGCGGTACCAAGGTGTATCTGGCGAGGTCGGACGATGGCCCCGCTCGCTCCACCTGCTCGCTGATCTGGCTGCATCTGCCGGTCAGTGACCAGGTCGGGGAGAACGTCGAGCTGACCGTCGGCACCAGCGGCGCGGAGAAGAACGCCGAACTGGCCTGCGAGAAGGCGAAGAACTTCGCCGGGGCGCTGCTGCCGAGACTCCCGCGCTCGTGAGTGGTGATGACGGTCAGAAGCAAGGTTGTTTCAGGTACCTGCCGGGGGTGTTCGTTGGCGGCTGTCCGTGAAGGCCTCCTTGAGGGACTCAGGGTCCCTCAAGGAGGCCTTCACGGACGGCTCGTCAGAACCGTCACCACTCACGACCGACCCGACCAAGGACGAACAGCTCAGTGAAACCGTTGAATCCCGGCGAACCCCGGCAGATCGGCCCGTACCGGATCATCGCCGAGCTCGGCGAGGGCGGCATGGGCCGCGTCGTGCTGGGCCTCGCGCCGGACGGCAGGCTCGTCGCGGTCAAGCAGCTGCACGCCCAATTCGCGCACGATCCCCGCTTCCGTGAACGGTTCCGGCGCGAGGTCGCCACCTCCCGCCTGGTGTCCGGTGCCTACACCGCCGCGGTCATGGACGCCGACGCGGAAGCGGAAACCCCGTGGCTCGCCTCGGTCTTCGTCACCGGGCCGTCGCTGAAGGAAGCGGTGGACGCCGCCGGGCCGCTGCCCGCCGGATCGGTGCGCCTGCTGGCGTCCGGGCTCGCCGCCGCGCTGACCGAGATCCACCGTGCCGGGTTGATCCACCGGGATCTCAAGCCCAGCAACATCATCCTCACCAGTGACGGGCCCAGGGTGATCGACTTCGGCATCGCGCGGGTGGCCGAGGAGGCACAGGACCTCACCGGGACGGGCGCGATCATCGGGTCGCCCGCGTTCATGTCCCCGGAACAGGCGGGAAGCGGGCAGGTCACCGGCGCGAGCGACGTGTTCTCCCTCGGCGCGATCCTGGTGATGGCGGCGACCGGCCGCGGTCCGTTCACCGGCCCGACCGCACCCCAAACGCTGTATAACGTCGTGCACGCGACCCCGGATCTCACCGGGGTCCCGGACGAGATCCGGCGGCTCGCCGAACCGTGCCTCGCCAAGGATCCGGCGCGTCGCCCGACCCCGGACCAGATCCTGGAGTACCTCGGGCCGGTGCCGCCCATCGCGGCTCCCTGGCCGCCGTCCGTGCACGCCCGGATCCAGCAGCAGGACGCCGAAGTGCGCTCGGTGCTGGCGCTGCCGTTGCCGATCTGGCGGCCGCCACCGAAGAAGATGGCCCCGCGGACCAAGAAGATCCTGTTCGGCGCGCTCGCCGCGGTCGTCCTGCTCATGGTCAGCGGGATCGTCGCACTCGGTCTCAGCGTCGCCGAATACGCCAAACCCGAGGAACCGGGCGTGACCTCGCTGTCGGTGTCCGAGGCCTTGAGCCCGGAACGTCTGCGCCTGGTGGACCCGTGCAAGGTCCTCGCCGGCCGGTTCGTGCAGGAGTTCGGCACCCTGACACCGGACACGTATTCGTTCTATCCCGCCCGCTGCAAGTACGCCGGCCTCAACGGCGCGACCTTCGAGCTCCGGCTCGGCGAAGGCATGAGCACCAGCGGTGCCGAGCGGACGAACCGGACCGCCGACGGGCTTCCGTTGCTGCGCAGCACGATCAGCGGCGGCTGCGATTCGGTCATCCAGCTTCCGGCCGAGCGGCGGCTCGGTGTCTTCATCTCACATCCGGAAAAGGACGGCGACCCCTGCAAGGCCGCCGACGACATGCTGACCGCCGTTGTCACCCGGCTGCGCACGCACGAGGTCGACCGCGCGAGCGACCCGCCGAGCCTGCTGCCGTTCGACCCGTGCGCCGTCCCCGACACGGCCGTCGTCGCCAAGAACCTGCCGAACGCCCAAGTCGCTCCGCAGACGTTGCGTATCTGCGAGTGGCAGGGCGGTGGCGAGAGACTGACCGTCGAGCTGAGTCGGGGAGCCTACGCGCCCGAGGGCTCCCCGATCGACCTCGGCAACGGCGTCACCGGTGACATCCGGGAGTTCGGGGGCACGAACTGCACCGTGACCTGGCAGCACCGCCCACTGCCGGAGCGTGAGGCCGAACACGTCGCCGTCCGGCTGAGCGCCAAGGAGGGGAGCGGAAGCCCCTGCGACCGGACGAAGGAGATCGCCGCCTCGATCGTGCCGAAGCTCCCGAAGCCCTGAACCCGCCTGCTCGCCCGCGGTTCGATCGAGAAAGGGGATCCCCTGTGCGGGCCCGGAAACGGGGTCCGCTAAGCTGTCTCCAGTACGAACAACAGCACACGCGCGTTTAGCTCAGCGGGAGAGCGCTTCCCTGACACGGAAGAGGTCACTGGTTCAATCCCAGTATCGCGCACCAGGTTCGCTTCCCCAGCGGACCGGAGTTCGTACCACGGGCGATTAGCTCAGGGGGAGAGCGCTTCGTTCACACCGAAGAGGTCACTGGTTCGATCCCAGTATCGCCCACCATCGCTTCTGGTCTCGTGAGTGTTAATGACGGTTCTAACCGTCATTAACACTCACGACCCAAGACCAGACCGCGGCCAGCAAGAACAGTCCGGCGGCGACGCCCGCGGATACCTGAAGCCCCGTAGTGCAGGCGGTTCGTGCCGCGCCGAGCAGTTCGTCGGCCAACTGCGCCGGGAGACCCGATGCGGCCGTCTCCGCCTGTGCGGGTCCTGACAAAGCGAGTCGCCGCACCGGTTCCGGGACAGCGGCCGGCACCGCCAGCCGCCCCGCGTACACGGCGGCCGCCAGGGAACCGAACACCGTCGTGCCGAAACCCGCGCCCAGTTCGTAGCCCGTCTTCTCCACCGCCGCGGCGCCTCCGGCCTGGTCCGCCGACGTCGCCGAAAGCAGCGTGTCGGTGCTCGAAGTGAGGGCGAGCGCCATCCCCAGCCCCAATCCCGTCAGCCCGCAGCCGAGCAGTACGGGCGACGTCAGCGCGGCCTGCCCCGCCGCCGGGACCAGCAACGCCACCACCGTCACGGCGAATCCGGCCGTGCGGACCCGGGCGTTGCCGAACCGTCCCAGCAACGACGGGGTCACCACGCTGCCGACGGCCGACGCGCCGAGCACCAGGAGCAGCCGCGCCGCCGCCGCGGTGGGGGAGAGGCCGAGCACCACCTGCAGATACTGCGCGAACAGCAGGCCGAGCCCGACCAGTGTGCTCATCACCAGCAGCACCCCGCCGACCGCGGCCCGGACGCCCGGCAGGCGAAACAACGTCAGGTCCAGCAAGGGCGGATCGGTCCGGCGCTGACGGCGCAGGAACAGTCCGATGAGGACACATCCGGCCGTGGCGGAGGCGATCGCCGTCACCCAGGAACCCGGTTGCCCGACGGCGAACGCGATGCCGAGGACCCCGCCCGCCGCGAGCCCCGCGCTGAGCGCGTCCCACGGCCGCCGTCCCGGTGGATTCCGGGGCAGCCACCGCAACGCCAGCACCACCGCCGCCAGGATCACCGGCGGGTTCAGGAGGAAAGTGGCGCGCCAGCCCCAGGTCTCGACCAGCACGCCGCCGAGGATCGGCCCGAACACCGAGCCGGTGCCCGCGATACCGCTGCACACCGCGATCGCCGTCCGGCGCCGCCGCTGCTCCGGGAAGAGCTCCCGGAGCAGCGACATCGTCACCGGCATGATCATCGCCCCGCCCGCCCCGAGCATCGCGCGGAAGGCGAGCAGCACCGGGACGTTCGGCGCGAACGCGCAGCCGAACGACGCGATCCCGAACACGACGTATCCCGTGACCAGCACCCGCCGCCGTCCGTACCGGTCGCCGAGGGTGCCGAACGGCAGGAGCAGGGGTGCGGCGGTCAGCGGGTAGATCGCCACGATCCACACCTGTGCCGCCGCACCCGGCCGTAACTGGCGGACGAGGTCGGGCAGCGCGACGTGCAGCACCGTCGCGTCCACCGCCACCAGGAAGAGCCCGGCGCCGAGCACCGCCAGCAGCGGCCAGGCGCGGACCGCCGGCTCGGCCCGGGCCGTGGTCACAGGAGGCCCGCCAGATGCCTCGCCACGACGTCGACATGGGGCGGGTCGACCACCGACAGGTGATGGGCCTCGACCGGGACGATCTCCAGTCCCGGGCACAACCCGGCCCAGCCCGCCGCGAGATCCGTGCGGGAGTAGCGCGGCTCCATCGCGAGCCCGGCGGCGTACTGCTCGATCGCCCGGTAGAGCACGACGCGGCCGTCGTAGCGGCGTGGCGTCCCGCGTTCGGCCGCCAGCGTGTCCAAAAAGGACTGACGCTGGTGCCGGAGCACCCCGGGACTGAGCAGCCCCGCTTCGGCGACCCGGCGCATGGTCAGGTCGATCTGCTCCTCCTCGGGCAGCGGCGCGAGTTCCTCGTGGCCGAGCTGGACTTCCCGGCCATAGGTCCCTTCGACGTACCCGGTGAACCGCAGGAACCGCCGGGCGGACGACGCCCGCGGATCGAGGTCCGGCTCCGGGAGCGGGAGCATGGTGTCGATCAGCGCGACGAACTCGACCTCCTCACCTTCTTCGGCGAGCCGCGCGGCGACGCCGTAGGCCAGCGCCCCGCCGAACGACCAGCCGGCCAGCCGGTACGGCCGGCCGCGACCCTGGGCCCGCACCAACGGCAGCAGATGCTCGACGCGGTCTTCGATGCTGATGCCGGGAACGCGCTCGAACCCGACGCATGGCACCGCGGCGGGCAGCCGATCGAGCAGCGGCCGGTAGACGGTGCAGGTGCTGCCGCCGGGATGGAACAGCAGCAGCGGCGCGACCCCGGCCTCACCTGGCGCGAGGACGTGCACCGGTCCCTTTTCCTCTCGCGTGTCGAGGACGGCGCGGGCGACGTCTGCGATGGCCGCGAGCGAGTCGTGCCGGCGGAGTTCGGCGGCGTCGACAGGAGTGTCGAGTTCCGCGCTGAGTCCTTCGGCGATCAGCTCGGCCAGCCGGTCCGGCCCGCCGGTCTCGGTCAGCCGGACGTGCGTCCCGGCGGCGTCGGCCCCGGTGTGCTCCTGCCACAGCCGCAGCACCAGGCGGTCCGCCGCGTCCCAGGCCCGGCCACGGGCCGGCCGCGGATCCTCGTCTTCGCGTGGCGCGAGATCCCGGCTGAGGTCGGCGAGGGTGGCGCCCCGGAGCACGCCCGCCGCGTCGGGCTCGGTGCCGAACTCGCGGCGGACGGCCTCCCGGATCCGGTTCGCCATCAGGGAATCGAGGCCGAGTTCGACGAGCGGGACGTCGACGTCGATCCGGTCGGGCCGCAGCCCCATCACGGCGGCGACGATCTCGGTCAGCCGGTCGCCGCCGCTCGGTACGGGTTCGGCCTCGGGTTTCCGCGCCGCGAACGACGGCGGTTCCTCGACGGCGGTGTACCAGTGCCGTTCGTGCCGCCATGGCATCGGCGGGACGTCGGCCAGCCGGGCGCCGTCGTCCGGATCGGCGGGGGTGATCCGTGTTCCCGCGCAATAGAGTTCGGCCGCGGCGGCGCCCAGCGCGCGGACCTCGTCCTGGCCCCGGCGCAGCGTCCCGGTGACGACGGCGTCGTGGATTCCCTCGGCTTCGAGTGTCCGCGCCACCGAACCCCGCAGGATCGGATGGGGTGAGACCTCGAGGAAGAGGCGATGCCCGTCCGCGGCCGCGGCCGCCACGGCCTGCCGGAACCGCACCGGACGGCGCAGGTGCGCGGCCCAGTATCCGGCGTCGAAGTCCGGCAGCTCGCGGGGATCGGTCAGCACCGTGTCGTACCAGGGGACCGTCGGGCGGCGGCCGCCCAGTTCGACGAGCGCCTCCCGGAGGGCGGGCAGGACGGGGTCGACCCGGACGGAGTGCCCGGCGACCTCGACCGGCAGGCGGCGCGCGGTCAGCCCGGCGGCCTCCAGCTCCGCGACGAGCAGGTCGAGGACGGTGGCGTCCCCGGCGACGGTCAGCTGGCCCGGCGCGGATTCGACGGCGAGTTCGATGTCCGGGTACAGCTCGAGTTCCTCCGGCGCCAGTTCCACCGCCGCCATCGCGCCGCCCGGGCCGATGGTGCCCAGCAGCCGGGCACGCGTCGCGACCAGGTGGACGGCTTCGTCAGCGGTGAGCACACCGCTCACCACCGCGGCGGCCGCCGAACCCAGCGAATGCCCGATGACCGCGGACGGCCGGACGCCGAGTGCCTCCCACTGCGCGGCCAGCGCGACCTGTGTCCCGAAGATGGCCGCCTGGGTTTCGGGCAGGGACAAGGGATCCGCGGTGGTGAGCAGGGAACGCAGCGACCGGCCGGTGTGTTCGGTGAACAGGTCGTGGAGTTTGTCGACCTGCGCGGCGAACGCGGGCTCGGCGGCCAGCAGCCCGCGGCCCATCCCCGGCCACTGGGAGCCGTGGCCGGAGAACACGAACACCGGTCCGCCGGTGGACAGGGTGGTGCCGGTGACCGCGCCCGCCGGGAGCGGATCCGCTCCGGTTCCGACGGCGCGCAGCAGGACCGCCAGTTCCGCGGTGTCCCCGGCGACGACGGCGGCGCGGTGCGGCCCGCCGTTGTCGCGCCGGAACAGGGTGTGGGTGACGTCGGCGAGGGACTGCGACGGCGTGGCCGCGGATTCCAGCCAGTTCGCCAGTTGAGTCGCCCGTTCGGTGAGCCGGTCGCGGGTCCGCGCGGACAGCAGCCCGATCCGGACGTCCGCGCGTTCCGGGGCCGGTTCCAGATCCGGTGCCTGTTCGAGCACGACGTGCGCGTTGGTCCCGCCGAACCCGAACGCGGACACCCCCGCCGTGGCCCGGCCGGACCGGCGTGGCCAAGGCGTCGGTTCGGTCACCACCTTCAGGCGGAGCTCGTCGAACGGGATATGCGGGTTGGGCGCGGTGAAGTGCAGCTGGGGCGGCAGTTCGTCATGGGTCATGGCGAGTACGACCTTGATCAGCCCGGCGATCCCGGCTGCCGCCTCCGCGTGCGCGATGTTCGTCTTCACCGAACCGATCAGCAGGGGAGCGTCGGGCCGCCGGTCCTTGCCGAGCACGGCGCCGAGCGAGCGGGCCTCGATCGGGTCGCCGAGCAGGGTGCCGGTGCCGTGCGCCTCGACGTAGTCCACAGTGGACGGATCGAGGCGGGCGCCGTGGTAGGCAGTGCGCAACATGTCCTGCTGGGCGACGGGGTTCGGCGCGGCGAGGCCCTGCGACCGGCCGTCGGAGTTGACCGCGGTGGAGCGGATCACCGCCAGCACCCGGTCGCCGTCGTATTCGGCGTCCGCCAGCCGTTTGAGCACGACGACGCCGCAGCCTTCGGCACGCGCGATGCCGTCGGCGTCCGCGGCGAACGTCTTGCAGCGGCCGTCGCCGGCGAGCAGGCCCGCCGCGGCGAACGCGGCCGTGGGCCCGGGCAGCAGCATGAGGTTCACCCCGGCGGCCAGGGCCAGATCCGCTTCGCCGTCGCGCAGCGCGCGCACGGCGTGGTGCACCGCGACCAGCGACGACGAGCAGGCGGTGTCCACCGCCATGCTCGGCCCGCGCAGATCGTAGATGTAGGACAGCCGGTTGGCCGAGATGCTCCCGGCGGCGCCGGTGGCGGTCCACAGATCCACGTCACCGCCGGACATCGTGAGATGCCCGTAGTCGTGGGTCGAGATGCCGGTGAACACGCCGGTCCGGCTGCCGCGCAGCGAGACCGGGGCGATCCCGGCGTGTTCCAGCGCCGCCCAGGTGACCTCCAGGAGCATCCGCTGCTGCGGGTCCATTGTGGACGCTTCGCGCGGGGTGATGCCGAAGTGGTCGGCGTCGAAACCGGCGACGTCGTCGAGGAAGCCGCCGACCACCGGTGCGGCGTCGGCGGTCCACCGGCCCGGCGGCGCGGTCCGGACGGCGTCCCGTCCGCTCCGCAGCAGCTCCCAGAACGCGTCCAGGCCGTCCGCCCCCGGCCACCGGCAGCCGAGGCCGACGACGGCGATCGGATCGGTCCGGCGGCGATCGGTACCGGTCGCCTCCGGCTCCGGTTCGGCACCGCCGGTGAGGGACCGGGCGAGGTGGTCGATGGTCGGGCTCTCCCACAGCAGCGTGGCCGGAAGCGGGACGCCGAGCAGGTCTTCGAGATCCGCGGCGATGCCGACGGCCTGGCGGGAGGACAGGCCGTAGTCGCTGAGCGGACGGTCGGGTTCGAGGCGGGCGGAGTCCACGCCGGTGTGCTCGGCGACGGTGTCGAGCAGCCAGCGGCGCAGTGCGGGGGTGTCGAACGACGGGTTTCTCATCGCACCAGTGCCTTTCCGTAGTCTCCGGCGAGGTAGTGGTCGCGGCAGGCGCTTCGCGCGATCTTGCCGCTGGAGGTCCGCGGGACCAGGCCCGCCGGAACGAGGACGACGTCGCGCAGGGAGAGGCCGTGCGCGTCGGATACGAGCCGCCGGATCGACGCGGCGAGGGCGCGTTCGTCCTCCGTGGTCAGTGCGCTGTGGCCGCGGTGCTCGGCGACGATGACGGCGGCTTCGGTGTCGGTCCCCTCGACGGCGAAAGCGGCGACGCTGCCCGGACGGATGTCGTGGTCGGCCGAAGCCGCCGTCGCTTCGACGTCCTGCGGGTAGTGGTTGCGGCCGTCGACGATCAGCAGGTCCTTGATCCGTCCGGCGATGTAGATCTCGCCGTCGTGGCGGACGCCGAGATCCCCGGTGCGCAGCCAAGGCCCTTCCGGGAGTCCACTGTGGTCACCGGTCAGCCGGGCGCCGAAGGTTTCTGTGCTTTCCAAGGGTTTCTGCCAGTAGCCGGTGCCGACGTTGGGCCCGTGGACCCAGATCTCGCCGACCGAGCCGTCTGCCAGCGCGACCCCGGTCTCCGGGTCGACCAGCGCCACGTGCTGGCCGACGGGGACACCGCAGGCGACCAGCTTGAGGCCCTCGTCCGACGGCGTCGCGACGCCCGCTCCGAGGGCGGCACGGTCGAAGGTGGTGACCCGAGGGGGAACGCCGGGACCGGTGGTGACGAAGACGGTCGCCTCGGCCAGCCCGTACGCCGGGCGCGTCTTCTCCGGCCGGTAGCCGGAATCGGCGAAGGCGGCGTGGAACCGGTCGAGTACGTCGGGGTTGATCGGCTCGGCGCCGTTGACGATCGCCGCCACACGGTCCAGCCGGAGCCGGGGGCGGTCCTCTTCGCGGACCCGGCTCGCGGAGTAGTGGAACGCGAAGTTCGGCGCGGCGCTCCAGCTTCCGTTGTGGTCGCTCAGCAACTCCAGCCAGCGCACCGGCCGTTCGATGAAGGCCAGCGGATCCATCAGCACCGACCGCATGCCCATCGCCAGCGGCGTGATCAGGCCGAGGACGAGACCCATGTCGTGGAAGAGCGGCAGCCACGACACCGTGGTCCCGGCCGCCGGGTCGATGCCGAGACCCTGCACCGCCTGGCGGACGTTGGCCAGCACGTTGGCGTGGGTCAGCACCACACCGGCCGGGCTGCGGGTCGAACCGGAGGTGTACTGCAGGTACGCCACGTCGTCGGGCGCCGCGTCCGGGGCGGGCCACGCGCGGGCCGGTCCTTTGGCGGGCTGGTCGGTCGCGACGACGGCGACGCGCTCGCCGCCGGGAAGGCCGGCCAGGAACTCCCGGACCGAGTCCTCGGCCGCGGCCGTGGTGACGACGGCGGTGGGCGAGCAGTCGGTGAGCACGGCGGCGAGCCGTCCGGCGTGGCCGGGCAGTCCGGGGTCGAACAGCGGGACGGCGATCGCGCCAGCGGTGATCGCGCCGAGGAAACCGACGACGTAGTCGGCGCTCTGCGGGCACAGCACGGCCACCCGGTCGCCGGGCCGGACGGGGAGCGCGGCGGCGACGGCGTCGACCCGCTCGCGGAGTCGCCGCCAGCTCAGGGTCCGCCGCAGACCGGCGCGGTCGACCGCGAAATCGGCGAAGGTCACCGCGGGCCGGTCGCCCGCGACGTCCGCCCAATGCCGAAGGCAGGCGGTGAGGGTGGGGCCGGCCGTGGCGGGCAGGGTTTCGGGGGCCAGGGACATGGCGTCTCCTCGGGGTTCGGCGGGGTACAGCGGGGGTTCAGCGGCCGAGCGGTCCGGCGGCGTGCTGCCACGCGGCGACGGCGAGTGCGTCGAGATCGAGGCCGGTGGTTCCGGCGTCACGGAGCACGACCAGTACGTCGTCGGCGGCGATGGCGACGGTGCGCAGGCGTAGTCCGGGCAGCTCGGGGGGCTGGCCGGGCAACGTCAGGAGTTGTCGGTAGGAAAGGGTTTTCGCGCCGGGTACGGCGGGTGCGGGCTGGACGGTGACGGTCGACACCGCGGTACCCGCCGCATCGTCGACCGTCACCTGGGAGCACCGCCCGGCCTGAGCGGACCACGCCGCCAGGTCGGGCGGGTTCGTCGTGCGCGCGACGAGTTCGGAGACCTGCCCGCCGGGTACCGCGGACTGGAAGCCCTGCCCGGTGACGCCGGCCGTCGCGCCGAGGACCCGCCCGTGGACGACGTCCTCACAACCGGCGACGTCGATCCGGCTCTCCTTGCGGCGCGCGGTGTCCGAGGTGGACAGTGCGGTGCCGAGGTCGAAACCGTCGCGCGCGGACGTGTGCGGGACGGCTTCCGGCGGGAGCAGGGCCGCGGGCGGAACGGCCGGAGTAGCCGGGGTGGCCGGTGCCGCGGCGGCGGGTGAAGTGGCCTGAATCGATTCTCCGGACGCGCCGGAAATGGTCACCACCGCGGCGGCGGAAGCGACGAGCGCGACTGTGCGGCCCCGCCACTTCGTCGGCGGAAATCGAGAGGTACGGCGAATTCGGGCAGCCATGAATAGCCCTTTCGGAAGGGTGCTGAGGACGGTCGCGGTCCCTTCGGTGGGACACCGGCGCCGGGGTCGCGTCAGCGGACGCCGGACCTGGGCGGCACGACGAAGGCTACGGCGGGAAATCGAATACCGGAAGGTATCAAGAGAACGTAAATGTCCTTCGTGTACACGCTGTGACCTGCGACTTCCGGACTTTTGCCTGGTATGCGAGCCAGTCTGGTACCACCGTGCCACAGTCGCTCACGGTCCGTGAGCGACGGGTCACCCGGATGGGGGAGGTGGAAGCATTTCTTGTTTCCCTGGCATTCACATTGTCCTCCCGGATTGTGGGCAGGACAATTGCCTGGAGAGGCGCCTTCCGCTTAACGTGTCGGCACCTCCGGATTTCTTTTGCGGGTAATCGCCGTCACATTTTCGGATTCGATCGATCGACCGGGACAAAGGATTACGTATGCGCACTACTTCGAAGCGGCTGCGCGCCGTCGCGCTCCTGACGGCCGTGGCGTGCGCGCTGCCGGGCGTCGCCACCGCTCCGGCGCGGGCCGAGAGCGGTGTCCCGGACGCCCGCGCGGACGACGGCTCGCACGTCGTCGCCCAGTCCACTGTGGACGGCGACCCACGGATGCTGGACCTCACCGTGCGCTCGGTCGGCGTCGGGAGCTACGCCATGGTGCGGCTGATCCTGCCCTCGGGCTGGGACGCCGAACCGGGCCGGAAGTGGCCGGCGGTGTACCTGCTCGCCGGGGAGACGCGGCTGCAGGACTACCGCGGCTGGACCGCCAACACCGACATCCGGAAGCTCGCCGACGACTCCGGCGCGCTGGTGGTGATGCCGGGCTCCGGGTCGGCGGGATTCTTTTCCGACTGGTGGAATCACGGCAAGGACGTGGTGCTCAACCAGTGGGAGACGTTCACCGCGGTCGAGATCCCGCAGCTGATCGACCGCGCCTATCGCGGGGACGGGCGGCGGGTCGCGGCGGGCCTCTCGCTCGGCGGATACGGTGCGGTGGAACTCGCCGCGCGGCGGCCGGGGGGGTTCCGGTTCGCCGGGTCGTTCAGCGGCAACCTCAATCCCACCGGCCCGTACGGCGAGCTGCTGACCAGCGCGATCGTCGCCTCGGCCCGGCAGGATCCCGAGGCGCTCTGGGGCGACCGGCGGCGCGAGGCGTCCCGCTGGGACGCGCACGATCCGCTGGTGAACGCCGACCGCCTGCGCGGCACCGAGCTGTACCTGTCGACGGGCAACGGCCTGCCGGGTCCGTTCGACGGGAAGCTCCCGGTCGACGTCCTGCCCGGCGCGATGCTGCTCGAATTCCTGTGCTCCACCCAGACCACCGCGATGGCGGACCGGCTGAATCGCCTCGGGGTCCCCGTCATGACGGACTTCTACGGGCCGGGCACCCATCACTGGGCGTACTGGCAGGACCAGCTGCACAAGACCTGGCCGCGGATGCTGCGGGCGCTGTCCGCGCCGGTAAAGGCGGGGGAGGCGTCGTGACCCGTCCGTCCTTTGTGGTCACCGGGGCGTCGAGCGGGATCGGCCGGGCGTGTGTCGCCGAGCTGGTCCGCCGGGGTGCCCACGTCTGGGCGGGCGTGCGCACCGACGCGGACGAAACGGATCTCGCCCGCACGTACGGCGAGGCGGTCACCGTGCTGCGGATGGATCTCCGTGACGCGGCGTCGATCGCGGCGTGCGGGGAGAAGGTCGCGGCGGCGGGACCGTTGCGGGGCCTGGTGAACAACGCCGGGATGGCCCGCCCCGGACCGCTGGAGCATGTCCCGCTCGACGATTTCCGGCACCAGCTGGAGGTCAACGTCACCGGTCAGCTCGCCGTCACACAGGCGATGTTGCCCGCGCTGCGCGCCGCGTCCGGCGCCAGGGTGGTGACGGTCGGGTCGATGGGCGGGCGGATCGCCGGGCCGATGGTCGGCCCGTACCACACCTCGAAGTTCGCCTTGGTCGGCTTGACCGACAGCCTGCGCGCCGAACTCGCCCCGTCCGGGATCGGCGTGATCCTCGTCGAACCCGGCGCGGTCGCCACCGCGATCTGGTCACGCGCCCGCGCCGCGGCCGAGGAGGTGCGCGCCGCACTGCCGGAAGCGGCGCGGGAAAGGTATGCGGTGCAACTGGATGAGGCCGAACGCAGCGCGGAACGGTCGGCGCGGGCCGGGGTGCCGCCCGAGCGGGCCGCGCGAGTCGTCGTCCACGCGCTGACCGCCCGCCGCCCCGCGCCGCGGTACCTGGTCGGCCGGGACGCGCGGATCGCGGCGGTACTGGCGAACCTGCCGTTCCGGCTCCGCTACCGGCTGACGGCGGCGAAGCGGTGACCCGGCTGGTCGTGATCGTCGCCCCCGGTTCGCGGGGCGACGTCCAGCCCTGTATCGCTTTGGGGCACGGTCTCGCCGCCGAAGGCGACCGCGTTCGGGTGCTGGCGTCGGAACGCTTCCGGGCGCTGGCGACCGGATACGGCCTGGACTTCGCGCCGCTTTCGGTCGATCCCGGTGAGATCCTCGGCTCGGACGGCGGACGCGAATGGACCGAGGGCGGGCGCAATCCCGCGACGTTCCTGCGCGGATTGCGAGGCGCTCTGGCGCCGGTGCTGGAGCGCCTCCTGGACGATGTCCACAAAGGAGCGGACGGGGCCGACCTCGTGCTCGCCCCTACTTTGGGGTTCCTCGGTGCGCACCTGGGTGCTTCGCTCGGCGTCCCCAACGTTGAACTGCACTACCAGCCCAGCGTGCCGACCCGGGCGTTCGCGCATCCGCTGCTGCCCTGGGCGGCCGGCCTCGGGCCGTGCGGACGGCGGCTGAGCCATCACGCCGTCGATGTCGTCGCCTGGCAGCTGTTGCGGCCCGAGGTGGACCGCTGGCGCAGCCGTTCGCTCGGCCTGCCCCCGGCCGGATGGCGCGGACCCCGGCGCACGGAAACCCCGGTACTGTGCGGATTTTCCGACGCCGTCGTGCCCAGGCCGGAGGACTGGCCGTCGCGGGTCCACGTCACCGGATACTGGTTCCTGGAAACCCCCGCCGGATGGCGGCCGGACCCGCGCCTGCGGGACTTCCTCGCCTCGGGACCGCCCCCGGTGTACGTCGGCTTCGGCAGCATGCGGCCGTCCGAGGCGGAGCGGACCTTCGCCGCCGTCCGCACGGCGCTGCGCCGGGTGGGACTGCGCGGCCTGCTCGGGACCGACACCGGGTTCGACGACGACGAGGATCTGCTGACGGTCCAGGATGTTCCGCACGGGTGGCTCTTCCCGCGCACCGTGGCGGTGGTGCATCACGGAGGCGCGGGCACGACCGCGGCGGCGTTGCGCGCGGGCGTCCCGGCGCTGGTCTGCCCGGTGTTCTCCGACCAGCCCTACTGGGGCGACCGGGTGGCCCGCCTCGGTGCCGGGCCCCGTCCGTTGCCGCTACGGGAGATCACCGCGGACGCCCTGACCGCGCGGTTGCTCGAACTCTCCGGGAATCTGCTGTTCCGCCGCGGGGCACAGTATGTCGCGGCGCGGCTGCGGGAGGAGGACGGGGTGGCGCGGGCGTGTGAGGTGTTGCGGAAAGTGCGTTGACGCGCCTCGCGCTCGGCTACTCACTGGAACGCGCTCAGGTAAGAGTCAAGCGGCCTTTGTCTTGTCGGCCAAGTAAGTAGTGAGACGGGCGAAGCAGGACTGCCAGCCCTCGACGTGGTTGTCGCGCTCCGCCACGGTCTCGAAGATCTCTTGGTGGAACGTCATCTCCGTTTTGCCGTCCCGATCGGCGAGGACGACGGTGACGAGGGTGTCGTGTCCCCGCGCGCCTTCCTCTTCCCAGGCGAAACTGAAGACGAGCCGTTCTGGCGGGACGATCTCGTGATAGACCCCCGAGGCCCACAGTTCGGTCTCGCCGTCACTCATGCACGTGCGCCACCGGCCGCCTTCGGTGAGGTTGACCGTGCAGGACGTGGTGCTGAATCCGGCCGGGCCCCACCACTTCGCGAGATGGTCCGGGTCGGTCCACACCTGGAAGGCGAGTTCGCGCGGTGCGTCGAGGAGACGCGTGATCGTCAGGTTGGCCATCGTTCGAGTCTCTTCCGCGCCCCGTGGTTGACCCAAGGCTGTATTTAACCAATGGGTTGATCAACGTACTGGTTGGACTGTAGCGCGTCGGTCCGCCCTGTCAAGTCGCCGCGGGTGGGTGGACTCGGTTCGTATTGTCGGAGGATGAACCTGCGCTCAGCACTGTGGCTGCCGATCTTCGACGAGCTGGCCGACCCTGTGATCATCGCGCGTCTCGCCGCCGAGGCCGAAGAAGCGGGCTGGCACGGCCTGTTCGTCTGGGACCACGTCCGCTGGGACGAGCCGGTGCGTGAGATCGCGGATCCGTGGATCACCCTCGCCGCCGTCGCTTCCGCCACCGAGAACCTCGTCTTCGGCCCGATGGTCACGCCGCTGGCCCGCCGTCGTCCGGTCAAACTCGCCCGCGAGACGGCCACTCTGGACAGGCTGAGTGGCGGAAGGCTGATCCTCGGCGCCGGCCTCGGCAGCGACCGGTTCGGCGGGGAGTTCTCCAGGGCCGGCGACGAACAGGACGACCGCAAACGCGGCGAGATGCTGGACGAATCGCTCGAGATCCTCACCGCGGCCTGGTCCGGCGAACCGGTGCGGCATCACGGAACGCACTACACCGTCGACGACATCACCTTCCTGCCCCGGCCAGTGCGCCCGATACCGGTGTGGTTGGCGGGTTTCCCCGGAAAGCGGAAGCCGATGCGCAGGGCCGCGCGGTACGACGGGTTCTTCCCGGTGAACCTGCCGCACGCGGACGAGTTCGCCGAGGCGGTCGAGACGATCACCGCGATGCGCGAGGGCGCCGAGGGGCGGTACGACTTCGCGATCGGCGTTCCGGCGGGCACGGATCTCGCGCCGTACGAGAAGGCGGGCGCGACCTGGTGGATGGCCGAATTCCCGTGGGACGACCTGTCCGTCGACGCGGTGCGTGGCGTACTGAGGAGCGGTCCGGCCTGACCGTGCCGGGTGGTCGTGAGTGGCAAGTGACGTTCTAACGACACTCGCCACTCACGACCGGCGGCACGGTGACGTCTTTAACAACCCTTTACTTTGGGCGGCGTCATGGCCGATACTGGCGGCGAGGGGAGTACTTCCCAAGCGTCTGCCCGGTCAGTACGGACACTCCGCCGGTGTCCCCGGGAGGCCGCCCGCGATGGGTGAAGGAGACCTCGAACTTGATGTTCGAGGAGGCTCTGATGCCCGGATCCGTGGGCTCCGTCTGGCTGTGGTCGATCAGTATCGTGGTCCTGCTGGCCCTGCTCGTCGCCGATTTCGTCGTCACCCGGCGCCCGCACGAGGTGTCGATGCGGGAGGCCGCCGGCTGGTCCGTGTTCTACCTGGCGCTCCCCGTGTTCTTCGGGCTCTGGCTGTGGCTCGACTTCGGCAGTGGCCCGGCGGTCGAGTTCATGACGGGCTTCGTGGTGGAGAAGTCGCTGTCGGTGGACAACCTGTTCGTCTTCATGTTGCTGCTCGCCGCCTTCGCCGTCCCGCCCGCCGTACAGCAGCGTGTGCTGCTCTACGGCATCGTCGGCGCGCTCGTGCTCCGAGGCGTCTTCATCGCCGCCGGCGCCGCGATGCTGGCGGCGGGCACCTGGGCGTTCCTCGTCTTCGGCGTGATCCTGTTCGCCTCGGCGGTCAAGATCCTGCGCGAGGCGATGTCCGACGGGAGTACCGAACGGGATCTCTCCCAGCTGCGGTCGGTCCGGTTGCTGCGCAAGCTGATGCCGGTCACCGACGAGTATCGCGGTGCCCGCCTCACGGTGCGGGTGGACGGCCGCCGTGCCCTCACCCCCTTGGCCGTGGTGGTGGTCGCGGTCTTCGCCACCGACGTGGTCTTCGCCGTCGACTCGGTGCCCGCGGTCTACGGCATCACCGAGGACCCGTACCTCGTGTTCGCCACCAACGCCTTCGCCCTGCTCGGCCTGCGCGCCCTCTACTTCGTCCTGCGTTCGGCGCTGGCCAAGCTCGTCCACCTCAACCACGGTCTCGCGCTCATTCTCGCCTTCATCGGGGTGAAACTGGTGCTGCACTGGGCACACGGCATCTGGCCGGGCGTGCCGGAGGTGCCCACCCCGATCTCGCTGGCCGTGATCATCCTCGTGCTCGCCACCGTCACGTTCACGAGCATGCACGCGCGTCGTCGCGAGGCGGCCACGGCCGCGCGGGAGTGACCGATGGTCACCGAACTGGTCGTCGGCGGTCAGGGGAAGCGCAGTACGGTGATCCCGGCCAGCACGAAGAACACGAGCACCACCAGCGTCCCGCCGTGCCCGCCGGACGAGCTGGTCACGACCTGTTCGACGGCGCCGGTCAGCCGCACGCCGCAGTCCGCGACGACGGTGTGCCTGCCCGCCTCGATCCGGGTGAACTCGACGGCCGTGGTGAAGGCTCCGGTGTCGTCGGCGTAGGCGCTGCCGACCCGTTCGCCGTCCGACGTCAGGGTGACGGCCTTACCGGGTACGCACCCCTTGCCGGTCGCGGAGAGCCGGTCGCCGGGCTGGACGCTCGGCCGGTCGAGGACCAGATCGTTCGGCCCGGCCGGGGTGCTGCCCGGTGCGGGGACGTCCGTCGACGGCGGGGGAGTGTCCGTTGTGGACGGTGGCGTGGTGGTGGGCGGAGTCGTCGTGGTGACCGGGGTGGTGGGCGTGGTGGTCGTCCCCGGTCTGGTCGGGGTGGTCACCGGGACAGTCGGCTTCGTCGTCGGTGGCACCTTCGTCGTCGGGGGCGGCGTGGTCACAGTCCCGGTCACGCGGAAGGTCGCGCTCCCGGTCAGCGGCCCGCCGGTCCGCGCGTTCGTGCAGGAGCCCGCCACCGGGTAGCTCCCCGGCGTCGCGTTGCCCGGCACCGTCGCGGCGACCTGTCCACTGGGGACCTGGGGTGAGGCGTTCGCCGACGCGAGAGGCGCTCCCGACCATGTGAAAGAAACCGGGCCTTTGCACGGGTAGAAATTCCAGGAAATGGTAAAAGAACTCCCGGCGGCACCGCTCGAAGGTTTCAAACCAACCGTGGACTGATAGGGGGATTGTTGCGCGTTACCCGCTCCCACCAGGGTAAGTAAAAGCAGCAGTCCGGTCACGACGGCGAATATCAGCCGAACCACGATACGCATTGGGACGTCCCTCTCCGGTAAGTGCTCGCTGTAGCATTCCGGACCAGTCGGATTACGCAAACAGGGGATGCGCACAATGGGACGTTTCATCGCGGCAGGGGTTGCGTTGGGTCTGAGCGCGCTCCTCCTGGGCGCGCCACCGGCCGCCGCGGCCGATGGCGGGCTCGAACTGGCGGTGACCCTCGACGACCGGCCGATCACGAACACGACGGTCACGGTCGATCCGGCCAAGCAGATCGAACTCACCGTGACGGCGACCAACAGCGGCGGCACCGCGCTGAAGGTCCGCAGCGTGCGGGTGTCGGGTGTGGCGCTCGCCCTCACCTTCTTCGCCTACGACACCACGGCCCCGTTCGAGGTCCCCGCGCACAGCCGGATCACCAGGACCTTCGTGCTGGACATGGCCGATCTCGACGGCCAGGCGATCGGCCTGCTCCCGACGTCGGTCGAACTGCTCGACGCCCAGCGCGGCACCCTCGGCGAGGCCACCACGGTCGCCGACATCCGCGGGTCCTTCTGGTCCGTCTACGGTGCCTTCGGGCTCGCGATGCTCGTGCTCACCGTGCTGGCGTGGCTGACCGCCCTGCTCGCGCTCGCCCGCCACCGCCTGCCGCCCAACCGGTGGCGCCGCGGCCTGCGCTTCCTGCCCGCCGGATTCGGCACCGGTCTCGTCGCGGTCGTCTCGCTTTCGGTGCTGCGGCTGGTGCCGCCGGAACCGGCGGTCGAGATCCCGGTGGTACTCGGCGCCGCCGTCATCGCGTTCCTGCTCGGCTACCTGACGCCGCATCCGGCACCGGGGCCCGCCGACGACGAGACGGTCCGCTTTCCCGACGCCACCAAGGAATTCAACCGATGAGCGCACCCGCCGAGGTGGTCGCCGCACTGCCGCAGTACGAGATCGGGGCCGCGATCGGACAGGGCGGGATGGGGGTCGTCTTCGCCGGCGTCCACCGTTCGCTGCGCCGCGACGTCGCGATAAAGCAGCTGCCGTGGGACGTGCTGAACCACGCCGTCAGCAGCGAACTCTTCGATCGTGAAGCGCGGGTGCTGGCCAGTCTCGACCATCCGCACATCGTCCCCGTCTACGACTACGTGCGCACCGGCCGCGAGCATCTGATGGTGATGGAACGCCTCGACGGCGGCACCGTGCACAGCCGTTTCCAGAGCGGGGGAGTCACCGCCGAGCAAGCCTGCGCGATCGGCCTGGCGATGCTCGCCGGATTGCACGCGGCGCACGAAGCCGGGGTGCTGCACCTCGACGTCAAGCCCAAGAACCTGCTCTTCACCACACAAGGCGTGATGAAGGTGGCCGACTTCGGCATCGCGAAGGTGATCAGCGAAGGCGCCACGCTCGTCACCCATGGCGGCGAAGTCCTCGGCACACCCGCCTACATCGCACCCGAGCAGGCGATGGGCAACGCGCTGAGCCCCGCCGCCGACGTCTACTCGGCGGGCACGGTGCTCTACGAACTGCTGTCCGGGAAACTGCCGTTCGACAACACCCGGGGCGCGATCAGCATGATGCGCCAGCACATGTTCACCGACCCGCGTCCGATCGACGGTGTGCCCGCCCCGATCGCCGGGGTCGTCATGCGCAGCGTCGCGCGCGAACTCGACTCCCGCTACCGCGACGCGGAGACGTTCGCGGCGGACCTCGCTTCGGCCGCCACCGCCGTTTACGGACCGGGGTGGCTGGAGCGCTCCCGGGTACCGGTACGCCATCTCACCCCGCGGGTCATCTCCGCGCTCAGCACGCCGGTCGCGGCGCCGGTTCCGGCCGGGGACGGCCCGACGCGACCGGTGCGCCGGAGCGCCCCGGATCCGACGCTTTCGGCGACCCGCGCGGCGTTCGAGCCCGAGTCCCGGCCCACCGGGAAACCGGGCTCGGTGCTGTGGTTCAGGCTCGCGGCGGCAGCGGCCGCGATCGTGCTCGTGGTGCTCGCGCTGCTCAACCCGGAACGGCTGCCGCACGAGGCCCGGCTCATGGCGCTCGACGGTGTGCTGCTCACGGCGCCGGTGGAGGTGGACCTCAGCAAGTCGTTCACGGTGACCGGTCCCGGCCTCCCGCGGCAGATGAGGCTCGACCTGACGGCCGCGGGGATACCG
This sequence comes from Amycolatopsis orientalis, assembly GCF_000943515.2. NCBI lineage: Bacteria > Bacillati > Actinomycetota > Actinomycetes > Pseudonocardiales > Pseudonocardiaceae > Amycolatopsis > Amycolatopsis orientalis. The sequence goes on along the minus strand of NZ_CP016174.1, from coordinate 5,433,624 downwards.
CTGGGTTCGGCGACGGCGACACCGAAGGCCGACAACGGTAACTATCGAGCGGATCTCCAGTTTCCCGCCCTCACCCGCTGGATCGTCGGCGGCGCGGTGACCGCCACGGTGACGACCGACGGCGTGCCCCAGACGTTCACGCTGCTCACCCGGCAGCATCCGCTCGCGAGCGCGCTCGGGGCGGGAAGCCTGATCCTCGCCCTGTTCGCCTTGGCGTATCTGGAATCCGGGTTGCGGACGATCCGGAACGGCCACCGCTGGCGCGGCGCGCTCGTCGCCGGTCCCGTCCTCGGCCTGCTGTTCGGCGCGACGGCGTGGCTGTGTGTTTCGGTGCTGCGGGTGCACGAACCCGCACTGCTTTCCGGCGTCGGCAGCGCGATCGCGGGTGCGGTGGCGGCGGGTTTCATCGTCGCGGCCGCCCGCGCGCGACGTCCGCGAACCCGCTGATCCGCCAGGGGCGGCCCGGTTCCGAGGGCCGCCCCCGCGAGGAGGATCAGGACTTGCGATGCTTGCCCTGGTCGTCCGTGACCTCGAACTGCTCCTTGCGGACCTTGCCGGAGATCGTCTGGTCCTCGGTGACGGTCTCGGTCTTGAGCCTCGCCCGTTCGACCGCGACGGTTTCCTTGTTCACCACCGGTTTCTCGGCGTGCAGTACGACTTCCTGCTCGTCCTCGCCGATCTCGGCCCGTTCACCGCCCGCCTTCGTGATCGGTTCCCGTTCGATACGCACCTCTTCGTGGCTGACCGGCACGGTGACCTGCTGCTCCTCGGTGACGACGTACTTGCGCAGCCGGACATGGCCGGTCTCGACCTGTTCGGTGCCGACGTTCAGCCGCTCCTCGGAGCGGGTCATGGTGCGCTCGGCGTCCCGGTCCCTCTTGCCGTCGCCCGCGTCCATCCCGGGCTTGCCGCGGCCGGTGCCACCCATGGCGCCCTGGCCCGCGCCGGCGGGGTTCGTTCCGGGACGGCCCCGGCCCTGGGCCCGGTCGTCCATCCGGCCGTCCGGCGACGTCCTCGGCATCGGGAGCCCGTAATGCTTGTACAGCCGCGCGCTCTCCTCCATGGACAGGTGGCCGTCGGCCTCGATGCGGGGCGCGTCGGAGACGGCCTCCTTGTCGACGCGGACGTGCACGCCGTCCTTGTCGGCGTGGGCGCCCGAGAGCGGGACGAAACTCTCCTTGGTGCCGAACAGACCCGTCTTGACGGTGATCCATTCCGGCTGGTGCGTCGCATCGGCGAGGTAGACGTTGCCGACCTTCCCGAGCTTGGTGCCCGTCGGGTCGACCACGGCACTGTCGATGAGTTCCTGCGGCTGCATGGTGTTCGCCATCGATCCTGCTCCTCCCGAACGATGTTGCTGCTGAGAAGCCCACCGTCGGCCGGGTCGATGATCATGGCAACCGTTGTGGTGCACCTGTGGGTGACCCCGGAAAGTGCGGGTTTGAAGGCGAGCGTGCTGGTTAGGCCCGTCGTGTCGTCGCAGGTGGAAGCGGGTGCCCGCCGGGTGACCGGCGGCCGAAGGGATGGCGCGAACGTGTGGACCTCAAGTCCGCGCCCTCGGAAAACCGGATGCGCGGGCGCGGGGGCTTGTCCTACTCTCCCGAGCGTGATGCAGCAACTGCTGTTCCTCTGAGGAACGACGCCTCCACCGGTACCGCGAGCCGCGGTACCGGAGTTCGTTCTTCCTGCTCATCACTTTCACCGGAGGCAGTTCCTTCATGTCATCCCCTCTTTCTTCCGCGCCGCTGCGCGCCGCGCACGTCCGCCTGTCCGATGTCCACCTCTCGTTCGGGGGACGGCCCGTGCTCTCCGGGGTCGACCTCGTCGCCGCCGCGGGCGAGCGGGTCGCCATCGTCGGCGAGAACGGCCGTGGCAAGACCACGCTGCTCCGGGTACTCGCCGGTGAGCTGGCCGCGGACCGCGGCGAGGTGCACCGCGCGGGTTCGGTCGGCGTCGCCGACCAGCAGATCCCGCTCGGCGCCACCGACACCGTCGGCGCACTGATCGACCTCGAACTGGCCTCCGTCCGCGGTGCCCTGGCCCGTCTGGAGGCCGCGACCGAAGCGCTCGGCGACGGCCGTCCCGGCGCGGAGGACCTTTTCGCCGACGCGCTCGCGGAGGCCGAGGCCCTCGACGCGTGGGACGCCGACCGGCGGGTCGAGGTGTCCTTGGCCGCTCTGAACGCCGTCGACGACCGTGACCGTCCACTCGGGACACTTTCGGTCGGGCAGCGCCACCGGGTGCGGCTGGCCTGCCTGCTCGGGGCCGGGCATTCCGTGCTGCTGCTCGACGAGCCGACCAACCACCTCGACGCCGACGGGCTCGAGCACCTCACCGAGCGGCTGCGCGCGTACCCGGGGGTGGTCGTCCTGGTCAGCCACGACCGGGCGTTGCTCGCGGACGTGGCCACCACGGTGCTGGACCTCGATCCGTCGAGCGACGGCAAGCCGCGGGTCTACGGAGGTGGCTACGCGGCGTACGTCGACGCTCGCCGGGCCGAACGTGCTCGCTGGGAGGCCTCGCACGCCGAGCAGATCGCCGAGCGGCAACGGCTCGCCGACGACCTTTCCGCGGCCCGGAACCGGTTGCGCGACAACTGGCGGCCACCCAAGGGAACCGGCAGGCATGTCCGCGCCACTCGCGCGCCGGGCCTGGTCCGCGCGGTCCACCGGCGGCAGGAGGACCTGGCCGGGCATGTGGTGGCGGTCCCGCCGCCGCCCGCCCGGTTCGCCATGCCCGAGCTGCCGGAGCGTCGCGGCTCGACCCTGGTGCGGGCCGCCGGGGTCACGGTGGCCGGGAGGCTCACCCGGCCGGTCGATCTGGTGCTGGACGGCGGCGACCGGCTCGTGGTCACCGGCCCCAACGGCACGGGCAAGTCGACGCTCTTGACCGTGCTGGCCGGGGAGCTGGAGCCGACCACGGGCACGGTCGTCCGGTCCCGATCGGCGCGGATCGGGCGGCTGGGGCAGGAGTCCGACCTGCCTGGCGAGCGTACGGCGACGGAGCTGTACGACCAGCAGCTCGCCAGGGCGGAGACCCGGGGGCCCGGGCTGGGCGAGCTGGGTCTGCTCGCCGGGTACGACCGTCACCGGCCGGTGGCCGAGCTGTCGGTCGGCGCCCGGCGGCGTCTCGACCTGGCACTGGTGCTGGCCCGCCGTCCGCATCTGGTGCTATTGGACGAGCCGACCAACCACCTGTCCGCCACCCTCGTCGACGAGCTGACCGCCGCGCTCGGGACCACCCCGGCCACGGTGGTGATCGCGACGCACGACCGGCAGTTGTCACGGGACACGGAATCCTGGCCGCGGCTCGCGCTCTGAGCCGTCACCCGCGGTGGGCGATGGTGTAGCGCACGCTCTGCGCCAACACCACGCTCCCGTCGGGTTCGCGCAGCGGCTCGAGTTCCGCGAGCACGGCGCGGCGGACGGCGTCCTGGCGGTCTTCCGGCACCAGTTCCCAGAACATCCGCTGGCCCTGCGACCAGGACCAGGTGATCCACTGCCCGGGGTCGGCGAACTTCACCGGATAGACGCGTTCCACGGACGTGACGCCGGTGAAGCCCGCCGACTCCACGGCCCGGTCGAAGCCGTCGATGGTGGCGAACAGGCTCGCTCTGATGGCCAGGGTCCAGGCCAGTTCCGGCGACACGAACGGTTTGAACACCTCGCGCACGCCGGCCCAGCGGGGATCGTCGTCGCCGAACGTGGTCATCCCCAGCCTGCCGCCCGGCTTGAGCAGACGGTGCCAGGACCGCAGGCCCTCGATCGGCTCCGGCAGGAAGAACACCACGAACGACGCGAGGGCCACATCGAAGGTGGCGTCGTCCAGTGTCGGTTCTTGGGCGTCCATAAGGGAAACCGAGGCGTTGGCCGGCCCGCGGTCTTCGATGTCCTTCGCGGTGCGCTCGATCATCTCGGCGGAAAGGTCGATGCCCAGCACCGATCCGCCCGCGCCGACCCGCTCGGCGGCGGGGAACAGCACCGCGCCGCGCCCGCAGCCGACGTCCAGCACCCGCTCGCCGGGGACGAGCGCGACCCGGTCGAGCAGTTCCCTGGCGAAGGTGCCGAAGAAGTCGACGCCTAGGGCGTCGTAGGTCTCCGCCGTCCGGTCGAACAGCAGCGCCATCGCCTGCCGGGTGTACGCGCTCATCACCGGACGATGGCCCGGCGAAAACGGCGTTGTCAAACGCCGGTCCGGGATTTGTCACGCCGCTTTGCACGGCTGCGGCGCGGTTTCGGCCGGTCGTGAGTGGCGAGTGTCGTTAGAACGACACTTACCGCTCACGACCCCCTGCGTTCGTTGCGGGGCGGTGGTTATGACCGGTGGTGTCATCGGGCGAGTACGCATCACGGGTACCGGGTGGCATGACCAAGGTCGGACCTCGCAAGTAGTCGACTACTTGCGAGGTCTTCACCGTGAGCCAAGATGGGCCCGTGCAAGGGGCCTTTCCAGCCTAGGGTCGCTGGAGTTCGGACGGACTGTGGTCTGGGGTACGGCACGCACGAGCGACGGCCACCCCGCCGAAACCGAGGACGAGCGCGATCGTGAGTGGCGAGTGTCGTTAGAACGACACTTACCACTCACGACCAGAGCCGGGACAGCTGGGTGAGGACGATCAGGGCGCAGACGATCAGATTCTTGATCTTGTGGTCGACCAGGATGGCGACGAATTCGCGGATGGTGGCGCTCGGCCAGAAGTACCAGGCCGTCGGCGCGCCGATGACCTGGCCGTTCACCTTGGCCCGGCGGGCGATGAGGGCGGCGCGGAGGACGTGGAAGTTGTTCGTGACCACCGTGCACCGGTAGTCCGGTTTCCGCTGTTCCATGATCGCGGCGCTGAAGGTGAGGTTCTCGAACGTCGTCGTGGACCGGTCCTCCAGAAGGATCCGCTCGCGCGGTAGCCCGGCCTCGACCAGATAGTCGGCCATGGCGTGCGATTCCGGCAGGTCCTCGTCGGAGCCCTGGCCGCCCGAGGTGACCACCATCGGCTGCCCACCGCGGCGATCTTCGGCGTCCACGACGACCTTGGCCCGCTTGAGCCTGCCCGCGAGCAATGGCGGAACCCGGTACCCGTCCAGCAGGCCCGAACCCAGTACGACGACGAAGTCCACGCCCTTCTCGGTGCGGATACGGCCGTAGACGATCGAGTACAGCAGGAAACAAACGAAGAGGAACGAAACGTAGACGACGATTCCGTTGAGGCTGCCCCGGAGGATGTCGAGGGGTTCCCAGGCCAGTTGCGTGACTGTCGCGTTGAACGCGATCAGCGCGCAGATGCCGATCCCGGTCAGCAGTGACAGCACGTTGGCGGGCCGGCGTCCCTCGCGGCGGAGCATGGTGATCCCGTTGCAGATCAGGAACACCGTCAGCGCAAGCACCGTGGGCACGATCAGCAGGAGTACCCCGAACGCGACCAAGCCCGCCGCCGACGGCGACACCGACGCGAGCAGCGCGATGAGAGTGATACCGATGAACAGGAGCGCGAAAAAGAGGTAGAAGCCGTTGCGCAGCCTGCGCCGGTCGCGAAGGAAGCTCACCAGGAACACCACGCAGCACACGGCCGCGATGGCGAAGAGGATTGCGGCGGCCTTCACGGGTTCTCCAGCCTTCGGACGATGGCGGCGGCACCGAATCGAAGCACAGACCGGCAATGCGGGCGACACCGCCCGTCGGCGTGTCGCTTTTCCTTGCCTGACCGGGTCAACGCGCGCGTTGCACGGGCCGCTCGTCCCACACCGGTTCCGCCGTCTCCCGAACCTTGCCGTCGGTACCGAAGACGAGATATCGGTCGAAGTCCCGCGCGAACCAGCGATCGTGCGTCACCGCCACCGTGGTTCCTTCGTACGCCTCCAGTGCCTGCTGCAGCGCTTCCGCCGAGGCGAGGTCGAGGTTGTCGGTCGGCTCGTCGAGCAACAGGATGGTGGCACCGCCGATTTCCAGCAGCAGGATCTGGAAACGCGCCTGCTGGCCACCGGACAGCTTCTCGAACCGCTGGTCGCCCTGGCCGTCGAGGTCGTAGCGGCGCAGGATGTTCATCGCCGGCCCGCGGCTCCGCGCGTGCTCGGTCCAGAGGATGTCGACGAGCGTTCGCCCGAGTAGTTCGGGGTGGGCATGCGTCTGCGCGAAGTGGCCTGGGACGACCCGGGCGCCGAGCTTCCACAGTCCGTCGTGCGCGACGTCCTCACCGGCCAGCAGCCGCAGGAAGTGGGATTTCCCGGAACCGTTCGAGCCGAGCACCGCGACCCGTTCCCCGTAGAAGATCTCCAGATCGAAGGGTTTCATCAGCCCGCGGAGTTCGAGGCCTTCGCAGGTGACGGCGCGGACGCCGGTCCGGCCGCCACGCAGGCGCATGGTGATCTTCTGCTCGCGCGGGGGAGCGGCGGGCGGGCCCGACTCCTCGAATTTGCGCAGCCGGGTCTGTGCGGCGTGGTAGCGCGAAGCCATTTCGTCGCTGCGCGCGGCGTACTGGCGCATGTCGGCGACGAGTTTCTTGAGCTGGGCGTGCTTTTCGTCCCAGCGACGACGCAGCTCCTCGAAGCGTTCGAAACGCTCAGCGCGTGCTTGGTGGTAGGTGCCGAAGCCGCCGCCGTGCACCCAGACGTCGCCGCCGTCGGGCCCGGGTTCGACGCTGATGATCTTCTTCGCCGCCCGCGCCAGCAGTTCCCGGTCGTGCGAAACGAACAGCACGGTCTTCTTGGTCTCGCGCAGCCGCTCTTCCAGCCACTGTTTCCCGGGGACGTCGAGATAGTTGTCCGGCTCGTCGAGCAGGAGGACGCCGGAGCCGCCGAGGAGCAGCGCCTCCAGGACCAGCCGTTTCTGCTCGCCGCCGGAGAGGGTGCGGACCTCTCGCCAGCGCGCCTTCTCATACGGCAGGTCGAGCGCGGCCGTCGTGCATTTGTCCCACACGACTTCGGCTTCGTAACCGCGAGCGTCGCCCCAGTCCGCGAGAGCCTGGGCGTAGGCCATCTGGGCCGCTTCGTCGTCGCGTTCCATCAACGCGAGTTCGGCCTCGTCGACCGCGCGGGCCGCGGCGCGGAGCGCGTCCGGCGACACCGAGACGAGAAGATCCCGCACGGTCCGTTCGTCGCGCACCGACCCGACGAACTGGGGCATCACGCCGAGCCCGCCGCTGATCGTCACCGAGCCGTCGTCGGGTTCGAGTTCGCCCGAAATCAGCCTCAGCAAGGTGGTCTTGCCCGCCCCATTGGCACCGACGAGCGCGCAGACGGCGCCTTCGCCGACCCGGAACGAGACGTCGCCGAGCAGCAGCCGCCCGTCGGGCAGGTGGTATTCGACGTGCGCGACCTCCACATGCCCCATGGCGACAGCCTGCCGTCACGCTCGGGAATCACGCAACGCAATATCTCCGGTAAGGTCGTCGACGTGGAGCGAACCTACTTCGGTGTGCGGCTCAAGCTGATGCTTGCGCTGTTCCTGCCGGAGTTGTTCGTCGTACTGCCGGTCGTCGGCGGGGTCAACCCGCTGAGCCTGGCCACCGCGCTGACAGCGTCGGTGGCGGTCGCCAACCCGCTGGCGCTGGCCGCCACCATGACCGCGTCCCTCGCCCTCGTGCTGCTCGCGCTCGCCGCGCATTTCCGCCTGGAACCGGCGGCCGCCGCGATGAAGGTGCGCGCCATCACCCTGCGCGAACGCGCGCAGCTGTTCCTGAGCCTGCGCGATCCCGACGCACGCGGCCGCGTCCGGCCCAGGGCTCCGTCACGGGGCATCGTGGCTGCCTGACCTCTCCTTGTCCGAAGGTGAGGCAGTCACTCCTGCCCCTTCACCTTCAAACGACGGAGTGACCTGGTCATGTTCGATGTCTTCCTGTACCCCGTTTCCGCCATTCTCTGGTTCTGGCACAAGGTTTTCGGCGCTGTCTTGAGTCCCGACTCGGGCGTTGCCTGGGTGCTGTCCATCACCTTCCTCGTCTTCACCCTGCGGCTCCTGCTGGTCAAACCCGCCCTCAGCGCCCTGCGGGCAGGCCGCCGCACACAGGCGCTCGCCCCGCAGATGGCGAAAATCAAGGAGAAATACGGCAAGGATCGCCAGCGGATGGCGAAGGAGATCCAAAAACTCCACGCCGACAACGGTTCCAGCCCGCTGGGCGGCTGCCTCCCGGCGCTGATCCAGCTGCCGGTGTTCCTGTCGCTGTACTGGGTGCTGCGTGATTTCACCCCAGGCGCCCAGTCGAACCACGTTTTCGACCACGCCGGGGTCGAGTCCTTCCTGAACGCCGGACTGTTCGGCGCGAAGCTCGGCAACTGGCTTTCGCAACCGGCGGCGGAGCTGGCCGCGTTCGGCACGGATCATGCCCACATGATCGCGGTCGGGGTGCCGTTGATGCTGATCGCCGGCCTGGCGACGTTCTTCTCGATGCGCGCGAGCCTCATCCGGCAGACGGCGACCGCCCCGCAGGCGGCGGGGATCGCGAAGCTGATGATGTACCTGGCGCCGCTCGGGATGCTGGTCTCGGGGTCGTTCTTCCCGGTGCCGATCGGGGTGCTGCTGTACTTCCTGGCCACCAACGTGTGGACGCTGGGGCAGCAGCACTTCCTCACAAAGGTCGTCGACAGGGAAGAGCAGGCGCGGGTGGTCGCGAAACCGAAGGTGGCGGGCCCGCGTCCCGGCCAGAAACCCCAGCGGCGCTAGGCCTGGGCCGGGTTCTTGCGCTGGTTGGCGAGGAAGCGTGCCTTCTTCTGCCGATTCCCGCACGTGTTCATGTCACACCATTTGCGGGTGCGGCTTTGGCTGGTGTCGAAGAAGGCGGCCCGGCAGGTCGGCGAGGCGCACAAGGCCATTTTCCCGTCTCGTTCGCCCGCGATGATGCTGATCGCGTCGGCGGCGATCACGCCGAGAGCGTCTTCCACACAGGACACCCGCCATCGCCGCTGTCCCTCGGGCGTCAGGACGGCTGAGGCCTGGCCTTGGGCGCTGCGGTCGTTGATGACCTGGACGGCGGACGCGGGGAGGGCTTCCTGGAGCGCGGCCGCCGTCGCGGCGGCGTGGATCGCTTCCCTCAGTTCCCGGGCGAGGTCGAGCTGGCCGGTGGTGCAGGAGTCCACGGCGAGGCCGCTCACCGCCAGCCAGTCGACGAGTCGCTGCGGTGTGGGGACGCGCTCCACGGCGTCGCCACACCGCTCCGTCAAGGTCGCGGTGAAGCTGGTCGCGAGCACATTACCGAGGCGGAAGTCGGGGAAACCGGCAGGCATGGAACCACCTTAGCCGGTTGCGGTCCGGCAGGAGGACCTGTTAGAACCGTCTTAGCCGGTTCTCAACTGTCTGGAGGTCTCATGCCCCTTTCGACCAGCGACGTGCAAGCCTTCGAAGCCCGCGCGACGGACGCCGACCTCGACGATCTGCGTGCCCGGCTGGCCGCGGCGCGGCTACCGGAGGCCGAAACGGTCCATCGCGCCCCGTCCGGCCCTCGCCGATGGGCACAGGGCGTCCCGCTCGCGGACCTCGTCGAGGTCGTGGACCACTGGCGCACCGGGTACGACTGGCGGTCGTTCGAAGAGCGCCTCGACCGGATCGGCCAGTTCCGCACCACCATCGACGGGCTGGGAATCCACTTCCTGCACCGCCGGTCCCCGCGCGCGGACGCCACTCCTCTGGTGCTGACGCACGGCTGGCCGGGCAGCGTCGCCGAGTTCGTCGATGTGGTGGACGAGCTGGCGGACCCCGAAGACACCGCCGCGCCGGCGTTCCATGTCGTGGTTCCCTCGTTGCCGGGTTTCGGCTACAGCGACAAGCCGGCCACCACGGGCTGGGGAACCGAGAAGATCGCGGCCGCGTGGGTGGAGCTGATGGGAAGGCTCGGCTATGGCGAGTTCCTGGCCCACGGCGGCGACTGGGGAGGCAATATCACCACGGTCCTCGGCGGCAGGTTCCCGGCGCAGGTCCTCGGTATCCACACCACGTTCGCGGAAGGACTGCCCGGATCGACGACGGACGGGCTGATGGCGGTGGAGCGCGAGTGGACCGAGGAGACCCGCGATTTCTGGCTCAACCGCGCGGCCTACGCGAAACAGCAGGCGACCCGGCCGCAGACCATCGGCTACTCGCTCGTCGACTCGCCGGTCGGGCTGCTCGCCTGGATCCTCGACAAGTTCGCCGAGTGGACGGATACCGAAGACAGCCCGTTCGAGACGATCTCCAGGGACCGGATCCTCGACAATGTCACCCTGTACTGGCTGACGCGGTCCGGCGCGTCGGCGGCCCGCATCTACTGGGAAAGCCACAACTCGCTCGATCCCGACCTCCGGGTCGATGTCCCGTCGGCGATCACCATGTACCCCCGCGACATCGAGAAGTATCCGCGTCCCTTGGCGCGGGAGCGGTACCGGCGGATCGCCCGGTGGCGGTCGCCCGAGCGCGGAGGACACTTCCCGTCGCTGGAGGTTCCCGGGTATTTCGTCAAGGACCTCCAAGAGGGCCTCGCCGCGGTGCTGGCCGCTCGCCGCTGACCCCTCGGCCGCGAAGAGCCACGAACTGTTCGGTACCGGCGTGTCGGGAACGGCGTGATGGGGAATCATCTCGCTCTGCCCGGGAACTGTTCCTGGGCGGGTGGGTGTTCCCGGCGCCGTCCGGCGCCGGGAACGCGTAGTCCACCGCTCAGCGAGTCCGCAGGTGGCGGCCGGTGAGCGACGCGGAGTCCTCCGCCAGCGCCGAGGGCGTGCCTTCGAAGACGACCGTCCCGCCCTCGGAACCCGCCCCGGGCCCGATGTCGATGACGTGGTCGGCGTGCGCGATCACCCGCTGGTTGTGTTCGATCAGGACCAGTGTCGCGCCGTCGTCGACGAGGTCGTCGCACAGGCCGAGCAGGCGGTCGACGTCGCTGCCGTGCAGTCCGGCGGTGGGTTCGTCGAGGACCAGGCGCAGGTCGTCCGCCGGACCCGCGTCGGCGAGGTGGCGGGCGAGCAGGAGCCGCTGGCGCTCGCCGCCGGACAGGGTGTCGAGGCTCTGCCCGATCGTCAGGTAGCCGAGCCCGGTCCGGTCCAGCCAGCGCAGCCGCCGCGCGAGAGAGGAGCGCTCGCCGAACAGGGCGGCGGCGTCCGCGGGGTTCATCGCCAGTACGTCGGCGATGCTGTGGCCGTTCAGGCGCGCGGCGAGCGCGGCCGGGTTGAACCGGGTCCCGCCGCAGGCGTCGCAGCCGGTCTGGACGTCGTCGAGGAAGGCGAGGTCGGTGATGATGACGCCCTTGCCCTTGCAGACGGGGCAGGCTCCCCGGCCGTTCGCGCTGAACCATGACGGATGCTTCCCGGTGGCCTTGCCGAAGGCGTCGCGGATGGGTTCGGCGATACCGAGCACCGTGGCGGGGGTCGACCGGATGCCACCGCGCAGCGGAGCCTGCTCGACGACGACGAAATCGGGATGCTGCCGGGGGAGTTCGCCCGCGATCAGGCTGCTCTTGCCGGAACCGGCGACCCCCGAGACGACGGTCAGCACGCCGAGCGGCACGTCGACGGTGACGTCACGCAGGTTGTGGCTGCGGGCGCGGGAGATCGTCACGGTTCCCTTGGGCACGCGGGTCCGCTGCCGGAAATCGACCGGGGCGCGCAGGATCCGGCCGGTTTCGGTGCCGGTCGCGGCGAGCCGGGCGGGAGTGCCTTCGAACTGGACGTGGCCGCCGTCGGCGCCACCGGCGGGCCCGAGGTCGATGACGTGGTCGGCGGCGGTGATCACCGCGGGATGGTGTTCGACCACGAGGATAGTGTTGTGCGCGTCGCGGAGCTTGGCCAGCAGTTCGAGGAGCCGGTGCACGTCATGCGGGTGCAGTCCGGTGCTGGGCTCGTCGAACACGTAACAGACGTCGCTGAGCGCGCTGCCGAGGTGACGGACGATCTTGACGCGCTGGGCCTCGCCGCCGGACAGCGTCCGCGATTCCCTGGACAGGCTGAGGTAGCCGAGACCGACGGAAGCCAGTGCGTCGAGGCGTTCCCGGATGGCCCGCAGCAGCGGCGCCACGGCCGGATCGCGCACGGTCGTGACGACGTCGCGTAGTTCGCCGACCGGCATCGCCGACCAGTCCGCGATGGACCGTCCGTCGATCAGGCTCTTCCTCGCGGCTTCGGCGAGGCGGGTCCCCGCGCAGTCCGGACAGGTGCTCCGCGTGACGACTCCGGCGAGCCCTTCCTGCTCCTCGGCGGTCAGGCGGGACGGCGTCTTGCGCAGGTACGAATCCCGCAGCCGAGGGACGACACCGTCGAAGACGCCGTGCTTGGGGTACTCGGGGCCGGGGTTGTCGAGGGGGAGTCCTTCGGCGTGCAGCAGGGTTTCGACCTTCGCGGACGGCAACCGTCCTAACGGGACATCGGGATCGACGAGCCCGGAGTGGACGAGCCGCTTCCAGCGGTAGGTCCCCGGCGCGAACGTCGGGAAGCGCACGGCTCCCTCGCGCAGGCTCCGCGACCGGTCGAGCAGCCGGTCGAGATCGATGTCGTCGACCACGCCGAGCCCTTCGCAGCGCGGGCACATCCCGCTGGGGTCGTTGAACGAGTAGGCGGGCGTGAATCCGGCGCTCGGCTCTCCGAGGCGGGAGAACAGCAGGCGCAGCAACGGGGCGATGTCGCTCGCCGTGCCCACCGTCGACCGCGCGTTCCCGGTGAACCGCCGTTGATCGACGATCGTGGTGAAGACCAGCCCGTCGATCCGGTCGACGTCGGGCGGCGGATGCTGAGGGAGCCGGTTCCGGACGAAAGCGGGATAGGTCCCGGTGACCAGGCGTTCGGCTTCGGCCGCGATCGTGTCGAACGCCAGCGACGACTTCCCCGATCCCGATACGCCGGTGAACACCGTCAACCGGTGCTTCGGCACCCGGACCGACACCTCCCGGAGGTTGTGCGTCCTGGCTCCTTCGACCGTGATCCACCGGCCGCGTTCGGACTGCGTTGTGGACATGAAACCAAGCTACGATGAGATGTGGCCGGATTACGGCCACAATTAGCGGGAGGCGTCGTGACGGAACCACGGGAACGGATGCTGCGGCTGCTGTCGCTCCTGCAGACCGGCCGCCAGTGGCCCGCCGCCGACCTCGCGTCGGCCATGGAAGTCCCGCCCCGCACGCTCCGCCGGGACATCGACCACCTGCGCACACTGGGCTATCCCGTGGAGAGCACCCGCGGCCCGGGCGGCCATTACCGCCTCGTCGCGGGCGCGGCGCTGCCGCCGCTCATGCTGGAACACGACGAGGCGATCGCCACCGTGCTCGGGTTGCGCCTCGCCGCGGCGGGCGGCACCGGGATCGCCCTCACCGCCGAATCGGCGGACCGTGCCGCCACGAAACTCCGGCGTGTCCTGCCTGCCGCCCTGCGACGGCGGACCGACGAAATGCTCGCCTCGGTCGAATTCGGCGGTGGTGAACAGCCGCGGGTCACTCCCGACGTCCTGAACGTCCTCGCGGCGGCGATCGCGGCCCGCCGCTGCCTCGAGTTCGCGTACACCGCGAAGGACGGCCCGTCGTCCCGGACGGTCGAGCCGATGCGCCTGGTCCAGCTCGGCACGCGGTGGTACCTCTACGCCTGGGACCTCGGCAGGCGGGACTGGCGGAGTTTCCGCCTCGACCGGATCACCGCGCCGAAGACGACCGAGGTGGCGTTCGAGCCCCGCGCGCTCCCGGTCGACGACGTCGCCGGCCACCTCCAAGAACGGTTCCACAGCCCGAAAGCGCTGCGGATCACGCTGACCTTGCAGGTCGGCGCCGTCGAGGCCGCGGCCCGCCTCCATCGGATCGACGGCACTTTCGAAGCACTGGGCGACCAGAGCTGCAGGTACGTCGCGTACGTCGATTCCTTCGAGTGGCTGGCCGTCGTGCTGGTGCTCACCGACATCGACTTCACCGTCGAAGAGCCGCCGGAGTTCGCGGACTACCTCGCGCGGACCGGACGACGTCTGCTTCGCGGTGCCGTCGGCTCGTGAGTGGCGATTCGGGTTCTAACCCGAATCGCCACTCACGACCGACCCGGCTCAGTCGCCGTCGAGTGGCCATTGCTGTCCGCGGGTCCAGGAGTCCAGCACCATGAGCGTCTTCGTGCCCGTCACCTGGTGGTGCCGCCGGATCTCGTCGATCGTTCGCTGAAGATGGCCCATGTCGCGGACCCGCAGCCAGACGAGCGCGTCGGGATCGCCCGCGATGGTGAACACCGCCTGGGCCTCCGGCATCCGGGTGGTCGTGCGGACGATCTCGCCGACCTTGGTGGTCCCGGTGAACCGCAGTTCGGTGAACGCCTCGATGCCCCAGCCGAGTTTGGCGTGGTCGATCTGGACGGTGTACCCGACGATGACGCCGTTCTCCTGCATGCGGTCGATCCGGCGTTTGACCGCCGCGGTGGACAGCGTGACCCTGGCCCCGATGTCGCCGAGGGTGCGCCGGGCGTCCTCCCGCAGCAGTTCGAGGATTTCGCGATCGGTCTCGTCGATGAGCTGGTCGGCCATGAACCGGGATGGTACGCAGACGCAACGGATATCGGCCAGCGGTGAGTATGGCCCGGATATTTTGCGTGTGAAGGGGCAATAGACTGCGCCTTGTTGCGGCGGGCCCGGACGTCCGGTCTCCTGTCCTGACGTCGCGCGGGGGTGCCGAAGGAGGTAGGCCTGGTGGAGCAGTTCACGTTGGAGGACCGGTATCTACGGGAAGACGGCACCGTCTACCTCAGCGGGGTCCAGGCGCTGGTCAGGATGCTGTTCGACCGTGTCCGGCACGACCGCGCGTCCGGGGCGTCGCCCGCGGTGTTCGTCTCCGGCTACGAGGGCTCGCCGCTGGCGGGCTACGACCTCGAACTCGGCCGCCGGTCGGTCCTGCTCGACAAGCACAACGTCGTGCACCGTCCCGGGCTGAACGAGGAACTCGCCGCGACCGCGGTCATGGGCAGCCAGCTCACCGCGTCGGTCGGCTCGTCCTCCGGCGGGGTCACCGGGTTCTGGTACGGCAAGGCGCCGGGCCTCGACCGGGCGACGGACGCCTTGCGGCACGCCAACCTCGCGGGCACCGATCCGGCGGGCGGCGCGGGGGCGCTGGTCGGCGACGATCCGAACGCCAAGTCCTCCTCGGTGCCCTGCGCCTCCGAACTCGCGCTGGCCGACCTGTCCATGCCGGTGTTCTTCCCCGCCGACTCCCAGGACGTGCTGGACTTCGGCCTGCACGCCGTCGAACTGTCCAGGGCGAGCGGGCTCTGGTCGTCGATGAAGCTCGTGGCGAACGTGGCCGACGCCGCGAGCACCGCGCACGTCCATCCACAGTGGACCGCGCCGGCGCTGACGCTGCCCGCGTACCGGCACAAGCCCAGTTCCCGGCTGCTCGGGACCACGCTGATGGCGCTCGAACGCAGTCTCTACACCGAACGCCTGCCGCTGGCCGTCGAATACGTGCGGGCGAGCGGGGTCAACCGGATCGTCCACGAAGGACCGTCGGACCGGATCGGCATCGTCACCGCCGGGAAGTCCTATTTGGACCTGATGCAGGCGTTGCGCTTGCTCGGCCTGGACGCCGACGCGTTGTCCCGGCACGGGATCCGGATCCTCAAGCTCGGCGTCATCCATCCGCTCGAACCCTCGATCGTCCGCCGGTTCGCCGACGGCCTGTCCGAGATCGTCGTGGTGGAGGAGAAGCGATCCTTCGTCGAGGCGGCGATCAAGGAGGTGCTCTACGGTACCGCCGGGGCGCCCGCCGTCCACGGCAAGACCGGCCCGGACGGCCGCACGCTGTGCACCGAACTCGGCGAACTCGACCCGGACGCCATCGCCAGGGTGCTCGCCGGACGGCTGAGCGAGCACCACGAGATCCCGTCGGTGACCGCGTGGCGGCGGCGCCGTCGCCGTGAGCGCATCTCGGTGCCGTTGCTGACCCGGACGCCGTACTTCTGTTCCGGCTGCCCGCACAACTCCTCGACCAAGGTGCCGGAGGGGACCGTCGTGGGTGGCGGCATCGGCTGTCACGCCATGGCTTTGTTCATGGAACCGGAACAGGTCGGCGACGTCGTCGGCCTGACCCAGATGGGCGGCGAAGGCGCGCAGTGGCTCGGCATGGAGCCGTTCGTCGAGGCCTCGCATTTCGTGCAGAACATCGGCGACGGCACGTTCACCCATTCCGGCAGCCTCGCGGTGCGGGCCGCCGTCGCGGCCGGGGTGAACATCACCTACAAGATCCTCTACAACGCGACCGTCGCGATGACCGGCGGGCAGGACGCCGTCGGCGGGCTTCCGGTGGAACGGCTGGCCGCACTGCTCCTGGTGGAAGGTGTCGCCAAGGTGGTCATCACCAGCGACGAGCCGAAACGGTTCCGCGGCGTCCGCCTTCCCGACGGCGTGGAGGTCCGCCACCGCGACGAACTGCTGCGCAGCCAGGAGGAACTGGCCGCGGTGCCCGGGGTGACGGTGCTCATCCACGACCAGGAATGCGCCGCGGAGAAACGCCGCAAACGGCGTCGCGGCAAGCTGCCCACCCCGGCCGCCAAGGTCGTGATCAACGAGCGCGTGTGCGAGGGCTGCGGCGACTGCGGCGAGAAGTCGAACTGCCTGTCGGTGCAGCCGGTCTCCACCGAATTCGGCCGCAAGACTACGATCCACCAGTCTTCGTGCAATGTGGACTATTCGTGCCTGGCGGGGGACTGCCCCTCGTTCATGACCGTGGTCCCGACGGGGCGGAAACCGCTGCGGCGGGCCGGGGAGATCACCGCGGCCGAACTGCCCGATCCCGAGGCCGCCGGAACCGACTTCTCCGTCCGGATCACCGGCGTCGGCGGGACCGGCGTGGTCACCGTCGCGCAGATCCTCGCCACGGCCGCCGTACTCGAAGGCAGGCATGTCCGGACGCTGGACCAGACCGGGCTCGCGCAGAAGGGCGGCGCCGTCGTCTCGGATCTGAAGATCCCCGCCGAGCCGACGCCGCAGGCCCCGAAACTCGCGGAGGGCGAATGCGACCTCTACCTGGCCTGTGACGTCCTGGTCGGGGCCGATCCGGGGCAGCTGACGGTGGCCGATCCCGGCCGGACCACCGCCGTGGTCTCCACGACCGAGGTGCCCACCGGCCGGATGGTCGTCGACACCACCGTCTCCTTCCCCGACGCCGCGGCCGTGCGCGGCGCGATCGCGGAGAACGCGGCGCGCACCGTGGCGCTCGACGCCAGGGCGCTGGCGGAGACCCTGTTCGACGACGATCAGTTCGCCAACATCCTCCAGCTCGGCGCGGCGCATCAGACCGGCGCCATCCCGCTGGCCGCGGCCAGCCTGGAACGCGCGATCGAGCTCAACGGGGTCGCGGTCGCGGGGAACCTCCAGGCCTTCCGGCGCGGCAGGCAGCTCGTCGCCGATCCCGACGGCCTGCACGCGGCCGTCGCGCCTCCCGCCGTCGCCGCGGCCCCCGCCCCGTCGGAGGCCGCTCTCCGCGCCCGCGCGCTCGTGCACGCCGAGCCGGGCTCGGAACTCGCGCGCCTGCTGGACATCCGCGTCCCCGAACTCGTCCGGTACCAGGACGCGCGCTACGCACGGGAGTACGCCGAGTTCGTCGAGCGCGTCCGGGTCCTGGAAGGTGATTCGACCGCGATCACCGAAGCGGTGGCGCGCAATCTGCACAAGCTCATGGCCTACAAGGACGAGTACGAGGTCGCGCGGCTCTCCCTCGATCCCGCCGTGCTCGCGGGGATCGAGGCGGAGTTCGGGGAGGGCAGCCGCTACGCCTATCGCCTGCACCCGCCGGTCCTCCGCGCACTCGGGATGAAGCGGAAGATCGCGCTGGGCCCGGGATTCCGCCCGGTGTTCGTCGCGTTGCGCGCCGCGCGGAAACTGCGTGGCACCCGCTGGGACCCGTTCGGCCGCGCCGGGGTCCGGAAGGTCGAGCGCGAACTCGTCGGCCAGTACCGGGAGACGATCCTGGCCGCGTTCGGTGCCGAGGACGCCGATCGCGGCAGGCTGCTCGCGCTGGCCGAACTGCCCGACCTGATCCGCGGCTACGAGGACGTCAAACTGGCGAATGTCGAGGCATACCGCCGGGAACAGGCCGCGCTCCTCGCCGATCTCGTGCCGGGCGACAGGCTCGGCGTGGGCGGCTGACGGGTCGCCGGTCACCGGCCCGAATACGTAGTTTCGCGTATGGAGCCGGCGGGCTCGCTCGGCCAGGCTGAAGATCGCCGAACGAGGCGAACTTCAAAGGAGAAGAGCGATGCGCACACGACTGCAACGTCTCACCGCCGTGGCCGGGCTGGCCATCTGCGCCGCGACCGGGATCGGCGCGGTCCCCGCCACGGCGGCGGAGGTCTCGGCCTGCCCGGACGTGGACCTGATCTTCGCCCGCGGCACCTTCGAGATCCCCGGTCTCGGCATCGTGGGCAAACCACTGCTCCCGGCCCTGCAACGAGCCCTGCCCGGTAAGTCGGTCAGCGCGCACGCGGTCGACTACGCGGCATCGTTCGATCAGAGCAGCGCCGGTCCCGGTGCCACGGAAATGACCCGGCAGCTCACGCGGCGCGCGGCCGGTTGCCCGGGTACGAAGTTCGTCCTCGGCGGTCTTTCGCAGGGCGCCAGCGTCACCGACATCGCCGTCGGTGTGAAGTCGGGACTCGGCAGTGGCGAAGTCGTCCCCGACGATCTCGCCGACCGCGTGGTGGCCGTCGTGGCCTTCGGCAATCCGCTGGGCGGGCTGTACCGGCGGACGATCAAGGAGTCCAGCCCCATTTACGGGCCGAAGGCGCTGGAACTCTGCAACGTCGGCGACCCGGTCTGCGGCGGTCAGGGCACCCGGGGGCCGGGGCTGGGACACCTGTCGTACGGAATGGACGGAAGCGTCGACATCGCCGCGAAATTCGTGGCCCAGCACTACAACTGAGCGCGGCGCGTACCGGCTCGGCCGACCACCCAGACGGCGATCTGCGCACGGTTGCCGAAACCCAGCTTCGTCAGGATGTGCTCGACGTGGGTACTGACGGTGCGCTGGGAGATCACCAGCTCGGCGGCGATGTCGCGGTTGGTCAGTCCCTTCGCGATCAGTCCGGCGATCTCGGTCTCGCGTTTGGTGAGGATCCCGGTCCTCGCGTCGGCGGCGCTCGGCGACGCGGGGGCCGGCTCACCGAGGGCATGACGCACGGCTTCGGCATCGGACAGTGCCCGTCCCGCGGCGTAGGCCTGTTCGAAGCGGGTGTTCCCGATCGCGGCGCGGGTCGCGGCGGTGTGCTTGACGTGGGGGAGGTTCACGGCGAACTCGGGTGTGGTGCCGATGCGCTCCCACAGGGCGCCGGCGATGCCGAACAGGGTGGCGGCGCGTTCGTGCTCATTCCGCCGCGCGGCGATCCAGGCCAGCGTGTCGACCCGGTAGGCCATGCCCTGCTGGTCGCCCGTGCGGAGATCCAGCCGCAACGCCTCGGTCGCCGCGTCGGCCGCTGCGGTGATGTCGCCGAACTCGACCTCGACCGTGGCCCGGCCGAACAACGCCATCGCCCGGTAGAACAGATCGCCGCGTTCGGCCGCCAGGTCGTACATCCGCCGCAGTGACGCGCGGGCGGCGGCCGGATCCCCGTCGCGGTAGGCGATCGAGACGCCGTGAATGAACAACGGATGCAGCTCGGCGTGCACGAGACCGTGTGCCCGGAAGATCGCGCAAGTCGCGGCGGCGAGCTCGACCCCTCCCGGTCGACCGGTGAGTATGGCCGCGAAGCTCCGGATGTGCAGGACGCGGCCTCGGGCCACCTCGTCGGCGTTTTTCTCGGCAAGGGCCTCGGCCTCGTCGAGAAGCCGCGCGATCTGTTCCTGGTCGCCCATCCAGAGTGTGTGCAGCGCGTACATGCACAGCGCGTCCCCGCGGTCCGGGTGGTCGTCAGGCGTCGCGGCGAGGGCGCGGCCGAGCCAGGTCCTGGCCTCACCGGCGAGACCGCGCAGCAGCCAATACTCGACGGGGTACGCGGCCATCCGCAGAGCCCTGCCCGCCTCACCCGGCTCGGAAAGCGACCAGGCCAGCGCCGCCCGCAGATTCGCGTGATCGCTGCCGAGCTGCTCGATCCACCGCTGCTGCCGGTCGCTCACCCATTCCTCGTTGGCCCGCGCCACCAGTCCGCCGAACCAGTCGCGGTGCAGCCGGGCGACCCGGTGCCGGTCCCCGGTGACGTCCAGGCGTTCCTGTCCGTATTCGCGGAGCGATTCCAGCATCTGGTAGCGGGCGACGCCGGGCTGCCTGCCGCGGATCAGCACCGACTTGTCCAGCAGACCGTCGATCAGCTCCAGCACGTCGTCCGCGGCGATCCCGGCGTCGGCGCACACGTGCGTCGCGGCGTCGAGGTCGAACGACCCCGAGAAGACCGACGTCCTCGCCCACACCGTCTGCTCGGCCGACGAGCACAGTTGGTAGCTCCAGTCGATCGCGGCTCGCAGCGTCTGCTGCCGCCGCGGCGCGGTGCGCCGTCCGGAGGTCAGCAGGGCGAGCCTGCCGGTCAGCCGGTCGAGGATCTGACCGGGGGACAGCGAGCGGATCCTGGCCGCGGCCAGTTCGATGGCCAACGGCAGACCGTCCAGCCTGCCGCACAGTTCGGCCAGAACGGCTTCTTCGTCCTGCCCGTCGAAAGCGCTGGGGACGATCGCCCCGGCACGTTCCCGAAACAGCCGGACGGCGTCGGCGATCGGCAGTGGCGGCACCGGCAGCACCTGTTCACCCGCCACGCCGAGTGACTGCCGACTGGTCGCGAGGACCACGATCCGGGGGCAGCCCGCCAGCACGGCGGCGGCGAGCTCCGCGGAGGAGTCGATGAGATGCTCGCAGTTGTCGAGGACCAGCAGCAGCGCGCGATCCCGGAGATGATCGATCACCTGACGTCCGGCCGGCAGGCCGGATCGGGCGTGCAGGCCGAGCCGGGCCGCGACCAGATTCGCCACCAGGGCGCCGTCGCGCACCTCGGCCAGCTCCACGAGCACGACGCCGTCGGGAAAGAGGTGAGCCACGTCCCGCGCGACCCGCGTCGCGAGCGTGGTCTTGCCGACGCCGCCAGGGCCGGTCAAGGTCACCAGCCGCGCCTTGCCGAGCAGGCGGCGTACCTCCGCTCCCTCACCACGACGGCCGACGTAGCCGGACGGCTCCGCCGAGGGGGTGGTGGTCTCCGAATGGTCGACGGTGCCACCTCGCACTTCGAGATCAACTGCTGGCCGGGGAAACACGGTAGCGTCCGGCCGACCACGGCGCGACCCTTCACGGACCGGTGGCAGGGCGGCTCGTGAGTGGTAATGACGGTTCTAACCCTCATTACCACTCACGAGCACCTGGACGGGCGCCGGACGTTCGGTCGAGTTTCCGTGAAGGGCTCCTTCACTACCTTCAGGGTCAGGGTCTCGGCAAAGTCGCAGAGCTCCGGGACAGGTCCTTGCCCTCTGTTGATCAAGCTACGCGACCGGCGCACCCCGCGACGATGAAGGAATTGGGACACTCAACGTCCCAATTCCTTCATCGTCGTCTGCCTGCGCCATGACGAAGAGGTGCCTGACCAGCAAGATGCCGACTTTGCCGGACCCTGACCTTCAGGGTAGGGAAGGGGGCTTTCACGGACCGTGGTCTGGGGTTTCGGCAGGGACTGAAGGGCGCTTTCCCCACATGCGATGCGAGGAAAGCGCCCTTCGCCGCATGAGATGAGAGGAAAGGCCCCTTCAGCCCGCCGCACTCAGAACCGGCCGCAGTTCCCGCTTCCCGCTTGCCCCTTGAACGCGGCCTTCAGCCACTCGGCGGCGTCGTTGGGGGCCGTCATCATGCCCAGCGCGTGGGAGAACAACGGCGTGAACGACGCCAAGTCCTTCCATTGGACGTTGGCACCTTTGCCACACCAGTCCTTCGCCATCTGCTTGCCGACGGCCGCCGGGATGACGTCGTCCATCGGGCTCTGTTCCACCATGACCGGCATGGTGGGTTTGACGGTGCCGATGCGGTTCTCCGCCACGATCGCGTCGAACGGCGGCTGGGACAGGTAGGAGGACACCGGCTTGCCGTCCTTGGTCAGTGAGCCGGATTGCTTGTACATGAACTGGAAGACCGCGTTCAGCGTGCACGTCTGACGGGCCTTCAGGAACAGTTCGGCACCGGTCGGGTTGGCCAGGTTCATCAACTTGGCCTCCGGGTAGGCCTGGTTGATGCCGATCAGCGCGTAGCCGAGGAACCCGAAGTACATTCCGCCGTCGAGCGACTTCGAGAGCGCGGCCTTGTCGGCGGGCGGCGCGCCGGAGTAGACGCCTTTGACGTCCAGTTCGGGCGCGTAGGTGGCGGCCAGTTCGGCGGCCGCCGCGGCGGCACTGCCGCCCTCGGAGTAGCCGGCGATGCCGACCGGGCCGTCGGCGGGCAGTCCGGTACCGGGCAGTCGTTGCGCGGCACGGATGACGTCGAGCACGGTGTGCGCCTCGGACAACCGGATCACATACGGGTGATCACCGCTGCCCTCCACCCAAGGTCCGATGTAGTCGGTCTGTGCCACGGCGAACCCGGCGCCCAGTAGCGCGTTGACGAAGCCGCCCTGGAAACCGGAGACCATGTCCGAGGCCCCTTCGCCCGCCAGGGTTTTCGACGGGGCGCAATCCGGGCCCATGCCGAAGGTGAAGGGCGCGTAGGCCACGATCGGCCGTTCTCCGGGGCCGTTCCACGGGTTGTCCGGCACCAGGACCGTGCCGCTCACCGCGACTTGCTTGTCCTTGTTGTCCCGGGACAGGTATTGGATCCGCGTCGCTTTCGCGCCGTTGTAGGTCGAGGGCTGGGACTTGACCACGTCACCGTTCTGGCCGGCGGGAAGTGGTGAAGACGAGGTGTAGACCGAGCCGGTGTCCGCGCGCGCCGCCGGAGCGTTCACCGCCAGAGCCGCCACCGTGCCCGCCGCGACCAGTGACGCGGTCATGGTGGCGATCAGGCCATGGCGAAAGGAAAAGGTCATACTGCACTCCACACTGAGTCGGAACGTGAGGTCGGCTGACGGAATACCTTGATGGCGTGAGCTTTTCGCAAACGCGCCGGGATGTTTTCCCGCACGCTGCACAGATGGAAAACCCGCCGACCCCGGCCCGTCAATGGACGAGGACTCACCGGTCGTCAAATTGTCACGGGGTGACGGTTGAGCATGTCCGCGTCTGTCAACGACGCGACTGATCGATCGTGTCAAAGCTCGAAACATCCCGCTGGTGACACTTTTGTCATTCCCGTCAGTGCGGATCGTCTAAATATGCTCATTCGGATCGAGGCTTGTCGCCGAATTCCCGGAATCGACGATTTTCCGGGGTGATCCGTCGCCGGTTCTGGCTAGCATCGTCGTCATGTCCGAACTGAAGCGGTCGGCGATGCGGGTGGCCGATTCCGACCGCGAAAGCGTCGCGCAACTGCTGTACGAAGCCATGGGCGCGGGCCGGATCACCACCGGTGAACTGGAGACGAGACTGGACGCCGTCTACGCGGCCAAGACTTTCGCGGAATTCGAACCCATCGTCGCGGATCTGTCCACTGGCGGTGCGCTCGCGGCGTCGACGGCCGGAGGCGGAGAACTAGGCGGACGACGTTCGTTCGCCGTCATGTCCTCGACCAGCCGGCGATTCGACGGGCCGCTGCCGTCGAAGCATGTCAGCCGGGCCTTCTGGGGAAGTGTGCGTCTCGATCTGAGGCGTGCCGTCATCCCCGTGGGCGTGCGCACGATCAGGGCCGTGGCGGTCATGGGCAGCGTCAAGATCGTGGTCCCCGAGGATTTCGCCGTCGACGTCCGGGGGATCGGCCTGATGGGCGGATTCGGCACCGGTCGCGGGATCGGCCGAGGGCAGCCGTCGACGGGTGCGCCGGTTCTGCGCGTCACCGGCTTCGCCTGGTGGGGCTCGGTGAAGGTGATCCGGAAGCCGCTGGAGTCGCGGCGGCGATCCCGGCCGAGGCTGCGGCACATCAGCCGACGTGGCTGACGGCGATGGTCTGTCCAGGGGCGGAGGCGATCGCTGAACGGCTCGTGAGTGGTAATGACGGTTAGAACCGTCATTACCACTCACGAGCACGAAGTGCCGTCAGGAAGCATCCGCGCCCTTCTTGGGGAAGGCGGAGCCGCGCACGAGGAACGCGAGCCGGATGACGGGCAGCATGCAGACGATCTGCATCGCGGCGTACCAAGGCGGGCAGACCCCCGGGATCACGTCGACGCCGATGATCGCGATCGGCATGATCACGGAGAGGGCGCGCACGCGCTCGAAGGCCTTCCGAGATCCCTGGGACGCGGAGACGGCGATGCGGTGGAGCAGCACGGCGACCACCGGCAGCAGGCCCGCGCGGACCCACATGAACGTGTTCACCGGGTGACCGCCGCTCGCCACCACGATGACCGTGACCAGGGCGAGGACGCTGAGCGCGCCGTAGATCTTGACGCTGTTCTTCGCGGCGCCGAAGGCAGCTCGGGCACGCGGGTTGTCGAGGAGCGCGGTGTTGGTTTCCATGGTCGACGACGTTATGAAGCGCTCGATCGCGCCGGTATCGGTCTAAGCACACGGCCGGGTGGGCCTAGCCCCACTCCTGGGCCGGAGAGGGTGAGCCCGGGTTCCGCGTGGTGCACAGTGGGAGCACCGAAGCGGAACGTGAAGGACGAAGCGATGAGTCGACTGGGTGCGTGGCTGACGCGAGCCGGTGTGGGGTTCGTGCGGGCCTGTGCCGTGGCGGTGGTCGCGATGGTGATGCCCGCCGTGTGGGCGGCCTCCGTCGCGCTGGGGATCTGGTGGGGGCCGGGCAATCCGTGGTCGTGGCTGGCGCCGCTCGTGCTGGTGTGCGTGGCCACGCTCGTGCTGCCCCGCCCGGTCTGCCGGGCGGTCCGCTTCTTCGTCGCGAGGTGGACGGGCACGGTCATCCCCGGCGGCTACCGGCAGGTCGGGCCGGTGACCCGGCTGTCCACCGGGGACTGGTGGAACGGGTTCTCCTACGAACGCAGCCGCCGGGACGCGCTGATGGACCAGAAGTGGCGGGTCCGATGGCGTGACCCCGCCAACGGGCGCGATCTGCGGTTCGCGGCGATCGTCCCGTTCACCGCGGGTGTGGTCGCCTGCCTCCCGCCCGCCGGGATGGCCGTGGCCGCCGTCGGATTCGTGCGGCCGGAGCCCGCCGCGCGGCTCGTCGGGGTGCTCGGGCTGGTCGTGGCCGTGGTTTCGGCCCCGTACGCCTGGCGTTGCCTCGAACCCGTCGCCGTCCGGTTCCTGCGGCCGTCGCCCGCGATGGCGCTGGCGGGCCGGGTGAACGAGTTGACCGCCCAGCGCGCGGACACGACGATCGCGCAGGCCGCCGAAATCCGCCGGATCGAACGGGATCTGCACGACGGCGCGCAGGCCCGGCTGGTCGGGCTCGGACTTTCCCTGGCGACCGCGGAGAAACTGATGGAGAGCGACCCTGAGGCGGCCAGGGCGCTGATGCGCGACGCGCGGGCCGGCGCCACCGCCTCGTTGACCGAACTACGCGAGCTGATCCAGGGGATCAGCCCGCCGGTGCTCACCGAACGAGGACTCGCCGACGCGGTACGCGCCCTCGCGCTGGACCTCCCGCTCGACGTGACGGTCCGCGCCGACGCCGGGCTGAAGCTGGACTCGCCGATCGAGTCGGCGGTCTACTTCGGTGTCGTCGAGCTGCTGACCAACGCGGTCCGGCACGCCCACGCGTCGCGGGCCCTGGTCAGCCTCGACCACGACGACGTCGGCCTCGTCGTCGAGGTCGAGGACGACGGCAGTGGCGGCGCCGTCGAGCGGGCCGGGGGAGGCATCGCCGGTCTGCGCCGCCGTCTCGCGGTCTTCGACGGCACCCTGGAGATCACCAGCCCACCGGGCGGCCCGACCCAGGCCAGGATGATGGTGCCATGCGTGTTGTCGTAGCCGAGGACCTCTACCTCCTGCGGGACGGGATGGTCCGGCTGATCGAGGCGTTCGGGCATCAGGTGGTGGCGACGGCGGCCACCGGACCCGAGACGCTCGACGCGCTGCGGACCTGGCGCCCCGACGTGTCCGTCATCGACGTCCGCATGCCGCCGAACCAGTCGGACGAAGGACTCCGGGCCGCCCTCGCCGCCCGGACCGAGATGCCAGGGCTGCCCGTCCTCATCCTCTCCCAGCACGTCGAGCAGTTGTACGCCCGCGAACTGCTGGCCGACGGCTCCGGCGGCGTCGGCTACCTCCTCAAGGAGAGCGTGTTCGACGCCGAGGGGTTCATCGGCGCGCTGGAGCGGGTCGCGGGCGGCGGGACGGCCATGGATCCGGCCGTCATCGCGAAACTGCTGTCCGGCGGTTCCCGGAACCGGGGGCTCGAGCGGCTCACCGAACGGGAGTATTCCGTGCTGGCCCTGATGGCCGAGGGACTGTCCAATCAGGCCATCGGCCGCCGCGTCTTCCTGAGCGAGAGCACCATCGGCAAGTACACGACGTCGTTGTTCGGCAAGCTCGGCATCACCGATGACGACGACACCAACCGCCGCGTCCGCGCCGTCCTCACCTATCTGAACAGGTCCTGATCCGCTCCGGGCGCGACCAGACCGGCTTCGTAGGCGAAGACGACGAGCTGGGCGCGGTCACGGGCGTGGAGTTTCGTCATGGCCCGGTTGACGTGGGTCTTCGCGGTCAGCGGGCTGATCACCATGCGGGCGGCGATCTCGTCGTTCGACAGGCCTTGCGCGACCAGGGTGACGGCCTCACGTTCGCGGTTGGTCAGTTCGGCGAGACCTTGCCGCCCGGTACCGGTGCCGGGCGGCAAGGTGAGGTACCGGTCGATCAGCTTGCGGGTGATCGACGGGGCGAGCAGCGCGTCGCCGCGGGCCGCGACCCGGACGGCGTGCAGGAAGTCCTCCGGCTCGATGTCCTTGACGAGGAATCCGGCGGCGCCCGCCCGCAGCGCCTTGAACACGTATTCGTCGAGACCGTAGTTGGTCAGGATGACGACGTGCACCGAAGCCAGCGCCGGATCCGCGGCGATGCGGCGGGTCGCCTCGATCCCGTCGACCAGCGGCATCTGGACGTCGATGAGCGCGATGTCGGGCAGGTGTTCTCCGGCCAGCCGGACCCCTTCGGCGCCGTCCGCGGCTTCGGCCACGACCTCGATGCCGTCCTCGGCGTCGAGGAGGGCGCGGAACCCGCTGCGGATGAGCGGCTGGTCGTCGACCAGCAGGACCCGGATCACGACGGCCTGGCCACGGGAAGTTCGGCCTCGACGGTGAAGCCGCCCTCGCCTCGTGGTGAGGCCCGGAGACGGCCGCCGAGCGCGGTGACCCGTTCGCGCATGCCGACCAGTCCGACGCCGGGCACGGGAACGCTGTCAGGACCGGCTTTCCCGTCGTCGTCGACCTGGACGACGAGCGCGTCCGGGCGGTAGCCGATCCGGATCGAGGCGGAAGCGGCGGCGGCGTGCCGGGTGATGTTGGTCAGCGACTCCTGCACGATCCGGTAGGCGGCCCGGTCGACCGCGGCCGGTAGCTCGGCCCGCTGTCCTTCGACCGTCAAGTGCGCGTCCAGTCCCGTCGTTCTGGCCTGCCGCACCAATTCCGGGACGGAGTCGAGGCCCCGCGGCGGATGTTCGGCGTCATCGCGCAGCGCCTCCAAGGTCGCGCGGAGTTCGCCCGCCGCCTCACGGCCCGCCTCCCGGATCGCGAGCAACGCCTCCGGCACCTCTTCACCTCGTTTGCGGGCCAGATGGACGGCGACCTCGGCCTGCACCTTGATGACGGAGATCTGGTGGGTGAGCGAATCGTGCAGTTCCCTGGCGATGTGCAGGCGTTCCTCGTCGGCCCGGCGCAGCGCGGCCTCTTCACGGGTGCGCTCGGCTTCGTCGGCCCGTCGCTCGGCCTGGCGCAACGCTTCGCCCGCCGCGGCGGCGGCGATCAGCCAGGCCAGTTGCAGGACCTCGCGGCTGTGTGTGAAGGCCTCGCTCACGGAAAAGACGCGCGAGGAGGCCAGGATCGCGGGCGGGAGCGCGAGCAGCATGACCACCGAACCGGCAAGCGTGGCGACGCGGTGCCCAGCCCGCATCGTCGCGTACACCGAGAACAGGTACGCGACGGCCGGGACGTCGAAACCCACCAGCTGACAGGCGAGCGCGGACAATCCCGCCGCGGCGAGCACGAGGACCGGCGCCCGGCGGCTCGCGGCCAGTGACAGGCCACCGAGCGCGTAGAAGGCGTAGCCGAGCGGTTCGAGAGCAGTGTCCGAGTGCCGCCGGGACAGCACGGTGACCACGAGGACCGCCAGAACCCCGGCGGCGATCGCCCAGTCCCTCGCACCGATCCGTGTCTTGCCCATCCCGGAACCCTAGCCGGACGGCGGCGCGGAGAGATCCTCCGCGAAGACCACGGGCGACTACCGCGTCCGTGGTAGTTCCCGGGGTCCTGCCGCGTCGACGGCAGTGCGGGAGGTCCGCGTCCGCGCGACGACGGGTGGCGGGTCCGGCGGACAGGATCGGTGTGTCCAGCAGCAGAAGGAAAAAAGGAGCACCTCATGTCCATCCAGATCGCGGCCCAGCAGGCCGTCGATGTCTATTCGCTGAGCCCGGGGCGGATCGGCTCCATCGTGGCCGGGATGCTCGGCCTGATCGGCGTCGTCGCCGGTGGCCTCGCCCGTGTCCGGTCGAGGGCCGGCACCGGCTCCGGGCGGCGTGGCGCCCTCGTCGCCGTCGCTACGGGGGCGACCGGCGTGGTAGTGGCCGGCGTGGTCGCCGCCACCTCCGACGGCGGCATCGGTACCGGCAACGGGCTGGCCGGGGCCTTCGTGGCGCTGGCGCTGGGGCTGGCCGCCCTGGCCCTCGGTGGTCTGACCCTGGCCCGGTCCCGTCCTCGCGGCGACCACTGAGCACAAAGGACACCGCGAGCGCGGGCGCGTCGGGTGCGCTGGTCGGCACTCCTGTCTTAGGGGATAAGGCGAACGTGGCTTCGGGCAAGGTGTGTGTGGAAATAGGGACGTTGAGTGTCCCTATTTCCACACACCCCCTCCGGATCTGGTCGTCACCGGGACTGTCGTGCGGGACTGTGTGGATTTCGGGTCATCCAACGCCCCAAAATCCACACAGTGAGAGACACCGTCCGACATCGGGGCCGGTTACCGGCACACCGCGTCCCGAACCAGCACTCTCTCGACTTTGCCGCGACCCTGACCTTGACGGTAGTGGAGGGGCTTTCACTTATTCGGGGATACGGTCAGCTCTTCCGGTCCCGCTCGGCTTGCCCGACCGGGCAGACCGCGCCGTGGGTGCAACTCACCCGGTCGCACAGCCGGCACAACAGATCCGCGCTGCCGACGTCCTGGTAAAGCCGGGTCAGCAGTTTGCCCAGCAGACCGGCGAACTGCTCCTGCTCGCGCGGGCTGAGTTCCTCGATCAGGCCGGTCAATCCCGCGCCGCGCTCCTCGATCAGCGTCTGCGCCGTTCGCCGTCCCTCGGCGGTGAGTTCGACGGTCACCTCCCGCCCTTGGCGAGGCCGTCGCGCGAACAACCCGCGCTGCTCCAGCGAGTCGACCATGCGGGCCGCGGCCGATTGACTCAGCCCGATCCGGCGGCCCAGTTCGGTCACGCTCAACGCCGAACCGGCCGACGCCACCACCAGGGCCGCCGCGGCACTGGCGCTGACACCCGCTTTCCGGTGCGCGTCCGCCAGGACCCGGTCGGTCACGGCGAGTGCGGCCGCGCCCAGCAGATTGGCCGTTCTTGCTTGCATGACTCATGCATATCGGCTCCTCATCCCGTCTCGCAACTCCGGCGGATTCCATCAAAAGTGTTTGATACATCAATTCCATTTGATGTATGCTCCTGGCATGGTGTCCCCCGGGCAACCCGCCGCTCCGCCGGCGTTCGTGCAACTGGCAGCCCACCCGCTGAGGTGGCAGCTGCTGAGCGAACTCGCCACCGGCGACTATCGGGTCCGGGAGTTGGTGACGAAGCTCGGGCAACCGCAGAACCTGGTGTCCTACCACCTGCGGCTGCTGCGGGACGGCGGGCTGGTCGCCGCCAAGCGCAGCAGTTTCGACGGCCGTGACAGCTACTACCACCTCGATCTGGAGCTTTGCGGGGAGGCGCTGACCGACAGTGGGGCCGCGTTGCATCCGGCGTTGCGCCGGGATCCCGCGCCTCCCGTTCCCGCGGCCGGACGGCGGCGCTACCGCGGTGTCGCCGTGCTGTTCGTCTGCACCGGCAACAGCGCTCGCTCGCCGATCGCCGAAGCCCTGCTGCGCCACCACACCGCGGGTCAGGTGACCGTGGCCAGCGCCGGCAGCCATCCGAAGCCGAGCCTGCACCCGGAGACCGCCCGGGTGTTGCGTGAGAAGTTCGGCATCGACGTGTCCGGCCAACGTCCCCGGCATCTGGACACCGTCACCGCGGACCGGTTCGACCACGTGATCACCTTGTGCGACAAGGCTCGCGAGGTCTGCCCCGAGTTCGGCCATTCCGCGCGCCACGCCCACTGGAGCATCGGCGACCCGGCCACGGCCGAGCATCCCGCTTTCGAACAGGCAGCGGCGGACATCGACACCCGCGTCCGGCATCTGCTGCCCGTACTCGCCGCCATCGCATGATCGGAGAGTTCGCCGTGACCACACCCGACCGGACGGCCAGCGTCCGTTACCTCGTCGACGACGTACAAGCCGCCATCGACTTCTACACCACTCGCCTCGGCTTCACGCTCAACACCAGCGCCGCACCCGCGTTCGCCGACGTGGTCCGCGGCCCGCTGCGCCTGCTGCTGTCCGGACCCGCCAGTTCCGGCGCGCGCGCCACCCCCGACGACGTCAACACCCCCGGCCGTAACCGTATCCATCTCGTCGTCGACGACCTCGACGCCGAGATCACCCGCCTCGGTGACGCCGGGCAGCCTTTCCTCGGTGATGTCGTGGCCGGTCCCGGCGGACGGCAGATCCTGCTCGCCGACCCGGCGGGCAACCTCGTCGAACTGTTCCAACCCGCCCAGCGGACCGGCGAGGCCTGACCGGACGTACCCGGTCAGCCGCGCAGGGCCGGTCCGATCCAGCGCCGGATGAGCGTCCGCAGCTCGTCGTTGGTGAGCGGTGGTGTCGAGGGATAGCGCAGGAACGACAGGAAGAGCCGCATCAGGATCTCGGCCAGACCCTGAAGTTCCTCGTCAGTGGTGACACCGACGGCCGCCCAGTCGACAGGCACGTTGCGGAGAATCCGCGCGCCGAGGGCGAAAGCCGGGGCGGAGGTGACTTCGACGGTGAAGAAGTCGCTCTCGCCCGCCTCCAGGAGCAGGCCGAGATAGGGCTCGTTGGGCACCGTCCGGACGGCGAACACCACCGATTCCACGGCCGCCTCGGCGGCACTGCCGAACGAGGACAGGTGGCGTTCCATCCGCCCGGCGAACTCTTCGACACCCGCGAGCGCGACCGCGCGAAGGATCTCCGCCAAGCTCGGGAAGTAGCGGTAGACGGTCTGCCGGGTCACGCCCGCCTCCGCGGCGACGTCGGAGAGGCTGGTCTTGGCGAGCCCGGCGCGGTCGATGCACGCCGTCGCCGCCTCGACGATCCGGCGGCGTGCCGCGTCCTCGGTGCCGGGTGGGTTGCCCTGCCATCCATGGTGCCCCATGCGCCCCATCTTCCCCGAGGGGAAGATTTCAGACGGTGGCAGGTGCCTTCCGGTAAAGCGTGGCGAGCATCAGGGCCGCCCCGAGAAAGCAGGCGAGCGCGTAAAGGCCGCTTCCGATCGGGGTGCCGTCTCTGGTGAAACCGTTCTCCGCGGCGAAGTACGACGGAAGGGCGCTGAGCCAGAAGGCGGCCAGCCCGCCCAGGTAGACGGCGGGATAGAAGCGGGTGAAGGCGGACAGTGGTTCGCTTTCCCCGCGATCCGCCGATCGCAGATGTGAGACGAAGATCCAGGCACCCGCCAGCCAGAGCAGACCCAGTTCGGTGCCGAGGATCCAGGCCTGCGCCACCGGGTCGGGATCGTCCCCGCCGAAGAGGCTCGACGGGATACCGGCGATCGCCATGGTCGGCGGCGTGAGGACACCGGCGGCCAGGACGCGGAGCACGAGCGATCGTCCCCGTCGCGGGCCGCCGTCCGGGGCCGGGCCACCGGTCAGGCGTAAGACCAGGTAGGTCATGGCTCCCATCGAGACGGAGGCGAACAGCAGCATGCTGTTCATCGGCACCGACGCCATCGCGGGATGGTTCACGATCCGGTTGTCCATGTTCCAGGCCCACCATTTCAGTTGCGGGCCAAGGTGATCGAAGACCTCGTAGAACACCTGACAGGCGAACGCGACGGCCACGGACCCGGTGAACGCGCCACGGCGCCGGAAGATCCCGAGCGACCGCACGAGTTCGTAGGCGACCTGACTGATCACCGGATAGAACGCCACGATGTAGAGCGGTAGCCGATCCGCCATGAACTGCGCGGTGAACCGGTTGTGGGCGAAGATGAAACCGTACTGTTGCTCGAGACCGAACCACTCCGGGAAGTACAACGGCGGTTCGATCACGAAGAGGTAGACCAGCGACGCGCACCAGAGGGCCAGGTTGATCGGATCGCCCTCGCGATGGCGGCGGAGTGCGTGCACCAAGGCGAAAACGGCGCCGCCGATGATGAGGAGTTCGAGCAGCGGCATCGTCGGTTCGGCTAGATCCCACGGAAAGCGGAACGAGACGACGGGGGAGACGTCCTGGCAGTCGAAACCGAGGGAGCGGGTGACGGCCTCCGCGTCCGGCCCGCACACCGCGCTCATCGCACGGCCGCGGGTGCCGTGATGGCGGCGTCGGGGGAGTAGTCGGTGGCGGGTGGTTCGGCCTGGGGATCGAAGCCGAAGGGCACCCGGTGTTTGCCCAACGCGGCGCGGACGCGGTAGCGCACGAGCCCCGCCAGCACCCGCCGGTTCCGCAGCATGGCCCCCAAGGACTCGTCGAGGTTGAACACCTTGGCGAAGTGTTCGTCGACCACCGCGTCCTCACGCGCGGCGCCGACGATGAGGCTGAACGCCGGACTGGACAGGGCCGCGACGACGCGGCGCCGCCACTCGGGCAATTTCTCGGAACCCACCGCGCAGGCGTAGCCGCCGTCCCTGGCCATCGCCAGGCTCCAGGGCACGCTGAGCAGTTTGCGTTGCGCTGGAAGGAAACGTGCGGAGAACTTCGCATCGATCCGGTCGGCGCGGGCGAGATGTTCGCGCAGCAGCAGTGCCGAACCCGCCGCGGAACTGATGCCTTGCGCGTAGAACGGGTTGAACGCGCAGATCGAGTCGCCGATGGACACCAGACCCTTCGGTGGCGTGCGCAGGAGGTCGTATCGCCGCCACTTGTTGCCGGTCGAGCGGGTCAGGTGCACCTCCGAGGTGGGGGCGCACCGGTCCATGGCGTCGGCGAACAACGGCGTGCGCACCCGGCGGGCCGATTCGACGAACGCGTCGGTGGTCCGGGGCATCTCGATTCCCCACGATCCCATGCAGGCGATGACCCGGTTTCCCTCGATCGGGAAGAAGTTGACCAGGAACTCGTGCTCGGCGGGATGCTCGCCCTTGTCCGGCGTCGGCATGATCACCAGGTGATGCCACCACCAGGACGGCGGCCGCTCCGACGGCGAGGGCAGGTCGTACCAGCGTGAGGTGTAGGTGACCTTGGCGTCGAGGGTCCGCACCTCGGGCTCGGGCCAGCCCGCGGCCGCCAGCCAGGCGCCGACCGAGGAGCCGCGGCCCATCGCGTCCACCACGAAGTCGGCGTCGACGTGCTCGACGCCGGTGGAAGTGGAGAAGCCGACCCCGGTGACCTCTCCGTCGGGGGTGCCGCCGGCCCGTGTGGTCAGGCCGGTCACCGAGACACCTTCGCGGATGACGACGTTCTCCAGGCCGCGCACCTTGTCGCGCAGGACGCGCTCGATGAGGATCCGCGAGCTGTAGATCATCGTCATCGTGCCGCGTTTGCGCGCCGACCAGCCCTCGCCGTCGAGGTAGGCCGCGTCCATGGACGGCATCAGATGCAGCCCGCCCGCGGCGATGAGGTCGTCTTCGAAACCGGGGAAGAGTTCGCCGATCGCGCGGCGGCCGGAGTTCAGCAGGAAATGGGGATGTTTGCTCTGCGGTACGCCACGCCGGTGCTCGGCTTCCGCCGGGAGTTCGTCGCGTTCCAGCACCAGCACTTCGTCGAAGTGCGGGGCGAGCGCTCCCGCGGTGCACAGGCCGGCGGCGCTGCCACCCAGGACGACGGCGGTCTTGCCGAGCCGCATGCGGACCAACTCCCGTCATTCATACAAACTGACCTTGAATGTATGAATGACGGGAGCCTCGTGTCAAGGACGGCGACGTGCCTCCCCGCCGGGCCTCGTGAGTGGTGATGGCGGTTCCAATGAGAGGTAAGGCAACGTGGCGTGATCGACTTGATGCCGTGAAGGTCTCTAGGAGGACCGGTGGGTCGTGAAGGACTCCTTGAGGGACTCTGGGTCCCTCAAGGAGTCCTTCACGACCTGAAGCCGGATACCTCGGCGTCATCACCAGTCGCAGCGACGCGGATGTCTCCGGCGCCTCGCCTGGGACGATCAGCGTCTCAAGCGTGGCGCCCGCGGCGTCCCCGAAGCCTGCTCGACCAATCGCACCGCGTCCGAACGAGCGGGCGCTATTTGTAGATGACGTCGGAAGCGGAGTAGATGCAGTTCTTGCCGTCCGCTCCGGTGCCGACCTTCTTCGAAGACCCGTCACCCTTCTTGACGCCGTTGTACTTGTCGCAGATCGAGACCTTCTTGCCGCTGTCGCCGACAAGGGTGACCTTGCTCAGCCGCGCGGTGTCGCCGTAGTTCACGTTGATGCTGACGACGTTCTTCGCCGACATCTCGATCCGTACGTTCTCCACCCGCACGTGCCGGTTCTGCGGGTTGTTGCTGCAGTCGCCGCAGGCCCGGTAAAGCTTGCCGATGCCCTGCGCGGCGAAATTCCGGATGATCATCGTGCCGGGACCGTTGTGCTGGAAGACCTTGTCGCTCGCGCTCAGCGCGCCGCCCCCGTCGATGGTCATCGTCTGCGAGGCCGAGGTGCCCTTGAACGTGGCGGCGTCCTCGCCCACATCCTCCCACCACACGTTGCGCAACGTGCAGGTGCCGAGGCAGTGCACGCCGTCGGCGCCGGGTTTGCCGATGATCACGTTGGCGAGCGTGGCCCCGTCGGCGAGTTCGAAGACCGCCTTCTGGCTCTCGCTGCCACCGCCGCCGCCCAGCCCCTGGGGGATGATCCGTTTCATCCCGTAGTCCCGCGAGCCCGAGAACTTGACGGTGGCCGTCACGGTTTCTTCGCCGTTCGCCTTCGGTGGTGTGAGTGCTTGCGCGGGTTGCGCGAGCATCACGATCGCGCTCGCCGCGAAGACCGCGGCGGCTACGCTCGACAAGACGCGGCGCCATCCCTTGCTGGTCATGGAAAACCTCCGGTCGTACCTCCTGGTTTGGCTATCCCCGTGGGAAAGCCTGTGCAGCGTGGAAGCCGGGCTCGAAGGTGAGAGTACGGTCGGGAAAGCGCTTTCCGCAAGAGCGCCGTCCGGGTCAGGGGAACTTCGCGGCGACCCAGGCCGCCAGTTCCGCCCGCGCGGCGTCACGGTCGGCCGGTGTCACCCCGGATCCGTTGCCGACGAACGCGAAGTGCACGCGGCCGCTGTCGGTGGACGCGAGCATCAGCCGGTTGACGCCGGGTTCTCCCGGTTCCGCGGCGATCGACACCGGTTCGGAGCCGGTGTACGACGGTAATCCCGTGGTGGAGCCGAGATCGCTGACCACGGTCGTGCCCGTGCGGGTGAACGACGAAGGCAGGTGCAGTTCGGTCGGTGCCTTGCCGCCGTTCGAACGCCACACGAGCACGCCGTACTGTCCCGCGCCGACGACCCGTTTCAGCGCGGGCATCGAATCGGGGATCCGGTTCCAGGACGCGACCGCCCGGTCTTCGTAGGTGAACGCCTTGGTGTCACCCGCGACCATGCGCGGGAAGACCCGGTCGACGAGCTTGCCGTCCATGGTGAGGGTCGCGCCGCCGCCGTCGGTCCGCACCGCGGAGAAGTGCTCGTCGTTCATGGCGTCGCCTTCGGTGCGGACCTTGTCCGGATTGTCGTTCATCAGCTCGTGGTGGCGGTTGTAGTAGATGTCCCAATGCCATTGGCTGGCGGACAAGGGCCGCCCGGAGCCCGTCGCGCCGGACCACCAGTTCGCGCCGGTCACCCGGGAATCCAGCGCCTGATACATCGCCTTGAGCACGGTGGGCGCCTTGTCGGAGGTGTACCCCGCGACCGGATGACCGAACTCGGAGACGATGCCGGTCGTGCCGAGGGCCTGGGAACGGTCGCGGATCAGGCCGAAGTCCTTGACGTACTCACCGTCGCCGGCCAATCCGGGTTTGAGGACTCCCGATTGTGCCTTGCCGTCGTAGAAGTGCGAATTGAACACGTAGCGGTTGCCGAGCGAGGCCACGCCGGTCAGGCCGCCGGGTTCGGCGACGAGGTCCACGTTCTGGTTCCAGAACATGTGCGGCTCCACGAAGGCCGCCTTGTCGCCCCAGCCGGATTGGTCCATCCGGGCGCGGAACTGTTGGTAGAACGGCCAAAGCAGGTCACGTTCCCAGGTCGGGCCGGTCTGTCCGGAGTCGTAGCGGCCGGCATAGGGCTCGTTGAGCGGGTCGGCGCCGAGAACGAGCCGGAACGCGGCGGGGGAGAGGTTCTCCTTGAGGAAGCGCAGGGTTTCGCCCGCCTGATAAACGAACTCGTCCTTGATCCGGATCGGCCCCGCCTCGGTCGAGAGTTCACGGTTGTGCCAGAAGTCGTATGTCGCGCTGGTGACGGCCTTGTTGTTCTTGACGTTCTGTCCCCAGTGGAAACAGAGACCGCAGGATTCCGGCGGATAACCACCCGCGCGGACCAGCCAAGCGGGTGCCCCGTCGCCGGTGTACCAGCTTCCGGGATTGAACAGGTACCTCGAAAACAGGTCCTGGTGGAAATCCAGGTAGACCCGGATGCCTTGGCCGGTGAAGGCGGAGATCTGCTCGGCGACCTTGGCCAGATACGTATAGTCGATCTTCCTCGGCTCCGGTTCGATCCACGCCCAGGTCACCAGGAACCGCACCGCGTTCGCGCCGGTCAGCCGCCGCATGGCGGCGGCGGAGGTCCGGGCGTCGTCCACCGTCGCGAACGGCAGGCCCCGGAATTCGGCGAGCTTGGCCTCCCCGGACACGTTGAAGCCGCGGAGGACCACCTCGCGGCCGTGTTCGTCCCGGAACACGTCGCCGGAGAGGGCCACGGATCCGTTGTCGAACCACAGTGGTGGTGACTCGGCCGCGGCCGCTCCGGCGGGTAGCGGCGCGAGCAGCAGAACCGCGGACAGGAGGAAGAAAAGTCGTTTCATGGCTTCACCTCGGTAGGTAGGACCGCCGAACGGGTCGCTCATCCTGATCCGGAAACGTGAGAAAAAATCGCGTTAGTGCACTGTAGTGGGAGTGTCCCCCACGCGCCAGAGTGTTACGGGATGATGTGCCGACGGTGGGTATGATGGGAAACCGGTTTCCGGAGCGGGGGCGGCGTGGGTTCGCAGATCACCTTGGCGGATGTCGCCGAGAGGGCCGGTGTTTCGCTGGCCACGGCGTCGAGGGTCGTCAACGGCAGTGAACGTGTTGTGGGCAAGCGGTTTCGCGAACGGGTGCTCGCGGCGGCGGCCGAACTCGGCTACACCGCCAACGCCTTCGCGCAGGCTGTCGCTCGCGGCCGCAGCGACGTCGTGGGGCTCGTGGTCGCCGATATCCAGGACCCGTACTTCTCGGTGATCGCGGCGGCCGCTCTCACCGTGGTCGAACCGCACGGCGAGCTGATGCTGGGAACGACCCTGCACCGCCCGGAACAGGAACTGCGCTACGTGACGACGATGCGGGCGCGCCAGGTCCGCGGCATCGTGCTGGTCGGCAGCCGGACCACCGACACCGGCCACACCAAACGGCTGGCCGAGGCGATCGCGGAGTTCGTCTCCGGTGGCGGCCGAGTGGCGGTGATCGGTCAGGACAAGCTGGGCGCCGACACCGTGCTGCCACAGAACCGGTCCGGCGCCAGGGAATTGGCGTCGGCGTTGACCGGGCTCGGGCATCGTTCCTTCGCCGTTCTCGGTGGCCCCAAGAATCTGCTGACGGCGCGGGACCGGGTCGACGGTTTCGTCGACGGGCTCGCCAAACGGGGCAGGCGGGCCGAAGTGGTCGTCCACAGCGAATTCGTCCGAGACGGCGGGTACCGGGCGATGAACGAACTCCTCGATCGGCCGCGAAGGCCCGGCTGCGTATTCGCGGTCAACGACGTGATGGCGATCGGGGCGATGGCCGCCGCGCGTGATCGTGGGCTCCGCGTCCCGGAGGACATCGCGATCGCGGGTTTCGACGACATCCCTTCGCTGCGGGATCTCGCGCCCACGTTGACCACGGTCCGCCTCCCGCTGGAGGAAATGGGCCGGAAGGCCGCGTCACTGGTGCTCGACGACGCACGGGAGGGCGGTCGCAAGCGGGTGGTCCGGATCAAGGGCGAGGTCGTGCTCCGCGACAGCACGCGCCGCTGAGTCGCCGGCCTCCTCGAACACTCCTCGTGATCGGACCGTTACTCGGATTCGCCTTACTCCCGGAGGCGTTGTCGATACCGTGAATGCGGCTCCGTTGTGTTAACGCTAACGTTCGAGGGAGACCGAGTGGTGGCCGAACAGGCGCTGTCGCAGCCGGGAACGGCCGCTCAGTGCTGGGTCGCCGACGGCGGCGCGGTGGTGGCCCGGACGATGAGGTACGTGTCCAGCGCTTGGTTGGCCGCCACCCGCTGGTCGTCTTCGAGCAGGGCGAGCAGGACGTTGACAGCAGCGCGGCCCGCCGCCTCGGCGGGGATCGACACCGTGGTCAGCGGGGGCGCCGAGATCGCGGCGAAGACGAGATCGTCGAAGCCCACCAGGCTGATTTCGTCCGGTACCGGGACCCCGCGGGCGTTCAGCCGGGCCAGCACACCGAAAGCGACCATGTCGTTGTACGCGACGATGGCGGTGACGCCGGCGGCGAGCGCGAGGTCCGCGCCCTGCAGCCCGCCTTCGAACCGCGCCGGGAACGGCCCGAACTCCGCGACCTCGATCCCGTGCTCGTCCGCGGCGGGCAGCAGCCCGCGCCTGCGGGCGGCCGAGGACCAGGAATCCTTCGGCCCGCCGATGAACGCGCATTTCCGGTGGCCGAGCGCGGCGAGGTGCTGGACGGCCTGGCGCATCCCGCCCGGACTGTCCACCACCACCGACGGGATGCCGTCGACCTCGCGGTTCAGCAGGACCAGCCAGGTGTGCCCGGCCAGCTCGTGGAGTTGTTCGTCCGACATGCTGGGGCTGCAGAGCACCAGGCCGTCGACCTGTTTGGCCATGCTGCGGGCGAGGTTTTCCTCGACGACAGGGTCTTGGCCGCTGTTGGCGAAAAGCACGGCGACGTCGTCCTGTCTGGCCCTGGCCTGTGCTCCGTCGAGGACGCCCGTGAAGAACTGGCTGTCGAGGTCGGAGACGATGATCCCGAGCTGCCCGGTGGATTTCGCCGGTTTGCGCGGCCCGCCGACGGGGGAGTACCCGAGTTCGCCCGCCGCGGCGAGAATGCGGTTCCGTGTCTCGGCCCTGACCAGATCGGGGGTCGTGAACGTCCGGGAGACCGTCGAGATGGACACCTTCGCCCGTTGAGCGACGTCGTAGATGGTGACGGTCACGAAACTCCCTTTGCGCAGACTTGCACAACATCATGTAAACGGTCTGCCGCCTTGTCAATTCGCGACCTCGCGCCGTCCTCCGGCCTGCCCATAAAAGCGGCTCCTACCTGCGTTTTCGTTCTTGACATCCAGGAGCGGCCGCCCCTAGCGTTGGCTCGCAGAAAACCGGCAAACTTGCAGGATCGGAGACCCAATGGCGGGTACCGCACGCCTTGCCGTCGTCGGCACGTCGGGCTATGCGGCCACTTATCTGCGCAGGGCACGCGACCTGCACGACGAGGGCCTCATCGAGTTCACGGCGCTCTGCGACATCCGTGAGCCGTCTCCCGCCGCACTCGGGCTGCTGCCCGACGGCGCCACCGTGCACCGGGACATCGACGCGCTGATGCGCTCGGAGAGCCCGGACGTCGTGGTGGTCGTGTCGCCTCCCCACACGCATCGGGCGATGGCCGAGTCCGTCCTGCTGGCAGGGGGAGATCTGCTGATCGAGACGCCGCCGGTACTCGATCTCGACGGGTATCTCGAACTGACCGGACTCGCCGCGCGCTCCGGCCGGATCTGCCAGACGGGATTCCAGAGTTTCGGATCGGCGGCGCTGCCCCCGCTGGCGGCCGCGATCGCCCGGGGCGAGCTGGGCGAGGTCACCGGGGTCGGCGCGGCGGGCGCGTGGGTCCGCACCGACGCCTACTACGCGCGCAATCCGTGGGCGGGCCGCCGGTGGCTGGACGGCGAGGCGGTGGTGGACGGGGCACTCACGAACCCGTTCTCGCACGCCGTCGCCACCGCGTTGCTGGTCGCCGGGGTCGAGGAGCAGGATCCGTCGGACATCGCACTGGAACTGTTCGGCACCCGGGATCTCGAAGCGGACGACACCGCGTGCCTGCGACTCCGGTTCGATCAGGGTCCGGAGATCGTCGTGGCGGCTTCGCTGTGCGCGGAACAGGATCACGAGCCGTACGTCCTGGTGCACGGCACCGGTGGGCGGGCGAAGTTCTGGTACAAGACCCATCGCCTCGAAATCAACGACGAGCGGATCCCCGTGGCGCCCCCGGCGGATCTGCTGCGCAATCTGATCGAACACCGGCGGAATCCGGAAGAGATCCCGTTGCTCGCCCCGTTGACCAGGACCCGTGCGTTCGCTTCGGTCGTGCAGGCAGTGCGGGACGCCCCCGAGCCCGCGCCGATCCCCGACGGCTGGATCCGCAGTGTCGGGGCGGGTCCGGCCCGGCATCCGGTGGTGCGGGGGATCGCCGAAGAGGTCGCCGTGGCCGCGGAACGGCTCGCCCTGTTCTCGGAGATCGGTGTGCCGTGGGCGGGTCCGAATCGGTGGTGGCGTGGTGTCCACCGGGTGCCGGTCAGCTCCTGACCCCGGTGGTCCGCCGCACCACGAGTTCACTGCCGAGCCGGAGCACGCCGGTCCGTGGCGGGGCGCCGATCCCGCACGCGAGCCGTCCCGCCTCGGCGCCAGCCTCCTGCAGGGGAAGCCGGACGGTGGTCAGCGGCGGCCGGGTGTCCCGGCAGAATCCGGCGTCCCCGAAACCGGCGACCGACAGTTGCCCGGGGACTGCCTTCCCCAGTGCGCGGGCGGCGGCCAGCGCACCCCGCGCCATCAGATCGTTCGCCGCGACGATCGCGGTGACGTCGTTGTGCCGCAACAATTCCTGACTGGCCCGCCAACCCGAATCCCAGGTGAACGCACCCTCGACCACCAGCCGCGGGTCGTGTTCGCGGGTGGCGGCCCGGAACCCGCGCAAGCGTTCCCGGGTCGCGGGGTCGCGGGGCGGGCCGGTGAGATAGCCGATCCGCCGGTGGCCGAGCCCGATCAGGAACTCGATCAGCCGGATCGTCCCGCCGACGTTGTCGAAGGTGATGGTGCTCGCCTGGTGCAGGCCGGGGAGCGGCGGTCTGCCGCACAGGACGACGTCGGCGCCCCGGCGGAGGAAGTCCTTCAGCAGCTTGGAAAGTTCGAGCCGGTGCCGCAGACCGCGGACGGTGCCGCCAATGAGGATGACACCGCGGGCCCGCAGCCGCCGCAGCCGGTCCAATTGCGCGATCTCGCGAAGCGGGTCGTCGCCGGTGCTGCACACCAAGGCCAGGTGGTCGGCGAGGAACATCTGGTGCTGGACGCCGTCGATGATCCGTGCGGAGAACGGGTCTGTCAGGTCGGCGACGAGCACCCCGATCACGCCCGAAGCGGTGGCCTGCGCCCCGCCGTCCCCTGGGATGACGTCGTCAGCGGGCATCGGCCAGCCGAGGTCTCGACGCATACCGTCCTCCTCCCCGCTTCCTTGCAGAAAGAAATGACATGATCGCGCAGCGCGAGTTCTCTTGTCAAACGGCTGGCTAGCCACCTAATCGGCCGTTGACAGCGGCTTTGCGCCGGTTTTACGGTTCACGCTCACAGTCACACTTTCTGAAAGTTGTGCAAGTTGCGCGACTGGGTGTGTTGCGTGACTGGGGATGGAGCTGGGCATGAGCTCACGGAGACTCCGGCTGCGGTCGGCGATCCTCGCCCTCGCGGTAGCGCCGCTGCTGGCCGCGTGCGGATCCGGTGCGGACGGCGCGGGTGGCGAGGTGACCATTTCCTTCGCCTGGTGGGGCAGCGACGGGCGGGCCACGATCACGAAGAAGGCCGTCGAGCTGTTCGAGCAGCGGAACCCGGGCATCAAGGTGAACACCACCTTTTCGGCGTACAACGCCTACTGGGACAAGGTCGCGACCCAGACCGCCGGGGGAAGCCCGCCCGACGTGATGACGATGGACACCCGCTACCTCTCCGAATACGGGGAACGGAAGGTGCTGCTGGACCTCAACGAAGGTGCCGGCAAACAGGTGTCGCTCGCCGACCTCAACCCGGAGCTGGCCGCGACCGGGACGATCGACGGCAAGCGGTTCGCCGTCCCGTGGGCGCAGAACGCCTCGTCGCTGGTGTACGACCCGGACGCGTATCAGGCGGCCGGAGCGGACCTGAGCAAACCGATGACGTGGGAGGCCTTCCGCGCGGCCGCCGAGAAGGTCAGTGCCGCCAGCGGGTTCACGACCCGGGGCGTGACCGACTTCGGGCTGCTCGACAGCGCGCTGGAGATCTGGTTGCGGCAGCACGGGAAATCCTTCTATACGGCGAAAGGCGAGCTGGGTTTCGGAGCCGGGGACCTGCGCGCCTTCTGGGAGCTGGCCGGCAGGTTCCGGACCACCAGGGCCGGGTCGTCCGCCGACGTGACCGCGTCCAACAACACCTCACCGGAGCAGTCACCGCTGGGCAAGAAGCTCACGAACGCGGAATTCGCTTATGACAGCGTGTATCCCGGCTATCAGAAGGCACGCGGCAAGGACCTCGCGGTCGCGCCCTACCCGTCGGACGATCCCGCCAACACCGGTCAGTACCGGCGGCCGGCGATGTTCCTGTCCGTCTCGGCGAGGGGCAAGGCACAGGAGACTTCCGCGAAACTGGTGAACTTCCTGATCAACGATCCCGAGGCGGGCAAGATCCTCGGCGCGGAACGGGGGCTGCCGCCGAACCTGAAGATCCGCGGTCAGCTGGCCGCGGAGGCGACCGGCACGAACAAGGTGATCTTCGCCTACGAGGCGGCGATCGAACCGAAGCTCGGCCCCGCGCCCGCCGTGCCGCCCAAGGGAGCGGGCGCCATCCAGAAGCTGCTGCAGCGTACCTACGAAGAGGTCGCGTTCGAGCGCCTCAGCCTGGACGACGCCGTCGGCAGATTCATGTCCGAAGCACAGAAGGACTTGAAATAGGGATGACCGTCCTTCGTGGAACGCCGCCGTCCAAGTCGGTGGCGCCGACGGCCCCACGGGATCGCCGCCCCCGTGGGGCCCGACGGCGCCGCGCCGATCACCAGCCGCAGGCCTACGTCTTCCTCACGCCGTGGATCATCGGAGCCGTCGCGCTGACGGTCGGGCCGATGATCGTCTCGCTGTACCTGTCCTTCACCGAGTACGACCTGTTCACCTCGCCACGCTGGGTCGGG
Organism: Amycolatopsis orientalis; assembly: GCF_000943515.2. NCBI lineage: Bacteria > Bacillati > Actinomycetota > Actinomycetes > Pseudonocardiales > Pseudonocardiaceae > Amycolatopsis > Amycolatopsis orientalis. The sequence continues at coordinate 5,390,020 of NZ_CP016174.1, read as the reverse complement.
CTCGACAACTACGTCCACATGTTCACCGAGGACGACCGGTACCTGCAGTCGGTCAAGGTCACCCTGCTGTACGTCCTCGTCGCGGTCCCGCTGAAACTGGGCGTTTCGCTGCTGGTCGCGATGATGCTGAACACGCGCGCCGCGTCGAACGGCTTCTACCGCGCGGCCTTCTACGCCCCCTCCCTGCTCGGGGCGAGTGTGGCCGCCGCGCTGGTGTGGCGGGCGATGTTCACCGAAGGCGGCACGGTGAACGAACTGCTGGACGGAATCGGCTGGGACACCCCCAGCTGGATCGACGACCCCGCGTACACGCTCTGGTCGATCATCCTCCTGACGGTCTGGCAGTTCGGCGCGCCGATGGTGATCTTCCTGGCCGGGCTCAAGCAGATCCCGCGCGAGCTGTATGAAGCGGCCGAAGTGGACGGTGCCGGTGCCACACGCAGGTTCTGGCACATCACGTTGCCGATGCTCTCACCGGTCATCTTCTTCAACCTGGTGCTGGAGGCCATCCACGCCTTCCAGGTGTTCACCCCCGCCTTCGTGATCGGCGGCGGCCGCGGCGGCCCGGCCGATTCGGCGCTGGTCTACACGTTGTACCTGTACCAAGCCGGTTTCGAGGACTTCGAAATGGGCTACGCCTCGGCGATGGCGTGGGTGCTGCTCGCCGTGATCGCGCTCGTCACCGCGGTGATCTTCCGGTCCGCCCGGCTGTGGGTCTTCTACGGTGACGAGCGGACGGGGACCAAGTCATGACCGTCCGGCTGAAGACGATCATCTGGCACGTCCTGTGCGTGGCCGCCGTCGCGGTGGTGCTGTATCCGCTGGTGTGGCTGACTTTCGCGTCGGTCAAGCCGCCGGCCGAAGTGCTGTCCAGCCTCAGCCTGCTGCCCAGCGAAATAGTGCTGGACGGCTACCGGCAGGGCTGGGAAGGGGCGGCGGGGATCGGGTTCGGCACGTTCTTCCTGAACTCCTTCCTCGTCGCGTTCGGCTCGGTGCTGGCCAATCTGGTGTCGTGCACCTTGGCGGCGTACGCGTTCGCCCGGCTGCGGTTCCGGTTCTCCGGGCCGCTGTTCGTCTTCATGATCGCGACCCTGATGCTGCCGCACCACGCCACGCTGATCCCGCAGTACGTGATCTTCAAGCAGGCCGGGTTCGCCAACACCTTCCTGCCGTTGATCCTGCCGAAGCTCCTCGCCACCGAGGCGTTCTTCGTCTTCCTCATCGTGCAGTTCATGCGCGGGATCCCCCGAGAGCTGGACGAAGCCGCCACCATCGACGGCTGCGGCGTGTACCGGACGTTCTGGAACGTGGTGCTGCCACTGGCGAAACCGGCGCTCGTCACGACGTCGATCTTCACGTTCATCTGGACGTGGAACGACTTCTTCACGCAGATGGTGTACCTCAACGACGCGGAGAAGTTCACCGTCCCACTGGGACTCCGGCTGTTCGTGGACACCAGCAGCCAGTCCAACTTCGGCGCGATGTTCGCGATGTCGGCGCTGGCGCTGGTGCCGATCGTCTTGTTCTTCCTGGTGTTCCAGCGCCTGCTCGTCGAAGGCGTGAACACCAGCGGGATGAAGGGGTGAAAGCGATGAAGGCGACCCGGCTCGACCGGCTGACGGAGTTCTCCGACTGTCTCCTGCTGGGGATGCTCGTATGCCTGGGATCGGTGCCCGTGGTCACCGCCGGACCCGCCTTCGCGGCCGGTTGTGCCGTGGCCCGCCGGTGGCGGGACGGCGATTCGCCGCCGATGTTCCCGGCCTTTCGCGACGCGTTCGTCCGTCACTTGCCCGGGGGAGTCCCGTTCAGCGCCGTCGCGGTCGCGGTGATCACCGTGCTGTGCGCCGACCTGGCCTTGTTCGGCGCGGGTCTTCCCGGCGGACGGTCGCTCGCGGTGGTGCTCACGCTCCTGCTGGCCGCGTCGGTGGTCGTGGTCCTGCGGACGTGCTCGGTGGTGGCTCCTGGGGAACGATGGCGGGTGGCGTTGCGGACGGCCCTGTATCTCAGCCGGGATGTCCGGGGTTCGGCGTTGCTCGCCGCGGCCGTGGCTGTGGCCGGATTCGTGGTCTGGATGCAGCCGCTGATGCTGCTGATCGTGGCCGGGCCGCTGACCATGGCCGCCGCGGGGACGGCCCCGTGACGGCGCCGAAGGTGGTCGTCTTCGGGACGGCCGGGTACGCGCTGGTGCATCTGCGCCGGGCGCGGGTCCTGCACGACGACGGCGAGATCGTCCTCGCCGGTGCCTGTGACGTGCGGGATCCTTCACCGGAGTCGACGGACCTCCTGCCGCCCGGAGCCGTGGTCACCCGGAGTATCGAGGAGTTGCTGAGGCAGGCCGAGCCGGACATAGCGGTGATCGCCACCCCGCCGCATACGCATCTGGACGCCGCGCTGGCCGCCGTGGACGCGGGATGTCAGGTACTGCTGGAAAAGCCACCCGTACTCGATCTCGCGGCCTTCGACCTCCTGTCGGAACGGGCGTCCGCCGCGGGGGTGGAATGCCAGGTCGGCTTTCAAAGCTTCGGATCGGCGGCCTTGACGGTGCTGCGCGAGGCCGTCGAAGCCGGTGCCGTGGGCGAGCCACGTGGAGTGGGCACGGCCGGGGCGTGGATCCGCCGTGATTCGTACTACCGGCGCAACGGCTGGGCAGGTCGGCGTGTCCTCGACGGGAAGTCCGTTGTGGACGGTTCATTGACCAATCCCTTCGCCCACGCGGTGGCCACGGCGACGCTCGTGGCGGGCACGGCAGGCCTGCGGCCGAGGCGGATCGACGTCGAACTCCACCGCGCCAGGCCGATCGAAGCGGACGACACCGCGTGCGCGCGGCTGACCTTCGACAACGGCGTCGACGTGGTCGCCGCGGCCACGCTCTGTGCCGACCAGGTCTTCGAGCCGTATGTGGTGCTGCACGGCGCCGAGGGGACCGCGAGGTGGTGGTATCGATCGGACCGCCTGGAGATCAACGGTGAGGCCGTGCGGGCCGGTCCACCCACCGATCTGCTGCGGAATCTCGTCCGGCACGTCGACGAAGGGACCCCGCTGGCCGCCCCGCTGGAGCTGACACGGGCGTTCACCGCGTTCGTCGAGGCGGTCCGGGACCACCCGGGCCCGAAACCCATCGCACCGGAATGGGTCGACCGCGCCGACGAGGGGCCGGAACAGCGGTACGTCGTGCGCCATGTCGAGAAATTCGTCGAGTCCGCGGCCGAGGAGATGGCCCTGTTCTCCGAACTGGGCGTTCCATGGGTGACCTGACGCTGACCGAGAGGGAGGGGCGCGTCGTCGTCACGGCGGCGGACGTCGACCTGGCGGAGTACGTGGTCGAACCGGACGTGCCCCGGCCGGATTCGCCGAAACCGTACCTGCACCCGCTCAGGACCACGGCGGGCGACGTGGTGAGCGCGGTCCGGCCGCATGATCATCCGTGGCACAACGGCATGCAGTTCACCGTGGCCAACCTGTCCGGGCAGAACTTCTGGGGCGGCCGGACGTTCGTCCGCGGCCGGGGCTACGTCCCGCTCGACAACAACGGCTCGACGCGGCATGTGCGGTGGCAGCACACGGAATGCGAGGACGGCCGGGTGCGGTTGCGGCACCGCCTCGACTGGGAGACCAGGGCGGGCGAGCGCTGGCTGATCGAGGACCGGAGCATCGAGGTCAGCGACGTCGACTTCCTCGACGGTTCCTGGCTGCTCACCTGGAAGACCAGGGTGCGTAACACGAGCGGGACGCCGTTGCGCTGGGGGAGCCCGGTGACCGAAGGGCGGACGACCGCGGGCTACGGCGGGCTGTTCTGGCGTGGTCCGCGGTCCTTCACCGGCGGCGGCGTCCTCACTTCGACGGGAATCCACGGCGACGACGCGATGGGGACGCGCGCGGCGTGGCTCGCGTTCACCGGGCTGCACGATGTCAGCCTCCGGACGTCCACCGTGGTCTTCGTGGACTGCCCGGCGAATCCCGTGTACCCCACGCCGTGGTACGTCCGCACGACGCCGTTCCCCGTCGTCAGCTTCGCGGTGACCTTCCACGAGCCGCTGCTGCTCGAACCAGAAGAGGAACTCGGCCTGACGCATCACGCCGTCATCGCCGATGGCCAGTGGGAGGAGGACCGGATCGAAGACTATCTCGCTCGGCGCATTCATCCCCGCTGGCACGAGGAGAACAGATGATGCTCGCCAAGATCCTCCCCGCCGTACTCGCATGGGGACTCGTTTCGGCGACACCCGCGAACGCCGACTTCGAGCACCTCGGCCGTCAGAAACTCGGCCCACGGGACGGCTGGGCCGCCGCCACGACCGGCACCACCGGCGGTTCGGCCGCCACTCGCGATCAGGTGTACACAGTGGACACACGCTCGGAACTGGTCGCGGCCCTGCGCGTCGCCGGGCCGAAGATCATCCAGGTCCGCGGCACCATCGAAGGCAATGCCGACGACGCCGACCGGCCCATGACCTGCGAGCAGTACGCCGACCCCGGGTACAGCTTGCCGGCGTATCTCACTCAGTACGACCCGGCCACCTGGGGAAAGGTCCGGCCTTCCGGGCCGATCGAAGAGGCTCGCGCGAGGTCGCAGGCCAATCAAGCGAGCCGGGTGTTCGTCGACGTCGGGCCCGACACCACGATCGTCGGTCTTGGCGACGACGCCACCTTCCGCGGGCTGACCCTTCGGGCGGCGGGCGTGGACAACGTGATCATCCGCAATCTCCGGTTCGAGGATGCCTACGACTGCTTCCCGCAGTGGGATCCGACGGACGGGTCCACCGGGAACTGGAATTCGGAGTACGACAACCTCGTGCTTTCGGGCGCCACCCACGTCTGGGTCGACAGGTGCGAGTTCAGCGACGGTGGTAACACCTCGCGTGCCGTCCACTTCGGACGCCCGTACGAAGTGCACGACGGCCTGCTCGACGTCGTCCGCGGTTCGGATCTGGTGACGTTGTCCTACAACAACTTCCACGACCACGACAAGTCACTGCTGATCGGCAACACCGACCGGCCGGACGCCGACGCCGGCAAGCTCCGGGTCACCCTGCACCACAACCTGTTCGAGAACCTCGGCTCACGCGCGCCGCGGGTCCGGTTCGGGCAGGTCCATGTGTATAACAACCTGTACGCCGTGCCGAAGGCCGCCGCGTTCGAGTACTCCTGGGGCATCGGCTTCGAGTCGAAGCTCTACGCCGAGAACAACTTCTTCGCGACCGGCCGCGACGTGAGTCCGAGTACCTTCGCGAAATGGTGGAAGGGGACGGCGCTCCACGCCACCGGGACCCTGGCGAACGGGCGCCCGGTGGACGTCGTCGCGGCGCACAACGCCGCCTTCGACCCGGATCTCGGCACCGATGTCGGCTGGACACCCACCCTCGTTCCGCGGCTGGACGCCACCGCGAAGGTGCCGAGGGAAGTGCTGGCAAAGGCCGGGGTGGGCCGGGGTGGTCGTGAGTGGTAAGTGTCGTTCTAACGACACTTACCACTCACGACCCGCTGTACCGGTCGGCTCAGAGCTTGCCGGTGCCTGCCCCGCTCCGGACCACCGAAGCGACGTTCGCCGCCGCGTCGAGGGAATACGAGTAGGGGAGACTCTTCACGCTGCCCCCGGCGTCACCGGCGCCGGAGTTGACGAAATGGTTGTTGCGAGCGACCAGGCTGCCCGCGGGCGAGCTGCCTTCGCCGCGGTGGAACGGGTCCTTCGTGTTCTCGAAGTAGTTTCCTTCGACCAGGACACCCGCCTCCATTGTGGACGCGACGCCGTAGGAACCGACGCTGGCGTAGTAGTTGTTGTACACGTGGACGGGGTTCCCGAAACGCACCCGCGGATGGCGCTGGTTCGTGCCCGCGAACCAGTTGTGGTGGTAGGTCACCCGGAGCTTGCCGCGGTCCTCACCGCCGTTGTCGTCACTGTGCCCCAGCAACATCGTCTTGTCGTGCGAGCTGAACTTGTTCCAGGACACGGTGACGTAGTCCGACGCGCGTTTGACGTCGACGGCGCCGTCGTAGCCGTTCGAGAAGCTGTTGTGATCGATCCACACCCTGGTCGAATACTGGACGTTGATCGCGTCGTCCGACCAGTTCCGGAAGTTCAGGTTGCGGACGATCACGTTGGAGACCTTGGTGATGTTGAGCCCGCCGCCGGTGATCTCGGCGCCGGAGCCGACGCCGAGGATCGTCTTGTTGGCGGCGACCTTCTGCATTCCCGAGAGGGCGATGGACCCGGAGACCCGGATCACCGCCGGACTCGAGGACTGCATGGCCGAGATCAACGCCGACGACGTCGACACGGTCACCGGCGCCGCGCTGCCGCCGCCGGTCGTACCGCCGCCTTGGGTCGCCCAGCCGGCGAGATCGAACGACGCCGCGGTCGCCGGTGCGGAACCGAGGATGGTCCCCGCCGCCAACACGGTCACGGCGATGGCCGTACGCAAGGTTTTCTTCGTCATGATGGATCCTCCCGCCGGACGGGCCACGATGCCCGCCTGGGGTCGATGGGATGGGGAAACGCACTTTTCACCGAGTTCGGAAAGCGCTTTCCCGACCGACGGTAAACAGGCTCGGCGGTGGCTGTCAACAGTCCGGTCAGGTGGCTGCCGCGAACCGATCACCAAGAACCGGGCGAACGGGCGAACCATTGTCTCGGTGGGCCGCCTCGGTTAGCATCATCGTGACCGCGGTGGAAACCGGTTCGACGCCTCGCTTTCACGCTCCCCTTCGCAATTCGCGCCCCGCCGCCTCCGTGGCGGGGCCCTCGAACATCGTCGAAACGTATCGCCGCAACTCTGCAGGCTCGATGGAGTGCCTTATGAGAACCAGGACCATGTCATCCGCGCCCGTGAGAAAGCGCTTTCCGGGTTGGGGTGCGCGAGTGTGCGCCGTCCTCGTGGGAATGCTGGCGGTGGTGGCGACCGCGGCACCGCGGTCCGCGGCCGCGACGGGGGACGGGTCGCCCACCGATTCGAACATCAAGTACTTCGGCCGGTGGGACACGCGGTCGGCGAGCGCCTACGTCTCCGAATGGGCCGGTGCGTACGTCGTGGTCGGCTTCACCGGGACCACGGTGAAACTGCGTCAGCGGGGGGCGATCGATCTGTTCGCCAGTATCGACGGTGGGCCGTTCGTGTCCTATGTGAACGTCAGCGGCACGGTGAACCTGACGCCGAAGCCGCTCGCGGCGGGAACGCACACCCTGCGGGTGTCCTACCGCCCGGTCGCGGGTTCGTACCACGGCGACGCGCTCTTCCAAGGGGTCAGCCTCGATCCCGGGGCCAGAACCGTGGCGCCGACGGTCCCGTCGCGGATCATCGAGTTCGTCGGCGACTCGATCACCGTCGGCCAGCGGTCCTCCCGCCAGGCGTTGACCGCCTACGGCTGGCTGGTCGGGGAGCGGCTGCGCGCGGGGCACACCCAGATCGCGGTGGGCGGCGCGTGCCTGTATCCGGCCTCCGACGGATGCATCGGGATGAGTGAGCGGTTCCTCCGGACCGGCCTCGCCCAGGACTCGCCGAACTGGAACTTCTCGCGCTACCAAGCCGACACCGTGGTGATCAATCTCGGCACCAACGACGTCGGGCACGGGGTGACGTCAGAGCAGTTCCGCGGCGCGTACGTGACCTTGCTGCGCAATGTCCGTGCGAAGTATCCCAACGCGACCATCCACGCGATGCAGACCTTCCGGAAGCGCTACATCACCGAGACGAAGGCCGCCGTCAAGACGGTGACCGACGCCGGCGACACCAAGGTCCGCTACATCGACACCACCGGCTGGATCGACGAAGCCACCGACACCGCCGACAACGTCCACCCGAACGACACCGGTCATCGCAAGATCGCCGATCGGCTCGCCCCGCTGCTGGGCTGAAACAACCGTGGAACGGAGTGATCGATGCGTACGCTCGTAATCGCCCTCGTCGGCGCCCTGACCGTCGCACTGGCACCGGCCGCAGTCATGGCGGCCGAAGCGCCGGGACCGGACAAGCTCGGCCGGGGTGTCCTCAACATCCATGGCGCGGAGGGCAACCGGGTCAGCTGGCGCCTCCTCGCCGATGATCCGCCCGGCGTCCGGTTCAACGTCTACCGGGACGGCGTGAAGGTCGCCGAGGTCGGCGGTCCGACCACCTATCAGGACAGGGGAGCCCCGGCGAACGCGCGCTATTCGGTGCGCGCGGTCGTCGGCGGTGTCGAGCGGCCCGCCGTGTCGAGTGCCGAGGAGTCACTGACCTTCGACGCGGGCATCGCGGCCGCCACCAGGGACGTGCCGTTGCAGATCCCGCCGGGCGGCACCACTCCGTCAGGCGAGGGGTACACCTACTCCGCCAACGACGCGAGTGTCGGCGACCTCGACGGGGACGGTCAGTACGAGATCATCCTGAAGTGGGATCCCAGCAACGCCAAGGACAACTCGCAGTCCGGCTACACCGGGAACGTCTATCTCGACGCGTACAAACTCAACGGTACGCGGATGTGGCGGATCGATCTCGGGCGCAACATCCGCGCGGGCGCCCACTACACGCAGTTCCAGGTGTTCGACTACGACGGTGACAACCGGGCCGAAATCGCGGTGAAGACCGCGGACGGCACCCGCTCGGGCACCGGGCAGGTGATCGGCAACGCCAACGCCGATCACCGCAATTCGAGCGGCTACATCCTGTCGGGGCCCGAGTTCTTGTCAGTCTTCCGCGGTACCGACGGCGCGATGCTCGATACGGAGAACTACGTTCCGGCGCGCGGGAACGTCGCGGATTGGGGCGACAACTACGGCAACCGGGTCGACCGCTTCCTCGCCGGGACGGCCTATGTGGACGGTTCCCGGCCGAGCATCATCATGGCCCGCGGCTACTACACCCGCTCCGTGGTCTCCGCTTGGGACTTCCGTGACGGGCAGCTCACTCGTCGCTGGACCTACGACTCCGGGAACGGCAACACCGGTGCCTACGGTCAGGGCAACCACAACCTGTCCGTGGCCGACGTCGACGCCGACGGCAAGGACGAGATCGTCTACGGCTCGGCGACCATCAACGACAACGGCACGCTGATGTACCGGACCGGGTTCGGTCACGGCGACGCGATGCACGTCGGTGACCTGGTGCCCAGCCGTTCCGGGCTCGAGGTGTTCACCGTCCACGAATCCAAGACCGCGCCGTCGATGGACGTGCACGATGCCCGGACCGGCCAGGTCATCTACCGGGCACCGACCTGTGGCTGTGACACCGGCCGCGGCGTGGCGGCGGACGTCTGGTCCGGCAACCCCGGTGCGGAGATCTGGTCGTCGACGGACGGCGGGCTGCGCAGTGCGGCGACCGGCGCGCAGGTGGCGAGCCGCAAACCCGGTTCGATGAACTTCGTGGTCTGGTGGGACGGCGACGCCCAGCGCGAACTGCTCGACGGCACCCATATCGACAAGTACGGCACCGGCGGGGACACGCGTCTGCTGACCGCCTCCGGGGTGCGGTCCAACAACGGCACCAAGGCGACTCCGGCGCTGTCGGCGGACATCCTCGGTGACTGGCGCGAAGAGGTCATCTGGCCGACCACCGACAACCGGGCGCTGCGGATCTACTCGACGACCGACTCGACCGGCATCTCCCGGCCGTCGCTGATGCAGGACCGCCAGTACCGGGTCGCGGTCGCCTGGCAGAACACCGCCTACAACCAGCCGCCCCACCCGAGTTTCGCGATGTGACCGAGTCAGGAGTGTCCGATGTGGATTCGTTCGAGGAAATGGTTGCTCGCCTTGGTCGTGGGTGCGCTGATGCCGGTGATGATCGGCGGCGGGGAAGCGGCCGCCTCGGCCGCCCCGGTCTGTGACCCCGGCGGCACGGGCCAACGCAGTGCTGCCGACCCGGCCGCGGTCAAGATCAAGGTGTGGCTGGCGGGCGATTCGACCATGGCGGATCCCCGGACCAGCTGCCCGGTCGGCTGGGGCAACCAGTTCGGCCCGTTGTTCACCGGCGACGTCACCGTGGTCAACAACGCGGTGGCCGGGCGGAGCGTGCAGACCTGGTTGTACGAGTCGAACGTGCAGAGCACCATGGATTCCGGCGGGGAATGCGTGGTCAGCCCGAAGACCTACGCCCAGCGCTGGACGTCGATGCTCGACCCGGTGAACGGGATGAAGGCGGGGGACTACCTCTTCATCCAGTTCGGGATCAACGACGGGAGCCGCACCTGCCCCCGGCACGTGGGCCCGGCGCGGTACCAGGAACTCCTCGGTGTCATGGTGAAGGCCGCCAAGGATCGCGGGGTCCGGCCCGTACTGCTGACCCCGGTCGCGGCGATCACGTGCAGCGGGGCGACCGCGGTCGGGAACCGCGGATTCCTCACCGAGACCATGGCCGCCGGCCGGGCCGCCCAGGTGCCGGTGATCGACCTGCACAAGCTCAGCTACACGTTGTACAACTCGCTCAAGTTGTGCCCGAACGACGGGGACTACACCCGCGGCCCGGTGGGCGCCTTCTTCTGTGCCGACCACACGCATTTCGAAGCAGCCGGGGCGCGGCAGATCGCGGGTGTTGTGGCGAAAGCGGTGCGGGATCAGAAGATCCCCCTCGCCTCTTATCTCAGGTGACCTCTTGCCCGAGCCGAACGGAAGGTGATCGAACATGGCTCCCCGCCGTTACGCGATAGCCGGGCTCGGGTCGCGTGCCGAACTGTTCGTCCGGGCGCTCGCCGAGCACGCCGAACTGGCGGCGTTCTGCGACCGCAACCGAACCCGGATGGCCGTGCACAACGACTGGCTGACCGGCGCGACGGGACGGGCGCCCGTCCCGTGTTACCCGGCCGAGGACTTCACGGCCATGCTGGGAAAGGAGCGAATCGACGTCGTCGTCGTGTGCACGCCGGACCATACGCACGCGGGCCTGATCGCGGACGCGCTCGGCGCGGGTTGTGACGTGATCACCGAGAAGCCGATGGCCGTGGACGCGGTGGGATGCCGCCGGATCCTCGAGGCACAGCGGCGGACCGGCGGCAGGGGGACGGTCGGGTTCAACTACCGCTACAACCCCCTGCACCGGCAGGTTCGTGACCTGCTCGCGGACCGGGCCGTGGGCGACGTCGGCTCGGTCCACTTCGAATGGTTGCTGGACACCCAGCACGGTGCCGACTACTTCCGCCGGTGGCATCGGGACAAGGGCGCCTCCGGCGGGCTGCTCGTGCACAAGGCGAGTCACCATTTCGATCTGGTGAACTGGTGGCTCGGCAGCAGGCCGGAGACGGTCTTCGCGATGGGGCGGCTGTTCTTCTACGGCGAGGACAACGGCGCCCGGCACGGACTGCGCCGGGAGTACGAGCGGGCGACGGGGGAAAGCGCGGCCGACGGCGATCCGTTCGCGCTGGACCTGGGGTTCTCGCCCCGGCTGAACGCGTTGTACCGCGATGCCGAACAGGAGGATCACTACCTGCGGGACCTGAACGTGTTCGGTCCGGGCATCACGATCGAAGACGACATGACTGTGCTCGCGCGGTACGAGGGTGGTCCCCAGCTGAGCTATCACCTGGTCGCCTACTCGCCGTGGGAGGGCTACCGGGTCGCGTTCACCGGCAGCGAGGGCAGGCTCGAACTCGCGGTGCGGACGAACGACCATGCCCGTCCGGCCACGCCCGGCGAGGTCCCGGTGAGCCTTCCGCCGGGCACCGACGACGAGGCCGGGGACCGGGCGAGGCTGACGTTGCAGCGGCACTGGGCGCCGCCCGAGACGATCTTCGACGGCCCGCTCGGAGCGGGCCATGGCGGGGGCGACGAGCGGATGCTCGCCGAGCTGCTGGAAGAAGGACAGAGGGAGGCCGATCACCTGGCGGGGATGTGGTCCTTGGCGGTCGGCCTGGCGGCGAACCGCTCCATCGCGACCGGTGAAGCGATCGACGTCCGCGCTCTCGTGACCGAACTCGGAATGCCCTCGTGAGTGGTGATGACGGTTAGAACCGTCATCACCACTCACGAGACGGTCACGGCCGCTGGACCGAATTGGGCAAAAGTGCCTCGACACTAGAGGTGGGGGGAGCCACCGGTCAAGACGTTGTGTTGACCGGCCGCGTGGTCCTATCGTGTCGTCGAAGCGCTTCGACAGTTCGGATCACCGCGGATTCCGAGGGAGGCCACGATGGCCAGCGGACATCGCCGCAAGACGGCGGTTTCGATCCTCGTTGTGGTTTTCCTCCTGCTGGGTAACACCGTCGGGTTCGCGTCTCCGGTGCCGCCGGTCTCGGGCCGTCAGACCGTCGACCTCAACCGGGACTGGCGGTTCGCCCGAGGGGACGTGCCCGGTGCGGAGAACGCCCGGTTCGACGATTCGACGTGGTCGCGGGTGACGGTGCCGCACACCTGGAACGCCGAAGACGGCCAGGACGGCGGCGGTGACTACTTCCGCGGTGTCGGCTGGTACCGCCGGTCGCTCGTGGTGCCGCCGCAAGCGGCGGGCAGGAAGCTCTGGCTGCAGTTCGACGGCGCCAACACCACCGCGGTCGTCTGGGTCAACGGCGTCCGGCTCGGTGCGCACAAGGGCGGCTATTCCCGGTTCCGGTTCGACGTGACCTCGGTGCTGCGACCGGGACGGGCCAACGTCGTCGCGGTCAGCGTCAGCAACGCGCCGGACGCCACGGTCGCGCCGTTGTCCGGCGACTTCACCATGGGCGGCGGGCTGTACCGCGACGTCAGCCTGGTCGTGACCGACCGGGTGCACGTCGCCATGCTCGACTTCGGCGGCCCTGGCGTCTACCTGCGTCAACGTGACGTGTCGACGGGACAGGCGACGATCGACGTCACCACCAAGCTCGACGGCGGGAACGCGAAAGTGCGTTCCCGGATCATCGGGGAACACGGCAGGACCGTCGCGCAGGGAACGACGGGGGTGCGCCCGGCGGGGACCTCGGTCGCGCAGACACTCGTGATCGACCGGCCACGCTTCTGGGCAGGCCGCGCGGACCCGTTCACCTATCAGGTCGCGGTCGACGTCCTCGACCCGCGCACAGGACGGGTCATGGACACGGTGACCGAGCCGCTCGGCGTCCGGACCGTCTCCGTGGATCCGGACAAAGGCTTGCACCTCAACGGAAACCACCTGCGCGTCCAGGGCGTGAACCTGCACCAGGACCGGATCGGCAAGGGTTTCGCGATCTCGCCTTCGGAGCTGGCGGAAGACTTCCGGCTGATGTCCGAAATGGGCGTGAACGCCGTGCGGACCGCGCACTACCAGCACGGCCCCCGGTTCTACGACCTCGCCGATCGGCACGGCTTCCTCGTGTGGACCGAGATCCCGCTGGTCAACCTCACCGGCACGGACCCCGGCTTCCGGACCAACATCGAACAGCAGACGAGCGAGCTGGTCCGGCAGAATTTCAACCACCCGTCCGTGGTGTTCTGGGGACTGGGCAACGAACTCTGGAACGACACCCCCGAGGTCAACGAACTCGTCGCCGCGCTGACCCGGCAGGTCACGGCCGAGCGGCCGGGCGGTATGACCGCGTACGCGAGTTGCTGCGTGTGGGACCGCGGCACCTTGAACTCGCACGCCGAGATCAGCGGCTACAACAAGTACTTCGGCTGGTACACCGACTCGACCGCGGACTTCGGGAAATGGGCGGACGAACTGCACGCCGCCGACCCGTGGCGCAGGATCGGCATGAGCGAGTACGGCGCGGGCGCGAGCGTCCACCAGCACGAGGAACGGCCGGCGCGGCCGGTGCCGGATTCGGATTGGCATCCCGAGGAGTACCAAGCCTCCTTCCACGAGGACTACTGGCGCGCGATCGAGAGCCGTCCGTACCTGTGGGGTGGCTTCGTCTGGGTGATGTTCGACTTCGCCTCGGACGGTCGCAGCGAAGGTGACACCTACGGCCGCAACGACAAGGGCCTCGTGACCGGGGACCGCGCGATCCGGAAGGACGCGTACTACTGGTACCAGGCGAACTGGACCCGGACCCCGGTCGTCCACCTCGGCAGCGGCCGCTGGACGGAGCGGACGGTTCCGAAAACCGACGTCAAGGTGTACACGAACGCCGACACCGTCACACTGCACATCAACGGCACGCAGGTCGGGACCGCGCGCAGCGGCGCCGACCGGGTCGTCGTCTGGCCCGACGTCTCCCTCAGTCCCGGACCCAACGTGGTCACGGTCTCCGGAGTCAAGGACGGCCGTACCCACACAGACCAGGCCACGTGGACCCTCACCGGCCGATGATCACCGATTTTGTGGAGGAAGCACCGATGTTCAAACGAGGTTTGGCGGCCGCCGTGGTCGCCATGCTGGCGCTCGCCGGTTGTGGGTCCGGATCGGACAGTGGCGATCCGAAAACGTTGAAGCTGTGGCACTTCGAGCCACCGGACAGCGCGATGGGCACCGCCTGGGCCGAAGCGATCAAGCAGTTCGAGGCGAGCCACCCCGGAGTCAAGGTCTCCTTCGAGGAGAAGGGCTTCGAGCAAATGCAGAAGACGGCACCGATGGTGCTGAATTCGAAGGACGCGCCGGACATCCTCGAATACAGCAAGGGAAACGCCACCGCGGGGTTGCTGTCCAAGCAGGGGCTGCTGACCGACATCAGCGATGAGGTGACGAAACGAGGCTGGGACAAGCAGCTCAATCCGGCGATGCAGACCACCGCGCGCTACGACGAACGTGGCGTGATGGGGGACGGGAAGTGGTACGGCATCCCGAACTACGCCGAGTACGTCAAGATCTTCTACAACAAGGACATGTTCGCGAAGCACGGCCTCGCGGCGCCCACCACGATCGAGCAGCTGACCACGGCGATGGACAAGTTCGCCGGCGCGGGGGTGACCCCGTTGGCGGTGGCCGGGGCGGAGTACCCGGCGCAGCAGGTGATGTACCAGCTCGCGCTGACCAAGGCCGATCGCGACTGGGTGGACCGTTTCCAGCGGTACACCGGCAAGGTGGACTTCCACGACGCCGCTTGGACCTACGGTGCGACCACCTTCGCCGAGTGGGTGAAGAAGGGTTACATCGCCAAGGACTCGGCCGGGCTGAAGGCCGAGGACATGGGGTCCGCGTTCATCCAGGGCAAGTACCCGATCATGATCAGCGGCAGCTGGTGGTACGGCAGGCTGGTCAAGGGCATCAAGAACTTCGAGTGGGGTTCGGTCCGGTGGCCGGGGATCGCCTCCGGTTCGGCGGGCAACATGTGGGTCATCCCCAAGGGGTCCAAGAACCGGGAGCTCGCCCTCGACTTCATCGCGATCACGATGTCGCAGCCCATTCAGGACAAGCTGCGTGAAGCCGGTGGGGTGCCGATCGTGAACGCCTCGACGCCTCCCGCCAATCCGCGGTTGAAGGAGCTGGTGGAGGACTTCAACGCCGCGTCGGCGGAGAACAACCTGGCGTTCTACCCGGACTGGCCCGCGCCGGGCTACTACGACGTCCTCGCTTCGGCCGTGCAGAAGCTCATCACCTCGAGCGCGACGCCGGCTCAGGCACTCGACGAGATCGCCAAGCCCTACGAAGAGAATCTGGCGAACGTCGGCAAATGACCAAAGGACGGGGAACCTATCTTCTCTTCCTGATCCCCGGTGCGCTGCTGCTGATCGCGGTGATCGTGGTGCCGATGGTGATGAACGTCGGCATCAGCTTCACCCAGTGGTCGGGCGCCGGGGATCCGAAGTGGACAGGGCTGGACAACTACCGGAAGTTGTTCGCGGACGGCACGTTCTGGTCGTCGTTCCGGCACAACCTAGGGCTCGTGGTGGCGATGGCCATCGTGCCGACCGTGCTGGGCTTGGTGATCGCGGCCGCGCTGTTCGACGTCGTCGCGAAGCGGTTCGGGCCGCGCGCGGCGAGCATCCTGCGTGCCTGCGTCTATCTGCCGCAGGTGCTGCCGATCGCCGTCGCGGGCATCGTGTGGGGCTGGATCCTCGCGCCGGAAGGTGCGCTGAACGAGTTCCTGTCGAAGATCGGGCTCGGCGGGCTGGCGGCGAACTGGCTCGGCGACCCTGATCTCGCGCTGTGGAGCGTGATGGGGGTGATGCTGTGGATCCAGGTCGGTTATCCGGTGGTGATCTTCATGGCGGGGATGCAGCGGGCGGATCCGTCACTGCATGAGGCGGCCGAACTCGACGGCGCGTCTTGGTGGAGCCGGTTCTGGCATGTGACCGTGCCGCAGTTGCGGCCCGAGGTGTTCGTCGTCCTACTGACCTGCACCATCGCCGCGCTGAAGGTGTTCGGGCCGATCTACGTGCTGACCCGCGGTGGGCCCGGTGGCGCGACGAACGTGCCGTCGTACTTCTCGTTCCAGAATTTCTTCGAGAAGACGCAGGTCGGCTATGGCGCGGCGATCGCGACCGTGCTCATGGTCCTGATCCTGATCCTGACGACCGTGTTCCTTCGAGTGCAGAACCGGGGTGAGCGTTCGTGAAACGCCATGCGACGCTCTGGTCGCTGATCGTCCTCTCGATCGTCATGCTCGCGCCGTTCGTGATCGTGGCGATGAACGCGCTGAAGTCACCGGCCGAGTACGCGGCCGACGGCCCGTTGTCCATCCCGGACGGCATTCACCTGCAAGGGCTGATCGACTTCTGGGAACGGGTCGGCTTCGGCGAGAAGCTGCTCAACTCCCTCATGATCAGTGGGACCGTCGCGGTGCTCGCGGTGGTGATCTCGGTCTTCAACGCCTACGCGCTGGGCATCGGCAAGGTCCGGGGCCGGGCGTGGATCCTGATCGCCTTCCTGATCGCGAACACGCTGCCGCAGGAGGCCTTGGCCTACCCGCTGTACTTCCTCGCGAACGAGACCGGGCTCTACGACACCCAGTTGTCCGTGATCATCATCTTCACGATCATCCAATCCGCTTTCGGCACCTATCTGCTTTCGTCGACCTACGTCGGTTTCCCCACGGAACTGCTCGAGGCGGCGAGGCTGGACGGTGCCAACAAATGGCAGACCCTGCTGCGGGTCGTCGTGCCGATCAGCAGGCCGACGCTCGGGGTTCTGTTCGTCTTCTTCTTCATCTGGACATGGAACGAGTTCTTCCTGCCGCTGATCCTGTTGATCTCCAACGACACCCAGACCGTTCCGGTCGCACTGGGTCTCCTGCAGGGCCAGCGGATGATGGACGCGACCATGGCCAATGCGTCGGCGTTGCTCGGGGTCATCCCGGCGATCGCCTTCTTCTTGATCTTCCAGCGAACGTTGACACGTGGCATTACGGCAGGGGCGGTCAAATGAAGTTCAGCAACGGCTACTGGCTGCTGCGCGAAGGGGTACAGGCGGCGCATCCGGTGGAGGTGTACGACCTCACCGCGGGGGACGGCCGGATCGTGGTGCACGCGCCGACCCATCGCATCCGGCATCGCGGCGACCTGTTGAAGGGGCCGGTGGCGACGGTCGGCTTCTCGTCGCCGATGCCGGATGTGATCGGGGTGAGCGTCACGCATTTCGAGGGTGGGTTGCCGCAGGAGCCCCGCTTCGAACTGTCGGCCGTCGACGAGGAGGCGAAGATCTCCGAGGACGGTCACACGCTCACCGCCGGCGCGTTGTCGGTCCGGCTCCACCGCGGCGAGGGGTGGAAGGTCGACTTCGTCGCGGACGGCAAGACGCTCACCACCAGCGGGGCCAAGGGCATGGGCTTCATGAGCCTCGATGGGAAACACCATGTCCGTGACCAGCTGGACCTGGGCGTGGGGGCCCAGGTCTACGGGCTCGGGGAGCGGTTCGGGCCGCTGGTGCGCAACGGCCAGGTCGTCGACATCTGGAACGCCGACGCGGGCACGAGCAGCGAACAGGCCTACAAGAACGTGCCGTTCTACCTGACCAACGCCGGTTACGGCGTGTTCGTCAACCACCCGGGACATGTCTCCTTCGAGGTCGCTTCGGAAGCCGTGTCGCGGGTCCAGTTCAGTGTCGAGGGCCAGTCGCTGGAGTACTTCGTCATCTACGGCCCCAGCCCGAAGGAGATCCTGCGCAAGTACACGGCGCTGACCGGCAAGCCGGCGCTCCCGCCCGCGTGGTCGTTCGGGCTGTGGCTGTCGACGTCGTTCACCACGTCCTACGACGAGGAGACCGTCTCGGGTTTCGTCGACGGCATGATCGAACGTGACCTGCCGCTGAGCGTGTTCCACTTCGACTGCTTCTGGATGCGCGAGTTCAACTGGTGCGACTTCGAATGGGATCCGCGGATGTTCCCGGATCCGGTCGGCATGCTGGAGCGGCTGAAGGCCCGGGACCTGCGGATCTCGGTCTGGATCAATCCGTATGTGGCGCAACGGTCTCCGTTGTTCGCCGAGGGGGTCGCGGGCGGCTACCTGCTGCGGAAACCGAACGGTGACGTCTGGCAGTGGGATCTCTGGCAGCCGGGGATGGCGCTGGTCGACTTCACCAATCCCGCCGCGCGCGAGTGGTACGCGGGCAAGCTGGCCGCGCTGCTCGAACAGGGCGTGGACTGCTTCAAGACCGACTTCGGCGAGCGGGTCCCGACGGACGTCGTCTACTTCGACGGATCCGATCCCGAGCGGATGCACAACTACTACACCTATTTGTACAACCAGACGGTCTTCGAAGTGCTCAAAGAACACCGCGGGGAAGGGGAGGCCGTGGTGTTCGCCCGCTCGGCCACCGCGGGATCCCAGCAGTTCCCGGTGCACTGGGGCGGTGACTGCGAGTCGACCTACGAGTCGATGGCGGAGAGCCTGCGCGGCGGGCTTTCCCTCGGCCTGTCCGGTTTCGGCTACTGGAGCCACGACATCGGCGGCTTCGAAGGCACTCCGGACCCGGCCCTGTTCAAACGCTGGATCGCGTTCGGGATGCTCTCCTCGCACAGCAGGCTGCACGGCAGTTCGTCCTACCGGGTGCCGTGGCTGTTCGACGAGGAAGCCGTCGACGTCCTGCGCGTCTTCTCCAAGCTCAAGGCACGGCTGATGCCGTACCTGTGGCACGCGGCGACGCAGGCGTCGACGGACGGCACGCCGATGATGCGGGCGATGGCGCTGGAGTTCCCGTCCGATCCGGCGTGCGCCCACCTGGAGCGGCAGTACATGCTCGGCGACTCCCTGCTGGTGGCGCCGGTGTTCTCCGACGACGGCGAAGTGACCTACTACGTGCCCGACGGAGTCTGGACCGATTTCTTCACCGGGGACGAGATCCAGGGCCCGCGGTGGGTGACGACCGTCTGCGACATGCTCACCGTTCCGCTGCTCGTACGGCCCAACACCGTCCTGCCGCTGGGCGCCGTCGACGACCGGCCGGACTACGACTACGCCGACGGCGTCACGCTGGGGCTGTACCGCCTGGACGACGGCGCCCGGATCACCACCACCGTCGGCGGCTCGACGTTCCACACCCGCCGGGAGGGCGACAGCGTCCACATCGACGCCGAGTCGGCGCCCGGCGACTGGAAGGTGGCTTTCCCCGAAGGTGAGGATCCGATCGTGGCCACGGGAAGCACCCTGACGATCGAAGGTGTCCAATGAGGATGGTCCTCGCCCTGTTGATGGTGCTGGGCCTGGTCGTCGCACCCGGGGCCGCGGTGAACGCGGCCCCGGTCGCGCAGGCGCGTGAGCACAAGGTCGGCTACGACAAGTACTCGCTCACCGTCGACGGGGAGCGGATCATGGTGTGGTCGGGGGAGTTCCACTACTTCCGGCTGCCCAGCCCGGAGCTGTGGCGGGACGTGCTGGAGAAGATCCGGGCGGCCGGGTTCACCGGCGTCTCGCTGTACTTCCACTGGGGATACCACTCTCCGGCGCCCGGGGTCTACGACTTCAGCGGAGTGCGGGACGTGGAACGGCTCCTGCGGATGACCGAGGAGCTCGGGCTCTACGTGATCGCCCGGCCGGGTCCCTACATCAACGCCGAGACCACCGGGGGCGGCTTTCCCGCCTGGCTCAAGAACGTCGACGGGCGCGCGCGGTCGAGCGACCCCGGCTACACCGCCGCCTACCGGGAATGGCTCGGCCGGATCAACCCGATCCTGGCCCGCCACCAGGTCACCCGCGGCGGTTCGGTGATCGCGTACAACGCGGAGAACGAATACGGCGCCAACGTCGATCCGCTCTACATGGAACAGCTCCAGGAGAAGGCCAGGGCCGACGGGATCGACGTCCCGATCGTGCACAACAACTGCTGCAACGGCGACCTGCCGAACTGGTCGTCGGGACAGGGCGCCGTCCAGATCCCCGGCGTCGACGACTATCCGCAGTCGTTCAACTGCCCCGACCCCGGTACCTGGGGGACGTGGGGCGAAGGTGTCACGCGGCGGTTGCGTGACGACGCGCCGGTCTACGCCGCCGAGTACCAGGCGGGCGCGATCGACCTGAACAACGCGGGTTACGAGAAGTGCCGGGAGCTGACCGGACCCGACTACATGAAGGTGTACTACAAGTCGAACGCCATCGGCAGCGGTGCGACGATGTTCGGGTACTACATGTTGTACGGCGGCACCTCCTGGGGGTGGTTGCCGCAGCCGAACGACGTCTACACCTCCTACGACTACGGCGCGGCGATCACCGAGTCGCGGGGGCTGACCACGAAGTACGACGAGTTCAAGCGGCAGGGCTACTTCATGACCACGGTCGCGCCGTTGCGGAAGACGGACCCGGCCGCGGCGCCGAAGCCGTCGGACCCGGCCGTGTTCACCCAGGCGAGGTCCAATCCGGACACTCGCACGCAGTTCGTCCTCGTCCGGCACACGGATCGGCGGGCGTCCTCCGATCTTTCGACCACTGTGGACTGGGCGACACCGGACGGGAACTACTCCGTGCCGGTCCGCGTCAATGGACGGGACGCCAAAATCCTCGTCGCCGGATACGACCTGGGCGGACAGCGGCTGGTCTGGTCGAACTCGGAGATCCTGACCCACGTCACCGTCGACGGCCGCGACGTCGCGATGCTGTACGGGCGGGAAGGCGAGCAGGGATCGACGGTGCTGCGGTACTCCTCGGCGCCGGACGTCCGCGTGCTCGAAGGTGACGTGCGAAGCTCGTTCGACGGCAAGGATCTGCGGCTCGACTACACCCATTCCGGGCTGGCCAGGGGGCTCGTCTCCGGTGGCGGACGGCCACCGATGCTGCTCCTGCTCGGCACCGACGAGACCGCCGCGCGGTTCTGGCGGATGGACACCGGGGCCGGGCCGGTACTGGTCCGGGGGACGTCGGTCGTGCGTGACGCCAAGATGGCGGGCGACAAGCTCGTGCTCCGGGCGGACACGGACGCACCGGGTGACGTGGAGGTCTTCGCGCCGGCGCGGCGGCTCGTCGTCGGCGGCAAGCATGTGGAGACCCGGCGCACACCGAGTGGTTCGCTGCTGGGTGCCCTCCCGGGCCCGCGTGCGGTGACGCTGCCCGCGTTGTCGGACTGGCGGTACCGGGCCGAACCGCCCGCCTTCGGTGACACGGGCTGGACCGTCGCGGACAGGACCACGACCGCGAGCCCGATCAAGCCGAAGACCCTGCCGGTCCTGTACTCCGACGACTACGGCTATCACCACGGCAACGTCTGGTACCGCGGGGATTTCACCGCCGAGGGAACCGAGAAGACGGTGTCGCTGAACGCCATCACGGGTAAGGGCGGCAGCTATCTGGTGTGGCTCAACGGTCGCTACCTCGGATCCGCCCTTGGCGGAACGCAGGCCGATTCGGAAGCTCCGGTGAACCGCGACCCCGGCCGCGGTGACTTCCCGGTGCCGGAAGGGTTGCTGGCCAAGGGGAAACCCGCCCGGCTTTCGGTGCTGGTGACCAACATGGGCCACAACGACGACTGGACGGCCGACGACACCAGGTTCAAGCAGCCGCGCGGGCTCTTCGGCGCGGTGATCGGCGACGCGAAGGTCTCCTGGCAGATCCGGGGCGCTCGCGACAACGACGTCGAACGCGGTCCGCTGAACACCGGCGGCCTGTACGGCGAACGCGAGGGATGGCATCTCCCGGGCGGGCACGGTCGCTGGGAGCGGCCGCCGGCGACCACCGGGCCGGGTGTTTCCTGGTACCGCACCGATTTCCGGTTCGACGCGCCCCGGGACCAGGACGTCTCCGTCGCGCTGCGGTTCGGCGAGCGGGCGGGCAAGTACCGGGTGTTCGTCTTCGTCAACGGGTGGAACATGGGCCAGTACGTCAACGGCGGTCCGCAGCGCGACTTCGTGCTCCCGGCCGGGGTCCTCAAGACCGCGAACAGCCTGTCGCTGGCGGTGGTCTCGACCGAACCCGGGCCGGGTGCTCCGGTGCCGGTGAGCCTCGTCCAGCTGGGAAACCACCGGACCGGCGGGCCTCTGCGGTAGGGAGTCGGTCAAGTGGGTCGTGAGTGGTAAGTGTCGTTCTAACGACACTTACCACTCCCGCCCCACGCGCCCAACCGCCTACTCGCGCGGACTTCGGGATCGTCCTCGCCTGTACTGGGGGAGGTGAGCGCCACGCTTGAGACGCTGATCGTCCCTGGCGGGGCGCAGGGAACATCTGCGCCCCTTGTAACTCACGGCCATACCAGGAGCCGCGGCCACGCTTCCGTCAGCCAGGCCGGACCGGGCCGCGGTAGGAGGCCATGCCGCTCGTGAGTGGTAATGACGGTTAGAGCCAAGGTGTTTTAGGTACCTACCGGGGGTAGGTTCGTTGGCGGCCAGCTCGGACCATCGCCACCAGGTTCAGTGGCCCCACCAGTCACCGCGAGCAAAGCCGCAGGCTACGAGCAGGTACCTAAGAGAGATGACGGTTCTAACGACACTTACCACTCACGAGACCGGGTCGCCTAGGTGCCGGCCGGGCCGGTGCTGCCTCGTTCGGTCAGCCGGGGTGACAGCAGCCGGACCTCGGCCTGGCCTCCGTCGTCGAGGCGGCGCATCGCCATCTCGACCGCGAGGCTGCCGAGTTCGGCGGCCGGGATGGCGATCGACGTGAGCTGGACCGACTGTGCTTCGGCCATGTCCTCCGGGCAGACCGCCAGGACCGAGATGTCCCGCGGTACCTGCTTGCCGCGCCGGTTCAGTTCGGACAGCAGCGGACCGAGGATGGCCTCGTTGTGCACGACGAGCCCGGTCACGCCGGGATGCTTGGCGAAGACGTCGTCGAGGCAGGCACGCAGCGCGTCGTAAGACGGCGCGCACGGGAACGAACCGGCGCGGACCTTGCGTTTCGTCGCCGTTTGACGGAAACCGCGCAGGAAGCGACCCGCGTAGCTGGTACCGCGTTTGTAGACCGCGGGGGAGGGGCCGATCAACGCGACCTCGCGGTGGCCGAGATCGGCCAGATGGGTGACGCTCGCGGCACCGGCGGCGGTGAAGTCGAGATCGACGCACGTCAGGTCACCGGGATCGGCGGGAACTCCTATCAGCACCACCGGCCGGTGCAAGGATCTCAGCACCGGCAGGCGGGGTTCGGAGGTTTCGACGTCCATCACGATCAGCGCGTCCGCGATGGCGGACGCGGCGACCCGGCGCAGTCCGTCCGGGCCTTCGTTCTTGGTCAGCAGCAGGACGTCGTGGTCGTAGGTGCGCGCCTCGGTGACCGTGGCCGCGACGAACTGCATGACCACCGGGACGTTCAGGTCCGTCCGCAGGGGGACGACGAGCGCGAGCACGTTGGTACGGCTGCTGGCCAGCGCGCGGGCGCCGGCGTTCGGATGGTAACCCAGTTCGCTGATGCTGTGCTGGACGCGGCGACGGGTGTCCTCGGAGATCGAACGCCTGCCCGAAAGCACGTAGGACACGGTGCTCGGGGAAACCCCGGCCGCTCGGGCGACATCTGCGATGGTGACCATCAGCCGATGATAATGCCGAGTCGAATCGATTCGACTGACTCGGGCCCTCTAACGGCGGTGCGGAGTACCGGTCACCCGTCGTCACGGCCTTTGCTCAGCTCGATCAGCCGCGGGATGCTGCCGTCGGGCAGCTCGATCCCCCGATAGGCCAGGAGCTTGGTGAACTGGCGCATCGGCATCGAAGCGATCATGCGCAACCAGTCGGGGCTGCCCTCCACCTGCCTGCTTTGCCCGGCGGGCAGGCTCGCGGCCAGGAGTTCGCCGAGTTCGGGCCCGGCCACCGGATGGCCGAACCACTCCTCGACCGTGGAATCGAGCGACAGGACCCGGACGATGACGTCGCCCGCCAGGGTGATGGGCCTTTCGGCGACGATCTGCGCCGCGCTCCGCCCGATCTGGACGGTGTACTCGCCGGGCGAGACCACCCACCGGCTCAGTTCGATGTCGTACCAGGCGAAAGCACGGCGGCCGAGGGTGAGTTCGACCCGCCGGGTCTCGCCCGGTTCGAGGAAGACCTTGGTGAAGGCCCGGAGTTCTCGCGCCGGGCTGCGGACCGGGGCCGCGCCGGTGGCGACGTAGACCTGGACGACGTGCTTACCGGCCCGGGTGCCGGTGTTGGTCACGCTCACCGCGACGTCGGCCGAGTCGTCGCCCGTCGCCGTGACCGTCAGGTCCCCGGTCTCGAACGTCGTATAGGACAGGCCGTGGCCGAAGGGGTACCGGACAGCGACCTCGACGGTCTCGTAGTAGCGGTAGCCGACCATGACCCCCTCGCCGTACCGGACGTGCCCCGACTCGCCGGGGAAGGTGAGGTAGCTGGGGTTGTCCCGCAAACGCAGCGGGATGCTCTCGGCGAGATGCCCCGACGGGTTCGTGATCCCGAAAAGCAGGTCGGCGATCGTGCTTCCGCCCGCCTGACCGAGCAGCCAGCCGTCGAGAACTGCGTCGACGTCGTCGTGCCAGCCCTCCAGCGACACCACGCCACCGTGGGAGAGGACCACCACGGTGCGCCTGCTCGCCGCGGCGACCGCCTTGATGAGGTCCACCTGGGCCGCGGGGAGATCGAGGGTCTCCCGGTCGAAGCCTTCGGATTCGTCCGTTTCGCCCAGTCCCGCGAACACCACCGCGACGTCGGCTTCGCGGGCGATCTCGACCGCGCTGTCGGCCAGGCCGCTCGCGTAGGTCACGGACTCGCCGAGCCGCCGCATCGCGTCGAGTGCGGCGTCGACCCGGGTGGGGTTGACGTGGGAGCTGCCACCGCCCTGGAAGCGCGGGTTCACCGCGAACTCGCCGATGACCGCCACCGCGGCGTCCCTGGCCAGCGGCAGCGTCTCCCGCTCGTTCTTCAGCAGGACGGCGCAGTCGGCGGCGACCTCCTTCGCCAGTCTGTGCTGCTCGTCGGGATCGACGTCACCGCCCGGTGGGACCGCCTGGCGGACGAGGGCGAGAACGCGGCGGACGCTCCGGTCGACGACGGCTTCGTCCAGCTCGCCGTTCCGGACCGCCGCCACGATCTCGGCGTCACTGCTGCCACCGGTACCCGGCATCTCGAGGTCCAGCCCCGTGGCGAGCGCCGCGACCCGGTCGTTCACCGCGCCCCAGTCCGAGACGACGGCGCCGTCGAAACCCCACTCGTCACGCAGGACGTCGGTGAGCAGACGACGGTTCTGCGAGGCGAGGACGCCGTTGACGCGGTTGTACGAGCACATCACCGTCGCCGGACGCGCTTCGGTCACCACTCGTTCGAACGCCGGGAAGTAGATCTCGCGCAGGGTCCGCTCGTCCACGTCCGCGCTGATCCGCATCCGGTCGGTTTCCTGGTTGTTGGCCGCGAAATGCTTCACCGACGCGCCCGCGCCTTCGGCCTGCAGGGCCCGCACGTAAGCGGTGGCGAGTATTCCGCTCAGCAGCGGGTCCTCGGAGTAGTACTCGAAATTGCGGCCGCACAACGGGGACCGTTTGATGTTCACACCGGGTCCGAGCACCACCGAGACCCCGGCCGCGCGGGCTTCCCTGCCGATGGCCGTGCCGACCCGCGCCGCGACCTCGGGATCCCAGCTGGAACCCACCGCGACCGACGGCGGGAAGCATGTGGCGGAGATGCTGTCGTGGACGTCGAGATTGTCGGCGTCGGCGACCTGCCGTCGAAGCCCGTGCGGGCCGTCGGAGAGCAGGATCGCCGGTACGCCCGCGGCGTCGATCGCCTCGGTGTGCCAGAAGTCGCGGCCGGACAGCAGTGACGCCTTCTGCTCCAGCGTGAGGTCGGCGGGTTCGGGCTGAGCTGTCAACGGACTTCCTTCCGACGGCGATCTGTCCACTGTGCACTCGACGCCTGCACGCGCCGCGAGGGCTCTCCCACGAGGGTGCCAGACCGAACCACCTGCCGCTCCCGACGCGCGGGAAAGCGGTTTCCGCCGGTGAAGAGGGCGGAAAAGGACCATTGTCTCGCCGGGAACCGTCGGCTAACATCCCCGTAACACGGAGGTCGAATCGTTTCGACGGTCGATTCTCTTTCGTTCGTTCGCTTGACGATCACCACTGTTCGAAAAGTCGCCGACAACTCCACCCCGTCTGTCGAAGCGCTTCGATTCTCCCTCGCGATGGAGTCCCCATGAGCAGAGCAGCTCTCTTCGCCCGCCTCCGCCGGATGGGCATGTTCACCACAGCGGTCGCGCTGACGGTGGGCCTCGCCTCACCCGCGGTCGCGGACGAACTGAACTCGTACCCGTTCCGAGATCCCGCCCTCCCGTTGAACACCCGGGTGGACGATCTGGTGAAGCGGCTGACCCTCGCGGAGAAGGTGTCGTTGCTGCACCAGTTCCAGCCGGCGATCCCGCGACTGGGCGTCCCGGAGTTCAAGACGGGGACCGAGGCGCTGCACGGCCTCGGCTGGACGACCGAGCGGACGAACGGCAACGTCGTGACCGCGAACGCCACCGTCTTCCCGCAGGCCGTCGGGCTCGCCTCCACCTGGGACCCGGCCCTGATCAAGAAGATCGGTTCGGTCGTCGGTGACGAGGCGCGGGCCTACCACTCGCAGGACCCCGGATTCTGGGGCCTGCAGTTGTGGGCGCCGGTGGTGAACCTGCTGCGCGATCCCCGCTGGGGACGCAACGAGGAGGGCTACTCCGAAGACCCGTTGCTGACCGGCGCCATTTCGACGGCGTACGGCAAGGGGATGACGGGTGACCACCCCCAGTACCTCAAGAGCGCTCCGGTGCTGAAGCATTACTTGGCCAACAACAACGAGGTCGACCGCACCACGACGTCGTCCAACCTGCGCCCGCGGGTGCTGCGGGAATACGACGAGCAGGCGTTCAAACCGGCGATCGCGGCCGACGCGGCGACCGGGGTGATGAGCTCGTACAACCTCGTCAACGGACGGCCGGCGACGGTCAACCCCGACCTCAACGACGTCGTGCGGAGCTGGACCGGCAAGACGCTCTACAACGTCAGCGACGCCGCCGGACCGCACAACCTGACCGGTTCCCAGAAGTACTACGGGACGAGCGAGGAAGGGTTCTCGGCCGCGCTCAAGGCCGGTCTCGACGGCTTCACCGTCGACAACCAGGACTCCGCCCCCACCGTGAAGATCATCAATTCCGCGCTGGCCAAGGGATTGCTCGCCGAGTCGGATATCGACAAGGCGGCGAAGCATGTACTGAGCGTCCGTTTCCGGCTCGGTGAATTCGACCCGGACGGCGGCCCGTACGCCAAGATCGGCAAGGACGTGGTGAACAGCCCGGCGCACCGGGAACTGGCCCGCAAGTCGGCCGGTGAGGCCATGGTCATGCTGAAGAACGACCGCGCGACCCTCCCGCTGGACCCGAAGCGCAGTGTCGCGGTGATCGGGCCGCTGGAGAAGACCCTGTACACCGACTGGTACTCCGGCGGGTTGCCGTACAAGGTGACGCCGGTGGACGGGATCCGGGCCCGGCTGGGTGCGGGCGCCAAGGTCACCGACACCGAGGCCGTCGACCGGATCGCCCTGCGCGACGCCGCCACCGGTAAGTACCTCAGCGGCGGTGCGGGTGACGCGGGCGCGGTGCTCAAGACCGGTGCCACCAGCGTCGGCGCCACCGAGCAGTTCGACGCCTTCGACTGGGGCCAAGGCGTTCTGACCCTGCGCAGTGTCGCCAACGGCAAGTACGTCGAGCGGCAGGGGCTCTCCAACGCCAGCAGCCCGTTCGTCAACCAGGCACCGCAGCCGCGTGACTGGTTCGTCCACCAGCAGTTCAAGCTGGAGGACGCGGGTGACGGCACGGTCGTGATCAAGTACGCCGGGTACGAGACCCCGAACGACTGGGACGGCCCGAACAGCTACCTCACCGTGGCCGCCGACGGCACGCTGACGCTGGGTTCGCCGAACGCGGCGGGCGCGACCAAGTTCCGCAAGGAGCAGGTCACCTCGGGGATCGACAGCGCGGTGAGCGCGGCACGGTCGGCCGAAACGGCGGTCGTGGTGGTGGGCAGCATGCCGTTCATCAACGGCCGGGAAGACCATGACCGCACCACGATGGCGCTGGCCGAGAGCCAGAGCGAGCTGATCAAGGCCGTGCGCAAGGCGAACCCGAACACCGTCGTGGTGGTCGAGAACAGCTATCCCACGACCTTGAACTGGGAGCAGGAGAACGTCCCCGCGATCCTGTGGACGTCACACGCCGGCCAGGAGACCGGCAACGCGCTCGCCGACGTGCTCTACGGCGACGTCAACCCGGCGGGCCGCCTCACCCAGACCTGGTACCGCTCGGATGCCGACCTCCCGGACATCCTCGACTACGACATCATGAAACGCGGCACCACGTACCAGTACTTCAACGGCGACCCGCTCTACAGCTTCGGGCACGGTCTGTCCTACACGAACTTCCGCTACAGCGATCTGCGCCTGGGCAAACCGGGTCCACAAGGGACGTTCGAGGCGACCGTGAACGTCACCAACACCGGGAAGCGTGCCGGTGACGAGGTGGTCCAGCTCTACACCCGCCAGCTGGTCTCCCGCGACAAGCAGCCGAACCAGCAGCTCCGCGGCTTCGAGCGGGTGAACCTGCAGCCGGGACAGACCAAGACGGTGCGCCTGTCGGTGCCCGACCTCAGGCATTGGGACGTCACCCGCGGCAAGTGGGTGCTGGAGACCTCCGTCCACGAGGTGATGGTGGGGGCGTCCGCTTCCGACATCCGGCTGCGGTCGGCGCTGCCCGTCCGCGGCGAGCAGATCCCGCCGCGCGATCTGACCAGGGACACGAGGGCGATCGACTTCGACGACTACTCGGGTGTCGAACTGGTCGACGAAAGCAAGGTCCGCGGCGAGGCGGTCGGCGTCGGAGCGGGGGACTGGCTGCGCTTCAGCGACGTGGACTTCCGTTCCGGGGCGAAGACGTTCACCGCCAGGACGGCTCGCGCCGAAGCCGGAACGTCCACTGTGGAGATCCGGCTCGGCGGCCCGCGCGGCAGGCTGGTCGGCACCGCGCAGATCGCCGCCACCGGTGACAAGTACAAGTACTCGACCACCACCGCAACGGTGTCGGGGCTGAGCGGACGGCAGGACGTCTACCTCGTGTTCACCTCCGACGCGAGGATCAGCACGTTCTCTTTGCGGTAGCCGGTTTCCGGACGCTCGACTGAACGAAGGAGGCGTGCCGTGGTGAAGGTCAGGTTCCCGTTGCTGGCCGGTGTGTTGCTGGCAGGCGTGCTCACGCCCTTGCCCGCGTACGCGCTGCCGGGAGCCGCGGCTTGCGGCACGCCTCCGGTCAGGGAACGGCAGGGGCTCTGGTACGACCGGCCCGCCACCGACTGGGAGAGCCAGACCCTCCCCATCGGCAACGGCGCGCTCGGCGCCACCGTCCACGGTGGTGTCGCGCGGGAGCACCTGCAGTTCAACGAGAAATCGTTGTGGTCCGGCGGCCCCGGTGCCGATCCCGCCTACACGGGCGGCAACTGGGAGTCGCCGCGGCCCGGCGCGCTGGCCGAGGCCAGGAAGGCGATCCTGGAGAAAGGGCCGCAGCAGCCCGAAGCGATGGCCGCCTTGCTGGGACAGCCCAAGCGGGCGTACGGCAGCTATCAGAGCTTCGGCGACGTCTACCTGGACGGCGCCGAACCGGCCGAGGTCAAGGATTACCGCCGGGAGCTGGACATCTCCCGGGCACTGAGCCGCGTCGGGTTCGTGGCCGACGGGGTCCGGTACACGCGGGAGTCCTTCGCGAGCTACCCGGACGGCGTGA
This sequence comes from Amycolatopsis orientalis, assembly GCF_000943515.2. Classification (NCBI taxonomy): domain Bacteria; kingdom Bacillati; phylum Actinomycetota; class Actinomycetes; order Pseudonocardiales; family Pseudonocardiaceae; genus Amycolatopsis; species Amycolatopsis orientalis. The sequence continues at coordinate 5,360,130 of NZ_CP016174.1, read as the reverse complement.
TCGTCGTCCGGGTGAGCGCGGACCGTCCCGGCGCGGTGTCGTTCACCACGAGACTCACTTCGCCGCATCCGCGGTCGGCGGTCTCGGTCTCCGATGGCAGGCTGACGCTGGCAGGCGAACTGGCGGACAACGGCATGGCGCTCGAAGCGCAGCTGCTCGTGCGGAACCAGGGCGGCAGCCGGGTCGATTCCGCCGACGGGATCGCGGTGTCCGGCGCCGACTCGGTGACGCTGGTACTGGCCGCGGGCACCGACTACGTCCACCGCTACCCGGACTACGTCGGCCGGTTCCCGCATCAGCGCGTCGGCGCGACGATCGACGCGGCGGCGCGGAGGTCGTTCGACGACCTGCTCGCCCGGCACGAGCGCGACTATCGCACCCTGTACGACCGGGTCAGGCTCGACATCGGCCAGCAGACACCATCGATGCCGACCGACCGGCTCCTCGCCGCCTACACCGGCGGGCCGGGTGCCGCCGACCGGGCGCTGGAGGCGCTGTTCTTCAACTACGGCAGGTATCTGCTGGTCAGCTCCTCGCGGCCCGGCTCGCTGCCGGCGAACCTGCAGGGAGTCTGGAACCAGTCCTCGTCGGCGCCGTGGTCGGCCGACTATCACGTCAACATCAATCTGCAGATGAACTACTGGCCTGCCGAAGTCACCAACCTCGGCGAGACCACACCGCCGCTCTTCGACTTCATCGACCGGCTCCGGCCCCGTGGCCGGGAAACGGCCCGCACCATGTTCGACGCCGGTGGTTTCGTGCTGCACAACGAAACCAACCCCTTCGACTACACCGGGGTCCACGACTGGCCGACCGCGTTCTGGTTCCCCGAGTCCGCCGCCTGGTTGTCGCGGCACCTCTGGGAGCACTACGAATTCACCCAGGACCGCGGCTTCCTGCGCGAGAAGGCGTACCCGATCCTGCGCGAGGCCGCGCGGTTCTGGCTGGACTCGCTGCAGGCCGATCCCCGCGACGGGAAACTCGTGGCGGTTCCGTCCTATTCGCCCGAACACGGTCCGTACACCGCCGGTGCGGCGATGTCGCAGCAGGTCGTGTGGGACCTGTTCACCAACGTGCTGGACGCGGGCGAGGTCCTCGGCGGCGATCAGGCCTTCCGTTCCCGGGTCGCCGGCGCGCGGGCGAAACTGGATCCAGGCCTGCGCGTCGGATCCTGGGGGCAGCTGCAGGAATGGAAAGAGGATCTCGACGATCCCGCGGACACCCATCGGCACGTTTCGCATCTCTACGGGTTGCATCCGGGCAGGCAGATCTCACCACTCGGCACACCGGAGTTCGCCGCGGCCGCCGAGAAATCACTGGCCGCGCGCGAAGCGGGCGGAACAGCGGGAGCGCCCGGGTGGAGCCGGGCGTGGAAGGCCAATTTCTGGGCCCGGTTGTTGAAGGGCGAATCGGCGTTCGAAGCCTTCCGCGATCAATTGCGGTTCCAGACGCTGCCGAATCTGTGGGACACCCATCCGCCATTCCAGATCGACGGCAATTTCGGTGCCACCGCGGCGGTCGCGGAAATGCTGGTGCAGAGCCAGACCGGAACGGTGCACCTGCTCCCGGCGCTGCCCTCGGCCTGGCCCGCCGGGCAGGTCGACGGGCTGCGGGCCCGTGGCGCGTTCACCGTGGGGGCGACCTGGCGGGCAGGTCAGAGCGTCGAGCTTCGGCTCTGCGCCGACAAGGGCGGCCCGGTTTCGGTGAAGAACGACCTGCTCAAGACCTCGTTCCGGGTCCTCGACGCGCATACGGGCAGAACCGTGCGGTGGACGCGGACCGGAATCGACACCATCAGGCTGGACACGCGGCCGGGGGGCGCCTATCTCGTGAAGAGGTAAGACAATTTCCGCCGACCGCTTATCCTGGATGACTCTTGACCGTTCGGTGCGAATGCTGCGACACTTTGTCGAAGCGCTTCGATATCGGGCGCCGATTTCTCCCATACCCGCGCAATGGTGCACGGAAGGAAACCCGGCCATGCGTAGTCCAGTACGGTCCTTGATGAGCAGTATCGTGATGGCATTGGTCGCCACCCTGGTGATAGGGGGCACGGCACAGGCCGCCACCTGGAGTTCCTCGGACAAATGGGGAAGCTGGTCCAACGGCGGTTATACGGTCCGCAACAACGTCTGGGGCTCCGGCGTCGGCCCGCAGTCCATCTGGGCGAACTCCTACAGCAACTTCGGGGTTTGGGCGGATCACCCGAACACCGGCGGCGTGAAGTCGTATCCCCATTCGGGCAAGAACATCGGCCGCCAGTTGAGCGGGCTGCGGAGCCTTTCCAGCAGCTTCAACGTCTCCAGGCCGGGAAGCGGCGCCTACGCGACGGCGTACGACATCTGGGCGAACAACAACGCCTACGAGATCATGCTGTGGATGAACAAGCAGGGCGCGGTCGGCGCGATCGGCTCGAAGCAGGCGACGGCCACCGTCGGTGGCCACACGTGGGACGTCTACCGGGGAAGCAACGGCCACAACGAGGTGTTCTCCTTCCTGCGGACCTCGAACACGAACGCGGGTTCGGTGGACGTGCTGGCGGTCATGAACTGGATCAAGAACCGCGGCTGGTACGGCGATGTGACCCTCGGTGAAGTCCAGTTCGGCTTCGAGATCACGTCGTCCAGCGGCGGGATGAACTTCACTTCGAACAGCTTCTCGGTTTCCTCTTCCTGATGCTCACCTGGGTCGTGAGTGGTAAGTGTCGTTAGAACGGCACTTGCCACTCACGACCCACCGAAGTCCGCTGCCTGGGAGCGCCTTTATGGGAATACGTCGATCGGTCGTCCTGCTGGCCGTCGCCGCGTCGGTTCTGACTCCGGCGACGGCGGAGGCCGCGCCCACGGGCGGCGCCTGGCCGCATTCGGTCACGCTGACCGAATCGTCCCTCCAGGGCGTCCACGGCACGGCTCCCGACGCCACGATCCGCAACGTCCTCACCGTCACCGCGGACGGGACGGCGCTGCGGATCCGGCTGGGCAACCCGTTCGGCGACACCGCGCTGGCCGTGCGGTCGGTGTGGGTCGGGCTCCAGCCCTCGACGGATTCGCCCGCGCTGGTGCCCGGTTCGAACCGCCGCGCCACGTTCGGGTTCAGGCGCACGGTGACGGTGCCGCCGGGAGGCGGGGTCTGGAGCGACCCGCTGCCGCTGACCGTGCGGGCGGGCGACCACGTCTCGGTGAGCGTGTACGCGCCGGGCTCGCCGATCAACGCCCACATCTTCCCGCCGCCGGAGACCGACACCCCGGGGTCGTTCCTGTCGGCCGGACCGGGTGATGCCGGAGCGGACGAGTCGGGGGCCGCCTTCGGCGCCTTCTCGCCAGGAAACCTGTGGTGGGTGGACGCCGTCAGCGCGGTCTCTGCCGCGCGCGGCACCATCGTCGCGCTCGGCGACTCGATCACCGACGGCTACAACGCCTTCGGCGGCGGCCCGCGCTGGACCGACGTGCTGGCGGAGCGGATCGGGAAGCTGCCACCGGGACGACGGCTTTCGGTCGCCAACGCCGGGATCAGCGGCAACACCGTCAGCGTCCAGCCGAATCCGTACGATCCGACGAACCAGTGCTGTGGCCCGCCCGCCCCGCTGCGGCTCGACCGTGACGTCCTCTCCCTGCCGGGCGTGCGCTACGTCCTCCTCCTGGAGGGCACCAACGACCTCGGCGGCGGCAACTACGCGCCGCCCGCCCCCGCGTCCCAGGTCATCAACGCCATGCGGACGATCGCGGCGAAGGTGCACGCATCCGGGCGGAAGATGATCGGCGCCACCATCCTGCCGATGTGCAACCCGGCGGGCGGATCGAAGGAACAGGCCAGGCTCGCGGTCAACGAGTGGATCCGCACGTCCGGGACGTTCGACGCGGTGGTGGACTTCGACGCCGTCCTGCGCGACCCCGCCGATCCGACGGTGATCCGGCAGGAGTGGCGGAACGACTGCTACCACCCCAACGCCGCGGGTGACCGGATCCTCGGCGAATCGATCGACCTGTCGGTCTTCGGCCTGCCCGAGCCCGCCGCGCTCCCGCTCGCGGGCTGACGGACCGCTTTGCGCGTGAAGGCCCCTACGTTGAGGATGAGGACCGGCATGAGGGGTGTGTGGATTCAGGGACGTTGAACGTCCCTGAATCCACGCACCCCTCACTAGCGGTAACACTGGCGCGTCGCCGGTCACGGCGAGTGCCTTCACGGACTCCCGGCTGCGGTGAGGGGTGGGCTGGTGGTCAGTGCTGCTCGTGATGGTCCAGGTGTGACGTCGCTGGTGCCTGCGGGGTTCGAGTGGGGAAGATTCCGGTCGTTGAACGTCCGGAATCTTCCCCACTCGGGGTGTGCCGGGTTCTGGGGGCAGGTCTCGATCTCCTGTTGATCAAGCTTCACGACGGGTGTGACCCCGCGTCCATGAAGGAATCGGGACACTCAACGTCCCCATTCCTTCATCGTCGACCTGCGCCATGACAAGGACGTGCCTGACCTGCACGATGCCACTTCGCCGAGACCCTGACTTCGAGGGTAGGGAAGGGGGCCTTCACGCGCGTCTCCAGCGGATGGTCACCCTACGTGAGGTAGCCCGCGTGAGGGAGCGGGACGACGCCCTGGTGGCCTCTTGCAGCACGTTTGATCCCGCCATCAAACTGTTACCCCGGACGGGCTAATGGCGTCGTATCTTTCGCACTAACACCTCTGACGGTTAGTACACAACGGAAGAGATCAGGAAGGAGTCCCTCACCTTTCCCGCGGTCGACGCGGTCGCGGAATCACCCAAAGGTGCGGGCAAGGCGAGGCAGGTCTTCGTCAAGGCGCGTCATCCGCGCGGACCCCGGGGTCTTCACCGGGATGGCGCGACATCGTGAAAAGCCGCTTGAGGACACGGCGGCCGATACCCCTTCGTCCATCGTGGACACCCGGGCGCGAGGCGTCCGCGGGTCCCGTCGGCGGGAATCGTGCCGTGCCCTCCGGCTTCGTCTTCCGTGACGGCTTCATCCCGTCGACGGACCAGTTCGGGAGAGCGCGGCAATGAACACTGCCATCACACGTCTGTCCACAATGGACACAGAGGGCGGCTCCGGGCACGGATATCTGTGCTTTCCGCCCGCCGGGGGAACGGTTCTCGGCCTGCGCGGGCTCGCCCAGGCATCGTCCGGTTTCGGGGTGTGGGGCGTCGAGTATCCCGGACGCGGTGAGCGTCTCGCCGAGCCGTCCGCCGCATCGATCGAGGAGCTGGCGGGGGAGATCGCGCGGGAAACCTTCGACCACTTCGGGGAGGAGGGCGTTTCCCGGATCACGCTGGTCGGGTTCAGCATGGGCGCGTTCGTCGCGCTCGAAGTGGCCCACCGCGTCCACGGCCGGGGGCGGACGGCGCCCGCGGCGCTGATCGTCGTCGGAGTGTGCGCGCCGCAGCGGCGAGTGCGGGGGAGATACGCGAGGGCGGACGCCGCCGAAGTCGGGCGGCTGTTCGATCGGGTCGGCCTGGTCTCCATGGCCGGCCGCCCCGGGGCGGCCGAGTTCCGGGACTACGCTCTGGGCCTTCTCGATGCCGATCTCCGCCTGACCAGCGCCTATCCCGGCCCCGCCAAGCCGATGCTGTCCTGTCCGATCGTCGCGATCCGGGGTGAGGACGACCCGGCGTTCGCGGAGGGCGATGACGCCGCCGGGGCATGGCGGGTCTGGACGACAGGGCGGTTCGAAAGCCGTGTCGTGCCCGGTGGTCATCTCGACGTGCTGACACCGGGCCGGGAAGCCGGGTTCTGGGCGTCGGTCTGCCTGCCCGCCGGGGGCGTGCGATGAACGAGCCGTCGGTATTGCATGGAGTGACCCGCAGGCTTCCGCGAGGGACCTGGTGCGACCTGTTCCAGCGACAGGCACGGCGGACACCTGCCCGCAGAGCCCTGGTCGCCGACCAGGTCGCCTGGACCTTCGGCGAGCTCGACCTCTGGGGCAACCGGCTCGCCCACGCCCTGCGCGCCGCGGGTGCGGCGCCGGGAACGGTGGTGGCCTGCGCGATGACGAGGTCCGTGCGCGCGGTGCTGGGAGTGCTCGCGACGGCGAAGGCGGGGGCGGTCCATCTGCCGATCGATCCCGCCCTGCCCGCCGCCCGGGTGGACGCGATCCTCGGTGACGCCCGGCCCGCCGTCGTGCTGACCGACGTCGCGGGCCTGGCGCCGCGGGCGGACGTGGTGCTGTCCGATGAGGACTGGAAGGCGGAGCTCGCCGGTCAGGACGGTCGCCGACCGCCCCGCTGCGTCCCGGGTCCGGCGTACATCATCTACACCTCCGGTTCGACAGGCTTGCCCAAAGGGGTGGTGGTGGGCCACCGGAGCCTGGTCAACCTGTACGGCGAACTCGCCGCCGGGTTCTTCCCGGCGGGCCGTGGCCCGCAACGGGTCGCGCACGGTTTACCGCTGTCCTTCGACGCCTCGTGGAATCCGCTGTCGTGGCTGGCGGGCGGGCATGAACTGCATCTGGTTCCCGACCTCGTCCGCGCCGATCCGGAGTCCTATGTGGACTTCGTCCGTGAACACCGGCTGCCGGTCGTGGAAGCGGTGCCCGCGCAGATGTCGGCACTGCTGGACTCCGGTCTGCTCGACGGCCGGAGCCGTCCCCGGCTGCTGCTGATGGGCGGGGAAGCCATCGGCCAGGATCTCTGGACGCGACTGCGGCAAGCCGACGGCGTCACCGCCGTGAATCTCTACGGACCGACCGAGGGCACGGTGTTCACCACGGCCTGCCGGCTCGACGAGCGCGAGACGCCGTCGATCGGGCGCCCCATCGGCAACACCACCGCCCGGATCGTCGACGAAGAGCTGCGGCCGGTGCCGCGGGGTGAACCCGGCGAGCTGCTGATCAGCGGATCCTGCCTGGCACTGGGTTATCTCGGCCTTCCGGAGCTGACCGCCGACCGGTTCGTCGGCGCGGGAGAACGCCGGTACCGGACGGGCGACCGGTGCCGTCTCGCGGTGGACGGCAGGCTGGAGTGGCTGGGCAGGCTGGACGATCAGGTCAAGATCCGGGGCCACCGGGTCGAACCGGGGGAGGCGGAGCACGCGCTGCTCGCGATGCCCGGTGTCCGGCAGGCCGTCGTGCGGGCCGAAGGCGCCGAGCCGCGGCTGGTCGCCTACGTCGTGCTCGACACAGGCACCGTCGCGCGGGTGCGGGAACGGCTGCGGGAAACGCTGCCCGCGTATCTGATGCCGTCCACCGTGATCCCGCTCGACGAGATGCCGCTCGGGCCGAACGGGAAGATCGACCGCGCCGCCCTCGCGCCGCTCGACGTGGCCCCGCGGGCGGGCGTGCTGACCCCCACGCAGGAACTCGTCGCCGCCGCTTTCCGTGTACAGCTGGAGATCCCGGCGGTCGAAGCGGACAGCGACTTCTTCGCCCTCGGTGGCCACAGCCTTTCCGCCGCGGCGCTCGCCGCACGGCTGCGGGCACGGGGAGTGCCGTGTTCGCTGCGGGACGTCCTCTTGCGCCGCACGGTCGCCCAGCTCGCCGAACTCGTCCCCACCCGCACGGAAGGAGTGACGTCGTCATGGACGATTACGACGTGATCGTCGTGGGCGGCGGCCCTGGCGGCTCCACGGTCGCCGGGCTCACCGCCGCGGAAGGCCACCGGGTACTGCTGCTGGACAAGGAAAGATTCCCGCGTTACCAGATCGGGGAATCCCTGCTGCCCGCCACGATCCACGGGATCTGCGCGATGCTCGGAGTGCGTGAGGAGATTGAACGGGCAGGCTTCGTCCGCAAACGCGGCGGTACCTTCAAATGGGGCACCGGCGCGGAACCGTGGACCTTCTCCTTCGCCGCTTCCGAACGGATGGCGGGGCCAACGTCGTACGCGTACCAGGTCGAGCGCACCCGGTTCGACACCCTGCTGCTCGACGCCGCCCGCCGTCTCGGCGCCGAAGTCCGGCAAGGACACCGGGCGCTCGGCACGTTCAGGGCCGGGGGCCGGATCGGCGGTGTCCGCTACACCGACGACACCGGACACGAACGGCGGGCGACGGCCAGGTTCGTCGTGGACGCCTCCGGGCACGGCAGCAGGCTCCATCACGACGTCGGCGGCACCCGCGAGTATTCGCCGCATTTCCGGAACCTGGCGCTGTTCGGGTACTTCGAAGGCGGCAGGCGGATGCCCGAGCCCGGCTCTGGCAACATCCTGTGCGTCTCGTTCCCCGACGGCTGGTTCTGGTACATCCCGCTGTCGGACACCTTGACCAGCGTCGGAGCCGTCGTCAAACACGAGTCGGCGGACAAGGTGCAGGGCGACCCCGACGCCGCCTACACCGCGCTCATCGGCGCTTGCCCGCTGATCGGCGAGTTCCTCCGGGACGCGCGCCGCGCGACCGAACCGCCGTACGACCGGCTCCGCGTGCGGAAGGACTATTCCTACGACCGGACCGTCCTGTGGTGCCCGGGCATGGTGCTCGTCGGTGACGCCGCGTGTTTCATCGACCCGGTGTTCTCGTCGGGCGTGCACCTGGCCACCTACAGCGCGCTGCTGGCCGCCCGGTCGATCAACAGCGCGCTGTCCGGCCTCTTGGCCGAGAACCGCTGCTTCGCCGAGTTCGAAGCCCGCTATCGCCGGGAATTCGGGTTGTTCCGGGATTTCCTCATCACCTTCTACGAGCTGGACGCCGACGAAGGCGATTACTTCCGGCACGCGCGACGACTCACCAGCCATCACGGAGCCGCGGACGAAGCCTTCGCCGACCTCGTCGGCGGAGTGTCCTCAAAGGACTTCTCCCGCAAGATGTTCGGCGAAGTGCTCGCCGAAGGGGTGCAGCTGCAGTTACGCGGCCTGCTCGGGGACGCCGCGGGCGACGAGCCGCCGATGTTCCCCGGCGGGCTCGTCCCCACCGCGGACGGCAGGCGGTGGCGGGTGCCCGATGCCTGATCTCGCCCTGCTGCTCGCCGCCCTCGCCGTACTGCTGAGCCTGGCCAGGGGCTTCGGCTGGGTCTTCACCAGGATCGGGCAGCCCGCCGTCCTCGGGGAGATCACCTGCGGGCTCGTCGCCGGTGCCGCCCTGCGATCCGGGCCGGGTCTGCCCGTCCGGGTCGACACGACCCTGGACGCCCTCGCCCAGCTGGGCCTGGTCCTGTTCCTGTTCGGCGTCGGCGCCCGCCTCGCGCCGTCCATGACCGCGGTACGGCTCAGGACGGCGTTCGTTCCCGCGCTCGGCGCGACCATCGTTCCGGTCGTACTCGGCGCGCCGGTCGCGTTCTGGCTCGCCGGCCGCCATGCGCCCCTCGGGGCCACGCCGTTCGTCCTGTTCACCGCGGTGGCGATGGCGGTGACGGCTTTTCCCGTGCTGGCACGGATTCTGGCCGAACGACGGATGCTGGACGACCCGCGGGGCCAGTGCGCGCTCACCGCCGCGGCGATCACCGACGCCGCCGCGTGGACGGCGCTCGCCTTCGTCGCCGCGTCTGTCCACAGTGGAACGCGAGCCTGGCCGATCGTGGCGGCGCTCCCGTTGGTGCTGGGTCTGTTCCTCCTGGCCCGGCCGTGGTTCGGGCAGGCGACGGCGCGGCTGTCCGGGCCGACCGCGACCGTGGTCATGGTGGTCCTCGCCTGCGCGGGGGCCGCGGTGACCGACGCGATCGGCCTGCACGCCGCGATCGGCGCGTTCCTCGTCGGCGCCGCCGTCGGGAGGCCCGGGCCACGCCATGATCCCGTCGCGCTGATCGCGCCGCTCGGTGCCCTACTGGTCCCGTTGTACTTCGTCCTCATAGGACGGAAGGTCGACCTCGGCGACCTCGACACCGTCCTGGTCGCCGAAATCCTCGCCGTGATCGTGGTCGCTGTCGCCGGCAAGGGCGGCGGCGCGTATCTCGGTGCCCGTCTCGCCGGGGACCCGCCCCGCCGGGCCGCGGTGTTCGCGGCCCTGATGAACACCCGCGGCGTCACCGAACTCGTCTTCCTCGGCATCGGGCTCGGCCTCGGTGTCATCGACAGCGCCTTCTACACCGCGATGGTCGCCATGGCCCTCGTCACGACCGCCATGACCGGCCCGATCCTCGACCGGCTCGAACGAAACAAGGTGACCCGAGATGCCTGACCACCCAGCGGAACCGTGGCGGATCAAGATGGTCGAACCGATCCGCGCCGTCACCCGTGAACAGCGCGAACAGGCGCTCCGGGCCGCGGGCTGGAATCCTTGCCTGCTCCGCTCCGAAGACGTCTACATCGACCTGTTCACCGACTCCGGCACCAACGCCATGTCCGACAGGCAGTGGTCGGCCCTCATGCGCGGCGACGAGGCCTATGCCGGTGCCCAGAGTTTCTATGTCTTCGAACAGGCCGTCCGCGCGCACTACGGGTACGAGCACGTCATCCCCGTCCATCAAGGCCGCGGCGGCGAGAACATCCTCTCCCGCTGTCTCATCCGGCCGGGCGCCCACATCCCCGGCAACATGTACTTCCCCAGCACCCGCGCCCACCAGGAACTCAACGGCGCCACCTTCCACGACGTCATCATCGACGAAGCGCACGAGGCGGGCGGCGGACATCCGTTCAAAGGCAACGTCGACCTCGGCAAGCTGCGGGCCGTCATCGCCGAACACGGCGCCGACGCCATCCCTTACGTCTCGCTCGCCGCGACGGTGAACATGGCGGGCGGCCAGCCCATCAGCGTCGCCAATCTCACCGAAGCCTGCGCCCTCGCTCACGCGCACGGGATCCCCGTCTTCCTCGACACCGCCCGCGCCGTCGAAAACGCGTGGTTCGTCCAACAGCGTGAGCCCGGCTGGGCGGACCGCTCGATCGCGGACATCCTGCTCGCCCTTTGCGCTCCCACCGACGGCGCCGTCATGTCTGCCAAGAAGGACTGCCTCGCCAACATCGGCGGCTGGATCGCCCTGCGGGACCCTGGCCTCGCCGAACAGGCACGCGGGCTCGTCCTGCTCTACGAAGGCCTCCACACCTACGGCGGCATGGCGGGCCGCGACATGGAGGCCATCGCGCAGGGCATCGTGGAATCCGTCGACGAACGGCACATCCGCGCGCGGATCGCCCAGGTCGAGTACCTCGGCCAGCGGCTCGACGCCGCGGGGGTGCCGATCGTGCACCCCGTCGGTGGTCATTGCGTCTGTATCGACGCCACCGCCGTCCTCGCTCATCTTCCTCGTACCGCGCTGCCCGGCCAGACCCTCGCCGCCGCGGTCTACCTCGACGGCGGGATCCGCGGGGTCGAACGCGGCACCGTGTCGGCCGGCCGCGATCCGGCCACCGGCGAGAACCGTTATCCGGCACTGGAATTCCTCCGGCTCGCCATTCCCCGGCGCGTGTACACCCAAAGCCACATCGACCACGTCGCCGACACCGTCATCCGCGTCCACCGCCGGCGCGCCGACATCACCCACGGCCTCACCTTCGTCCACGAACCACCCCACCTCCGCTTCTTCCAAGCCCGCTTCGCCCCCACGAGCGGTGCGAGCATCTGGCGGGACAGAGTGGGTCGGGTGGCTCGTGAGTGGTAATGAGGGTTAGAACCGTCATTACCACTCACGAGGAAGGTAGGTCGTTCTCGCAGGTTGCTGGCATGATCCTCCGGGTGCGAGTACTGCTGGTCGAAGATGACGAACCCATCGCCGAGTCGCTCCGGCGTGGTCTTGTCCGGTACGGCTTCGAGGTGGAGTGGGTCCGGACGGGCGCGGAGGCCCTGACCGCCGACACCGGCGAGGTGGTCCTGCTCGACCTCGGCCTGCCGGACACCGACGGGCTGGACGTCTGCCGGGAGCTGAGGGCGCGCAGCGACGTGCCGATCATCGTGATCAGCGCGCGGTCCGACGAGGTCGACCGGGTCGTCGGCCTGGAGATCGGCGCGGACGACTACGTCTCCAAACCGTTCGGGGTCCGAGAGGTGGTCGCCAGGATGCGCGCGGTGCTCCGGCGGACGAAGGCGTCGAGGGGCGAGGCGGCCGCGGACGTGGCGCCGGAAAGCCACGCCGGCGGGCGGCTCGTCATCGACCGGCGGGCCCGGCGGGTGCGGCTGGACGGTACGGAACTTTCCTTGCCGCCCAAGGAGTTCGACCTGCTGGCCTTCCTCGCCGAGGAACCCGGTGCCGCGCTGACCCGCGAGCAGATCATGGAGGCCGTCTGGGATGCCAACTGGTTCGGCCCCACCAAGACGCTCGACGTCCACATCGCCGCGCTGCGCCGGAAACTCGGTGACGCGGTGACGTTGGAGACCGTCCGGGGCGTCGGCTTCCGGCTGGTCGTGTCCTGATGAACCGCAGGCTCGTCGTCAGCTACGTCGTGCTGGTCGCCATCGCGATCGCCGCGTTCACCGTGCCGGTGGCCTTCATCCTGACCGGGCAGCTGCGGGGGGACGTGGAGACCTCGGTGCGCCGGGAGGCGGCGACGGCGGCCTTGCTGCTCGCGGCACCCGACGTCCCGTCCCGGCAGGCACTCGCCCGGCTGGCCGCCGCCTACGGTCAGGAGACCCCCGGGCGGCTGGACGTCCTGCTCGCCGACCGGACGGCGGCCGCTCCGCTGCCGTTGCCCGCCGCCCCGGACGATCCCTCGTTCGGCGCCGCGCTGAGCGGGCGGGAGGACACGCGATGGGGCGACGCGCCCGCGCTGGGAACCGAAGGCCTGGTGCTGGCCGTGCCGGCGCGCGACGCGAGCGGTGCGGTCGTCGGCGCGGTGCGGGTGAGCTATCCCTCCGCGCCGCTGAACGAACGGCAGGTGCAGATCTGGGGTTTCCGCGCGGTACTCGCGGTGGCCGTGCTGATCATCGCCGCGATCCTCGGTGTCCTGCTGGCCCGGCGGCTGACCCGGCCGTTCCGTGAACTCAACCGGATGGCCCGGCGGCTGCGCGACGGCGACCTCGGTGCCAGGGCGCCGGAATACGGGCCGACCGAGACCCGGACCTTGGCCAGGACACTGAACAACGCGGCGGAGACGATCGACACGCTGGTCCGCTCCCAGCGCGCGTTCATCGCCGACGCCTCGCACCAGCTGCGTACCCCGCTCACCGCCTTGCGGCTTTCCCTCGACAACGTCGCGGACGGGGTGTCGGATCCGCTGGTGCGCGAGGACATCGACCTCGCCACCGCCGAAGTCGTGCGGATGAACCGCCTGGTCAACGGGCTGCTGACGCTGGCGAGGGCGGAAGCCGCGGTGGGCACGCCGGAGCTGGTCCGGGTGGCGGACGTCATCGACGACCGGTTCGAGGTCTGGCGTGCCGTCGCCGCCGAACGGGGCGTGCTCCTGCGGGCGGAGCACGCCGACGGCGCCCAGGAGGTGTCGTCCAGCCCCGGAAACCTCGAACAGGTCCTGGACAACGTGCTGTCCAACGCGCTCGAGGTCTCGCCGCCGGGCAGCACGGTCACCGTCCGGACCGGCAGGGCGGGCGAGGACGTCCTGATCGAGGTGTCCGACGAGGGCCCCGGCCTGCCCGCGGCCGACCAGCACCGGGCGTTCGACCGGTTCTGGCGCGGCACGGGCATGACCGGGCCTTCGGGCTCCGGGCTCGGACTGGCGATCGTCAAGCAACTGGTCACCGACGACGGCGGCACCGTGGGCCTGGCCGATGCCGACGGCGGCGGCCTGTGCGTCCGCATCTGGTTGCGCGCGGCCGCTTAGCGGCTACTTCTTCTCGGGCATGGCGGAGGAGTGGTGGTTGACGATCAGCCACTTTCCTTCGCGAAGCTCGTAGACGAAGGTGTAACGGGCCTCGACCTCCTGCGCCACACTGTCCTGGGTGAGGCCGAAGCGGTAGACACCGGTGTTGACCGCGGTGTCCGCGTCGAGGACGTTGACGACCTCCTGCTCGATCTTGCCGCCGGGCTTGTTCTTCAGGAAGTGCTGGAAGTAGTCGACGATCTCGGCGCGGTTGGTGCGGACCTTGTTCGACACCGTGGGGAGCAGGACGGCGTCGGGCGCGTAGAGATCGGCGACCTTCTCGGCGTCGCCGGTCGCCAGCGCGGCGTTCCAGTCGGTGAAGAGCCCGGAGATCGCCTGCGCGGTGGGGGCGGCGGGAGCGGCGGGGGCGGACTGGGCGTTCCCGGTGGAGCATCCGGTCACCAGCGCGAGTCCGGCGGCGGCCGTGAAGATACCGGTGTAGGTCATGACCTTGGTACGCATCGTTTCGTTTCCCTGCCTGATCGGGTGAACTTGATGCGTCTACTGTGGATTTCGGCAGGGAAGGCCCGGCCCAGGAAAAGGCCAGGGGAAGTACAGGGTTTCGCCAAGATTTCCGGTGTCCACAAGGGACACCGGCCGCGGTGTCTTCGAGGGCGGGGTTTACCGCGGCCGGATCCCGGCGACGACGGCGCTCAGGCTGGGGAGCCACCGCCGCTGGGGGTCGGGTGCCGAGATCCAGTCCGTGTCGTCGCCGGTGCGCCGTGAGCCGACCGGCAGGGGGAGCAGCGAACCCCAGGCGAGCAGGTCGAAGTTCCTCGGCAGCTCGGCACGGGAAGGGATGAGCCCGTCCGTCTCGGCGAGCACCGCCACCCGCGGGCCCCGCGGTGTCGACAGGAGGATGGCCGGGCCCTGGCAGCCGGTGGAGGCGAGGCGGGCGAGGACCGGACCGGAGTCGAGCGTGGGCATGGTCACGGCGCAGATCCCGTTCTCCAGCACCAGGAACGGCTGGGAGCCGCGCCATTTCAGCGGCCAGCCGAAGAGACGGCCGTAGTAGGCGTCGGCCTGATCGCGGACCGGTCCCCGGGGCAGGAGGGACTCGATCGGCTGCAGTTGCTGGTCGAGCGACATTGTTCGACGCCTTCCGCTTGTCGGAGGGTGCATACGGCCGGGTGCCGTCCCAGCTTAACGGCACTCAGTGCCACTAGCAAGTAGGGCTGCTACCGTCCGGCTATGACCGATTCGCCACGTCGTGTGCCGGCGTCCAGGGCCGGGGCGACCCCGGCGGGCAGGCGCCGGCTGCGCCGCACCCTCGCCTCCGCCGCGGTGGATCTGTTCGCCGCGAACGGTTACGAGGCCACCACGGTGGACGAGATCGCGGCCGCCGCGGGGATCGGCCGCCGCACCTTCTTCCGGTACTTCGACGCCAAGGACGACGTGCTCTTCGCCAACCACGACGAGATCGTGGCGGAGATGGAAGAGGTGTTCGCCTCGGCGGATCCGAGGCGTGACCCGGTGGAGGTGGCCTGCGCCGCGGTCAGCCTGGTCCTCGACTCCTACGCGGCCGATCTCGAAGTTTCGCTCAAGCGGTTCGATCTCACTCGCACGGTTCCTTCGTTGCGGGACAAGGAGGTCGCGACCGTCGACCGTTACCAGCGGGTGCTCGCGCGGTACCTGCAGGCGCGGTTCGAGGAGCAAGGTGAGGAGGCGGCGAGTCTGCGCGCGGCCGTCATCGCCGCGGCGATCGCGGCCGCCAACAACCATGTGCTCCGGCGCTGGCTGCGCAGCGGCGGGAAGGGGGACATCGCCGCCAGTGCCACCGAGGCGTTCGCGCTCGTCTTCGACGCGTTCCGGCAGCGCGATGCCGCCGTGGAGGGCGAGGAAAAGACCGTGGTCGCGGTGATGACGACGGCGACGCCCTTGAGCAAGGTCATCGCCGAGCTGAGTGCCGCCCTGCGCGACGGCGGCGATCGGCCTCCGCGCTGACTCTGGCACTCAGTGTCATACAGGGTCGAAGGCGCCCTTCACCGCGTGAGATGAGGGGAAAGGGCCCATGGACGCGCTACCGCACTGGTTACCGGCATGGTGTCAGGACCATTTCGGGAGCCGCCCCGCCGAGGTGCTGTTCCAGCACCGGTCGATGTCGGCGGTGTTCGGGCTCCGGTTGGCCGACGGCACGGACGTCGTGGTCAAAGCCCGCCCGGTCGAGGACCGGATCGAGGCGTGTGTCGCGGCGCAGACCTGGCTCGCCGAGCACGGTTTCCCGTGCGCCCGCCCGCTCACGCCCGTGGTCGCCGTCGGCCCGCTGGCCGTGCACGCCGAGGAATTCCGGGCAGGGGGCGAGATCCTGAGCGGCGACTCGCCGGAAGTGGCGGCCCGCTACGGCGAGGTCTTCGCCCGGCTGATGGCCGGACTGGCGGACTTCGCCGTCGCGCCGCCTCGGCCGAATCCGCGCTGGGTGCGCTGGGATCACGAGGATCCCGGGCTTTGGCCGTCGATCGAGTCACTCGACGAGAAGGATCAGAGCGCCGTGCCCGCCTACGTCGTGGAGACGGCCGAGAGGGCGCGTCGGCGCATGCTGGCCGCCGAGCTGCCTCGCGTCCTGGGCCACGCCGACTTCGAGGCGCAGAACCTCCGATGGCATGACCGGCACGTCTGGACGGTGCACGACTGGGACAGTCTGGCCTGGCAGCCGGAAGCCGCCTTGGTGGGAGCCGCGAGTGCGGTGTTCCCCAAGCTGGGACCGGCGCTGCTGCCACCGATCGAAAGTACCGAGGCGTTCCTGGCGGCCTACCAGGACGTGCGGGGCCGCCTGTTCACCGAGGAGGAGCATCAGGTCGCGTGGGCGGCGAGCCTGTGGCCGGTGGCCCACGACCTCCGTTGGGAAGCACTCCACGGCTACACCGCGGTTTCCGGCAAAGCGCTGTGGGAGCAAGCGGCGGAACGCTTACGCCGAGCCCACGCCTGACCGGCCCGCCGGCGCTACTCCATTCCAGTGATGTGACATTTTGCTGCAACCTGTCAAACTCAAGCGACGTCGAAGAGGTACTTCGGAGCACGAGGGGGACGAGTGGGGCAAGGTTTCTCGGTCGAGCCGGCCGCCGTACGGGAGCTGGGTGACCTGGTCCTGCGGGCAAGCGGGGGTGCGGACACCTATCGCCTGTGGTTCGACCGCGTGTTCGCCGAAGGGGGCGGCGCCGGAAGCGGTGACGGTTTCCTGGCCGTCGCCTGGCCGACACTGGACGAGTGGCAGCGCACGGCGCTGAACCAGTCGCGGTTCGCGGCCGACCTCGCCGCGGGCGCCGGCCACGAACTGCGCTGTGTGGCGCACTGGTACACCGAGGTGGACGCGCGGGCGGCGGAACTGCTGGACCGGATCAATCCGGAGCCGGACGCCGCGCGTGTGCCGCCGGACGAGGTCCGGGACCCGGCCGGGGCCGCGTCGTTCCGTGACGCCGTCCCGGTGGGTTACGGCGGCCCTGACCCGGCGCAGCTCACCAATCCGGACTGGTGGCCGGTGAAGGCCGAGAAGGCCGCCGAGGAACTGCTCGATCTCGGCGGGTCCTTGGGCGACGTCGCCGAGCTGATCAAGACGCTCACCGGCTCCGAGAAGGACTTCATCTCGATGATCGCCGACCTGCTCGTCGGCGACTGGAGTGTGCTGCAGCGGCAGGCGCTGGTCTACTCCGACGCCGCCGCGGGCTTCGAGAACATCGCGGCCAACATCGACCAGGGCCGGTTCGGGATCCAGGAGCCCTGGACCGGGGAGGGTGCCGACCGGGCGAAGAACTGGCTGACCGGTTACCGCGCCAGTGTGGTCCGACTGGCGCAGTACTTCCGGGGCGCGAGCGTGGCGATCCAGGTGCTTTCGAAGCTCGCCTACCACCTGATGCAGGAGATCAGGCACGGTTACAGCTCGGCGATCGACATCGCGCTGCTGATCTTGACCAAGGGCAAGAAACTCGGGCTGGAGAAAGGGGTCCGGGTGGCGGAGGTGATCAGCGAAGTGCTGTCCGAGCTCGGCCGTGTCGGCAAGCTCATCGACGTGTTCAAGGACGGCGAGCTGAAGGACATCATCCAGCTGGTGCTGTCCTTCGATGAAGTCGTCGGAGCCATCCAGACCCTGATCAGCGCCGCGCTAGGACTGGCCCACATGTTCGCGGGGGAGCAGGCGATCGACGAACTGATCGAAGCCCTCAAAGCCATGGGCGATCCGCCGCAGTGGCCGGAGGGCTACGAGCATCGGGACGCCGAGTGCCCCGCCAAGAAGAAGCGGGTGCTGCTGTGACGGGCGGACACGCGATGCCCGATCCGTTCGACTCCGAGCAGGGGGAACGGGCGCGGCAGACGGCCATGCGGCTCCTGGCGGCGACAGGTGGCGCCGCCGGGGACTTCGCCGCGGAGGTGCTGGCCGGACGAAGGCAGGCATACGAACTTCTGGCCCACCGCCCGGTCCTGGACGAGTTCGTCCAGGAGGCGCGGGGCTGGTGGCAGATCATCGACGCACTGCCGGCCGAGGATCGGCAACGGCTCGCCGCGGACGCGTGGTCGTCCTTGGAACGGCAGGTCGATGAACTGGCCACTTTGGACGTGGACGACGCCGTCGCCGACCTGGAGGAGCTGGCCGCCCTGCGGCAGGCTCCGGCCCCACCGGAGCGGAGACCTCGTGACGACGACGAGGACGATGACTGGTCCGATCGGTCCTATATGGAGCCGCTCTGACCGGGAAACCGGCGCTTCAGGAGGACACGGAACGCTCGGCCAACCACCGAGCCGCCGTCCGCCAGATCACCGGCGGATCGACCTCGGCGGTGTGCCAGGTGGTCGCGCGGGTGGTGCCGAGATCGCGGTACTTCCGCATGATCTCGACGTGGGCGGGGAGCCCGACGAACCCGCGCAGGCCGGTGCGGTCACGCCAGACCGAGACCGATCCCAGTCGCCGTCGCAGCGGTTCGGCCCACAGCCACTGGCCGACCGCGCCGGGCAGCCGCGGCCACTCGCGGCTGAGCGCATAGCCCGCCCGGTAAGCGCCGGGGGTGCGCCGGAAGTCGTCCAGCGTCAACTCGGTGACGCTGACGAGCACGTCTCCCGTGACACCCGCCGCCGGACCGGCGATCCACTTGCTCCTGATCATGCCCACTCCTCGTCTCACCGCGGCCAAAAAGGGCTGCACCCGTAGATGATACGCATATGCGTATGATTTTGTCCCGCATGCACGACGGCACCACCGGCGGCATCGTGTGCGCGAACGTGACCACGGCGCGATCAAGGGAACCGGCGGCACCGGTGGGACCTCCGGAGGCTCCCGCCAAACTGAACGGCAAGTATGTCCACAAGGGACATCTGGTCCCGGCGAGGCCGCATGGTTCTGTGCTGGTGGACAACATCGTCAGCCAGTGGTCGACGGTCGACCTCTTCGACGTCGAACGGGTGGAGAACGCTGTCGGCGATGCCGCGATGGATCTTCATCGAGGCGATCTCTTCGAACGGGGCGACGTGTTTCGCGAAGATCGAGAACGTCCCCACCGGTAACCTCGCGAAGGAGACCTGTCCCGCGTTCCGGACGGCCTGACGGCCCGACGGCGACCAGGAGAACACATGACACAAGCACCGAAACGGTCGTATGTCGACGAGATCTGCGAACTCGTCGGCTGGCGGCCCGGGCACTTCCGGCCGGAGCTGGACTGGGCCACCGTCGAACGCGAGCTGGGGACACCGCTTCCCGGCGACTACAAGGAGCTGCTCACAAGGTTTCCCTCCGGGGGTTTCCGCGATGTGATCACCGTGTCGAATCCGTGCCAGAGCGCGGAGGACTGCGCAAGCGTCAAGGACGAGAACGCCCAGCTGCTGGAGATCTTCGGCGACGAGGACCTCGGCTACCTGCGGGATGTCCCGTACCGGTTGTTCCCGGAGCCCGGCGGGCTCTATCCCTGGGGTGACAACGGCGCGGGGGGCACGTTCTGGTGGATCACCGGACCGGCGGACCCGGACGAGTGGCAGGTCGCCTACAACAACCGGGACGCCTGGCATGGGGTCCATCCCGGGCCGATGACGCGGGTCATCCGGGACCTGCTGGTGAGCACGGGGGAGGACAACCTCCTCGGCTGGGACATGGCGGGCAAGCCGGTGTCCTTCGCCGGTTACTGGGGAGACCGGTACGTTTCCCATCCGGGCTGACGCACCAGCGTGGCCCTGGTCGTGAGTGGTGAGTGCCGTTAGAGCGGACCGGTATTTACCTACTTACGCCTGATCTGCGTGAGGTGGTGGTTTCGCGGCTGCGGGCTTGACGATGTGGGAATCGGGACGTTGAGTGTCCAGATTCCCACATGGTCGCGCGGATCGTGCCCGTCGTGCCCGAGTTCCTCGTCAACGAGACCGAGCGTGGAGACTGCTTGCGACGGCCTGCACCGCAAACCGGCCACGACCCACGCGCCTCAGCGGCGGCTGATCACCTTGCTGATCAGCTGGAACGCCTGTCCGGAGGTGATCCTCGGCAGGTACGCCTTGGCGATGGCGTTGCCGATGCTCGGCAACGCCGCCACCCGCGGATAGGCCATGTACAGCGGGAGATAGGTGGGCTGGAACTTGGCCTTGAACGCCAGCAGTGACCGGAATCCGTAGACGGGTTCCAGTGTCTTGCCGACGACGTCGAGCAGCCGTTGCAGGGGAGCGGCCCGCTCGTCCTGGTCGAGCCGCGCGAGCGGCGCGCCGGACAGGCTCAGGTACTCGGCGCCTTCATCGCGGCAGCGGACGACCATGGACGCGATCAGGAACTCCATCACACCGGCGAACGCGTCCGGGCCGCGGCGCATGAAGTCCAGTGTCCAGGCCACGATCCGCCCTTCGTCGCGGACCGGGAGCCAGCTCGTCACGCCGTGGACACGCTGCTCGTCGTCGACAGCGACGAGGCAGCGGACGTCGGGATCGGCGAGTTCGTCGAGGCCGCCGAGGGTGAACCGCATCTCCGGCAGCCCCTTGTCCGCCAGCCAATCCCTGGACAGCGCCTTGATCTGGCCGGACATCCAGGGCGGTGTGTCCACATAGGACACCCATTCGGCGGTGACGCCGGACTTCTTCGCCTTGTTCATCGCGGTCCGGATGTCCTGCCACTTCTTTCCCCTGAACTCCAGGCCTTCCAGCGGGACGATGGTCTCTTCCGCGACCTGTACCGAGTTCCACGACGGAAGGTCCTGCCGGAGGTCGTCGGTGATGCCGTAGAAGCAGGGAGTCCAGCCGTTCCGGGTACAGAACCGGGAGAACTCCTGTGCCGCGGCGCTTCTCGCGGCGAGAGCGCCGACCGGCTCGCCGGTGGTGAGCGCGACCGAGGAGATGACGCGGTAGGCGATCACGGCCTCGCCGTCCGGCGTGAACCAGTAATCGTTGCCCGGCCAGGTGATCATATGGGACATCGAGGTGCCGCCATGGGCCTCGAGCAGCGCGCGGGCGCGGTCGCGGTCGGCCGCGCGTCGTTCGACGATGGCCTTCCGGAACGTGATCAGCCCGCCGGCGAGGACGACGAGCCAGAAGAGCACGCCGATCCACTGGTGCAGCATCGTCGCCAGTCCGCCGTTGGGCAGCACGGCCGTTTCGATGGCGCCGAGGTAGCCGGGCGGGGCGAACCGGGTCGGGAGATCGGTGAGGATCCCGCCGATCGTCGCCGTGGGTTCGAACTGGCCGCGAAGCAGATAAGCGCCCCAGACGTAGATGACGGCGCAGACCAGCAGTGTCTTGGCGGCGAGGCCGGCGAAGGCGCGGTAGGTGCCTCGCGGCGCCGACACGTCGAACTTCGCCCTGGTCAGCGCCAGCAGTACGAGGATGGCGATCGGCTGCAGGAGCGGGGCGAGCGTCTGCACCCAGTCCGCCGTGGACCGGGGCAGCGGCTCGTCCACATAGGATGTCATCAGCACGGCGCCGAGCCCGGCGAGTGCGACGTTCAAGACCATCGTGGCCCACCAGGCGAACTTCCGGCCCCGGCGCAGCCCTTCGGCCAGCACCAGCAGCAGGACGACCGGGACGACCGACATGAAGACGGAGCCGAGACCGCTCATGCGGACCTCGGCGCGCAGCCTGCGGCACTCCACCAGCGCGCCGGGATCGGCACAAGAGGAATCCACGAAGGCGAGATCCGGTTGCGAGCCGACCAAGAGATATTGGAACACCGAAAGGGGACCGCTCGCGGTCTGCGACACCGCGGCGACCAGCGGGCCGACCGCCGACGCCGCCACGGTCAAGGCGACCAGGAGCCGGGTCTCTCCCCGGGATGGCGCTGACGGCGCTTCCGAGCGTTCACGTACGACCAAGATGCCGAGCGCGAGCCCGAGCAATGCCGCGAAAACCTGTGACAGCTGGGTCAAGGAGCCGACATACAGGGCGAGCATGACCACGGCCAGCAGGAGGAGCAGGCGCAGACGTCGCCGCCAGACGGCGGTCAGCGCGGAGGTCGCGGCGACGGCGACGCCGATGGCACCGGCGGACGGGCCGACCTCGACCGCGGACAGCAGATCGGTGGACCACCATTCGTCGGCACCCGACCCGATGACGATCACCGCGGTCGCCGTCGTGCCCAGCACCTGGGTGATCAGGAAGATCGACAGGGTCCGCAGGGTCGACATCCGCCGTTCGGCGAAGCCGCACAAGGCCGCGATGAGGAGGGTGTTCCCGAGGTACTTGGCGAGCCCACCGGACCAGAACATCGAGGTGAACGGCGTCCACCACTGCCCACGCAGCCAGGGGTCGAAGCCGAAACCGATCTTGTCCAGCAGGTCACCGGGCGGTCCGGACGACAGGCTCCCGGTGAGCGACCCGATCAGCCAGAGCAGCAGCACCAACGTCGTGGTGAAGGGGACGCCCAGCGGGATCCGGGCGAGTTTGCCGAGCCATGCCTTCACTGCTTGACCAGTCCCATCCGGCCCGCCAGCCAGGTGAGCGAATCGCTCAGCCCCGCGGACCATGCTTGCCAGTTGTGCGAACCCGGTGTCTCACGCCAGGTCACGGCGATGCCGTTGCGCCGCGCGGCCTCGAAGACACGCTTCTGCTGCGGCAGGAAGACCGAGTCGGACCTGCCGACGCTGAGGACACCCGCGGATCCGGGGTACCCGCGGGGGGCGAGCAGGTCGATCGGGGTGAAGCGGCGGAACGCGTTCTCGTCCCCGTCGAACGCGTCAGCGACGGTTTTCGCCCGTGAGCCGAGGGTCGGTTCGTCCTGACCCGAGATGTCCACGAAGGTGGGGAACGTGCCCGGCCGGCGCAGGGCGAGCTGAAGCGCGCATGTCCCGCCGTAGGAGTAACCCGCCACGGCCCACTTCCTGTTGTCCGGATCGATCTGCAGTGTCGCTTTGACCCAGCCGGGAACATCCCCGGCCAGATAGGTCTCGGCGCGGCCGAGGCGTGAATCCAGGCAGAGCGGATTCCCGAAGGCATCACCGGTGGCGTCCGGCATCACGACGACCGGCGCGACTCCCCGGTGCGCCGCGGCGAAGCGGTCCATCATCGTCGCGATCTGGCCGCCGTCGATCCAGTCACGCGGTCCGCCGGGCTGCCCGTGGAGCAGCACCAGCACGGGCAGCAAGGGACGAGGCGAGGTCCGGTAGGCGGGCGGAAGGTAGAGATACGCCTTCCGGGTCACGGGAAAGTGCGACGTCGCCGCGGGAATGGACACCTGGGTCACCACACCGTTCTTCGGCATCGTGGCCGGCGGCTGCCAGCCTTCGAGCAGCGCCCGCTCCGGCGACCGCGGAAGGGGTGTCCCGGTCGCCAGGCCGACGCTCGTGAACGGGACCTCGTTGGCGGGCGGCAGTTCGAAGGCCGCCCGCAGGCTGGGGTAGTGCCCGAAGTGCGCGTTGATGTTCGCTCCGGCGGCCAGCACCACCACGACGCCGGCGAGAGCGCCGACACCGCGCAGCGACCACCGGCGCCGCGGTTGCCACGCGATGGCCAGCCCGGCCCCGCCCAGCGCGACGCCGATCCACGCGATCACGCTCCGCGGAACAGGATCGGGAAAGGGCTTCCACAGCACGTCGACGATCAGCCAGGCAACGAAGGTCACCACGGTGCACGCGGTCGCGACGATCGGCACCGTCCGGGTCCACCATCGGCGATCCCGCCGGAACAGCAGTACGGCACCGGCGGCCAGACCGGCCATGGTGACGGTGGCCGGTACGGCCCCGCGCACCAAATCCCAATCCAGCACTGTGTTCATTCCGGTGACTACTCCCGCTCGCTTGTCCGAACTGTGGCCTGGTTTCCACGGTAAGCGGCGCAGGTTCGGTCCACCATGGACAGAGCGGGGAACCGGACCCACAACCGGACGGTGGGCCGGAACGACCGGCCGGTCGGCGGGGATGGACCAGCCACCCGGCGGATGGACCTCGCGCGCGCAGTGGGTGAGTTTTCGCCGCCGTGGTGGCGGAAGACCATAATGGCCCGGTGGATGAACGAACAGGCGCCCCCGTGACGCCCCGGTACCGCGTTCCCGCGTGGGCGGAGAGCGCCGCGCTGATCGGCTTGGCCGTGGTGGACGCGTGGCTCGGCCTCGAACACGCCGAGATGAGTTCCACGGTGGCCTCCGGTGTCGCGATCCTCGCGCTCCTGATCCGGCGTCGTCATCCGTTCGTGAGTTTCGCGCTGACCCTGCCGATGCTGGCGTTCTCGTATTCGGTCGTCGCCGTCCTGGTCGCGTTGTACAGCGTCGCCCAGAAGACCCGGGATCGGCGGCTTCTGGCGTTGTGCTCGCTGATCGTGATCCTCGGTTACGCCGCGCCGTGGAACGGTCAGATCGACGTGGAGTCCGGACGATCCGTCCTGATAGACGCGATCTACGCGTTGTTGATGGGTGCGGCCCCCGCCGTCCTCGGACAGCTTGTGCAGGCGCGACGGGATCTGACCTTACGGCTCAAGGAAATCGACGAGGCGCGTGATCACGAGCGGCTGCTGATCGAACAGTCGATCCTGGCCAAGGAACGGGCCCAGCTGGCACGCGAGATGCACGACGTCGTGTCGCACCAGGTCAGTCTCATCGCGGTGCAGGCCGGGGTGCTGCAGGTCACCCCGGCAGGTCCGGACACAAAGGACGTCGCGTCCTCCATCCGGCGGCTCAGCGTCGACACCCTTGACGAGCTTCGGCATATGGTGGCGCTGCTGCGGGCGTCCGGCGGCGCGGCGACGGATCTCGCCCCACAGCCGACGCTCGCCGTGCTGCCCGCCCTGGTCGCCAACAGCGGGATCGAGACCACGATCGAGGGCGCGTTACCGTCCGATGTGGACGCCGCCACCCAGCGGGCGGTCTACCGCACCGTCCAGGAAGCGCTGACCAATGTGCGTAAACACGCACCGGGGGCCACCGCCGCCGTGCACCTGTGGCACCACGACAACGGCATGGGGGTCACGATCACCAACGGCCCGCCGACCCGGCCGACGCTTTCCCTGCCGAGTGCCCAGCACGGTTTGATCGGCCTGCGTGAACGGGCCGAGCTGCTGGACGGAACCCTCGACGCCGGGCCGACACCCGGTGGCGGATACCGGGTGCGGCTCAGCCTTCCGGTGGCTCAAGGCTGAGGTCAGTCTCCGTCGCGCAGCAAACCGGCCCGCTGCGCGACCAGCGCCGCCTGCACCCGGCTGTTCACCTTGAGCTTGGTCAGGATCGCGCTGACATGGTCCTTGATCGTGCCGACGCTGAGGTGGACGCGAGCACCGATGTCCGCATTGGACAGTCCTTCGGCGATCAGTACCAGGACGTCGCGCTCCCGGTCGGTCAGCCGCGACACGCTGTCGACGGCCGCCGAACCGGCGCCCGAATCGAGGAAACCGTCCACAACGGACCGGGTGACCTTCGGGGAAAGCACCCCCCCGCCGCTCGCCAGCGTCCGTACCAGCTGCGCGAGGTGCTCCGGTTCGGTGTCCTTGAGCAGGAAACCCGCGGCACCCGACCGCAGCGCTGTCGCGATGTACTCGTCCGAGTCGAACGTGGTCAGCATGGCCACGACGGGCGGATCGGGCAGGGCGCGCAGCTGCCGCAGGATGGTCAGGCCGTCGACGTCCGGCATGCGGATGTCGAGCAGCACGACGTCCGGTTTGTGCACCCCGATCTCCCGTACCGCCTGCGCACCGGTCGCGGTGGCCACCACGTCGATATCGCCGGCGGCACGGAGGATCAACTGGAATCCCGAACGGACCAGCGCCTCGTCGTCGACCACCACTACCCGGATCACATTCCACTCCTACACACGCCGCCGGACCACCGGGAAGAGAATAAGCGCCATCGCCAGGATCCCGCGCATCGTGCTCAGAAGTCCCACGCATCGTCGAAACCGACGTCGTCCGGAGCGAACACGTCCTGCCCGCCCGCTTCGAAACCGTCTTGCCAGGTCTGCGCCGCCGCGACACCCGCCATCCCCACGAACAGCGAACCGAACAGGACGGCCGCCCCGGCGCCCCACGCGCCACCGATCAGCGCCGACTTCCACCACGGCCGGTTGTACCAGCCCTCCGGCACCGAGCGCCCCGCGACCTGGCCGCCGGGGTAGTAGTGCGGCGTGTCGTGTCCGGGCCGAGGTGAGGCTTCGTACGTCTCACCTTCGACCTCGACCTTCCGGTGCTCCGTGACCGCGCCCGCCCGCGCCCGCTCGGCGTCCGTCGGGAGCGCGGGCCCCGGATCCAGGTCCATCGCGACCCGGGCCGCGCGGATGTAGTAGAGCCCTTCCAGCGCGGTCTCCTTGGCCAGCCCCGCCTGCTCGACCGTCCGGGCCAGATCCAGCTGCGACCCCGCGGCGGTGTACCGCTCGGACGCGTCCGCCAAAGCCTGCTTCGCCGCGGCGTTGGTGCCGGTCAGATGCATGACCTGACCGGCGAGCCGTTCCACCCAGCGGCGCGCCTCGGCCAGTGCGTCGTCCAGCTGTCGTTTCTTGGCCACGGCCTGGAAACGCGTGAAGAGCAGGCCGGCCCCGAAGGCGAGGGCGGCCAGGACGACCAGAACGATCGCGAAACTCACGAAGCACACTCCAAAGTAGTCACGGGATTCGGTTGAGTGGGTCGCTCACCGGACGAATTTCGCGGCCTTGGTGGCGAGGTGGAGCAGGTACTCCAGCGGTCCGCGGCGGAAGAAGCGGGACCAGAACCAGGCGAAGACGGTGGCCCCGATGATGAACCAGAACAGCACCATGGCGGAGTTGTTCCCCGCGCCCTGGCCTTTGCCGAGGGCCCCGAACTGCGCCCCTACCAGGAAGTGGCCGACGTAGAGGGTCAGCGACATGGTGCCGACGGCGATGACCGGAGTCATCAGGCGACGCAGCCACGACAGCCGGCTCAGCAGCACTGTCGCACCCACCAGCACGATGATCGCGATGCCCACACTGCCCACCAGGTCGAAGGTGGAGGAGCTGTGCGGCCTGGCCAGCAACAGCCCCCAGCCCGATCCGTCCATCCCCTTCGGTCCGCCTTCGACCATCGATTTCCCGCCTTCGGCCATGGCCTTCGCGCCTTCGCCCAGGGTTTTGGCGGCCGCGGAACCCGCCTTCTCGGCGCCACGGCCCCATGGCTGCTCCGCGGCTTCCCGAAGGCCGTCGATGAACCGGGTCAACAGCCAGGGCACTCCGTAACCGAAGGCGATGAGCGCGGCGCCGATCGCGGCCAGCCGCCGCCTCACCGCGCTGGAGTCGAGGTCCGCCCGTCCCAGTGCCATCCCGGCGACCACGAATGTCATCCAGGTGATGGTCGGGTAAAGCCCGCTGAGCAGAAGGTCCAGCACGCCGACCTCACTGAGCCGCTTGAGTGGGTCGTACGCGTTGATGGTCTCCATGATCGGCCCGCTCACCAGAGCCGCCAGTCCGAACTTCGCCAGCGGAGTGAAGACCGCGAGCACGGCCGCGATGATCGCGAGGGTCTTGGCCCGCAGCCGCAGCAGAGGCAGTGCCAGCAGGAAGTACACCCCGTAGTAGGCGAGGATGACGACGGTTCCGGCGTCGGTCATCGCCAAAAGGGTACCCATCGCGAACAGGATCACGGCCCGGATCACGATCCGGGCCCGGGCCTGCCGCCCCGCCAAACCGGTCTTCGGCTCCAGCCGTCCGGCGATCAGCATCAGGGAGAACCCCGCGAGGGTGGCGAAAAGCGCCGACGCCCGGCCTTCCGCCAAGCCCAGCAGCCATCCGCCGAAGCCGCTCACCGCCGTCGGCGCCGGTCCGAGGTGCACGGCGTACATGCCGAATACGGCGAGCGCACGGGCCAGGTCCACCCCGATCAGCCGCGCCGTCGACGGCCCGGCCTCGACCGGCCCGGCAGGTTCGGCGAGTTCGGGCGGTGGGGGAGGTGGCGATCCTTGTGAGGACTCGATCTGCGACATACTCACAACGTCGCAGCGACGAGGTCCGCGGACCATCCGGCAGGTGTCGATCGTGGCCCGCCGGTCGGCTGGAAGTCCCCGCCGACCGGATGGCCGGGAATGGTTGGCATGTCAAGGATCTGGAGTCAGTCGTCCTCGTCGTGGTCAGCCCGTTTGTCCATGGCCGGGGCGGGATCCATGATGGCGAAGCGAGTTCCGAGGGGATCGGAGAGGACGGCGACGCGGCCCAGGGACGCCGAAATGCGCGATCCAGCGCGGCGGTACCTGTCGTGGGGTGTTTCGTTCCATTCCCACGGTCGCGAGGACCGAGTTCCCCGCGGAGTGGAAAACCCGGTACCTGACCTGGTCGCCGTAGTCGAATCGTTTCTGGGTGAACTCGAAGAGCCGGCTGAGGAAGCGGTTGGCGTGGCGCGGTCGATGTGTCACGTACTCGGCCCAGCCAAGGGAAGATGGTTCGCCTGCTTGAAAATCCCAGTCGGTGCTCGGTTCGCACACGCCGATCGATGCGGCGCCAGGCGCGTCGAGGAGTGATTTGGTGCCGATACCGGGGACCACATGTGCTCTTTCGGTGATCCGTGCGCCGAGTTGTCCCGCGGTGGTGAGGGTCGACGTCAGATCCGGTGTCGCGAAGTACAGGTTCCACTGGATGGCGAGGTTCGGACTGTGCCGCAAGCCGGCCACGGGCACGCCGTCGACGGTCGCTATCACGTAATCCGTCTCGTCGTTGTCATCGCGATGTTCGTACCGCCATCCGAACACGGCTTGGTAGAACCGCATCGTGGTCGTCAAGTCGATGGTCGGGGATCTCGACCCAGCACGGGGTTCCCAGCGGGAAAGGGGCCGGCATTGTTCCGTCGCAACCTCTCGTGGCGATTCAGGACGACTCAGTGTCGAGTGCCGTGAAAGCCCGACGCCATCCCCGACCTGGCGGGGGTCACCCCGTCCATCGGCTGGATTCGGCGAGGCGGACAGGACGTCCTGGCCGACCGGATGGCGTTTTCCAGCCACCTGTCGGCCGGCAGTGGCCGCCGGTCCGATGAATTCGGCTCAGGGATTCACCTACCGTCGCCAGGGAGACAATGTTCCGGACATCGGGGGAGAATTCATGCGACGCACAGCAGTCGCCGTGGCCGTGGCAACCTGCCTCGTCGTGACGGGATGTGGAGGCCAGGCGAGCAAGTCGTCCTCCGCGAGTTCGACCGGCACCTCGAAGAGCGCGGCCCCGCAAGTGATGAAATTCGGCGAGGAGCGGACAGGCAAGCGCGGCGTCATCTCCGTCGGCAAACCCGCCGGCTACGATCTGCCCGCTGATCCGCAACGGTCGAAGGAACTGACACGTGGCGCGAAGTTCACCATCACCGTTCGCAATACAGCCAAGAAGGCGCTGGAGGCTTCGGCCTTCACCTTCGCCGCGACCACGAACGGTGCCGCATCGGTGAGCATCACCGATGCGGGCAAGGGCATCGGGGACAAGCTGCCCGCGGACGTCCTTCCTGGCGCGGATCGCACCTTCGCGTTCGTCGTGGCGCTACCGGCCAATCCGGCCGAGGTGACGGTGAAGGTCGCCTATCAGGGCGCCAATCCGCTCTACTGGACCGGCACCGCCTGACCCGCGCTCTGCTGTCCACAAAGGACAAGTAGGCCGTCCATGCCCCGGCTCGGACGTGCCGGTGGGTGAGCGGCGGGCGGCCGACCGGTTGGTCGCGGGCAGCCACCTGGCGGGCGTTTCCGGCCGGGTCACCGATACCGGACGCCCCCGGCTTCGCACAGTATTGAGGCAGAGGAAGGGAGATCCCATGGAATACGAAGACCGGCAGCTCATTCTCGGCCTCGCCGACCGACTTCGCCAGGCCCGGCCGGTGCACAAGGACCCGGAGGTCGCCGACCTGATCGCCAGGCAGATCGCCGGTCAGCCGGACGCGCTGTACCTCTTGGTGGGCGCCGTCCTCATGCAGGAGGACGCCCTGCGTAACGCGAAGACACGCATCGCCGAACTGGAGCGTTCCGCGCCTTACCAGGACCCGTATGGGAATCACCGTGACCCGTATGGGGCGCAGCGGGACCCGTATGGCCAGGCTCCGGCGCAGAGCGGCGGCGGATTCTTCTCGGGCATGTTCGGCCGTGGCCGTGACACCGGGCCGGCCGCCGGGGAAGCCCCGCAAGGCCGCCCCGGCGGAGGCGGGTTCCTCAAGACGGCCGCCGCGGCCGCGGCCGGTGTCGCCGGTGGCGGTCTGCTGCTCGGCGGGCTCACCGGAGCCTTCAGCGGACACGAGGCCTCCGCAGGCGAGCAACAGCACCACGGCGGACAGGACGACGGGATGGACCACGGCGGCGGCGACGATCAGTGGTGACCCCCGAAGAACTACCGATGGCTGCTGTCGTCGTCCCCGCGTAGCGGCAGTCGTCGGTACAACCGGCGGCGGCTCGTTCCCCGTGTACCCCAGAGCCGCCGCCGGGCCCCACCTGACGGCCATCGACCGAAGGAGCTGCCTTGGGTGTTTCCGTACCCGCGGTCCCTCGCGAGGTCGTCGAACACGCACAGACGACCGGCGCACTCGAATCCCCTTGGATTTGCGGGACTTTCGGGTCGCTGGCCGTCGTGGCCGCGATGCTCGCGGTCCGGTTCCGCGGCCGGGCCGGGGCACGCCGAAGCGCCATCGCGGTCATGCTGTGCTGTGTCCTGCTCGGCGCGGTCACCGCCACCAACAGCTACATCGGCTATGTCCGGACGCCACGAGACCTCGCGCTCATGCTCCAGCGTGGCGGTGGACCGCTGCGCGCGCTCGGCGAGATGATCGACGACGGATCCGCCGACTCGCGACCCCGCAGGGCCGGCTTCGTCACTCCCGACGGTGTCCACGCGCCGATCCTCGAGCGTCTCGCCGTTCCCGATCCCGCCAACGCCGTGCCGCGGGGGCGGACGTTCGTGTTGCTTCCGCCGGGGTACCACGACCGCGCCAACGACAACCGGCGCTATCCGGTCACCTACCTCGTGCACGGCTTCCCCGCCGCTCCGGAAGACTGGCTCGGCGCCGGTGACGCGCCTGGGACCCTGCGCATGGCCTATCTGCACCAGGCGATCGCTCCGATGATCGTCGTGTCCGTCGATCTGACCGCGGGGGAGCCCGGCCGGGACCTCGACGGTCTCGACATCCCTGGTGGTCCCCGGCTGGAAACCTACCTGGCGCAAACGGTCGTCACCACGATCGACCGGTATTACCGGACCGTCTCCGATCGCACCCACCGGGCACTGGGCGGCATGTCGGGTGGCGCCTTCGCCGCGTTGAACATCGGCTTGCACCACACCGACAAGTTCGCCGCGCTGCTGCTCAGCATGCCGTACGACGCCACCGACAACGGCGCGTTGTCCGGTGCCGACCCGGCACTCGTCGCCGCCAACACGCCACGGACCTACCTGCCCACCATGCCGTTCCCGTACCCGGTCGCCGCCATCCTCACCGCCGGAACCGGCGCCCCGGCGGATGTCACCACCGCGAACCGCATCGCCGACGCCCTCCACGCCCGCGGGCAAGGCGCCGTCGTCCACTTGCAGCGCGGCTACGACCACACGTGGCATACGGCCCGTGGCGCCCTCCCTTACCTGCTCGCCTTCGCCGACCAGGTGTTCAAAAACGGGCCCAGGTAGGCCCCGACGATCGCCTTGGTGGTGCAAGAACGCCCACCCGTCGCCGGTGTGGCCTTACCTTGGAGTGTTCTCGTGAATATTCTGCTCGTTTTGATCGTGCTGTCCGGTGTCGCCTTCTTGTGCGGACTGCTCTACCTGCGGTTCCAGGACATCGCCCGGAAGCGTGAGCTGGATGACGCCCTGTCCGACGCGAGACGCTGGGTGGAACGCCTCGCCGGACAGGTCGCGCATCTGATCGGCACCAACGCGCCCGCGAAGCAGGCGTTGGCCGATGCTTCCGAGCGGTTCACCCTTGCCTGCTCTCGGCTGGACCTGGCGAAGACCGTCGAGCAAGCGGGGCTGGCGAAACAGACGGCGCTGGAGGGGCTTCACCACATTCGCGCGGCACGGGTGGCGATGAAGCTCAATCCGGGACCCGCGTTGCCGGAGGAAGCCGAACGGTCGCGAGCCGACGGCGAGGTGGCAGATCGTCCGTTACCGCAGGGCTGGTACAGCCGGCCCTGGCGGAAGTCCGCTTCGGACAGTGTCGGACCGGAGCGGCCGTAGTTCATCCGCGGCCGTCGTCTGTTCGATTTCGCGCCGGTGCAGGTACCCATTCAGTCACTACGGAACGAAAGTCCATGAACGCGGAAAAGAATCTTCCCACCACCGCGCCCAGACTCGGGGCGTTGATCTTCCTGAGCCGCTGGCTGCAGGCACCGCTCTACATCGGCCTCATCGTGGCGCAAGGCGCCTACGTCTGGCAGTTCATGCTCGAACTGTGGCATCTGATCAGCAAGATCGGGTCCTTGAACGAATCCGAGATCATGCTCATCGTGCTCGGCCTGGTCGACGTCGTGATGATCGCCAACCTGCTCATCATGGTGATCATCGGCGGCTACGAGACGTTCGTGTCCCGCATCCGCTTGGAGGATCACCCGGACCAGCCCGAATGGCTGTCGCACGTCAACGCCAACGTGCTCAAGGTGAAACTGGCCATGGCCATCATCGGCATCTCGTCGATCCACCTTTTGCGGACCTTCATCCAGGCGCAGTCGCTGTACGCGACCACACCGCACGCCGGCCAGATCATCCTGTGGCAGACGGTGATCCACCTCGCCTTCATCATCTCGGCGGTGGCCCTCGCCTGGATAGACAAGGCCGGCAGGCCCGGCAAGGCTCCGGTGACGGCGGCGCCGGGCAGACGGAGTCCACAAAGGAGCGTGGCGTGATCCGGGTGGTCGTCGTCGACGACGAGGAACTGGTGCGGACCGGGTTCCGCCTCATCCTTCAGGCGGCCGGGGACATCGAAGTCGTCGCGACCCCGACCGGGGCACAGGGCGTTCGCGAAGTGAGCCTGTACAAGCCCGACGTCGTGCTACTGGACATCCGGATGCCGGACGTGGACGGGCTCACCGTGCTCCGCCGGCTTCGTGGCCTCAAGAATCCTCCCGTCGTGGCCATGCTCACGACGTTCGACTCGGACGAGTACATCGCGATGGCGCTGCGGTCGGGCGCGGCGGGCTTCATCGTCAAGGACACCGGACCCGAACAGCTCGCCGAGACGGTCCGCGCCCTGGTCGTCGGTGGCGTGGTGCTCTCGCCCAAGGTCACCCGTACCATCGTCGACGGCCACCTGGGTTCCGACGCGAGTTCGGCGGCGGAGCAGCTCGACCTGCTCAGTGAACGTGAGCGCGCGGTCCTCGTGCTGATCGCCGACGGGATGTCCAACACCGACATCGGGATCCACCTGAACCTCAGCGTCGGCACGGTGAAGGACCACGTCAGCGCGATCTTGACCAAGCTGCGGGTGGGCAGCCGGGTGCAGGCGGCGCTGGTGGCCCAGCGCGCCGGTCTGCTCGCGGACGGGGAGCGGTGAGCATGACGGAGAGACTTCGCACCACCCTTCTCGACGCCGTGCTGATCGTGGCCGCCGTGGTCGAGGGAGCGTTGACAGCGATCAGTGAGGAGTCGTCGACCGCTCTCGCCCTGTACGTGATCGCGATGCTCGGGGTCCTGGTGCGCGAGCGTTGGCCGCTGACGTCCTTCGTGGTGACTCTGCCCGCTGTGGTGTTCTCCGGCGCGATCGTCGCGGCGATAGTCACGCTGTACACCGTGGCAGGCCGCTACCGGAGCTGGTGGCTGCTCGCGGGTTGCTGGCTGGTCACCGCGGGAAGCGTCGCCTTCCCGTTGCTCGACGTCGCTCCGCAGTTTTGGCGAACCGAGATGCTGGTCGGGGTCATCTACTTCACCATGACCGCGGGAGCGCCGATCCTTCTCGGCCGGTTCCTGCACAGCCGGCGTGAGCTGGCCCTGCGGCTGGACGAAGTCAAACAGGCCAGGGAGCACGAGCGGCGGCTGGACGCCCAGGCGGTCCTGGCCAAGGAACGCAACCAGCTGGCCCGCGAGATGCATGACGTCGTCTCGCATCAGGTGAGCCTCATCGCGGTGCAGGCGGGCGCGATGAAGGTCAGCACCACGGACCCCGCGGTCAAGGCGGGGGCGGAGAATGTCCGGCAACTGTCGGTGAACACGCTCGACGAGCTGCGGCACATGGTGAACCTGCTGCGCGCCTCCGGTACACCGGCGACCGAGCTCACCCCTCAGCCCACGTTGACCGACCTCCGCCGGCTCATCGACAACAGCGCGCTCGATGCCCGCCTCGTCGGGGACGCCCCCGAAGACCTCGAGCCGCCGGTGCAGCGCGCCATCTACCGCACCATCCAGGAAGCGCTGACCAACGTGCGCAAGCACGCGCCCGGCGCCGGCGTCACCATCGACATCACCCGGGACGACACGGACCTGACCGTCACGGTCACCAACACCCGGCCCACCCGGCCGACACTCGCCCTGCCCAGCGCCCGCCACGGGCTCGTCGGTTTGCAGGAACGGGCCGCGCTGCTGGGCGGAAGGCTGTATACCGGTTCGATGCCCGACGGTGGCTTTCAGCTCAGGCTGCGGCTCCCGCTCACGGCCCATGGCTGACGCGGCCCCGGCCTCCCCGCCCTTGGCGGGGAACCGTACGTGTGCTCAGTCGTCGCGTTCGCCGGTGAGCAGCTGTGTCGCGGCGAAGTCGGCGTACAGCAGATCGTTCGCGAGCAGCTCGTCGTGTGTGCCGGTCGCCCGGACGATTCCGTTGTCCAGCACCACGATCCGGTCAGCCTGTGTGACCGTCGACAGCCGGTGCGCCACCACGATGACGGTCATCGTCTTCGCCACCGTCGTGACCACGTCCCGGATCGCCATCTCGTTCGCCGCGTCCAGTTGTGACGTGATCTCGTCGAGCAGCAGGAGACGAGGCCGCCGGATCAGTGCGCGGGCGAGCGCGACCCGTTGCCGTTCACCGCCGGACAGGAAGTTGCCGCGGTGCCCGACAGCGGTGTCCAGCCCGTCGGGAAGGCGGTCGACGAGCGTGTCCAGCCGGGTCCGCGCCACCGCGTCGCGGATCTCCTCCTCGGTGGCGTCCGGCCTGCCGTAGACGAGGTTGTCCCGCAACGTCCCGGAGAGCAGTGGGGCGTCCTGCTCGACGTATCCGATATCCGCGCGCAGGCTCGCCAGATCCCAGTCGGCCAGGTCGCGGCCGTCCAGCAGGATCCGGCCGGAGTCCGGCTCGTGGAACCTCTCGACCAGCCCGAAGAGGGTGGATTTGCCCGCACCGGAGGGACCGACGAACGCCGTCATGCCCACTGCCGGGATGTCGACGCTCACGCCACACAGGACCTCCGGCCGGTCCGGACCGTACCGGAACCGCACGTCGGAGAAGGTGAGGCCTTCTTCTCGCCGCCCGGCCGTGTCCGGCTCGGCGCCGGCGGGACCGGTCCGCTCGGCGGGCAGCGTCTCGATCTCGGACAGGCGGCGAATCGCGGCCAGCCCGATCTGCAGCCTGCTGCCCGCGTGGAGCAGCTGCCCGATCGGTTCGTGCAAATAGAACAGGAACAGCAGGAAAGCCACCAAAGAGGACAGTGACATGGCACCGGTCGCGACCCGTGCGCCACCGATGCCGAGCACGGCGAGGAAGGAGGCCTGGACCGCGAGGGTGTTCGCACCGTGCACCAGCGACTCCCACCGCGCCGAACGGACACCGGCACGCCACGCGTCCTCGGCGCCGCGTTCGATCGCGGCGATCTCCCTGGTTTCGGCCCCGGCGGCCTTGACGGTGCGGAAGGCGCCGAGCACACGCTCCAGCCGCGCACCGGTCTCGCCGACGGCGCTCTGAGCGGCGTGGGAAGCCTTTTCGATCATCGGCATTCCGGCGGCGGCGAGCAGGCCGACGATCAGGAGGACGGCCAGGGTGATGCCCAGCAGGGCAAGGTCCATGAAGCCCATCATCACGACCATCACGATGGTCGTCACCGTGCCGGTGACCAGTGCGACGAACGCGTGAGTGCACACCTCGCGCAGCAACGTCGTGTCGCCGGTGAACCGGGACAGCAGGTCGCCGGGCTCCGCGCGTTGCACGGCGGGCACCCGCAACGAGATCAGCCGTCGGGCCAGCCGTTTCCTGGCGACGAGCACGACCGACTCGCCTGCCCGTTCGAGCAGGTAGTCGCCGACCACCGAGATCGCGGCACCGGCCAGTGCGAGCCCGACCAGCAATGCCAGCAGACCGGTGATCCCGTCACTCGAGCCCAGCCGGTCCACCAGCGCTTTCGCCGCCAGAGGCTGGGCCGCGGCAGCGAGGCCGCCGAGCAGGACGAGGGCTCCTCCGAAGAGGACAGTGCGTCGCTGTGGCTTGACGTAACCCACGAGCATTCGCCAGGCTGAGCGGTCGATCGGGGTACGCACGGTGAAACAACTCCGTTTTCTCTGGTCACTTGGCTGAAAGAACACGCCGTCCGGGCATGCGGGGGCGCAATCGCGGGCCGTCTCTTCGATCTTCCGGCGCGCGGAGGTCGTCGCGACACCCGTGAGCCGGTCGGACCGTCCAGCCGGGTGGCGGGACCGTTCCCGCCGACCGGCGGGGGCATCGGCGACCGTGACCACTGTGGACGAAGCCGGGGAGTCCACAATGGTCAAAGGTGCCGGGTAAGCTTCCCGCCGACATCGCAAACGATCCGAAGCACGGTCACATGAACTCGCTACTGCTCATGATCGCGGTCGCCATCGCGATCCGTTCGTTCTTGGCGTCACGGCTGGACCGGTGGAACCTCGGCGCACCGGTCGTCATGGTCGCCGCGGGCGTCGTGATCGGCCTCGTCAACGAGAGTTCCATCGCTATCGCGCTCAACACCGAAGCCATGCTGTACGTGGCGGAGATCGTCCTCGCCGTGCTGCTGTTCGTGGACGCCACCGAGGTGCGCGGCGGGCGGCTGTGGGGCAGCTCACCCGGTCTGGTGGCCAGGGTGCTGCTCATCGCGATGCCGGTCAGCCTCGTAGCGGCGATGCTGCTCGGCTGGCTGCTGTTCCCGGGCCTGCCGTGGCCGGTGCTGCTGCTGCTCGCCGGGGTGGTCGTGCCCATCGACTTCGCCCCCGCCGAACGGGTCGTGCGCGATCGCGGTCTGTCCGCCCGGGTGCGCAGTGTGCTCAACGTGGAGAGCGGCTACAACGACGGGATCGTTTCACCCCTGTTCCTTTTCGCGTTGATCCTGGCAGGAGACCGGACCCAGCAGCGGACACCACTGGACGCGCTGGGGACCGTGCTGCCCTTCGCGCTCAAAGCCCTGGCGGTCGGAGTGCTGTTCGGCGCGCTTCTGGCGGTGCTGTTGACCGCGGCCCACCGCGCGCACTGGCTCACGGAACAGTCCGGGCGCGTCGCTGTGCTGCTGGTGCCACTGCTGACCTACACCGCCACCGTCGCCATCGACGGCAACGGGTTCGTCGCGTCCTTCGTCTGCGGTGTCACGTTCCGTTACGTCCACCGGCTGGCCAAGGCCAGGCAGATCCATCGTTCTCCGGCAGGGCGTGACCTTGTGCGCGCCGGCGCGTTGGACGAGGACTTCCGCCTGCTCGAAGACTTCACCTCACTGTTGACCATGACGCTGTGGTTCGTCGTGGGCGTCAGCGCGGTTCTGGCGTTCTCCGCCGGGCTCTCGTGGCAGGTCGCACTGTTCTGCTTCGCGGCGATCACCGTGGTCCGCATCATCCCTGTCCACCTCTCGCTCGCCGGATCGGTGCTGACCCACCGCGAACGCCTGCAGGTCGGGATACTCGGCCCACGCGGCACCACGTCGGTCGTCTTCGGGCTCCTCGCCTTCAATCGTCTTCCCGAGGGGCCCGTCGCCGACACCATCCTGCTCATCACCGTCACCCTGGTCCTGGGCAGCGTGGTGCTGCACGGCATCGGCGCCGGCCCTACCGTGAAGTGGCTGACGCCCGCGAAGTCGGGTCGTCGCTGAAGATCCGCGCGATCGAACACCCGGCTAGGTGACGCCTTGTCCGGGTTGGCTACCCCAGCGCGGCGCGGGTCGCTTCGTCGGCCGGGACCAGGATCCGCAGTCGCAGTTCCGGATGGCCCGCGGGAACGCTCTGCAGCTGATGCAACGCCAGGGGACCCAGCCGGGCGTGCGGGATCGTCTTGCGGGTGGGCTCGTAGGCGCGTACGTCGTGTTCGGTCCACCAGTCGCGGAAGGCCGGGCTGGTCGCGGACAGTTCGGTCACCAGGTCCACAAAGGACTCATCGCCGGGGCGGCGGGCGTACTCCGCGCGGAAGTCCGCCAGATTGGCCCGCGCCGTCTCGTGCCAGCCGGGCGTTTCGGACCATTCCGTGCCGAACAGCCACCACAGGAGGTTGCGGCGGCCGGGCGGCGCGGCCACCAGATCGTGCAGGACGAGGGCGGCGGCGGGGTTGTACGCCAGGATGTCCAGGCGCGGCCCCAGGAGATACGCCGGATGCGGACGCAGCGCGTCGACGATCTCCGCCAGCTCTCTCGGTGCTTCGCGCGGGTAGCCGCCCCCGTCCACCGGGCGGGAGACGCCGGAGAGGTGGAAAAGGTGGGCGTGCTCGGCCTGGTCCAGCCGCAGCGTCCGGGCGAGCGCGTCCAGCACCTGCGGCGAAGGCGTGACATCGCGGCCCTGCTCCAGCCAGGTGTACCAGGACACGCCGACCCCGGCGTCCAGCGCGACCTCCTCGCGCCGCAGCCCGGGGGTCCGGCGGCGGCGCCCGTCGTCGGCGAGGCCCAGATCGGCCGGGCGGAGCGCGGCGCGGCGGGTGCGCAGGAAGTCGGCCAGCTCGCGGCGGCGGGCGGCCGAGGGTGGTGGTGCCACACCCACGATAAGCGCTCCTCTCCACTTTTCCGCCGGCCCGCGCCAGCCTGGGCAGCATGACACAGCAGCCCGTGATTCCCGGCTACGTCGCCGGTACCTGGACCATCGACCCCGGCCACTCCGAGGTCTCGTTCACCGTCCGCCACCTCATGATGACCCGCGTCCGCGGCCGGTTCGGCCGCTTCTCCGGACAGCTCGTCACCGCGGAGAACCCACTCGACTCCCGGGTGAGCGCGGACATCGACATGGCTTCGATCGACACGAACAACGCGGCCCGCGACGCGGACCTGAGTTCGGGCAACTTCTTCGACGTCGGGACCTTCCCGGTGATGACCTACGAGTCGACGTCCCTGGAACCCGACGGCGACGCCTTCCTGCTGCGCGGAGATCTCACCTGCCACGGGGCCACCGCGGAAGTACCGCTGCGGCTGACCGTCAACGGCTTCGGCACCGGCCGGTTCGGCGACCGGCGCGCCGCGTTCACCGCCACCGGCGAACTCAGTCGCAAGGCCTTCGGCATCAGCCTCGACCTGCCCCTCGACGGCGGCGGCGTGGTGATCGGCGACCGGATCGAGATCACACTGGAGATCCAGGCGGTACTCGGTCAGTAGCGCTGGTGGACGAGGCGGGTTCCTTGCTCACAGCGCGGCGAGCCGGTGCCGGAGAAAGCGGCGTTCGGGTTCGGCGTGCGCGAGTGCGAGGGCTTTCCGGTATGCGGTGCGCGCTTCCTCGATGCGACCGACTCGCCGAAGCAGCTCGCCACGGGTCGAATGGAAGTACTGATAGGTGGTCAGATCCAGTCGTTCCACGATCGTCAACGCCGCTTCCGGCGAACCGGACTGGGCGATGGCCACCGCACGATTGAGTTCGACGACCGGTGACCGGGTCAGGCCGCTGAGTTCGCCGTAGAGCGCGACGATCTGGGGCCAGTCGACGGGCTGCCCGGTTTGCAGCGCGGCGATGGCCGCCTGGACGAGGTACGGACCCCGTTGCCTGCCGGTGAGCGTCCTGTCCACGATGGAGCGGCCTTCGGCGATCTGCCCGGAGTTCCACAGCGTCCGGTCCTGGTCTTCGAGCAGGACCAGCTCACCGTCCACCACCCGGGCGGCGCGGCGGGCGTCGTGACACAACATGAGCGCGAGGAGCCCGAACGTCTCGGGTTCGTCGGGCATGAGGCCGGTGAGCACCCTGGCCAGCCGGATCGCCTCGTCGGCGAGGTCGGCACGGCCCCCGTAGCCCTCGTTGAAGATCAGGTAGATCACCTTGAGCACGGCGGCGAGGCGTTCGGGCAGGAGGTGGTCGGGCGGGACGCGGAACGGGATGCCCGCGGTTTTGATCTTCGACCTGGCGCGGGTGAGGCGGCGTTTCATGGTTTCGGCAGGCAGGAGGAAGCACCGGGCGATCTCGTCGGTCGCGAGTCCGCCCAGGGTCCGCAAGGTGAGGGCCACCTGGGCTTCGACGGCCAGTGCCGGGTGGCAACAGGTGAAGATGAGTTTCAGGCGATCGTCGGGGATGGTGTCATCGGCCACGGTGTGCTCCTGCACTTCTGGTGTCGCGATGAGCGGGAGCTTGGCCGCCAGCGTCTTCTCGCGCCGAAGCCGGTCGATCGCCCGGTTGCGAGCGGCGATGGTCAGCCAGGCTCCCGGGTTGAGCGGCGTGCCGTCCCGTGGCCACCGCTCGGCAGCGAGCGCGAAGGCATCCTGGGCGGCTTCCTCGGCGAGATCGAAATCGCCGAGGAAGCCGACCAGTGAAGCGAGGACGCGTCCCCACTGATCCCGGAAGACCTCTTCGATCACGGTCGGTACGTGACCACGGGCCGGACCTCGACGGCGCCGCCCATCCGCGCCGCCGGCACCCGGGACGCGATCTCGATCGCCGCGTCGAGGTCGTCCGCTTCCAGCATGTAGTACCCGCCGAAGGCTTCCTTGGCGTCGGCGAACGGCCCGTCGGTCACCAGCGTCTCACCGCCGGCCACCCGCACGGTCGAGGTCACGTCCACCGGTCCGAGCCGGGCACCGCCGACGACGCGGCGGTCGTCGCGGATGGCCAGGTACTCGGCGGTGATCGCCTTCTGCTCGTCGTCGCTGAGGCCGTCGTAGGCGTGCGGCGCTTCGTGGATGATCAAGGCGTACTGCACGGTCTTTCCTCTCGTTGTCCGGCAAGCTGTCGTTCTCACGACGAACGAGAACGGCCGTAGGGGACAGTTGGCCGGATCACATTCTCGCGCGTGGGGTTCCCGCGGCCCGCTCGCACTGCGTGAGAGCGGGCCGCGAGTGGCTGGGCCATTCGTGATCACCACCCACTCGCTGTGGTGATTCTCGGCGTGAGACGCGCGCACCACGTCCTTTTCATGATCGACTTTGCCGCGCGGCGACCGGCGCCGACGTCGAACGAGAGGGCTTTCCGTTGCGAGTACAGGTATTGCGGAATCAGGACGCGCTGAATTTCCTGGACACGGCCTGGCCGGATCTCTACCGGCACGATCCCGCGGCGACGCCGTTCCAAGCACCGGCCTGGCTCTCCGGGTGGGCGGCCGGATTGCCCGCCGAGGTCACCCCCGTCGTGCTCGTGGCGGCGCGAGGAGCCGGACCGGTCGCCGCGCTCGCGCTCACCCACCGGAGACCCGGCGACGGCCCCCGGGACCTGCGGCCGTTGTCCGCGCCCCACGCCGAATACCTTCGTGTCACCGGTCCCGAAGCAGAACATCCGGCGGTCACGACAGCGCTGGAGGCCGGACTGAACGCCATCGCCGGCGACACCGGCCACATCGCCGTCACCGATCTGCCCGCCACTACCGGGCTGGGGCGGCACCTGACCTCGAGTCCCTCCTGGAACCACACCACGACCGCGTGCGCCACGGTGGCACTGCCACTGGGCTGGGCGGAGATGTCCCGCGCCACCCGCAAGACCCACAAACGCAGGCAGCGCGCCTTGGACGACCTGGCCGCCCAAGGCCACCAGGTGGTCTACCACCGTTCCCGGACCGCCGACGAACTCACCACCGCCTACCAGGCACTCGTACATCTCCACCGTCTGCAACGGGTGGACGACGCGAGACCCGGCGCCGAGTTCGCCCTCGGCGGCGGCACCTGGCGAACCGTACTCGACCACTGTGGCCCCGAGATCGCCTTCATCGCCACCCAGTGCATCGACGAGACCCCGATAGCCGCGCAACTGTGCCTGACCCGCGGGGCGCGCGCCTACTCGCTGCTGACCGCCCGCCACCCCGGCTACAACGACGTGTCTCCAGGTCACGCCTTGCTGCGCCGGCTCATCCAAGACCTCACCGACGCCGGCTACACCGCACTCGACCTCGGCCGTACCCTCGACACCCCTGGTCAATCCGGCTACAAGTCCCAGTACCTCGCGCACTGGACCCATACCCTCACCGCCACCCGTGCCGCGGCCATCCACTCCGCCGCGTCCATCCCGGCCCAGCGCGCGCACGGCGGCGTCACCGCGGCCGAACCGGCCGTCACCACGCCGAGCTGAAAGAGCTGTCCGGTGCGTGTTCCCCTCGGCGATTCTTTGTAACTTTCACGAACCTGGCTGTCCTTTGTGGACTCCGGAGGCGGCCTTGAAGTGGCAAGACCGCCCGGCGCGACGTCTGGACCCCGGCGCATCCGAGTACGTGGATTGACAACTCTTCTCCCGGAAGCCCACGCTGATACACCGCGAATGTTAACGATAACACTCGTTTTCCTCAGGGCAGTGGACCTGAAACTGGCTGGGAGAAGGTCATCATGAAAAGAGCAAGCGTCAGCCGTAGAAGCCGACCCCGGATCGCCGCGCTCGCCGCCGCGGCGACGGTGTCGGCGGCAGTCGTGGCAGGGGTGACGCTGGGGACAGACGCGGCCTTGGCCGACGTCACCGGCGCGCTGCACAGTGTCGGTTCGGGCCGGTGCCTGGACGTACCGAACGCCAATCAGGCCGACGGTACCTCCGTGCAGATCTACGACTGCTCGGGCGGGGCGGGCCAGCAGTGGACGTCGACGGCGAGCGGCCAGCTGACGGTGTTCGGCGGAAAGTGCCTGGACGTGCCCGGAAGCGCGACCACCGCCGGAACCCGGGTGCAGATCTGGACCTGTCACGGTGGGGCCAACCAGCAGTGGCGGGTCAACGCCGACGGCACGGTGGTCGGGGTGCAGTCCGGGCTCTGCCTGGACGTCGCCGGCGCGAGTACGGCCAACGGCACCGCGGTCCAGATCTGGACGTGTCACGGTGGCGCCAACCAGAAGTGGACGGGCCTGTCGACCACGCCCCCGTCGACCACGACCACCACCGGAGGCAACGGCTGCACCCTTCCGTCGACGTACCGCTGGTCGTCGTCCGGTGTGCTGGCGACGCCGAAGAACGGATGGGTCTCGCTCAAGGACTTCA
This sequence comes from Amycolatopsis orientalis, assembly GCF_000943515.2. Taxonomy (NCBI): domain Bacteria; kingdom Bacillati; phylum Actinomycetota; class Actinomycetes; order Pseudonocardiales; family Pseudonocardiaceae; genus Amycolatopsis; species Amycolatopsis orientalis. Next base: position 5,317,011 of record NZ_CP016174.1, on the reverse strand, counting down.
CCAGCGTCGTCCACAACGGCAAGCACCTCGTCTACGGCTCGAACGTCGCGGGATCGTCGTACGGCTCGATGGCCTTCACGCCCTTCACGAACTGGTCCGACATGGCCTCGGCGGGCCAGAACGGGATGAACCAGGCCGCCGTGGCGCCCACGCTGTTCTACTTCGCGCCGAAGAACATCTGGGTGCTGGCGTACCAGTGGGGTGCGTGGCCGTTCATCTACCGCACGTCGAGCGACCCCACCAACCCCAACGGCTGGTCCGCGCCGCAGCCGCTCTTCACGGGCAGCATCTCCGGCTCCGGCACCGGCCCGATCGACCAGACCCTGATCGCCGACGGTTCGAACATGTACCTGTTCTTCGCCGGTGACAACGGCAAGATCTACCGGGCGAGCATGCCGATCGGGAACTTCCCGAGCAGCTTCGGCTCGTCGTACACGACGATCATGAGCGACACGCAGGCCAACCTGTTCGAGGCCGTCCAGGTCTACAAGGTCCAGGGCCAGAACCAGTACCTGATGATCGTCGAGGCGATGGGCGCGAACGGACGCTTCTTCCGCTCGTTCACGGCCAACAGCCTCAACGGTTCGTGGACCCCGCAGGCCGCCAGCGAAAGCAACCCCTTCGCGGGCAAGGCCAACAGCGGCGCCACCTGGACCAACGACATCAGCCACGGTGACCTGGTCCGCAGCAACCCTGATCAGACCATGACCATCGACCCCTGCAACCTGCAGCTCCTCTACCAGGGCAAGGCCCCCAACGCCGGCGGTCCCTACGACCAGCTGCCGTGGCGGCCGGGTCTCCTGACACTGCGGCGCTAGCCGGCACCTGCTCGCAGCGGTGTTCTGGTCCCGCGTGAAGGCCCCCTTCCCTCGGCTCAGCCGAGGGAAGGGGGCCTTCACGCGCAGCCGCCGGAATAGACCACCAGGGTCCGCTCGGGCTGTTCGGCGAGGTGGAAGGCGGTGTACGCGAATTCGGTGACGCCGCGCCCCGGCGGCCTGAGTCGTTTTCGTCCGCCGCGCCTCGCCTGGATGTCGTAGTGCGGCCACCAGGCACGGACCTCCGCGCTGGACTCGTGCAGTTCGTCGACGAGACGCGTGTACCGCGGCTGGGCCGGGTGCCTCGCGGCGAGCGTGTGCAGGCGGGCGAGCAGGCCGCGCGCCTCGGGTTCCCAGTCGACCAGCACGTGCCGGGCCACCGGTTCGGTGAACACCCAGCGGGCGAAGTTCGGTCGCCGTTCCGCGGCCGTGGTGAGATTCGGGAAAAGGGCCACGGCTGCTTTGTTGAAACTGAGGACGTCGTAGTTCCCGTCGATGATGTACGCCGGATGTGGCTGCAGCAGCAGTGGCACGGCCGCGTCTTCGGCACTCAGCGGTTCCGGGGTGTCCGCCTTCGCCGGTGGCGCGTGACCGGCGAGGCGGAACAGATGATCGTGTTCCTGCCGGTCGAGCCGCAGTGTCGTGGCCAGCGCAGTGAGCACCTGGTCGGAGACCCGGATGTCGCGGCCCTGTTCCAGATACGTGTACCAAGTGGCGCTGATCCCGGCCAGGAGCGCGAGTTCCTCCCGGCGCAGCCCCGGTGTCCGGCGGCGGCCGGTGTCGGGCAGGCCGACCTCGGTGGGCGTGACCCGCTCCCGGCGGCTCCGCAGGAACAAGCTCAGTTCACGACGCCGGTCCGCTGGCTCGATCATGGAAGGTGGTACCCCTGGTTCCAGAATAAATGGACATCTGGGTACCAGTATCAACCCTCCGCAAACTCGTTCCCGACAGCGGAAGTCACAGAGAAGAGGACGGAACTCATGTCGGGAATCGACGGCAAGGTCGTGGCGATCACCGGTGCCGGAAGCGGTATCGGTGAGGCGACCGCGTTGCTGCTCGCCGAACGCGGTGCGCGGCTGGTACTCGGAGCGCGTCGTTCGGATCGCCTCGCCGACCTGGCGGCACGGATCCGGCAGGCCGGCGGCGTCGCCGTGTACGCGGGCACGGACGTCACCCGGAGGGAGGACCTGCAAGCGCTGATCGATCTGGCCGTCGAACGGTTCGGCAGACTCGACGTGCTGGTCGGCAACGCCGGCGCCGGACCGATCTCGCCCTTGGACGATCTGCGCGTCGACGAATGGGACCGGATGGTCGACGTCAACATCAAAGGCGTGCTGCACGGGATCGCGGCCGCGCTGCCGGTCTTCCGGGCGCAGGGCACCGGCCACTTCGTGACCACGGCTTCGACCGCGGCGTTCCGGGTCGTCCCGGCGATGGCGGTCTACGCCGGTACGAAGTTCGCCGTCCGGGCCATCTGCGAAGGCCTGCGCCAGGAAGCCGGTGACTCGCTGAGGGTGACCACCGTTTCGCCTGGTCCTGTCGACACCGCCTTCGCCGAGGCGTCGACCAACGACCAGGTCCGGAGGCAGATCACCGAGACCAGGGACCGGATCGCGATCCCCGCGGTCGCCGTCGCCAACGCCATCGCGTTCGCCATCGACCAGCCCGCCGACGTCGACGTGAGCGAGATCGTCATCCGGCCGACCGCCCAGTCCTGAGCAAGCCGGCCTTCCGCCGAGAGGTCAGCCCAGGGTGATCACCCTCGCCCAAGCGGGTGGCGTTTCCGGCTCGTAGTCGGGATTGTTCTCGTCTGAAGCCCGTTGCCGGGGGAACAGGCCGATGACCGTCCGGGCGGGCGGTCTCGCCTCGGGCCACGGGGTCTGACCGTCGGTGAGGGCGACGATGACGTCGGGGCGGGGGCCGGTGCGGAGCGCCTTGCCGAAGCCGGTGCGCAGGTCCGTGCCGCCACCGCCCACCAAAGGAATCCCTTCGGCGCGGCACAGCTGATGTGTGGCGTGGGCCGCGGCATCGCACGAAAGCACCGAGACGAGATCGCGACGGCCACCCACCGCCCGGACGATCGCGGCGATCTCGACGATCGCGGCCCCCAGCTCGGGGTCGCTCACCGACCCGGACGTATCGACGATCACGCACACGCGAGGCGGGCGGCGACGCAGGCTCGGCATGACGACGCCGGGTAGCCCGGCCGACCGTCGTGAGGGCCGGCCGTAGCTGTAGTCCTCACCCACACCCGGGCCGGAAACCGCCGAACGGACCGCCGCGCCCAGCAGTTCCCGCCACGGCTGTGGCGGCTGAAAGGCCTCCTCCGCCCAGCGCTGCCAGCCTTTCGGGACGTTCCCCGGATGGCTGTTGACGCCTTGGGCGACCCGGAATCGGACGGCGTCTCGTTCCTGCGCGCTGAGCCCATGCGCTCCGTCGGCACCCAGATCCCACTCGCGCTCCAGTCCGTCGGCGCCGCTGCCGCAGTCCAGCCAGGCGAAGCCGGCGGTGTACGGCCCGAGCCGGAACTGGTGCAGGTAGTCCTCCATCAGCTGCCCCTCGGGCAACCTGAGCAGTGCCGGTTCGACGACGCCCTCGGGCCGTGGCAGCCCGTCGCCGAACACGTCGTCGTTGATTTCGCAGTCCGCGGCGATGTTCATACGTAATCGCTCGGCAGGCCCGGTCAGCTCGTGCTTCGCGGCGAACCGGTCGCTGCGCCCGTGATGGTCGCGCAGCAGATGGGAAACCTCGTGCACCCAGACTCCCGCCAGTTCCTCGACCGGCGTGCGATCCACGAACGACGGAGAAACGTAGCACCGCCAGTGGCGGTCCACCGCCATCGTCGGCACCCGCCGTGATTCCACGGTGTGCAGTGCGAACAGGGCCGTCGCCAAATAGGGGCGGTTCCGCACGGCGTGCAGCCGGGCGGCGAAGAGCTTCTCCTCGTCCAGACCGGGCGTCATCGGGGTGCGCCCTCGCCTGCCGCGGCCTGGTCCGCGCGCCGCGCCAACGACACGGCCCCGGAGAGCCGTTCGATCACCGCCGGCACCTGCCAGTCGTCGCGGCGCAACGCGGCGAGCGTGGCCGCCGGCACGACCACCAGATCCGGGGCACCGGCCTCCACGGCCAGTGCCAGCAGCGACCACGCCGCGTCCCAGCGGGACCGTTCCGGCCTCTTGCGCACCGCCTCCACGACCCCGTCGAGCACCGTCTGGCGCAGGTCGCCGCGATCGGGCAGGCTCGCGGAGCCGGGGTCCGCGAGCAGTATCTCGGGGTCGGGCAGGTCCATCCGGTCCATGGCGGCCAGCAGTTCCAGCCCCGGCCCGTCTCCGACCGTGCCCCGCACCAGCATCGACAGCACGTCCCGGGAGGCGTCTGCCGCGCTGGCGAAGGCGGTCAGCCGCAGGGCCATTTCCCAGCTGCGTGGTGAGGGCCACGGACCGCCGCGGCGTGTTTCGTTCTTCGGCAACTGATGGACGAGTCCCGGCCGGACGGCCAGCAGTCCGCAGACCGCCCGCCGGGCGAACGTCACGGCGTCGGACAGCCGCCCGGGATCCAGCCGCGGCAGCGTCGCCTTCGGCCAGATCCCGCCCAGTCCCCGCACCACGACGTCGTGGTCGTGGGTCCAGCGCAGATGGACGAACCGGTTGGCCAGCGGCGGGCTCAGCTCCCAGCCGTCGGCCGCGGAGGAGCGCGGATTGGCGGCGGCCACGATCCGGACACCCGGCGGAAGCCGCAGGGCACCGACCCGTCGCTCGAGCACGACGCGCAGCAGCGCGGCCTGGACGGCGGGCGGCGCGGTGGACAGCTCGTCCAGGAACAGGAGTCCCCGGCCTGCCCGCACCAGGCGCACGGCCCAGTCCGGCGGGGCCATCGGCACCCCCTGCTCCGCGGGATCGTCGCCCACCACCGGCAGACCGGAGAAGTCGGACGGCTCGTGCACACTCGCGATCACCGTGGTCAGCGGTAGTTCGAGGGCTTCCGCGAGCTGGTTCAGCGCCGCGGTCTTGCCGATACCCGGTTCGCCCCACAGCAGCACCGGCAAATCGGCGGACACGGCCAGCGTCAGGGCTTCCAGCTGCGTGTCCGCACGCGGCTCGGTGGTCGTGTCGTGCAGCAGGGCGAGCAGATCGGCGGCGACGTCGAGCGGCCGGAGGTGCGCCGCTTCGGAGGAAATTCCCATGACAGTAGACAGTTTTAATCACCTTGGGGTCGAATCGGGGCCGTGCGTCGGCCAGGAATGGGGGAGGGTCAGCGAAGAGCCGCGTGACGCGGGCGGCTGCGGAGAACGCGCCCACGGGTGTCCCGTGTGGACGGAGGTGGGCCGAATCCGGCCAGCCCGGTGCGATACAGCCCATGGGCCACCCGGCGGCGCGCCGCCGTCTCCAGCTCATCGCGCAACGCGCCGCCGCGCAGAAGTACGTCGGGGCCGAGCAGACCTTCGACGGTGGCGAGGGCGCCGGCGGTGTCACCGTGGTCCAGCCGGGCGCGAACGTCGGCCAGGCATTCCGGATGCCGGTGTACCGCGTCGATCGCCCGCAGGCACGGCAGTTCGGTGCCGCCCAGCGCGCCGAGCAGTTCCTCACGGCGGATCTCGCCGGGTTCGTGGTCCAGCGGAACGAGAACCCCGTTCACCACAGCGATGCGGTGCGTGGCACCCCGGCACTCGACGAGGCGCGGGCTCCCTGGATCGTCCGGACCCCGTGCCGCGCCGACCGGGCGATCAGGCCGAAGTGCCGACGCGACAAGGGGATGCAGCCGATCGGCGGAGAGCAAGCCGCTGTGCAGTAATTCCAGATCGGGCAAGACCCAGGTCGCGGCGTGGGGCAGGACCGGCACCTCACGGGTGCCGCCCACGACCACCTCATACGGCGCGCTCAGGTTCAGTGTCAGCCGATGCCGGGCGGTGAGCCGGACAGTGACGACATCGCCTCCGCGTCCCTCGGCGCTCAGTAGCAGCGCCGCCTCCGCCATCCACCGGTCCACGGCGCAGGCGCTGACCCCGGCAGGGATCCGGTCGCTTGCGAGGCTGCCGTGAGAAGGCCAGCGACCGGCCCGCTCTCGCAGTTCACCGGCCCTGCGCACGTCCCAGAGGTGACGATGGAGGTCGAGGCGGAATCGGCGATCGGGGCGGGGATGCGGATGGAGACCCGCTCCGGCTCCACGCCGGGACGGCATCCACAGCGCCAGGCTGATCCGCTGACCGGCATCCGCCCACGCCGGTGGTGTCCGCGCCACCAGGTGGATCGCGCCGCCGCTGTCGGCCGTCGAACGGTACCGGGCCAGGGAAACCGTGAGCCCGGGTCTCAGCAGGCCGTCCGGAGCGATTCTCGGAAAATGCCAGCGAAGCAGGTCCGGGGCCAGATGACGAAGATCGGCGCGGATCTTTGCCGCCAACTCGGTGCCGTGGGCGCGACCCACGGCCCGGAGGTTCAGATCCACGTCGACACGCGCCGCTGCGCAGGCGCCCGCCCAATCACCCACCTTCCGGCGGGCTGTCGCTGACCCGATCATCGACGGCGGCACGGCGAACTCGCGCACGCGCGCCCAGAAAAGGAGGCGGAAATCCTCATTCGCGGTCAAAGGGTGCATCAGCACTCACCTTGGGCGAAGAGAACCTCCGATCGGCTTGAGTAGGTGATCATCGCGCCAAGCGTAGCAGTACCGGCACGATCCAAGTAACCGAAAGAGAGGACAACGCATGACTTCCAGGCAGGATGGAGACTCGTGGGATCTGGCGTCCGGTGTCGGCGCGACCGCCACCCTGGCCGCGGTGGCGCGGGCGATGGCGGCGCGCACGATCGTCCGCTCATCGACGACCCGTTCGCCGAACCGCTTGTCCGGGCGGTCGGCGTGGACATCCTCCCCCGGCTCGCGACCGGGGAAGCCGAACCCGGCGATCTGGTCGCGCAGATGGTGATCGACGGAGCCAAGGCACGGACCAAGTTCTACGACGAGTTCTTCGTCGAGGCGACGAACGCGGGCATCACGCAGGCCACGATTCTGGCCTCGGGACTGGATTCCCGCGCGTACCGGCTGCCCTGGCCGGCCGGGACCGTGGTGTACGAGGTCGACCAGCCACAGGTCGTCGAATTCAGGACCCGCACACTGGCCGGGCTGGGGGCCGTGCCCACCGCCGACCGGAGGGTGGCCGCGGTCGATCTGCGCGACGACTGGCCCGGCGCCCTCCGCGCCGTCGGATTCGACCCTGCCCAGCCGACCGCGTGGAGCGCCGAAGGCCTGCTGGGCTACCTGCCGCCCGAGGCACAGGATCGCTTGCTGGACACCATCACCGACCTCAGCGCGCGGGGAAGCCGAGTGGCCACCGAAAGCAGGCCCAATCCTCGGCCTGGCGACGACGACAAGGTGAAGGACGGCCTGAACCGCATCTCCGAACGCTGGCGTGCGCACGGTTTCGATCTCGACCACGCGAGCCTGCGCTATTTCGGCGAGCGCAACGAAGCGGCTCCTTATCTGACCGATCGCGGCTGGACGCTGAACACCATCACCATCCTGGACCTGTTCGCCGCCAACGATCTCTTGCCGATCAAGGATGACGTCCTGCGCCCGGGCGGCGTGCTCTACGTCAGCGGCGTCCTCGACGAGACCACGAAATAGCGGTTCACCGGGCCGGTCCGTCCAGCCATGTCACCGGACTGGACGGAAAGCCACGCGAAAACCGATGTCCACCACGGAAAGGGCTCGACCGCGCCGAATCGCTGAGCGGTCGGCCTCGTGGTGTCGTTCGCGTTGGCCGCGTGCGTTCCTCACACCGTGACGCCCGGACTCCACCCACTGGCGGACACCACGAGAGTGATCGGACGGCGAACCTCGTCGGTCTCGTCCGAGGTTCGCCGTCGCGAGACGATGTCCCGCTGCTCGTCCGTCAACCGCCCGCCGGTGGCGATGCAGGCTCGCACGATGGACCGCACCTCGGGGTCCGCCGAGTCCGGCCGCACATCCCGCTCCCACAGTTTGAGCGCGTGCAGCGCGGCGCGGCGCGACACGTCCGGGGTGGAGGCATACCAGTGCCCACCCATCCCGCTCGGTGGTGGCTCACCGGGGGAGGGCGCACGCCGGCCGCGTCGCTTCTGCCTCAGGCGCGCGTCGATGTACGAATCGAGCTCCTCGCGCCACACCGCGCGGCTGGCCTCCAACGCCTCGATCGCCCGCAGCAGAGCCGATTCGTGGTGCTGATACGGCCCGGCCAGCTCACTGAGGAAGCTCAACGTCGCCAGGTGGCCGATCGGGTGATACATGCCCACGCACGAACACAACGCCGCGACCCGCCGACCATGCGCCAGCCGCCCATCACGCACCCTGCGTGCCCGCTCGGTGAACCCCATCGGCAGACAGTACCGGCCACAGTGTCCCTCTGGTGTCGTTTCGCTGGGGCTGCCGCCCGCCCGATCCGGCGTCTCCCGGACCCGGCTGTCCGGGGTTCCTACCGGGCTGCGGCGACAACTGACGGGATCCCTGTCAGTGCCAGCGGCGCTCCAGGTCTCGGTGAACTCGGCGAACGGTGGGTCCGCGATCAGGAGGCCGCGACGATCAGCGCCTGATCGCCTTCACCGTCGGTGAGGAACGACGAAAGTGCTTGTCCCTCTTCGGTGACCGCGGTCTCCTCGGCTCGGGAAAACCGGCGCAGTGGCGTGACGATCACGGCCCCGGCGTCGACGTTCCAGGTCGCGGAGACGCGTCCGTCGACCAGGACGACGCGGGCGCCAGCGACCGACAGGCCGCGGTGTTCGTCGTCGATGATCCGGCCGCGGTCGTGGTAGCCGAGGATCGCGTTGTCGAACGCCGGCAGGAATCGCACCGGTGCGGGGGTTTCGGGGTCGGGCCGCGGTGCGTCCGGCAGGTCCAGCAGTTCCCTGCCGCGTTCGTCGCGGAAGCCGATCAAGTGGTCGCGCAGGGCGGCCACCGCGGACGGCAGTCCGGCGAGCCCGCTCCAAGCGCGGAGATCGGCCGTGGCAGCGGGGCCGAACGCCGCCAGATAGCGCAGGACGAGCGCTTGGCCGACCGGATCGGTGCCGTCGTCCGGTGAGGGCGGGTCGATTTCGCGGCCGAGCCACGAGGAGAGCAGCCGATAGCGGGCTCCGGCCTTGGTGCGCCACAGGCCGCGCGGCGGAAGCTGCGTCACCGGGAGGAGACCGGCGATGAGCAGTTCGCCCAGGGGGCGCGGTCCCGCTGACGGCCAGCGTTCGGCGAGCGTCCTCGCGAGTTCGGTCATCGTGCGGGGTTCGTCGTCGGCCAGCACCGCCCTGCCCGCCGCGGCGAGCTCGTCGAGGTCGATACCGTCGAGTTCACGGCGGTAGGTCCCGAGTACTCGCTGGCGCAACATGGCGTCGTGACGTGAACGCCAAGCCAGAATGTCCTCGGCGGTGACGAGGTGGACGGTGCGCCGCATGAGGTGCGTCCGCACCACGCGTCGCCCGGTCACCAGATCCGAGAGTGCCGCCGGCCGGAAACCGCTCAGCCGGGACCAAAGCCCGACGAACGGTTCCTGTGGTTCCTGCGCTTGCAGGCCGCACAGGTGCGTGACGGCGTCGAGTGCCGTCAGGTCGGCGCGACCGAGCAACAGCTGCCGGGCCAGCGTCGCGCGGTTGAGTGCCCGGGAGTCGAGAACGGTCATCGTGGCCCGGCGTGATCGGTTCGCATGGGAGCACTGTCGCAGGAGAAGCGGTCAGGAACTGTCCTCGTTTCCGTGGGACACACATCCGGGGGAACCGGGTCGTCCTCGACGGCGTCTGAGTGACACTCAATGTGACGGTGTCACATCACCTGACGGAGGGCATCACATGTCAACTCGGTTCTTGCCCGTACTCGCCGCGGGGCTCGCTCTGCTGGTCACCGCGTGTTCCGGCGGCGGTGGGGGAACGGCGGCGACCACCGGCGACCCGCCGTCCGACGCGTCGGCGACGGCCGAGTCCGGCCCGAAGTACACGCAGTTCGCCGACTTCCCCGGCCAGGCCGTCGTCACCACGGAACCGGGTTTGGACCTGGCGATACAGGTGAAGGCCATCGACGTCGTCTGGACGCCCGAACTGGCCGGCGTCTCGGCGAAGGCGGGAAAGCACTACGTCGCGGTGTATGTGGCCGTGACCGGAGAGCTCGCCGATCGTGGCGTGCAGCGGGCCAAGATCAGGTATCTGCAGCTTCGTCGTAACAACACGGCCGGGGAGAAGTGCGACCCGTACGAGCCGGACAAAGTCCCCCAGTACTGCTTCACCGAGGCCTATCCCGCCAGCGACCTCAAGGTCAAAGTCGTGGACAAGACCTGGCGTGAAGCCAGCTGGTCGGCGGACTCCCTGATGGGCAGGAACCTCGATCGGGGCGAGACCGCGATCGGCGTGGTGGGATTCAGTCTGGAGGACGGCGCGAACACCGACGGTCTCCAACTCTGCGGGCCGACCAAGGAGATCGAGGTCGACGTCGATCGTTTCCCGTGCGTCCCGATCCCGAAGCCGGAACGCGTGTGAAGACGGCCACCGGCCGTTCGGCCCAGGCGCTCGAGTGAGTGCTCGGCTGCGTGTGTCATGAGGGGTCCCCATAGGACACTTTTCGTCCTATGGGGACCCCCTATGACACACCGCTGCCGTTGTTTTTCCTGGCCTATCCGTCAGCAGGTGCAGACGCCGCCGTTGTTGATACCGGCGACACCGTTGCCGCCCGCGAGACCGCTGGCGCCGGACGGCGTGGAGATGGTGTCCGCGCCGTCGTTGATGGTTCCGGAGTTCCCGAGACCACCGGCGCCCGCGGCGCCGCCGAGTCCACCGGGACCACCGGGGCCGTTGCAACCGGTACCGCCGTTGCCGCCGCCGGCGCCGTTACCGCCCTTGCCGCCGGTGGCGGTGATGGTGTCGATGCCGGTGCCGCCGGTGAGCGTGCCGGAATTCCCGATCCCGCCTGCGCCACCCGCGCCGCCGACACCGCCGGCTCCGCCTGGCTGGACAGCGGCGGAACCGTTGCCGCCCTTACCACCTGCACCACCGTTGCCGCCGAGCCCGCCATTGGCCTTGAGCGTGTCGACTCCGGCACCACCGCTGATGGTCCCGGCGTTCCCGACGCCTCCGGCGCCACCCGCGCCACCGACCCCGCCGGCTCCGCCGCCGTGGCCGCATCCACCGACGCCCCCGGCCGCGCCGGTACCACCGGCACCGCCGTTGGCGGTGACACTGTCGAGCCCGGAATCGACGAGATCTCCGGTGAAGGTTCCGGAGTTCCCGGCGCCACCGGCCGCACCCGCACCACCGATACCCCCGGCGCCCGCGCCACCGGCGACGAGGCCGCTGTTGGCGCCGACCCCACCGAGACCGCCGTTGCCGCCCCTACCCGCGGTGAAGACGGCGGTGTCGTTGCCCGGGCCACCGGTGACGTTTCCGGCGTTGCCGGCACCGCCGATCCCGCCGACGCCACCGTTACCACCGGCGCCGCCGGCTCCGCTGGCGAATCCGGCCCCGCCCTTGCCGCCGTTGCCTCCGTTGCCGCCGGCACCGCCGGTGACGGTGATGCTGTCCGTGCCGGCACCGCCGTCGATGACACCGGTGGTCCCCACGCCGGCCCCGCCGACGCTTCCGGCCCCACCGTTTCCGCCCGCGTTGCCGGCGGGAGTGCCCGCGTTACCATCGGCTCCCGCGGGACCGTTGGTGCCCGTGGTACCGGCGACACCGGTGACCCTGATCGTGTCGTTGCCGGCCAGGCCGTTCACCGTGCCGTTCACGGCACCGCCGGTAATGGTGATGATGTTGTCCCCAGCGGTGCCGTTCAGTACCTGACCGGCGGGAATCCCTGCGGTGCAGGTGAAATTGGCGCCGCTCTGGGTACAGCCCGGCGGAAGAGCCCACGCCTGCGCGGGCACCAGAAGTGCGAATCCCGTCGCGGTACCCAAACCGATCAGGGCCCGGCCGACCCGGCCTGCCGTGCTGATACGTGCTGTCGATCTCATGATCAACCTTCCACCTGAGTGAGGGCCCGGGCTGATGCCACGGACCTGCGAGGTGGTGTGATGACCGAGAGTCTGGGGCCATTGCCCGGTGCCGCCTATCTGAAGGCACCGGATCTACCAATACCCTCGACCTGGCCGACCCTTCGCTCTTTCGGCTGTGCTGGCAAGGCAAACCACGTCCGGCCACCCATCCGTGGCCAGGTTCCCCCTAATGCCAACAGAAACCCGCAGCCCCGACGGAAGCGTCCCGACGTTCGGGGGCGACTCGCCACCCCACCCCAGAGACAACGAGCCCGCGTGGTGCCGGTCCCGCTCAGGAGGAATTGTCAGCTGTCGGTCTTCTTCTTCCGCGGCGAGCGTTTGCGGACGGGCTTCGCCGGTGTCTCCTCGACCGGTTCCGGTTCCACGTCATCGACCGCCCCGGCGCTGTCGAACGCCTCATAGATCTCGTTCGGGATCCGCCCACGGTCGGCGATCGCGTAACCGTTCGCCGACGCCCACGCCCGCACCTGCTGATTACGCTCACGATCCGTGGACGTCACGGCACGGGACGGTCCAGCCGTGGACTGGCCCGCGGCGACCCTCAGCTTGCGCCCGCCCGTGCGGGTACCCGCCGCGACATAACGCTCCAGCTCGCCACGCAGCGCCTGCGCGTTCTTGTCGGAGAGGTCGATCTCGTACTGCACACCGTCGAGCCCGAAGGGCACCGTCTGCGTCGCCTCACCGCCATCGAGGTCATCGATGATCTCGACACTAACCTTCTGAGCCATCCGCACAGCCTTTCACCGAATAGTGCGACGCCCCTACGCGCCACCGAACGTCCGCAGCCTAACCACACACCTAGCCAACGTGGCGGCCGGACACATTCTTGTCACAAAAAACAAAGCCAGTGAGACTCTTACCCATCAACTCGCGAAAGGAAACCTGGTCGATCTTGGGCCTCGGCATTCGAGGCGCCAAAACCGGAGAAGGCGGTTTTCCTGACGAGCGGTCGCGTTGAAGGTCTATTTGCGACGTTGGAGTGATTTTCACCCGGACGCTTTGCTCCAACGGCGTGGTGATGTCGGCTGGAACTCCCATTTCCGTGCTCGGTGGTGGAGGCTGCTCGCTGTCCTGGTGGCGGCGGCCGGACCCCCCGTCGCCAGTGTCCTGTCGCGTCGAGGAGTTCTGACGATGGCCGAACCCGCTCCACCCCGGAACGTGCTGTTCGAAACCCGCGACCACGACCGCGCGAGCGACTATCTGACCGGCATCTACGGTGGCAACATCCGCTTGGACGGACGCAAGAAGGGCACTTTCCGTCTCGCCCGGCTGGGCACCGAAACGTTCACCATCAGCACCGCCACCCAGCTGCCCGCCCTACCGGACCCTGCGACGCGACGGCCGCTGACCCGGGACACCCGGCCATGGGCACGGACGGCTGGCGCGGGATATGCGGCGGTCACGGCTGTTGTCCTTCCTGGTGGATGGTGTGGGTGAGCACATGGATCGGCACGCCGTCGCGTCCGAGTTCCTGGTCCGGTCGGTCGTCCGGCCCGGTGATGTACCCGTCGACCGACATGGACATGTACAGCCGTAGCGGTGTCCTGCGCATCTCGAACCCTTCCTCCGGTCAGCTCTCATCCGTACGTCGATCGCGCGGCGCCGGATTCGACAACCTCTAGTGGAAACCGCTTTCCTCAATCGAGCCTGAACGGCGGATGTGCCCGCCGGGCCGAAGGCTTACGGTAGGAGTGGGAGCGCTCCCATATCTGTGAACCCTGTCGATCGGAGGACTCTCGATGAAGAGGGCTCTAGCCGGGATACTCGCGGTGACGATGACGGCGAGCCTGATGGCCGTCGTGCGGACCTCGGCCGTCGCGCGACCAGCGGCGGATCCAGCCGCCTGGAGCAACGCCGAGATCGCGGGCGGCGGCTTCGTTCCGGGCATCGTGTTCAATCAGACCGAACGGGACTTGATCTACGCGCGCACCGACATCGGCGGCGCGTATCGATGGAACCAGGCGACCGGCCGGTGGATCCCGTTGCTGGACCACATCGGGCGGAGCGACTGGGGGCACAACGGCGTGGCCGCGCTGGCCACCGATCCGGTGGAACCGAACCGGGTCTACGTCGCCGCCGGGATGTACACCAACAGCTGGGATCCCGGTAACGGGGCCATCCTGCGGTCGGCGGACCGGGGGAGCACCTGGCAGAAGTCGGCCTTGCCGTTCAAGCTCGGCGGGAACATGCCGGGCCGGGGGATGGGCGAGCGCCTGGTCATCGATCCGAACCGCAACAGCGTCCTCTATCTCGGCGCGCCGAGCGGCAACGGGCTCTGGCGCAGCACCGACCACGGGGCGACCTGGAGCAAGGTGACCTCGTTCCCCAATCCCGGCAACTACGCGCAGGATCCCGGCGATCCCAACGGTTATCTCAGCGACAACCAGGGCATCGCCTTCGTGGCCTTCGATCCGCGCACCGGTTCCCGCGGGAACGCAACCCAGACGATCTACGTCGGGGTGGCGGACAAGGAGAACATCCTCTACCGCAGCACGAACGGCGGGACGAGCTGGGAGCGGGTGCCCGGGCAGCCGACCGGGTACGTGCCGCACAAGGGGGTTCTCGACCCGGTCAACCGTGCCCTGTACGTCGCGACGAGCGACACCGGCGGGCCGTACGACGGCGCCAAGGGCGACGTGTGGAAGTTCGGCACGGCGTCCGGGGTGTGGACTCGCGTCAGCCCGATTCCGTCGACCAGTTCCGACGACTACTTCGGATACAGCGGCCTGACCCTCGACAGACAGCGGCCGGGCACGCTCATGGTCGCCACCCAGGTTTCCTGGTGGCCCGACGTCATCTTCTTCCGCAGTACCGATGGTGGCGCGTCGTGGACGCGGATCTGGGACTGGACGAGCTATCCCAACCGTGAACTCCGGTACACACAGGACATCTCCGCCGTTCCGTGGTTGAACCTCGGCGCGAATCCGTCTCCGCCGGAGGTGTCACCGAAGCTGGGATGGATGACCGAAACGATGGAGATCGACCCGTTCGACTCGAACCGCATGATGTACGGGACCGGTGCGACGATCTACGGGACCACGAATCTGACCACTTGGGACAGTGGCGGGAAGATCACGATCAAGCCCATGGTCGCCGGGCTGGAGGAGACCGCGGTGCTGGACCTGATCAGTCCACCGGCCGGGGCGCCCTTGCTCAGCGCGCTCGGCGACATCGGCGGATTCCGCCACGACCGGCTCGACAAGGTGCCGTCGAAGGTCTTCCTCTCACCGGCCTTCACGACCACCACCAGTCTCGACTATGCCGAACTCGCCCCGTACTCGATCGTGCGGGTCGGTGATTTCGACAAAGCCGCGCGCCCAGGCGACAACCGGGTCGCGTTCTCCACCGACGGCGGATCGAACTGGTGGCAGGGCGCGGAACCGGCGGGTGTCACCGGCGGCGGTACGGTCGCCGCCGGGGCCGACGCCAGCCGGTTCGTCTGGAGCCCCAAGGGAACAGGCGTGCATTACGCGTCCTGGTACGGCAGCTCGTGGACCGCGTCGACCGGGATACCCGCCGGTGCCGTCGTCGAGTCCGACCGGGTCAACCCCAGGAAGTTCTACGGTTTCGCGGCCGGACGGTTCTACGTGAGCACCGACGGCGGAGCGAACTTCACGGCGAGCGCCGCCACCGGGCTTCCCGCTGCCGCACGGTTCAAGGCGGTGGCCGGTCGCGAGGGCGACATCTGGCTCGCCGGGGGAGCGGGGATCTGGCACTCGACCGACTCCGGCGCCTCGTTCACCAAGGTGGCCGGCGTGGCGGAGGCGGACAACATCGGGATGGGCAAGGCCGCACCGGGCAAGACCTATCCGGCCCTCTACACGATCGCCAGGATCGCGGGCGTCCACGGCGTGTTCCGTTCGGACGACGCCGGGGCCAGCTGGGTCCGGATCAACGACGACAGGCACCAGTACGGCAACATCGGCGACGCGATCACCGGTGATCCGCGGGTGTACGGCCGGGTCTATCTCGGCACGAACGGGCGGGGGGTGGTGGTCGGGAACCCCGTGTGACGGCACGTCATGGCCTCGCGGCGTTCATCTCCTGGTCGCGCGATGGTTCATGAATAGTTCTCATGTTGACTAACGTGGTGCCGACGGGCGATCGCTCGCATCTGATCGTCGAGGAGCCTTGTGAACATGGGAAACACCGGCAGGCGCGGGGTTTTGATCGGCACCGGGCTGGCGGGTGTCGGCGCCGTCCTCGGCGCCGCGCCCGCCTCGGCCGAGAACGGGCGGCGCGAACCGCGTGACGGCTATCTGTGGCTGGCCGGTGACCACCACATCCACACGCAGTACAGCAACGACGCCATGTATCCGGTGGCGACGCAGGTCCAGCGCGCGATCGCCGGGAGCCTGAGCTGGCTGACCATCACCGACCACGGCAACGTCCCGTTCGCCACCCACAGTGTCCCGCCGCTGGTGGCCGACATCGCCGCGGCGCGACGCGGGCACGGCGAAGACATCCTCGTGTTCACCGGGCTCGAATGGAACATCCCGGCGGGCGAGCACACCACGCTCATGCTCGCCCCGGGGCGCGGCGAGGCGGCCCTGTTGCAGGAGTTCGTGAACCGGTACGACGCGCGGGTGAACGGTACCCGCGACGGCACGCCCGCCAACGAAGCGATCGCGTTGCAGGCCTTGAGGTTCTTGAAGGACGCCGTCGCCGCGGGACGGGTCGACGACGCCTTGGTGCTGCCGAACCACCCGTCGCGGCTGGGGATCAACTCGCCGCGCGAGACACGCGACTGGCGTGACACGGCACCGGGAATCGTGATCGGCATGGAGGGCGCGCCCGGCCATCAGGCGGCCGGGCTGCCCGCGCCGGGGATGGCGCGGGGGCGGGGGTTGTACGACTCGGCACCCGGGACGTTCTCGTTCCCGGGGTATCCGTTGGAGAGTTACCGCACCTGGGGTGGATTCGACTGGGCGACCGCCACCGTGGGCGGCCTCTGGGACAGCTTCCTGGCCGAGGGCAAGCCGTGGTGGATCACCACGACCTCGGACGGGCATCAGGGTTGCGGGGATTGGGTGAAGAACCCGGTCGACCCGCTGAACCAGACGTCCTACGACACCATTCCCTACGACGACGCCGGGCACACGTTCGCCACCACCGGCCGGTTCCCCGATCCCGTCCACGCCGGTCGTCCGGTCACCGAGTACAGCTCGTTCCCGCCCGGCGCCTACAACAAGACCTGGGTCGGCGCCACCGGCTATGGCCACCGCGAGGTGATGCGGGCGATGCGGGCCGGCCGGATGTGGGTCTGCCTCGGCGATCTCGTCGCCGGTCTGGACGTGCGGCTGCGCCCGGCCCGGTCGCATCGGCCTGGCGTGCCCATGGGCGGCACGATGACGGCCCGTCCCGGCGACGTCGTCGAAGCGGTGATCAAAATCGACCTCGCGGACCGTGCCAACTTCGCGGGCCTGGTCCCGAAACTGGCGCGGGTGGACCTGATCGTCGGCAAGGTCACCGGCCCGGCCGCGGACCGCGCGGTGTTCCACACGCCGCACACCAAGGTCGAGAAGTCGTGGGAAATCCGCGAACGGACCGGCACGGTCGAACTCGTCCACCGGTTCACCGTCGACGGGCCGTGCTATCTCCGGGTGCGCGGCACGGACGGCAAGCGTGTCGCTCCCGGCTACCACGGCTCCGCTGTCGACCCGGCAGGTCCCGCGCTCGACGTCGTGGGCCAGGCCGACCCTTGGGAAGACCTGTGGTTCTACTCCAACCCGATCTTCGCCACCACGGGATGAGCCGCGTTCGTCACATGCGGGGTCAGACGCTGGCCTGGATGGCGTGGATGAGGGCGGTGGTGGCGGGCGGGTCCGGCGGGTCGCCGTAGGTGACGGCATAGATCTGGCGGGGGTATTCGGGTAGTTCGGTGGTGTGGATACCGGGCGTCCGGTGCGCGCGGAGGGCGAGCCCGGGCAGGGTGGTGACGCCCATACGCGCGGCGACCAGCGCCTGCATCACGACGATGTCGTCGCTGACCAAGGTGATACGCGGCGTGAAGCCGGCGCACCGGCATACGGTGATCAGTTCCTCCTGACATCGGGCGCATCCGCCGATCCAGGTGGAGTCACGGTGGTCCGCGATGGTCTGCCCGGGCTCGTAGGTGGCCAGGTAGATCGGGTCGTCGAACAGATGGACCAGCCGGAGCCCCTCCTCCTCGCGCGGAGTGTCGTCGTACCGGAAGATCAACGCGACGTCGATCTCGCCCGCGCGCAGCATGCGCAGCGCTTCGACCGGGTGGACGTCGACCAGGCCCAGCTCGATCCCGGGATGGGCACGGGCCAGCGTCGCGGCCGCCTTCGGGACGACGGTGCTCAGGATCGACTGGAACCCGGCCATCCGGACCCGCCCGGCCCGAAGTCCGACCTGTGCGGCGAGTTCGGTCGCGGCGGCGTCGACCCGGCCGACGATCTCGGCGGCGCGGGCGGCCAGCAGCCGCCCTTCCGGGGTGAGGCGGATGCCCCGGCCGATCCGCTGGATCAGCTTCGCGCCGGTGGCCGCTTCCAGCCGAGTGAGGTGATGGCTGACCGCCGGCTGGGTGTAGTGCAGTTCCTTCGCCGCTTCGGTCACCGACTCGTGCCGGGCAACGGCGGCCAGCACCGTCAGCTGGGTCAGGTTCATTCATAAAGAATACTTATGTGAAGCCGAAAACCTTGGCATTGGACGGCATGACAGCGGTGGCGCCACGATGAAAAGCCTGCGACGGAAGGAGAAACATGACCACCGCATCGGAGACCACCGGCACGCGGTCCAGACCCGGTCTGGCGGAACTGATCGACCGGATCCGCCAGTGCACCCGGCGGGGAGCCGACCCGGGCACGACCGCTCGTCTGGTGGCCGACGTCCTCGGGGAACTGCGCCCCAGCGCGCGACTGCTCACGGCCGCGGAACGAGCGGGTTCCGCCGACGGATACACCCGTCATACGCTGCACGCCGAATCCGCGTTTTCGATTTCCGCCGTGGTGTGGCGTCCCGGCCAGCTCACCGAGATCCACGACCATCTGGTGTGGTGTTCGTTCCTTGTCCTGCAAGGCGCCGAAACCGAGAACATCTTCGACATCGACGGCGACAGGCTGGTCCAGCTCGGTCAGCGGCAGCGCCCCGCCGGTTCGGTCAGCGGCGTCGCGCCCCCCGACGACATCCACCAGGTGCACAACACCGGCGACACGGTCGCCATCACCCTGCACGTGTACGGCGCGGACCTCAGCCGGGGGACCAGCGTCCGCCGCACTTACCGGTTGAGCACCGCCTCGTGAGTGGTAATGACGGTTAAAACCGTCATTACCACTCACGACTCTCTGGTGCCGGAAGCCGCGAGATCATCCGCGAGAGGCGGAGTTCGCCGTACACTCCACCGCGTTGTCCGGATGGTGATTGGGGGCCGCGGTGAGCGGTTGCAAGGTGTTGGTGGCCGGGGCGAGCATCGCGGGGCCCGCGCTGGCCCATTGGTTGCGGCGGCGGGGAGCCGAGGTGACCGTGGTGGAGCGGGCCCCGGGGCTGCGTCCCGGCGGCCAGGCGGTGGACGCGCGCGGGGTGACCAAGGAGGTCATCCGGCGGATGGGGCTGGACGCGGCGGTGCGCGCGGCCTGCACCGACACGGCGGGCGCGTACACCGTGGACGCCGACGGGAACGTGCTGGAGACCTACCGCGCCGAGGACGACGGCGGCGACGGATTCATCGCGGACATCGAGATCTTGCGCGGAGACCTGTCCCAGGTGCTCTACGACGACACCCGTGACGGCGTCGAATACCTTTTCGGCGACCGGATCGCGGAGCTCGCCCAGGACGCGGACGGGGTCGACGTGACCCTCGCGAGCGGCGGACGGCGGCGCTTCGATCTGGTGATCGGGGCCGACGGCCTGCACTCGGCGCTGCGCGGGATGGTCTTCGGGCCGAGGGAGCGGTTCGTCCGCCACCTCGGGCTGGTGCTGGCTTTCTACAGCGTGCCCAACGAATTCGGGCTGGATCGCTGGCTGATCGAGTACCAAGACAAGGAGTCCGGACGCTCCGCCTTGCTGCGGCCCATCCAGGACGCCACCCGGGCGATGGCCATGTTCTCCTTCCCCGCGGCCGATTTCGACGTCGACTACCGCGACATCGAGGGCCAGAAGCGCCTGCTGCGTGAGCAGATGGACGGGCTGGGCTGGTCCACCCAGCGCATCCTCGCGCAGCTGGACGACACCCCGGACTTCTACCTCGACCAGGTCGCCCAGGTGGTGATGGACCGCTGGTCG
Source organism: Amycolatopsis orientalis (assembly GCF_000943515.2). Lineage (NCBI taxonomy): Bacteria > Bacillati > Actinomycetota > Actinomycetes > Pseudonocardiales > Pseudonocardiaceae > Amycolatopsis > Amycolatopsis orientalis. The sequence goes on along the minus strand of NZ_CP016174.1, from coordinate 5,296,959 downwards.
GACGGACGGGTGGGCCTGATCGGCGACGCGGCGTTCAGCTCGTCGCCGATGTCCGGACAGGGCACCGGGCTGGCCATGGTCGGCGCCTACCTGCTGGCGGGAGAACTCGCCGCAGCGGACTGGGATCCCAAGGCAGGGTTCGACGGCTATGAGTCGCGGATGCGCCCGTTCGTCGAAGCCAACCAGGAGATCGGCCGGATGCACGTGCAAGTCCTCAACCCCTCCGGGGCGGACGCCGAGCCGGGCGCGGAACCCGACATGGAGGCGTTCATGCCGCTGATCGAGCGCGCGCTCAACGGCGTCGAACTGCCCGACTACGCCGGCGTGCCGGACTCCGGGGCCACGTCGGCGCGGACATAAAGAAGCGCGGATGTCCCCTGCGTCTCGCAGGGGACATCCGCGTCTCAAGCGTGGCCCTCGCCGAAGACCATGCGGTGCCCGCGAGCGGTGTCCATGTACTCGCGGACGCGGTGGACGAGGCCGTCCCGGAGTTCGAAGACGAAGCAGTAGTCGTTGGCGTAGTGGTTGCCGTTGGCCAACGTCGCCGTCATAGTCTCCTCCACGATCACGCGCTCGCCGTCGGCGTGGAACCCGTGGAAGGCCACCGCGACGTCACTCACGAAGAAGCGCGGGAAGTCTTCGGCGAGGAACTGCACGATCGCCTTCCTGCCCACCAAATGGGCCGGGCCCTCCAGCGCGACGGCGGTGGCGTTTCCCGGGGGCGCCTTCCACTCGGCGTCTTCGGTGAAGACTGCGGAGATCTGGTCGGCGTCGTGGCTGGCGAAGGCCTTCCAGGCGTTCTGGACGATCTCTCGGCTCTGCTGTGACATGCCGCGACCCTATGCGGGCAGGAACGGGAGGGGCTGGCGGATTTCCGACGCCACCACAAGCGCGACTACGCAGCGTGAGTCGATCCAAGGGTAGGGTCATACCCGATGATCGACCGAAAGCGCCTGCGGGTGTGGTGGGACGCGCTGCTCTACACGGCGTTCACGGGGACGGACAGCGCGCCGAAGCGCTCGGCGGCGTTGCGAAGGCTGCGCGGTCTGGCCATTGTCGGATGTGGACTGTGGGCGGCTTTCATCACGTTCTCCACGGTTTCGGCGTCGCCGCCGGTGAAGGCGTTCAATGTGGTCGTCACCGCGGTGCCGTGCTTTCTCGCCGTGCGCTCGTCCCTGTGGGGATGGCGCGCGCTGATCCTGGGCCTCACGATCACCCCGCTGACCTTGACGGGCATGGTCGAGTCCTGGGGCTGGCCGTGGTCACCGGGCTTCGCGCTGACGGCGGCCCTCGTCCTGTACCTGGTGGGCGAGAGTACCGATCAAACGGAGCTGACCTGGGCGGCGCTGATCTCGCTGGGTGCGGTGACGCCGTTCCTCCGGGATTGGCGGGATGCCGCACTGCTCGTGGTGCTGGGCGGAATACTGTTCTTCGTCGGGAACACCGTGCGTCAGCGGCGGCTCGCCGAGGAGGAGCGCGTCGCCCAGCAGGAGCGCCGGATCGCCGAGGAAACCCGTGCGACCCTGCTGGAGGAACGCGCGGGAATCGCCCGTGAACTCCATGATGTGGTCGCTCATCACATGTCCGTGCTCGCGTTGCGCGCGGACTCCGCGCGTTTCCGCTTCGCCGGTCCGGAGAAGGCCGAACTCGACGACGGGGTGTGGCGAGAGTTCGCCGATCTCGCCCTGACCGCCCGTGAAGGTCTGACCGAGTTGCGCAGGCTGCTCGGCGTTCTTCGTGCCGGGGACGGAGAACTGCCGGTGGTTCCGCAGCCGGGACTGGCCGGGGTGGTGAAACTGGTCGAAGGCGTCGAAGCCACGGGTACCCGGTGTGAACTCGAGCTGCACGGCGACCTGGACGACGTTCCGGTGGGGGTCGCGCTGTCGGTGTTCCGGATCGCGCAGGAAGCGCTCAGCAACGCGATCCGGCACGCGCCCGGAGCCCCTGTGTCGGTCGAACTCGCCAAGCAGTCCGGTTTTCTTCGCCTGGTCGTTCACAATGGCCCCGGCAACCGTCCAAAGCGGACTGAACAGGCCCGCGGCGGGCACGGCTTGATGGGTATGAGGGAACGGGCCGCTATGCTCGCGGCGGATCTTGAGGTGGGGGAGAGGCCGGACGGCGGTTTCCGGGTCGCCCTGATCGTTCCGCTTGATCGGGAGGGGCAGCTGAAGTCGTGATCTCGGTGGTCATCGCCGACGACCAGACAATGGTCAGGCAGAGTTTCCGCGCGGTGCTCGACGCGCAGGCCGACATGCGCGTGGTCGGGGAGGCCGCGGACGGGACGGCCGCCGTCGAGCTGTGCGCCGAACTCGAACCGGACGTCGTGCTGATGGACGTGCGTATGCCCGAACTCGACGGACTCGAGGCGACCCGGCGGATCGTGGCGGGGCGCGAAGAGATCCGCGTGCTGATCCTCACCACCTTCGACATCGACGAGTACGTGTTCGGCGGGCTGCGGGCGGGGGCCAGCGGGTTCCTGCTGAAGGACGCCCCGCTGGACGATCTGGTCACCGCGGTGCGGGTGGTCGCCGCGGGCAACGCGCTCTTCGCGCCGACGATCACCAAGCGGCTGATCGGTGAGTTCGTCCGCACGAATGCCTCGGCGCACGCGGGCCGCTCCCGCCTGGCGGAGCTGACGGCACGCGAGACAGACGTGCTCCGGCTGGTCGCGCGGGGCTTGTCCAACGCCGAGATCGCCGAAGCGCTGGTGATCGCCGAGCAGACGGCGAAATCCCATGTCAGCAGGGTTTTCGCCAAGCTCGGCGTGCGGGACCGCGCACAAGCCGTGATGGTCGCGTACGAGGTGGGACTCATCGTGCCGGGGAACACGACCTGATACCGGGGTACGGGGTGCGGGGCGCTCGGGATACCCGGGTAGTGGTGCCAAGACGGTTCCCGCGGGTGATGTGTCCCGGGGACGAACCGGAGATCGTTTCCCCATGGAAAGGGAACCTCGCGCCACCACGGTGCTGATCATCGTCGGCGGCGCGATGGCCGTGTTCGCCATGACCGCGCTCGTCTGGTGGATTTCGGGTACGCCGCTGGGGATCGATTCCTCGGTCTACCGCGCCGGCGGGCTCGCCGTGGTCCAGGGGGACGATCTCTATTCGTCCCTGGCCGGGCTTCCCGATTGGGCACCGGAGCTGCCGTTCACTTATCCGCCGTTCGCCGCGTTGCTCTTCACGTCGCTGACCGTGCTGCCGGCACAGCTGTGCTGGGGCGTGCTCGCGATGGCCGCCGCACCCTCGCTCTACTGCGCGCTCCGGCCGTTCACCGACCGGGCGTACCTCCCCGTCTCGCTGCTCGGCGCGTTCGCGCTGCAGCCGGTGTGGCAGAGCATCGGGCTCGGCCAGGTCAATCTGATCCTGATGGCGGCCGTCGTGGCGGACGTACTTCTCCTGCGCGGTTCGCGCGGGTGCGGTGTCCTGATCGGGATCGTCGCGGCGGTGAAGCTGATTCCGCTGATCTTCATCGCCCATCTCCTGCTGGTCCGGCGGACCGCGGACGCGGCACGTGCGGCGGCGGCCTTCCTCGGCGCGACGGTGCTCGCGGCGATCGTCCTGCCGGGGGACTCCGTGCGCTATTGGACCTCCGCGATCTTCAACGACCACTTCGCGGAGATGAAGGGCTGGGTGGGAAACCAGTCATGGCAAGGTTTCGTCGCGCGGATGATGCCGGACGGGCGTTTCGCGACGGCGGCGACCGTGGCGGGCAGCGCGGCGTGCGCGGCATCGGCGATGTGGCTCGTGCACCGGCTCCACCGCGCGGGCGACGGTCGCGCCGCGCTCCTGGTCACGGCCGGATGTTCCCTTCTGGTCAGCCCGATCTCCTGGACCCACCACTGGGTGTGGGTGGTGCCCGCACTCGGATACCTCGTCACGAGGCGGCCGCGGGTGGTGGCGCTGGTGGTCGCCGTCCTGTTCACGGGGTGGACGGTCGCCGTGGTCCCCGGTGGTGGAGGTGCCGAACGAGGGTGGAACTTCGCGGAAGCCCTTGTCGGCAACGCCTATCTGTGGGTCCTCCTGATCGCCGGCGGCCGGCTGACCTGGCGGTTGACCTCCAGCAAACTAGAGGTTCTAGGTTGATTTTCATGACAGTACAGTTGAACCACACCATCATCAACGCCACCGACCGGGCCGCCACGGCCGACTTCCTGGTCTCGATCCTCGGATTTCCCGCCCCCGCCGAATTCGGTCCGTTCCTGGTGGTCCAGACCGGCAACGGCGTCTCGCTCGACGTCATGCACAGCACGGAGGAGTTCTCCAGGCAGCATTACGCCTTCCTTGTCGAAGAGGACGAATTCGACACGATCTTCGGGCGGATCAGTGAAGGAGGCCTGCCGTACTGGGCGGGGCCGGGGCACCGCGGCGCCGGCGAGATCAACACCAACGACGGCGGCCGGGGCGTGTACTTCGACGACCCCGACGGTCATGTGCTGGAGATTCTGACCCGCCCGTACGGATCCGGCGCTTCCTGATCGCCCTGAGGGAAGGTCCAGGTGGTCGTGAGTGGTAAGTGTCGTTCTAACGACACTTACCACTCACGACCAGCTCGGCCGAAGCTGAACGTTGTTGAGTGTTTCTGTCCGCTTTCTTGCGCCCGATCGGCGATCAGCTTGATATTGATCCTGCCGATACCGATCTTGCCACACCGCCGTGGTCAAGGCGGCGGGCCAGAAGGGAAGAACCCATGAGATCGCCGAATCGACCGGGTGCTCACCGAGCGCTGTTCGTGGTTTCCAAGCTATTGGCGGTGTTCACTCTGGTCGCCGGAATGCTGACCAGTGTGCCGATGCAGGCGCAGGCTTCCACTTCGCAGTTCCGAGGGGTGAACTGGGCGGACCAGCGCGACAATTTCGTCAACGGAGTGCTGTACGTCTCCGGTCTCAGCGCGTCGGACACCTACGCGTCGGCCGCCACCGTCGCCGATCAGGTCGTCGGGCAGATGTACGCCATGACCGGCGCGAACACGGTCCGCATGCCGATCAACGAGCCCACTGTCGCGAGCTACTGGAACACCTACACCGGCGCGATCGACAAAGCGCTCAGCAAAGGCAAGGTGATTCTGGCCTACTGGGCCTACACCGGCGGAAAGCCGCAGAACAGTTCGGCTTTCACGCAGATGTGGGATCGCGTCGTCGGCAAATACGGCGGTAACCCGAATGCCTATTTCGAGGTCATCAACGAGCCTGCCGGTTACGATATCGGCAGCTTGAACAATATGTACAACGACTGGCTCAACAGGTATCCCAGTGTGCCGAGAGGCCGGGTCATCCTCGACGGTGGCGGCCTGGCCCAGAATGTCGCCGGTGTCGGCGGTGACAGGCGTCTCGACAACACACTGCTCGCGGTGCACGATTATTCGTTCTTCGCCGGTTATGAAAGCGAGAACGAATGGGCGAACCATATCGGCGGCTATATCGGGGGCTACGCCGATCGCACCATCGCGACCGAGTGGGGCGGGCCGATGGGGCCGGGCAGCAAGAACGGCGTCCACTACGACCCCATCGACTACAACATCCCGAGCGGCTCGTTCTTCGCCGACTACACCCGGGGTGTCAGCAGCAAACTGCGGAGCCTCGGGATGGGCAGCGTGTACTGGCCGGGGCTGCGCGACGGCGATTGGTACAGCCTGACGACCAGGACCGGAGCCGGTGCGGACATCAAACTCTCCCTGGTGAACGCGTCCGGCCTCGCCCGGTTGCGGTACGCGTGGGGGCTCGGCGACGCCGGCGGGACCTATGTCCGGATCGTCAACGCGGCCACCGGTCTCTACGCCGACGGTGCCGGGCGCACCTCCTCCGGCGGCAACGCCGCCCAGTGGGGTGACAGCGCGAGCCGTGCCGAGCAGCAATGGGTCATCGAGAACTACGGGAACTCCGTACGGATCAAGAACCGGGCCACTGGTTTGTACCTCGACGGCGCTGGGCGCACGGCCAACGGTGCCGCGGTGGCCCAGTACGCGGCGAGTACCGCCACCAGTCAGCAGTGGCTGGTGACGACCGACGCCAACTACGTGCGCGTCAAGAACCGCGCCACCGGCAAGTACATCGACGGAATGGGCAGCACCGGCAACGGTGCGGATCTGGGCCAGTACGCCGACAGCACCAGCAAGAACCAGCGCTGGCGGATCATCGCGGCCACCGGCTGACCCGGCATCCCACGCAGGCGTGGCCCGGGATGGACTCCATCCCGGGCCACGCCTGTGCGATGGGGAAATTCAGGCCGACTCGCGCACGATCAGTTCGGTGTCGAACACCAGGCTGGGGGGAGTGGCAGGCCCGTTGATCATCGCGAGCAGTTCGCGGGCCATCCGGGCGCCCATCTCCTCGATCGGCTGGCGCACCGTGGTGAGTGGCGGCTCGGTGCGGCGGCCGACCGGCAGATCGTCGAAACCGATCACGGCGACGTCCTCGGGTACGCGCCGCCCGGCCCGGCGCAGCGCCCGGAGCGCACCCGCCGCCATCAGGTCGGAGGCGGCGAAGATGGCGTCCACGTCGGGCCTCCGCTCGAGCAACCGTGCCGTGGCGTGGTCGCCGGAGGCCAGCCCGAAGTCGCCGAACACCACCAGGCTGTCGTCGATGCCGTCCGCTTTGCAGATGGCCTTCCGGTAGCCGAGCAGCCGGTCGATACCCGCCACCATGTCCTGCGGCCCCGCGATCGTCGCGATGGTGCGCCGCCCGGACGCGAGCAGATGCCGGACGGCCTGTTCCGCGCCGCCCCGATTGTCCGCGTCCACATAGGAGTATTGCCCGGAATCCTCGTCGCACACCGGGCGTCCGCCGAACACCACCGGGATGCCGAGCCACGCGAGGTCGAGCGGGTACCGGCCGTGCATCCCGATCACCAGCGCGCCGTCGACATGCCCGTCGGCGAGATAGTGCACGATCGAGGCCGGGTAGTCCTCCGTCGACGACATGGGGATCAGCACGAGCTGCGCACCCGCGGTGGCCAGTTCCTTGGTCATCCCGGCCGCTATCCGCGCGACGTAGGGGTCCGCGAACACCTGCAGCATCTTCTCGCAGACCACCAGCGCGATCGATCCGGTGCGCCGCACGTCTTTCAGGCTCGCGGCGCGACGGCGGGCGTAGCCGAGCGCGATCATCGCGGATTTGACCTGGTCGCGCGTCTCCGGCCGGACCTTGGCGAATCCGTTGAGCACGCGGGACGCTGTCGCCGTCGACACGCCGGCGACCCTGGCCACATCGGCCAGCGTGGGGCGGATATCGGGCAGCTCGACTGCGGACACTTTCCACCTTCCCAAGACAACCCTGTCCGGTGGGCGGCGTTTGCCCAAAACCGTATGGTGACCCGACGATAGCGCCTCTTCGGCGCGAACGGAAGTGTTCGGCGAATGGTTACACGGGCAGGAAACCCTTGGTGCCCTTGGGATTGCGCTCGTCTCGGCACGAAACCACGAGCCGGATGGCGACCGTTCCCTTTATGTGGAAAAGGAGCATGCATTTGTTCGTGCGAGGACTACGGCAATTCGGGTGCGTTCACCATGCCGGTGAGGTGAATGAAGTCTTCTCGCACAAGCACGTCGATACGCGGGGACCCTGGCCGGTGGCGACTGGGCGGAGGGGCGGACGTGTGTGGTCATGGGTGCTCCACTGCGTTGTGGGCCGGTCTTCGCACGGCGGTCGCGTCCACGATGTATGCGACTCATTCGCGGCATCGGGACGCCTTCGGTACGGGGACGGATGGTCGGGGACGGCGGGGGTTCGATTCTCATCACATGACAGCGTCTTGTTACATCCCAGTCAAGAGCCCGTAGACGCTCGATTCAAGATACTTTCCCCGGAATCCTGCCGATATCGCGAATTTCATCCATTCAGACCACCGTGGCCACGCCGCGTGGATGAGTACTACTCATCCCGGCCGCCGAACGGGCTGACACGCCACGGCGCCCGCCCCCGGGAACGGGGCGGGCGCCGCGGCGCAGGACGGGGCAACGCGGACCGAACTGCCACCAGTTCACGTTGAACAGGTACCCGCCTCCGCCGGTGAACCGGAGGTACAGATCGTGGGTACCGGACGCGCCGTTGACCGGGCACGAGACCGTGGTCCAGTTCTGCCAGCCGCCGGTACCTCGCACGCCGCATTTGCCCACCAGCGTGCCGGTGGGGCTGTCGAGCCGGAGTTCGACGTCACCGCCCCCGGTCGCCGACGCCACCCGGGTGGTGAAGGTGGCCGCGCCGGCGCCGAACGCGGCACCCTTGACCTTGATCCAGTCGCCGTTTTCGAGATGCGACACGTTCATGCCGCCTTCCGCGGCGACCTCGGTCTCGATACCGGAGCCCCACGCGATGGTTTCGGCCTCTTGGCGGGTGTACGGATCCAAGGTGCCGACCTGTGGGGCTCCCGTGCCGGTCATCATGATCGTCGGGATCGTGCCGTCGGGCCGGTAGTCGAACTTCTCGACGGCGACCGAACGCGTGTAGCCACCGCCGCCGGGCAACGCGCCGTTGTGGTAGAAGAAGTACGAATTGCCCTTGAAATCGATGATGCCGGGATGGTTGGTGAAACTGCTGCCCTGCGTCGGCATGACCGTTCCGCGATAGGTCCACGGACCGGTCGGGCCGGGCGCCGTCGAGTACCCGATGAACTCCGAGCAGCACTTGGCCGCGAAAACGTTGTAGTACAACCCGTTCCGTTTGTAGACCCAGGGGCCCTCCTCGTACAGCGTCGGCCGGTTCCCGCCGTTGGGCCGGGTGCCGAACCCCGCGGTGGTGAGCGGGATCTGGGCCGGGCTGCCGTTGAAGGAGATCATGTCGGGGTTCAGCTTGGCGTACCACAGGTTCGGGTTTCCCCAGTAGAGATACGCCTGTCCGTTGTCGTCGATGAAGACGGTTGGGTCGATCTCGCCGTTTTCCGCCAGCGGGTGGCCGAGCGCGTCCCTGAACGGGCCGGTGGGGCTGTCGGCGACCGCGACCCCGATGGCGTAGCGCCCGGTGGCCTTGCTGGTCACCGGGACGTACCAGTAGAACTTGCCGTTGCGCTCGATGGCCTGGCCCGCCCACGCGTCGGACTTCGCCCACGTGAAGGTGGCCAGGTTCATCGGGGAACCGTGGTCGGTCCAGTTCACCATGTCCGCGGACGACCACACCCGCCATTCCTTCATGGTGAACCAGGTGGAGTTGTCCTCGTCGTGCCCGGTGTAGAGGTAGATCCGGCCGTTGTGCACCAGCGGGGCGGGATCGGCCGTGTGGATGTGCTGGATGATCGGGTTGTCGGCCGCCGCCGTCGCCGGGAACAGTGTGACGGCGCAGAGCGTCGTGACCAGCCAGGCGAGTCCGCGCCTGAACCGGGTCCGTGGAGACGATCGCATCGGTACCTCCGTGGTCAGTGCGTCGCGGCTGTCGGATGCGGGACCACCGAGCCGCCGTTGAGCGCGTTCAGCACGCTGTTGTACGCGGCCTTCTTGTTGCCGGCGCCGTCGAAGAGCAGCGGGGTTTCCCGTGCGCGCCAGGAATCCGTGTCGCGGATGCCCCAGACGGTGATGCCGCCGCAGCGGGCGACGCTGAGGCAGGCCTGCGTGACCCGGCGGTAGTTCTCGGCCTGCTGCGTTCCCGACCCGGCGATGTCGAGCTCGGTGATCTGGACGTCGACACCGAGTTCACCGAAGCGCTGGATCGTGGTCTGGTAGTCGCCGGGAATGCCGGTGCCGAAATGCGACTGGAGCCCGACGCAGTCGATCGGGACGCCGCGCGCCTTGAAGTCCTTCACCATCCGGTACACGCCTTGTGTCTTCGCGGCGGACCAGCTGTCGATGTTGTAGTCGTTGTAGCAGAGCTTGGCACCGGGGTCGGCGGCCCGCGCGGTGCGGAAGGCGACCTCGATCCAGTCGTTGCCGGTGCGCTGGAGGTTCGAGTCGCGGCGGCCACCCGAGCCGCCGTCGGCGAACGCCTCGTTCACCACGTCCCAGGCGTAGAGCTGGCCCCGGTAGTGGCCCGCGACCTTGGTGATGTGGTTGACGAGCGCGGAACGCAGCGAGGGGCCCTCCATCCGCTGCATCCAGCCGGGTTGCTGGCCATGCCAGGCGAGGGTGTGTCCCCGTACGCGTTTGCCCTGGCTCCGTGCCTGGTTCAGAATCCGGTCACCGTTGCCGAAGGTGAACTGGTTCGGATTCGGCTCGGTGGCGTCCATCTTCATCTCGTTCTCGGCGGTGACCATGGAGAATTCCCGGTTGAGAATCCCGACGTAGGTCCCGTCGCCGAGCCTGCCCGCGGCGACGGCGGTGCCGAAGTAGCGGCCACTCTGCGCGGCGGACGCGCCGAGCGTCGAGGCGGCGCCCGCCGGGGTGGCCGCCAGGAGCGCGGTCGTCGTGAACAAGGTGGCCACGAGTGCCGCTCGTGACACCGACTTCGCTGTCAGTTTCATAGGGTGACACCTTCTGGAAGGGGAGGTCCGGGAACTCCGGCTGCGCGCTGGGAGTTTCCGCAGTGTCGCATCGCGATGTTCACGCTCACAAGAGCGTCAGGGAATTGCGTCGACGGCGATGGCCTGAATGGGGTATTCGCGGTGAAAGTTACATCCCCGCGCGACTGAAGTGACGGAACTTCGAAAGTGTTCGTTTGTTTCGAAACATTGACTCCTGTGTCGCGCACTGGTTCCATTGCTCGAAAAGTCCCTGCTGGAAAGAAAAACGCCTCACTGTCCTCAGTGGACAGTTTCGGAGTCGACGTGGATGACTTACCTCCCGGCTCGTGAGCGGGAAAAGGCGAAAGGACCGTGATGGCACGTCATCGACTGTTGAAAGCGGTACTGGCGTTGGCCGCCGCCGTCGGTCTGCTGTTCGGCGGGCTCACCGCGAGCCCCCGCCCGGACGCCGGCGCGCAGCCCGCTCCGCGCGGCGCGGCGATCACGAACCCGATCCTCTGGCAGGACTTCGCGGACGTCGACATCATCAGGGTCGGCGACGCGTACTACTACTCGGCTTCGACCATGCACTATTCGCCCGGTGCGCCGATCCTGCGGTCGTACGACCTGGTGAACTGGGAGTTCGCCGGGCATTCCGTGCCACGGCTCGACTTCGGGGCCAAGTACGACCTGAACGGCGGACGCGGATACGTCCGGGGGATCTGGGCGTCGTTCTTGAACCACCGCAAGAGCAACAACACGTTCTACTGGGGCGGGTGCGTCGATTTCGCCAAGACCCACATCTACACGGCGGCTTCCGTCGACGGGCAGTGGACCAAGCACACGACGATCGACAAGTGTTACTACGACGCGGGGATGCTGGTCGATGACGACGACACGATGTACGTCGCGTACGGCAACACCACCCTCAGCGTCGCCCAGCTGTCGAAGGACGGCAAGACCGAGGTTCGCTCGCAGCAGGTGTTCCAGACGCCGTCGAACATCGGCACGCTCGAGGGTTCGCGGTTCTACAAGCGCAACGGCAGCTACTACATCTTCGTCACGCGGCCCGCGAACGGCCAGTACATCCTGAAATCGACCTCGGGCCCGTTCGGGCCCTACACCGTGCAGCAGGTACTGCTGAACCTGCCGGGGCCGGTGGCCGGTGGCGGTGTGCCGCACCAGGGCGGCATGGTGCAGACGCAGAACGGCGACTGGTACTACATGGCTTTCGTCGACGCCTATCCCGGCGGCCGCATCCCGGTGCTCGCGCCGGTCACCTGGACCGCCGACGGCTGGCCGCGGCTGCAGACGGTCAACAACCGCTGGGGTACGAACTATCCGGCGCCGAACCTGCCACCGCCGCCACGGCCGGTCAAGCCGATGCTCGGCACCGACACGTTCACCGGCACCGCGCTCGGGCCGGAGTGGGAGTGGAACCACAACCCGGACACCACCAGGTTCTCGGTCGGCAACGGCCTGCGGCTGCAGACAGCGTCCGTCACCGGCGATCTCTACGCCGCGAAGAACACCTTGACCCATCGGATACCGGGGCCGACGTCCACCGCGACGATCTCGCTCGATCTGAGCGCGATGCGGGACGGTGACCGGACGGGACTGGCCATGCTGCGTGACTCGTCCGCCTGGCTCGGGGTCAAACGGGACGGCGGCCGCAACCGGGTGGTGATGGTGAACAACCTCACCATGGACGGCAACTGGAACACCAAGACGACCGGGACGGAGGTCGCCGGAGCCGGCTTCACCGGCAACCGGATCTGGTTGCGCGCCAACGCCGACATCCGGCCGGGTGCCGGGCGGCAGGCTCGCTTCTCCTGCAGCGCGGACGGCGTCAACTTCACCTCGTTCGGGCCCGGTTTCACGCTCAACAGCGACTGGCAGTTCTTCATGGGTTACCGGTTCGCGGTGTTCAACCACGCCACCCAGTCGCTCGGGGGAGCCGTCACCCTGCAGCGCTTCGATCTGACCACTCCGTAGCCGGGTTCCCGCCGAAGGAGAGCACCATGTTCGGTATCAGGAGACCGCGCCGGTGGCGCGGCTCGGCGGTGGCCGCCGTCGTCATGGCCCTGTGCGCGGCGAGTGTCGTGAGCCCGGCCCCGTCGCCGGCGCTGGCCGCCACCTCGATCACGATCAACGGAGCGTCGGGTGGCCGCACCTTCGACGGCGTCGGGGCGGTCAGCGGCGGCGGTGGGAATAGCCGCCTGCTGATCGACTATCCCGAGCCGCAGCGCGGGCAGATCCTGGACTACCTGTTCAAACCCTCCTACGGCGCGGCCCTGCAGATCCTCAAGGTGGAGATAGGTGGCGACACCAACTCCACCAGCGGGGCCGAACCGAGCCACGCCCACTTCCGCGGCGATCTCGACTGCGACCGCGGCTACGAGTGGTGGATCGCCGAGCAGGCGAAGGCCCGCAATCCCGGCGTCAAGCTGGTCGGCCTGCCCTGGGGAGCGCCAGGCTGGATCGGCAACGGGACCTTCCTCTCCAAGGACATGATCGACTACCTGCTGACCTGGCTGGGCTGCGCGAAGAAACACAACCTGACCATCGACTACCTCACCGCGGCGCAGAACGAAAAGCAGTGGAGTCCTCAGTGGACTGTCGACCTGCGCAACGCGTTGAACGCCAACGGCTACAGCGGCGTCAAGGTGATCGTGGGCGATTCGTGGCCCGGTGACTGGGGACCGGCGGGACCGCTCGCGACGAACCCCGCCTACCGCGACGCGACCGACGTGCTGAGCGCCCACTACACGTGCGGCTACCTCAGCGCGCAGACCTCCTGCCCGGTACCGGCGAACGCCGCGAACTCCGGCAAGGTGCTCTGGTCGAGCGAGAACGGCTCGCAGGACTACAACGACGGCGCCAAACCGCTGGCCCGCGGCATCAACCGGGTCTACATCGACGGGAAGATGACCGCCTACCTCAACTGGGACCTGATCGCCGCGACCACGCCGAACATCCCCTGGCCGACGGTCGGCCTGATCCTGGCCAACCAGCCGTGGTCCGGCAACTACTCGGTCGGCAAGGACACCTGGGCGCTGGCGCATACGGCGCAGTTCACCGCACCCGGCTGGAAGTACCTGGACACCTCCAGCGGCTACCTCGGCGGGAACCGGGCCAACGGCAGCTTCGTCTCGATGAAGTCGCCGGACAACACCGACTACAGCACCATCATCGAGACGATGGACGCCACTTCGGCCCAGACGCTGGACTTCACCGTCGCGGGCGGCCTGTCCACCGGCCAGGTGCGGGTGTGGTCGACCGACCTGAACTCCAGCGACACCGCCCGCCACTTCGTGCACAGCGCGGACCTCACGCCCTCGGGCGGCCGGTACTCGCTCACCGTCCAGCCGGGATACCTGTACACCCTCACGACCACGACCGGACAGGGAAAGGGCACCGCCGTCAGCCCGCCACCCGGCTCGCTCGGCCTGCCCTACAGCGACGACTTCGACGGCTACGCGCTCGGCAAAGAGGCCAAGTACCTGATGGACATGGAAGGCGCGTTCGAGGTCGCCGGCTGCGGTGCCGGCCGCACGGGCCGGTGCGTCCGCCAGGCCTCACCGCAGAAGGCCATCCCCTGGAAGACCGAGACGGCTCCGTACGCGTTGCTGGGCAACGTGAACTGGAACAACTACACCGTCTCGGCCGACGTGCTGCTGGAAAAGCCGGGGCATGCCGAGCTGATCGGCCGCGCCGGTGGGCAGAAGACGACCGACCAGGGCGCGCTGGCCGCCTACTACTTCAGGGCGGGTGACAACGGCGCGTGGTCGATCCTGCGGAACAACACCGAACGCCAGGTCACGACGTTGCGCAGCGGCACGACCACCGCGCTGGGCACCAACCGCTGGCATACGCTAGCGCTCGGCTTCTCCGGCGGCACCATCACCGCGAGTATCGACGGCGTTGTCGTCGGCACGGTGAACGACACGACGTGGACGGCCGGTCAGGCGGGACTCGGGACCAGTCAGGGCGAGACGGCGCAGTTCGACAACTTCAGTGTCGTCTCGGCTTCGGGCGGGCAGTCGTCGGCGTTGCGCAACACCGGCTCCGGCCGCTGCCTCGACGTCTTCGGCCAGTCGCAGGCGAACGGCACCCGCGCGGTGGTGTGGGACTGCAACGGGGGAGCGAACCAGTGGTGGACGCTGACCGCCGGCAAGCAGCTGCAGGTGTACGGCACCAAATGCCTCGACACGGACGGGGGCGGCACGGCCCCCGGCACCCGGATGCAGATCTGGGACTGCGGCGGTGGGGACGGCCAGCAGTGGACCGTCAACGCGGACGGCACGATCACCGGGGTCCGCTCGAAACTGTGTCTCGACGCCGGTGGCGGCGGGAACGGCACGCAGGTGGTACTCGCGACCTGTACCGGCACGAACGGACAGAAATGGACCCGGAGCTGACCGGGGACGCGCGAATTCCGTCCATTGTGCACAGAGCGATCGGTGATCAGCTGACGGTTGACACCGGTCCGGCCTCTCCTTACCCTCGCCTGGGAGCGCTTCCAGGATAACCGGGAGGGGTGCGCGATGATGCTCGCCTCGGAGCGCCACGGCATCATCCTCGCCGAGCTGCGGCAGCGTGGCACGGTCCGGCTCAGCGAGCTGGCCGTCCGGCTCGGCGTTTCCGCCGTGACCGTGCGACGTGACGTGACCGAGCTGGAGGATCAGGGCCTGCTGGCGAGGGTGCACGGCGGTGCGACGCTGCCGCGTTCCCGTGCGGGACAGCAGAAGAACAACCGCAACGGCGTGCGCCCGTCCTATGGTGTGGTCGCGCCCGGCACCCTGGTCGGCATGGTGGCGCCGTCGGTGGAGTACTACTGGCCGCCGGTGATCCAGGGCGCGCAGACGACCGTGTCCGCCGCCGGTGGGCGGCTGATCCTTCGCCCGTCGAGCTACGACCCCGCCGAAGATCGCCGCCAGGTGGGTAACCTGCTCGACCGCGGCGTCCACACCCTGCTGATCGCGCCGACGACGAACGGCCGGGCCGGGACGGAGCTGCTCCGCTGGCTGGGCTCACTCGCCGTGCCGGTGGTACTGGTCGAACGCCTGCCGCCACAGGAACTCCCGATGCTCGGCCTCGACGCCGCCACGACGGCGCACGCGCTCGGCGCCGGTCTGGCACTGCGTCATCTGATGAGCCTCGGACACCGGCGAGTCGGGCTGGTGACCTCACGGTCCAGCCCGACCAGGGACGCGCTGCGCCGCGGCTGGCGGGAGGCGGGCTCCTCGCTCGGTCTCGACCCGGGCCATACCGCGGATCTGGACGTCCCGCCGTATGGCTCCGCCGGGTGGCCGCACGCCTACGACGAGATGCTCACGCGCCTGCGCGCCGAAGGTGTCACCGCGCTTCTCGTGCATTCCGACCGGGAAGCGATCGGGCTCATCGCGCTGGCCCGGCATCGCGGCATCAGTGTGCCGGGGGACCTCGCGATCGTCACCTATGACGACGAGGTCGCCGCCGCGTCCGATCCGCCGTTGACCGCGGTCTGCCCGCAGAAACACCGCCTGGGTGTGCTCGCCGCGGAACTGGCGCTGGCCCGGGTGGCCGACCGTGGTGACCGGCCGGTCCACCGCGTCCAGCTGTGGCCCACCCTGGTCGTGCGCGAATCGTGTGGGGCACACGCGATCCCCGGGGCGTGCTGACACCGGCCATGGAGCGGTCCACAGTGGACGATCCCTGTGTAACTTGCACTGCTCGTGAATCAAGTGTTGACGTGATCACGCGGCGTCCTTACCGTCGGATTTCGAGGTGATGTATGAGACTGTCCCGGTCGATCAAGTCCTGCTCATCGATGAAACTCCTGCTGGCGCTGATGATGGTGCTGCCGCTCATGGCGGGCACGGCACTGCTGACGGCCCGCCCGGCCAGTGCCGCGGGATTGACGAAGATCGGTGCCTTCGGCGCCAACCCCACCAACCTGAACATGTACCTGTACGTGCCGGCCACGGTGGCCCCCCGGCCGGCGTTGCTGGTGCTGGTCCACTACTGCGGTGGTTCGGCGGGAGCGATCTTCAACGGCAACGGGCACGACTACGCGACCGCGGCCGACCGGTACGGCTTCGTCGTGGTCGTGCCGGAGGCCACCCGTGACGGGCACTGCTTCGACGTCTCCACGAAAGCGGGGCTCACCCGCGACGGCGGCAGCGACTCCACGGGCATCATGTCGATGGTCGCCTGGGCGCGGCAGCGTTATCCGGTGGACCCCGGCCGCATCGTGGTCAGCGGCTTCTCGTCCGGTGCCATGATGACGAACGTGCTGGCCGCCGGATACCCGGACGTGTTCTCCGCCGGAGCGGCGTTCTCCGGAGTGCCCGCCGGCTGCTTCGCTACGACCAATGGTTCGCTGTGGAACAGCCAGTGCGCGGGCGGGAACGTCATCAAGACCGCGCAGCAATGGGCCGATCTGGCTCATGCCATGTATCCGGGCTACCCCGGCGGCTACCCGAGAATGCAGCTGTGGCACGGGAACCAGGACACCACCCTGGCGTACCCCAACTACGGCGAAGAGATCAAGCAGTGGACGGCCCTTCGCGGGCTGAGCCAGACCCCGTCGTTCACCGACCATCCACAACAGACTTGGACACGGACCCGCTACGGCGACACCGGTACTCGTGCCACGGTCGAAGGAATCAGCATCGCGGGCACCGGCCACACGTTGCCACAGGCCGGGATGCTCGCGTACGCGATCTCCTTCCTGGGGCTCGACGGCGGGAGCGGCGGCGAGACGACCGGTCCGGTGCGCGCGGTGGCCGCCGGCCGATGTCTGGACGTGCCGGGCCTCTCGCAGGCGAACGGCACGCAAGTGGCGTTGTGGGACTGCAACGGCGGGACGAACCAGCAGTGGACGGCCACTTCCGGCAAGCAGCTGCGGGTATACGGGACCAAGTGCCTCGGCGCCGAGTCCGGCGGGACCGCGCCCGGCACGAAGGCCGTCATCGGCGACTGCACCGGCGCGGATTCCCAGCAGTGGACGTTCGGCGCGGACGGAACGGTGGTCAATGTCCACTCAGGACTGTGTCTGGCCGCCTCCGGCGGCGGGACGGCCAACGGCACCAAAGTGATCACCTGGAGCTGCGACGGCGGCGCTCTGCAGCGCTGGAGCCGCGGCTGAGGATCTCGGCGCGGGGGACTCGGGGAAGGGCGGCGATCACGGTGAAACAGGTGTTGTGCAGGAGGTAGGAGCCGTCGGGACGCCGGTAAGGCGAGATCGATCCGGTGATGGTTTCCGCGACCCGCTCCAGGCCGGCGTGGCTGACCGCGGCCGTCGCGGGTCCGGTGGAGAGCAATCCGCGGAGGGCGGTCGTCAGGTCGGGGTACTCCCAGGGGCAGGACAATGTCCGCGTCGGGCCGACGGCCAGGCCGGCGCGGGCGAGCAGCCGCCGCACGGCCGCCGGATCCGTGAGGTCCGCGGCGGATTCGGCGTGGCTCGGGGCGGGCGGTAGCAGCCCGCCGAGATCGAGGAAGTACGCCATCGCGTCACAGTCCAGAAGCGGTCCCCACGCCGTGACGGCGATCCGCCCTCCCGGCCGGGTGACCCGGATCGCCTCCGCGACGACCCTGGCCGGGTGCCGCGCGAAGTGCAGGCTGTTGAACGCCGTCACCGCGGTGAATTCCGCGGTGGGGAAGGGAACGCGCTCCATGTCGCCCACCAGGAACGGCCCGGCCGGGTGGCGGGTCCGGGCGATGTCGACCAGCGCGATGGAGGCGTCCAGACCGGTGACGCGGGTGTGGTGTGCCGCGGCCAGCCGGGCGAATCCGCCGGCGCCGCAGCCTAGGTCCAGCAACGAACGTGACGGCGAAGCCGGCAGCTCGGTCAGCACGGCGTGCCACGCGGGGTGGATCGTTCGCTCCTGGATCTCCGCCCAGTCCCGGGCGTGGCCGCCCCAGCGTCTTCCCTCCGCGAGTACCGCGTCCTCAGCCACCGGCGACCGCGGTGAAGAACTCGATCCGGTCGTCGTCCCCCAGCGGCATGGTCTCGTCGGGATGGGGGACCAGTTCGCCGTTGAGGAACACGCGGTGCGCCTTCCGCAGGCTTCCGGTGTTGTCGAGCAGCACCCGGCCCATCGAAGGGAACATGCCGGACAGTTCGGCCAGGGCACCGGCGAGCGTGGTGGCTTCGACCGACACCGAACGCTGGTTGCCCGCCGTGCGCAGAAGGATGCCTGTGAACTCGAAGTTCATCCTCGGTCTCCGTTCTCGTGGTTCCGGCCCGCTCGCGCGACGACGCCCGCGCCGAGGTTGGTTTCCAGGATGTCGTTGGTTCCCGCGACGAGGGTGAGTCCGCTGAAGTCGCGCATGTACCGGCCCAGGTGCGGGGTGCCGTAGAAGCCGTAGCCGCCCGACACCCGGAACGCCGATTCGAGCACGGAGCGGATCTGCTCGGCCGCGAAATGCTTGGCGGCGGACAGGATCGGGTCGAACACCGGCTCGGCGAGACCGGCGCCGACATGGGTGAGCGCGTGGTAGAGCATCGCCCTGGCCGATTCGATCGCCACGTACATGCGGCCCAGGGTCGCTTCGACGTTCTTGAGCCCGGAGACCGGCTCGCCGTAGCGGATACTGGTCGACAACCGGGCCGCGCAGTCCTCCATGACCCGCTGCGCGCGGCCGAGCGGGGCACAGGTGATCCACAACCGCTGGTTGCTCAAGAACCGTTGCGCGTGCGTGAGTCCGTCGCTGGCCTGGAGTATCCGGTCCGCGGGGAGCAGGACGTCCTGGAAGGTGAGCGCCGCCGCTCCGGCCGTGCGCATCCCCAGCGGTCGCGCCGGGGTCACCGTCACCCCCGGGTCGTTCCGCTCGACCAGGCACGCCACCATGTCCCCGGCCTCGTCCAGCGGATAGGTCAGGAAGACGTCACTGATCGTCCCGGCCGTCACGTAGGACTTGTAGCCGGACAAGGTGAAGTCGTCGCCTTTGCGCCGCAGTACGGTCCGGAACGACCACGCGTCCGCGTCTTCGGTGTAGGCGATGCCCGCGCCGATGGTTCCCCTGCCGATGGGGACGGCGTACTTTTCGATCAGGTCGGTGCGACCGGATTCGTGCACGAACCGGGCGATGTCGATGGTGTGATTGATGATCATCGGAAGTGCCGAGTCCAGGCACCGGTAGCCGATCTGTTCCAGCACCATGCCCCACGTCAGGACATCGACACCTTCGCCGCCGATCTCCGGGTCCAGCGACAAACCGTGCAGCCCGGCCGCCGCGAGCGCGTCCAGCAGCTCGGCTGGAGGTGGCTGCCTTGCCTCGTCCCGCTCGACCACGGTGCCGCTGACTTCGTCGAGCAAGCTTCCCCACCGGGTGTCGACCAGCTCCGAGATCTCGGCCTGTCGGGCGGAAAGGTCACGCACGGCGTTACCTCCAGCAGCGCTTCAAGGGTGACCGCCAGTACAGCTCTCGGCCGTTGTGATGTGCTAGCCGGTCCGCGCGTGCTGGGTGTTGAACATGTTGAACGAGCGCTTGACGTTCAACATGTTCAACACCTGGGCCGCTTTCGCGGTCATGACCCGGACCACCGGCAAAACCCGGCGTGGCCGGCCCCCGCCGATCCACGAAGCTCCCGAGCCCGGGCGAGCAGAGACATCCCTTGGCCTTTCAGTTCGAGTTTCGCGGTATGCGGCGGCTCGAGCGAATCGACCGCGTGGTCGTAGCGCTGGATGCTCGTGACTCGAAGATCGATCGGCGCGTCGGCGTCATGTTCCAGGGTCGCCAGCTCGAAGACATCTCCCACGGACACCGGCCCGCCCAGACATCGGACAACGCAGACGACCGTCCCGGCCAGCGCGGGCTCGGCACTCTCGACACTGACCCGAATCCCACTCTCCATGGCCGTGTGCCTCCTCGATGAACCGCCGAACCTGGGTAGGGAGTCTGCACCACGGCCGCTCCGTCGCGCGAGGAGCGGGGGATCCGGGAAGGTGCTGCTCGTCGGTGCCGCGAGAAGGAGCAGGACGGCAACGGCGGCTAGTGAGGTGTGAGGCACGGCTGTCGGTCACCGAGAGCGCGCGTTGTCACTCAGAGTAAGGGGTGTGTGGAAATAGGGACAGTGAATGTCTCTATTTCCACACACCCCCACATCTCCACGAGTTCGGCCGGTGTGGCCGGACGGTCACGCGGGACTGTGTGGATTTTTGTGCGTCCAACGGTACAAAATCCACACAGTCGCCGATCGGTGCCGCCCGGGTTAGCGCGCGCCGTGCAGCAGGACCGGCAGCACCCGGTGTCCGTTGGAAATAAAGGACTCGAGATGCCGCAGTTCCGCCGGGGAGGTCGCGAGTGTCAGATCCGGGAAGCGTTCGAACAGGGCGGGCAGCGCGATCGCCGCCTCCATCCGCGCCAACGGGGCGCCGAGACAGTGATGCACTCCGTGGCCGAACGCGACATGCGATTTGTCGGGGCGGGTGACGTCGAAAGCGTCGGCGTCCTTCCCGTGCAGCGCCGGGTCCCGACCGGCGGCGGCGTAGCCTGCCAGGATCGCCTCACCCTTCCGGATGACCACATCGGCGACGTGGATGTCGTCGACGGCGTAGCGCAGCGGCAGGTGCGCCACCGGTGCCTGCCAGCGCAGCGTCTCCTCGATCGCGTCCGGCCAGGACACGCGGCCGGTACGGATCCCGGCGAGTTGCTCCGGATGGGTGAGCAGCGCGGTGATGGCCTGGTCGAGAAGGTTCACGGTGGTTTCGTGACCGGCGGAGATGAACAGGATCAGGGTGTCGATCAGTTCGGTCTCGTCCAGCCGGGCGCCGCCGTCCTGGCTCTGCGCGGCGATGAGGGCGGTGGTGAGGTCGTCGCCGGGGTTCGCGCGCTTGGCGGCGACGAGATCGGTGAAGATCGAGTGGATGTCCTGGTACGCGGCCAGCATCTCCGCCTGGCTCGCCGACGTCTGGAAGAAGACGTCGACGGACTCGCGTAGCCTGGGGCGGGCCGAGTCCGGAACGCCGAACAGCTGGCAGATCACCTCGATGGGCACCGGGTAGGCGAAAGTCTCCCGCAGGTCGACGGGTTCGCCCGCGGGTTCGGCCGCGAGCTTGTCGAGCAGGTCGGTGACGATCGCGGTGATCCAGGGCCGCAGCATCGCGATCCGGCGTGCGGTGAACGCCTGCGCGACGAGCGAGCGCAGCCGTCGGTGGTCGGCGCCGTACGCGGTGAACATGTTCCGCACCGAAACCCAGACCAGCAGCGGCCAATCCGCGCTGATGTCGGCGAACGCCGGCCAGTGCCGCCGGGCGTCCTTCGACACCCGCGGATCGTTGAGCAGACCGCGCAGCAATTCGTAGCTCGTCACCGACCAGGCCACGACACCGCCCGGCAGTTCCACCCGGGTGAGCGGGCCGCGCTCGCGCAGCCGTTCGTTCTCTGCGTGGATGTCGTGGCCGTTCGGGTCCAGCACCAGCGGACGCGTCACCGGGACCATCCTTTCGTCGGGGAAAGAAGTGATCTCAGCGTGTCAGCAAGGACCGTCGCCCGGGTACCGGCCAACCGGTGACGAACCGGTCTTGATCCGGCCGGGGTGCGACGGCGATGGCGGGCCGGACCGCCCTTCGATTGTCGTGGGCGAAATGCCGTAACGCGATTCGAGAATTTGGTCCATCAAAGGGTACTGCTCGCTTCGAAGTATGATGCGCGCGAGTGAACCGTCTCGACACCGGGACGAGCCGGGGCGGATGATCGAATGCGCGCGGCACCCTGCAGGGAAAGCCCTTGTTGCGCTCAGTTCCCTGTTCCCGTCATTTGGCGAAAAGGAAACCCATGCATGACGATGATGAGCCGGTAGGCCGGGTGCTCGGCAGGCGGCAGGCGTTGATTCTGCTCGGCGCCGCCGGTGCGACACTCGCCGCCGCCGGATCCGCTACGGCGAGCGCGACCACCTCCACCGCGGGCACACCCGAGGTGTGCGCCCTGGATTGCGTGGTCAAACCAGAGCAAATGGAGGGCCCGTACTTCGTCGACGAGCGGCTCAACCGCTCCGATATCCGCAGTGAACCGGCCACCGGACAGCTGGTTCCCGGCACCGCGCTGGCGCTCAATTTCACTGTTCAGCAAATTCGCCAGCAGCAGTGCACGCCACTGCCGGGGGCGATGATCGACCTCTGGCAGTGCGACGCGTTCGGACTGTACTCCGACATTCCGTCCCAGGGCAGTTCCGGCCGCCGTTTCCTGCGCGGTTACCAGAACACCGACCAATCCGGGGTGGCCCGGTTCACCACCATTCTGCCGGGCTGGTATTCGGGACGCACGCTGCATATCCACATCAAGATTCGCACCGTCGGAACCAACGGCCGTCCGTACGAGTTCACCTCGCAGCTTTACTTCACGCCCGAGTTCGGCGCTGCTTATCTGCGGACCGAACCGTACCGGCGGAAAGGGCCGGCCGACACGACCAATAGCCGGGACTCGATCTACCGCAGCGGCGGCTCCCAGATGCTGCTGCGTCCCCAGCAGGCCGGAAACGGCTACACGGCGGACTTCGCGATCGGTCTCGACCTGTCGAACACCCAGGTCGGCAGGCCCGACTAAAGGGCAGGCATCCGGACCGGCCGGCACCTGAGGGGTGCCGGCCGGTCACGTACAGGGGCGCAGGGGAGTCCCTGGCAGGTACCGGTTCCGTTCGTCGTCAGTCAGGAGACGCCGGGCCAGGCGCGCTCCTTTGCGCGTGCTTTTCGCCGTGCCCGGTGAAGGCCAGGACATCCCGGAACCTTTCGCGCTTGTCGGCGACGGAGAGCTGCGGCGGAGCGGAGACACCCGTCGCCGGAAGCGACGGCGACCTTGTTCCTGTCCGCGCTCGAGGCGATCGCCGACACGGAACCCTTCGCCGCGGTGAACGCGGTGCCGGGCAAATCGGTGAAGAGCACCTGGCCGTCACTGAATCCGACGGCCACGTTCCCCCGGCTGTCGGCGGCGAGACCGACGACGGAGCCCTCGAAGGTACGAGTGTCCATTGTGGATCTCTCATGGGTCACCATGACCACGCCGTCCGCACCTCCCGAAGCGACCGCCTGCCGGTGAGGTCCCACGAGATCACCCGGCCGTCGTGATCCGCCCCCACCACGAAGTCGCCTCCGCTGCCGAGCACGACGACACGGTCGACGAGGCCGGGCCGGGTGGGTTTCGCCGTCACCGGACGCTGCGACTTCCGGGTGAAATCGGTGATTCTTTCACCGGTTTCGGCAAGAGAACGAACAGGTCCCGATGGCGGCCGACGAGCGCACGTGCGTAACAACTTCCGGTCTTCTCACGCCATACCGGACAGCTGTCTTCTTCCTTTCCGGTCCCTGCGCAGGAGGAGTTCGCGTGATGAAGTCTCGACGTCCGCTGTTCCCACGAAGATCACGACGTGCGCTGGCGATGGGCGTGGTCGGTCCGCTCGTCGGCGCCCTCGCGGTCGCGGTCGCCGCCGCGGCGCCGGCCACGGCCGCGGTACCCACCGGTTTCACTGACACGGTGGCGATCGGCGGGCTCAGCTCGCCGACAGCCACCGCGTTCGCGCCGGACGGCCGCGTCTTCGTCGCGGAGAAGAGCGGCGTGGTCAAGGTCTTCGATTCGCTCGCCGACCCGACGGCGACGGTCTTCGCCGATCTGCGCCCGCAGACCCAGGATTTCTGGGACCGCGGTCTGCTCGGGCTGGCCGTCGACCCCGATTTCCCTGCCAGGCCTTACGTCTACGTCTCCTACACACTCGACGCGTTGCCCGGCGGCACCTCGCCGCAATGGGGTGACGCCTGCCCGACCCCGCCGGGCGCCACTGCCAAGGGCTGTGTGGTCACCGGCCGCGTCTCCCGGCTGACCATGGGCTCGGCCGGTATCGCGGTCAGCGAGAAACCACTGGTCACGGGCTGGTGCCAGCAGTTCCCCAGTCATTCGGTCGGCGCACTGGCCTTCGGGCCGGACGGCGCGTTGTACGCGGGCGGCGGCGACGGCGCCAGCTTCAACTTCGCCGACTACGGCCAGGTCGAGAACCCGTGCGCTGATCCGCCTTCGCCGGCGGGGACCAACCTCACGCCCCCGGCGGCCGAGGGCGGCGCGCTGCGTTCGCAGTCACCGCGACGGCCGGCCGGGGAGCCGGTCCTGCTCAACGGAACGTTGCTGCGCCTGGATCCCGATACCGGCGAAGGCCTTCCTGACAACCCCTTCGCGAGCAGCGCCGACGCCAACGCGCGGCGCGTGATCGCCTACGGCGCCCGGAACCAGTTCCGGTTCGGCTTCCGGCCGGGTACCAGCGAGCTTTGGGCGGGCGACGTCGGCTGGAACACCTGGGAGGAGATCAATCGCGTCGCCGACGTCGGCGACGCGGTGGCGGAGAACTTCGGCTGGCCCTGTTTCGAGGGCGCGGCCAGGCAGGCCGGATACGACGGCGCGAACCTCGACATGTGCGAGTCCCTGTACACCGCGGGCGGGCAGGCGGCGCCGTACTACGCCTACAACCACGGCGCCAAGGTTGTGGCGACCGACCCCTGTCCCACCGGCGGTTCGTCGATCAGCGGTATCGCCTTCGAGTCCGGGAGCAACTACCCGGCGGAGTACTCCGGCGCGTTGTTCTTCGCCGACTCCTCCCGAGGGTGCATCTGGGCCATGCAGACCGCCGGCGGCCTGCCGAGCGCGAGCCGTCTGGTGCCGTTCGTGACCGGCGTCGCCACTCCCGTGCAGGTTCTCACCGGTCCGGGCGGCGATCTGTTCTACGTCGCGCTGGGCAGCGGCGAACTCCACCGGGTGAGCCGTCCCGGCGGTGACAACCGGCCACCGACCGCGGTGGCGACGGCGACCCCGTCGAGCGGTCCGGCGCCGCTGACGGTCGAGTTCGACGGGACCGGGTCCACCGATCCCGACACGGGGGACACGCTGTCCTATGCCTGGGACCTCGACGGTGACGGCGCCTACGACGACTCCTCGGCCGCACGCCCCAGCTGGACCTACACCGCGGCCGCCGCGGTCGACGTCGGACTGCGGATCACCGACTCCCACGGTGCGAGCGCGACCACGACGGTGTGGGTGACCGTCGGGAACCCCGTGGGTCTCGATCCGGTGCCGGTCATCGACAGTCCGGCGGGCACGCTGACGTGGTCGGTCGGCCAGACCGTGGAGTTCTCCGGCCGCGCCGTCGACGCCCAGGACGGCGCGCTCCCGCCGTCGGCGCTGTCGTGGCGGCTCGCGATCCGGCACTGCGCGGCCAACGGCACCTGCCATACGCACAACGTGCAGGACTTCCCCGGCGTCGCGGCCGGCTCGTTCATCGCACCGGACCACGAGTACCCGTCCTATCTGCAACTGACTCTCACGGCGACCGACTCCACCGGCCGCACCGGCAGCAAGACCGTCGACCTCCAGCCGAAGACGGTGTCGCTGAACTTCACCTCCAACCCGAGTCAGGCGCTGCTCACGGTCGGCGGGACGCAGGAGCGCACGCCGTTCTCCCGGACGGTGATCGCCGGGTCCATCAACTCGATCAGCGCGGACAGCCCGCAGAAGCTGCCGCCGCTCAACCTGAAGTACGCCTTCACCGACTGGGCGCACGGTGGTGCGAGGACGCAGAACATCGTCGCGCCCGGGGCGTCCACGACGTATCAGGCGAACTACCGGCTCTGCTGGCTTTTGCGACCCTGCTGAAAGCGGTAGCGCGTGAAGGCCCCCTTCCCTCGGCTCAGCCGAGGGAAGGGGGCCTTCACGCGCAGCCGGGCCGGACCACTGGCCCTGAGTGGTCCGGGTTACTCCGAACGGACCTGGCATCCGAGACGGCCGGTGAATATGTTGCGGCTAACAACAAATCCTGCCGTCGACGATGCCTGTGGGAAGGACTCCCGTCATGAAGTCTTCGAAGCGACCTCGAACGACCGTCGCGCTACTGGCCTCGGTCGCGCTGGTCCTGCCCGCTCCGGCGGTCGCCGCGCCGATGGCCGGCGCACCCGGCGCACCGGGCACCGGGGCGGCCTGGACGACCGGGGGCAAGGAGGGTTTCGGCACGTCCGCCGATGCCCGGTCGAAGGTGTGGTTCACCCTGGGCGAGGGTGTCAGCCACGAGATCTACTACCCGACCGTGGACGTCGCCAATGTCCAGGATCTGCAGTACGTCGTCTCCGACGGCGCCGGGTTCACCCAGCTCGAACGCGATCACACCACCAAGCAGCTGGTGCTGACCGATCCGCGCTCGCTGAGCTACCGGCAGATCAACACCGCGACCGACGGCCGGTACCGGATCACCAAGACCCACACCGCCGACCCGGCCCGCTCCACCGTGCTGATCCAGACCCGGTTCGAGGTGCTCAGTGGCGGACCGTTGCAGCTTTACGTGCTGTACAACCCTTCGCTGAACAACAGCGGAATGGGGGACACCGGCGCCACCTCCGGCGGACAGCTCGTCGCTTCGGACGGCCCGGTGTCCAGCGCCTTGGCCGCCTCCACCGGCTTCGTCAAGGCGACCAGCGGCTACAGCGGCACCGCCAGCGACGGCTATGTCGATCTGAGCGGCGATCATGTTCTCGGCACGCAGTACGACACCGCCTCGACGCCGGGGAATCTGGTTCAGCTGGGGCAGATCCCGGTGGGCACCGACACCACCTTCACCCTCGCCCTCGGGTTCGGCGGCGACCGCGGCGCCGCGTCGGCGAACGCTTCCGCCTCGCTGGCCGGAGGCTTCGCGGCGGCCGACAGCGCGTACCGGTCCGGCTGGAACGGCTACCTCTCGTCGCTGGCCGCGGTGCCCCGTTCGATCACCGATGCGGGACTGACCACGCAGTACAACGTGGCGCTGATGACCCTCAAGGCCCACGAGGACAAGACCTACGCCGGGGCGAACGTCGCTTCGCTGACCAATCCGTGGGGTGAGGCGAAAGACGCGAACGGCACCGGGGACTGCGGTTACCACGCCGTCTGGTCCCGCGATCTCTATCAGGTCTCGACCGCGCAGATCGCGGCGGGCGACTCGGCGGCGGCCAACCGCTCCGTCGATTACCTGTTCACCGTCCAGCAGCGCCCCGACGGTTCTTTCCCGCAGAACACCCGGCTCGATGGCACGAACTGCTGGACCAGTCTGCAGATGGACGAGGTCGCCTTCCCGATCGTGCTCGCCTGGCAGCTGGGGCGGTTCGACGCGGGGATGTGGGCGAAGGTGAAGAAGTCGGCGGACTTCCTGGTCGCGCGCGGCCCGTCGACCCCGCAGGAACGCTGGGAGGAAAACGGTGGCTACTCGCCCTCCACGATCGCCGCGGAGATCGCCGGGCTGATCTGCGCCGCCGACATCGCCGAGCGCAACGGGGACACGGCCGCCGCCGCGGGCTATCGCGGCGTCGCCGACCGATGGCAGGCACAGGTCAGCGCCTGGACGTTCACCACCTCCGGACCGCTCGGTGACGGCCGGTACTTCCACCGCATCGACGGCAACGGCGATCCCGACGACGGCCAGAACGTCTTCCTGCAGAACGGCGGGGGGAACCACGACGAGCGCGCGATCATCGACGCCGGTTTCCTGGACCTCGTGCGCCTCGGCGTCAAGCCGGCGGCCGATCCGGACGTCGCGGCCTCGCTGCCGGAGGTGGATTCGACGCTGAAGGTGAACACCCCGAACGGGCCGATGTGGTACCGCTACAACCACGACGGCTACGGCGAACCCGCTTCCGGTGGCCCGTACACCGGCGCCGGGATCGGCCGGTTGTGGCCGCTGCTCACCGGCGAACGCGGGGAATACGAACTGGCCAACGGCAGGCAGGCGACCACGCATCTGGCCACCATGGCGGCCTCCGCGAACCCGGGTCACCTGATCCCGGAACAGGTGTGGGACCGGCCGGACGCCCATGGCTTCACGTTCGGCGAAGGTACCGGCGCGGCGACCCCGCTCGCCTGGTCTATGGCGCAGTTCGTCCGGCTGGCGCATTCGATCGACGCGGGCGCGCCCGTGGAGACGCCGTCGGTGGTCAAACAGCGCTATGCCAACGGGTGCGCCGGTGTCTCGGCGAACTTCTCGGTGAACGCCACCACCACCTGGGGGCAGAACATCTTCCTCGTCGGCGACCGAGCCGAACTCGGCGCGTGGAACCCGGCGAACGCCGTCCCGATGTCCTCGGCAAACTATCCACAATGGACAACGACGGTGGCACTGCCGCGAGGGACCGCGTTCCAGTACAAGTACATCCGCAAGGAGGGAAGCACGGTCACCTGGGAATCGGGTGCCAATCGCACAGCTACCGCCTCCGGCGGCTGCACCATGGCGTTGAACGACACCTGGCGGCCCTGACCCTCGGCGGCTCACCCTCCTGTCAGTCCGGAACCCGGTCCGGCGGGGTGCGGTCAGCGCCGATGGCGACACCGACGATCATGCACGGCTCGGTCCCGTGGTTGCGCCAGGCGTGCCGCGTGCCGTTCTGGACGACCACGTCGCCCTCCCGCAAGAGCCGCTGTTCCCCGTCATCGAGTTCGAGCGTGATCTCGCCCGAGATCACCAGGACATAGTCGATGCTGTCGGTGGTGTGCGTCCCCGCCGAGCCGGGTTCCATCGCCGCCATCGCGCCCGGCATCAGTTTCTCCAGCTCGTTCAAGGCGGCGGCCTGATCGAGATCGGGGGAGGGAACCAGCTCGCCCGGCGCGATCGTGTTGACCATGAAGCGCGAACCGTCCGGTGGCGGGTAGTAGGCCTCGGCGGACCGCGGCGAGCCGTCGTCGGGGAACGTCGGCCGCTCATCGCGACCCCACAATCGGTAGGCCGCACAGCCGGGCATCAGCTCGGACGTGATGGGCTCGACGGCGCGGTCGTCCACCACGCGAGCCCTGCCCGCGGTGTCATGACCGGTGACCACCCGCCGAATGCTCTTGTGCATCGGAGCCTCCCTGATACTGGACCGTATGGATACGCTTGCGTATCCATACGGCAGCGTATCCTCGCGCCGGGCGCACCGTCAATACGGTGCCGTATCCTGCGGTGCGTGACGAGTGAGGCGACCCGGCTGTCCGCCGGGGACTGGGCCCGGGCGGCGCTGAAGGCGATCGCGGAAGGCGGTCTGGCCGCGGTCGCGGTCGAACCGCTGGCGCGGACGCTCGGCGTGACCAAGGGAAGTTTCTACGCGCACTACCGGAACCGGGACGAGCTGATCACGGCGGCACTCTCGGAATGGGGGAGAAGCCACGGCGAAGACGGACTCGCCCGATTCGCCGCGATCGCGGATCCCGCGCAGCGGTTGCGCGAGCTGCTCACCGTTGTCGTGCGAGCCGTCCAGCCGCTCGCACCGTCGGTGCACCTGAGCCTGCTCGGTGACCGCAACGACCCACGGGTCAAGGAAGCGATCGGCCAGGTGAATCGAGCCCGGCTGGACCTGTTGACCCGGACCTATCGGGAACTCGGCCTGTCACCGGACCGCGCGGCATCACGGGCGCGAGTCGCCTACGCGGCCATCCTCGGTCTCCTGCACCTGGCGCAAACCGATCCGGACGCCCCGGAACCGGCGGTACTCGCCGACGAAGCAGCTGCGATCTTCCTTGCCTCCCGGGTCTGATCGTTCGGTCTCGTCACGGTGCGCCGGGGACATGGGCCTTGTACGAGTGACGGCGATCCGCTACCCCTGAAGACGAGGAGGGCAGAGGCCGTGCTGGAAATGGGGGTGCTGGGGCCGGTCGAGGTGGTGGCCGACGGGATCCGGCTCGATGTCGGGCACGCGCGTCAACGTGACGTTCTGGCGGTGTTGCTGCTCGAAGTCGCACGAGTGGTACCGGTCGACACGCTGGTCGACCGCGTATGGGGCGAGCGGCCGCCCGCACAGCCGAGGAACGCGCTGTACGGCTACGTGTCCCGGCTGCGGCGGGCGTTGGCCCCGGTGGACGGTGTGACGATCGAACGTGACCGCGGTGGCTACGTCCTCTTCGCCGACCCGCGGACGGTGGACGTTCACCGCTTCGAGAACTTGCTCGGGCGCGCGCGGACGACGGTGGAAGACGACGCCGCGCTCGCGCTGTACGAAGAGGCGCTGGCGTTGTGGCGGGGCAGGCCGCTGGGCGAGCTGGAGTCCGAATGGGCGGACGGCGTTCGCGGCGAGCTGGCGTACAAGCACGAAGCGGCCGTGCTGGACCGCAATGACCGTCGGCTGCGGATCGGTGCCCACGCCGCCGTGCTGGCCGAGCCACCACCGGACGGCGTGGCCGGGGAACGCGCGGCGGCGCAGCGGATCGAGGCGCTGTACCTCGACGGACATCCGGCCGACGCGCTGCGGGAATACGAAACGTTCCGGTCGCATCTGGCGGAGGAGCTCGGCACCGACCCGGGGCCCCGATTACGCGCGCTGCACCAGCGAATCCTGACCGGCGCAGGGCCGGATGGCGACCTGTCGGCCCCTCGGCAGCTGCCGGCCGCGCCTCCCTCGTTCGTCGGACGCACGGAGGAGTTGGCGGCGCTCGACCGGATGCTCGCCGACCGGGGCGCGGTCGCGGTGATCTCCGGCGCGGGCGGTCTCGGGAAGACCTGGCTCGCCGTGCGGTGGGCGACCGACAACGTGACCCGGTTCCCCGACGGGCAGCTCTACGTCGATCTCCGGGGCTTCGACCCGGCCCACGAACCTGTGCCCGCGGCCGGTGTACTCCGCGGTTTCCTTGGCGCGCTGGGTGTTGCCGGGAGGTCGATTCCGTCCGAGCCGGACGAGCTGGCGGCGCTGTACCGGAGCCTGACCGCCCAGCGACGGCTGCTCGTGCTGCTCGACAACGCCCGGGACACCGACCACGTCATCCCGTTGCTCCCGGGCGGATCTTCGTGTTCGGTCCTCGTCACGAGCCGTCATGGATTCAGCGGGTTGCTGACCACCCATGGTGCGAGCGCGCTGCCGCTGCGAACCCTCGACGAGCGTCAGGCGCGGGAGCTGCTCGCGCACAAGGTGGGCGCGGCCGCCCTGGCCGAGGAACCCGAAGCAGGACAGGAAATCCTGCGCCACTGTGGTGGCTTGTCCTTGGCGCTCGCGATCGCCGCCGCACGGATCGCCGCCCAGCCGGGCAGGCGGATGTCCTCGGTGGCCGCCGAACTGCGCGAAAGCCGGCTGGACGCGCTGGACACCGGGGAGCTGTCCGCGAGCGTGCGCGCGGTGTTCTCCGCCTCCTACCGTTCCCTCGACAGCCAGTGCGCGTCGGCGTTCCGCCTGCTCGGGCTCTTGCCCGATGGTGGCATCGACCGAGCGGCCGCGGCCGCCCTCTTCTCGGACACTCGGCCACTGCGCGCCTTGTGCGCCGCCCATCTCCTGGAAGAGAATCCGCCGGGCCGGTTCCGGATACACGACCTCGTCAAGCTTTACGCTGCCGAACTCCTCGCCGAGACCGACACCCCCGCCGACCGCCTGGCCGCGTCGACCCGGTTGTTCGATCATTACCTGAGCTGGGCATCGGCCGCCATGGACCGGATGTCACCCCACGAGCCCTACCTTCGGCCGCGGACAGCACGTTCGGCCGGGCCACAGCCGAACTTCGCCGCCCACGAGGACGCGCGTGCGTGGCTCGACACCGAACGCGCCACCATGCTGGCGCTGGCCGCCGACGCGGCGGAAACAGGCATGGCAGAGCAAGTGATCCGGCTGTCCGCGATTCTCTGGCGATATCTGGACGTAGCCGCGCACTACCACGACGCACTCACCCTCCACACGACCGCTCTCGCACTGACCGGCACCGGCACGGCGGAACAGGGCTTCGCCGGGCAGGCCGTCGGCATGGCCCTGTTCCGGCTCGGCCGCTACGACGAGGCCGCCGGTCATTTGGAGCGGGCCCTGTCCATAGCCCTGGACCGGCGAGACGACCTCCTTGAAAGCATGGTCCGCAACGGTCTCGCGTCGGTGGATGACATGCGCGGCTGGCGGAAGGCCGCCCGGAAGCAGTACAAGCTCGCTCTCGCCGCCGCTCGCCGCACCGGCCATGCGCTGCTGGAAGGTATCGCGCTGTGCAACCTCGGCGAGCACTACAGCTGGTGCGGCCATCATCAGGCCGCGATCGGCTTCTTGGAGCAGAGCGGCAGAATCGCGCAGGACCTCGGTTCAGCCGGTCTCGGTGCACCGGTGCTGGCCGCGCTGGGCAGCGCCTACGCCGGCCTGGGACAGGACGACAAGGCCACACGGCACTTCCAGCGAGCCCTCGAGTTCGCCCGTACCGGTGGGAACACCAACGTCGAAGTCGCCACCCTCAACGAGTTCGCCGCCACGAAAACCGGTGCCGAGGCGATCAAGCTGTACGAGGACGCACAAGTCCTCGCGCAGCGAATCGGTCATCTGCACGAACGCGCCAGAGCCCACCATGGCATCGGCAAAACCCACCACACCGGCGGGAACCACAGCGAGGCAAGGCCGCATCTGGAGGCCGCCCTCGCCGCGTACACCGAGCTTCGCGCACCCGAAGCCGATGACGTGCGCGCACTGCTCAGCGCGGTTCGGCGACCGGGCCTCACCTGCTGATTCAAGGATTCTTCAAGGTTCTCTCCCGGCTCCGCCGTGATCCTGATGGCCGGTCGCCCACCGTCCACGGGTGGGCGTGGCGGATCACTCCGCCGACGGTGAATTCTTCTACGGGGAGCGGACATGGTCGGAATCTGGGTAGGGCTCGGCGTTCTCGTTGTGGTCATCGGTCTCGCCGTGGTCACCGATCTGCGTGATCGCGGGCGCGGCGGGACACGGAAGTTCCTGTTGCCGGGCTGGGCGTCCCGGCGCGCGGACTACACGGAGCACGACCTTGTCCACGGACGTCCGCTGACGAAGTCGCCGCGCGAGGAGGCCGAGGAACACCGTCGGCGCTACCGCTCGGGCGATGAGTGACGCGGCGCCCAGGAGTAGCCGGGCGCCGATCCGGGTACTCGCTCGGTGACGGTCGGCACGAGCGGGGAACGGGGCGATGGGGGATCACTGGTGGTGGGGAGCGGTGGGTGCCGCGTTGGTCGTCCTCGGCGTGTCGGTGCGGCCTCGGGTGAGAGGGAGGTGGCGGTCGTTCGTTCTCGAGATCGTCACTCTGGCGGGCTGGACGCTCGTCGTGGTGTTCCTGATCAGGCCCTTGGTACCGGCGAACGTTCTCGGGATCGCGATCCTGGTCGTGATCGCGCTGTGCGTTCTGGCGGTTCCGCTGATCGCTCGGCGCAAAGCCGGACGAGAGGGCTCTCGGGAGCGACCGCACCGGAAGGAAAACGTCAGTTCTTCTTCAGCGCCTCGGCGAGCATCACGATGATGCCGCTGGGGCCGCGGACGTACGTGAGCTTGTAGAGGTCCTCATAGGTCGCCACGCCACGAAGCGGGTGGCAGCCGTGTTTCGCTGCTATCTCAAGGGCTTTGTCGATGTCGTCGACTGAGAAGGCGACGCGGTGCATGCCGATCTCGTTGGGCTGGGTGGGCTCCGACTCGATCGCCTTCGGGTGGATGTACTCGAAGAGCTCAAGGCGGCCGTTGCCGTCCGGCGTCTGGAGCATGGCGATCTTGGCGTGGTTGTCGTCAAGGCCGACGGCGGTGTCCGTCCATTCGCCACTGACCGTGTCCCGGCCGATGACCGTGAGACCGAGGTCGGTGAAAAAGGCGATCGTCGCTTCGAGGTCGCGAACGGCGATACCGACATTCTCAAGTTTGATGGTCATGCGTCGCATGCTACCGAGCCGGACCGACAATCTCCGGATGCCGAAGTCGTGCACAGTCTTGACGCTCGTCACGGTACTGCCTAATGTCGGATCCGATCGGTTGGCCCTCGGAAGGTGACGGCAATGGCTGGCATGCGGAATGTCCTGGTGGCCGCGATGATCGTGACGTCGGCTTTGGTCGCGCCGGGCAGTGTGGCGGCGCAAACCCCGTCCGCGACCCGTCATTCCGGCGTCCTGCCGAACGGCACGACGTGGATCGCCGATGTCCCGGCACCCTGGAACGGCACGATTCTGCTCTACAGCCACGGTTACGACCCGAGTCCGGCGAACCCGCCGCGAAACGCGCCGGATCCGGCCACCGCCGGGGCGCTTCTCGCGCGAGGTTACGCCTTGGCGGGTTCGTCGTACTCGCGTGCCGGATGGGCCCTCGGCACCGCGGCGCGGGACCAGCGGGACACTTTGCGCGCGGTGGCCGGACTGACGGGCGCCCCACGCCACGCGATCGCGGTCGGCAGTTCGATGGGAGGACTGGTCACCGGGGAACTCGCCGAGTTCCCGGGCGTGCGGCTCGATGGCGCCGTGGCCACCTGCGGTCTGATGGGTGGCGGCGTCGACCTGCTCAACTACCAGCTCGACGGCGCGCACGCCGTGGCCGGATTGCTGCTCCGTGGACAGTCACTGAAACTGACCCGCTTCGAGAGCGCCGCCGAGGCGACGGCGACCGCGCAGCGGATGGTCGACGCGCTGGATCAGGCCCAGGCCACGGCGGAAGGCCGGGCGCGGGTCGCCCTGATCACCTCGCTCTTCCTTGAACCCGGGTGGGTCCCAGGACAGCCGAACCCGTCGCCGGACGATCGGCAGACGCGGCAGGCGGGCCAATATCGCAATCTCCGCTCCATCCTTCCCTTCATCCTGCCCGCGCGGTACGACATCGAGCAGACCGCCGGTGGGAATCCCTCGTGGAACACCGGCGTGGACTATCGCGGACTGCTCGCTGAGTCCGGCAGGCTCGGCTTCGTGTCGGATCTCTACCGGCAGGCGGGCGCCGACCTGAACGGGGACCTCACCATGCTCACCCGCACCGCCGATGTGAAGGCGGATCCGGCGGCCGCGCGCTGGATGGCCTCGACTTCAGTCCTGAGTGGACGGTTGGCGATCCCCGTGCTCACGATGCACACCACCGACGACAACCTCGTCCCGGTCGAACACGAGGACGAGTACGCCGAGGACGTCCGTATGGCGGGTGCCGGCGGGCTGCTGCGCCAGTCCTACGCCGCCCACCCCGGACATTGCACCTTCACCACCGC
The DNA here is from genome assembly GCF_000943515.2 of Amycolatopsis orientalis. NCBI lineage: Bacteria > Bacillati > Actinomycetota > Actinomycetes > Pseudonocardiales > Pseudonocardiaceae > Amycolatopsis > Amycolatopsis orientalis. Next base: position 5,261,722 of record NZ_CP016174.1, on the reverse strand, counting down.
CGAACTGGTGGCCGCCGTGGAGACCGTCCACCGCCGAGTGGACACCGGGGGCTGGGGCACCTCGACGCGACCCGCGCGGATGCAGGCGCTCGCGGAGTCTCTCGGACTCGGCTCCGCCGCCTTCCTCGAGTTTCGCCCGCAAGGCTTCACCGGAGACCGCCGGCCACGACAGTAACCGGTCTAGCCTCGGGGTTCGGCCCACATCATCGATGTGGCCGTCAGAGCACGGTCTCGATCAGCGCGAGAGCGTCCCTGCACAGCTGGGCCGACTTCGCGTCGTCGAGCCTTTCGTGCACAGGAATGCTTTCGCGGGCGTCATCGGCGGCGAACCGCCATTGAGACCGGGTCAACCGGATGGCGATGACCTGGTCCAACGGCGGCCAGTTTCCCTCCACCCAAGGGACTTGGTTCCATCCCGCCTTCCTGATGCTCTCTCCGACGCGGACAGCGTCCTCGTCCCCGTCTTCGGCGGCAAGCGACACGACGTTGTCGATCCCGGCATCGATACCCGCCCAAATCCCGGCAGGCATTCGCAGGGTGATCGGCTCGTCCGGAAGATGTTCCATAGGGACATCCTGCGTCCGGTCTCGTGACTGTTCGAGATCGGCCGCCGCGCCGGGCTCTCGGTCAGTGTCCGTCTCGTCGCAGGGTCTGGTAAGGCGGGCAGGCGTACACGGTGCGGTAGTAGGCCGCGAAGCGACCGGGGTGGAAGAAGCCCCAGCGGGCGGCGATCTCGGTGACGGTGACGCCGGTGTCCGGGCCGGCGGCCAGTAGTTCCCGGTGCGCTTGGTGGAGGCGTGCTTGGCGGAGGTATCCCATGGGGGTGGTGTCGCGATGGCGCCGGAAGGCGTATTGCAGGGCGCGGATGGAGACGTGTGCGGCGGCGATGTCGGCGGCGTTGATGTCGCGGTGGGCGTTGTCGTCGATGAACGCCATCGCCCGTCGCAGGGTGGCCGAGTGCGCGTCGTGGCGGTCTTCGATGGTGGGCTCGACCAGTGCCGTGTTCGGGAAGGTGTGCAATACCGTCGCCGCCAGCAGCCGCCCGGCCGTACCGGCTACGAGGGGTTCGGCCATGGTGCGGGGCCGGTCGCGCAGGCTGGCTTCGAGGTAGTCGATGGTCGCGGCCAGCTGCCGCGCGGCGGCACGGGTGCCGGGACGGAGGTCGGTGAACAGCAGCGGGGCGGGGCGGCGGGTTTCGGCGGTGGCGGCGACCTGGCCCAGCACCGGGAAAGGGACGGAGATGCCCTGGAGGCCACCTTGGGGTGTCCGCAGCCAGTACGGGGTGCCGACCTCGCTCCTGGAGAGAAGGAACATCTCACCGGGACCGAATCGATGCTCGGCGCCCCCGGACCGGTACTCGAAGGTCGCGGTGCGGTGGCGGCTGATCATCAACGTCGGCAAGGACTCCACGGCGTAGGTCATGTCGATGGTCTGCACGGTGTCGATGGTGAACGTGTCCACCGCCAGCCGGGTGTGGCGGAGCAGATGACCGTCCCTGGGGCTGCCCAGCCGGATACTGCTGCCGTAGGCACCGCTGATGTACTCACCCCAACGCTCGTGATCGCGGGTCTCGAACAGCACAGGCTGGGACGGGGCGGCCATCTCATGTCTCCTAGGCGCAGAAGAACGTCGGCGACCCGGGGTCCGGCCGCCACCAGTACGGCGAGCAGCCTCCTCCTGCAGAAGGGGAAACACGGCGGCTGCCAGAAACGGCCACGCGGATGGCGCATATTTCGACGAATTTCCACCGGACGGGCCGATCGACGGGCGCAGCGCATGGCTGGCCGAGGACAGCATCCCTGGGTCGACCGCAGAGCACGGTTGGATCAGAAGATGAAGGAGTCGCGAGGGTCGACGACCACGTGACCCCACTCCTGCGCCGTCGGATTCTGAAAGCGCTCGAGACCCGCTGGATCGGGTTGGCCGCGCTCATCCCGAGCGAGCGGACAAAGCTGGGGGAGGAGTACTCACATCGACACGCCGCCTTTCGTGACAGGCAGCTGGAGACCGCACCGAAGGGCATCGCCTTTTTGACGCCATTGAAACGACTGAAGCCACGCCCCTCCGAGCAGGTGTAGCGCTTCTGACCTGCTAAAATAGATAGTGCGCGATTCTGGAATTGCACCAGTGACCTCTTCCGGGTCAGGGAAGATGAACCAGCAGCCGGCGAGGTGTTTCCTGTGTTTCCGCAGGCGGCGGTCTCCCGTGCCTCCTCGTTGGGGAGGCTTCGAACGCGTTTCGATGGGTTCCAGTAGCTGGACATCGCCAGTTGATCTTAGATTGCTGGTTACGGGGAGTTACTACGTGTCTCAAATCTGCGAATACCGGCAGGTCGCGTTCCGGCCCCCGCAGGCCAGCTGCCCATCGACGGCCGGTAGTGCACAGTGAAGGCCGGAGTCGTGTCCAACTGCCGCGCGTTGGCGGAGGGGCGGAGATGAAGCTTGGTGCCACCCTGATGCCGCGCAGACATTTGCGCAGCATCTCGGCGGCAAGAAGCTGACCTTCGTCGACCTGCCGACCGATGCGGACTCCGATTACGTCCACACCTGTCGGCCTAAATCAAGGGGCTGCTGTGCTGAACGCTATTGCGCTACTCCGACATTAGTTGTCGAGCGATCTCGTCGAGACCGCCGTCTTTGAGTAGTTTGCTCATGCGTGTGTCTTTTTGATGGATTTCGTTGCTTGCGGTGTTCGTGAGTCGGCGGAGTGTATCGATCAGCCATTCTCGGGGTAGTCTGGAATGGTGAAGGGCAAGTTGGTGTAGTACCAGGGTGCGGTACTGGTGTCGCTGGTCTGTGTGGGGTGGCGCGAATCCGTGCGATGCAATCTGCAGGCATACATCGAAGGCGGCGGTTAGTTCAGTGTTGTCCGGCTTCGCGGTCGCTAGCCAGAGCGTGAACAATGCCTGCGCCGCTGAGACAGGTTTTTTCCAGTTGGCCACGACATGAAATGTGAATATTGCGGAATTCAGCTGTGGATGAAAAGGGTCGAGAGCGTGAATGATTACGTCATCGTCGGGAACACATTGGAATCTGCTCTGGTTGCGGAGGTAGCCATACGTTCCGCCGGACCAACCTCGCCATTTCGAGACGTCGGGTGGTACTAGATCCTCGGTCAGGCGCTGTGTGTCGTATATCCAGTATGTGTCTGGTTCCCAAGCGTTCGATGGTTCCAGTGGAACGATCTGCGCGGTTCTTCGCCCGTTTTTCCATGCGCGCTCCACCGTGAAGACATGGATCAGCTCTTTCCAGCCTGTATCGGGCAACTGGGAACGCCAGAACTGGGTGAGGCGTCGCCATTGATCGACCGGGTCCGGAACGCATGGGAAGATTTCGTCGACATCGAGCCGTCTGCTTGCCAAAAGGATAAGGATCACGAGGTTCGCGGAGTAGTTCGCATGTAGGCCGGGCTGGGTGATCTGGTCCGGCCTGTAGTCGCCGTAGTTGTCAGTTCGTCTTGGTAGGAATGCATGCTGGAGCAGTGACACCAAGAGTTCGCGCAGGACATACAGACGGGTTTCGTTCATCCCGTTCAACCGCTCGCTGACAAAGGAGATCGCAGTCTCCCGCATTGTCAACGGCGCGAACGACAGCAGTGCATGAAGAAAAGAATCATCGACCTGGTTCGGCCTGCTGCGGTGGACGTCGGCTCCTGCGACCATTTCTCCCAGTTCCACGGAAATCAGCCGAGCGACGAGATACTCACCGAAGGTCGCGTGAAGGAATTCGTACGTGCGGAGCTGCTGGTCATCCTGGAGCGCCTGCGTCTCATGGACGAAGAAGAAGCGTCCGAACAGCAGCTGTGCCGCAGTCAACTGGGCGCGCAGGCCTGCCAGCTGCTGAGTGTGCGCCGCCAGCAGCACGCCGAGATCGGCATCGAGCTCCGCCTCGGTGACCCATTGCCGGGTCCGATTGAACATAGCGAAGGCTGCGACCGAAAGTCGCAGTAACTGTTGTTCGATCGCGTGTGCGAACTCATCGGCCGACAGTGCGCTCCCAGACTTCGCGACCTCACGCCCTGCGAACCGGATCAGGAGCGCCTCGTACAGTTCGGCCTGACCGAGTGCGACATCATGCTTCTGCAACGAGTTCTCGTCGGCGTCGTAGAGTGCGAGCATCATTAAGAGCAGCGGCTGGCAGGCGAGATCACGGTGGGCCGCGACTGCTTCGGCGGTCAAGGGGACGATTCCGTGTAGGGAAAAATAATGCTGGTTAACGGTGTTCCACACTTTGAGCCATCGTGCGATCTGGTCTTTCGAGAACGGTTCCAGTCGGACAGCTATCATCCCGGCTGCAGGCCGTGCTCGGTCTGCGACCGCCGTCCGGCTGGTCACGATCACGACCAACGGGCGCCCGAGCGAGGCTTCTCGTCGTTGGAAATCGGCGACCCGTTCCAAATAGTCGGACTGACTCACGCCTGTGGCCTGCAGTAGCTCGTCGAACCCGTCGAGCATGACAACTGGCAATGCCGTTCCAGCATTCCTCGCCAAAGCGGGCCAGGAGGTCTCTTCGCCGGTGGCGGACCGTACCGCCTGCTCGATGTGGCTTTGTAGGTCCGACTCGGCGCGGACTTCGCGCAAGACGACGCGGACAACGAGGTAATCCGACGATGTCAACCGGGCCGCGAGCACCTGAGTCAGCACTGATTTCCCGGCGCCAGGCTGGCCGAGAACCAGTAGTGGTGCCTCGGTGGCGTGCGGCGCGGTCAGATATCGGACGAGAAACGCTGGAAGGTCTGTGCGTATCTTTTGCTCAAGCCACCACTTTTCGGCTGCTATAGGATCGGAAGCCGTCACCTCGACAACGCGGAATTTCGGGGTGATATAGGCTTCGCCCAGTTTCGGGATCTGGAGTCCTGCGGGCACATCGCGTGCTGTGAGAACCGGTCGATCGAGAACATTTCTGTAAGCACTCTTTAGCGGGTGCGCTGCTGACTCCGCAGACGTCATCGCCGTCAGGGCGCGCTCCACCTCGGCCAATCCTATCCTCAGATCATGGACTGCGGCGCGGGTTGCTTGATGATCAGTCAGGTTTGCCCAGAATGCGAATTCAGGGAACTCGCCCGCAATCCTCCGAAAATACTGCTCGTACCTGTTTATCGCTTCAGAAGGGAGGTTCCACAGGTTCGTGGCGAGTTGTCTCTGCTGGGTTTCGTTCAGGAGATCCCATCCTGCGAGTCCTGTTAAGAATGCGCGAGTAAGGCTAGCTAGCTTCTCGAAGTAGTGGTGCACAGCGCCGAGCGTCTGTTCATACGGCCAGTGCGGAGTGGGCATAGGGAGTTCTTCGTCGATGACCGCTACAAGCAGGTCGCGCACCCGTCGCGCCCCCTTCTTGTCCCCGAGTGCCAACCTGATTTGATCGGCTCGCCCTAGCCTCAGATCCGAGCATTCCTTGGGCAGCGGCAACTTTAGGAGCACGTCAAAATAGGCTGATAGAACCAACACTGCGTGCGCTGCCACGAGCCGGTTGGTACGGTCGAACCTGCTCAACCCGGTTACGCGATCTTTCAGTTCGATCATCAGTGTATTGGTGAGCCTTGCGAGCTCCGCTTTTGGCCCGAACAGGCCGAGCAGGAAATCCGCGCCCCCGGCCGCGGCGGTCAGCATCGCCCCGCCAGTCATCTTCTCCAATGCTGCGATGATCTTGCTGTCGGTACCGCCGAGCATACGGACGGCATCGCGAAAACTCAGACCCCGAGCCACTTGTGCTCCCCTCGTTGAATACTTCAACTGAGTGGATCGAGAGAGACAGGGCAGTCGCAACGCGCGTCACCTGAACGTACCAGCTGGAGGCGCCGCAACACCTTTCCAAAATCGTCGAGTGCGTCGAGGCTGAGCAAGTTTCCCTCCGTCACATAGTCGGCCATGGCCTTAGCGCGAAAGGGGCGTGGGTGACCTGAGGAGGTGCGTGAAAGTTGCTCTTTGCGACATTCGGAAAGTGCGCGCTTGGTCAGGGGGACGAACCTGGCGGGCGCCTGTGCAGCCGCGTCCGCTCTGGGGATGCGCGGCGTCAGGTCTTCCGGGGGGGCGTTGGCAGATGTGGCGACCGGGCGGGGCTCGCGGTGCGGTCGTCGATCTGCGAAGGTCCCGCGACCTCGTGCACCACTCGGTCGACCTCAGTGCCACTCCCCGACCTTTCTTTCTCGTCGAACTACCGCTCTACGGCTTGCCGACGTCGGTCCGGGTGGTGCGCCATTTTGCGGACGGCACATTGCGAGAGCGCCGCCCAGGCGGCCGTTCAGCCGATGAGGTCGACGACCAGGACGACGGTGTCGTCAGCGGGCCAGGTCGAGGTGTCCGGCGGGGAGTTGTGCAGGGTGGACCAGTACGGGTGGTGGGGTGGGACGACGATGATGCGCCGACCACCGGGTCGCATTCCGGCGAGGCCGTCACCGGCGCTATGACCCTGCAAGATCTGTGGTGCGGTCTGTAGGTTCCAGGTGGACCAGACCAGTTTTCCGGACCAGGACAGAGCTTCGGTTCTGATGGTGAGCTGGAGCTGGTCGTCATCGTGTTCAGGAACCGGGTTGCCGCGTTTACCCGTGGTGATGTCGTCGACAGCAAGCGAAGAGGGCGGCGCGCAGTCGCGAGGAATGGTGATGCTGGGCCGCTGACCGGCCGATCCGGAGATCTCGATCCGGTCGCCGGGGCAGGGAGGTTGGACGGTCGGTGGTGTCGAGGACTTCGTGGCCGATGCGGGTGGTGTCGTTGGGTCAGGTGCGGCGGTCCGCTGATCATCACCTCTGGGCCAGAAGACCGCTGCCGCGACGACCACTACCGCGATGGCGGTGATCGTGGCGATCCTGAGCACGGGTGCCCGACGCCGACGTTCAACGACCTGCCCGTCGCGAGCCTGCTCGAGGAGAGGGCGCACGGACTCGGCGTCCAGCCGGTTCTTCGCTGGGGCGAGCAGACCGTTGATGACATCGGCGAGAGGCCCTCGGGTGCGGTCGAGGACTGGTTTCTCGGTGAGAACGGCGGCCATGGTGGCTTCGAGGTTGGCTCGCTGGAACGCAGGCCGTCCTTCCGCCGCGTAGAACAGGGTGACGCCGAGCGCCCACAGGTCGGATGCGGCCGTGGCGTCATCGCCGTTGAGGCGTTCGGGTGCCATGTAGGCGGGCGAGCCGATCAGCAGGCCGGTGCCGGTCAGCCGAGTGTCATCCGCCGAGTGGGCGATGCCGAAATCGGTCAGCTTCGCCGACTCCGAGGTAAGCACCACGTTGGCAGGCTTGACGTCCCGGTGGACGATCCCGGCGGCGTGGGCGGCGGTCAGTGCCGAGAGCAGGTCCAGCCCGATCTGGGCGACGCGGTGCATCGGCAGCGGACCGACCTGTTCGACGTGCTCGGCGAGATCGGTACCGTCCAACAGTTCCATCACGACGTGCGAGACGCCGTCGTGATGGAAAACGTCGTAGACGGTGACGATGTTGGGGTGGCTGAGCTGGCCCGCGAGTCGTGCCTCGCGGATGAAGCGCAGGGACGCGACGTGACCACCGTCGAGCGTGTGGAGCTGTTTGATCGCGACCAGGCGTTCCAGTACCTGGTCGTGGGCGAGCCACACGACTCCCATCGCGCCGCGGCCGAGTTCCCGGACCAAGGCGTACCGGTCCTGGAGCACTTCGTTCGTCATCCCGCGCCCTTCTGCCGCCGAACTCGTCGCGCAGCTTAGGGGGAGCGGCACTCGTGTGGGTTCCGTCGTGGCCGGGGAAATCCGGGACATGCCGTAACCTCAGCGCCCATTTCCGCCCCGAACGTCACGGGAGACAGGACCTAGTCGGATCCCGACTTCCGCGCACGCTGGACGGGGTCCGCTCGTAGCGGCACTCCGGTCCCGAAGCGTCATGAGGGGTCCCCATAGGACAAATTTCGTCCTATGGGGACCCCTCATGACACAAGGGCGCCCGACCACCCCAACCCGCCCCTGCCCCGAACCCGACGGCCCGAGCCGCTTCTCGAGGAGGTATCGATGGGCCGTTCGCCGTAACGGCCGGTCGGGAGCGGACGACAACCCAGGCACGAAGAGCCGTTCGGTGAGTGCGACCGCGGTGGAGGACACTGATGCTTACGGACGATCTGAGCGGGGTGGCCGGCACCGGGGGAGGCATGCCGATCGGCATGACGCGCGTGCCCGGCCGCTCGGTGCTCGAGGGTGCGTTCGCGTTGCTGGAGGTGCTCGCCGCGGCCGACGCCGGCGCGGGTCTCGGCCTCACAGAGGCGGCTCAGCGGGCAGGGCTGCCGAAATCGACGGCCCACCGGCTGCTCGAGCAGATGTGCGGGATCGGCGCGGTCGAGCGGCTGTTCCGCGGTTACGTCGTCGGCCCCCTGGCGGGCAGGCTGGTCCAGGGGCGTGGGCGGTTGCACGCGAGGATCCGCGCGGCGGTGGGGAGACCGGCGATCCGGCTGGCGAAACTGACCAGGGCCGACGTCGTGGTCTGCGTGCTGGCGGGGTCCGAGGTCGTGGTCGTCGCGGCGGTCTCGGGGCATTCCGCGAGAGTGCCCGCCGTCTCGCCGGGCTCCATGCTGCCGTCCTCGGCCGCGGTGGCCGGGGTGCTCCTCGGCGGGGTCGCCCGTGGCGCGGCCGCGCCGATCCGGTGCCCGGAAGGGCGGGCCGTGGCTGCGATCGGTTTGCTGACCACCCCGGCGAATGATCTCCAGCTGATGCGGCAGCTGGTCGACGCCGCCGCGCTGGAAGCCGGTCACGAGTTGGCCGAATCCGCCCACTGATGGCCGGGAAATCACCAGTCCGCTGAGTGGACCGACCTCTTCACGTGGATTTCACAACTGGTCAGCCTTCTCCGAGTGAACGGCGCGTCGTCGCGCGCCCGTGAACGGGGAGGTGCCCGATGGGCTCACGTGCCGGCTCCAGGTGGCTCGCGCTGACGACGGCGTTCGTCGTCTCGCTCGGGATGGGGGTGGTGGTCACCCCGCCACCGGCGCGGGCGGCGAGCCCGGGTGTCGGCACGCTGGTCAACGCGTTGGCCGGGCCCTCGAACAGCTTCGCCACCTGGAGCAAGGGGCTCGGCGCGATCGGGCAGCTGGCCAAGGCCTTGCCCGCCGTGCAGACCAGCCCCGGCGCCGCTCTCGGGTTCGACACCCTGGCCCAGGAGGCGTTCAACGCGGGCACCAAGAAGCTGTCCGCCGCGGTCGACGACGCCGATCTGGACATCGACCAGCCGATCACGTTGTCGGCCGACCGGGCGGGGACGCTCAAGACCACCCTGAGCACCGTCGGGGAGGACAAGAAACTCGACCTCACCCTGACCGTGTCCCGCGTACTGCAGAACCAGGCGCTGAACATCCCGGTCCCGCTCGGGGAGGGCAGCAACGCCCCGCAGTCCGCGTTCTCCTCCACCGGCGGCGTGCGACTCACCGTCGGCACCACGGTGAAACTGACCCTGATCTGGGACAAGGCGCACGACAAGGCCTACATCCTCAACGACGGTACGACGCCGTCGCTGACCGTCGACGCTTCGGCGGACTTCCCCGACGCGAACGCCATCAAGGCCGTCAACGCGGCCATCGGTGTCCTCGGGGTGAAACTCGTCGAGACGGACACCTCACTGGATCTCAAGGCGCATTTCGCCGCCACGATCAACGATCCGGACAACGACGGGCGGCTGGCGTTCCTCAACAACGACGGCACCGCGGGGGAGCTGGCCCAGAACGGTTCGCTGGCCGGTCTCGTCAGCTTCGGCTTCGCCAGCCCGGCTGGTTCGCTGAACGGTTCCCTGCACCTCGCGGCAGCGCCGGCCGCCTCCTTCTCGCTGGCGCTGCCCGCGGTCGACGCCAAGATCGGCATCGGCTGGCCGGACATCGCCACCGGATCCCCGCAGATCACGCCGGAGGGCATCGGCACCGTCGGCCCGTTCCTCAACATGACCCCGCGCGACCTGGCCACCGGCCTCGCGCAACTGGCGACGACGCTGACCTCGATGCAGCGCGCGAAGTGGGGCGACGCGGCGAACCCGATCGGCAACCTCGACCTGCCGTTCCTCAAGGGCACCCTCGCCGACGCGATCCAGCTCAACGAGTCGATCAAGAAGTTCCTGCAGGACAACACGAAGACCGCGGCGGACCCGACACAGGCCGGTGAACCGCTGTTCGCGTCGCTGCAGCAGATGCTCGACAAACTCAACACCGCGGCGAACCTGCCCGGTGGGGGCAAGATCGGCATCTCCGACGTCCACTTCCCGCCGGGCTCGACCAAACTCGACTTCAAGATCACGTTGTCCCGCAAGGCACCGGCGACGGCCGTGGACCTCAACGCGGCCGCGGCGGCGGCGTCCGGACCGGCTGGCACCCCGGCCAAGACGAGCTACACGCAGACCACCCTCAAGGACGAGAACCAGACCTGGAAGCCGGGGGAGTTCGCGGGACGGCGCGTCGTCGCCGGCGCGGCGGGCGCGACCGTCGAGAACAACGACGGGAACACGCTCTTCCTGCAGGCACCCGGCTGGACGCCGGTGATCCCGGCCGCCAACGCGCCGTACACGATCTCCGGGATGCAGGGCGACGTCGGCGTCGTCCAGCTCGGCAACGACCTGAAGACCGGCGGCCGCGGTGTCGGCGAGGCCAACGCCGTCAACGCCACCGCGAAGGTCAAGCCCAGCTACGACGCCGCGGTCACGCTCGTGCTCGACCTGCGGAACCCGACCGTGCACACCCCGCCGATCGAACAGAAGAACCCGGACGGCAGCACGACACTGGTCGGCGCGACACCGACCGGCCCGGACCGGGTGCTGCTGCGCACCTCCGGCGCTCCCTCGCTGTTCACCGCCGACTTCCCGATGGACGCGGGCATCGACCTCTTCGCCAACGCCGGATTCCTCCAGGTGCAACTGAAGGGCGCGGCACACGTCTGCCATCCGAACGCGGGTGCGGACTGCGCCGGCACACCGGGCGCGGACGACCACATGGTGCAGGTGAAACTCAAGGACTTGGGCGACCTGACCTTCGGCGCTGTCGTCGACAAGCTGCTGCACGATCCGGGAGCGCTGCTCGACTTCCAGGTGCGGGTCCGCGGGGCGGGCGGTGTCGATGCCAGCGCGCCGGGTACGGGTGACTTCCTGAAGGGTGCCACGGCGCACGCGGGATTCACCTGGAACGACCTGACCAAGCCGACCGGTCCCGACGGGCCGCAGTTCAACGCGAGCGACCTGTCCGAGCTGGCGAACTTCGACTTCGATCCGGCCAACCCGAAGGCGCTCTTCTCGATCATCCTCAAGACGCTGCAGACCCTCAACGCGTCGCTCGGCGACGCCTCGCCGTCGGGGGCCGCGGTGTTCGGCACGAAGATCCCCCTCGTCGGCCGTTCGCTGAAGGACCTTTTGCGGGCCGACCAATCCGGCTCCGGCCCGACCGTGAGCTACGGCCCGAATTCCGTGAAGGACATCGCGCGCACCGTCGAGAAGGGCAACGCGTTCCCGCCCTCGCTCGTCGGCCGCACGGTCGTCGCGGGCACCCAGGTGGGCGTCGTCGGCAGCGTCACGCCGGACACGCTCGTCCTGGCCGGCCCCTGGGCCAGCCAGCCTTCACCGGCCACGTCCTATGTGGTCCGGTCCGAATTGGACGACGTGATCTCGATGCTGGAGGCGGCGCCGTCCGACAACCTGCAGCGCCTCGTCCAGACCATCAACACGCGCTTCAAGGACAGCGTCCCGGTCACCTTCGAATACGCCGAACCCGGCGGGACACCGTCGCTGATCATCCGGCTGGACTGGAAACGCGCCTATCACACCAGTACGCCGGTGCAGTTCGACTTCAGCCTGCCGACCGGCGGTCAGCGGGTCGCCGGGGTGCAGGGCGACGGCTCGGTCTCGCTCGGCGTCGGCGGTCAGGTCAAGATGGGCCTGGTCGTCCCGCTGCAGCCCGGTGCGGGCCCGGCCGACGCGAACGCGCTGCGGGTGCTCGACGATTCCAAGATCGGCGTGAAACTCGACGCCACCGTGGAGAACGCCACCATCGCGACCACCTTGGGCCCGTTGAGCGTTTCGCTCGGCGACCCGAAGTCGGCGGACAAGGCGACCGCGAAGGCGTCCTACTCGATCGACCTCGCCAAGGGCGGTGGCACCGGCGCGCCGGTCAGCTTCACCGACTTCCTCGGCGCCGTCGGGCCGACGATCAACGCCGGCAGCACCGCGGTCGGCTGCGGCCTCGACGGCGGGACGCCGCTGGCCCTGTGTGCCAAGTTGCCCTTGTACATCAGCGAGGACGGCGGCGCGACCTACAGCAAGGTGATCACCGACGCCGCCAAGTCGAACAACTTCGCCTTGCGGCTGCCCAAATCGACCGCTGCCGACGATTACTTCAACCTCGGCGGGGCGCCCATCGACGGGCATCCGCGCTTGGAGACACCGGATCCGGCCTTGCTGGCGGACGCGCTCGCGGCCAAGCTGATCGACTTCGGCAGGCTCGACGGCCTCGACAGCTACCTCAACCTCGTGGAGCAGGCCCTCAACACCGCCAGCTTCGGCGGCAAGCTGCCGTTGCTCGGTGACGACCTCCAGCAGGGCGCGGACTTCATCGGGAAACTGCGCACGGCGATCCACACCGCGCTGGACCAGTTGCCCGCGAACGGTCATTTCACCGACATGGCCGCGGTGCGCGGCTGGGTCAACGACCAGCTCGGCGGCAAGCTCGCCGGAGCGGGCCTCAACCCGGACACCGTCACCGTGGACACCCTCTGCAAGACGCCGCTGGGCACCGTCGGCACACCGACGGTCAAACTGCACGAAGGCGCCACGGCGGCGGACAAGACCTACCGCTACGTCGTCGCGTCCTATGTGACCGTCAACGGTGAGAAGAAACAGGCCAAGGCCAGCGATCCCGGCCAGATCACCACCGGCCCGGCCGCACTGTCCACAACGGACTCGCTCGACATCGCCTGGGAACCGGTCACCAACGCGGCCGGGTACCTGGTGTTCCGTGAGGAGGGCGGCGCCTTCAAGCTGATCGCGGACGTCACCGACGCCAAGCTCACCGACGTCGGTACCGCTTCGATCGGCGGGGCACCGGAGAACCCGCCCGAGAACCCGCGGCCGCACGACTGCTCGTACAACGACCTCGACGCGGTCACGATCAGCCTGAACGTCAGCCAGGGCGACTTCAGCGGCGACCTGCTGAACTGCGCCGGCCTGCCGTCCGGCCACGAATGCCTCAAGAAGACCGTGCCGCTGGACCTGGGCATCCCCGGCTTCTCGCTGAAGGCCGACGGCGGCGCGGGCCCGGAGGTCCAGCTCGGCTGGCGGCTGCACCTGGCCATGGGTATCAGCCGAAGCGAGGGATTCTTCGTCGACACCAAGGATTCCGCGCAACCCGAGTTCGCGGTCGGGCTGAACGTCACGCTGCCGAAGAAGATCGACGCGCAGCTCGCGTTCATCAACATCACCGCGGAGAACTGCACGAAGCAGAAGAGCCAGGACGACTGCAACCACGCGGCGGCCCCGGCGAACGACGCGGGCGTCCTGCCGCTGTTCGGCGGCGCGTTCAAGATCGACCTGGTGGCGCCGGACGATCCGACCAACGGCAGGCTGCATCTGACCGATCTGCAGAACGCCGGACTGGACCGGCTCGCCGACGTCAAACTGCACGCGAGCGCGGACATCAACTGGCTGCTCAAGGCACGGCCGGGGGAGGACGCCGGCTTCCCGGGCATCCAGGCCGACTTCCGGCTGCACTGGGCGTGGAACAACGTCAAACCGGGGACCAACAGCGCCGACGGCGGCAACTCCCCGCTGACGCTGGCCTTCGACAAGGTGGCCATCGACAGCGGCGAGATCTTCGGCAAGATCCTCGGTCCGATCGTGAACAAGATCAAGCAGGTGACCGGACCGCTCGACCCGGTGATCAAGACGCTGTACGCGCCGATCCCGGTCCTCTCGGACCTGTCCCATCTGGCAGGCGGCGGAGACGTCACCATAGTGTCCATCGGCAAGGCCTTCAGCACGATCGCCGGTGGCCCGGACCTGAAGTTCGTCGACACCATCGCGGGGGTCGTCAACTTCATCAACCACTTCCCGACCTGCACGACCTCGTGTCTCATCCCGCTCGGCTCGTTCGAACTCGGTGGCCAGAAGGCGCTCGACACCACGGTCACGCCGGACAACACGGAGAGCCTGATCAGTGCGAAGAAGGACGCCGGTGGCGGCAACGCCTTCACCCCGATCCTCGGCGCGATCAACGGCAAGAACCAGAACAACGACCCGGAGTCGGCCAACCCGATGACCACCAAGGCGGCGACGGCCGGGTTCAGCTTCCCCGTGTTCGAGAAGCCCGCGTCGCTGTTCAATGTCCTGCTCGGCGGTGACGTGGACCTGGTCAAGTTCGACTCCGGACCGCTGCGCCTCGGCTTCGACTGGCGTCAGCAGTTCGGGCCGGTGTACGCGCCGCCGCCGGTGGTGATCACGTTGCACGGTTCCGCGTCGGTGACGCTGCGCATCGTCGCGGGCTTCGACACCTTCGGTATCCGCAAGGCGTTCGAAGCGGCTCGTGCGGGCGAACTCGACCTCGCGACCGTGGGGCAGGCGTTCCTGCAAAGCCTGTTCTTCTACACCACGGAAAACGGCAAACCGATCCCGGTGGTGTCGTTCACGGGTGAACTCGCCGCCGGGGCGGCGGTCACGGCGGTGATCATCACCGTCGGGATCGAAGGCGGCGTCGGGCTCACGGTCTCGTTCCTGTGGAACGATCCCAACCACGACGGGAAGTTCCGGATAACGGAGTTCCTGCAAACGGCGCTGAACAATCCGATATGCCTGTTCACCGTTTCAGGGCGCCTCTATGTCTTCCTCAAGCTCTACGTGACGGTCGGCTTCGGCCCGTTCTCGGTGTCCTTCAGCTTCACGATCGTCGACGTCACGCTGCTCGACTTCACCGCGACACCGAACTGCACGCCACCACCGCCGAAACTCGGCGGGCTCAGCGGTGACGGGAAGACGCTCGTGGTGTACGCGGCCGCGCTCGGCCACACCGCCCAGCGCGGTGGCGGCACCGGCGACCCGTACGAGTCGAACAAGCAGGAGAAGGACACAGTCAAGATCACGTCGCTGCACGACTACGCGAACCCGGCGAGCCCGGCGTTCACCGGCGTGGCCGTGGACATGCTCGGGATCCGGCGTGAGTTCCGGAACGCGAACATCGAGCGGGTGGTCGTGGACGGCCGCGGTTACGCCAAGCCGATGAGCGTGACGTTCATCGGGGACGCCAAGCTCGACACCGCGAAGGACGGCCCACCGCCGCCGACCGCGCAGTTCGACCGCGACGCGATCGTGTTCGGCGGCG
Organism: Amycolatopsis orientalis; assembly: GCF_000943515.2. Taxonomy (NCBI): domain Bacteria; kingdom Bacillati; phylum Actinomycetota; class Actinomycetes; order Pseudonocardiales; family Pseudonocardiaceae; genus Amycolatopsis; species Amycolatopsis orientalis. Next base: position 5,246,445 of record NZ_CP016174.1, on the reverse strand, counting down.
ACAAGAACGACCAGATCAAGACCGGTATCGGCAACTCGTGGGTCGACGGCGGCAAGGGTGACGACACGATCGTCACCGGTGACCGCACCGTGCTCGCCGCGGACAGGAAGAGCTATGTCCAAAATGGAGCGAAGGCGCGCGTCGCGGGCGGCCCCGGCGTCGACAGCATCACCGTCGGCAACGGCGAGGACGTCGTCGCGGGCGACTCGAGCCTCGGCGCGCCTCCGGTGACCTCGGTCGGCTTGAAGGAACTGAAGAACGACGGCCGCGACGGTGGCGACCCGATCACGGACGGCGCCGGCGGTCCGACCGTCTCCGTGCCGAACTGGGCGATCCTGCCCGATCCGGCCGGCGGGACCGGGACCGGCGACGGAGGCGACACGATCAAGGTCGGTCTCGCCAAGTCGACCGCGTTCGGCAACGGCGGCGACGACACCCTCGGTGTCGCGGCCGACGATCCGCTGAAGGACGTGCCGACGCTTCCGCAGGCGCTCTTCGTCTCACCGGGCGCGATCCTCATCGGCGGTGACGGCAGCGACCGGTTCGCCGGCGGCACCGGACCGGACGAGATCTACACCGCGGGCAAGGTCGACCCCGGCATCGACGGCTACGGCTCGGACGACGCGAACACCACGGGCGGCCCGGCGGGCGGGCCGGTCAACACCGTCGACACCGGCTCCGGCGACGACAAGGTGTTCGGCGGCAAGGGACAGGACCGGGTCACCGGCCACTCGGCGAAGACGCAGAAGGACGACTTCCGCGGTGGCGGCGGCAACGACATCCTGTTCGGCGGATACGGGGCGGACACCCTCTACGGCGGGCCGGACGACGACTACGTCATCGCCGAGCCGTCCACTTTGGACTTCCCGGATCCGGCGAAGACCGACGACTACGGTCCGCTCTACTTCGTCACGCACACCCCGCTTCCGCAGGGGGTGAGCCCGTCGCACAAGACGCTGGTCGGCGGCCTCGGCCGGGACCACATCATCGGCGGCGACGGTGGCGCGGACGTGTACGGCGACAAGCAGACGACACCGTGCAAGGCCGGTGCGCCGCTCCCGTCGACCCCGGTCGACGAGACGGTGAACGACGCGCTCGACGGCAACGACCGCGTGCTCGGCGGCGCCGGTGTGGAGAACGTGCGGGCAGGCGGCGGTGACGACAATGTCGACGCCGAGGCGAACGAAGACCTCGTGTGCGGTGAGAAGGGCAAGGACATCCTGCACGGCGGCCGCGACGCGGACCAGGTCTGGGGCGGCTCGGACGACGACTCCGTCCACGGCGACACCGGCGCGGACACCTTGTACGGCAACGACGGCGTCGACACGATGTTCGGTGGCGACGACCCGGACACCATCGAGGGCAACAACGGCAAAGACTGGATCTCCGGTGGCCTGTCCGGTGACGTGATCGTCGGCGGCACCCGGGCGGCCGGGCAGCCCGACGACGCCGACAAACTGTTCGGCGACGGCGGCACCGACACGATCATCGGCGACAACGGCGATCCGGCGGCGCCCGGGGGGCCGGTGTTCGACCTGGCCAGTAGCGCGGACGCCACGCTGGGCGGCGACGACACCATCGGCGGCGGCATGGACACCGACGCGCTCTACGGCGGGCTGGAGAACGACACCGTCTCCGGCGGGAAGGATCCGGACCGTATCGAAGGAAACCCCGGCGCCGACACGCTGAACGGGGAGACCGAGGCCGACGACATCATCGGCGGCAGCCACCAGACGCCCGGCGACCCCGCGGTGAAGAACGCGGCCGGTTACCCGGACGCGGGTGACACGATCTCCGGCGGCGACGCCGACGACGTGATCACCGGTGACAACGCCACGATCACCGTCACGGGCGGTGCCGACACCGGCGATCCGGTCACCCGGGGCCGCGGGCTGTCGGCGGGCAGGCACGTGGTGCTGTTCGACCTCGGCTTCACCGCGAACGCGGCGAACTCCGGCGGTGACACCATTTCCGGTGGCAACAACACGGACGTCGTCTACGCGCAGGCCGGAACGGACACCGTGCACGGCGACGCCGGTGACGACTACGTCGAGGGCGACCAGGACGCCGACAAACTGTTCGGCGACTCCGGGCAGGACGATCTCCTCGGTGGTTCGTCCGCCGTGGAGATGGGCGGTGGCCAGGGCACCGTCGGTCAGCTCGACACCGGGGACACCATCTCCGGTGGCGAGGACGCGGACGTGATCGCCGGTGACAACGCGCTGGTGACCAGGGACGCGGGCATTCCGAAGAGCCCGATCACCCAGGGCCGCTTCGACACGGACCTGCCCGGGGCACTCCCGATGACGCACCGCAGCATCCAGCTGTACGACCTCGGTGACACGCCGGTGCCGAACACCTCCGGCGGCGACGACATCACCGGTGACAACGGCTGCGACGCGATCCTCGGCCAGTCCGGCAACGACCGGATCAAGGGCGGCAACGACGGCGATCACGCCGAAGGCGGCCCTGGCCGGGACTGGATCGAAGGAAACAACGGCGACGACGACCTCGTCGGTGGCAGCTCGACGATCCACGGCGGCGACACCGCGCTGACCACCCAAGGCCAGCCGGACACCGCGGACGTGGTCTTCGGTGGCACGGGCGACGACGTGGTACTCGGCGACAACGCGATCACAGACCGGATCGCGCCGCCGTCGCCGTACCTGCTCCGCGTGGGCAGCAACGGGACGTTCGAGACGCAACGTTCTCTGCGACTGCTGGATCTCTCGTGGAGCAACGGATTCCTCGGCGCGCCGAGCCGTGCCGTGGCGGGCGGGGACCAGCTCTCCGGCGGTGGCGGCGTCGACGCGATGTTCGGCCAGGACGGCGACGACCAGATGTCCGGCGGCGCGCACGACGACTACGCCGAGGGCAACGGCGGGCACGACACGATGTTCGGCGACCGCACCCTCGCGGAGGCCGGGATCGCGATCAGCCCACCCACGCCGGCGTGGCCTGGTGCGGCGTCGGACGACCTCGGCGACGTCTCCGCCCCGAACGGCCAGGACGACCTGATCGGCGGCAGCTCGCTGGCGGTCTTCCGCGACACGGCCGACGACGCGCACGGTGACGGGGCCGCCGACTTCATCCTCGGTGACAACGGCACCGCGATGCGGGACATCGTGGACCAGACCGGCAAGCCGGTGGCGCTCGGCGACGACCTCACCAAGGTCTCGCTGCCGCTGACGAACCGGATCTACGCGAAGCGTTACGACCCGCAAAACCTCCCGCAGGGCGCGGCGTTCGTGCGCCACGGCGTCAACGGTGCCCCGACGCGCTTCTGCACCACCACACAGGCGACCTGCGAAGCGATCGGCGCCTCCGGCGGCGACAACCTGTGGGGCGACGCGGGGGAGGACACCCAGTACGGACAGGACGGCGACGACCTGATGTACGGCGACACCGGCACGACGACGGCTCCGGGTGACGGCGCCGACGACATGTACGGCGAGCTGGGCGGAGACCGGATGTGGGGCACCGGCGGCGAAGACGCCATGGTCGGTGACCGCGGCGGCGTCGTGGACGTGTTCCAGAACGGGTCGAACAAGTTCGTGATCGACAATCCCCAGGTGCCCGCGATCCACTACGAGGGCTTCCTGGCCGGCTCTGTCACCCGGCAGGTCGACCTGCAGCACGACGTCAACGGCGACACCTTCGCCGCACCCGGCAACGCTCCGGCGATGCCGCACCGCGGCGACCTCGAAGGCGGCGGCGACCGCATCCGCGGCGGCGACGACCACGACTCGATCCACGGCGGCTTCGGCGACGACCTGGCCAACGGGGATTCGGGCGGCGACATCGTCTTCGGCGACGACGGCGCGGACGTGCTGTGGGGCGGCAAGGGCGGTACCGACCCGGCCAACCCGAACGACCGGGGTGTCAACGACTCGCTCGTCGATCACCTCATCGGCGGCAAGGGCGCCACGTCCGGACCGTCGGTCGACCCGAACACCGGCGCGCTGGGTTCGGACATCCTCGACTGGCGCCCGCGTGGCACCTACGGCGCACCAGGGCAGACGACCTGCACCGCGAACCCGTGGCCGCAGACGTTCGGCAACGGCAAGAACGCGGTCACGGTCGACCCGTGCTCGTGGTTCGAGATGACGAACCTCGACAACGCCGACGTCGCGGACAACCAGCACCACCAGGGCATCGACTGGATGTACGGCGGCTGGGACCGTGACGTGCTGCAGGCCGACGTCGCCGACAACGGGCCGAATCAGGGCGACCGGCTGCTCGACTGGGGCGGTGCGTACAACCTCTACACGCACTGCAACGCGGCCTATGGCGGCTACAACGACGTCCGGCAGCACAGCCCGACGCATCAGGACTTCCTGCAGCGGTGGGCGTATTCGCTGGGTGCCGGGCAAGTCGCCGGGGACGTGACCACGGCGGGCACGTCGGCCTACGACGAACTCGCCCTGGTGTATCAACCGGACATGAACGACCACGGCACGGGGCCGGCGTTCCCGACCACTCCTGGTCACTTCGACAACCCGAACGCGTGCGCGCCATGAGGACGGTCGTTCTTCCGGTCCGGGACGGTACCGGCAACGCGTTGATCGGCTTTCGTGTCACGACGGAAGAGGAATCGGCTTACCCGGTCGAGCGAAGTGCCGTGCCCGCGTCGCTGGTTGTCGTGCTTCACGCGAGCACCGTGCTGATGATGTTCGACAGCTGGCGGAAGCAGTGGGAGCTACCAGGAGGAAAGCGGGAATCAGGCGAAACCCCGCGTCAGGCCGCCGTGCGGGAGCTGCGCGAGGAGACCGGTATCCAGCAGGTGGACTTGGCCTTCGTCGCGCTGGCCGAGTTCGACCTCGTCAATCCGGAGCGGAGGGAACTCCTTGCTGTCTATAGGGTTCAGCTTCAGGTGGTGCCCCGGCTGACGGTGAACGACGAAGCGCTGGACTTCCGATGGTGGCCGCCATCGGAACCGGTCGGCGAGGACATGAGCCCGCTGGACGCGGAGATAGCCAGGCGGGTGGTCCGCTCCTCGGTCACGTGACGTCGGATGAGGCCTCGGCCGGGACTAGCGATCCGATCGCCGGTATTTGCCCGGCGGGGTGCCGTAGTGGCGTTTGAACGCGGTGGCGAACGCGAATTCGGAGTGGTAGCCGACCTTACCGGCGACGGTGCTCAGTGGCGCGTCGGTGGTGCGGAGGAGGCGGGCGGCGGTGGTCATGCGCCACCAGGTGAGGTAGCGCAGCGGTGGTCCGCCGGTGAGGTCGGTGAACCGTTTGGCGAAGGGTGCTCTGGACATTCCCGCCAGTGCGGCCAGCGACGCGACGGTCCACGGGTGTGCGGGCTCCCGGTGCATGGCCGCCAGTGCCGCGGCGACCGCCGGGTCGGTGAACGCCGTCGCCCAGCCGGTCTCGGTGGTTTCCACCCAGGCGCGGAGGGCGTAGTGCAGGAGCGTGTCGAGAAGTGCGGGAATGACGCCGTCGGTGCCCAGGCCCGGCCGGGTCAGTTCGCCGGTGAGCAGCTCCACCGCGGCCTTCAGCTCGGAGCGGTCGTGGGTGGTGAGGTGAACGATCTCGGGTAGGTCCCGCAGCAACGGGTGCATGCCGGCGGGGGACAGCTCGTAGGCGCCGCAGAGCGTCACGGTGACCGCGCCTGTGCCGCCGGGATCGACGGCTGTGGGAGCACACGGGCGCGCGTTCGTCGCGCTGGCGGCACTGTCTGCCAGCACGTGGCCTTCTCCGTGGGGCAGGAGCACGACGTCGCCCGGTTCGAGCCGGACCGGTGCGCTCCGGTGGGGGAGGACGACGCAGGTGCCCCGCACCACCACCCGGAATCCGACGGCGCCCGGCACCGCCGGGAACCGCAGGGCCCACGGCGCGTGCCAGGTCTCCACGAAGGATCTCGGTCTGCCGGTGCGCATGACGGAGAGCACTTCGCTGAGTACGTCCACGACGGTCAGCATAGGACGATCGCGAAGGAATCGGGGACGTTCACACATGGATCGTCTTGATCACCGCCCTTATGGTCACGGACATGAGAGCAGCACGGATCCACCAGTACGGCGATGCGAACATGATCCGGATCGACGACCTCGCCCGTCCGGCACCCGGACCGGGGCAAGTGCTCATCCAGGTCGCCGCGACTTCGTTCAACCCGACCGAGGCGGCACTGCGCTCCGGAATGCTGCGCGACCTGACTCCGACGGAGCTGCCGCTGACCCTGGGCTGGGACGTCGCGGGCACGATCACCCAACTCGGTGACGGGGTGCCCGCGCACGCGGTCGGTGACCGGGTCATCGGCATGATCGGCGCCGCGGCCGCCGAGTTCGCGGTCGCCGACGCCACGGCGGTGGTCGCCGCACCCGTCACCATTCCGCTCGCCGACGCGGCCGCTCTGCCGCTCGCCGGACTGACCGCGTGGCAGGTGATCGAACGCGCCGGGCTCACCGAGGGCGAGCGAGTCCTGGTCAACGGCGCGGGCGGCGGTATCGGCGGATTCGCCGTGCAACTCGCCAAGCGGGCCGGAGCGTGGGTGATCGCCACGGCCGGTCCCCGCAGCACCCAGGCGGTCCGGCGGCAAGGCGCCGATCACGTCATCGACTACACCGCCACCCCGCTCGCCGATGCCGTCGACGGCCGGGTCGATGTCGTGCTGAATCTCGTCCCCCTGAACCAGGCGCAGGCGACCGCGGTGGCCGCACTGGCCCGGCCCGGCGGCCGCGTCGTCTCGGCGACCAACGTGATCGTGGCGCCCTCCGGGGTCACCGCCACGCACGTCGTCGCCGACAACGACCCCGTCCACCTGGCCGCGTTGGTGGGCCTCGTCGACCGTGGCGCGGTCACCGTCGACATCTCCGAACGCCGCACGCTCGACGACCTCGCCACCCTCCACCGCAGAAGCGAAGCAGGCGACATCCGCGGCAAGATCATCATCCGTCCGTGAGCAGGTTCCGGGAGAGGGTCACCGGGTACGGGCGCGGACGTGGATCCGTTCGCCCTGCTTGCCGAAGAGGCTGAGCACCTCGACCCCCTCGGGGCCGGCCGCGCCGAACCAATGCGGCGTCCGGCAGTCGAACTCGGCCGCCTCGCCGGGCCCCATGACGACCTCCTGGTCCCCGAGCACGAGCCGAAGCCTGCCCCGGAGCACGTAAAGCCACTCGTATCCGGTGTGCGTGCGCGGGCGGGGCGCCTCGTCGTCGGGCGGGATCGTCATCTTGTAGGCGCGAGGCTCGCCCTGGTGCCGGGTGAGCGGGATGAGGACTCGCCCGTCCGGGGGCAGCGGTGGTTCCAGCACCCTCGGTGAGGAGACGATTTCGTCGACGCGCAGGCCCAGCGTGGCGATGACCGGCAGGATCAGTTCGAGGCTGGGCTTGCGCTGCCCGGATTCGAGGCGGGACAGGGTGCTGGTGGAGATGCCGGTGGCGCGGCTGAGTTCCACCAGCGTCGTCCCCTTCTTCTCCCGGGCGCGACGCAGCCGGGGAGCGATCAGCTCGATCGCCGCGGTGACGGCGGGTTGTGTCTCCATGAGGCCAGACCACCAGCTCGTCCCGGTTTCGGCAACTTTCTTTGCTGAAACCGCCAAACCCGCCCGATGCTGGCGCCATGATCGAAACCAACCGGCTCCCCACCGGCGTCTATCTCCTCGCTTTCAGCCTCTTCGCGATGGGGAGCGCCGAGTTCCTGATGGCCGGGGTCCTGCCCTCGGTCGCCACGGACCTCGGCGTCTCCCTCTCCTCGGCGGGCGCGCTCATCACCGCGTTCGCCCTCGGTGTCGTCCTCGGCGGCCCGCCGTTCGCCGTGCTCAGCTTGAAGTGGCCACGACGCACCGCGCTGATGACCACACAGGCCGTTTTCGCCGCCGCCATCGCGGCGGGCCTGCTCGCCGACGACTACTGGACCCTGCTGGTCACCAGATTCGTCGCCGGTCTCGCCTACGCCGGCTTCTTCGCCGTCGCCGCGGTGACCGCGATCAGCCTGGTGACCCCCGACCGCAACGCCCGTGCCTCCGGCGTCGTCGTCGCCGGACTCAGCGTCGCCATGGTCGCCGGAGGACCCGCCGGCACCTTGCTCAGCAACCTCACGGACTGGACCGGCGGCTTCTGGGGCGTCGTCGCGCTCACCCTGCTGGGCGTGGTCGCCTGTGCTTCCGGCCTGCCCGTCACCGCGGCGTCGGCAGAACCCAGCCTCGCCGCGGAACTGCGCGCGATGCGGACCCCACGCCTCTGGGGTGTCTACGCGATCACGATCCTGAGCACCGCCGCGTACATGGTGTCCTTCAACTACCTGGCCGCGGTCCTCGCCGACGTCACCCGCGTTCCCGCTGTCTGGATCCCCGCGATACTCGCGCTTTTCGGCATCGGCGCCTTCGCCGGTCTCTCCCTCGGCGGCCGGATCTCCGACCGGCGGCCGCACCACGCGCTGCTCGGCGGGGCACTCGGCATCGCCCTGTTCTCGGCCCTGCTCGCCCTCTTCGCCGCGTCCACCTGGATCGTCGTGCCCTTGGTGTTCCTGCTGGGCGTCGCGGCGTTCGTGCTGAACCCGGCCCTGTACGGCCGGGTCTTCGCGATCGCCGCTTCCGCGCCGACGCTGGCCGGTGCCACCACGGTGTCGGCCTTCCAACTGGGCATCAGTCTCACTCCCGCCTTCGCCGCCGGGGTGCTGAACCTGGGTGCCTCGGTCACCGCGGTGTTCTGGATCGGCGCGGCACTGGCATTGGTCACGATCCCGTTGGTGATCCTCGATCGCTCACCGCGTACCGACTGGTCACCCGTCCCGTCGTCCCGGTGACCGTGGTTGATCGTGAGACACGGTCAGGCCGGTGGCTTGCGACCAGACACAACGCCACGTGCCGTCGGCCTTGGTGTAGACGTCGGTGTGCCATGCCTCGTGCCGCGGGATGTCCGCGCCGTCGACGGTGACTTCGATGACGCACCGGTAGCGGAGGACGACGACGTCGGTGCCGACGATGGCGTCCACGTCGCCGGTCAACCCCAGTTCCCGGTAGGCGACCCGCCCGGTGGTGAGGAGATCCAGGTATTCGGCCTTCGTCCACACGGTGCCGGTCGGGTTGCACAACCGGTACTCCGCGGCGTGCAAGCGGTCGTAGGTGCCGCGATCCACGTCGAGGAGACATCGGATCCGATCCTGCTCGGCCTTGATCACCTGGCCGGCCACATCGTCGGTCATATCCGCTCCTTTTACTTCTTCGGTCTGGTCGGCGACACCTGCGCCCACAATCAGTCGGAAGGCGTAGAGGTGGTTTCTCGCTGACGTCGAATGGCGGGGAGTGGCCCGGCGGATCGCCGGGCCACTCCTGTCCACTCAGCAGACGTGGTCGTACCAGGCGTTGTTCACGTCTCCCGCGCCACCGAGGTCGGTGATTCCGCGATTGGGGATGTGTTTCCATCCGTCGGTGGTCCTCGTGTAGTCGACCCAGATCCAGATGCAGCTGTCCGCGCAGTGGTTGTAGTAGGCGGTGACGGCGGTCTTGTAGAACCCGCACACCTCCATGGACGTGGGCTTCGCGGCGTAGGCCGTCGTTGTCTCCGCCGGCGCCGCGACGGCGGTGGCTCCGGCGAGGGTCATTCCCGCGACCACCGACGCGGCGATCGTGGAAGCTTTGAGCAAGCGCATTTCTCTGTCCTATCTTCTGGCGACGAATGATTTCTGGCTACAACGCGCGACAGTTCCCTGCCCGGGTGAAAAGGAATCGAGTATCCTTTTTTCGGCAGGTCTCTGGCACGCTCACAGACTAGAAGGGGCGCGGTGTTCGTGGATTGGAAGAATGTCGTCTTTCATCAGGATTGAGTGCGCGTCCATCGATCGGACGAAAGGCTAGAAGAGCGGGCGGCCCGCTTCCAGGTTGGTGCCGGTCAGTGGGGTGGGGCGCAAGCTGAAGAGGCTGCCGAGATGGAGGTCGGTCGCGCTCCCGGGTCGCAGCAACGCCGTCGGGGTGCGATCGATCAGCAGGCGAAAGTCACGGTTGAGGTGCGCCTGATCGGTGTACCCGCACATGGCGGCGAGCGTGGGCAGCGGCGGCGGGTTCGTGCCTGTCAGAAGCCGGATCGCTTGGTGGCATCGGGCTACCCGCCCGACGGCTTTCGGTGGTAGCCCGACTTCCCGGTGGAAGCGGGTGGCCAGATGTTGTCGGCTCAGACCGGCCCGTTGCGCGAGGTCGTCGACCTTGACCGCGCCGCCCGATACGGTCAGGCTGCGCCAGCTGCGGTCGAGTGGCTCGGGCAGTTCCGGTGCGTCCAGGAGCCAGCTCGCCAACCGCCGGTCGAGGATCCGGAACCGGTGGTTCGAATCCCTCGCTTCCTGTAGCTCTTCCCGCAGAATCCTGGCTCGTACGCCCAGAAGATCGTCGATTCCCACACTGGCGTGGCTGATTTCCCGCAGTGGCAGGCCGAAGAGTGCTCGTGCGCCCAGCGGGGTCAGCTCGACGATGACCCCTCGCTCCCGGCCCACCCGCGTGTAAGTCAGCGGCTTGGTCGACAGCCCGACGACCGGGGAAACCGCCGCCAGCGGTGAGCCGGCCACGTGATGCCGGACAGGCGTGTCCAGATCGATCACCACCACGACCGAGTTCAGCGCGGCCACGGTACGTGTCTCCGGCACCGGTGCGATTCGCTGGAAAGCCAGGTAGAAGCCGACCCAGCGCGTCAGGCGACGATCCGGCAAACGGGACATCCAGAACTCGTCGTCGGACGACGAAGCCTCCGCCATCGCTGTTCCCCTCGGTTCCGGCGATGCTGTGCGACATCGTGGCACGGAATGATCATGGCAGGACATGCGCTCTCTGCGGGGCTGTCCAACTGTGAATGAACCGAAAAGAGCAGCCATGACTCCGATCCAAGGGGCGTGTCCGTCACTAACCTCGAATTCGCGTTCTCGACCCGACGAGTACACCTCGAAACGGGTCTTTTCGGCAGATTCCTATCCGGCCGCGGCACTTTCGTCTCACACGACCTCGTCCGCCTGTTCCTGCGCGAGCCGGCGGAGAACGAACTCGACGAGGCCGAGCGTGGGGAGGCGTCCCGCCGGTACGGCTACGACCAGGGCGTCTGGTGTCCGCGGTTGATCCAGTTGCGCATGATGTCGGCGGCGAGCCAGTGTCCGAGGATCTCCGCCTCCTCGACGACTGGGATCCCGTTGCGGCGCCGGAGGGGATCGGCTCCGCGGGCGAGCAGGAACGCGGTGATGTCGGCGTGCGGAGGTTCGCCGGTCTGGACGTGACTGTCGTGCTCGACATCGACGGCATGGCGCAGCAGGGTCCAGCCGTCTCCATTGTCGTCCTCGACGTCGTGACCGGCGTCGAGCAGATCCCGAAGCTGAGACAGGCTGTGGAGTTCGACTGCTTGGTGAGCTGGTGACCAGTTCATAAGGGGCTGTTGTCCCCTTCGCGGTCGGCTGGACGACGGATCGCTCGCGCTGGGGCTCCGCCGAACGCGATTGCCCGCACGGCGCCATGATCACGGGCACCAGCGGGGTGACATACCCGGGCTCGATGGACGTGCATGTTCCCAACATGCCAGATCAGCCTCTCTGCTCGTCCGCCACCGCGACAGGGCCCCGAGCACCGGTGTCTTGACGAGGCTGCGATCTCCTGCCAAGCTCATGTGACAGGTCGCCATGTGATGTCACAGTTGTGCTCGGATCAGGGTGGCGTATTGGGGGTCGTGTCGAAGGTGGCAATCCATACGCGGTGCTGAGGCGGGTGTGTGACGAGCGCGCGTCGCGTCAATACGGCGAGGCTGGCCTCGGTTATCGTCGATCCCCTGGGGTGGTGCCGGGTATGACGGTCTCGTCGTCGATCGCGCTGAGCAACTACAGTGCCACCCCGTCCGAGGTCAGGAGCAGATTTTTTCAATGAACAGATCCTGGGCTATTCTCGCCTCGGTAAGCCTGCTGCTAGCGGCTTCAGCCTGCGGCGGTCCGGACGAAAGTCCCACACCTCCTCCTTCGTCGTCGTCGAGCAAGCCGGCACCGAGCAAATCTGCCCCCAGTAGCACGCCGCCTGCCTTCACCCCTGCGATCTCCCCGGCGAAGGTGACCGCCGCCTGCCCGTTCCTCGGGGCCGGAGAACTCGCCCCGATCATCGGCATCGTGGGTATCGTCGCCACGGAAGAACCACCCGGAGCGACCAAGACGGCGCCTGAGTACACCTGCGCTTACGCAACCGACGGTCAGCGGACCGAAACGAGGCCAAGGCTCTACTATTTCGCCTTCGCCAAAGCCAATCCCAACACTCCGGTCTTCACGACGGCCGAGAACTGCCCTGGCCCGAACACGCCGATCCCCGGGGTCGGAGACGCCGCGATGTACTGCGACCTGGATGACTACTGGACCACGCTCGCCGTCGCCAAGCGCGTACACGGAGAGACCAGGATGCTGAATCTCCATCTCCCGCAGCTCCGGAAGAAAGAAGGCTACATTCAGGTGGCGAAACTTTTGGGAGAGCGACTGTAATCCGCGAGGTCTCTTTCTTCACACTTGGAGGCAGCGGCGCAAGCGATTCAGCAGAACCGGGTGAAGCGCATCATTATGCTGGCATCGATGATCAGGACTACCATTCAGGTGCGACGGCAGTCAGCTTTTCATCGAAGCGGCCATCCCCGGTGAGCTGGACGAACTCGAGATGAGGTGCACGCCGCGATCTCGATCGAAGTGAAGCCAGGCTGACCGTGCCCGACGGCCGCTCTGCGAGCCTCAACGCTAGGGTTCGACCGTGGCCGTGCTGGAGATCTCGGATCTGGTCGTGTCTTGGGATGTGCGCACCGGCGAGCGTGTTCCCGTCCGCCGAGCGGAGGTGGTCGCCCGGCTGCAAGCGGCAGGGGACCGCCCAGCCGCCCGGGTCGTACGCCGGTTGCCGGTGATCGGCGAATATCTGGATCCCGCCGCGGTGGACCGGCTCCTGGTCCGGGTGCACACGGAACTGCAACGGCTCAACGAAGAACTGCACATGCCCCGCCGGTTCGCCGAGTTGCTGATGCCGATGCTCGCCGTCGCCAGGGCGAGTGGCCGCCGTTTGCGGGTGGTGGACGTCGGCTGCGGGCTGGGGTTCACGGTGCGGAGCCTGGCCGCTTCCGGTGTGCTGGGCACGGACGTCGAACTGGTGGGCGTGGACTTCAATCGCGCCCTGGTAACGGAAGCGACCAGACTGGCGAAGGAGGAGCAGCTTCCGTGCGCGTTCGTCTGCGCGGACGCGTTTTCGCTGACCGAGGAGGCCAGTGTCTACCTGTCGAACGGGGTGCTGCACCATTTCGAGGCCGGCAAGTTGCCGGAGTTCTTCCGCGCTCAGGACCGGGCCACCACGGTGGGATTCATCCACTACGACGTCGCCGCGACCCGGCTGGCCCCGCTGGGCGCCTGGTTGTTCCACCGCGCCAGGATGCGAGAGCCACTGGGCCGTCACGACGGTGTCGCGTCCGCGCGGCGCGCTCACGGGGATTCGGTCGTGCTTTCCGCCGCCGCGGCGGCTGCGGGAATGAAGACATTCCTGTTCGAATCGTTCAGGCACACCAACCCGTTCTGCGCGGCGATGAGGCCGGTCGTCGGAATTCGCCCGGAGCTGGCCACCGAGTTCCGTCGTGCACTGGGCCACCGGGCACGCAGGCTGGTCGCCGGCTGATGGCGGCAGTGGTTCCGCTCGTCCTGGGCTTGCTCGCGCTCGTGGACAGCGGTTTCGCGGGATTCCGGGCCGCGACCGGCCGCAACGCCCGGATCGGCAAGCGCTCCTACTTTCTGCTGGCGGTGCGACGAGGACTCACGGGCGGAGCGATCGGGCTCGGACTTCTCGCCTTGCTGATCGTGGTGACCCTCGCCTGTTCGGCGGATCCGGACGCTCGTTACGGCGGACTGCTCCGCGCGGGCACGCGCATGCTCCAGGTGCTGGCGCCGTACGCGGCGCTCGTGGTGGCGTCACTGCTGGCGTATTGGCTGCTGCCGATGCGGGGGAGTACGTTCGTGATCCTCGTCGGCCTGGGGCCGTTCACCTTGCTGCGGCCCCTGATCGTGCTCGGCGCCCTGGTGTGGTCGGTGGCAGGGTCGAGCGACTGGCTCGCGTGGGTGGTCGCTACCGCGGCCGCGGCCGGGGTGCTGGCCGTCGAGCCGGTCATCCACCGTCGCTGGTACCAGGCTCCCGTGTGACCGGTCGACCACCGCGGAATCCGGCCGTGGCGGCGTGCACTCAGATCCAGTGGGCGAGTCAAGCTTCGACATCGCGGGCAAGGCGCTCGAGATATCGGGCGAAGGTGGCTCGGTCGGAGGAACTCCAACCGGCGGTGAGTTCGACGAACTTCGCTCGCTGCCACTGGTGTGATTGGTCGAGCAGGTCCTGTCCGGCAGCTGTCAACGCCACTACGCTGCGACGAGCGTCTGAGTGAGCCCGTCGTTGCTCGAGGTAGCCCTTCTCGGCCGCTGCGGCGACCATCCGGCTGGCTCCGGAGCGGTCCAGACCGAGCTGCCTGGCCACCTGGCCGATCGTTACCTCGCCCCCGGTACGCCGAAGCGCGTCGACGGCGTCGACGACGAGAACGTGCTGGGGCACCGACGCGTCGTCTCCTGTCTCCAGTGCGACACCACGGGCCCATCGCCGCGACCAATACCGCACGAGCCGGAAGAGTGCGGGCCCACCATCGTCCATGCGGCAAGTCTAGCCAAAACGTGCGGATCGCACCTATAGTACGTGCGAATCGCACGCTTCTACTGGGGAGGTTCGTCCAGTGACCGTGGTCCTCAACCACACCATCGTCCGCGCCGCCGATCAGGACGCGGCAGCGTTGTTCTTCGCCGAGCTGCTCGACCTGCGGGTCGGGGAGCGTGCAGGGCCGTTCACCCCGGTGCGGGTCAACGGCGACTTGACCCTCGACTTCGACGAGCGTCACGCCGTCGTCGCCGGTCACTTCGGGTTTCTTGTCGACGACACCACCTTCGACGGCCTGATCGCGCGTCTGGAGCGGTGGCCCCACGTGCCATACGGGTCCGGCCCCGAAAACGGTTGGGACCGGTCGATCAACCACCTGGGTGGCGGGCGTGGCGTCTACGTCGGCGACCCGAACGGCCACAGCTACGAGTTCTTCACGGCTGTGCCGCCGGCCTGATTGCTCGATTACCTCATCTCTCGATGAGTGCACGTGGTCTAGGGCGACCGTCGCGCACACGCGAAATCGCCCGCGCCCGACTTTCGGGCCTACACGCCGGTGTGACGGCAGGCCTACCTTGGGGGTGGTCTAGACCTCTCATGAGAGGAACTTTGCGATGAGATTTTCCCGCTCCGCCGTCAAAGTCGCGATACTGACCGCCGTGTTCGGCACGGTCTCGGCGTTCGTCGCCGTCCCCGCCCTCGCGCACGGCTCAATGAGCAATCCGATCAGCCGGATCATGCAATGTTTCCAGGAAGGTCCGGAAAACCCGCGCTCCGCCGCGTGCAAGGCCGCCATCGCGGTGGGCGACAGCTGGCCGATCTACGACTGGGACGAGGTCAACATCGCGGACGCCAGCGGCCGCAGCCGTGAGATCATCCCGGACGGCAAGCTGTGCAGCGCCGGCCGGAGCAAGTACAAGGGGCTCGACCTGCCCCGCGCCGACTGGCCGGCGACCACGATGCCGGGCAGCGGCCCGTACACCTTCAAGTACCAGCGGACCGCCGCGCACCCGGGCACGTTCGAGCTGTACGTCACCAAGCCGGGCTACGACCCGACGAAACCGCTCAAGTGGTCCGATCTGGAAGACACCCCGTTCTACAAGCAGGACAATCCGCCGGTCGTCGGCAACGCCTACCAGCTGCGGGCGAACCTGCCCGGCGGGCGTACCGGCAGGCACCTGATCTACTCGATCTGGCAACGCCACTGGCCCGACTCCGGCGAGGCCTTCTACACCTGCTCGGACGTGATCTTCCCCTGACCTCCACGACCCGGCCGCTGCCGGAGATCGTACGGTCCGGGCGGCGACGTACACCGACGGCTCACCGCAGCGAACGGCGCCGCCGTCGATCGGCAGGCCGCGCCTTGATGCACAGACCTTGCCCCACCGGTGGCTACACCGGTGGGGCAAGCTTTCTCAGCACAGAATGAGAATCCCGTCCGCCTTGTCGTGTGCCGCCGCCGGCAGATCACCCCAGTTACCGGGGAGAGATTCCCAGATCACGTCCCAGTAGCCCACCCAGTCCAGCAGAAGCACGGTGTGGGTCGACTTGTTGTCGATCGACGCGATCCTGTCGATGGCAGGGGACCCCGCCAACTTGTACAGACCACACGCGTTCTGCTGAAAAACCATGTTCCCGCCGGTGAGCCAGTCGTACCCGCAGAAGTAGTTCGCCGTACACGAGTCGTAGTGCTGTACGCCTGCCCCGGATCCGGTACGCGCTTCGTACGCGGATGCCACCCCGGCTCCGGTACCGGCCGTGAGAAAGAGAATCGCGCCGATCGCGATGCCTGCCGCCGAACGCACCCTTCTGGATTTCAAGTCGTCCTCCCAAGTCGCTCTTGCCTGCCTGCCACGGAGGGAGCCCTCAGTGAGCAGATTCCATGTCCAAACACCGGTGGTGTAGTCACAGTGCACCGAAGCCTTTGCGGAAACCTTGAACAAACCTTGCGACGCGATGACCTACCTTGGCCGGTGGTTCGCCGACGCCCCTCGGCGTGAGTCAGGCCGCACCAGGATTCTCGGCAAGCTGCACGGCGGCGACCTGAACCGCGCAGGTCACCGCCGAGTCACCGGTATCAGGCTTTGCCAGTCATCTCCGGAGTCCGGCCACGGCCCGCCCTCGGCCTTCGACGGTACCCAGCCGTCTGGCCAGCTTGAGCGGGCCGCCGTTCGCGCCCAGGTTCCCTTGAACATCTTCTGGCGCTGCTGCGGTGCGCGTTTGAACGTCGCTTCGCGGAACCTGACGTCCCGGAGGAATACCGCTTCGGGGAACCTTATGTCCTGCTCGAATGTGGCGCGGGTGAACCAGACATCGCCGTGGAAGATGGCGCCGCCCAGCCAGGCGTCATCGAGGAATTCCGTGCCCGTGAATCGGGCGTCTCCATGGAAGTTGGTACCGCGGAACCGTACGGGTCCCTGAAAGGACACGTCGCGGAACCTCGCGTCCTTGACGAAGGTGGCGTTGCTGAACCGGGCGCTGCTGGAAAACGTGGCATGGTCGAACTCGGCGTGGTCGAGGAATGTCGTTCCGCCGAAGTCCGTGTCGCCGGTGAAGGTCGCCTCGGTGAACCGGGCGGACCTGACTCGGCAGCGTTGGAACCGGAAGTCGATCAGCGTGGCACCGGTCAGGTCCAGATCGACATCCGGCCAGAATCTGTCCGTGTCCGGTTGCGCACCGGGTCGCAGGTGCTGCGCGAGGATCCGTTGGGCGGCGATCCGGACCTGGCGTTCCTGCGCTATCCCTGATGAAGCTGGTGAATCCTGCTCGGGGTCGGCGGCCACTTCGAAAGGCATACGCAGGTACGCGCAGAGCACATTGACCACCGTGTACCGCTGCGATGGTGTGTTCTGAGCCAGTCGTTCGAGTGCGTAGAGCCCGCCCAGCCGCACCGGGGCCTTGTCTGACCCAAGCTGTTCCACGGCCTTCGCGTACAACTCGGTGATCCGCCGCTCGGCCGCGTCCGTCTCGGTCTGAGCCGAAAGGTGCTGCTGGTGGGCCAAGGTGTCGGCGGCGACTGCCTCCGCATGCCGCTGGACGCGCTCCTTGTGCTCGAGATCCCGCCGCTTCTCCACCAGGTCCTGCTCGGCCGTCTGTTGCCGGCGGGCGGCGAGGAGCAGACCGATCGCGCCGCCGGCGCCGAGCACAATCGTGCCGACGGTCCGGATCGCTTCCAGCCCGAGGCCGTACACCGCCAGCAGCGGCCAGCTGAGGCCCGCGGCGACCAAGATCAGGACGACCGAGGTCCACGCAATCACTCGGTTGGAGAGAACCTTGCCCGCCCCGGGCTGCGACGTCATCGGTAGATCGTCATTCAAATCCCATCTCCGGTGGTATCCGCCAGAGCGGCGATTCCATCGGACCGGCGAGAGCCGTCTGCAGTGTCTCGGTGGGATGCCGGCCACCGGGGGAGCGTCGGCAGGGACGAGGGATGCAGTAGCGGCATGCGGCGCATGTCGGTTCCGAAGCAGCCGATCCTCCCGACCCGTCAGATCGGCTCGTTGGTCGCGCTTACCCCGGTGAGCGGACGAAACTGGGGTAAGCGCCGCTCCAGATGCGCCTACCATCGCCATCATGACGACGTGGCGCCGATGGTTCCAGCTCGACGAGTGTTCCGACGAGCTCGGTCAGGACGAGCAGCTGTTCCTCGGCGGACTTCAGCAGGCGGCGGCCCGGTGGGACGTCGGCTACGCCGCGAGTTGGGCGATTCGGGACGAGGAGGAGCATCCGTGTTTGATCGCCGCCGTGTCGCTCAGTGATCCCGTCCGACGTATCAGTTTGGGCGAGTTCGGCGTCCACTACCGGGACCACCACGCGCGAGGCGATCTGCTGCACAGCTGCCTGCATGAACTCCCGGACGAGCCGAGTCCGATCGCGCTCGATGTCGGCGGTACCCCCGAAGAGGTGGCCGTCGAGTGCGCGGCGTGGTTCGAGACCATCCTGCGCAGACCCGTCAAGTACAGCAGCTGGCGGAACCACCACGGTCAACTCTATGCCGAAGGCTGGAAGTTCAGCGACGACGAGGACGAGGTCGAGCTGAGCCAGTCCTACATCCCTGCCCTGGCGCCCCGTAAACAGCGCAGGCGTCTGCTCCGCGGAGGGTTCGTGTTCGGCCGGGGCTGGAGGCAGGTCAAGGGCATCGAGGATCCACCCTCGCACGAACGACGCGTGCGTTAGCAACGCGGAATCACTCGAGTGGAGTTGCCGCGACTGTCTGCCAACGACGGTCCCAACCCTGCAATTTCCTTGCCGCGCAAGACTTTCTGGAGCCTGCCACACCTCACACTGGTAGCCGCTACTGCAGAGGGCTTGGTGATCGATGCGGTCGTTGACCGCTGGGAGTTGACTCGACATGGTGATCACGACGTGGGTTCAGGCGGCCGGGACCGTGTTGCTGGGGTTGGTCGGGCTCTGGTTCGCACACAACTATCGGCGGCAGATCCGGCTCAAACTCGCCGAACGTCAGGTCGAGGCGTACGTGCGGCTCTGGGCGCTGACCGCGCCCGCAGCCCCGTTCCGCGCTACTCCCTTGGAGCCCGCAGAGCTGAAGAAGCTCTACGACGACATGAGCAAATGGTACTTCGACGACGGTGACGGCATCCTCACCTCGTCCGCGGCTCGTGATCTGTTCGTAGGCGTCCACAGCAATCTCATCTGCCCGTTCGGCGAGATGAAGCCGGCCGTACTGGCCGCGCAACTCGCCGCGTTGTCCCCGGCCGACGCCGAACGCCGTCGCGGTTGCGCGATCATCCGCCAGATATCCCTCTTGCGAACCCAGCTGAAGAAGGACTTGGCCATGCACTTCGGCGTCGGCTACTACCCCGACCTTCAGCCCGATGATCGAGCCTTTCTGGTCAGCTGTGGTCTGTCTCCCCGGCGGCGGCCGTGGCGACCACGTCGGCTGCGCCCCGCAGACCGGCCACGCGTCAACTCATGCGTGTGTGGCGCCTGTCCAGCGAAGGCTTTACCCGACGCGGGACATCCTGATTCCTGAACATGGTCACACGAAGGCCACTCCTGGTGTCCTCGCGTCGTGAACATCCGCTCATGCCGATGAGAGGACGTTAAAGTCGGCAGGTGGACGATGTCTCAGTGCGAACGGCACTCTTGGTGGCGAAGGTGGCGGAGTCCCATGGTGTCCTACAGCCGGGCGACTGGCCGGATGTCGCGGTCAGCCTGCTTCTGGAGGGCAATGAAGATCCTGAGATCGCCGAGCTGGCCGGCCTGAGTCGTCGGGTGAACGGGTGGGATACCGAACCACTGGTGGCTGCCGCGTGCGAGCGGTACGAGGTCTCACTTCCCAGCCAGGAAGAGTCAACGGATCTTGTCGCCAGGTTGATGGCGGATGACCTCCGTGCCCGCCCGGCCGTGGTCACCGCGCCGATGATTCGCCTCATGGCCCGATTCGGGTCAGCGGATTTCGCCTCGGATTCGGCCCACCGTTGCTTCGCCGCGGAGGAGTATCTGGATTGCGACTGTGCGGAGGTCGATCTTGAGTTCGAGGTGGAACTGCAGTCGATGCCGACGCTGGGGCTACCCGCGCCCGTCGTGCAGGCAATCGCGCGATCACTGCGTTCGACTCTCCCAACGGCTCAACCCCCTCACGGGCATCGCGATCGCTGATCGCGCGCAAGGTTCGAGCTCGAGAACGAGGCGTAGCCGGGCCGCAGCTAACGCACTGACATGCCGATGAGTGCACCCCTGCCGGGGCGGGTTCGCGCTGAGGCGTTGCCGGTCGGATTCGAGGTGCTCGGCTACGCGGTGCCGCACCTGCTCTCCACCGCGGAGGCACTGTGACAAGGCCAGGTTGGCCGCGCACCTACCGCGTCTCCGCCATCGCCGACCTGCGGCTTCTGCCCGGCAAAGTCCACCCGCACGGCCACCGACCCGGATGGCTGGCATCGCCCCACATGACCGAGACGATCCAGGAGATAGCCCGTCTCTTTCCGCCCCACTGAACGTGAATCGGTTCACGCGAACGAGTGAAAGCCCATCAGGCTCTGTGCGGCTGCGGGGACGATGGCGGCATCTTTGGCCGAGTGACGTGATCTGCGGAGGTTTCGTGTCGTCTGATGCGCTGCATCGCACTGTTCTGGTTGTGGACGTGGAGCAATTCAGCGGCCGGAAGAACCCGCAACAGAGGAATGTACGCAACGCCCTCTATGCGGCCTTGGCTCATGCGCTCGGCTCGCACTGGAGCGCCTGCCATCGCGAAGACCGGGGTGACGGTGTGCTTCTTCTGGCACCGGCGGATGTTCCGAAGCAGCTGTTCGTCGAGCAGGTGCCCGGTCGCCTGGTAAAAGCGTTGAGCAGGCACAACCGGGCGCACGGGACCGGCGAGCAGATCCGGCTGAGGATGGCGGTGCACGCCGGGGAAGTCCTGCTCGACGCGCACGGCGCGGCCGGCGTCGCGATCAACCACACGTTCCGGTTGCTCGACGCGCCGCCGTTGAAGGACGCCCTCGCCGGGTCGGCCGGCGTGCTCGCGGTGATCACTTCCGACTGGTGGTTCCGTGAAGTGGTCTGGCACAGCGCTGCCGATGAGACCCGCTATCGGCCCAAACGCGTCCGGGTCAAGGAAACGGAGACGGTGGGGTGGATCTGCCTGCCGGACGACCCGTACCCGCCCGACGTCAGCCAGGCGGAGTGGCCGGAGGACGTCTGCCCCTATCCGGGTCTGCGTGCGTTTCAACCTGACCAAGCGCGGTGGTTCTTCGGCCGTGAGACGGCCTTGTCGGTGTTGATGGACAAGATCGATCACCGCGGCGGGCCGGTCTTCGTCGTCGCACCGTCCGGTGCCGGCAAGTCGTCGCTGCTTCGAGCAGGCGTGACAACCGCGGTCGCCGACAGTGGACGCCCATGGCTGTTGCTCACCCCGGTGAAGGAGCCCTGCGAGACACTGGCACAGCAGGTCGCGCAGCTCGTCGACGGCAGCGTGGACGGCGTGCTTTCCGCAGTCGGATCTGATCCAGCCCAGCTGGCAAGCATGCTGCCTGACGGGACTGTCGTCGTGGTGGATCAGTTCGAAGAGGTGTTCACCCTGTGCGCCGACGAGGCCGAGCGGCGGCGTTTCATCGCCGCGGTGATCGCGATGCGTGCGGTTCTCGGGGTGCGGGGCGACTTCTACGACCACTGCCTCGCTGACGATCAGCTCGCGACGTTCCTGCCGGCAAGCCAGTTCAACCTCCAGGCGATGACCCCGGCCGGGTTGCGAGCGGCCATCGAGCGGCCGGCTCGGCAGATCGGCGTCGACGTCGAGCCGAGTCTGATCGAGGTCCTCCTGCACGAGATCGGGACGGATGCGGGCGGGCTCCCACTGCTGGCCCACGCCTTGGCCGTCACCTGGCAGCGACGCACGGGCGACAAGCTGACGTTGGCGGATTATGACCGGACCGGGCGGATCCAAGGCGCGATCGCGGCCACCGCGGACGAGGCCTACGCGCGTTGTTCCACGGCCGAGCAGCGCGCGATCTTCCAGCACATTCTCATGCATTTGGTCGTGGTCAGGCACGACGCGCCACCTGCCAGGCGGCGCGCGGATCCGGCCGACCTCGTCAAGGGTTTCGACGCACCGCAGACCGCTGAGACAGTTCTCGGCTGGCTGATCGAAAAACGTCTGGTCACGCTGGACGGCAACGCCGTCGAGCTTTCCCACGAAGTGTTGCTGCGGGCGTGGCCGCAGCTCGGCACCTGGATCGAGACGGGCCGCAACGATCAGGTCATCCGGCAGCAGCTGATCGAGGCCGCCGAACAGTGGGAGAGAGAAGGGAAACCGGTCGGATCGCTGTATCGCGGCGATCGGCTGGCCATCGCGAGGGGGTGGCAGTCCAGGAGTGAGCACCGCGGCGCCCTCACGCCGCTCGGAGCGTCCTTCCTCGGCGCGTCGATCCGGCACGAAAGCAGGCGGGCCAAAGTTCGTCGAACGGCGGTCACGATGCTGGCCGTTCTCGGCCTCGTCGCGTCCAGCGCCGCTGTCTACGCCTTCCAGCAACGCGACATCGCCCAGGAACAACGTGACGCCGCGATCTTCAACAAGGTCACCGCCGAGGCGAACCGGATACGGACCATCGACGTGTCGCTGGCGGCCCAGCTCGATCTCGTCGCCCACCGGATGCGCCCGGCCGATCCGGACACGGGCACCCACTTGATCGTCGACGCGAACGCGCCGCTGTCCGCCACGTTGCCCTCGGGCGCCAAGGACGTCAGCGTGGTGGCGTTCAGTCCCGATGGGCGAACGTTGGCCACCGGCAGCGGCAGCGGTGACAGACTCGTGCGGTTGTGGAACGTCGCCGATCCGGCCCGTGCGGTGCTGCTGAACGAAACCATCAGTCACGGCGAAGCAACCCGTGCGCTGGCGTTCAGCCCGGACGGACGCACTCTGGGCACCGGCGGCGCTGACAACACGGTGCGGCTGTGGAACGTCACCGACCCAGCCCGCCCTGAGGCGCTCGGCACTCCGATCACGGGGCACGCCAAGACGATCCGGTCGTTGGCGTTCAGTCCTGACGGGCGGACGCTGGCCAGCGCGGGCGACGATCGGACCGTACGGCTGTGGAACGTCACCGACCTCGCTCGGCCCACGGCGCTCGGCCCGCCGATGGCCAGGCACACCGACACCATCTACTCCGTGGTGTTCAGCCCTGATGGCCGGACTCTGGCCACCGGCGGCGACGATCGGACAATACGGCTGTGGGACACCGCCGCGCCGGATCGAGCCGAACCCTTCGGGCCACCGTTGACCGAACACACCGGGCCTGTCCATTCGGTGGCGTTCAGTCCCGACGGACGGACGCTGGCCAGTGCGAGCAACGACCGGACGGTGCGGCTGTGGAACGTTGCCGACCCGGCTCGCCCGGTGGCGCTGGGCCGGCCGATCACGGGGCATGCCAGCGCGATCCGATCGGTGCTGTTCGGGCCCGGTGGGCGGACGCTGGCCACCGGCGGCGACGACTACACCGTGCGGCTGTGGACCATCACCGACCCCGCCCGCCCCGCGCCCATCGGCGCGCCGATCACCGGGCATGCCGACGGCGTCAGGTCGATGGCGTTCAGTCCGGACGGCCGCATCTTGGCCACTGCCAGTGGCGACCGGGCGGTAAGGCTGTGGAACATACCCGACACTGTCCTAACTGGACATACGGGGGAAGTCAAGGCGTTGGCGTTCAGCCCTGACGGGCGCATCCTGGCCACCGGCGGCGGCGACCGGACCGTCCGGTTGTGGACGCTGGCCGATCGGCAGCAGCTGGGCCGGCTGCTCACCGGCCACCAAGACGACATCAACGCCTTGGCGTTCCGTCCGGATGGCCGCGTGCTGGCCACCGGCGGCGGCGACCGGACCGTGCGGCTGTGGAACGTCACTGATCCAGCTCGCCCGGCGCCCATCGGCGCGCCGATCACCGGGCATGCCGACGGCGTCCGGTCGATGGCGTTCAGCCCGGACGGCCGAATCCTGGCCACCGGCGGCGATGTGAAGGACGAGAACACCGTGCGGTTGTGGGACGTCGCCGACCCGGCCAAACCCGTGCTGCTGGCCCGGATCGTGATCGGACCGGACGCCAACGCCTTGGCGGTGGCGTTCAGCCCGAACGGACGAACTCTGGCGACGGGCACCGAATACAGCGATGTCGCGGTGTGGTTGTGGAACATTTCCGATCCGGCTAAGCCCACGTTGCTGGCCGGACCCCTCAAAGGGCACCAGAACGATATACGCCAGGTTGCGTTCAGCCCGGATGGGCGGACCTTGGCCAGCGGCAGCGACGACGAGCAGGTGCGGCTGTGGGACGTCAGCGATCCTGCTCACGCCACACCGCTCGGCGAATCCCTTGTCGGCCATACCAACCCCGTCTTGGGGGTGGCGTTCAGCCCAGATGGGCACACGGTGGCCAGCGCCAGCAGCGACAACACCGTGCGGCTCTGGCGGACTGCCGACCGGACGCAGTCGGGTCAGCCGCTCACCGGCCACCAGGCCGACGTCAACGCGGTGGCGTTCAGCCCCGATGGCGCCACCCTCGCCACTGGCAGCCATGACCACACCGTGCGGCTGTGGGACATGACCGTGCCCCAAGCCGTGCACAGCATCTGCGCCATCACGGGGAGCACACTCACTCGCGAGATGTGGGACAAGTTCGTGTCGGCTGAGCTGCCGTACAGTCCGCCGTGTTCCTGAGACAGGGGTTGACGTGGCTCGACTCCAGCGCCTCGGAGCGTGGGACCGGCCACATGTGCGTGCGATCCGGCGCGTCTACTGGGGAAGTCTTCCTGACATCGAATCTCTTGATCGCGGTGACGAGCTGAGCGTAGTTCAACGTCGGTGCCGAGGACAGCCTGATCAGCAGCTACCGTGCGGTCGTGACAGGTTCTGGACAACTACCGCTGCTCTTCCTCGACGTCGACGGGCCGCTTATCCCGTTCGGCGCCCCAGCTGACCAGTACCCGATCTATCGGTCCCGCCTCGATTTACCTGCGATCGGCTCGAACCCGCTCCTGGCCCGGGTCAACCCCGGTCACGGACTCCGGCTGTCCGCGTTGCCCTGCGAGCTGGTCTGGGCCACTACTTGGACCTCCGATGCCAACGAATGCCTTTCCCCGCGATTGGGCCTTCCGCCGTTGCCGGTGGTGGACTGGCCAGAGCCATCCGACCTTGATGAACAGGACGCACGCGACGGACTGCACTGGAAGACCCGAACCCTTGTCAACTGGGCGGCAAGACGCCCGTTCGCCTGGGTCGACGACGAGATCACCGACATAGACCGACACTGGGTGCACACCTGCCACGCGGCACCCGCGCTACTGCATCGCGTCGACCCACGACAGGGCATCACCGAGGCCGACTACACCACCCTCGGTGAGTGGCTGCACAGAGTCTGACGACCATCCGCCTACCAGTCAGCTCCTCCTCGGATCCTCGCGTTTCGGATAGATACCGGAGACGCGCCGTCCGCTCATGCCGCAATGAAGACCTTCGGGCAGGCGGCTGAACCTGCGCACGCTGCTCGGTCGCCGCAGGCGTCACTGATCATGGTGACGCCACTGTGAGACAACGAACTCTCTGTCTCTGGCTTGAGGCGGTCGTATCGATCTTGAGCATGGGGCGCAAGGCCTTCGGGAGCTCCTGCTCTGGTGTCGCCTGCCGCCAAGGAGAGCCGCGTGCAGAAAGGGCGAGGCGTGGCCGGTTTCATGCTCTACGGATATCGTAGACAATCGATATGAGTGAGCACGTTTGTCGCGACAACCCTGTATTTATATGATTTTTTATCGAAAGCGGAAGCAGTGTGGCGAAGTTTCCATGTTCGAGCAATCCCAGTCATTCTGCGTGAATCAGGATGCTGATCAGATTTCGCGATCTTGCACCGATCTGCTCCGATCGGGTGGGAAGGCGAAAGTGCAGGGTGCAACGAGGATGAAGTGCGGTAGTAGTAGATATTGTTCGGATACCATCCGACGGAAAGGGTGATAATGAAAAGACTTGGACTGGTAGTCGGCGCACTCGTGGCGACACTGTTGCTCATGGGGGTACCGTCCGCCCCTGCGGCCCAGCAGGTCGCGGCTGTCCCGTGCTCCACCTGGCAGTACAACACCGATGCAGGAAAGCCCATCTACAGCGGCAGTAATGGCACTGGACTTGTCGGATATACCGCTAATGGCGGGTTTGTGAATGTCACCGGGTTCGCCAACGACTTCCGTTATGGGAACTTCTACAACTCCAGCAGTGCTTGGTACAACGTGGGCTACATTTACATCGCCCACATCCATTATGTGCGCTGCTGGTAGCCGCGGAGGCGTCTTGCCCGGCGAGTGAGCGTCTGCATTCAGGTCACGACCTGTAATTTACCAGTATCGATGGCAAGGTTTGTATCAATTACTTACACTGCCCGCAAGAGGAGTTACGGTGAAGGCCGGGCGATTCCGGTCCGCGATCATCATCGTGCGGTCCAAGCGCGAGCCGTCAGGGGCAACGACGGCGGGGCAGCTTGATCGGAGCTGTTTCCTCTCATCAAATCAGCGGAAGCGCACGCTTATGCCGAGTTGAGTGCGTTGCCGGACGCCGAGATCGCAGCAGTTCAGCCGAGCTGGAACCGTTGTAGTCCGGCGCGGCCGAGAAGGATGCCCCTCGTTTCGACCATGGCTTGAGCGGCCGGACCGATGCGGTAGCCAGTCAGCCGTCGGCCATTCTGATCTTTGATGCGGGCCGGACGAGTCGTGGCTGTCAGCGCCGACCGAACCGCACGTGTCTGCCGCAGGAGGACCTGGTGGGTGGAGTCACCGACTTCGTCCACAAACCAGCGTGTGGCCAGCCTGCCGGCATCAAAGTACGGGCCGCCTTCCGGGTGCCGGTACCGGGCGTCGTGATCGCAGTACGTACCGCCGGGATCATGTCGGCGCGTTGAGCGCAGGAGTTGCATGATGGCAGCGATTGGTGGTCCGTCCGGCAGCGGGACGCCATCGGCGAGCGTGACGGTTGATGGCAGGCTCGCGCCGATCGGCAGGTGCAGAAATGCCTGAACTCCACGGCTGCCGCAGGCCATCGCGTTTGCCAGCGAGCAGTGGAGGTGGAGGGGGTGAAGCCCCAGCGGTCCCGGCTGCGAGCACTGCCATCCGGCGTCCGGGAACGTGTCGTGCAACGCCAGGTCGAACGCGCCTTCATCCTCGGGCAGCAACCAGGTTCCGACATTCATGGTCCGGGAGCCCGCGTACGCCATTATCCAGATGGTATGTCATGCCGATCGGCCATGATCCGGTGCACTCCTTCATACCGATGATCGGATGCTGGATGTCGTGTTCCTGTCGTTAGCACCGATTCACCGTCGATGGGCCCGGACGCACGGCCCGACCGTTTCGGATGCGGCACCAATGACTTTCGAGCTGTGTCGGCCGTGCCGTATGGCTCACCGATCGTCTGCGGGTCCGACCACCCGCGCCCGCCACAACCTCGCCTACTGGAAGGGGAGGTTGTGGCTACCCGTCCGGCTGATGCTCCCGACCCCCTACGCAGATCAACCAGTGCTGGTGGGAAGTTCGCCGTGCGGAGCGGGCAGTCCAACGCACCCTCATGCCGCTGACCAGCGCCCAACTGCACGCTCATGCCGACGAGCGGACGTTCGACAGTCCGGATCGACGGTGACAACCCGATCGATACGGGATGCGGCGACTCGGTAGATTCGACTGCCGGAGGTGAGCGTCCACATGGAACTTATGAGACTGGAGATCGAGCGGTACGACTGGGCCGCGATGAGATGTGGGTGCCAGCGTTCATCAGGACACCTCGCTGAAGACCTGGTGGCGGTGGCACAGGGAATGGAGGGCACGGATCTGGTCGACCACGTGGTGGCGCCCGGTGACGTGCTGGTCGAAGCGTCGTTGCCCACTCTGGCCGTGGCGCTGGCTGCGATCGCTGGCGACCTCGCGGAGCAGGCGCGGGCCAAGTTCTTCCACCTCATCCTCTGTCTCATCGGGGACAATGGGCACGCGCACGGGCTGTCCGAGGGAAGGAATCCTGTCGCGGAGTGCCGTGAACTGGCACGCACTGGACTATGGATGTTCTACAGCGAGGTGTTTGCGGGGCACTCCGGATCGCTCGCCGCCGTCTACGCTTTCGAGATCGTGAGCATCCTCGATGAGGACGGGGCTAACCGGGATCGGGTACTGCGGGTGCAGGCTGCCGCAGCAGAGCGACTGCCGTGGGACCTACGCCCGCCACGTTCGCCTTTCGAGGATTGATCGGCGGCCGTCGCCATCAGGGAATAATTCGCGTCGCGATCCATCGCACTCACATGCCGCTGAGCGTGCTCGCTCCTCGGGTCGTGACCTAGGGGGCCCATTCTGGGGATCAGGGTGCTAGACAGGTCAGCGCCTCGGCAGCGAGTCGTCGAACCTCACACCAGCCACGGTCACCGAACCAGGCCGCATCCGAAGCCACAGCGCCCTGCCGATCCGACACGGCGACGACTGCGGCCACGACCGCGCGGATCACGTCGGCCTCGTCACCGTTGCAGAGGATTGTCCCAACGGACGTGACCGGATCCACCAAATCCCACGGAGTGTCGTCCACCAACCAGTGGACAGCGTTCGTGAGATCGGGAAATCGTGTGTCCCGGCCGGCACCGTCCAGCGCAGGACGCTCCGCTGCGAGGACTACGAGTGCGGAGATCACATCCTCGCGCCGTTCCGGCCATGCGACGTTCACGGGCCCATGGTGGCATGCCGGCGAATCGGTCCTCTGCTGCTCCTCTCGCACACAGAAGCCCGTTCATGTCGAGGTCAGGTCAGGTATGACAGGGAAGATGGTGCACAACGTAATCGGGAGGCAGGACGGGTGGGGTTGCGCGACACTCCCTGGGTGATCACGATGCAGCCCGTTCTGGAGGTCCACGCGCCTGACGGCTTCGCCCTCTGGCCGGTCGCTGAGGTCGATTCGTTCGGATATCTGGCGCTCACCGGCGAACTCACGCCGCTGGAGGTCGGGACAGCGGTGATGCGCATCGCCGGCTGCAACGACATCGCACCTGAGGACGACAACCGCCCATCCCGCCCCGCCGACCCACTGGGGTCGTTCTTGCACGGCCTGCTCACCCTCGACACGCTCTTCGCGGCCGGCGGCCTGCGGGTGACCGACAGCGCCACGGGTGTGGCGTTCCTGCCCGGCTGCTGCAACGGTCTGGAGGACTGGCGCGAGTGGCACGAGGTCCTCGATGGCAGCGGGCAAGCCTGGGTCGGGCACGATCCCGATCCGCGCGCCGAACGCCACGGCGAGACAGTCCGGCTGACCGTCGACGCCGAGCAGAACGGCAGTCCGGTGATCGAGTTGCCCGCCACCGATCTCCGGCGCCTCCTCGCCGGAGCCGAACACGACCTCGCCGGCTTCCTCACGCTGGCAGCCGACTGGGCCGCCCAGAACCTGCCCCGCCACGCCGCCCCCGTCACCGCGGCCCTCGCCCGCGCACTGGACCTCCCGACACCGACCGAACCCTCAGCCGGAAACCTCGAGGCACACGCCGACACCGCTTGACCTGAAGCTGAGAGATACCGGTGGCCGTGGGTCGCAGTGATGGGCGAGGTTGTGTGGTCGGTGACGGCGTCCGAGCTGGCTGGACGGCTTCTGGACGCAACTGTGGGCTGAGTCGCCCTGCCGCAATCGTGGCTGCCGTCGCCGTCGGCGCGCCTACGTTGGGCGGTGGATGCGTAGCCGACCGCCATCCTCGCCCACGGCGACGATCGGACGAGAAAAGAACACGCCGGCGGGGCCGGCGTTCCGCCGGGTCTAGGGGGAGCTAACGCCGGTCAGGGTCGAATTGCTTGCCTGCGGGTGAAACCGGTGATTGACACGTGCGCCGAGAACGGCTCCGATCTCATCCCGACGCGTTGTGGGGAATCAGGCGCCGCGGTGGCTCTTGCGGCCAGTCACCTTGTTGTAGATGACCAGGACGATGACCGCGCCGATGACCGACCCGATCCACCCGGCAGGCTGAAAGCCGCGGATACCGACTGTGAGCAGGCCGAACAACAGGCCACCCACGACCGATCCGACAACGCCCAGCACGATCGTCCGGAGCAGGCCGATGTCGTCCTTCCCAGGGACCAGGGCTCTGGCCAGGAATCCGGCGATCAGACCGAACAGGATCCAGCCCAGGATGGTCCAGAACATCATCTCTCCTCATGTCAGTCGGACGGATGATCACAGTACGACGGAACACTGCCTGTCCGCCAAACGGAGATGATCAGGCGAGCGGGTTCCTATCAGGGGCGGATTTTGACGGTCATCCGGTGGCCGAGAGCCGGTTCTCTACCTCGTGCGCGATGAGGCGGGCGGAGTGTTGGTAGAGGTCGAGGTCGCGGTCGCCGTCCTCGGGTGTGGTGTAGTCGGCGCGACCGTCGGCCGCGTGCAGCAGCATCTCCTCGACCACCAAGTCGCCCATGCTGTGGGTGACAAAACACAGCGGACGCTGCCCGATCCCGTGACCCTGCAGTTCAGCCAGCGAGTTGATCGCACGGTCCTGGATCGGCATCGAGTCGCCCAGCCAGCGGCTCGACGCCGCGTCATACCCCAGCGACCAGATAGACAATCCCTCGATGTCCCGCCCAAGCCACTCCGGCCAGAACGAGTCCTTCCGCTTCGCCGACCAGCTCTTATAGGGGTCGCCGTCGAGGCCGTGCACGAAAACGACATCCAGCACCGGGTCCTCGTCCGTACCCACATTGACGAGCTCGGTCACCGGTTGCCCCCACATCGATTTCGGGCCGACCCGCCGCGAACTCGGCTTGGTGAACTGTCGCTTGGCGCCGCATCCGTGTTATAGCCCGATCACCGTCCGTAAACAACCCTTCATGTCGCGGGGCGGGCGTGGTCCCGACGCTGCCGAGCCCGCCTGTGCCGGTGGACACGGGACTCGCATGGCTCAGCGCTCAGCGCGCCTTATGGTGGCGGCGAGTGGCAGGCGGTCGTGATCGGATATCGGCCAGCGCCCACGGCTTCTGGCCGTGTCGCAGGTGGCCGGCGAGAAGGTATCTGACCCCTTTGGGCGTGAAGTTGGCGTCGTGGACGGCGGCGGGGGTGAGCTCGATGCAGTTCCAGGAACACCCGCCCGGTGCTGGAGGGAGCCGCTCAGTGAAGTCCCCCGAAACCGAGTTGTCCCCGTCGATGTGCGCGATGAACACGTATTCGTCGTCAACGCCGGTCTTGTCGATACTGATGAGCGCCCCAATGGTCGTATTGAGGTTCGCCTGCTCGCGGAGGGCACGCCGCAATGCGTCCTCGAACGGCCCCTCGGTGTCGTCGACCCCGCGGCCCGGCAGGAGATGTCGATGGGTGCCGTCAGGCAAGTCTTGCCGTACGGCGAGCAGGTATCCGTTCGGCGCCTTGATGACCGCGCTCAAGCGAACAGACATGAACAGCTCCTCCTGCCGGGTCGGCCCCGTTGAACACCGGTGGGCAATTCGCGCTCATGCCGCTGATCGGTCGTCACGGTGTGGCGGGGTGGTCAGGCGATGATGGCGGGGGTTGGAGGGATTTCCACGTGATTTCGGGGAGCGGGCCGCTGGTGATGTCGAGGTCTGCGCGGGCGCGGGCATAGAACTCGTTGCGTAGTCGCATGGCATTCCGGTAGGCGTTCGTGAACGCGGCCGCGTCGGGGTGCTCCTCGCGCAGGATGTACTCCAGTTGCCACACCTGCTCGCTCCATGCTCGTGCGGCGGAGATCGTCGCCGGCTCGCCGAGGAGCAGGACGGTCTCCCATCGTGCGGCTCGTTCGGTCTCCCCCTCGGCGAGGTCGGCGAACGCGGAGTCGAGGTCGATGGGCTGACCTGTGGGCAGCAGCTTTTGGGTCTCCGCGATCCGACGGCACAGCCGGACCATGTGCTTGACCGCGTTGGCGTACTCCGAATACGCGAGCAGACGCTTGTCGTCCCACCGGGCGGATTGCGTTCGCCGCCAACGGGCTCGCTCGGTGAGGGACGTGACGACGAACGTGGCGGCCGAGCCGAGCAAGACACCGGCGATGGTCAACACCTGCGCGACGATCGGGTTCACAGATCACAGCTTGCCATCTCCCAAGACGTCCTACGTACCCATTCGGAGATGGCGACAAGAGAGGCTTGCCCCGTCGCCGACCTGTCGGCCGGGCAGCGCACGCTCATGCCGCGATGTGACTGATCCGCGCATACCGGCTGAGTTCGTCGATCATCTCGTCGGTGAGGAACACGGACACCGGGTTCTGCGAGCGGTCGGAAAGGGGCACAAGGTCGTACTGGTGCTGTTGCCGTCGGCGGTCGGCCGGGCTGTCGACCGTGCCATCGGTGAACGCGACCACGGTCCGATGCTGCTCAACCGGCGAAGTGTGCGCACGGACCGGCACTGCGCAACGCGACGGCTGCGAGCGCTGTCCGAGGTGTCGGTGGCACGGCTGCCGTGGATGCATCCGCACAAGCTGCGCCATACGTTCGTGACCCTGGTATTCGGCAACGCCACCGCACTGGCGATCGACGCGGTCCCCGAATCCGCCGGGACCGCGTCGGCAATACCGGGAACACTCCAAAGTGGACTCGGCGCACCCCTGGTCGGACTCGGCGGCCAGCACACCGCGATTCCCCTCTACCTGGCCATGACGGTGTGCTCGGTCGCGGCCCTGCCGTGCGGGTCGTACTTGGTGGGAGCGAAGCCGAAGCGACCACAGCCCGCGCGGGACGCGGATCACCTGATCAGGCAACGTTGATCAGTTGCGGATGCCGGGGTCCCTCGACATCCACGAGGTTGAGAACCCCTACCAACCGCGATCTTTTGGAGTGTCCGTGTACCGACTCGCCCGATCCGCCGGCCTGGTCGCCGTCGCGGCGGCCGCCGCCCTGTTCCTCGTTCCCGCCCTCGCCGCGGAGTCGCCGTCCGGCGGCACGCCACGAAACCAAGACGGCCTCGTCCTCGGCATTCCCATCGGCCCCTTTCTCGGCGGTGTCATCCGCGGTGCGCAGAACGTGCTCGGCTAGCACGGAACAGCAGGCCAGGTGCCGGGACGCCGTCCGGCCTGGACCCACCTGGAGATGAACCACGCCGCATCGTCGGCAACGGCCCCGCCCGCGAGTCGATCCACGGGCGGGGTCGTCTGTGTCTGGACGTCCCCGGGGTAAGACCGAACCCTGATCGATACCCTCGACCTTCCGCCCGGCGGCAGCGCTGGCATGTGTGGATTGCACAAAAATAACTGAAAGTTCGTACATTTCGCGCTTCGGGAGATGTGCGTTCGGCGGTTACGATGAGCTTTCCGGCGGCAGTGGTGACCGGCAGGTGGGAGACGGCATGAGTGCGCCCCCGTGCGCCGATCCGGAGCACCCGAAGTCCGTGCAGCGGCCGCATCCTCCGATCCTGGTCGGAGGGCATGGCGATCGGGTGTTGCGGCTGGCGGCGCGGAACGCGGAGATCGTCAGCTTCGTCGGTGCCCAGTACCGCGCGGAGTACGGGCGGATGGTCATCGCGACCGCCGAGGAAATGGCGGAGCGGGCCGAGTTCGTGCGTCGCGCGGCCGGTGCCAGGGCCGAGGAGATCGAATACAACATCCTGTCCAAGGCGACCGTGCTCACCAAGGACCGGAGGTCCGCGCTCGACCAGGTCCGCCGTTTCGCGCCGCACCTGGACGACGAACGGATTCTCGCCGCTCCGACGGTGTCGATCGGGACGCCGCGGCAGATCGCCGAACAGCTCCGGGAGAACCGTGAGGTGTACGGGATCAACTACATCACGGTGATGGAACCGGCGATGGAAGCCTTCGGCAAGGTGATCGAGGCCATGCGCTGACCGGTCGTGCGAATGGCCCGCGGTCGGTCCGCGGCTGGAGCCGACGACGCCGGCGAAGTACCGGTCCTTTCCGGACAACCGTCTGTTGCCGCAGCCCTTGAACGACAAGCTCTTGAACGACTGAAGCCCTGCCCCTCCGAAGAGGAGCAGGGCTTCTGACCTGCCAAAACAGATGGTGCGCGATACTGGGATTGAACCAGTGACCTCTTCCGTGTCAGGGAAGCGCTCTCCCGCTGAGCTAATCGCGCGAGGTGGAGACGGGATTCGAACCCGTGTACACGGCTTTGCAGGCCGTTGCCTCGCCTCTCGGCCACTCCACCGTGTCAGGCCCGAGAGGGCCTTCCGAGCGGATGACGGGATTCGAACCCGCGACCCTCACCTTGGCAAGGTGATGCGCTACCAGCTGCGCTACATCCGCACATCCTCGGCCGGGATCGGAGGTCAGTACCTCGCGGTTCTGTTCCTCACCCCGTCGCCGTGGTGTGTGTGAACACTATCGGACCCCGAAAACGGCCTTGCAACCGGGGTGCCACTTGCTGTTCGCAAGCCCGTCATCAGGCCAAATCGTTGGGAATGAGGTGGGTCAGGGCGTCGTCGACGTCGACCCACAGATGCTCGTTGCCGGGCAGCACGACGTCGTAGGTCCGGTCGAGGAAGTCGGCCAGCTCCTGAGCGGACGCCTCGAACATGGCGTGCCCGGACGGCGAGTTCAGTTCGATGAGGACGGACTCGGGGTCTTCGACGGACGGGCGGATGCGTACGTCGCCGTCGCCCGCGTCGGCGAGGAGGCCGTCCGCGAGGAGATCGCGCGCGTAGACCCACTCGACCCAGCCGGCGCGGCCGGTGCGGAAGGCGGCGACGACCGCATAGGGGTCGCGTGTGTCGTATCGCAGTTCCACCTTCACGGGGACCGCGGGTGTCCGCGGCGCCAGGAGGTCGAACACCGCCGTCGAGCGGAGCGTCACGTGATCGTTGCGCATCGTCCTACCCTTCGTCTCCTTCCCGGCCCGGTCGAACCGAGTGGCGATGATGTGACGTTTCGGCCGGCCGATCGGAACGCGGTTTTGCCGCAGATCACCCGGACGGGGTCATCGGACCCCGGGTCCATGCTCCGTCACCCCATCATCACCCGCGCGACGCGCAGCCATCCATGCGCCCTGCAGGCAGTCCACATGTACATACTGCGCGGTTTAGTCGTCACGCGATAGCACCGTCGCACGAATGTCGAAACGCGTCGCGGGCGGCCCCTGGCCCCGACAACCCCGGCTAGCTCGTGGTTGTTCGCTCCGTATTTGCTGGTGAGCGGAGTGTGGTCGGAGTGAACCACCCGTTTGCAGGCGCCCTAAAGTCGTGAGGTAGAGTCTGCCGGACACCGCGAGCGGGCGATTAGCTCAGCGGGAGAGCGCTTCGTTCACACCGAAGAGGTCACTGGTTCGATCCCAGTATCGCCCACCGGATGAAGGCCCTGGACCATCGGTCCGGGGCCTTGATTCATTCTCGGACAGTGTCGACCGGCAGCCGTCCGGACGCATTCGATCCCCAGGTCGGACGCGGGTTATCCGGGGTCGGTACTTCTGCCGTCGCGGAATGGGCCGGGAGCGGGGGCACTTCGCCGGCGCGACGGCGATGTCCGCGCGCCCGCCGGTTCGAAGATCGCCGTCGGGTCCCGGTCCGGCCGGTGTGGACATTCGCCGGAAACCTTGTTTCGCGTGTCGAACAAGTAGCAAGAGACGGTCATCGAGACGACATTGTGATCCTCGGCACCATGGGCCACCATGAGAGGTTCAGACCACAGCGGAAGTGATGCGGGGCACGGAGGAACGCCTCACCCGCACGGCCCCTGCGCCGGGGCCGTCGTGATGCTGACGTGATGTGACGAAACGCCACCCCGGTGACCGATTGACAAGGTAGGTCGTCTCGCCGTCGGCGCGAGGCGCGGGCCGTGGGGCTCCGGGGGCGCGAAATCCACAGTGGACCGGCCGGAGATCGATTCAGTCAGACCGTCCACTGTGGAGTTTTCTGGGCTGTTCGGCCGTTCGGGCGCGCGGTGCTCCAAGTGGCCGGGAAAGCGGGAATTGATGACTACTTTGCGTAGTTGTTCGGGGGATACGGTCTATTACGCATCGTCATCATCTTGTTATCAACACGGCATTCATTTGCCGGAAGCCCGCGCAGGATGTGGCTGGAAATCCTTGTAACGATGGTCGGAGAGTGGCCGATACCTTGGCGTGTGTCGCCCCATCGGCCGCTGAAGGATCTTGAGAATCGATCACTCTTCGAAATCGCTCTCATTGACTCAGCGTGTTGATCCGGCGTTCGGGAATTCCCACTCCGGGAGGTCTGATGGAAGAGTCGGTGCGGCCGTCGTCCACCGTCAAAGGGACGCCGCAGCACATCGACCTTCAGTCGATCCCGCTTCCCCCGCAAAGGGGTGCGGGCGTCGCCGCCGCGGTCGACACCACGTCGGCGCGGCCGCCGTACGCGGCTTGGGAAT
Organism: Amycolatopsis orientalis; assembly: GCF_000943515.2. Taxonomy (NCBI): domain Bacteria; kingdom Bacillati; phylum Actinomycetota; class Actinomycetes; order Pseudonocardiales; family Pseudonocardiaceae; genus Amycolatopsis; species Amycolatopsis orientalis. The sequence continues at coordinate 5,210,068 of NZ_CP016174.1, read as the reverse complement.
CGCGCTACCGCGCCTGGGTCATCGGTAGTGACGTTTTCACCGCCTTCGTGCTCATCGTGATGAGCGCCTTCCTGATCGATCGCTCCGATCCGCACGACATGCACGCGGCCGGGACCGCCGCGGCCTTCCTGTTCGGATTGTCGGTCTGCCGCGCCTGGAGTCCTCGTGTGCTGGGAGAAGGCGCGGAGGAGTACCGCACGCTGGGCCGGGGCCTGGTGGCCACCGCGGTCCTCGTGGCACTGGGCGGCCTGCTCTTCGGCGCCCTCGCCGTGCAGCCGTGGGTCTTCATCGTCGTCCCGATGATCTCGGTCTTCATGTTCCTGCAGCGGTACGCGCTGAGACAGGTGCTGCACCGGCGCAGACGGCTCGGTGAATGCCTGCTGCCGGTGCTCGCCGCGGGAAGTCCCGACACGGTCGCCGATCTCATCGCCCGCACCAAGGCCGATCCCCATGTCGGCTGGCGGGTCGAGGCCGTCTGCACCTACACCGGCACCGGCGCGGAGCGGGGGAGCGGTGAGGTCGAAGGTGTTCCGGTCGTCGGGAAGCTCGACGAACTCGCGGGCCACGTCCGCCGTGGCGGCTACCGCGTGGTCGCCGTGACCGCGGATCAGCACTGGAACCCGAAACGGCTGCAGCGGCTGGCCTGGGATCTGGAAGGGACCTCCGCCGAGATGGTGGTCGCCCCGATGCTCATGGAGGTGGCCGGTCCCCGGCTGAACGTCTCCGGGGTGCTCGGCATGCCGCTGCTGCGGGTCAGCGCGCCGGCGTTCACCGGCGGCCGCCGTCTGGTCAAGGAAGTGCTCGACCGGTTCGGCTCGACCTTGCTCCTCACCCTCGTTTCCCCGCTGCTGCTGGCGATCGCGATCGCGATCAAGGTCGACGACCGCGGCCCGGTGATCTACCGGCAGCGCCGGGTCGGCCGCGACGGTCACACCTTCACCATGCTGAAGTTCCGCACGATGGTCACCGACGCCGACAAGCTCAAGCAGGATCTCCAGGCGGAGAACGAAGGCGCGGGGCCGCTGTTCAAGATGCGCAAGGACCCGCGGGTCACGCGGGTCGGCGCCCTGCTTCGCCGGTACTCGCTCGACGAGCTGCCGCAGTTGTTCAACGTCGTGAGCGGGCGGATGTCCCTCGTCGGCCCGCGTCCGCCGTTGCCGGAGGAGACCGCGAAGTACGCCCCCGACGCGCGCCGTCGTCTGCTGGTGAAGCCGGGCCTGACCGGGCTCTGGCAGGTCAGCGGCCGCAGCGACCTCAGCTGGGCCGAGAGCATCCGTCTCGACCTGCGCTACGTCGAGGACTGGTCCCTCGCCCTCGACCTGGTGATCCTCTGGAAGACCTTCCGTGCCGTGATTCAGGGACGCGGGGCTTACTGACCCCTCATCGCCTCCCCTCATCGGCCGCCGTTCCCCTGGGACGGCGGCCGTTCTTGTGATCGAGCACACACGGAGGGGTAGTTGAACGAGAAATAGTTCAGCGCTCAACTAGGTTGGGAGGAGTACAGGACGCGTACGGAAGGAAGAGTCACCCATGACCACCAGCGTTGAGCCGACCGAAGCCTTGAGCCTCCCGCAGGACGTTCAGGACCTGTTGTTCCGCGAGGCCCGCACCGCGAACAACTTCAGCGACGAGCCGGTGACCGACGAGCAGATCCGCGCGATCTACGAGCTGGTCAAGTGGGCTCCGACGTCGATGAACAACCAGCCGCTGCGCGCGCTGGTCATCCGCACCGAAGAGGGCAAGAAGCGCCTCGCGCCGCTGATGTCCGAGGGCAACCGCGCCAAGACCGAGGCCGCCCCGGTGACCGTCGTGCTGGCCGCCGACACCGAGTTCCACGAGAACCTGCCGCGCACCTTCCCGCACTTCCCGGGTGCCAAGGACCTGTTCGCCGACGAGACCGCCCGCGTCGAGACCGCCAAGCTCAACGCGCTGCTGCAGGTCGGTTACTTCATCATCGGCGTCCGCGCCGCCGGACTGGCCGCCGGCCCGATGACCGGCTTCGACGGCGATGGCATCGACAAGGAGTTCTTCGCGGACAAGCCGTGGAAGTCCCTCGTCGTGATCAACGTCGGCAAGCCGGGCGAGAACCCCTGGTTCGACCGCCTGCCGCGGCTGGACTTCGACGAGGTCGTCGAGACCGTCTGACCTCGTCCCTCGATACGCGAAGGCCTTCTTCCGACGGGAAGGAGGCCTTCGTGGTGTTAGGGGTAATGCGCGTGAGCCGCGCCGCACCTGACGACTAACATCACGGGAACCATCCGCTTTAACCGCGAGGAGTCCATCGTGTCCCAGCCGTCGTCAGTAGCAGCCGCAACCGCCCCGCGCGTGGTGGTACCGGCGGGCACTACGGCGGGCTCCGCGGTCCGCGAAGCCGGGCTGCCGACCAAGGGACCGGACACCATCGTCGTCGTGCGCGACGCCGAGGGGAACCTTCGCGATCTCGCCTGGGCGCCCGAGTCCGAGGTCGAGGTCGAGGCCGTCGCCGCGAACACCGAGGACGGCCGCAGTGTCATCCGCCACTCGGCCGCCCACGTGCTCGCCCAGGCGGTGCAGCAGCAGTTCCCGCAGGCCAAGCTCGGCATCGGCCCGCCGGTCAAGGACGGCTTCTACTACGACTTCGCCGTCGACACGCCGTTCACCCCGGAAGACCTGCAGGCGCTGGAAAAGCGCATGAAGCAGATCGTGAAGGGCGCGCAGCAGTTCTCCCGCCGCGTCTTCGATTCGGTCGACGAGGCCAAGAAGGAACTGGCCGACGAGCCGTTCAAGCTCGAACTGGTCGACCTCAAGTCCGAAGACTCCACTGTGGACACCTCCGAGGTGATGGAGGTCGGCGGCGGCGAGCTGACCATCTACGACAACCTCGACCCGCGCACCAAGGAGCGCGTGTGGAGCGATCTCTGCCGCGGCCCGCACGTGCCGACCACCAAGTTCATCCCGGCGTTCAAGCTCACCCGCGTCGCCGCCGCGTACTGGCGCGGTGACGACAAGAACCCGCAGCTGCAGCGGATCTACGGCACCGCTTGGGAATCCGCCGAGGCGCAGGACGTCTACCTGGAGCGGCTGGCCGAGGCGGAACGCCGCGACCACCGCAAGCTGGGTGTCGAGCTGGACCTGTTCTCGTTCCCGGACGAGATCGGCTCGGGCCTGCCCGTGTTCCACCCCAAGGGCGGGATCATCCGGCAGGAGATGGAGAACTACTCGCGCCAGCGGCATGTGGAGGCGGGCTACGACTTCGTCTATTCGCCGCACATCACCAAGGGCGCGCTGTTCGAGACCTCCGGGCACCTCGACTGGTACCGCGACGGCATGTACCCGGCGATGCACCTCGACGCCGAGCACAACGAGGACGGTTCGGTCCGCAAGCCCGGCCAGGACTACTACCTCAAGCCGATGAACTGCCCGTTCCACGACCTGATCTTCCGCTCGCGCGGGCGTTCCTACCGGGAACTGCCGCTGCGGATGTTCGAGTTCGGTTCGGTGTACCGCTACGAGAAGTCCGGCGTGATCCACGGACTCACCCGAGTCCGGGGCATGACGCAGGACGACGCGCACATCTTCTGCACCCTGGAGCAGGTCCCCGGTGAGCTGAAGTCCCTTTTGGACTTCGTGCTGAACCTGTTGCGCGACTATGGTCTCGACGATTTCTATCTCGAACTGTCCACTCGGAACGAAGAGAAGTACATCGGCTCCGAAGAGGTCTGGGCCGAGGCCACCGAGGTGCTGCGCACCGCGGCCGTCGAATCCGGTCTCGAACTGGTGCCGGACCCGGGCGGCGCGGCGTTCTACGGTCCGAAGATCTCCGTGCAGGCGAAGGACGCGCTGGGCCGCACCTGGCAGATGTCGACCATCCAGCTGGACTTCATGCTGCCGGAGAAGTTCGAACTGGAGTACACCGCCGGTGACGGCAGCCGTCAGCGTCCGGTGATGATCCACCGCGCGCTGTTCGGTTCGATCGAGCGGTTCTTCGGCGTGCTGACCGAGCACTACGCGGGCGCGTTCCCGGCGTGGCTGTCGCCGGTCCAGGTGGTCGGCATCCCGATCACCGAGGATCAGGTCGAGCACCTGCGCGGGGTCGAGAAGGCGCTGCGGGCCAAGGGGATCCGGGCCAACGTCGACGCGAGCGACGACCGGATGCAGAAGAAGATCCGCACCCACACCACGCAGAAGGTCCCCTTCATGCTCCTGGCGGGCGCGAAGGACGTCGAGGCGGGCGCGGTCTCGTTCCGGTTCCGCGACGGCGGCCAGATCAACGGGGTCCCGGTGGCCGACGCGGTCGAGGCGATCGCCGGCTGGGTCCAGCGCCGCGAGAACTCCTCGCCGACGGTGGCGGGCTTGGAGGCGGTCCTCCGGTGACGGGCCCCGATGGCCCTGAAGTCGTCGGACAGGACGGTGTGGGGGTTCCGGACGCGTTGCAGCGCCTGTGGACCCCGCACCGGCTCGCCTACGTGCAGGGGTCGAAACGGCCCGACGAGGGCTGCCCGTTCTGTCATCTTCCCGAGAAGAGCGACGAGGACGCGCTGATCCTCGCGCGCGGGAAGACGGTGTACGCGGTGCTGAACCTGTACCCGTACAACCCCGGGCACCTGATGGCCGTGCCGTACCGCCATGTCGCGGACTACACGGATCTGACGGCGGAGGAGACGGTCGAGGTCGCGGAGTTCACCCAGCGCGCTATGCGGGTCATCCGCGAGGTGTCGTCGGCGCACGGGTTCAACATCGGGATGAACCAGGGCGTGATCGCCGGCGCGGGCATCGCCGCGCATCTGCACCAGCACGTCGTGCCGCGGTGGGGCGGCGACGCGAACTTCATGCCGGTGATCGGGCATACGAAGGTGCTGCCGCAGCTGCTGGGGGAGACCCGGCAGCTTCTGGCGGGCGCCTGGTAGGCCTGCCGCCTGCTCACGTCGGCGGGCCCATGTTCTCAAGTCCGCGAAGGCCTCCTTCCTTGCTCTCAGAGCAAGGAAGGAGGCCTTCGCGGACTTCGGGCTGAGGTGACTACCGCTTGATGTAGAGGTCCCAGGACCAGGTCGACGCGGAGCAGAAGTAGGCCGACCACCGGCCGTTCTGCTGGCCGAAGTAGCCGTTGATCTGGCAGTCGCCCTCTGACGACCAACTGGACTCGTAGTAGTACCTCGTGTCGACGCCCGCGCTGGCAGGCTGCGCGAACGCGACCGTTGACGCCAGCGCGCCCATGACGGCGGCCGCTGCCGCGATCTTCTTCTTCACTTGTAGAGCCCCAGTTCTCTTGTGAAACACGTGCGCGCACAATCAATCATGAAACGGGCGGGCGTGTCTGCCGAACGGCCGAATTCACCGACCTGCCGACGACAACCGGGGAACGCGTGAAGCCGAGCCTCAGGAGTTGAGCGCGGCCTGCAGCTCGATGTCGATCTTGACCTTCTCGGACAGGAAGGCGTTGCCCTCCGGGCCGATGCCGAAGTCGCGGCGGTTCACCGTGGCGGTGGCCGAGACGCCGAGGGTGGTGGCGTTGTCGTTGGCCGGGTTGGTGCCGATGCCGTTGAACTCCGCCTCGAGCGAGACCGGGACGGTCTTGCCGCGCCAGGTGAGCTCGCCGTCGATGACGTAGTCGCCGCCGTCCTCGCGGATGCCGGTCGAACGGAAGGTGATGACCGGGTGCTCGTCGACGTGGAAGAAGTCCTCGGACTTGAGGTGCGTGTCACGCCCGTCGACACCGCTGGCGACCGACGAGGCGTCGATCTCGACGGTGACCGAGGAGTCGAGGATGTTGTCGGCGGTCACGACCTCGCCGGTGAAGGCGGTGAAGTTGCCCCGGGACTTCGCCAGGCCGAGGTGCTTCACGGTGTAGGCGATGTCGGAGTGAGCGGTGTCGATCGTCCACTTGCCCGCGACGTAACCCGGGATTTCGGTGGTGGTCATGAAGTCGATCTCCAAAAGTCTGTGGTCTGTCCAGGGGAACCCTCAGCTGATTGAGCGCTCAACAAATACTGTAGCGCAGTTTGGTTGAGCGCTCAACCAGGGGTAGAATGAGTCACATGTCCGAACCCCGATGGCTCTCCGACGAGGAGCAGAAGATCTGGCGCGACTTCTCCGCGGCCACGCGGATGCTGCAGGCGCACCTGGAGGGCCAGCTCCAGCATGAGGCGGGCATGCCCCACACCTACTACGAAGTGCTCGTCGCCCTGTCCGAGGCGCCGGGCCGTCAGCTGCGGATGAGCGAGCTCGCCGACGCGCGCAAGGCGTCGCGCAGCAGGCTTTCGCACGCTGTCGCGCGGCTCGAGGCGAACGGCTGGGTGCGCCGTGAGTCGTGTCCCACCGACAAACGCGGTTCCTGGGCGGTCCTCACCGCCGAGGGTTTCGCCGCGCTGGAGAAGGCCGCACCCGGGCACGTCGAGGCCGTCCGCGAGAGTCTCTTCGATCCGCTGACCCCGGAACAGGTGAAGGCGCTCGGGGAGATCAGCGCCGCCGTGCTGGGACGCCTGACGCCGAAATGTGCCGCCGCCGAGGCGGAACTGGCCCTGCGCGAAGAGTCCGGTGTGGCCTCCGGCGACCCGCGAGAGGCACCGGAACTGGCCAAAGCGGACTGAGCGGAAGCCGGTCCGGGGCGGGCACGACGGCGGGCGTCGGTGCGGGGGGATAGGCTTCGGACGCCCATCCGACCCTGCTGCTTAGGTGCACCTGAAGAACCGATGCTCAACATTTTCGCGCGCGCCTCCGTTTCCCGCGTCACCGACCCGATGGGGAAGGTGCTCGTCCGCGCGGGTCTGACCCCGAACGCGATGACCGTCATCGGCACGGCCGGCGCGGTCCTGTGCGCGCTCGCGTTCTTCCCCAACGACATGCTGCTGTGGGGCACCTTCACCGTGTGGGGCTTCGCGATGCTGGACCTGCTCGACGGCGCGATGGCCCGCGCCCGCGGGTACGGCACGGCGTTCGGGGCCGTCCTCGACGCGACCTGCGACAGGCTGGTCGACGGCGCCTTGTTCGCCGCGATCGCGTGGTGGTGCTTCGTCCACGACGACAACCGTCCGGCCGCGGCCGCCGCGTTGATCTGTCTCGTGCTCGCGCAGGTCATCTCCTACGTCAAGGCCCGCGCCGAGGCCTCCGGGCTGGAAGCGGACGGCGGGCTCGTCGAACGCGCGGAACGGCTGATCATCGCCCTCGTGGGAACCGGACTGCACGGTCTGGGCGTTCCGTACACCGTGGACATCACCCTCTGGCTGCTGGCGGTGCTTTCGGTGATCACCCTGCTGCAGCGGACGGCCGCGGTGGCCAAGGCGGCGAGGGCCGCCAAGGCGGCAGGGCCACCCGCCACGGAAGGCGGGTCATGAGCGGGTTCTCCCAGCGTCTCGGCGACTTCGGCTACGCGGCGGGCTGGCGGCTCGCGCGCTGGCTGCCGGAGCAGGTCGGCGCGGTGACCTTCGGCCTCGGCGCGGATCTCGCCGTCCGGCGGGACGGTGGCGGGGTGCGCCAGCTGCGGAGCAACCTCGCCAGGGTCGTGCCGCAGGCCGACGAGGCCGAACTCGACGAACTGACCCGCCGCGCGATGCGGTCCTACGCGCGCTACTGGCACGAGATGTTCCGGCTGCCCTCGATGGACCACAAGGAGGTCAGCCGCAAGGTCGCCCAGTCGATCACCGGGGTCGAGAACCTCGACGCCGCGCTCGCCGAGGGCAACGGCGCGGTGATGGCGTTGCCGCACAGCGGCAACTGGGACGCGGCGGGCGTCTGGCTCGCGGACTACCTCGGCGGCTTCACCACGGTCGCGGAGCGGCTGAAACCCGAGTCGCTGTACCAGCGGTTCGTGTCCTATCGCGAATCGCTCGGTTTCGAGATCGTGCCGCTGACCGGCGACAGTTCCGCGATGCGCGTGCTGCTCAAACGGCTGCGGGAGAACAAGGCGATCTGCCTGGTGGGGGACAGGGACCTGACGAATTCGGGGGTGCCGGTCAAGTTCTTCGGCGAGCAGACCCGGATGCCCGGCGGGCCTGCCAGGCTGGCCGCGACCACCGGCGCCGCGCTGATCCCGGCCGGCTGCTGGTTCACCGAGGACGGCTGGCAGATCCGGCTGCACCCGAGGATCCGGGTCACCAACCGGTCCGAGGTCCCGGCGGCCACGCAGGCGCTGGCGGACATCTTCGCCGGGGACATCGCCGCGCATCCCGCCGACTGGCACATGATGCAGAAGTTCTGGCTCTCCGATCTCGAACCCGGGGAACAGGCCGACCTCGGCGAAGCGAGCTGAGCCGATGGCTCAGGCGCGGATCATGAAGATCGGGATCGTCTGCCCCTACTCGTTCGACGTTCCGGGCGGGGTGCAGGGCCACGTCATCGATCTCGCGAAGGCGCTTCTCGCGCGCGGGCACGAGGTCTCGGTGCTCGCGCCGGCGGACGAGGACTCCGACGTCCCGGATTTCGTCGTCCCCGCGGGGAAGGCGCTCGGCATCCCGTACAACGGCTCGGTCGCGCGGCTGCAGTTCGGCCCGGTCTCCTACGCCAGGGTGCGGCGGTGGATCCGTGATGGCGAGTTCGACGTCCTGCATCTGCACGAGCCCGCCGCGCCGAGTCTGTCCCTGCTGGCGCTGAAGGTCGCGGACGGCCCGATCGTGGCGACCTTCCACACCGCGACGACCCGGTCGCGCACGTTGGCGGCGTTCCAGCCGGTGCTGCGGCCGCTGCTGGAGAAGATCACCGCGCGGATCGCGGTGTCGGCGCTGGCCCGCCGGGTCCAGGTCGAGCATGCCGGAGGAGACGCGGTCGAGGTGCCCAACGGCGTCGACGTCGACTTCTTCTCCCGTGCGCTCCCGCTGGACGGCTACCCGCGGGCGGGCGGCACGGTCGGCTTCGTCGGGCGGTACACCGAGCCCCGCAAGGGGATGGGTGTGCTGCTGGAGGCGTTGCGCATGCTGCTGCCGGAGTTCGAGGACCTGCGGATGCTGGTGGTCGGCCGCGGCGACGCGGAGCAGCTCCGGCGCGAGGCCGGCCCGGAACTCGCGTCGCATATCGACCTGCTGGGCCAGGTCGACGACGAGACGAAGGCCCGGGCGCTTCGCAGCGTCGACGTCTACTGCGCGCCGAACACGGGCGGCGAGAGTTTCGGGATGATCCTCACCGAGGCGATGGCGGCGGGCACGCCGGTACTGGCGAGCGGGCTGGACTCGTTCCGCCGGGTTCTCGACGACGGCAAGGCCGGGATGCTGACCGAAACCGGGGACGCGGCCGCGCTGGCCGACGGGTTGCGCGAGCTGCTCGGTGATCCGGCGCGACGGGTGTCGCTGGCCGCGGCCGCGGGGGAGCGGGTCGCGATGTTCGACTGGTCCGTGGTCACCACGCAGGTCCTGCGAGTGTACGAGACGGCGATCGCCGCCGATCCCCGGCGGGTCGGCGCGGGCGAACGCGAGTTCAGCCGGTGACGACGTGGTTGTGGATCGGCGGCCTGGTGGCCGTGATCGTGGTGCTGGGCGGGTTGTTCCTGCTCGCGACGGCGAACCGGCTGGACCGGCTGCATGTCCGGACGGACGCGGGCTGGGCGGCGCTCGACGCGGCCCTCGCGCGGCGCGCCGTCGTCGCCAGGGCGGCCGCCGCGATCCTGGGTGACGAGGAACTGCGCGCGCTGGCCGAACGGGCCGAGCACGCCGGGCGCCCGGATCGCGAAGCCGAGGAAAGTGAACTGACGCTGCGGCTGGCGGGCGTCGATCGGACGACGTTGCCGCCGCCGCTGGCCGAGGAATTGACCGACGCCGAGCACCGCGTCGTCATCGCGCGGCGAGTGCACAACGACGCCGTCCGGGACACCCTGCATCTGCGGCGGCGCCGGAAGGTCCGGTACTTCGGCCTCGCCGGCACCGCCCGGCTCCCGGAATACTTCGAAATCGCCGAACCCGACCTCTGACCCCTCCCGCGTTCAGTCCTCTGGATGCGGTACTTGCGTGTGCAACCACCGCATCCAGAGGACTAAATGCGGTGGTTGCGTGTGCATGGAGCGCATCCAGAGGACGAAATGCGGGAGGATGGGCGCGTGACTGACGAACAGCGGGTACTGGTGGCGGTGTTCGCGACGCCGGTGGCGTCGTTCCTCCTGCGCTACGGCAAGGACCTCGGGTACACGACGGTGTTGCTGGAGCCGGACGGCGCGCGGGCGACCGACGTCGAGAACGGCTTCGAGGCCGTCTCGACGGTGCCGGAACTGGGCTCGGATACCGACGTGGTCGTCACCGACCATGACCGGCCCGAACTCGGCGAGGTGCTCAAGGCCGTCCTCGACCGCCCGGCCCGCTGGGTCGGCGTGCTGGGCAATCCGCGCCACGCCGGTCCGCATGTGTCCGCCCTCAAGGCGCTGGACGTCCCGGAAGACCGGATCGCGCGCGTGCATCGCCCGGTCGGCCTGAACATCGGCTCGCGTACGCCGCCCGAGATCGCCATCGCGACCCTCGCCGGTCTGCTCGCCGACCGGAATGGCCGTCCGGGCGGCTTCGAGTTCTCCTCGCCACGCGTTTAGTCCTCTGGATGCGGTACTCGCGTGTGCGATCACCGCATCCAGAGGACTAAACGCGAGGGGTCAGCGGGCCACGGCTCCTTCCGGCATCGGCTCGAACCGCGCGTGCTTACGGGGGAACGTCGCCGTGCCCGAGGTCAGTGAGCGCAGATCGATCGCGTAGCGCAGCAGTTCCACGGCGGGCACTTCGGCGCGGATGACGGTGCGGCCGCCTTCACCCGATTCGGTGCCGAGAACGCGTCCACGCCGGGACGACAGATCACCCAGCACGGTGCCCAGATGCTCGTCCGGTAGCCGCACCGCCACCTCTTCGAGTGGTTCGAGCAACACGATCTTCGCGGCCGCGGCGGCTTCCTTGAGCGCCAGCGCACCCGCGGTCTGGAACGCCGCGTCCGACGAATCGACACTGTGCGCCTTGCCGTCGACGAGGGTCACCCGGATGTCGATCAGCGGATGGCCGTCGACCAGCCCCCGTTGGGCTTGAGCCCGGACTCCCTTTTCGACACTCGGGATGAACTGGTGGGGCACCGAGCCGCCGACGACCTTGTCCACGAACTCGAAACCCGAACCCCGCGGCAGCGGCTGGACTTCGATGTCGCAGACGGCGAACTGGCCGTGGCCGCCGGACTGCTTGACGTGCCGTCCGTGCCCACGGCCCGGTCCGGCGAAGGTCGAACGCAGGCTGATGCGGACGGGTTCGGTGTCCACGTCGGCGCCGCCCGCCCGCAGCCGTGACAGCACGACGTCGGCGTGCGCCTCGCCCATGCACCACAGCACCAGCTGGTTGGTCTCGGCGTTGCGGTCCAGGCGCAGGGTCGGATCGCCCGCGACCAGCCGGGAGAGGTTGCGCGCCAGCGTGTCCTCGTCGCTGCGCGTCTTCGCGATCACGGCGACCGGCAGCAGCGGCTCCGGCATCGTCCACGGTTTCATGATCAGCGGGTCGTCGGGCGAGGAGACGGTGTCGCCCGTTTCCGCCGAGCCGACCTTCGTGAGCGCGCAGAGGTCGCCCGCGACGCAATACGGGACTTCGCGCAGGTTCGCGCCGAGCGGGGAGTACAGATGTGCGACCCGTTCGTCGGCGTCGTGATCCTCGTGCCCGCGTTCGGCGAGACCGTGGCCCGAGACGTGCACCGGGCGCTCCGGGCGCAATGTCCCGGAGAACACCCGCACCAGTGACACCCGTCCGACGTAGGAGTCGACCGCGGTCCGGACCACCTCGGCCGCCAGCGGGCCGTCGGGATCGGCGCGGAGATGCGCGTGCGGCTCGCCGTCGGGCGAGGTGACCTCCGGCGGGACGTGTTCCAGCGGCGACGGGAAGGCGCGCACGATGCCGTCGAGGACTTCGGCGAGCCCGACGCCGGTCGTCGCGCACACCGGGATCACCGGATGGAAGGACCCGCGGGCGACGGCGGTTTCGAGGTCGGCGATCAGCGTGTCCTCGGCGATCTCCTCACCGGCGAGGTACCGGTCCATCAGGGTCTCGTCCTCGCTCTCGGCGATGACCCCTTCGATCAGTTCGTTGCGGGCCTCGTTCAGCCGGGCGAGATCGGCCTCGTCCGGCTCGCCGATCTTGGGCGGGAAGCCGTCCGAGTAGTCGAAGTAGCGACGCGTGATGAGCCCGACGAGCCCGTCGCGGGCGGGCAGGTACAGCGGCAGGACACCGGCTCCGAAGGCGGCCTGGCAGGCCGCGATCTCACCGGCGGGGTCGGCGCGGTGATGGTCGAGCCGGGAGACGACCACCGCCCTCGGCATCCCGACGGCCGCGCATTCCTCCCAGACCGCGACCGTGGCCGCATCGACGCCTTCTGCTGCGCAGACCACGAAAAGCGCCGCGTCGGCGGCACGGAGCCCGGCCCGCAGTTCCCCGACGAAATCGGCGTACCCGGGGGTGTCGATGAGGTTGATCTTGTGTCCCTGGTGCAGCACCGGCGCGACCGAGAGGCCGACCGACCGCTGCTGCCGGACCGCGGCGGGGTCGTGGTCGCAGACCGTGGTGCCCTCGACGACGGAGCCCGCCCGCGTCACCGTGCCGGACGCGGCGAGCAGCGCTTCGGCGAGCGTCGTCTTGCCGGATCCCGACGGGCCGACCAGTACCACGTTGCGTACTTTCGCCGGGTCGTCCACAGCGACGGCGGCCCCGGAGTCTCCGTTCTTGCTCTGTTTTTCGGCCATGCCGGTCTCCTCACCAGACGACGCCGGGTACAGGTGTGTCCTCGATCACACACCCGCGACCGCCGTCGCGGCAAGGCGACCGGCGAGGGAACCCCCGAATGTCGACCCGTCGCTATGCTCGATGGCGGACACCCGGAGGCGAATCCGACCGAATCCGAGGGTGGGGGATGAGCGATGGAGCTCGACAGGCGGACGGTGTTGAGGCTGGCAGGCGCGGTTCCGGCGATGGCGGTGGTCCCCGGCCCCGAGGGCGGGGACGAGTGGGAGCGGCTGCGCGCCCGGCTGGCGGGCCCGCTGTTCCGGCCCGGCGAGCCGGGGGACGACGAAGCACGGCTCGGGTTCTTCTCGCTGTACGACCACCGGCTGCCCGCCGGTGTCGCGGTCTGCGCGAACGAGGACGATGTCCGGCGCTGTGTCGATTTCGCGGCGCGGCATCAGGTACCGATCGCGGCACGCTCCGGCGGTCACAGCTACGCCGGATACTCCATAGTGGACAGAGGGCTCATCGTCGATCTGTCCCGCCTTTCCTCGGTCGAGATCCTGCCGGGCGGCCGGGCGGCGATCGGCGCGGGCGCGGTACTCGGCCAGGTGTACGAGGCTTTGGCGGCGGCGGGCCGCGCGTTGCCGGCCGGCAGCTGTCCGGCGGTCGGCATCGCCGGGCTGACCCTCGGCGGCGGGATCGGTGTACTGGCCCGTAAGTACGGCTTGACCTGCGACAGCGTGGAATCCGTGCGGTTCGTCGGCGCGGACGGGAAACTGCGCCTCGTGTCGGCGGAGACGGCGCCGGATCTGCTGTGGGCATTGCGCGGCGGTGGCGGCGGCAACTTCGGCATCGTCACGTCGTTCACCTTCAGGACGGCGGCTGCGCGGACGCTGACCAACTTCGCGCTGACCTTCCCGCCCGCGGTGCTCGCCGACCTCGTCGCGGCATGGCAGGAGTGGCAACCCGCGATGCCGGACGAACTGTGGGCCGGGATGGGCCTCGGCGCGACCGTCGCGAACTGTGGCGGTTGTTTCGTGGGCTCCGCCGCGCAGGTGAACCCCTTACTCGACGACCTCGTCCGCCGCGTCGGCACTCAGCCGACCAAGCGCGAAGTGACCGAGCAGGGCCATCTGGCCTCGATGCGCGCCTTCGCCGAGGAGGCCGGGTTCCCGGCCGCGGCCCGTGAGCGGGCGGATTATGTGGCCACTTCGAGAATCCTCACTCGTCCGGTGCCGGACACCGACGCGCTCGCCTCGCTGCTGACCAGCGATCCGGATCTGTACACGATCTTCGACGCCTATGGCGGGGCGATCGCGCGGGTGCCGTCGAGCGAATCGTGTTTCCCGCATCGGGACGCGCTCGGAAGCATCCAGGTGATCCGCGGTACGAGTGATGGCGAGGCTCGGGCGCGGCAGGTGATCGGCCAGGTCAGGGACGAACTCGGCCGGGAGCTGGGGCAGGCGGGCTACGTCAACTACATCGACCCGGAGATGCCGCACTGGGCGAAGGCGTACTACGGCGAGAGCCTGCCGGGGCTGCGGCGGGTGGCGCGGAAGTACGACCCGGATGGCCTTTTCGCCTTCGAGCAGGGCCTGGCGCGCTAGGTCTCGTCGCATTTCGTCCTCTGGATGCGGTAGTTGCCCGCGCAACCACCGCATCCAGAGGACCAAATGCGGGCCACGTCACTCAGTGGACTGCTGAAATCGTCGCGAACTGGCCTGCTTGAGAGGTCCAAAAGCGGCCTACCCTCGGAAGGGTCACCCTCCTCGCGCGCTTTCCGAAAGGTCCAGCAGTGTCTGACGACTCCACGAACACGGCCACCACCTCGCTCACCGGCACCGCCCGGGTCAAGCGCGGGATGGCGGAGATGCTCAAGGGCGGTGTGATCATGGACGTGGTCACCGCCGAGCAGGCGAAGATCGCCGAAGACGCCGGTGCCGTCGCGGTGATGGCACTCGAGCGGGTCCCCGCGGACATCCGCGCGCAGGGCGGCGTCGCGCGGATGAGCGACCCCGACCTGATCGACGGCATCATCGAGGCCGTCTCGATCCCGGTCATGGCGAAGGCCCGCATCGGCCACTTCGTCGAGGCCCAGCTGCTGCAGTCGCTCGGCGTCGACTACATCGACGAGTCCGAGGTGCTGACCCCGGCCGACTACGAGAACCACATCGACAAGTGGGCTTTCACCGTCCCCTTCGTCTGTGGTGCCACCAACCTCGGCGAGGCGCTGCGTCGGATCAACGAGGGCGCGGCGATGATCCGCTCCAAGGGTGAGGCGGGCACCGGCGACGTCTCGAACGCGACGACGCACATGCGCAAGATCCGCGCGGAGCTGCGTCGCCTCTCCTCGCTGCCCGAGGACGAGCTTTACGTCGCGGCGAAGGAACTCCAGGCTCCGTACGACCTCGTCAAGGAGGTCGCGGAGAAGGGCAAGCTCCCCGTCGTGCTGTTCACCGCGGGCGGCATCGCAACCCCGGCCGACGCCGCGATGATGATGCAGCTCGGCGCCGAAGGCGTGTTCGTCGGTTCCGGCATCTTCAAGTCCGGCAACCCGGCGCAGCGTGCCGAGGCGATCGTCAAGGCCACCACGTTCTACGACGACCCGGACGTCATCGCGAAGGTTTCGCGGGGTCTGGGCGAGGCCATGGTCGGCATCAACGTCGACGACGTGCCCGAGCCCCACCGTCTTTCCGAGCGCGGCTGGTAGAGCCTCGACACACTGAGAGGCCCCGTGGACTTCTGTTCACGGGGCTTCTCAGCGTCAAGGACCCGGTGCCCTTACGGCCTTCGAGCAGCGAATAAGCGGGAGTAAGGGGTCTATCCGCGCCCGATGTAGGTGATCACCCGATGCCGGAAGGCACCCCTCAGGACGAATCTGGTCATCACCAAACGAGGTAGTGAGTTCCTGAGGGGAAACGATGATGAACAGCAACGACGTTCTGCTCACCGGGGTGCTGGCCGAAGTGGACTACCGGACCGAGCAGATGCTGAAGGCCGGTCGCAGCGTGTGGGTCGAGCGAGCCCGCCGGGCGGGAAAGCGGATCCGCTCGCACCGCGCCGAGGCCCGGGTGTCGGCCCAGTAAGCGCGGAGGAAGAGGTCACGCGGTGGCGAACAGGGCCCGGGCGGCGGAAACGACCTCGTCGGGCCGCTGCTCCGGGATGAGGTGCCCGCAGTCTTCGAGCACCCGGACGCGCAGGTCGTCGGCATAGCGCTCGCCACCGCGCAGGAAGGCCGGCGGCACCAAAACGTCGCGGCCACCGACGAGGATCTCGGTCGGCACACTCAGCCGAAGTTCGCGGTACTGCCTGAGCCGGGGCAGATCGTGGACGACGAACTGCCAGTTCAGTGCCTGGCCCGCTCGCGCGTGGGCGGGCAGACGGCTGTCCTCGGTGAACTCGGAGATCGCGTCGGCCGCCGCGCCCCAGCGGCGAAGCAGGAATCCGGTCAGGCCGGGCCAGTGCCGCAGCACCGCCGGTCCGAGCAGCGGGTACTCCCAGAGCGCGGTGTGCCAGAACCGCCAGGCCTGAGCGCGGATCGCCGTCCGGTCCGGCCACGGATGTGTCATGTTGAGCGCGAGATGGTTCTCGATCCGTTTCGGCGCGCGGAGGCTGAGGAAGAAGCCGGTCCACGCGCCCCAGCCGTGTGAAACGAGCGAAACCCGCTCCAGCCCCAGTGCGTCCAGCAGGCCGATCAGGTCGTCGACGCGGGTGCGCGTGTCGTAGCCGGATTTCGGCGAATCCGACCAGCCGGCGCCCCGGAAGTCCGGGCAGAGCACGCGATGGTGTTCGGCCAAGCCGGGGAGCACGTGGCGCCAGGCGTACCAGTGCTGCGGGAAGCTGTGCAGCATCAGCACCGGCGTGCCGGTACCCGCCTCGGCGACGTGCAGCCGGAGACCGGCGACGTCCACGAACCGGTGCTTCACTCCTGCTACTTCGGGGAACGGTCTCATCGGTGCGTCCTTTCCTGCGGAGTCCTCGATCGGGAGAGGAGCGGCGGGGCGAGTACGTTCCCGGCGAAAGTGTGACCTGGATCCCGGGAACCATCCGGGGCCCGCCGTCCTCTATCAGCCGGAACCCCGCGAGGTGAGGAGGCGAATGGCCGGACTCGACGAGCTCGTGCGTGCCGCCCAGCGCGGCGACGCGCTCGCCATGCAGGAACTGCTCGGCCTGCTCACGCCTTACGTGGGGCGGTTGTGCGGCCCGATCGCGCTGGACGACGGACCCGACGCCGCCCAGGAGGCGCTGATCGCGATCTTCCGGAATCTGCCGCGGCTCGCCGAGCCCGCGGCGGTCTTCGGCTGGGCACGCGCGATCGCCGTCCGCGAAGCCGTGCGGGTGGCGAAACGGTCCCGCCGCGCCGTCCCCGCCGAACTCGCCGAAGTCCCGGCCGCCGGCGATCCGGAGCTCGCCGTCGACATCCGCGACGTGCTCGACCGGCTGAGCCCCGAACACCGCGCGGTGCTGGTGCTCCGTGACATCGAAGGCCTCGACGAGCAGACGGCGGGGGAAGTGCTGCGGGTGCCCGCCGGCACGGTGAAGTCGCGGCTTTCCCGCGCCCGCAAGAGTTTCCGAAAGGAGTGGAGCCGATGAGCTGGCCGGTCACCGAACTCGACGCGGTCGCCCGGATGCGGGTGCTCGCCGCGGCCCTGCCCGGCGCGTTCATCACCGAGGCCGTGCTCGACGCGCCCTTCGACCGGGTCTGGGCGGTGGCCGCGGATCTGGAAAACGAGCTGCCACGACTGCTGCGCACCGTCCGCTCGGTGCGGATCATCCGTGATGACGGCGAAGACCAGGTCGCCGACATCACGGGTCACTTCGGGCTGCGGGACTCCTTCGACGTCGTCCTGCGGTCCGGCTGGTGCGTGATGCAGAGCGGCCGGGTGGTCGGCGGGATGGCCGCTGTCGCCGAAGGTTCAGGGACCCGCTTCGCGTTCCTCGGCGCGCTCCGCGTCCCGGGCACTCGAACGCTCGGCCCCGTCCTGCGCCGAGCCGGGCGGCCGCTCGGTCGCGGCATGCACGCCCGCCTCCGCGAGCGCGTGGCCGAAGGATGACGCGGCTGTCCGATGCGCCTCGCATGGGACGATCAACGTCTCAAGCGTGGCGCTCGCGATCTTCCTGGCGGGAGGGGAGAGCGGCGACCGCGGTTCGGCGAACAAGGAGGAAACGGTGGCATTGCCGGCACGGCGGCCGTTGGTACTCGACGGAGGACTGTCCAACCAGCTGGCCGCGGCGGGATGCGATCTCAGCGGCGCGCTGTGGTCGGCGAGACTGCTGCTGGAGGATCCCGGCACCATCGTCGCCGCACACGAGGCCTACTACTCGGCAGGCGCGGACATCGCGACGACCGCGAGCTACCAGGTCAGCTTCGAGGGGTTCTCCGCCGCCGGCATCGACGAGGGAACGACGGCGGCCATGCTGCGGCGCAGTGTCGAACTCGCCAGGGTCGCGGCGGAACGGGCCTCCCTCGATCGAGAGTTGTGGGTGGCCGCGTCGGTCGGGCCCTATGGCGCGATCTCCGCGGACGGGGGCGAATACCGGGGCCGCTACGGTCTGCAGAAGGCCGAACTCGCGGCGTTTCACCGGCGGCGGCTCGATGTCCTGGTCGCCGCGGAGCCGGACTTCCTCGCCGTGGAGACGATCCCGGATCTCGACGAGGCCCTCGTACTCGCCGAACTCGTCGACGAATACGACGTTCCCGCCTGGCTTTCCTACACGGTGGACGGTGCGCGCACGCGGGCCGGACAGCCGCTCGCCGAAGCCTTCGCGGTCGCCGCCGGTGCGAAACGGATCATCGCCACGGGAATGAACTGCAGTCCCGCCCCGGACGTCGACGCGGCGATCGCACTGGCGGTGGAGGAATCCGGGAAACCCGCCGTGGTCTATCCCAACAGCGGGCAGACGTGGGACGCCGCCGCCCGGGCCTGGCGAGGCGAGCCGACCTTCGATCCCGGCAGGGTGAACGGCTGGATCGACCAGGGGGCGCGGTTGCTCGGTGGCTGCTGCCAGGTGGGCCCGGACCAGATCCGGACGCTGGCGAAGGTGATCGGCTCGATCGACCGTCCGGATCGGCCGGTGAGCACCGTCCGGGACGCCTGAACCGGAGGGCACGCCCGAGAGAACGTGCTCCGGCACCGGTGGGCAAGCTACCGGGATGGACATAGACGACGTACGCGCGCGGCTGGTCGGGAGATTCGGTCCCGACGCCGAGGCGTGGCTGGCGGAGGTTCCGGCACTCGCGGCGAGTCTGGCCTCGCGGTGGGGTTTCGCGCTCGGGGAACTCTTCGAGAGCGGAGCGTCGTCCGTCGTCCTGCGCTGTCGATGGCCCGACGGCACACCCGCCGTGCTCAAGCTCAGCCCGGACAAGACCTTGCTGGCCGGCCAGGTCGAAATGCTGCGCGTCTTCACGGAATCGGGCCGGGTTCCGGCCTTGCTGGCCGCCGACGCGGAGGCCGGGGCGATGGTGTTGGAAGAGATCTTGCCCGGCACCGTCGCCGAAGATCTGCCGCGGGCTTCCCTGCCGGGACAATGGGGTGAGCTGCTCGCCGCGCTGCATTCGGTACCCGTGCCGCCGCGGTGGCGGTCGGATCTGCGCGGCCGGTTCGAGGAGTCCTTCACCCGCATCGGCCGGAGGCTCTCCGAACCGGCCATCGCCGCGCGGATCGACGAGGGCACCTGGCAGCGGGCCATCCGGCGATGCGAGACGTTGCTGGACACCCAGTCCACGAAGGTGTTGCTGCACGGTGATCTCCATCCCGGCAACGTCCTGGACGGTGGCCCGTCACGCGGTCTCGTCGCGATCGACCCGAAGGCGTGCGTGGGTGATCCGTGTTTCGACGCCGTCGACTACGTGGTGGGCGGCGCCGGGCATGAGGGTGTCGAGGCTCGTTGCCAGGTGGTGGCGGCCGCGTGCGGACTCGACGGGGACCGGCTTTTCGCCTGGAGCCGCGTGATCGCGCCCATGTTCGTCATCGCGCACCTGACCTACGGCGGTCCGGAGGGGGCGCTCGACGAACTACTCGCGTTGGCTCGCCCCGACCGCTCGGCGATTCGCCCGAACGGATGACGCCCACGCCTGCTCGGCTGTGACACTCTGAGACTGGCTGTCACATCGAAGGGGGCTTCATGAGGATAGGAGAACGCTTTTATCGCTTATTGGGGGAGCCTGCCGCCGAATGGGCGGGGGTGGATCTCCCGCTCGGCCCGCCGCAGGCACGGCGGCTTTTCGCCCTGTTGCTCATCCAGGCGGGGCAACTGGTCTCCTCCGACCGGATCATCGACGAACTCTGGGGTGCCGCTCCGCCGGCATCGGCGAAGGTGCAGGTCCAGGGCCTGATCTCCGGACTTCGCCGGAATCTGCGGTCACCGCTGGGGGACCAGCCGATCCTGACCAGGGGCGCGGCGTACCTTCTCGACGTGCGGCCGGAGGAGACCGACACCGGCCTGTTCACCCGGCTGGCCGCTGAAGGCCGCGAACTGCTCATGCGCCAATGCCATCATGAGGCCGCGCAGCGTCTCCGGGAGGCGCTCGCGCTGTGGCGCGGGCCGGTGCTCGCCGGGGTCCCCGCCGCCGCCGAGGTCATCGCGCGCTGGGAGGACCAGCGGCTTTCCGTGCTGGAGGACCGGATCGAGGCCGAACTCGGACTCGGCGAGCACGACCGCCTGGTGCCCGAACTGCGCGACAATCTCGCCACGGCCCCATTCCGCGAGCGGACCTGCGGGCAGTTGATGATCGCGCTCGCCAGGGCGGGCCGGGCGGCCGAGGCACTCGACGTCTACGGGAAATGGCGCCAGGGGCTGGTCGACGAACTGGGCATCGAACCGTCCCCGGCGATCCGCGCGCTGCACGGCGAGATCCTGCGTGACAGCCCGGGTGTGACCGCGTGCCACCACCCCGCGTACCGGGAATCCGTGGTGCCGAGCCAGTTGCCGCCCGGTATCCCGGATTTCGTCGGCCGCGACGCGCTCGTCGCGGACCTGCTGGCGGAACTGACCCCGGACGAGGAGCGCGAGACACCGCGTGTCCTGCTGCTCACCGGCGCGGGCGGGATCGGTAAGTCGTCGTTGGCGATCCGGCTCGCGCATCAGGTCGCCGAGGCGTACCCGGACGGCACGCTCTTCGCCTCCTTGCGCGGCACCACGAACGAACCTCGCCCACCGGAGGCCGTCCTCGCCGGCTTCCTGCGCGCGTTCGGTGTCCCCGCCGACGCCGTCCCCGCCGACGTCGACGAAAGCGCCTGCCTGTTCCGCAGCCTGGTCCACGGGCGCCGGGTCCTGCTGGTCCTCGACGACGCCGCCGGTGAGGCCCAGCTGCGGCCACTGCTTCCCGCGGGCGGAGGCTGCGCGGTGCTCGTGACCAGCCGGTTCGCCTTGGACGGCCTTGAGATCGGCCGCCCGGTCCCGGTCGACGTCCTGCCGTCCGCCGACGCGGCCGCGTTGCTCGCGAGGCTCACCGAGTCCGGCGAGTTCGACGAGGATTCCGTTGCCGCCCAACAGGTCCTCGAATACTGCGGTGGTCTTCCGCTGGCACTGCGGATCGTCGGGAGCAGGATCGGCGACCGGTCCGGCTGGAGACTCGCCGACGTCGCCGTCGAACTGTCCGTCGAACGGCGACGGCTCGACTGGCTCCGCACCGGGGACCTCGCCGTCCGCAGCAGCCTTTCCCTCGGATACCGGCAGCTGGCGCCGGACCGGCAGCGCCTCTTCCGCAGGCTGGGTCTCCTGCCGACGGCCGACTTCCCCGCCTGGGCGGCCGCGCTGGCGGACGGCGGCGAGCCCGATCGCGTCGACGGCGCGCTCGAAGACCTGCGGCACCGGCACATGATCCAGCCGATTTCCCGCGACAGCGGCACTCCTCGCTACCGGGTGCACGAACTGCTGCGCGCGTTCGCCGTCGAGGAAGTCGGCGCCGAGCCGGAAAGGGAGCGCGCGGAAGCCGTCGAACGGGTGCTCGGCGGGTGGCTTTGGCTCGCGGAGAAGGCCGCGGCCCGGCTGCCGGGCAGTGTGCTCCGGCCTGAACCCGGTACGGCGGCCCGTACCGCGCTCGACGAAACGCCCGTGGCCGAACCGCTTTCGTGGTTCCAGAGCGAGCTTCACTCGCTGGAAGCCGCCGTCTCGCAAGCGGCGGCCGCCGGATTGGGGGAACTGGCCTGGGAAATCGCCGTGGTCGCCGCGTCTTATTTCGACCACAGTGGACTGTACGCGGAATGGTCGCGATGCCACCGGCGCGCGCTCGCGGCGGCAAGGACGTCGGGCTGCGCACGCGGGGAAGCCGCGCTGCTGCGCGGAATCGGCCAGATCCACCTGTACTGGGACGACTACCCGGAGGCGACCAGGACGCTCACCGAGTCGTACCGGATCAGCGAACGCATCGGCGATCCCGCCGGGCGGGCCAGGGCGCTGACCGGGCTCTGCGTCGTCGCCCGGTCGACCGGGCGGCCCGGGGAATCGCGGGAGACCGCCAAGCGCGCGCTGGCGATCTTCACCGAGATCGGCGACGTCCTCGGCATGGCGCATCTCCACACGTCGTACGCCGTCGCGAGCGCCGACCTCGACCTGCTCGACGAAGCCGAGGCCGAACTGGACGAGGCCTGGCGGCTCTGCGTCGAACTCGACGATCCGCACCGGATGGCGCTCGTCCTGCGCAGGCAAGGACAACTGCACCTGCGGCGCCGGGACCCGAGAGTCGCGATGTCCTGTCTGCGCCGTGCGCTCGACCTGCTCGAATCGCTGTCGGACGAGCTTTGCGCGGCGCAGGTCCGGCTCGACATCGGCCGCACCTACACGACGCTGGGCCAGCGTCAGGCCGCCGCGAAGGTGCTGACCGGCGCGTCCTCGCGGTTCACCGGGGCGGGCAACCGCAGCAGCGCGGCCGCCTGCGCGCGTCTGCTCGGCACCCTGACCGGCGCCTGACCGCCCGCTGTCTGAAGAGCCGGCTGGTGTCATCCGAGTACGCCACGACCCCAGGCGGCCGTGGCGTAGTCGGCGAAGTCCATCGGGTCGCGGCCGAGCACAGCGGCGACGTCCGGGCTCACCGGCTCGTGCTCGCCGCGCCGGATCCTGTCGAACACCATCGCCAGCAGTTTCGCCCAGCTCTCCGGGACCCCGGCGGCTTCCTGCTCCTTGAGGAACTCGTCTTCGGTGACGTCGGTGAACGTCACTTTCCGCCCGCAGGCTCTGGCGATCTCCGCCGCCGCGTCACCGAAGCTCAACGACCGTGGGCCGGTGAGCTCATAGGTCTTCCCGGTGTGGCGGGGATCGGTGAGCGCCGCCACGGCGACCGCGGCGATGTCGGTGGCGTCGATGAAAGGCTCTCGCCCGTCGCCGGTCGGCACGCGCAGGTCCCCGGCGAGCACGTAGTCACGGAACTGGCCGAGGTCGAAGTTCTGGTTGAACCAGCTCGGCCGGAGGATCGTCCAGTCCACGCCGGACTCGCGGACCGCGTGCTCGACGTCCAGCAGCTCCGGCAGCCCGTACTCCTCGATGCCGCGCCCGGACAGCGCGACCAGGCGGCGTACGCCGCGCTCTACGGCGAACCGGATGAACGGCCGGGCCCCGGTGACATCGTCGTCCGGCAACGCCAGGTAGACCGCGTCGGCGCCGGTCACCGCCGCGGCCCACGTGGACTCGTCGGTCCAGTCGAAGCGCACCTCGCCAGAGCGGGACGCGGGCCGCACCCGGTGCCCTGCCGCACGCAGGCCGGTAACCACGTGGCGGCCGGTCTTGCCGGTGCCGCCGAGAACCAAGGTCGTTGTTGTCATGAGATCCAGTCAACCGCCGGGGGAGTAGACAGAACATCATTGATCTGCTCGATTGCATGTCCATTCGTCTACGCTGTCGTCATGGATCCTTTCGCCGATCTGGTTCGCGGCGTCCGTGCCGACGGTGCCCTGCTGGGTCACTCGGTACTCACACCGCCCTGGTCGGTGCGTTATGTGCACGAGGCCGAGCTGACCCTCTGCGCGGCTCTGGAGGGGTCCAGCTGGGTGCTGCCCGTCGACGGCGAGCCGGTGCGGCTCGCTCCCAACGCGATGGCCGTGGTCCGCGGGCCGGAGCCGTTCGTGGTCGCCGACGAACCAGGCCGTCAGCCCGTCGCGACCGTGCGCCGGGGTGAGCTGTGCACGGTCGCTCCGTCCGGCGAGTTCCGGGTGGACAGCGCCGCCCCCGCCCCTCTGGTCACCGGTGATGGCGCCACCCTCGTGGTCGGCGCGTACCGGGCGCCGGGCGAGGTGGGCAGGCGGCTGCTGGATGCGCTTCCCCCGGCGCTGGTGGTATCGGGCGAGTCCGTGCCGTTTCCGGAACTGAAGCTGTTCGTCGACGAGGTGTGCTCGCTCGAACCCGGGCAGCAGGTCGTCCTGGACCGGCTGCTGGATCTTCTTCTGGTGTGCACGCTGCGGGCTTGGTTCGCGCACGAGGACACCGAGCCGCCTGCGTGGTTCTCCGCGCTCGGCGACCCGATGATCGGGCCGGTGCTGCGGGCCATGCACGCCGAGCCGGGCCGTCCGTGGACGGTGGTCACCCTGGCCAAGGTCGCCGGCGCGTCCAGGGCGGCGTTCGCGCGGCGGTTCACCGCGCTGGTCGGCGAGCCGCCCCTGGCTTACTTGACCGGCTGGCGGATGACGCTGGCCGCCGACCTGCTGCGCAGGCAGGATACGCCGGTGGCGTCGGTGGCGAGCCAGGTCGGCTACGCGGACGGCTTCGCCTTCAGTGCGGCATTCAAACGAGTCCGCGGCGTGAGCCCGAGCGTCTACCGCGCGGGCTGAGCCGTGCCGGCGCCGGATTCTCGGCGGTCGCCGTCAGGCAGGACGCCCGGCTTCGGCCAGTGCGCGTTCCCGTACTTCCCGCACGACGAGGGAGTGGGTGAACGCGGACGACACCGCGCTCAGCCAGGCGCCTTCCTCCCGCACGCCGGGATGTGCCACCTCCGGGCCGTTCGGAGGACGCGGCCAGCTGCGGCCCGCCTCGCGCATCACCAGCGCCGCCGCGAGTTCGGCGGCGGCGCGCGTGGGTTCGTCGACCGGGGCCCGCAGCCAGTCGCCGAGCTGGGGCGGAACGTGGGCCCGCAGCGCGAGGAGACCGTCACGGATCTCGATCACCCTGCGGTACAACGTGAACTCGAGATCGTGGCGCGCGGGCAGCGCGATCTGCGGATGGGCGGCGACGAGTTCCTTCCACAACGGTGTCACCGCCCGGATCCCTCGCCACGCGCGCGTCAGCCGGAGCGCGCCGTCCCAGGTGGTGAACAGTCCGCCGAGGACCCACAGCACCATCGCGCCGAGTCCGACGAGGCGGGCGCGCGGCATGAAATCGAGGTCCGCGAGGTCGGTGATCTCCAGCCACAGCGAGGGAAGGCCGGAGAACAGCACCCACGCGATGGTCACGACGGCGGCGCAGACCAGGATCCGCAGCCCGGTCCGGAACGTCCCTCGTGGACGGGCAGCGGCGCTGCGGGCCAGCGTGCGCGTGAACATCACCAAGCAGGTGACCCCGTATGTCGTGAGGACCACCTGGTAAGCGACGACGCTCGGACGCCACTGGAACGCGGGCGTGCCCACTTCGAGCCGATGCGGGACGATGTCGACGTAACACAGGGCCATCAGCGCCCAGCACAGCAAGATGGGCCAGAATGGCGTCGGCTTTTCCGGTGACCGGGTACTTCGGACCACCTGGACCAGCGCGCGCATCGCGAGCAGTTGCAGCGCGTTGGTGACCAGCCGCGGGAGCAGGTCGTCGCCGAGCAATCGGACCGTGGCATCGGCGGAAACGGCGAGGCCTGCCGCCATGCTGAGGAAGAACGTGACCAGATGCCTCGGCCCGGCACGAACCGTCAGCAGCCTGGTGATGCCGATCGACGCGAGCAGCGCGGCGGAAAGATAGCTGATCACGAACCGAGGGCGTGGCGCAGCCGGTCGGTTTCCGGCCCGGTGTTCGTGGCTCGGCGCATGAGCAACGACGCGAAGAGTTCAGCCTCCTTCTCCTGCTCCTCCGCGTACGTCGTGCGGCCGAGGACGCGGCGGACCAGGTCCACCGAAAGCGAGGGCGCGACCATCGCGGCGATCGCCTCCGGCCGCACCTCGCCTTCGACGTGCCCGCACAGCAGATGGCCGAGTTCGTGCAGCAGGATGTGCCGCTGGTGCAACGGAGACGTGTCCCGCGTGTAGAACACGTAATCCGCCCGATCGGTGGCCGCGAGCACCCCGCACGGCGCCCCCGGCCGCGCCTCGAGCGCCACCAGCTCGATGGGCCGCCCCCGCATCGCCGCGACCTCGCCGAACAACGTGGCGACGTCGAACGGTTCCGGTAGTCGCACGGTGGCCGCGATCCGCTCACATCTGCGCCAGAGCGCACTCTTCCTGCCGAACATGGTTACTCCCCCTGGTCACGCATGGCCTCGCGCCGCTTGATCGCCTCGACGATGTCGGACACGGTGCCGAGCCCCTCCTCGGACAACGTCACCGCGCGCAACGCCAGATTCCGCACGGCGACGTTGCGTAACGCTCCCAGCAACTCGACCTCTTCGGCAAGAGCTCTCCCTTGCTCGTCGTCGAAGAAGTAAGCGGGCGGCACCTGGAAGAACCCCGCGAGCGCTTCGAGGTGCCGTTTGGTCGGGTTGTCCCTACGACCCGTCCGCAGCTGCCAGAGGTAGGTGGCGGAAAACGATTCGCCGGTGCTCTCCCGGCAGGCCCGGGCCACCTCTTCGTGACTGTACTGCTCACCGTCGGGCCGCCGGACCACCTGGAAAAGGCGGTCGATCCGTTCGGTGAGCGTGGTCGCCCGTGGTTCGGTCATCGCCACCTCCGTAAGCTGAAATGAATCTGATCAAGATAGTCGTTCACATGAGTTGACAGGCGAACCGACGCTCCCTTACGGTCATCACGTTAGCTGAGATGAATGACTGAAGGGAGTCAGTCGATTCTGGCTGACGACTCAGAGGGGAGCTCTCATGAAGAAGTTGCTGACCGCGGCCGCCCTGGCGGTGGCCGCGGTGGCCTTGTCGGCGCCGCCCGCTTTCGCCGTGGAGACGGGGGACTTCTACGCCACCGGCATCGGACCGTACCCGAGCGACGCCATCAGCTCGGCGGAAAAGGTCGCCCGCACCTTCGCGCGCAACACCGGCTGGCTGGACTCGCAGTGCTATCGGCGCAGCGCCGACGTCCGGTCACACACGAGCTACTACAGCGCGACCGTCTGGCTCTACTGCCAGCGATGAAATCAAAATCAGGAGGGGAAACCATGAACAGAACGATCGCCCGCGCGACGGGGGCCGCCGTGGTCCTCGCGGGACTCATGACACTCGCACCGGGGGTGGCGAACGCCGAGGAGACCCGCGCGTTCCTCGGGACCACCGTGGAGAAGACGTCGGCCTCGGCCAAGCGGACGGCGTTGGCGCAGGCCTACAACGAGGCCTCCATGTACGGGTTCGCGCAGGAGCGGTGCGTGACCATCCACCTGTACTCGGTGAGGATCAGCTCCGTGATGTACCGGGGTGAAGCCGGGATCCACTGCACGAAGTAGGCCGTGCGGCGGAGCCGAGCCTCCCGCATTTCGTCCTCTGGATGCGGTCCTTGCGCACGCAACTAACGCATTCAGAGGACGAAATGCATGGGGTCAGGGTCGCCAGGGGGTTCGGGGGAGGGCGGGGACCCGGTGACCTCGGTGGCCGGTCATCTCCTCGTTCGCGAACAGCGCGTTGAGCACCGCCTCTTCGGTCGCCTGGACCACGGCTTCGAAGAACGGGTCGAGCCTGCCCCACGGAACGAACCGGAGGTTCTCGTACTCGGCCTCCGTCGTCCGCGGGAACCGGCTGGTCAGCGCGCCGGGGTTCGCCGTGCTGAACGCGAGGAAGAGATCGCCGGAGAAATGCGACCCGGTGGTGCCCGTGCGGGCGAGGCCGAGCGGGACGCGGCGCGCGAGCGACGTGCACTGCCCGGGGAGAAGGGGAGCGTCGGTGCCCACGAGCACGATCACCGATCCCGCGCCCGACGGCGCCGACCAGGCCTCCTCCATCGGATTGTCGGCGCTCAGTTCGAGACCGACCCGCGCACCGGCCACGGTGAGTTCGTGGCGTGAGCCGAAGTTGGCCTGTACCAACACTCCCACGGTGTACTCATCGTCCCCATAGGACACCAGACGCGATGCGGTGCCGGTGCCACCCTTGAAGCCGTAACAGGTCATCCCGGTTCCGCCGCCGACGGAACCCTCCTCGGGCACCCCGCCGCCCGCGGCGTCGATCGCGGCGACGGCGTGTCCACTGTGGATGGTCGGCGCGGTGCTGTCGTTGAGATAGCCGTCCCAGGTCTCGGCGACCACCGGCAGCAGCCATTCTGCCGCCACGTCGGGTCGTTCGCGCACCACCCAGTCGATCACGCCGCGGTGACACGCGCCGACCGCGTGCGTCGAGGTGATCAGCACCGGCAGAGTCAGCGACCCGGTCTCGGCCAGCCAGGCGGTGCCGGTCATCTCGCCGTTGCCGTTGAGGGCGTACGTCCCGGCGGCGCACGGCACGGCGAAGTCCGCACGTCCGCGCGGCAGGACGGCGGTGACCCCGGTGCGCACGGACTCGCCTTCGACGAGCGTCGTGTAACCGATCTCGACGCCGGGGACGTCGGTGAGCGCGTTGTGCTCGCCGGTCCGGCCGGGCAGGGGGACACCCAGGTCGCGGGCGCGGGTCATGACCGTTCCTCCAAGGGGTTCGAGGTGGCGGTGCGGGCGTAGGAGAGCAGCATCGCTTCGGCGGTGGCGGTCTCCAGCGTCGGCACGGCCTGGGTGAGGTGCAGGCCGTAGCCGTCCTCCAGCGCGACGAGGTTCCGCGCGATGGACACCGCGTCCGCGGTCAGGGTGAACTCGCCGGTGGCGGCGCCGGCTTCGAGGATGCCGGTATAGATCCGCACCTGCTGTTCGAAGAGCGCGATGTGGCGTGCCGCGTACACGGGATCCCGGCGGGCGATCGTGCCGAGTTCGTAGAGCAGCACGCAGAGTTCGTCGTCCGGGCCGGTCGGCAGACCGCTGCGGATCATCGAGCGCAGCCGCTCTCCCGGGTCGGTTTTCGCGGCGGCCGCCTGTTCCCTCGCCGAGCAGAAGCGCGCCACCGCCTCCCGCTGTACCTCCTGGAGCAGGTCGGCGAGGGTGGGGAAGTAGTACAGGACCGAGCCCGACGACAGCCCCGCGCCCTCGGCGATGTCCCGTAGCCGCAGGTTCAGGACCCCGCGTTCGACGACGGCGCGCCGCGCCACCTCGATCAGTTCCGCTCGCCGTTCCGGTGCCTTGCTGGGTCTTGCCATGCCCTCATTCTTCGAATCTTGTTCGAAAAACGCAAGAGCTGATCGCGGATAGGTCTTGACGTCACACCGAGAAGAGCCTTTGATGCGTGCTCAACAGTTCTTCGAAGGAGAGTCAAAGAACCGATTCCGCCAGCTCACAGGAGGTCGGCCGTGTCCACTCCCGCACTTCGCCGCGGTCTGCGCACCCTCGGCACGCTGCTCATCACGTTGTCCGCGATCAGCCCGGCCTCGTCGGTCTTCATCATCGCGCCGGGCGTCCTCTCCGGGGCCGGTACGGGCGCCTTCTACAGCTTCGTGGCCGCCGCGGTCGTCGGCGTGTTCATGGCCTTCGTCTACGCCGAACTCGCGTCGGCCTTCCCGCTGGCGGGCGGCGAGTACGCGATCGTCACCCGCACCCTCGGCAAGTTGCCGGGCTTCGCCGTACTGGGCCTGATGATCATCACGCAGGTGCTCATCGTCGCGGTGATCGCGCTCGGCGTCGGCACCTACCTCGGGGTGCTGCTGCCCGGCGTGCCCGGCCCGGTGATCGCCGCGGCGACGTGCGTGGTCGCGGCCGTCGTCGGGGTGTTCGACATCAAGCTCAACGCCTGGGTCACCGGGATCTTCCTGGCGATCGAGATCCTCGCGCTGATCGTGGTCAGCGCGCTCGGGTTGCTGAACCCGGCCCGTTCGTTCGGCGAGCTGCTCACACATCCGGTCGCCCCGGACGGCGGCCCGGCGACGGTCGGCGCGATCGCGATCGCCACCTCGGTCGCGATCTTCGCCTACAACGGCTACGGCTCGGCGGGGTACTTCGGCGAGGAGACGCAGGACGCCTCCCGTGGGATCGCCCGCGCGATCCTGTTCGCACTCGGCATCACGGTGCTCGCCGAACTGATCCCGGTGACCGCCGTACTCCTCGGGGCGCCCGATCTGAACGCGTTGTTCGCCTCGGGGAACATGTTGTCCCACTTCATCGACTCGCGGGGCGGCGGCACGCTCGGCACGGTGATCGGCCTGGCCGTCGCGCTCGCGATCATCAACGCGGTGCTGGCGATCGTCCTGATCAGCTCGCGGATGCTGTTCAGCAGCGGCCGCGACCGCGCGTGGCCGTCGCCGGTCAACCGGGCGCTGGCCGCGGTGCATCCGAAGTTCGGGACGCCATGGGTGGCCACCGTCGGCACCGGCGCCGTGGCCGCGCTGCTCTGCTTCGTCGATCCGAAGCTGCTGCTGGTGGTCACGAGTACGTCGATCGTGGCGGTGTACGCGGCGTTGTGCCTCGGCGCGATCGTCGGCCGCCGAACCGGCGCCACCGCGCACGCCCGCTACCGGATGCCGTGGTTCCCGGTCGCGCCGGTGCTGGCGCTGGCCGTGCTGGTGTTCGTCGTCTACCAGAACCTGCTCGATCCGGCGGTGGGACGGCCGAGCCTGATCGTCACGGCCTGCGTCGCCCTGCTGTCGATCGGGTACTACGTCTTCGTGCTGCGGCGGCGGGGCGGCTGGAAGCTCGCCGAGGTCGAGGAAGAGAAGGCCGAGGAGCCCGCCTGACTCAGGTGTACTCCGCGATCTCGACGCCGTAGGTGCCCGGCTCGAGCGCCTCGAAGATGTGCGGGACGTCGCCGGGGTAGCAGATGTAGTCGCCGGGCAGCAGCTCGACCGGTTCCTCCCGCGGTCCGACCTTGGCACGGCCCGCGCTCAGGACGATGTGCTCGACGATGCCGCTCGTATGCGGATCGGAAAGCCGGGGCTTCCCGGGCTCGGCGCGGATCAGGTACACGTCGCGCCGGGCGCCGGGCGGGCAGGAGCTGAGCAGCGTGCACGCGTAGTCGGCGTGTTCGGCGAACACGGTCGGTCCGCTGCCCGAGCGGATGACCTGCACGCGGGGGCGCTCGGGTTCGACCACCCGGGAGAACGGGATGTCGAGCGCGACGCACAACGCCCAGATCGTCTCGACGCTCGGGTTCCCGGTCCCGGACTCCAGCTGGGAGAGCGTCGACTTCGCGATCCCGGCGCGTTTGGCGACCTCGGTGAGGGACAGCCCGGTGCGGGCGCGCTCCCGGCGCAGGGACGTGGCGATGACGTCCAGTGGTGCGCCGTCGGACGCGGTCGGGGACATGCGTTCGCTCCATCGGTCGTTGCGTTCGCCTTGACGAACGGGGTGGCGTTCGTTCATTGTATGACGCTATGCGTTCGATTTGGCGAACAACCGTCCGTGTCCTGGGGCGCGATCTCCTCCGTGACATCGGCCTGGTCTGCCTCGCCGACACCATTGTCGGGATCTCCTACGGTGCGATCGCGGTGGGCTCCGGCTTCCCGATCTGGGCACCGATGCTGCTTTCGGTGCTGGTCTTCGCCGGCGCCTCGCAGTTCATGTTCGTCGGCATCATCGCCGCCGGCGGCAGCCCGGTCGCGGCCGTCGCCGCCGGCCTGCTGGCCAACGCGCGGCATCTGCCGTTCGGCTTCGCGATCGGTGACGTCCTGGGGAAGCGGTGGTCGTCGAGGGTGATCGGCAGCCATCTCATGATCGACGAATCGGTCGCCTTCGCGCTGGCCCAGCGCGACGAGCAGCGGCGCCGGGCCGCCTACTGGGTGTGCGGCATCGGGCTGTTCGTGTGCTGGAACGTCGGTGTCCTCGCCGGGGCGTACGCCGGGACCGCGATCAGTGACACCGACGCCTTCGGCCTCGACGCCGCGTTCCCGGCGGTCCTGCTGGCACTGGTCCTGCCGTCGCTGCGTGACCGCGCCGCCCGGCTGCCGGTGTTCCTCGGGGTGGCCGTCGCGCTGGCGACGACGCCGTTCCTGCCCGCGGGGCTGCCGGTGCTGCTCGCGCTGGTCGGCGTACTGGCCGGTGTCGCGGCGAAGGAACCGGCCGACCGCGAACCCGAAGGAGTGCGCTGATGGACCCGCTGGACTTGATCATCGCGGGCGGCGTGCTCGCCGCCGGTACCTTCGCCTTCCGCTTCGCCGGACCGGTGCTGAAGGCGCGGTTCACCGTGTCGCCCAAGGCTGAGAAGCTGATGGCGCGCTCGGCCGTCGTCCTGCTCGCCGCCCTGGTCGCGGTCGCCGCGCTGACCGAGGGGCACGAGTTCGCCGGGTACGCCCGGCCCGCCGGTGTCCTGGTCGGCGGCGTGCTCGCCTGGCGGAAGGCGCCGTTCGCCCTGGTCGTCGTGGCCGCCGCCGCGACCGCCGCCCTGCTGCGGCTCGCCGGGGTCCCCTGACCTGGCCGTTCCCCGGGACGCCTAAGCTGGGGGGAAGGTCTTTCGGGAGGTCGAGTGGCGATCGCGACGGGGGCACGGCCGGTGGTCGGCGTGCTCGCACTGCAGGGTGACGTGCGGGAGCACGCCGCGATGGTGGAGCGCGCCGGTGCCCGTGCGCTGCCGGTCCGCCGCCCCGGTGAACTGTCCGAAGTGGACGGTCTGGTGCTGCCGGGCGGTGAGTCGACGACCATGTCGAGGCTGCTCGAGACCTTCGAACTGCTCGAACCCCTGCGCGAGCGGATCGCGGACGGACTGCCCGCGTTCGGCTCCTGCGCCGGGATGATCCTGCTCGCCCGCCAGGCCCTCGACGGACGGCCTGACCAGCGGCAACTCGGCGGCCTCGACGTCGTCGTCCGGCGCAACGCCTTCGGACGTCAGGTGGACTCCTTCGAGGCGGACCTCGACTTCACCGGTATCGAAGGCGGCCCGGTGCACGCCGTGTTCATCCGCGCCCCGTGGGTCGAAAAGGCGGGCGACGGGGTGGAGGTACTCGCCAGTGTCCCCGAAATACCGGGGCCGGACGGCGCGGGCGCTAGGATCGTCGCGGTCCGGCAGGGGGCGGTACTCGCCACGTCGTTCCACCCCGAACTCACCGGGGACGAGCGCGTGCACAGGCTGTTCGTCGACCTCGTGCGACAGGCTTAGGCAAACCGACACTGTGCTCAGCGGCGGGCACAGGAGTAGATGGAGGAGAGATGAGCGGCCACTCCAAGTGGGCCACCACGAAGCACAAGAAGGCCAACCTGGACGCGAAGCGCGGCAAGCTCTTCGCCCGGTTGATCAAGAACATCGAGGTGGCGGCACGGACCGGCGGTGGCGACCCGGATGGCAATCCGACGCTCTACGACGCCATCCAGAAGGCGAAGAAGAACTCGGTCCCGCAGGACAACATCGAGCGCGCCCGCAAACGCGGCGCCGGTGAGGAAGCGGGCGGCGCCGACTGGCAGACCATCACCTACGAAGGCTACGGCCCGAACGGTGTGGCCGTGCTGATCGAATGCCTCACCGACAACAAGAACCGCGCCGCCATGGAGGTGCGGACCGCGCTCACCCGGAACAACGGCTCGCTCGCCGACCCGGGTTCGGTCGCCTACATGTTCAACCGCAAGGGCGTCGTGATCATGCCCAAGGGTGACGCCGCCGAGGACGACGTCCTCATGGCCGTGCTCGACGCGGGTGCCGAAGAGGTCAACGACCTCGACGAGAACTTCGAGATCGTCGCCGAGGCCACCGACCTCGTCCCGGTCCGGAAAGCCTTGCAGGAAGCCGGTTTCGAGTACGAGTCCGCGGATCTCACCTTCCTGCCGTCGGTCAGCGTGCCGCTGGACGTCGAAGGCGCGAAGAAGGTCTTCAAGCTCATCGACGCGCTCGAGGATTGCGACGACGTGCAGAACGTCTACGCGAACTTCGACGTTTCCGACGAGGTCATGGCCGAGGTCGGCTGATCGTTTTTCCCGTCATGCCGCGGAAAATCCGTGCCGGGGCTAGGTGCGGGCACGGACGTGGGGCAGAATGTCGCGCGTGACGACCTCCGAAGCCGACGCCCTCACCGCCGAAGAAACCGAACTGATCCAGTGGATCGAGTCGCAGGCGAAGGCGAGAGGCAACGCGGTCATCGCGGTCGCGGGGGACGAGGAGGAAACGGGCTTCTGCTTCACCGCGTGCGCCTGGGCGCTGCACAGTGTCGCGGAGGCGGTCGTGATCGGGCTGCCCGAGCAGATGGGCCCGGTGCTGCTCGACGCCTACGTCGACCGTGCGGCCAACGGCGAGATCTTCGAGGTCGGCAAGCGCTACGACGATTTCTTCGAGGGCGCGCCGGTGGTCTTCGAGCGGGTCGCGAAGGGGCACTATCCCGAGTACTTCGGGAGCGCGTTCCTGATCTACCCGGACGGGGACTTCCCGGCGCTGCAGCTGATCGTCGCCACGCCGGATGGGCACTTCCCCTGGCACCCGGACGCTCCGGAGGGCTTCGCGCGGTACCAGCCGGTGCTGACCGAATCCGGCGACCCGGAGAGCTGGACGCCGGGCGTCGACGGTCCCTGAGACCGCTGCTGAGCGCGCTATGAAAGGTCCTTTCCTTGCAAAATTTGCGAGGAAAGGACCTTTCCTTGCATCCGTCGCCCTGGTTCGTGGCGCATTCAGAGGACTAAACGCGGGCCTCAGGGGAGCCAGGGCTTCAGGTCGTCCGCCGCCTCCGGCCATTCCGCGGCCAGCGCCGCGGCGGAACGGAACTCCACGCTGTCGTCGGTGTAGGGCGGCACCACCACGGTCCCGGCCAGGCTCCACTCACCGGTACTGACCGACGCCTGCCAGACCCCGGCGGGCACCACCACCTGCGGACGCTGACCGGCCGCGACGTCCGGTCCCAGCACCGGCCGCGAGATCCGCCCGTCCGGGAACAACAACAGCATCCGGACCGGCGCCCCGGCGTGATGGGCGTAGATCTCCAGCCGGTCGAGCCGGTGCGGCGCCGAGGTTTCCGGCGGTACCAGCAGGTAGTAGATCGCCGACGCGGTCTCGTCGCGCCAGCTCTGCGCCCAGCGGCCACCTTCCACGGGCAGCGGTTGGAGACCCAGATGAGCGGTGAAGTCGGCAGGGCTCGGCATGTCTCCATCCTGCCGTCGATCGCTCCGGGTAGCCTCAGGCTCGAACGGATGTTCGTGAAACGGCGGAGGGAAACACGTGCGGGTACTCGGGGTCGACCCCGGTCTGACCAGGTGCGGGCTCGGCGTGGTCGACGGCGGCACGGGCCGTACCGTCCGGGCCGTGGCGGTCGACGTCGTGCGGACCTCGCCGGACGCCGACCTTTCCGTGCGCCTGCTGGGGATCTCCGACGCCGTCGAGCGGTGGATGGACCGCTACAAGCCCGAAGCCGTCGCCGTGGAGCGGGTTTTCGCGCAGCACAACGTCCGCACCGCGATGGGCACCGCGCAGGCGGGCGGGGTCGTCGCGCTCGCGGCCGCCCGGCGCGGGCTGCCGGTCGTCTTCCACACGCCGAGTGAGGTCAAGGCCGCCGTCACCGGCTCCGGCCGTGCGGACAAGGCGCAGGTCACCGGTATGGTCATGCGGCTGCTCGGCCTCGAGGTCAAACCGCATCCGGCGGACGCCGCGGACGCGCTCGCGCTCGCGATCTGCCATCTCTGGCGTGAGCCGATGCGGGTCCGGCTCGCCGAAGCCGAGGCCAGGGCGGCCGAGATCGCCAAGAACCACAAGGCCAGGCTCGCCGCCGCGGCACAGCGCGCCAAACAACACGAAGCGAAGACGCAGGGAGCGGCTCGATGATCTCCTCGGTACGCGGTGAAATCCTCTCCATCGGCCTCGACCACGTCGTGATCGAGGTCGGGGGAGTCGGCTTCGCCGTGCAGGCCACGCCCGCCACCCTCGCGACGCTGCGCCGCGGAGAGCAGGCGATGCTGCACACCGCCCTCGTGGTCCGCGAGGATTCGTTGACACTGTTCGGTTTCGCCGACGCCGACGCGCGCGAACTGTTCGGTCTGCTGCAGACGGTCTCCGGGATCGGCCCGCGGCTCGCGCTCGCGACGCTGGCCGTGCTCGATCCGGACAAACTCCGGTCCGCGCTGGTCGAAGGCAACATCACCGTGCTCACCCAGGTTCCCGGCATCGGCCGCAAGGGCGCCGAACGGCTCACCCTCGAACTGCGCGACAAGGTCACCGCGCTCGCCGGCCCGACCGACGGCTCCCCGGTGGCCGCCGCCCCCGGCGTGCTCCGGGGCGAGGTCGTCGAAGCGCTCGCGGGCCTCGGATTCCCGGCCAAGCAAGCCGAACAGGCCGTCGACAAGGTGCTCGGTGAGGGCGACGGGCACACGACGTCCTCCGTACTGCGCGCCGCGTTGGCCACCCTCGGGCGTAAGCGGTAACGAGCCACATGGACTATGAGGCCGTGACGGAATTCGACGCCGACGAGACGCTTTCGGCGCTGCCGCAGACCGGCGAACGCGAGGTCGAGACGACGCTGCGCCCGCGCAAACTCGACGAGTTCGTCGGCCAGCCGCGGGTCCGCGAACAGCTCGAACTCGTACTGGAAAGCGCGCGCCGCCGGGGGGTCCCGCCGGACCACGTCCTGCTCTCCGGGCCGCCCGGACTGGGCAAGACGAGTATGGCGATGATCGTCGCCGCCGAACTCAACGCCGCCATCCGGATCACCTCGGGGCCCGCGCTGGAACGGGCGGGCGACCTCGCCGCGATGCTGTCGAACCTGGCGCCCGGCGACGTCCTGTTCATCGACGAGATCCACCGCATCGCCCGCCCCGCCGAGGAGATGCTGTACCTCGCGATGGAGGACTTCCGCGTCGACGTCGTCGTCGGCAAGGGGCCCGGCGCCACCAGCATCCCGCTGGAGATCGCGCCGTTCACGCTGGTCGGCGCCACCACGCGGTCCGGCTCGCTGACCGGCCCGCTCCGCGACCGGTTCGGTTTCACCGGCCAGATGGAGTTCTACACCGACAGCGAACTCGAACTCGTCGCGCGCCGCGCCGCCACGATCCTCGACGTCGACATCGACCGGGACGGCTGCGCGGAGATCGCCCGCCGCTCCCGCGGCACACCACGGATCGCGAACCGGCTGCTGCGCCGGGTGCGCGACTACGCCGAGGTCCGGGCCGACGGCAAGGTCACGCGCAAGATCGCGCGCGCCGCGCTGGAGGTCTACGACGTCGACGAACTCGGCCTCGACCGGCTCGACCGCGCGGTGCTGACGGCGCTGGTGCGTTCCTTCGGCGGCGGCCCGGTCGGCGTGTCCACGCTGGCGGTCGCGGTGGGGGAGGAACCGACCACCGTCGAGGAGGTGTGTGAGCCGTACCTGGTCCGCGCCGGTATGCTCGCCCGCACTCCTCGTGGCCGGGTCGCCACAGCGGCCGCGTGGGAGCACCTCGGACTGCCGGCCCCGGCCGGTGCCACGCGCGGCGACCAGGGTGGCCCGACCCTGTTCGACCAGGACTGACCGGACCGTTCACGCGGTACGGGGCCCGTGGTGACGACGGGTGGCTGTGGAGTTTCCGCTGGCACCTGGCACACTCGGGTAGAGCACACCCCGCCAAATCGGACAAAACAGCGCACCGCGCGGCGTCCGCTCGAAATGGAGAACCATGAACCAGTTATTGCTGCCGCTGCTCCTGATGCTCGTTGTGGCGATTCCGCTCGTCATGGGCACCCGTAAGCAGAAGAAGGCGGCGGCAGCGCAGCAGGAGCTGCTCGCGAGCCTCGCTCCCGGTGACCGGGTGATGACCACCTCCGGTCTCTACGCGTCTGTCGCCGACGCCACCGCCGACACCACGATCGACCTCGAGATCGCCCCCGGCGTCGTGACCACCTGGCTGCGCCAGGCCGTCCGCGAGAAGGTCGAGCCGGTCGTCGAGACCGACGAGGACACCGCCGATGTCGCGGACGCCGACGAGGTCGTCGAGGCCCCGGTCGTCGAGTCGAAGGACGACGAGCGCGTCGAGGAGAAGTCCGGCGCGCAGATCGCTCCTCCGCTGGAGCACGGCAAGAAGTAAAGCCGGTAAGGCCATCCCCGACACCAGACTTTCGTAGGTGCGGGGCCAACGCCGGGCTCACGCAGCACCGAGTAGTGTCTCGGTGCTGCGTGCGTGTCCGTCGTCATAGTCGTGCCCGTTCACCGGGCATCGTCATCGAGGCAGGTTCGCGGTACCACCGGGCTCCCGTCCGGTGTGTGAACAGCCAAGTCCATTGGGGAACACCCAGTCCGTCCGAGGAGACCGAAGCACAGTGGCCGCACCGGCCGGGCATCTCCGCCCGGGACGCTATCTCGCCTTCTTCGCCCTGATCGTGGTGGCGCTGTACGCCCTGGTGTTCTTCACCGGTAGCGGCAAGCCGACGCCGAAGCTCGGCATCGATCTGCAAGGCGGCACGAGAGTCACCCTGACCGCCCGTAATCCCGACGGCGGCGACCCTCCGCGAGAGTCCCTCGAACAGGCCCGCTCGATCATCGAGCGCCGGGTCAACGGTATCGGCGTCGGCGGCACCGAGGTCGTCCTCGACGGCAGCAACGTCGTGATCACCGTTCCCGGCGAGCAGGGCGACCAGGCCAAGACCCTGGGCAAGACCGCGAAGCTGGGCTTCCGGAAGGTCGTGACGTCGCAGCCGGTGACCCCGGTCCCGCAGCCGTCCACCCCGCCTGCCTCGGGCGCTCCCTCGTCGGCCCCGCCGTCGTCGGGTGCCCCGGGTGCGTCGAGCGCTCCGCCGAGCAGCCCGGCCAACGGTGGCGGTAGCGCCGCCGGCGCGCCGCAGCAGCAGCCGAACGACAACGTCGACGAGAAGACGAAGAAAGAGATCGAGGAAGCCCGGAACATCCGGCAGAACCCCGATCTGATGTCGACGGACCAGGCGAAGCAGGCCGCGGCCGCCGAGAAGGCCTTCGCGTCGCTGAACTGCGCGCCCAACGTGTCGGACCCGCTGGTCGGCAACGACCTCACCGACAAGCCGCTGGTCGCCTGCGGTGACAAGAACACGATGAAGTACCTGCTGGAGCCGGAGTTCCTCCCCGGAACGGAGATCTCCGACGCCTCCTCGGGTTACGACACGCAGAACTCCCAGTGGGTCGTCAACCTGAACTTCAAGAGCGACGGTTCCCGGATCTGGGGCGACTTCACCTCGAAGAACATCCAGAAGCAGGCGGCGTTCGTCCTCGACACCCAGGTCGTCTCCGCGCCGACCATCCAGTCCGCGATCCTCGGCGGCCAGACTCAGATCACCGGCCGGTTCGGTCAGGCCGAGGCGAAGGATCTGGCGGACGTGCTGAAGTACGGCTCGCTGCCGCTGTCGTTCGAATCCTCGGACGCGACCACGGTGTCGGCGACGCTGGGACTCGCGTCGCTGCAGGCAGGCCTCATCGCCGGTGGCATCGGCCTGCTGATCGTGTTCATCTACTGCTTGTTCTACTACCGGCTCCTGGGCGTGCTGACGATCCTTTCGCTGGGCTTGTCCTTCATGCTGGTGTACGCGGTGTTGGTGTTGCTGGGGCGGTGGATCGGGTACACCCTCGACCTCGCCGGCGTGGCCGGTCTGATCATCTCGATCGGTATCACCGCGGACTCGTTCGTCATCTACTTCGAACGTTTGAAGGACGAGATCCGGGAAGGCAGGACCTTCCGGTCGGCGGTCCCGCGTGGCTGGTCCCGTGCCCAGCGCACGATCCTCGCCTCGGACGCGGTGAGCTTCCTCGCCGCGGCGATCCTCTACTGGCTGGCCGTCGGTGACGTGAAGGGCTTCGCGTTCACGCTCGGCATGTCGACGGTCCTCGACCTCGTCGTGGTCTACCTCGTGACGCACCCGCTGGTCGCGATGGTGTCCCGGTCCAAGTCGAAGTTCCTGTCCAACCCCAAGAACCTCGGCCTCGGCGCCGTGCAGCAGCTGGGTTCGGAACGCAAGTCCGCGGCCCGTACCGCCGGGCGCCCGAACGTCAAGGAGGCGTGACCGTGGTCGACGACAAGAACACCACCGCGGGCAAGCGCGAGAGCGTCTTCCGCCGTCTCTATGTGGGCACCGGCGCGTTCGACGTGGTCGGCGCGCGCAAGCGCTGGTACCTCTTCTTCGGTGCGCTGGTCCTGGTGTGCATCGCCTCGATGGGCATCAAGGGCTTCAACTTCGGCATCGACTTCGAGGGTGGCACCCAGATCCAGCTGCCCGCGAACGGCAAGAACGGGCAGATCACCGAAGAGCAGGCCAAGAAGTCCTTCGCCGACGCGCTGGGCAAGCCGGCCGACGAGGCGCAGAAGGTCGGCAGCGGTGTCTCGTCGACCATCCAGCTGCGTTCGGACACGCTGGACGCGGCCGAGGTCGCCAGGGTGAAGCAGGCGCTGTTCGAGGAGCTGGGCCCGATCGGGACCAGCGGGCAGCCGAGCGTCCAGGCCATCAGTGACAGCGCGGTGAGCGCGTCGTGGGGCGGGGAGATCTCCCGGCAGGCGCTGATCGCGCTCGGGGTCTTCCTCCTGGCGGTCACGCTGTTCCTGGCGTTGTACTTCGACATCAGGATGGCGGCCGCGGCGCTGGTGTCGCTGCTGCACGACATCGTGGTCACCGCGGGTGTGTACTCGCTGATCGGCTTCGAGGTCACGCCGGCGACGGTGATCGGTCTGCTGACGATCCTCGGTTTCTCGCTGTACGACACGGTGGTGGTGTTCGACAAGGTCCGCGAGAACACGCGCGGACTGCTCGGCCTCACCCGCCGTACCTACGGCGAGGCGGCCAACCTGGCGCTGAACCAGACCCTGATGCGCTCGTTCAACACGGCGCTGATCGCGATGCTGCCGATCCTCGGGCTGCTCGTGGTCGGGTACATCCTGCTCGGCTCGGGCACGCTGCAGGACCTCGCGCTGGTGCAGCTCACCGGCACCCTGGTCGGCGTGCTGTCCTCGGTCGCGCTGGCCACCCCGCTGCTGGTCGACTTCAAGATGCGTGACCCGAAGTACCGGCAGCAGGCCGACAGGGTCGCCTCGCGCCGCGCGAACCAGGCCCGCAAGGCCGCCGAGCGCGCGGACGACGACTTCGACCCGACCGACGAAGACGCGCTGGAAGCCGAACTCCGCAAGGAGAAGGCGTACGCGGCCGCGGCGAGCGTCCCGGCCCGGAACCAGAAGGCCACCAAGGGCCGTCCGTCGGGTAAGCGCAAGAGGTAACCCGGGTCTCCGCTGCTAGGAAAGGTCCTTTCATTGCAGAATTTGCAATGAAAGGACCTTTCCTAGCGTTCAGAGCCCGGACGCACGACACGAGAGCAGGGAAGTACATGGAGCTGGACAAGGCCCTCGACCTGATCGCCGAGGTGCCGGACTTCCCGGAACCCGGCGTGCTGTTCCGGGACCTGAGCCCGATGTTCGCCGACGCCGCGGGCTTCAAGGCCGTCACCGACGCCTTGGCGGCCACTATCGGCCCCGAGGTCGACCTGCTGGCGGGTGTCGAGGCCCGCGGCTTCCTGCTGGCCGCCGCCGTCGGCTACGCCCGTGGCCTCGGCGTCGCGCTGATCCGCAAGCCCGGCAAGCTTCCCCGGGTCGCCGGCCGGGTCGGCTACGCGCTGGAATACGGCACGGCGACCGTCGAGTTGCCCGAGGGCGTCGTCCAGCCGGGTCAGCGTGTCGCGATCCTCGACGACGTGCTCGCCACCGGCGGCACCGTCGCGGCCACCTGCAAACTGCTGGAAGACGCGAAAGCGCAGGTCACCGGCGTGTCGGTGGTCATGGAACTCGCCGGGCTCGGTGGTCGTTCCGTGCTTGAAGGGCGTCATGTGGAGGCCCTCCGGGTGTGTTGACCGGGCGTACCAAGTAGGCCGCGAGGGGGAGCGGCTACTCTTGATGTCCGAAGGCCGCACGAAGCGCAGGAGGTGCGGGTGAGCCAAGAGCTCGATGCCGCGGTGTCCTCGAAGGACGGCACCGAGCAGAACGGTGTGTCACGACAGGGGGCCGCGCCCACGCCCTCCGCGACGCGCCGGGTCCGCGCCCGCCTCGCCCGCCGGATCACCGCACAGCGCGCCGCGCCGGTCAAGCAGGTACTCGAACCGCTCGCCGTCATCCACCGCGAGCTGCACCCCAACGCCGATCTGGCCCTGCTGCAGCGCGCTTACGACGTCGCCGAGGAGCTTCACCGCGATCAGCGGCGCAAGTCCGGCGACCCGTACATCACGCACCCGCTCGCGGTCGCGACGATCCTCGCCGAACTCGGCATGGACACCACGACGCTGGTCGCGGCGCTGCTGCACGACACCGTCGAGGACACCGGGTATTCGCTGGAGAGCCTGAAGGCCGACTTCGGCGAGAAGGTCGGCGAACTGGTCGACGGCGTCACCAAGCTGGACAAGGTCAAGCTCGGCACGGCCGCCGAGGCCGAGACCATCCGCAAGATGGTGATCGCGATGGCACGCGACCCGCGCGTGCTGGTCATCAAGCTGTCCGACCGGCTGCACAACATGCGCACGATGCGCTTCCTGCCGCCGGAGAAGCAGGCCCGCAAGGCCCGCGAGACCCTGGAGGTCCTCGCCCCGCTGGCGCACCGGCTCGGCA
This sequence comes from Amycolatopsis orientalis, assembly GCF_000943515.2. Lineage (NCBI taxonomy): Bacteria > Bacillati > Actinomycetota > Actinomycetes > Pseudonocardiales > Pseudonocardiaceae > Amycolatopsis > Amycolatopsis orientalis. The sequence continues at coordinate 5,167,898 of NZ_CP016174.1, read as the reverse complement.
TGGCGACGGTCAAGTGGGAGCTGGAGGACCTGGCCTTCGCCATCCTGCAGCCGAAGAAGTACGACGAGATCGTCCGCCTGGTCGCCGATCGCGCCCCCTCGCGGGACACGTACCTGCGGTCGGTGATCACCGAGCTGACCAGCAACCTGGAGGGCTCGCGGATCACCGCGAAGGTCGAGGGACGGCCGAAGCACTACTACTCGATCCACCAGAAGATGATCGTCCGCGGGCGCGACCTCGACGACATCCACGACCTGGTGGGCGTGCGGATCCTGGTCGAGGACGTCCGCGACTGCTACGCCGCGATGGGTGTCGTCCACGCGCTGTGGCAGCCGGTCCCCGGCCGGTTCAAGGACTACATCGCGCAGCCGCGGTTCGGCGTGTACCAGTCGCTGCACACCACGGTGATCGGACCGGACGGCAAGCCGCTGGAAGTCCAGATCCGCACCTACGAGATGCACCGCACCGCCGAGTACGGCATCGCCGCGCACTGGCGGTACAAGGAGACCAAGGGCACCCACAACGGCAACGCCGTGGACGTCGACGAGATGGCGTGGATGCGCCAGCTCCTCGACTGGCAGCGGGAAGCCGCGGACCCGGGCGACTTCCTCGAATCACTGCGCTACGAACTCGCCTCGCGCGAGATCTTCGTGTTCACGCCCAAGGGCGACGTGATCACGCTGCCGGTCGATTCGACCCCGGTCGACTTCGCCTACGCCGTGCACACGGAGGTCGGGCACCGCTGCATCGGCGCCCGCGTCAACGGCAGGCTCGTCGCGCTCGAGCGCAAGCTGGAGAACGGCGAGGTCATCGAGATCTTCACCTCGAAGGCCGAGACGGCGGGACCGAGCCGCGATTGGCTGCAGTTCGCCGGTTCCCCCAAGGCGCGCGCGAAGATCCGGCAGTGGTTCGCCAAGGAACGCCGCGACGAGGCGATCGAAGGCGGCAAGGAGGCCATCACCAAGGAGGTCCGCAAGGTCGGCCTCCCGATCCAGCGGCTGGTCTCCGCCGAGTCGATGGGCGCGGTCGCCACGGAACTCCGGCACCCCGACATCAGCTCGCTGTACGCCGCCGTCGGCGAGGGCCACACCAGTGCGAAGCACGTCGTGCAGCGGCTGGTCGCGCTCATCGGCGGGGTCGACGAGGCGGAGGAGGAGCTCGCCGAACGCGCGACCCCGTCCACGGTCACTCGCCGCCGCGGCTCGAACGACGTCGGCGTCGTGGTGAAGGGTGCCAGCGACGTCTGGGCCAAGCTCGCGCGCTGCTGCACGCCGGTGCCCGGCGACGAGATCCTCGGTTTCGTCACCCGCGGTGGCGGGGTCAGCGTGCACCGCACGGATTGCACCAACGCCGACGACCTGACAGCGCAGCCCGAGCGGCTGGTCGAGGTCGAGTGGGCGCCGTCGGCCTCGTCGGTGTTCCTCGTCGCGATCCAGGTCGAGGCGCTGGACAGGCACCGGCTGCTCTCGGACGTCACCAAGGTCCTCGCGGACGAGAAGGTCAACATCCTGTCCGCGTCGGTGACGACCTCGCGCGATCGCGTCGCGGTCAGCCGGTTCTCGTTCGAGATGGGCGACCCGAAGCATCTGGGCCACGTGCTGAAGGTGGTCCGGGGCGTCGAAGGCGTCTACGACGTCTACCGGGTGACTTCGGCGTCCTAGACCGGGGTTTTAGCCGGTTCCGCGGACGAAGGCCCAGGCACTGCGGTTGAGGGTGTCCTCGATCCCGCTGAAGCCTTCGGACTGGCTGATCTCGTCCTCGACCAGGTCGACGTCCGGATCGTCGGCCGTGCCGCCGCGGCCGTCGGGACCGACCCCGAACATCGCGGCCGGATCACCGCCGGGGTCCATGATGCCGACGACGTCGTTGGTGAGGTTCGTATGCCAGCTGCCCGACATGTGCCCGGCCTCGTGGCTGGTGACGTTGCCGATCGAGCGCCCGAGGAAGGCGATCTTGTCGCTGCCCGGTCCGAGATAGGTGTTGAGCGACCACGCCGGTCCGGCGGGCGAGCTGATCTCGTCGAGCAGGACCAGAGCGGTCTCCTCCTTGCCGAAGTTGCCCGCGTCGATGGACTGGGCGATGCCGATGGTCTGGATGCCCGACTCCAGGATGGTGCCGCCGACGACGACCCGGCTGACGTTCGGCTGTCCCCACGGATCGGCGTGGTCCCGGCTGTTGAGGACGCGTAGCGCGAACCTCGGGTTGGTGCCCTTGGCGATCAGGTCCCGGTGGAGGTTTTCCTTGACGGTGGCGACGATCGCGTCGGCCAGCGCGCGCTCGTCGTCCGCCGTGAGCCCCCAGCGCGGCAGGAAGGCGGACAGCGGGGAGAGATCGCGGATCCCGCCGCCCGAGCCGTAGATCGCCGTGTTCACCCTGGCGCCGTCGAAGTCGAGGAAGATCGTGTGCACACTGCCGCGCGGCGCGGTTTCCGTACCGGGCCGGAACGCTTCGACCTTGACCTCGTACGCCCCTTCACCCGCCTCGACGCCGAGCCGGTATCGGCCGTCCTTCGGTGCCACGAAGTCGACGACGGCGTTGCCCCCGCCGGGCATCGGCGAAGTGGAGGCGAAGATGGAGGTGAGGTCCTGCGAGGAGCCGAACACCTCCCGCCCGGCCGGGTCGTACCCCGCGAGCCGTGTCCCGCCGCCTGCCACCGACGCGCCCAGTACGTCCCCCGCGCGCAGGTCGAAGGAGTAGTAGTCGAGGTCGCCGCCGCTCTTGCCGCTGGTGATCACCAGGTCGTACGGGCCCTCGGTCTGGACGCCGCGGCCGGTGCCCGGTTTCTTGGGGTCATCGGGCACGCTGAAGGGGCCCGACCCGACCATGAGGAAGTACTCGCGGCCCGGCGGGATGGTGAACGAGAGCGTGGAGTCGCTGGATCCTCCCGCGTTGTCGTTGAGTCCCCACGTGTTGCCCGCGGCGTCGAACAGCGCGAGGAAGGTGTCGAGGGCGCCCTCCGGCGTCAGCGTCCGCGCCGCGAACGTCACCGGCGTGGCCGCCGCACTCAGCCGGTAGAAGTCGACGTCACCCGTGCCATCGCCGGCACTGCCGTACGGCCCGTCACCGATGACGCCGCGGGCGCGGGCGGCCCGGCGGGTGGCGCCGACGCCCGTTTCGTTCGCGAGACCGAGGGCGTCGTCGGGTTCGGCGGCCGGGGGCAGCGTGGGGATGGAGGTATCCGGTTTGAGGTCGCCGGTCAGCCGGACCTTGGGGTTCTTGCCACGTGGCGTCCCGAATCCCGCGATGTGTTCGGCGGCGGCGGGGGAGTCGTTGGCGCCGCTGGTCCCGGCCTGCTCCTTTTCCGCGTACGGGAGCGGATTCTGAGCCGACACCTGCGAGCGCGTAGTGGTCTTCGCCGCCCTGTCGCGGGTGACGGCCGCCCAGTCGACGGTCCCGAAATGCGAAGGGAACATCAGCAGCGGGTCGGGTTGGATACCTGCGGGCGCGGCCGTCGACTGTCCGCTCAGCAAGGCCGAAGTGAGCAGAGTGACCGCGAGAATTCCGAACACGCGTTTCGCCATCGAGTTTCCCCCTGGCTCGTTGGACGACCAGAAAACCACAGCGGGACGGCGTTGAAAGCCGCCTTTTGGGGTCTTGTTCACGTTCGGCGGGCTCCGGTGGAAACGCGCACTAGGGTGCGGAACATGACTGAAGGGTTCGAGTTCACTCGCGACGGCGAGGTCGCGCGGCTGACGTTCACCAGGCCGGAGAAGATGAACGCGATCACCTATGGGATGTGGTCGGCGATCCCGGACGTGGTCGCGCGGGTGGAGGCGGATCCGGGGATCAAGGTGCTCGTGCTGACCGGTGCGGGCGCGCATTTCTCGGCGGGCGCGGACATCAGCGAGTTCCGGGAGCTGCGGTCCACCGCCGACGCGGCCGAGACCTACGACAAGGCCGTCGACGGGGCGGTGGCGGCGCTGACGGCGTCGCGGAAGCCGACGGTGGCGATGATCCGCGGGAACTGCATCGGCGGCGGCTGCCAGCTCTCGGTCGCGTGCGACTTCCGGTTCGCCGCGGAGGGCTCGCGGTTCGGCATCACGCCGGCGAAGCTCGGCATCGTCTACCACTTCGGCTCGACGCGTCAGCTGGTTTCGCTGGTCGGCCCGGCGAACGCCAAGTACTTCCTGCTCTCGGGCGAACTCGTCGACGCGTGCCGGGCGCGGGAGATCGGGCTGCTCAACGACGTCTTTCCCGCGGACGACCTGGAGGCGTCGACGAGGAAGTTCGCCGAGACGCTGGCTTCGCGTTCGCAGGCGTCGGTGCGCGGGATGAACCGGATCATCGAGAAGATCGTCGCGGGACAAGAGGAATCCGACGCCGAGGTGGACGAGATCCGGCTCGGCGCCCTGCACGGCGAGGACTACGCCGAGGGCGTGGCCGCCTTCCTAGCGCGGCGGCCGCCGAAGTTCACCTATCGCTGACGGCTCGCTCAGAGCACGGCGAGCCGGTCCACCAGCAGCTCCACCCGCTGCTCGGTGTACTCCGGCGGCAGCCGTCCCGACCTGGTCAAGGTCGCCACCCCGTGCAGGGACGCCCAGAACACCTCGGTGAACAGTCCCGGGTCGACGCCGTCGCCCGCGACCTCACCGAGGCTCTCCAATAGCGCGGCGAAGGCGTCCTTGAGAGGTTCCGGGGTCTCTTCCTGTGCGTACGCGAGGCCGCCGTCGAGCTGGAAAAGGGCGTCGTAGACCGCCGGGTTGCGGGCGGCGAAGTCGAGGTAGGCGCGGGCGAGGGCGGATACCCGGGCGCGCGGGCCGTCCGCGGCGGCGGTCGCGGCCCGCATCGCCACGGCCATCTCGGTGGCGCCCTGGAGGGCAACGGCGCCGATGATCTCGCGTTTGCCGCGGAAATGGCTGTAGAGGACGGGCTGGCTGTATTCGATGCGCTCGGCCAGCCGTCGGGTGGTGACCGCGTCCCAGCCCTGCTGCTCGGCGAGTTCGCGGGCCGTCGCCACGATGAGGCGTTCGCGGTCCGCCCGTTCGCGCTCCTTGCGTTCTTGTACCGACATGAACAGATCCTAGCATCGCTAGACAAGCGAGCGGTAGAAGTACTAGCGTTGCCACATCAGCTATCAACGCTAGATTCTGGGAGACGTCGCCATGCTCAACGCTTTAGAGGTGCTCACCACCGTGCTCGTCGGGGTGATGGTGGGGGTGGAGTTCTCCGTCGCCTTCGTCATCAACCGGATTCTCAACGGCCTCCCGGACGACAGCGCCCTGCGCGGTCGCGCCCACGGCGGCCGGATGCTCGGCGCCGTGATGCCGTTCTGGTACATCGGCTCGCTCGTCCTCGTCGCGGTGTGGGCCATCGCCGGCTGGCAGGACCAGGGCAGCGGCCTTGTCGTCACCGCCGGGGCGCTGCTGGTCCTCAGCGTGATCATGTCGATCCTGCTGCTCGTCCCGATCAACAACCGGGGCAAGACGTGGACGCCGGAGAACCGGCCCGCCGACTGGAAGCAGCAGATGAACCGCTGGGACCGTTTCCACTACGGCCGCGTCGCCGTCATCATCGCCGCCTTCGCCCTGCTGGTCGCCGCCCGCGCGTGACGCGGACGGCGGGTCCGGACGGCGCCGGAGCGGGTCAGATCTCGTCCCAGGGGTTGCTCTCGTACGCCTCGGTCAGGATCCGGCCGGTCTCCGGCGCGAACGGCAGGACGACGTCGTCCACCGACGCCACCGGCCGGCCGATCGACTCCGAGTTGGTCAGGAACATCGCGTCGAATCCCGGCAGCTCGGCCGGGCGGACTTCCCTGCTCTCCTGCGGGATCCCGCCGCGCTCCAGGCCCCGCCGCACCAGTTGCTGGGAAATCCCGTCCAGCACCGGTGCCTGAGGCCAGACCACCGTGCCGCCGTCGAGGAAACCGACGTTCCAGATCGACGCCTCGCTGACCCGGCCCTGGTAGTCGATGAACAACGCGTCGTCGTAGCCCGCCATCTTCGCCTCGCGCCTGTGGTGGACCAGCCCGAACGTGCCGACGTGCTTGACCTCGGGCAGCACCCGTTCGTAGCGCACGGACCGCAGGCGCAGCGGCGTCAGTTCGTGCTCCTGCGGCGGCCCGGTCCGGACCAGCACGTCCGGCGCCGCGGGCGCGCCGGGATCGGACCAGTCCATCGCGCGGGAGAAGATCACCACCCGCACGGACAGCGCGCCCGCGCCCTGGACGGCCTGCCGGACATACCCGCGCACGGCGTCGGTGTCGAGCTCGCTGGCGAACATCCGCCGCGTACTCGTCACCAGCCGGTTCAGATGGACGTCCAGGCCGCGGACCTTGCCGTCGCGGACCTGCATCGCGGTGAAATGACCGTAACCGAACGCGCCCGCCAGGTCTTCCGACCGGGCGGGCGCGCCGTTGAGCTCCAGCTTCACGTCAGGGGCTGACCGTGACGCCGGTGAACTTGACCTCGGTGTTGGGCGGGCCGGTCCCGTCGCCGTTGCCGGCCTGGGCGTTGGCGCCCGCCTTGGCGACCTTGTCGAGCACCTTCAGGCCGTCGTCGGAGATGCTGCCGAAGACCGAGTACTCCGCGGGCAGTTCCGCCTCGCCGTAGACCATGAAGAACTGGCTGCCACCGGAGTTCGGCTGCTGCGTCTTCGCCATCGCGAGGAGGCCGCGGCCGTACTTGATCTCTTTGAACGCCTCGTCCGGCATCGTGTAGCCCGGGCCGCCCATGCCGCTGGCTTCGGGGTCACCGCACTGCAGCATCTGCAGGCCGGTGGTGCCGAGCCGGTGGCATTTGGTGTCGTTGAAGTAGCCCTGCTGGGAGAGGCTGATGAAGCTCTGGACGGCGCACGGCGCGAGCGCCCGGTCCAGCGTCAGCGGGATGTCGCCCGCGGTGCTCTTGAGCACGACGTTCACCGTGCCGTTCGAAGAGACGTCCTTGCCTTCCGGCTTGTTCACCTTCTTCGACGCCGGCTTGGTGGTGTCGTCCTTGTAGTCGCAGGACACCGGGTTCGCCAGCGGCGTCGGCCGCTTCGGCATCGGAGCGCGCTCCGTGGGGATGGTGACCTCTGGGGTCGGGGGAGCCGAGCTCGGGGAAGCGTCGGAGGCGGCGTCGTCACCACTGTTACTGCTGACGATCCACCACACCGCGCCCGCCACGATGGCGACGACGCCGACGACCGCCACCGAGCCGACGATCTTGCGCCGCTTGGCCTTTTCGGCCCGTCGCACGATCTGTCGCTCGAGCTTGCGCTTCGCGGCTTCGCGGCGCTGCTGGTTGGTCGGCACCCGCCCTCCCCGTTTCCACTCGATGTTCACACGTCTGAGGTGGGGGAAGTCTATGGGCACAGCCTGTGAGGCCCCCGTACAGGGGCCGCTACGCTTACTTGATCGTGATCAGGGCCATCCTGTCACCTGTTCGGCGGAAGATACGAGGAGGCGTTTCGTGCTGGTTGTCGGTTTTCCGGCAGGCCCCCTCGAAGCCAACTGCTATCTGCTCGCGCCGGAAGACGGCGGGGACTGCGTGCTCGTGGATCCCGGCGAGGACATCGGCGCAGCCCTCGATGCCGCGCTGGCCGCACACGGCCTGACGCCGGTCGCGATGCTCGCCACCCACGGCCACCCCGACCACGTCGCTTCGGCGGCCGAGGTCGGCTCGCGTCACGGGATACCTCTTCATCTGCATGAGGCGGACCGGCCACTACTGGCCGCGGACGCCGGGGAATGGAAGGACGGGATCGTGCCACTCGTCAAGGGCCCGCTCAGGCTGGCCGGACTGGAGATCACGGTGTCCCACACGCCGGGCCACACCGCCGGTTCGGTGACCTTCGGGCTGACCTCCGCCGAGGGCGGCCGGATCGTGCTCACCGGGGACAGCCTGTTCGCCGGTTCGATCGGCCGGTCCTCCGGGGCGGACGGGGAACTCGTGCGATCCCTCGGCGCCAAGGTGATGACGCTGCCCGACGACACCGTCGTCCTGCCGGGGCACGGCCCGGCGACCACGATCGGGCAGGAGCGCGCGGGCAACCCGTTCCTGGCCGGGACGGGATCGTGAGCGAGATGGCGGAGTCCGGCGGCGCACCGGAGACCCCCGAGCGCCTTCCCCTGTTCCACGACGACCCCAAGCTCCGCCGCAAGCGCGGCTGCTCCGGCATCGTGGGCGTCGTGATCTTCGCGGCCGCGTTCGGCGGGATCGCCGGGCTGATCGGCGGTGAGATCGCCGGGCTCGTCGTGGCCGGGGTGATCGCGCTGCCGTTGCTCTACATCATGTTCTACAACCTGCGCCGTCGTGTCTGGCTCGAAGGCGAAACGCTCATCGTGCGGACGTGGGGACTGCGGCGGGTCGCCCTGACCTCGGCCGAGCGCATCGACCTGGTGATCAGCGATGTACGCGGCACCCGGACGGTCAGCCTGCTGGTCAACGCGGGCAAACGGCGCAAGGTGGCGAAGGTCGACCTGGCCGTCTATTCCGGTGCGGGCGGGCGGGAACTCGGCATCCTGCAACTGCGCAAGCTGGCGAACGCGCTGCTGAACAACACCGAGGCGAACGGCCTGGTGTTCTCGGAACTGCTGGTGGCGCAGCTGAAATCGGAGGCGCGCGGGGACGCGGCGGCGGAGCGGCCGCTCTACCGGCTGGCCTCGGCGGCGCCCGCCGGGAAGTACATCCAGCGGTTCACGATGGAGGCCGTCAGCCGGTTCGTGGCGACCTTGGAGTGAAGGCGGCGGAGAGCGTTCGGTCTCGTGAGTGGTGATGACGGTCAGAACCGTCATCACCACTCACGAGGATCCGGCCTTTGCGGTGCTGGGCGGCGAAGCCTGACTGTGTGGGTTTTGGGACATCTGACGTCCCAAAATCCACACAGCCCCGCGTCATAGGAGTTTGTGGTTCCGCGAGCGCAGCGCCTGTCCGTCTCGTGAGTGGTGATGACGGTTAGAACCGTCATCACCACTCACGAGACTTGGGGCTCCCGCGAGGCGATCAGCGCGGCCAGCACGGTGGTGACCGGAACCGCCGCGACGATGCCGACACTCCCGGCCAGCGTCCGCACGATCTCCTGCGCGATGTTCTCAGCGCCGAGGATCGAACCGAGGCCCACACCCGAAAGCGACGTGTACAGCAGCACCGGCAACGCCGCGCCCGCGTACGCCATCACGAGCGTGTTGACCGCCGAACCGACGTGGTCACGCCCGATCCGCAGGCCCGCGCCGTAAAGCTCACGCCAGCCGAGCGCCGGGTTCGCCCGCCGCAGCTCCCACACCGCGCTCGTCTGCGTCACCGTGACGTCGTCCAGCACCCCGAGCGCGCCGATCACGACACCGGCCAGCAGCAGCCCCCGCGCGTCGATCCCGTGCCCGAGCGAGCCGATCAGCTGCGAGGTGCTGTCGTCCAGTCCGGTGAGCGACGACGCCGCCGAGAAGATCGCCGACAGGACGCCGATCAGGACCAGGCTCACCAAGGTCCCCAGCACCGCCACCGAGGTTCTCGCCGACAGCCCGTGGGTCAGGTACAGCGCGACGAACATGATCGCGCCCGCGCCCGCGATCGCCACCAGCAGCGGACTTTCCCCGGCGAGGATCGACGGCAGCACGAACAGGGCCAGCACCAGGAAGCTCAGCCCCAGCGCGATCAACGCGGCGATTCCCTGCCACCGGCCCAGCACGATCACCGCGAGCGCGAACAGCCCGGCGAGCAGCAGCAACGGTGTGCCGCGTTGGAAGTCGACGATCTGGAACGACGCCGGATTCGCGACGTCGCCGCCGTTGTAGGACAGCACCACCTTGTCGCCTGCGGTGAACCGCGGCGTGCTCGGCTCGATCGGGAGGGTCAGCTTCAGCGGCTTTCCCGTCCCAGGGCCGTCGGTCATGGTCAGTTCGCTGGTGAGGCACGGTTTCGCGTCCGGCGGCGGATCGCCGACCTGGACCTGCCCCTCGGCGAGACACGGCCCGGTGATCGTCGCGGTGATCGTGGCGTTGACCGGAGTCCCTTGGGGGAAGGCGCTTTTCGCCGGATCCTTGCCCCAGGGATAGAGCAGGACCATCCCGGCCACGGTCGCGACGGCGAGCGGGATCAGCAGCCACATCAGCAGCTGCCGGACCCGGCGCGACGCGGGCGCCGCCGGTCCGTGGCCGTGCGAGTGCCCGTGTCCGTGACCGGCGGGCTCGGGCCGGGGCTTGGGTGCCGGTGCCCGTTCCGGCGCCGGTGCCGACGCCGGTTCTGCCGCGCGGCGTCTGCCCGGGGCGGCCTGCCGCGGCCGTTCGGCCTGGGGACGCGGGCGCCGGACGCCTTCGGGCGGGGTCCGGCGCGGCGAACGGGACGTTCCGGGCGAACGATCGGACGGGGTGTCCGTTACCCGGCGAATCGGGCCGGTGTCGTCGTCGGAGAGGTCGCGGCGGTTCACCCGCACATCCTGCACAGCCCGCGCCGCCCGCCGCTCGCGGGGCCCGGTGCGGTCAGCCGAAGGCCTGGCGCAGGTGGACCCGGCGGTAGGCGGACGGCGGGGTGTCGAAGTGGTCGAGGAAGGCCTGGCGAAGCGTCTCGGTCGAGCCGAAGCCGCACCGCCTCGCGATCGACGTCAGGGGAAGTTCGGTGCCGCACAACAGCTTCGCCGCGTTCTCGGTCCTGGCCGCCCGGACGTACCGGCTGGGCGTGGTGCTCAGATGCGCGTCGAACAGCCTCGTCAGCTGCCGGGTGCTGATCCCCGCGCGATCGGCGAGCACGGTGGTGCTGAGATCGCCCGCGAGGTGTTCGGAGACGTACGCGGTGATGTCGCGGACCAGCCGGTTCTCCGGCGGTGGGCCGGAGAGGAACATGCTCACCTGCGCCTGGTTCCCCGGTCGCTGCAGGTAGGTGACCAGCATGCGGGCGACTTCCCTGGCGAGGCTGGGGCCGTGGTCCTCCTCGACGAAGGCGAGGGTGAGGTCGATCCCGCTGGTGACGCCCGCCGCCGTGCAGACGTTGCCGTCGCGGATGTACAACGGCACCGGGTCCACGTTCACCTGCGGGTAGTTCGTCGCCAGCCGGTTCGCGAACCGCCAGTGCGTGGTGGCGCGGCGCCCGTTGAGCAGCCCGCACGCGGCCAGCACGGTGGCGCCGGTGCACACCGAGGCGACGCGACGGCTGTTCTGCGCGAGCCTGCGGATGTGGGAGACGATCCGCGGGTCGGCCGCGGCGGTCTCGTGCCCGCTCCCGCCCGCGACGATCAGCGTGTCGAGTTCGCCGGTCACCTGGTCGAGCCGGTGCTGTGCCTGCAGGGTCAGCCCGGAGTCGCAGCGGATGCCGCGGCCGTCGACGCTGGCGAGCATGATCTCGTACCCCGGCCGGCCGCCGAGTTTCGTCGCGGCGTCCAGGACGTCCGAAGGGCCGGCGATGTCGAGCAGCTCGGCATGGGTGTACCCCACGATCAACACTCGTCTGGGTGAACCCGGCATGATCGAACGCTAGCAGGATCGCCCGGCCGTTGGACATGGTTCGCAGGAATCCGGACATCCGGCTCACCGGCTCGGCCCGGCTGCGCCACCGTGGCCCTCATGACTGAGGACAAGAAGACCATCGCGTTCGTGGTGTACCCGGGGATGACCCCGCTCGACATGGTCGGGCCGCTGACCGTGCTGGACGGCATGGCGAGCACCGTCCCGGAATTCCGGACCGTCGTGGTCGGCGAGACGAAGGAGCCCATCGGCACCGACAATCCCCTGAAGCTCTCGGCGAACCACACCTACGACGAGGTTCCTTCGCCGTACGCGCTCCTCGTCCCGGGCGGCGCCGCGCCGACGCTGAAGGCGCTCGCCGACGAGAAGCTGATCGACTACGTGCGGACAGCCGCGGCGAGCGCGGAGCTGGTGACCTCGGTGTGCACGGGATCGCTGGTGCTGGGCCAGGCGGGGCTGCTGGAGGGCCGCCGCGCGACGACGCACTGGATGTTCCGGGAGCTGCTGGGCGCGTTCGGCGCGGAACCGGTCGCCGAACGCTGGGTCGAGGACGGGAACGTGATCACCGCCGCCGGGGTGTCGGCGGGGATCGATCTCGCGCTGCACCTGGTCGAGCGGCTCGTCGGCGCCGAGATCGCGCGGACGATCCAGTTCGTCATCGAGTACGACCCGGAGCCGCCGCTCGGCGCGCTCGACTGGTCGAAGCGGCCGTACGGGGACCTCAAACCGTTGCTGGAGCACACTTTGAAGGACGCGCTCGCGGACGAGCCCGCTCTGCGGGACAGGTTGCTTGCGCACACCGGACGGTAGGGCGGCGGCCATCCGGGTGAGAAGCGACGATTCGGGGACTCCGCCGGGTTAGATTCTGGCCACCCGTCCAGGTGATAGGTGCTTCGTGGAGTTCAAGGTGCTCGGCCCGCTCAGGGCCTCGGTCCCGCTGCCGTCGGCGGCTCAGCCCCGTCGGGTGCTCGGGCTGCTCCTGGCCCGGCCGAACGAGTTCGTCCACCGGAACACCCTCGTGGACGAACTCTGGCCGCAGGGGCCGCCGTCGAGTGCCGCCGCCGTCGTGCAGATGGCGGTTTCCAAGCTGCGCAAGGCGTTGTCGCCCGGAGTACCGGTGGACGACGCCCGGCAGCGGCTGCGGTCCGGCCGGGACGGCTACCGGCTGATCGTGTCGGAAGGGGAACTGGACGTCTCCGGTTTCACCGGCCTGACCGCGGCCGCGGCGACGGCGACCGGCGACGAGCGCAGGGCGCTGCTCGAACGGGCACTCGGGTTGTGGCGCGGCCGGGCGTTCGCCGACGTCCCGGCCGGGCCGCTGCTGGAGGCGTACAAGCTGTGGCTGGAAGACCGGCGGTGCTCGGTTCTGGGCAAACTCGTGGAGCTGGACCTGGCGGCCGGTGACCACAAGGCGGTCGCCGACCGGCTGGGCCCGGAATTGGCCACCCGGCCGGGCGACGAGCGCCTCGCGGGATGGCTCGCCGAGGCACTGCACGGCCTCGGCCGCCGGGACGCCGCGCTCGCCGTCCTCGACCGGTGTCGTCACGCGCTTTGGGAGCACGCGGGTGTTTCGCCGGGCGAGGACCTGCTCGCGGTCCACCGCCGGATCGCCGGAACCGGCTGGTCGGCAGGCGGCCCGCCCTGCCGCCTCCCGCCGGCGACCCCGGATTTCACCGGCCGGGCGGGCGAACTGGCGGAACTGGGCCGTGCGCTGCGCGGTCCCGCGCCGGTCGTCCTGCACGGCGCGGCGGGTGCGGGGAAGAGCGCGCTGGCCGTCCAGGCCGCGTGGCGGGTGCGCAAACGGTTCCCGGACGGTCAGTTCGTCGCCGATCTGCGGGAGACCGGCGACGTGCTCGCCGGATTCCTCCGCGCGCTGGGCCTCGCGGAAACGGAACTCCCGGCCGACCGGGCCGGGCTGATCTCCCTGTGGCGCAGCCATACCGCGGACCGGCGGGGGCTGGTGCTCGTCGAGAACGCGCGCTCCGAGGCCGAGGTCCGGCCGTTGCTGCCGAGTGGTCCGGGCTGCGCGACGATCGTCACGACACGGCGGCAGCTGGCGGGACTCGCCGGTGCCAGGCCGATCGAGGTCGGTGATCTGTCCTACGCGGAATCGCGGGTGCTGTTCGGGGCGATCATCGGCGAGGACCGGGCGGCGGCCGAACCGGACGCCGTCCGCCGGGTGCTGGCCTGCTGTGACGGGCTCGCGCTGGCGGTGCGCGCGGCGGGGACGAAGCTGCGGCAGCGGCCGAGGCTGGGCATCGCCGAATTCGCGGCGCGCCTGGAGAACGAGCGCCTGCGTCTCGACGAACTCGCCGCGGGCGACCTCGCCGTCCGCCCGGTGCTCGCCGAAGCCCTCGCCGAAGTGTCGCCGCGGCAGCGGAACTCCTTGCGTTTGCTCGGTTTCCCCGGCGCCACCGAGGTCGCAGACTGGTTCGCGGCCGCCCTGCTGGGCTGTTCGTCCCGTCAGGCGGCCGAGCTGCTCGACGAATTGGTGGATGAACACCTGCTCCACGTCGCACCGGATCAGGCCGGTTTCCCGCGGTACCGGCTGCCCGGCCTGATCCGTCTCGCGCTCCGGGAACCGCCGGATCCCGCCGCCCTCAAGCGCGCGCTGACGGTCACTGCGGCGTTGGCCGAACACGCGAGCGCCGCGCTCGGCGCCGAGTACCCGCCCGCTCGCCGGACGGACACGCCCGTGGCGGCGTCGGACCGAGTCACGGCCGACCCGATCGGCTGGCGTGACACGGAAATCGCGAACGTCGCGCTCGCCGTCCGGACCGCGCGCGGCCACGGCTGGACCGAGTTGACCGCGCGGCTGGCCGAAGCACACGGCGACCTCGTCGGCCCCCGGCACGGCGGCCCGTTGGCGCTGATCGGGTTCGACGTCGTCCGCGAACGGCTCGACCTGCCCGCGGAGGCGGGGAAACTGCTGAAGCTCGGTCACTCACACGCCGACGCGGGCGATCTGGCGCGGGCGAGGACGTGTTTCGCGTTGGCCGAAGCCAGGTTCCGCACTTCAGGCGATCCGCGCGGCACCGGATCCGCGCTCGTCGCGCTCGCCGACGTCGACGCGGACTCCGGCAGGCCCCGGTCGGCGGTCGGCGCGTTGCGGGAGGCGCTGGACCTGTTCCGGGACTCCGGTGATCTCGCCGGGCAGGCGATGGCGTCGGCCCAGTTCGGCTCGCTCTGGGACGATCTCGGCGACTTCCGGCGGGCGAAGGAGTGTTTCGAGGCGAGCCTGCTGCTTTCCCTCCATTGCGAGGACGGGCGGCAGCACGACCGGTCCGCCAAACGGTACGCCGACGTCCTGCGCCGCAACGGCAGGCTGGACGAGGCCGGTGACCTGCTGGCGAGTGCGCTGACCGGCACCCGCAGCTCGCGCGAACGCCACTGGGAGGCGCACGTCCTGCGCAGCCTCGGTGACCTTCACGCGGAGGTGGGGGAAGCGGGGGAGAGCGAACGCTGTCTTTCACGGTCGCTGGAGTTGTTCGAGCACGTCGGCCACCGGCACGCGGCCGCCTACACGCACCGGAGTTTCGGCGAGTCGCTGCGGCTGGCGGGTGAACCGGACCGGGCGGCGGAGCACCTGGGACTCGCGATGAGCACGTTCCGCGCGCTCGGTGACCGCCGGGGCGGCGGATACGCCCTGCTCAGCTTGGGTCGTCTGCGGGCCGACGAAGGCGTCGTCACCGAAGCGGCCGAAGGACTCCGTACGGCGGCCGGGCTGTTCCGGGAACTGGGTTTCCCGGTGTGGGAACTGCGCGCGCTCCAGGGCCTCTCCGCCGTCGACAGGGATGGGCGGCAGCGGGAACGGGCTCGTGAAGCCTTGACGAAGATCCGCTTCGGAGCGACGCCGGGATAGCCCGGCAGGGGATCACCGCCCGCCGCGTTTGGCGAAGTTATGGGGCCGGTGTGTTGACTCGGTCCCGGGACTTCGCGCCGTCCCGGAATCGCGGGACTGGGGGTGACGGCGCGTGCTCGTGGCCGGGTGACGCCTTCCGAGGGCAGGAGGCGTCACCCGGTTCGCCGGTCAGCCGCCGACGTGCAGCAGCACGTCCGCGTCGTCGAGGATCCCTTGGTCGAGCGGGAAGTAGCCCTGCCGCGGGGTGGGGTCGGTCCGGACGCGTGCCGCCGGGACCTCCCCGGGCTGGAGCAGACCCCACTCGGTGGTGACGTGCTTCTGCAGGAAGCCTTCGTAGGTATCGGGTTCGGGCTCCTGCAGCGCGATGGCCCCACTTCGGCCGAGACTGGTCACGACGAAGGTGTAGCGGTCGCCGAGCAGCGGCCCCACCAGCGCGCCGGCCGGGAACCAGGTGGTCTCCGTCCCGGCCACGGTCATCGTGCTCGCTTGGCGCCGCAGGTGGAGGTTGTGCGCGAAGACCAGTGTCGCGCCGCGACCGGCTTCGGCGGCGCGGATGTCGAGCAGATTCCGCGCCATGATCGCGTCCCTGATGGCGACCAGGGGCAGGTACCGATCCTGCGGTTCGAGCGGTTCGGCGCATTGCCGGTGGTAGCGCAGCAGATCGATCCCCGCCATGAGGTGGTTCTCCGCCCGCGCCCAGTCAGGCGTGACCGGTCGCGGCTCGCGGGCGCGGAGCGCGGTGAGCAGATCGGCCGCGATCGCGCGCAGCCGGTAGGCGTCCGCTGTGGCACCGATCGACGAGGCCGCGTCCAGCACCGCCTCCGTCCGGCTCCAGCGTTCGTCGTCGCCCGCCGGGCCGGCGATGTCCACGTCCAGGCCGAGGAAGTCGCGGGCGTACTCGAGATAGCGCCGCGGGCTGGGCGCCGAGGTGTTCTCGGTCTGGGTGTCGAAGCCGTGGAAGGTGAGCTGTTCTCCGGGCGGGCGGTTCTCGTTGTACTCCCGCATCCACGCGATCAGCCGCCGATTCGCTTCCACGGTGCCGAAGACGTGCGTGAAGCCCTCGCTCATCGCGAGGTCGAGGGATCCTTTGCCATGCTGGACGAAGTCGTTCGCGATGTGCGCGGCCACGCGATCGGTCTCCAGGGCGATCGAACGGAAACCGCGGTCGACGAGCTGGGCGAACAGCTCGTTGCGGATCTCCGCGAAGAGCGGGATCGCGTGCGTCGGCTCGCCCAGGGCGAGCAGGTCGCAGGAGGGGGTGACGAAGTCTCGGATGTCTTGACTCATGAGGTTCAAGCGTATCGTTGATACACCGGTTGAAACTTTCCTCAGCTGGACATGGGGGAGAGTCGCCAAAGCTTCAAACCGGGGTAAGGGGAGGCTGGCGGCAGGAGGCGGGCCGGGGTGGTCGTGAGTGGCGATGAGGGTTAGAACCCTCATCGCCACTCACGACGACTGGGCTGCTGCGCGACCGGCCGCCCGTGCCGGCGGGGAGGGCCGGGGGAGCCGTGCCGATCCCGCAACAATTCCCCTTCCCGCAATTAGCCCCCATTTGTTTCTTGCGCTATAAACTTAAAGAACCCTTCGCGCGCGAAGGTGCTTCGCTCGCGAAGCGGCGCTTCGCGAGAATGCGGGAGTGCAAGTGGTCAGCAATTGAGGTGAATTACCGCGTGGCAGTCACTGCGCGGCCGGAGTTCGGCTCTACTTTGGCCCGCATGGTTGAGAAGGATTCGACGGCGCGGACCCGGGAACTGGGCCACCGCATGAAGGCGTTCCGGCAGCGCAGGCACTTCAGCGGAGCCGACGTCAGCCGCCGTAACGGCTGGTTGCAGAGCAAGGTCACGAGGTGGGAACAGGGCCTGCGCGAGTTGTCCGTCGTGGACGCCGCGCTGTATCTCGCGACCTGTGGCGAGGCGGAACCCGAGCGCGAACTACTCCTGGAACTCACGCAGTCCGGCAACGACCTCTACTGGGTGCGGCCGTACTTCGACGAGCTCGTCGATCCGACGAAATCCCTGATGATCCAAGAGAATCTCGCGCATACCGTGGTGCGCTACGAGTCGCTGACCCTCCCCGCGCTGCTGCAGACCGAACCGTACGCCCGCACGACCTACGAACTGCTCGGCAACCGCGATCAGGCGCGACTGGACCAGATCGTCAACGCCAGGATGGACCGGCAGAAGCTGCTGCGCCGGGACCGGCCGCCGCAGTGCCGGTTCTACGTCCACGAGCGCGCGCTCCGTTCCGTCGTCGGCGGGCCGCGGATCATGCACGAGCAACTGCTGCACCTGGTCCTGTCGGCGAATCTCCCATATTGTTCCATCCGCGTCGTCCCCGAAACGAACGAAGTGAGCAGAACAATCGAGAATTCGTTCACCATCATGGAATTCTCGGAGCATCCGGCCGTGGTGTACACGGATTCCTATGCGGCCGGGATGTTCATCGACGACCGGGTGGCGGTCGAGGCGTACTATTCGCTTGTTGCGCGACTGGAAAGCGATACCCTGACCGTGGAGAATTCGCGGCAAATGCTCGCCGAGTGGGCGGACCGGTACGACCGGATGGAGGAGTGACCCGATCGGGGTTTCCCGGCGCCTCGTCCTGGGGTAATCCTTCCTGGTAGCCGAGGAGAAGGAGTTCGTGGTGACGAAGACGCAGGGCGGTGCCCCGGTCGCCGAGGCGGAGATCGAGCGGAAGTACGACCTGGCGGCCGACCGGCCCATCCCGCCGCTGGTCCCGGCCGGTCCCGTGACGAACCAGGCCGAACCGAGGGTGGACGTCCTCGACGCCACGTATTTCGACACCGCCGACTTCCGGCTCGCGCAGGCGGGGATCACGCTGCGCCGCAGGCTCGGCGGAACCGACGAGGGCTGGCATCTGAAACTGCCGGTCAGCGCGGACAGGCGCGAGGAACTGCGCCTCCCGTTGTCGGGCAAGCCGGACAAGGTGCCAGGCGCGCTGGCGAAGCTGGTCCGCGCGCACACTCTCGGCGCCAAACTCGTCCAGGCCGCGCACCTGCGCACCGAACGCACGTCGTACGCCCTGCTGGACGCGGAAGGCCGCGAGCTCGCGACGCTGACGGACGACGTCGTCACCGGTGAGGCGGGCGGGGAGAAGGCACATCTCGATCGCTGGCGGGAGATCGAGATCGAGCTTTCGCCCGGCACCGCCCTCGAAGTCCTCGACAGCCTCGACGAAGCCGTCGTGAACGCGGGGGCGGAGCGGTCGAAGTGGCCGTCGAAACTCCGGCGGCTGACCGACGAACTCGTCCCTTCGGCCGGGGCGGCGTCCGGTTCGGTACTCGCGGATTACCTGGCCGAGCAGCTGGACGCCTTGCGCCGCAACGACATCGGGGTGCGCCGGGACGTCGAGGACGCGGTGCACCAGATGCGGGTCGCGAGCAGGCGACTGAGGAGTGCGCTGCGGACGTTCCGTCGCTCCCTCGACGCCGACGTCGCGAACGAGCTGGCCGCCGAACTTCGCTGGCTTGGCGGCGAACTCGGGCCGGCGCGGGACAACGAGGTGATGGCCGAGCGGCTGCACGACGAGGTCAAGGCGCTTCCGTCGGAACTGGTTCTCGGCAACGTCGGGCAGCTGATGACGCGGCACTTCGCGCGCGAGGCCGAAGAAGCCAAGGCACGGGCCATCCGGGCGCTCGACAGCAAGCGGTACACGAATCTGTTGCGAGCACTGGAAAAGCTCGTCGCGAAGCCACAGAAGATCAAGGATGGCACGAAGGAACTCCGCAAGGCGGTGGCGCGTTCGGACCGGAAGCTGCGCAAGGCCGTCGCCGCGGCGAACGCCCTGCGGCCGGGCGCGGAGCAGGAAGCCGCGTTGCACGAGGTGCGCAAGAAGGCCAAGCGCGCCCGGTACGCCGCGGACACGGTCCGGCCGGTGGCCGGCAAGAAGCTTCGAAAATGGCGTAAGAACGTCAAGGCCGTGCAAAGCACCCTCGGCACTCATCACGACGTGGTGGTCACCCGTGAGGTCCTGCGGCTCCTCGGGCTCCGCGCCTACGCCGAAAGCGAAAACGCTTTCACCTATGGCCTCCTGTACGGCCGTTCGGTCGCCACCGCCGAGGCCGCGCACCGGCGTTTCACCGGCGAATGGCAAGAGGTACGTAAAGGTTCCCGCCCGAAATGGCTCAAATGAGGGATCGCGGGGTTGACCTCCCGCCGCCGCCGAGTACCGTCGAGGGAACTTGGTGGTCTGGAGAGAGGCGCCCCCAATGTTGCCTGGCAAGCGTGTTCCCGGCGACCCGCCTCCCTTGGCCGTGACCAGCAGCCGACGGCCCGACGGCGTCCTCGTCCTCACCGCAGTGGGGGAGATCGACGCGGCCACGGTCGGCCGGTTCCGCACCGAACTCAGCGGCGCGTGCGTCAAGGCCAAGCGGGTGATCCTCGATCTGTCCGGCGTGGGCTTCCTCAGTTGCGCGGGATTGCACGCCCTGGAGGAGGCCAACGCCGCGTCGCCGCGGTTCTCGGTGATCGTGAAGACCAAGCTGGTGTCGCGGATCCTTGACGTGAGTGGCGTCGGGGCGGGTCTCGACGTCTGGCGCGATTTCGAGGACGTGCGGGTCTGAGCCCCCTCACGTGGGTCGTGAGTGATAAGTGACGTTCTAACGGCACTTACCACTCACGACCATCTGTGGAAAGGCCTGATCAGCCGTCGAGTACGACCTCGTCGGCGGTGACGTCCGGCAGCAGGCCGCGCCAGCGCGGGTTCCGCAGGCAACCCGCGTCGGTCCAGCCGCCGAAGACGACCTCGCCGACGATGGTCGGCCGTGACCAGTGCGCGTCCTTCGCCTGTTTGTCCGGGACGGAGTGGAACGGGGATGTCTTGCGCTCCAAGCGGAACAGCCGCCGGGAGAGTTCCTCCAGCTCGTCGCCCGCGAATCCGACGCCGACGTTTCCGATGTACCGCAAGCCGTCTTCGTGCGGGACGCCGAGCAGGAGCGAGCTGAACGTGCCTGCTCGGCTGCCGCCTCCCGGCCGCCAGCCGCCCAGCACCACTTGCTGGACCCGGGCTCCGGTGATGGAAAGCCATTCCCCGGTGCGCTTCCCCGGGTGATAGGCGGAGTCGGCGCGTTTCGCGACGATCCCGGCGAGTCCGTGTTCGCGGGCCGCCCGCGCGACCGCGCCGCCGTCCCCGAGGTAGTGCCGGGGGACCTGCCAATGAGGTCCGGCGAGGCCGAGTCCGTCGAGGAGTTCCCGCCGCTCGACATAGGACGCTTCGACGCAGGAACGGCCGTCCAGGTGCAGGAGATCGTTCACCAGGTAGAACGCCGGATATCGGGCGGTGAGCCGTTTCGCGGAACTCTTCGTGGCCCGCGCGCGATGCCCGAGCCCGTCCACACTCGGCTTCCCGCCGTCGAAGACGACGATTTCCCCGTCGAGAAAGGCTTCGGTGGCACCGAGTTGCTCGCCGAGGCCGCGGAACTCGGGGTACAGCCCGGTCACGTCGTCACCGGAATCGTCGTAGGCGGTGATGCGGCCGCCGGACACCCGGATGAGGGTGCGGCGCCCGGACCAGTCGAATTCGTAAGCCCATTCCGCGTCTTCGCCGGTCGAGGGGAGACGGCCGGGTTTCGTCAGCATCGGGGCGAGGAAAGGGGGAAGTTCCGCCCGGCCGGGTTCGGCGGGGTCCAGCCGTTTGAGCAGCCAGCCGCGATCGTTCCCGTCCTTCTTCACATTGAGGAAGAGGTATTTCCCGCGTGCCCGTTCGCCGTGGAAGACGATCTCGACCTTGTGGTCGTTGAAGTGCAGCGTCTCGTACCGGCCGGTGTCCCAGATCGTCATGCTGCCGCCGCCGTATTCGCCGACGGGGATCTCGCCCTCGAAGGTGAGATATTCCATCGGATGGTCCTCGGTGTGCACGGCCAGCCGTTCGGTTTCGGGCGACATCGGCAGGCCTTTCGGCACCGCCCAGGAGACCAGGACACCGTCGCGTTCGAGGCGGACGTCCCAGTGCAGGCTGCTCGCGTGGTGTTCCTGGATGACGAAGAGGTCGTTCGACCCGGTTTCGCCGTCTCCGTCCGGAATGGGTTCGGGGGTCCGCTCCGGTTTGCGCTTACGGCGGTATTCGCCGAGTTTCTCCGCCATGGTCGGCCAGCGCACCCCCTCCTGATCCGGTCACGCAAGCCTAGCGCCGTTACCCGTCGCCACGCGTGGTGAAGGCCCCTTTTCCCACTGTGAGAGTAGGGAAAGGGGCCTTCACGAAGGAGCGATCAGTCGGTTTCGGCCAACGCCTCGGCGAACTGGGCGGCGTAGAGCCGCGAGTACGCCCCGCCGGTGAGCAGCAGCGTTTCGTGGTCGCCCTGTTCGACGATCGAGCCGTTCTCCATCACGAGGATGACGTCCGCGTCGCGGATGGTGGAGAGCCGGTGCGCGATGACGAAACTCGTCCGCCCCTCGCGCAGCGAGTTCATCGCCCGCTGGATCAGCACCTCGGTCCGGGTGTCGACCGAACTCGTGGCCTCGTCGAGGATGAGGATCGCGGGCTTGGCAAGGAACGCCCGTGCGACGGTGATCAGCTGTTTCTCCCCGGCGCTGACCGTGCCGCCCTCGTCGTCGATGACCGTGTCATACCCCTCCGGCAGGGTGCGGACGAAGCGGTCGACATGGGTCGCCTTGGCCGCCGCGACGATCTCCTCGTGCGTGGCGCCCGCGGAACCGTAGGCGATGTTCTCCGCGATGGTGCCGCCGAACAGCCACGCGTCCTGCAGCACCATGCCGGTCTTGGCCCGTAGGTCCTCGCGGTCCATCTCGGCGATGTCGACGCCGTCGAGGGTGATCCGGCCGGCGTCGAGTTCGTAGAACCGCATGAGCAGGTTGACCAGCGTGGTCTTCCCCGCGCCGGTCGGCCCGACGATGGCCACGGTGTGCCCGGGATCGACGGTGAGCGACAGGTCCTCGATGAGCGGCGTGTCCTCGGCGTACCGGAACGACACGTGCTCGAACTCGACCTGGCCGCGCACGTTCGCCACCCGCGCGGGTTCGGCGGGCTCGGGGTCCTGCTCGTCCGCGTCGAGCAACGCGAAGACCCGCTCCGCGGACGCGATCCCGGACTGCAGCAGGTTCGCCATGCTGGCGATCTGCGTGACCGGCTGGCTGAACTGCCGCGAGTACTGGATGAACGCCTGGACGTCGCCGAGCGACAGCGTCCCGGACGCCACCCGCAGCGCCCCGATCACGGCCACCAGCACATAGCTCAGGTTGCCGATGAACATCATCGCGGGCTGGATGGTGCCCGAGATGAACTGCGCCTTGAAGCTCGCGCCGTAGAGCGTGTCGTTGTGCTCGCGGAAGACCTCTTCGGCCTCGGCGCGGCGGCCGAACACCTTGACCAGCGAGTGCCCGGTGTACATCTCCTCGATATGCGAGTTGAGCCGCCCGGTGGTGGACCACTGTTTGATGAACTGCGGCTGCGCCTTCTTGCCGATCTTGGCCGCGACGAGCACCGAAGCCGGCACCGAAAGCAGCGCGACCAGCGCCAGCACCGGCGAGATGACGAACATCATCACGAGCACGCCGATGACCATCAGCAGCGACGACACGATCTGCGCGAGCGTCTGCTGCAGGGACAGCGCGAGGTTGTCGATGTCGTTGGTCGCCCGGCTCAGCACCTCACCGCGCGGCTGGCGGTCGAAGTAGCTCAGCGGGAGCCTGGCGAACTTCTCCTCGATCCTCTCCCGCAGCTCGAACACCGCCCGCTGGACCAGGTTCGTGGTCAGCCGGGCCTGCAGCAGCGCGAAGAACGCGGCCACGATGTAGAGCAGCAGCACCCACATCAGGACCTGGCCGACGGCGTCGATGTCGATGCGCTGGCCGGGGACGAAGTCCATCGACGAGAACATGTCGGCGAGGGTGTTGTCACCCCTCGCGCGCATCCCGGCGATGACCTCTTCCTTGCTCAGCCCCGGGGGCATGTCCTTGGCGACGACACCGGCGAAGATGAGGTCGGTCGCCATGCCGAGGATCTTCGGGCCGATGACGCTCAGCGTCACGCTGGCGACACCGAAGGCCAGGATGCCGTACAGCACGGCGCGTTGCGGCTGCAGCAGGCGCAGCAGTCGCTTCAGTGATCCTTTGAAATCCAACGCCTTCTCGGCCGGACCACCCATGAGGGCGGCCGGGCCGCGGCCGAAGGCGGCCCCGCCGCCCGGTCCCGGCCCGCGGGGAGCGCTCGCGCGCTCGCCGACGCCCTTCGCCGGAG
The DNA here is from genome assembly GCF_000943515.2 of Amycolatopsis orientalis. Classification (NCBI taxonomy): domain Bacteria; kingdom Bacillati; phylum Actinomycetota; class Actinomycetes; order Pseudonocardiales; family Pseudonocardiaceae; genus Amycolatopsis; species Amycolatopsis orientalis. Next base: position 5,144,454 of record NZ_CP016174.1, on the reverse strand, counting down.
CGGCCGAAGCACCTGGGGTGCCTGAAGTGTCCGTTGTGGACTCGGGCGCGCTCATCAGGCGGCCTCCTGTTCGGTCAGCTGGGACAGCACGATCTCCCGATAGGTTTCGTTTCCGTCCATGAGTTCGGTATGCGTTCCGCTGCCGACGACGCGGCCCTCGTCGAGCACGATGATGCGGTCGGCGTGGCGGATCGTGCTGACCCGCTGCGCGACGATCACCACGGTCGCTTCGGCGGTCTCGGCGACCAGCGCCCGCCGCAGGGCGGCGTCGGTCGCGTAGTCGAGCGCGGAGAAGGAGTCGTCGAAGAGGTAGATCTCGGGGCGGCGCACCAGCATCCGCGCGATCGCGAGCCGCTGCCGCTGGCCGCCGGAGACATTCGTCCCGCCCTGGGAGATGGGGGAGTCGAGCCCCTCGGGCATCCGCTCGACGAAGTCCTTGCCCTGCGCCACTTCCAGCGCGTGCCAAAGTTCCTCGTCGGTGGCGTCGGGCTTGCCGTACCGGAGGTTGCTCGCGACCGTCCCGGCGAACAGGTACGGCTTCTGCGGCACCAGCCCCACGGCGTCGGACAGCACGGTCGGATCCAGTTCGCGGACGTCGACGCCGTCGACGCGCACCGAGCCGTCGGTGGCGTCCATCAGCCGGGGGATCAGGTTGAGCAGCGTGGTCTTGCCGCTGCCCGTACTGCCGATGATCGCGGTGGTCTCACCGGGCCTGGCCAGCAGCGAGATCTCCTGGAGCACCGGCTTCTCCGCACCGGGATAGCGGAATTCCACATTGGACAGCTCGAGCCGCCCGTGCACTTCGCCCGGGCTGATCGGGTTCGCGGGGAGCACGACACTGGTGTGCGTGTCGAGCACCTCGGTGATCCGCTCGGCGCTGACCTCGGCACGCGGCACCATCATGAACATGAAGGTGGCCATCATGACCGCCATCAGGATCTGCATCAGGTAGGACAGGAACGCGGTGAGCGCGCCGATCTGCATGCTGCCGTCGTCGATGCGCAGCCCGCCGAACCACAGCACGGCGACGCTGGAGGCGTTCATCACGAGCATGACGATGGGGAACATCAGCGCCATGAGCCTGCCGACGATCAGCGAGACGTCCAGCAGCTCGGTGTTGGCCTTGGTGAACCGCCGCCGCTCGTGGGTGTCCTTGACGAAGGCCCGGATCACCCGGATGCCCATGATCTGCTCGCGCAGGATCTGGTTGATCTTGTCGAGGCGCTCCTGCATCAGCCGGAACGCCGGCCGCATCTTCGCGATGATGATCCCGACCGAGACCCCGAGGATCGGCACCACGACCACGAGCAGCCACGACAGCGTGACGTCCTGGTTCAGCGCCATGATGATGCCGCCGAAGCACATGATCGGCGCGGACACCATCAGGGTGAACGCCATCAACGTCAGCATCTGCACCTGCTGGACGTCGTTGGTGGTGCGGGTGATCAGCGACGGGGTGCCGAACTGGCCGACCTCACGGGCGGAGAAGTCCTGGACGCGGTGGAAGATCGCGCCGCGGACGTCGCGGCCGACCGCCATCGCGGTGCGGGCGCCGAAGTAGACGGCGCCGATCGAGCAGGCGATCTGCACCAGCGACACCAGCAGCATCACGCCGCCGACGCCGAGGATGTAGTCGATATCGCCCTTGACCACGCCGTCGTCGATGATGTCGGCGTTCAGCGTCGGCAGGTAGAGCCCGGCGAGGGTCTGGACGAACTGCAGCAGCACGATCAGCCACAGGTCTCGCCGGTACGGGCGCAGGTGAGTGCGCAACAGCTTCGTCAGCACAACGGTTTCTCCCCCAGTGGTGGGTAGGTGTTACTTCTTGTTCGGTTTCTTCACCGGTTCGCGTCCGGTCAGCGAGGGGACGCCGGACGCGGCCTCGCGCAGGAGGGTCTCGACCGTGCTCAGGAACGGCTCGGCGCCCTCGTTCACCAGCCAGTTGAAGAACGCGGTCTTCACCGCGGACTCCACGATCGCCGCCATGAGCCGCGCGTTCAACGCGTTTTCCGGGCCGGCGCCCGCCCGTTCGAGGATCGCCTCGGCCAGCACCTGCTCGACGGTGGCGTGTGCCTTGAGGAACTCGCCGTGCATCGACGGGTGCTGCATCATCGACCGCGCGACCTTCACCGTGCCGCGGTCCGGTTCCCCCGAGCTGCCGTAGGCCTCCAGCGTCGCGGCGCTGACCGCCTCCCACAGTGTCTCCCCGGCGGGCCGCTCGCGCAGCGCCTCCCGCACGCGTTCCTGCCGTTCGACGATGAACGAGCAGATCGCCTCCTCCTTGCTGGAGAAGTAGTTGTTGAACGTGCGCGGCGAAACCCCCACGGCGCTGGCGATGTCCTCGACGCGGACCTGTTCGACGCCCTTCTCCGCGGCGAGTTTCAGCGCCGCCTCGCTCATGGCGCGCCGAGCCGCGCGCTTCTTGCGTTCGCGTAGTCCGAGAGGGGCGACAGGGTCCGTGGGCACGACCGCAAGGGTAGGCAAAAGTTGCGTGGCACGCAAATTTATGCGCACTCCGCACTTTTCGGACACGACACGGCGCACCTGATGGGCAAATTGAGCCGAATGGCCTAGTGCGCACCGCTCACCAGCCGCAACGCTTTCGTTACCACGTCACTGCCAGCTGTTGAACGGAAACCGGTTGTGGACACCGATAGTTCCGTCTGCTTGCATGTCGGACGTTGTCACTGGGGAGTGCAACACGGGTCCGGGTACGCGAAGAGAAAGAAGTGGAAGCACATGGTGACGCGGGCTCGAGGCTTGCTTGACCGCTCACGGGTTCTTCTGGACCGCTCCCGGGTAGCCGCGGCGCAGTTCCTCGCCGCACCGCCCCGGCACGCCCCTTCGGCGCCATCCGCCGAACCGGCGGCGGAACAGCGGCCCGCCGTGGAAGCGCCGGACGCCGGCGCGCTCGCCGGGGTCTGTTCGAACGTCGCGCTGCGGGACCTCAATCTGCTCGACCAGTTGCTCGCGCAGCTGGAAACGATGGAGGCGGGGGAGGAGAACTCCGACCGTCTCGCCGAGCTCTACCGGCTCGACCACCTGGCGACCCGGTTGCGGCGCAACGCCGAGAACCTGCGGGTGCTCGCCGGACGGGACGCCGACGACGCGGCGGCCGGGACCTCGTCCATGCTGGACGTGATGCGGGCCGCGATGTCGTCGATCGACCACTACTCGCGGATCACGATCGGCCGCGTCGTTTCCCTCGGTGTCGTGGGTTTCGCCGCCGAGGACGTCAGCCGGATCCTCGCGGAACTGTTCGACAACGCGGCGAACCAGTCGTCGCCGAGTTCGCCGGTCAGCGTCAGCGCGCACCTCACCGAACAGGGGAGTGTGCTGATCCGCATCGAGGACGAGGGCATCGGCATGCCGCCGGAGCGCCTCGCGGCGCTGAACGAACGCCTCGCCGCCGGTCCCGTGCTCGACGACGAGTCGGTGCGGCACATGGGACTCGCCGTCGTCGGCAGGCTCGCCCACCGGCACGAGATCGTCGTCAAGCTCGACCGCCGTACCCCGCATGGCACGGTCGCCACCGTGCTGCTGCCGGTCCCCGTGGTGTCGGAGCTGGCCGAGGCGCAGTGGTCCGGCACGCAGACCGTCGTGCTGCCCCAGACGAGGGTCGCCAACGGAGCGCCCGTGGGGAGTCCCGTCGCGACGCCGTCGGCACTGCCGAGGCGCCGCCCCGCCGCGTCACCGGCACCGGAGCCGGAACAACGGAAGCCCAGCCCGCGTCCGCGCACGGCCGTCCCGCCGCCCGCCGACGGCGGCACCACGGCCAGCGGCCTGCCGCGCCGGGTTTCCCGCAGTATCAGGACTTTGCCCGACGAACCGGCCCCGCCGACCCCCTCGTCCGCCGATCCGGCGGACGGGCATGAGGCGCTGCTGGCCGACCTCGACGCCTTCACCGACGGCGAGCGTGCCGCTCTCGATGACCGGCGCGAGCGTGAGACCGGAGGAAACACCCAGTGACCGCCCAGGACGCGACCACGGATTTCACGTGGCTGCTCGACGACTTCGTGCGCAAGGTGCACGGCGCCAGTCACGCGCTGATCATGTCCGTCGACGGTTTCCCTTTGACCGCCTCGGAATCGGTGTCCAACGACGACGCCGAGCAGCTCGCCGCCATCGCGAGCGGCCTGCTCAGCCTTGCCGGGAACAGCGCCACGTTGTTCGGCAAGGGGAACTGCGAGCAGATCATCATCCGGCTCACCCGCGGGTACTTCCTGTTCATGGGGATCGGTGCCGAAGCCGGGCTCGCCGTGCTCACTGAACCCGACTGTGACATGAAGGTCGTCGCCTACGAGATGACCCAGTTCATCACCAACGCCGGTCACGCCCTCACCCCCGAGGTGCGCGCGGGCCTCCGGCAGGTCCTGACCGCCCGACGGCCGCAGGCCTGAGAATCCGGAGAAGGAAGGGATGACCGTGTCCAGCGACCAAGCTCCGGACCGGCCCGTCAAGATGCGCAGCCGCAGAATCCGGCCGTACGCGCTGACCGGCGGCCGGACCAAGAGCAGTCACCTGCTGCTGGTGGAGACCCTGATCTCGGTGCCGCGCTACGACCCGGCGCTGGCCGAGGCGCTGATGCCCGAATCGCGTTCGCTGTACGAGCGCGCCCGCGACCGCTCGTCGATCGCTGAACTTTCGGTGGGACTCGACCTGCCGCTGGGCGTGGTCCGCGTCCTCATCGGCGACCTCGCCACCCAGGGCGCGGTCTTCGTGCACCCGACGGCGCACGCCTACAACCACGATACGAACGTGCTCGAGAGGATCCTCGATGGACTCAAGCGCCTCCCGGTCTGACGCCGATCTTCTGGCGATCTCCGCCAAGATCGTGGTCGCCGGCGGATTCGGCGTGGGCAAGACGACGTTCGTCGGCTCCGTCTCCGAGGTCCCGCCCCTGAGCAACGAGGCCTGGATGACCGAGGCGGGTGCCGGGGTCGACGAGCTGGTGCCGCCCGGAACCAAGTCCACCACCACGGTCGCGATGGACTTCGGCCGGATCACCCTGCGCGAAGACTTGCTCTTGTACCTGTTCGGCACGCCCGGCCAGGCCCGGTTCTGGTTCCTGTGGGACGACCTGTCGCGTGGCGCGCTCGGCGCCGTCGTGCTGGTCGACACCAGCCGGATCGACCAGTCGTTCGCCGCGATCAACTACTTCGAGAACGACTCCGAACTGCCGTTCATCGTCGCGGTCAACCAGTTCGAGGGAATGCCGGTGCACGACCTCGACGAGGTCCGCGACGCGCTGGCGCTGTCCCCGGACATCCCGCTGATCACCTGCGACGCACGCGACCCCAAGTCGGCGGTCGCGACGCTGCAGGAACTGGTGACCCACACGCTGTCCCTCGCGGTGCTCTCCGGGGGACGTGAGTTTGCTTCGCTCAGCTGACCAGTTCTGGGAGGAACGTCGAGGATGCGCAAGGTTCTGATCGTCGGTGCCGGGCAGTCGGGGTTGCAGCTGGCCTTGAGCCTGCTGTCGCACGGCTACGACGTCACGGTGATGTCGGCGCGGACACCGGACGAGATCCGGTCCGGCAAGGTGATGTCGACCCAGTGCATGTTCCACTCCGCCCTGCAGCACGAGCGGGACCACAAGCTGAACCTGTGGGAGGACGAGACCGTCCGGGTCGAGGGGCTCGGCGTGTCGATCGCCGGTCCCGACTCCAGCCGGGTGCTGGACTGGTTCGGGCCGCTGGAGCAGTACGCGCAGTCGGTGGACCAGCGGGTGAAGATGGCGGGCTGGCTGGAGCTGGTGGAGGAGCGCGGCGGCAAGGTCGTCATCCACGGCGTGACCACGTCCGATCTGGCGCCGCTGGCGAAGCTCTACGACCTCGTGGTGATCGCCGCCGGCAAGGGTGAGCTGGTCCAGCTGTTCGACCGTATCCCGGAGCGTTCGCCCTACACCGAGCCGCAGCGCGCGCTTTCGCTGGCTTACGTGCACGGTCTCGAGCCCCGGCCGGAGCATCCGGACAAGGCCGCCGTGCGGTTCAACATCATCCCGGGTGTCGGCGAGCTGTTCATGATCCCCGCGTACACGCTGAGCGGGAACTGCGACATCCTGTTCTTCGAGGGCATCCCCGGCGGACCACTGGACTGCTGGAACGACCGGCCGTCGCCGCAGGAGCACCTCGACAGGATCCTGTCGCTGATGAAGCAGTTCCTCCCGTGGGAGTACGAGCGGTCCAAGAACGCCGTGCTGACCGACGACAAGGCGACGCTGGCCGGCGGGTACACGCCGGTCGTGCGGAACGCCGTCGGCGAGCTGGCCTCGGGCACGGTGGTGCTGGGCATGGCCGACGTCGTGGTCGCCAACGACCCGATCACCGGGCAGGGCTCCAACAACGCGAGCCACTGCGCGGCGTCCTATCTGGACTCGATCCTCGAACGCGGGGACAAGCCGTTCGACGCGGAGTGGATGACGGCGGCGTTCGAGAAGTACTGGGAATACGCCCAGCACGTGACGACCTGGACCAACGCGATGCTGCAGCCGCCGCCCCCGCACGTGCTCCAGATCATCGGGGCGGCGGGGGAGAACCCCGCCGTGGCGAAGCGGTTCGCGAACGGATTCTCCGATCCGACCGACTTCCAGCACTGGTTCCTCGACCCGGCCAAAGCGGAGAAGTACCTGGCCGAAGCGTGATTTTCGGACCGCGACAGTCCCGCGATCGGGTTCACGGGACTGTCGCGGTCCGACGTTTCGGGCTACCGTTGTTACCGAGCGTGAGTACGGTCGGTAACGGCGGTGGAGGTGCGGCGCGATGCGTTCGATGTGGAAGGGCTCGGTGTCGTTCGGGCTGGTGAGCATCCCGATCCAGCTCTACGCGGCCACCGAGAACAAGAACGTCTCGCTGCGCCAGGTGCACGAGGCCGACGGTGGCCGGATCCAGTACAAGCGGTTCTGCACGATCGACGGCGAGGAAGTGCCCTACGCCGAGATCGCCAAGGGCTACGAACTGCCCGACGGCGAGATGGTCGTGCTCACCGACGAGGACATGGCCGAACTGCCGCTGGCGTCGTCGCGCGCGATCGACGTGCTCGAGTTCGTGCCGCTGGAGTCCATCGACCCGATCCACTTCGACAAGACGTATTACCTCGAACCGCAGAAGAACGCCGTCAAGCCGTACGTCGTCCTGCGTGACGCGCTGCAGAAGGCGAGCCACGTGGCGATCGCGAAGGTCGCGATCCGGCAGCGGGAGACGCTCGCGATCCTGCGGGTGCACAGCGACGTCCTGATGATGACGACGATGTTGTGGCCCGACGAGGTCCGCGTCCCGGATTTCGGCTTCCTGCACGACGATCCGCCGCAGGTGCGGCCGCAGGAGCTGACGATGGCGGGCTCGCTGATCGACTCGCTCTCGGAACCGGTGTTCGAACACGAGAAGTACACCGACTCCTACCGTGAGGCGCTGGAGGCCATGATCGAGGCCAAGGCCGCGGGCAACCAGACGGCGAAACCGAAGGCCGTGGGCGCGAAGGCCGACGTCGTCGACCTCATGGAGGCCCTGCAGGCCAGCGTGAGCGAGGCCAAGAAGAGCCGGAAACCGGCGGCTTCGAGCGCCAAGAAGGCCACCGCGGCGAAGAAACCCGCCACGGGCAAGCGGACCCCGAAGAGCGCCTGACCCTCCTTTGTGGACAATGTGCCCGGTCTCACGCGACCGGGTTTCACGACACGCCGCCTCGCGCGGATGCCGGATTCTGTCGTGCCTTGGTGGTATCAAGGCAAACGAGGAGAACTTTTCCGGAGCGATCTTCGATGTGATCGCGGGAGGCGGCATGAGCATGGAGTGCGCGTTCTGCGCCGGCGGACTCGACCACTGCCACGGAACCCTGGTGGTCCACCTCGACGGTGGTTTCACCGAATGCAGCGAAGACGGCTGCGTCGACCTCGATTTCGCCCGGCACACGCTGACGATCGACTGTTTCGACGTCGACGGTGGTTGCACGTGTGCGGAGGTGGAGGCCCGGCTGTTGCTGCGGGCTTCCTGACCGGCGGCCGCTACACCAGTCCGCCCGGATCCGGGCGATCGGCACCGATTGCCACCCGAAGGTGTAAGCCTTCGTGTACATCGTGGCCGGAAATGTGTTAACTATGACGGGGTCCTCCGGCTCTCCCTCCCCCTCGGAGCCGGGGGACCCCTTCATGTCACGGTGCTTCCTTCGCGGTGTCGTGGATCGAAGCGCCGTCGCAGTCGCGCACCGCTTCCCAGACTCGGTCTCCGTCCGCGTAGTCGCTCGCGGGAAGCGTCCCCAGTGGACCGAGGATGTCGTCACCCGCTCCGGCCGCCGCGGCGGCCCGCAGGAGTTCGTCGCGTCCGCACGGGTACTTCGCCGCCGCCAAGTAGGGGCGGGGGTCCGGTCCGGCCATCGGCTCTCCCTCCTTCTCCTCGTCCACGATGGATTACCCGGTGGACGGGGGACGGAAACAGACCGGGCACCCGGCGTGAGGGGTACGCCGGGTGCCCGGTCTGTTTCAGTGCTGGTACCGGGGGCTCAGTACCAGGTTTGGCTCGGTGCTCAGTACCAGTGGGCGCGACCGCCGATGGCCTTCCCCGTGTTCCCGAGGACGGCCAGGATGATGCCGATGACCGCGAGCGCGATCCCGATCGAGTACAGGACGGGGATGCTGGCGATGACACCGATGACAATCAGGATGACGCCGAGAATGATCACGGGGCACCTTCTCCTTCGTAGTCGCCCGGCCGACTTGATGCCGGGGTGTGGCTACTTGGGGGATGCCCGTTCCACGCCCGGGGAAACAGGTCCATCCGGCCGTAGTTTTCACGCATTCGGCCTAACGGCCCGCCCGCTCGTGAGTGGTAATGACGGTTCTAACCGTCATTACCACTCACGAGGGTGCTCAGTAGCGGTAGTGGTCCAGCTTGTACGGGCCCTCGACGTCCACGCCGATGTACTCGGCCTGGCGCTTGGTGAGCTTCGTCAGCCGGACGCCCAGCGCGTCGAGGTGCAGGCGCGCCACCTTCTCGTCGAGGTGCTTCGGCAGGACGTGGACATCGGTGGCGTATTCGCCCTGCTTCGTGAACAGCTCGATCTGCGCGATCGTCTGGTTGGTGAAGGAGTTCGACATCACGAAGCTCGGGTGACCGGTCGCGTTCCCGAGGTTCATCAGCCTGCCCTCGGACAGCACGATGATCGAGTGCGCTTCGCGGTCATCGGTGGCGGGGAAGACCCACTCGTGCACCTGCGGCTTGATCTCGATCTTCTGGATGCCCGGCGTCTTCGCGAGTCCGGCCATGTCGATCTCGTTGTCGAAGTGCCCGACGTTCGCGACGATCGCGTTGTGCTTCATCTTGGCCATCTGGTCGGCCATGATGATGTCGAAGTTGCCGGTGGTGGTGATGAAGATGTCACCGCGCTCGACGACGTCGTCGAGTTCGACGACGTCGAGACCCTCCATCGCGGCCTGCAGCGCGCAGATCGGGTCGATCTCGGTGACGACCACGCGGGCGCCCTGGCCGCGCAGCGATTCCACCGCGCCCTTGCCGACGTCGCCGTAGCCGCAGACGACCGCGACCTTGCCCGCGATCATCACGTCGGTGCCGCGGTTGAGACCGTCGATGAGCGAGTGACGGATGCCGTACTTGTTGTCGAACTTCGACTTCGTCACCGAGTCGTTCACGTTCATCGCCGGGAACAGCAGCTCGCCTTCCTTGGCGAGCTTGTAGAGCCGCTTGACGCCGTTGGTGGTCTCCTCGGTGACGCCGCGGACCTCCTTGGCGATGCGGGTGAACCGGCCGGCGTCACGGGCGAGGCTCTCGCGCAGCGTCCGCAGCACGGAGTGGTATTCCTCGGGGTCCTCTTCGGTCGGCTGCGGGACGGCGCCCGCGGCCTCGAACTCGACGCCCTTGTGGATCAGCATGGTCGCGTCGCCGCCGTCGTCGAGGATCATGTTCGGGACGCGGCCGTCGCCGAAGTCGAAGAGCTGGTCGGTGCACCACCAGTACTCGGCGAGCGTCTCGCCCTTCCAGGCGAACACGGCCGAGCCCGAGGGGGCGTCGACGGTGCCGTCCGGGCCGACGACGACGGCCGCGGCCGCCTCGTCCTGCGTCGAGAAGATGTTGCAGGACACCCAGCGCACCTCGGCGCCCAGCGCGACGAGCGTCTCGATCAGCACGGCGGTCTGGACCGTCATGTGCAGCGATCCCGCGACCCGCGCGCCCTTCAGCGGCTGCGAGGCGGCGTATTCGCGGCGCAGCGCCATCAAACCGGGCATCTCGACCTCGGCGAGGCGCAGCTGCTTGCGACCGGCCTCGGCGAGGGAAAGGTCGGCGACGGCGAATTCGATCCCGTTGACCTTGGACAGGGTGGGGCTCACTGGGTCTCCAATCATCAAGTAAGGCAGGGTGAAGCGGTCCTTCTCGCCGATGGCGGGAAGGACGGAAGCAGCGCGGAGGTTCAGAACTCGGCCTCGACGGCCGGAAAAGTGTTGTCAGACAAAAAAGAGGCACCTCCGCAGTGGGAGGCGCCCTTACGTCTGTCACAGCGGGCCGAGCGTGGCGGAAGAAATTCCGTCGCAGCGCCTCTCGGCCCGAAACCAGAATGGCAAAACGCCGCGAGGGCTGTCAAGGCGACGCTGATCGCGCCGCCGCCGAGGAGAATTCGGCGCGGACACCCAGCAACCGGACCGGCCTGCCGAGGTCGAACATGCCGAGCACGGCCAGCGCCGCCTTCTCGATCTCGGCCGGGTCCGCGGTCGGCGCGGGCAGGGTCACGCTGTGGGTGTGGGTCAGGAACGGCGCGAACCGCACCTTGACCGCCACCCGGGCTGCGGGTCTTCCTTCCTCGGCGACGTCCTGGGAAACGCGTTTCGCCAGCGCGACGACCTCGGCGGCCATGGCCTCGGGGTCGGTCAGGTTCTGCTGGAACGTCGTCTCGCGGCTGCGGGACCGGGCCACGTACGGCGTCGCGGTGACTTCGGCGTCGCCGATCCCGCCGGCGAGGATCCGGTACCACGGGCCGAGCTTCGGGCCGAACCGCGCCGCGAGATCGGCCGCGTCGGCGCCCGCCAGCTCCAGCACGGTGTGATAGCCGGCCGCGGCGAGCTTCTTCGTGGTCTTGGCGCCGATGCCCCAGAGCGCGTCCGTCGGCTTCTCGGCCATGACGTCCCACCAGTTCTCCTGGACGAGACGGAAGATCCCGGCCGGTTTCGCGAATCCGGTGGCGAGTTTGGCGCGCAGCTTGTTGTCGCCGATGCCGACCGAGCAGGACAACCCGGTCTCCTCGGCCACCACCCGCCGGATATCGGCGGCGAGGGCTTCTGGATCGTCGGTGGTGACGCCGAGGAACGCCTCGTCCCAGCCGAGTACCTCGACGACCACCGGGAACTCCCGCAGGGTCGCCATCACCCGATCGGAGACTTCTTGGTAGGCGGGCGCGTCCGTCGCCAGGAAGATCGCGTCAGGACAGCGTTTCGCGGCGGTCCGCAACGGCATCCCGGACTGGATGCCGAACTCCCTCGCCTCGTACGACGCTGTCGCCACCACGGCTCGCTCGGCCGGATCGCCCGTGCCGCCGACGACCACGGGCTTGCCGCGCAGCTCAGGCCGCCGGGCGACCTCGACCGCCGCGATGAACTGGTCGAGGTCGACGTGGAGCACCCACTCCCGGACGGCCATGAAGCGAGCTTAGGACCGTTCGGCGATCTCGGCGCGCATGCGCTGCTCGTTCTCCTGCAGTTCCGGGGTGAAGGCCTCACCGAAATCTTCGGCTTCGAGGATCTTGCGGACCTCCAGGACGGTGGCGCCGTGCGGGGGAGTGGGACAGCGCTTCGCCCACTCGATCGCTTCGGCGCGCGACGGTACGTCGACGATCCAGAAGCCGCCGACGAGTTCCTTGGCTTCGGTGAACGGACCGTCGGTGACAGTGGCCCCGGCTGCGTTGAGCGTGACCCGCGCGCCCTTGGAACTCTCCTGCAGGCCTTCGCCGCCTACCAGCACCCCGGCGTCGAGCATCTCCTGATTGAACTTCGCCATGGCGGTCAAGGCCTCCATCGGCGGCATCTTCCCGGCCTCGGAATCCTCGTCCGCCTTGATGATGATCATGAACCGCATGGTCTTCCTCCCGGTGAACCGGACTTGACGCCCGGACTCTACCGGCGTGCGGGAAGACGATCAGTCACGTCCGAACCGGGACAGGTGGACGATCACGGCGCTGGTCACGGTGATCATCCCGATCAGCAGCAGGGCCGGGCTGTTCGTCACCATCCCCAGCAGCATCAGCAGCCCCGCGGTCAGGTCGAGGCCCAGCACGACCGCCAGCCGGAGCAGGGGAGGGCGTGCGGGCTTGCCGGATCGGAGCCGGGCGGCCAGTGCCGGCTCGGTGAGTTCGAACCAGCGCTCGATCTTCTCCAATTCCTGCCGATCGTGATGGCTCAGCATCGGTTGCTCCTTCGGCGCGCGCCCGCTCGACAACGAGGGAATACCCAGGACCAGGGCGGGGTAAGCATCGAACTTCACCCGGATTTTGTATAACGGCCTATACGTCTGGCGAATGGTGCGTTCGGCTGGATCGCGCTGGCCCATTCGGGGCCTCCGCACGCAGAAAGATCCTCAACGAAGACAAGGATCGGTAGTTTCCGTGATCACTACCGTAGGCGGCTCCATCTGGGAGGAAAGCGCACGATGACGATACCCACCGAACCGATCGGCAGCATTCCCCGTCCGGCGTACCTCCTCGAAGCTCTCGGTGAGCACGCGGCCGGACGGCTGGACGCCGACGGGCTCGATGAGGCGAAGGAAAAGGCTCTCGTGGAGACCATCAAGCGGTTGGAGGAGACCGGCTCCCCGGTCATCACCGATGGCGAGCAAGGCAAGCCGAGCTTCGCCACGTATCCCTTGGCAGGCTTGGATTCGCTCGCGCCGGACGGTGTCGTCATCCCCTTCGCCGACGGGCACACCCGGCAGCTTCCCCGGCTCACGGCCGGTCCGTTCCGTTACCAGACCCACGCCGCCTCTTATCTGCGCGAGGCCAAGAAGTATGCGACCAAGCCGGTCAAGCAGGCGGTGATCGCGGCTTCGGCGATCAGTCTCGTCTATTCCGGTGAGGAATTGGCCGGATACAGCAAGGAACAGTTCATCGCCGACCTGGTGAACGAAGCGGAGGCGGATATCCGCGGCAGTCTCGACGCGGGCGCGGACAGCGTTCAGATCGACTTCACCGAAGGCAGGCTGTCGCTGAAGCTCGACCCGTCCGGCGGGCTGTTGCAGTCCTTTGTGGACCTGAACAACTCCGTGCTGGAGCGGTTTTCCGAGGAGGAGCGCAAGAAGATCGGCGTGCACACCTGCCCCGGCGGGGATCAGGACTCGGTGCACAGCCTCGACGTCGACTACGCCGAACTGCTGCCGACGTTGTTCCAGCTGAAGGTGGGCAACGTCTACGTACAGCTGGCGAGCGAGGCGGATCCCGAGCGGGCGCTCGGCGTGATCGCCGCGCACTCCCGGCCGGAGCAGCGGGTCTTCGTCGGCGTGACCGATCCGATCGACCCGCGCGTCGAAACCGCCGAGGAGGTTCGGGACCGGGTGCTTCAGGCGGCGCGGTACATCCCGGCCGAACGGCTGGGCACCTGTGACGACTGCGGTTTCTCACCGTTCGCCGACGACACGTCGACGTCGCGGGAGATCGCGTTCGCCAAGATCGCCGCTCGTGTCGAGGGCACGCGTCTGGCCGCGGAATCCCTCTGACAGTAGGAGCCTCATCCGGCTCTTGACTGTGCGAGGGGTCGTGAGTGGCGATTCGGGTTAGAACCCGAATCGTAACTAGTCAGGTCCCGGTCACGTGGTGATCATGGTTCTGCGATGATCACCACGTGGCCGGGGGTGAGCGTCCGTCGTATGACGAGTTGGCTGCTCTGGTCGTGTCTCAGGCGGAGACGATCCGGGTGTTGCGGGCCGAGGTGGAGCGGTTGTCCGCGCGGGTCGGGGAGCTGGAACGGCAGCTGAAGACCACGTCGCGGAATTCGTCGAAACCGCCGTCGCAGGATGTGTATGTCAAGCCGGCGCCGAGGTCGTTGCGCCGGAAAACCGGTCGTGGGCAAGGGAAACAACCCGGGGCGCCGGGCGCGAGCCTGACACTGGTCGATAATCCCGGCACCGTGGTTGATCATGTTCCGTCGGCATGTGCGGGCTGCGGGACAGGGCTGTCGTGCCGTCCGGATGTGGGCGTGGTGCGCCGTCAGGTGCATGATCTGCCCGAGATCGTCCCGGTGGTGACCGAGCATCGTCTGTATCAACGTCGCTGCCGGTGCGGGGTGCTGACCACCGCGCCCGCCCCGGCCGAGGCCACCGCTGCGGCCTGCTATGGGCCGAATGTGACCGCGTTGGCCGCGTATCTGCTGACCTATCAGCATCTTCCGATCTCCCGTGCCGCTGAACTGCTGGCCGAGGTGACCGGTATGGCGGTGTCCACCGGCTGGGTCAGCTCGGTGCTGGGGCGTCTCGCGCCCGGGCTGGCCCCGTTCGTCGAGGCCGTTCAGGCAGCGATCGTGGCGGCGCCGTTGGCGCATTTCGACGAGACCGGTGTCCGGGTGCTCGGCAAGAACAGGTGGCTCCACTCGGCCAGCACGCTGTGGTTGACCGTCTATTTCCTGCATGACAAACGCGGCCGCGAAGCGATCGACGCGTTCGGGATCCTGAACGGCTTCGCCGGCATCGCGGTGCACGACGGCTACCACTCCTACCGCACCTACGACCTCACTCACGCCCTCTGCAACGCCCACCACCAGCGGGAGCTCCAAGCCGCGGCGGAGACCCATCCCGATCAGGCCTGGCCCACCGGGCTCAGTGATGTCCTCGACGAACTCAACGCCGCCGCCCACACCGCCCGTGACCTGGACCTGTCCGAGATCCCCGACGACGTCCTCACACCGATGACCGGCCGCTACGACACCCACGTCCGCACCGGCCTGGACCTGCATCCGCGCAACCAACGAGGCCACCCCAAAGGCGGAAGACCCACCCAATCCCAGGCCCGCCGCCTGCTCGAACGACTCGAGAAATACCGCGGCGACACCCTGCGGTTCGCGTTCGACCTGACCGTTCCCTTCACCAACAACCAGGCCGAACGCGACATCCGCATGACCAAAACCCAGCTCAAAATCACCGGCGGATGGCGCACCCACCACGGCGCCACCACCTGGCTCACCGTGCGCTCCTACATCTCCACCATCCGCAAACACGGCCTCAACACCCTCACCGCGCTCCGCGACGCCATCACCGGAAACCCCTGGCTACCAACCCGACCCGCAACCACCTGACTAGTAACCCCGAATCGCCACTCACGACCTGAGCCCCGCCACCGGTGAGCGCGGCGCCTCGGTCAGCTCTGGACGGCGACCCGGATGCCGAGCCCGACCAGCAAGGTGCCCATCACCGCGTCCATCGCGCGCCGCACCCGGCCGGCGGTGAAGAACCTCCGCAGCGAACCGACGAGCGTCGCCAGGACGAAGGTCCACACGACGGCCACCATGGTGGCCAGTCCCGCCAGTTGCAGGGTCTCCGCCGTCGTGGCCGAGTGGGGCAGGAACTGGGGCAGCAGCGCCAAGAAGAACACCGCGACCTTCGGGTTGAGCAGGTTGGTGAGCAGGCCGTGCCGGAACGCCGCCCGCGGCGCGACGACGGGCGTCACCTTGTCCTTGAGTTCGGCGTAGTCGCCGCGGCGCACGGCCAGCCACGCCTTGACGCCGAGGAAGATCAGGTAGGCGGCGCCGATCAGCTTCACCACGGTGAAGGCGATCGCCGACGCGGTGAGGATCGCGGCGACGCCGAGGGCGATCGCGACCACCCAGACGAAGACGCCGAGCGCGATGCCGAGTCCGGCGGCGATCCCGGCCTTGCGCCCGCCGAGGATCGCGCTGCGGGTCACCACCAGGAAATCCGGTCCGGGTGCCATCGCGCCGAGCAGGCAGACCAAGACGAAGGAGAGTGCGGTAGCCCCGGAGATCATCAGGCGATGCTATCCGGCTGGTCGATATCCCGGCTCATGACGGCTCCGGGGACGTCGACGCCGTCGGGCGTCGTCACCGTCACCCGTTCGACCTCGGTGAAGCCGAACGCCCGGTACAGCGGGACACCGGGCATGGTCGCGGTCAGCGTGAGCGAGGTGAATCCCTCGGCTTTCGCCGCGAGGCGGCACGATTCGAGGATCGCGCGGCCGAGCCCGCGCCGCGTCCAGTCGCCGCGGACGAACATGGCGCGGATCCGCGCGGGCTCGGTGGCCGGGTCGAGCGGGCGGTCGTCGTCCGCCGCGTCGCCGGCGCCGGCGTGCGTCTTGTTGCGCCTGCTCCAGCCCCCGCAGGCGACGATCTCGCCGTCCGCCTCGTGCACGAAGTAGGTGCCGTCTTCGATCAGCCGCAGATCGAGATGCGCGATGTGCTCCGCCGCGCTCGCGGTCTGGCGGTCGTCGTAGAATCGGGGGAACAACTCCAGCACCGAAGCCCGCATCAGCGCGGCGATGGCGGGCGCGTCGGCGAGCGTGGCCGTCCGCTGCGGTGGCGTCTCCTTCGTCATGCGCGGAAGATAACCAACAACGCCCGCCGCGCCTACCGGATAATCGCGTGGTGATCACCGACGACGGCCGCGAACTCTGGACCTCGGCGACCGGCCGGGGCGAGCCGATCCTGTGCTGTCACGGCGGCCCGGGGCTGTGGGACATGTTCGGCACCCTCGATCTCGGCTCGCGGTTCCGCCTGATCCGGTGGGACCAGCGCGGTGCCGGACGATCGGAACCGTCCGGCCCGTACACCCTCGGGCGGATGGTGGCCGACGTCGACGCCGTCCGCGAGGGACACGGGCTCGATCGCGTCCCGGTGCTCGGGCATTCGTGGGGTGCGCAGCTGGGTCTCCTCTACGCCCTCGCGTATCCCGAGCGGGTGAGCGCGCTCGTCTATGTGTCGGGTGTCGGCCTCGGTCACGACTGGCGCCCGGAGTTCAAGCGGAACTTCGAACGGGCTCTCGGGGACCGGCGCGCGCGATGGGCCGAGCTGCGCGAGAAGGATCGCGATGAGGCCGAAGAGCGGGAACTCGCGGTGCTGCAATGGACCGCGGACTTCGTGGCGGACGGCGACCGCCACGCCGAGGCGATGGCGACGCCCTGGTTCCCGGTCAACTACGAGGCGAACGCAGCGTTGAGCGAGGAAATGCGGGCGACGCCGGAGCGGGAACTGGTCGAAGCGTGCCGGGCGCTCACTGTGCCGGTGCTGATCATCGACGGGGCGGCGGACATCCGGCCACGATGGGCTGTCGACTCGCTGGAGCGGGCCCTGCCCTCGGTGACCAGGGTGCGGTTGCCCGGCGTCGGCCATGTGCCGTGGCTGGAGGAGCCGGACGCGTTCCGGGCCGCCGTACTCGATTTCCTGCCCGGCTCGTGAGTGGTGATGACGGTTCCAACCGTCATCACCACTCACGAGCGCTCAGGCATTGGTGATCGGCTGCTGCAGTTCGGTGACCCACTGGTCGCCGTCGGCCGGGCAGTCGAGGTAGTACTCCCGTGCGGGCCCGCTCGCGCGGTATCCGTGCGCGTCGACCCATTTCGCCAGTGCCTGGTAACTGGCGAGCACGTTCTCGATCGCGCCCCGGTGCAGGATCGTCGCCGCGGCCGGGACTTCGGCGAGGCTCACCGTCGAGAACCCTTCGCTGCCGTCGGTTTCGGCCGAGATCGGGGCGGCGGCGTGGATCAGCACCTTCTCCCCGGAGGGGTCGTCCTCGTAGTAGGCGATCAACGGCCCCGACGGGGTGATCGGCCCGAGCGCGCCGAACAGCTCCCGGTAGAGCCGCTGCACCACCGGACCGATCTCCTCGTTGACGTATCCGCTCACCGTGCCGGTCAGCTCGGCGACCCGCACCGCGGGAAGGCTCTTGACGACGACGTCTTCGGAAGGCATGACTCCCTCGCTTTCGATCGACCGGAGCCTCGCCTCGACGGCCCTGAGCCGCATCTCGTCGGCCGCGATGGCCGCTTCGAGTTCGGCCCGCCGGAGCCGCAGCATTCCGCGCAGCTCGTCCACGCCGATCTCGGCGTCGAGGATCTCCTGTACCTGGGTGAGCGTGAAACCGAGATCCTTGAGCGCGATCACCCGGTTGAGCCGGGCCAGCTGATCGCCGGTGTAGAACCGGTAGCCGCTGAACGGGTCGACGTGAGCGGGCCGCAGCAGCCCGATGGCGTCGTAGTGACGCAGCATCCGGACCGACACCCGGCCGTGTTTGGCGAAGTCTCCGATACTGAACATGAGGTCTCCCAGCAGACAGCCTGACACGGTGTCACGGTCAAGCGATCAGCGCACGAGCCGGAAGAACGACCGCACCTCCTCGGTGAAGACAGCCGGCTGTTCGAAGGCGGCGAAATGCCCGCCCCGCTCGAGTTCGTTCCAGTACCGGATGTCGGTGAAGCGGCGTTCGGCCCAGCGCCGGGACGGACGCGGGGTCTCGCGCGGGAAGATCGAGCAGCCGGTCGGCACGGCGATCTTGTCCACGGTGGACTCGGAGAACCAGCTCGACACCTCGCCGAAACTCTCCCAGTACAACCGGGCGGACGAGGCGCCGGTGCCGGTCAGCCAGTAGAGCGTGATGTCGTCGAGCATCGCGTCCCGGCTCAGGGCATTCTCCGGATGGCCGTCGCAATCGGTCCACGCCTGGAACTTTTCGAGGATCCACGCGCACAGCGCCACCGGTGAGTCCGTCAGCGCGTAGCCGATCGTCTGCGGCCGGGTCGCCTGCTGGTTCGCGTAGCCGGAACCGTCCACTTTGGCGTGTTCGAGATCGGCGAGCGACTTCCGCTCGAACTCGGTCAGATCGTCGAACGTCGCCGGATCCGGTGCCGCGAGCGGCGGGTTGAGGTGGATCCCGGCGAGGCGTTCGGGAGCGGTCCGTCCCATGAGCGTGGTGATGCTCGTGCCCCAGTCACCGCCCTGCGCGCCGAAGCGTTCGTAGCCGAGGCCGGTCATCAGGCGGATCCACGCGTCGGCGATGCGCTGGATCGACCAGCCGGTCTTGGCCGGCTTGTCACTGAAGCCGTAACCGGGCAGGGACGGGACGACGACGTGGAAGGCGTCGGCCGCGTCGCCGCCGTGGGCGACCGGATCGGTGAGCGGGCCCAGGACGTCGAGGAATTCGAAGACCGAACCCGGCCAGCCGTGCGTGAGGATCAGCGGCAGCGCGCCGGGATGCGGGGAGCGGGCGTGCAGGTAGTGGATGCCGAGGCCGTCGATCTCGGTCCGGAACTGGGGGATCGCGTTGAGCCGGGACTCCGCGGCACGCCAGTCGTAGGTCTCCGCCCAGTACGCGCAGAGTTCGCGCAGGTAGGCGGCGGGAACCCCTTGCGACCAGTCGTCGACGGTCTCGTCCTCGGGCCAGCGGGTACGGCGGAGCCGGTCGCGGAGGTCTTCGAGTTCGGCCTCCGGGACCCGGGCTCGGAAGGGCGTCGTGTCCATGGCGGTCGACGGTAACGAGGGGGTCCGACAATTCGTGGATTCAGCTCTCTCCGGGCCGGAGGCCGTTGACCGAGGCCAGATCAGCGGGCTATTCTCGATATACGAAAGAAAGTTTCCGCATAGCGAAATAACTGAGGTTTCGATGGCTGATCTTGCCGGTTCGCGTCATGCGCTGCCCTACGTGCTGAACCTGTCGATGGTCTTCACCGAGTTGCCGCTCCTCGAACGCGCGGAGGCGGCGCGCGCGGCGGGGTTCACCGCGGTCGAGTACTGGTGGCCGTTCGAGACGGCGGTGCCGGACCCCGCCGACGTCGACGCGTTCGTCGCGTCGGTCGAGAAGGCCGGTGTCGCGGTGACGGGGCTGAACTTCTTCCCCGGCGACGTGGCGGGCGGGGACCGGGGCCTGGTCACCTGGACCGGGCGCGAGAAGGAGTTCGCCCACAGCGTCGCTTCCGCGATCGAGCTGGGTGAGCGGCTCGGCTGCCGCCGGTTCAACGCGCTCTACGGCAACCGGATCGACGGCGCCGACCCGGCCGGGCAGGACAAGCTCGGACTGGAGAACTTGGCGCTCGCCTCGGACGCCGCCGCGCGGGTCGATGCGGAGATCGTCCTGGAGCCGTTGTCGGGGGCGGGAAAATACCCGCTCAAGACCGCGGCCGACGTGCTGAAGGTGCTCGACGAACTCGGGCGGGACAACGTGAAGCTGCTGGCCGACCTGTACCACCTGGCGGTCAACGGTGACGACCTCGACAAGGTCGTGTCCGTCCACACCGGACGGATCGGTCATGTGCAGATCGCCGATGCCCCAGGGCGGCACCAGCCGGGGACCGGAACGCTGGACATCGAGGGATACCTGGAAAAGCTGCAGACGGCGGGCTACCGCGGGCAGGTCGGCGTGGAGTACAAGCCCGACGGGCCGAGCGCGGATTCGCTGTCGTGGCTGCCTTTCGAACGAAGGGGACTGGCATGACCAAGCTGGGATTCATCGGTCTGGGGATCATGGGCGGGCCGATGGCGGGACATCTCGCCGCCGCCGGGCACGAAGTGAGCGGATTCGACACGAACGCCGACGCGCTCGCCCGGCTGGAAGCCGTGGGCGGCCGGGCGGCCACCGGGGTGACGGACGCCGTCTCGGGCGCTGAAGTCGTCATCACCATGCTGCCGAACCACCCTCAGGTCGAGGCCGTCGTGCTCGCGGCGGGCGGGGTGCTGGAATCGGCGAAACCGGGGACCCTGCTGATCGACATGAGCACCATCCGGCCCGAGACCTCCATCGAGGTGGCCGAACGGGCGGGCGAGCGGGAGATCCGGGTGCTGGACGCGCCCGTTTCCGGCGGTCAGACCGGTGCCCAGCAGGCCTCACTGTCCATTATGGTCGGTGGGGAGGACGACGACTTCGCGGCCGCGCTCCCGATCCTGGAGGCCGTCGGCAAGACGATCGTCCATGTCGGTCCGCACGGTGCCGGGCAGGTGGTGAAAGCCGCCAACCAGCTGGTGGTCGGCGGGACGTACGGGCTGATCGCCGAAGCCATCGTGCTGCTCGAAGCCTCGGGCGTCGACGCCGGTGTCGGACTGGACGTGCTGGCGGGCGGCCTGGCAGGCAGCCGGATCCTCGAACTCAAGCGGAAGTCCATGGTGGCGCGGGAATTCGCGCCGGGGTTCCGGATCGATCTGCACCACAAGGACATGGGCATCGCGCTCGCCGCCGCCAGGCAGGCCGACGTCGCGCTGCCGATCACCGGGCTGGTCGCCCAGCTCATCGCCGCCGGACGGGCGATGGGCCACGGCTCGCTCGATCACTCCGCCCTCCTGAAGGTCGTCGAAGCGCTGTCCGGCGCGGAAAGCAAGGAGTGACGCATGCCCAGAATCCCCGCCATGCAGGCCGTCGTCGACGTCCTGGTCAGTGAGGGCGTCGACACCGCGTTCGGCTGCCCCGGCGCCGCGATCCTCCCGCTGTACCAAGCGATGCAGGGCAGCGGCATCGAGCATCTGATCGTGCGCCACGAAGAGGGCGCGACCCATATGGCCGACGGCTGGGCAAGGACCACGGGCAACGTCGGCGTCGCGATCGGCACCTCCGGGCCCGCCGGGACGAACATGATCACCGGGCTCTACACCGCTCAGGCCGACTCGATCCCGATCATCTGCATCACCGGGCAGGCCGACTCGCGGAAGCTGCACACCGAGGCGTTCCAGGCCGTCGACATCGTCGAGATCGCGAAGCCGGTGACCAAATGGGCGGTGCAGGTCAAGGAGGCCGCGCAGCTGCCCTGGGTGTTCCGCGAGGCGTTCCGCGTCGCCCGGTCCGGCCGCCCCGGCCCGGTGCTGATCGACCTGCCGATCGACGTCCAGCGCCACGACATCGAGTGGGACTCCAGCATCGACTCGCCGCTGCCGGTCACCACGGTGACGCCGTCGCCAGCCCGGGTCGAGCGGGCGCTCGATCTGCTGCTGGCCGCGGAACGGCCGCTGATCCTCGCCGGCGGCGGCGTGGTGCTCGGTGGCGCGAGTGACCGGCTGCGGACCGCGGCCGAACTGCTCGGCGTGCCGGTCGGCGTGACGTTGATGGGCAAGGGGACCTTCCCCGAGGACCACGAACTGTTCGCCGGGATGGCGGGGATCCAGACGTCGCAGCGGTGGGCGAACGCGGCCTTCCTCGAAGCGGACCTGGTGCTCGCGCTCGGTGCCCGGTTCGGTGACCGGCACACCGGTGACCTGGAGGTCTACCGCGGCGGCCGGAAGTTCATCCACGTCGACATCGAGCCCACCCAGCTGGGCAAGGTGTTCGGGCCGGACCTCGGGATCGTGTCCGACACGGGCGCGTTCCTGGACGCGCTGATCGAGGCCGCGTCGAAACGTTCCCCGGCGAGGGATCGGGCGTGGCCGCGGCGGATCGGCGAACTCAAGCAGAGCCTGCCGAGGCGCGAGGACTTCGACGACACGCCGATCAAGGCACCGCGCGTGTTCAAGGAGATCAACGAGTTCTACGGCGAGGACGCCTACTTCGTCACCGCGATCGGGCTGTACCAGATCTGGTCCGGGCAGTTCCAGCGCGCGCACAAGCCCCGCCACTACCAGGTGTGCGGCCAGGCGGGTCCGCTCGGCTGGGAGATCCCGGCGGCGATCGGCGTCAAGAAGGCGAAACCGGAGGCGGAGGTCGTCGGCGTCGTCGGGGACTACTCGTTCCAGTTCCTGGTGGAGGAGCTGGCGGTGGCCGCGCAGTACGACGTCGGGTTCGTGCTGATCATGCTCAACAACGAATACCTCGGGCTCATCCGGCAGGCCGAGACCGGCTACGAGATGAACTTCGAGGTCGACATCCACTACGACAAGATCGGCACGGACAACGTGAAGGTCATGGAGGCCTACGGCTGCTCCGGGACCCGCGTCACCGAACCGGGCGAGATCCGGGCGTCGCTGGAATGGGCGCGCAAGGAGGCCGAGCGCACCTCGCGGCCGGTGCTGGTGGAGATCATGATCGAACGGGAAGGGAACGCCGCGATGGGCAAGGCGCTCGACAGCGTCGTCGAGTTCGAGCCGATCGCGGGCTGAGGAAATGAGCTGAACGGGACTTTCCTGGCGAATTTCGCCAGGAAAGTCCCGTTCAGCTCATCCGGTGCTACGCCTTGCCCTGGTCGTTGCTCAACCACTTCTCCGGCCGGACGCGGACCAGGACGGAGTTGTCGCTGAGGGCGCCATCGACGTACTTCGCACCTTCGTCGCCGGGCAGGTAGCGCTGCGCGATCTTCAGCGCCTGCTCACGGGTGGGCGGCGTGTCGTTGGCGATGACCGGCCCCTCGGCCGTGACGTACTTGTACGGCAGGGTCTCCGACTGCGCGACCAGGCTCAGCCTGCCCGCCTTCTTGATCGCCTTGTCCTTGACCGAACCGGCGTCCATCCAGATCAGGAGCTCCCCGCCGGGCTCGTAGTCGTACCAGACCGGCACGGCCAGCGGAGCCCGTCCTTCCCGTTCCACGGCCAGGACCCCGATGTGGACCTCGCTCAGGAAGGCTTCCCGTTCCTCGGCGGTCATGACGAAAGACGACATCCGTGTCCCACTTCTCTCGGCTCGATGATCTACGAGAGAAGGTAACGCGGAACACGTTCAGGACATTCCGGGCACGACGAGGCTCGCATCCAGAGGACTGAACGCGAGGTTACGGCGTAGGCGAAGCGGAGCTGGTCGGCGTCGCGTCACCGGTGTTCCCCGCCGGGGTCGAAGACGGCGGCGGAGTGGTCGTGGTGCTCGACGGCGGAGGAGTCGACGACGGCGGAGTGCTCGAAGGCGGCGTCGACGAGGGCGGCGTGGAGGAGGGCGGCGTGGGCGAAGGCGGAGTGCTGGTCGGCTTCGACGGCGACGTGCTCGTGGGAGGTACGGGGCTGCTCGGCGGGAACGACGAGCCGGGCAGCGGGTTCGGCGGCGGCGTGGTCGTGCCGGGCGGGGGAGTGCCGGGCAGGGTCGGGACCGGCAGCTGCCCGCCGGGGGTGTCGGCGGCGACGTTCGAGGAATCGGGAGCGCCGACCGGGACCTGGCTGTCCGGCAGCGTGGCGACACCGCCGCGGTAGGCGACCGCCCAGCGGATCACGGTGTCCACATAGGACAGTGAGTGGTTGTAGCGGTACACGGCCACGCGCTGGGTCTGCTCGGAGGTCAGGTCGACGCCGCCGGAGCAGAGGTAGCGGCCCGAACCCAGGGTCGCGTCGTAGATGTTGTTCGGGTTCGACTCGCCGTCGCCGTTCCCGTCGGAGGCGTAGCCCTTCCACGTGGACGGGATGAACTGCGTCGGGCCGACGGCGCGGTCCCAGGCCGTGTCGCCGTCGTACTTTCCGCCGTCGGTGTCCGGGATGGCCGCGAACGGACCGGCGCCGTTGAGCTGCGGGCCGAGGATCGGTTCGAGCGTGTTGCCCTTGGCGTCGACGTAGCCACCGCGCGCGTGGTTGGACTCGATGCGGCCGATGCTGGCGATCAGGGCCCAGTCGATGTGACAGCCCGGCAGTTCCTTGGCGAGGATGTCCGCCGCGTTCCGGTACGCCTTCATCATGCTGGCGGGGATCCCGAGCGCACCCGACGGTGCGAACGAGCCGCCGACGTTGCCCGTGCCGCCGGGGACGGTCAGCGGATCCGGGTTGGGCGGTTCGGGGAGACTGCCGTCGACCGCGATCTCCGGGACGACGCCGGCCGGCGGCTGCCAGTGCGCCGCCTGGTTCTGCGGCGCGGTGTCCTTCGCCGCGGCGATCGGGGTGTCGGGACCGGCCGACGCGGTGACCGCGGGCAGGACGGCGAGCGCCCCGCCGGCGAGCGCGAAGGCCGTCCGGTGCCGGGCGGACAACCTGTCCGTCTGTCGAGGGCGGTGCTTCGGCATGTTTTCTCCCGCTAGGTCGACTCCGGGCAAAACTATCCGATACAACCGAATTTCGGGGGCGACACAACGAAAAACCTGCCGGGCCGCTGGGATTTCGTCCGCCCGGCACAAGACCTTCGTAGTGAAGTTGTCAATTTCACGCTGAGTTCACCGAAATCCCAGCAGAATCCTCCGGCCGCTCCGAGGACTGGTCTGAACCGCGTGCAAAGAAGCCTTTGCACAATCTTCTTTGCACGGCTACCTTGGTGGCATGACCGGTCCACCGCCGCCCGAAGAGATCACCGATCCCGCCGTCCTGAAGGCGGTGATGCATCCGTTGCGCAGGCGGATCATGGAAGCGCTGGGCCGGGGGCCCGCGACGGCGACGAAACTGGCCAAGGAACTGGGGGAGAGTTCGGGCGCGACCAGCTACCACCTGCGAGAACTGGCGAAATACCACTTCGTCGACGAGGCGCCGGAACTCGCGCACGGCAAGGAACGCTGGTGGCGCGCGAGGCCGCGCGACATCCGCTGGCCCCGGCACAGCGAGCAGAGCGAAGAGATGCGCGCGGTGTTCGACGAGGCGCAGCGCGCCGCGTTCACCGAAGACCTCGAACAGCTGGCGCGTTTCCTCGAACGCCGCGGTGAGCTGGGTGAATGGGGTGACGCGCTGGTGTTCTCCCGGGGCGCGGTGCACGTGGACATCGAGGAGCTCGCGCAGTTCTGGGAGGACTATCTCGAGCTGCTGCGCCGCTATTGGCGGCCGGAGCCCGGCCCGGACGCGCGGAAGGTGTTCGTGCGCTGGATCGCGTTCCCGGATCCAGGCGGGAAGGAAGGTGAGCGGGGGAACTGAAAAGCAGGTGGGAGAGCGGCCACTCGACCACCTCTGATCGCGTCACCACGCCGGACGGCGTGTCTTCACGAACGACTCCACAGACAAGGGGGAGCAGCATGCTGCTCTGGAAAAGAACGGGGGCCATCGGTGCGGCGATCGCGGCCGTCATGGCGGTGTCCTCGCCGATCCCCGCCGCGGCTTCCGCCGGTGACGTCTCGTTCACCAGCCACGGCGTCACCCTGCACGGAACGGTGGTCGCGCCGGAAGGGGGCGGTGCGGCGCCGGGGATCGTCATGGTGCACGGCTCGGGCGAACACGACCGGGACGACTACCGAGCCGAAGCCGAGGCGTTCGCCAAAGCGGGGATCGCCACGTTGATCTACGACAAGCGGACCGCGGGTTATTCACTGTTCGAGCGGGATTACTCGGTCCTGGCCGACGACGCGCTCGCCGCCGTCCAGGCTCTGCGCTCGCGGCCGGGCGTGGACCCGGCCCGCGTCGGGGTGTGGGGTTTGAGCGAAGGGGGCTGGGTCGCGCCGTTGGCGGCGTCGAAGTCCGAGGACGTCGCCTTCGTGGTCACCATTGGGGCGAACGGGGTCTCACCAGACCGTCAGCAGTCCTGGGCCTTCGAGACCTACCTACGGCGAGGCGGCGTCACCGGCTCGATGGTGGACATGGTCTCTTCGACGAACATGCGGACCCTCGCGGGTGCCGGGGTGTTCCCCGAAGCCGGGTACGACCCCGTGCCGGTACTGGAGAAGGTGCGGCAACCGGTGCTCGGGATGTGGGGCGAACTGGACCGGCTCACCCCGCCCGGCGAAGCGGTGCGGATCTTCCGGGAAACCTTGGAGCGCACGGGGAACCGGCAGTACACGCTGAAGGTGTTCCCCCAGGCCCAGCACGCCCTCAGGCCGACGACCGACGGCTTCGACAAGCTCGACGGATTCGCCCCCGGCTATCTCGATCTCGTCGGGACCTGGGTGAACGGCCTGAAGGACGGGCCCGTCCGGCCGTCCGCGGATCCGCCGCCGGTGCAGGCGAGCCAGAGTGCCGCCCTGGCGCCGCTTGCCTGGTATGAGACACCGTGGTCGCAGATCGCGGTGTGGGCGCTGGCGCTGCTCGCGTTCGCGGCCTATCCGGTGACGGCGTTGTTCCGCCGCCGTCGTGGCGGGACCGTGCCGCTCGCCAAGCCGGCGTGCTGGCTGGCGTCGACCGGTTTGCTCGCCACGGTGGGATTCCTCGTCTACTACGTCGTGTTGACGACGGGGGCGGCGATGGCGCCTGGACCTGTCCTGTTAGGACGGACGCTGCCGTGGCTCGCGCTGCAGCTGATCGCCGTCGGCGTCGTCGCCGCCGGTGTGGTGACCGCGGTTTCGTGGTGGCGGGCCAAGGGCGGCGGGGGCATCCGGGTCGGCCTGCTGCTGGCCGGAGCCGTCCTGTTCATCCCGTGGGCCGTCCATTGGGGACTGCTGGTGCCGTGAGGTGAGCCTGGGTGCCGGGCGGCCACCCGGCACCCAGGCGAGCGGAAGCGCGTCACCACGCCCGAGGGCGTGTCTTCACGAACGGACTTCCGCCTCAGAAGATACTCAGGACTTCGGCGTGACAGCGAACCGGCGCAGTTCCAAGGCCGGGTTCTTGGCGCGGACCTCGGAAACCCGTTCGGCCGAAAGCTCGGCGGCGGCGGTGCCCGTGCGTTCGCCGACGGAGGCGAGCACGACGCCCATCGGGTCGACGATCATGCTGTGCCCCGCCCCGGTCGGCGCCGCCTGTCCCGCCGCGACGAGATAGATCGTGTTCTCGATCGCCCGCGCCCGGACCAGGGTGGTCCAGTGGTCCTCCTTGAGCGGGCCGGGCATCCATTCGGCCGGGAGCAGCACCGCGTCCGCGCCCGCGTCGACCAGCCGCCGGGTGACCTCCGGGAAGCGCAGGTCGTAACAGGTCTGCAAGCCGAACACGAACCCGTCCGCTTCGAAGGTCTCCGGTGTTTCGATGTCACCGGGCCGGACGAGTTCCGATTCGCGGAAACCGAAGGCGTCGTACAGGTGCAGTTTGCGGTAGAGGGCGGCGATCGCCCCGTCGGGACCGGCCGCGACGAGCGTGTTCGAGATCCGGTCGCCACCGGGGAGGGCTTCGTTGATGCCCGCGACGACGGTGATCTGGCGGTCCTTCGCGAGGCCGCGGAGTTCGGTGACGAACGGGCCGTCGAGTTCTTCGGCCGAGGTCACGAATTCCCGGCTCATCGTCGGTACGGTGAACAGCGAGTACTCGGGCAGCACGACCACCCGCGCCCCGCGGTCGGCCGCTTCACCGACGAGGGAGGCGACGCGTGCGAGGTTGGCCTGTTTGTCGTTGCCGGGCGCGAACTGCGCCACCGCGACGTGCACCATGGGACCCCTTCCAAGACGTGGAACTCTTGTATACATGATGGATACTTGACTGGTCCAGGTGTAGGCTCTGTCGCGGACAGTAACCGGCATAGAGGGGGACGGGATGACTGCGACCGCCGAAGGGGGCGGCCCGGCGCGCGAACGGGTCTATACGTGGCTGCGCGACGGAATCATCTCAGGCGAGCTGGAAGGCGGCCGCTTCCTCGACGAGATGTGGGTTTCCGGCGTGGTCGGCGTTTCGCGGACGCCGGTACGCGAGGCGTTCCACCGCCTGGCCGCCGAACGGTTCATCAGTCTCCTGCCGCGCAAGGGCGCGCAGGTGCGCACGGTCACCGCGCGGGAGCTGGAAGAGGTCTACCAGAGCAGGCGGCTCATCGAAGGCCACGCCATCGCGGCGCTCTGCGCGAACCGCGCCGGGGCGCCCGCCGAACTGCCGGAACTCATCGAAGCGATGGTGCGCGCCGGTGCCGAACACGACTGGTTCGCCGTCTCGGGGTTCGACCGCCGCTTCCATCGCGCCATCGTGAACGCCGCCGGCAACTCGGTGCTGACCGAGTTGTACGACACGCTCCGCTCGCGGCAGCAACGGGTCACGGTCCGCGCGCTGGAGGCCCGGCCTGAGAGGCTGACGGTGATCAACGCGGAACACCGGGAACTGGTCGCCGCCTTGAACGACCACGACGCGAAAGAGGCGTCGCGGTTGCTGGAGGAGCATTTGCGCCCGGTCTCGGAAGTGATGTCCGTACTGCCTCAGGAGGGCTGATCGCGATGGGACTCGAGAAGGTCACCGGAGCCATGCGTGACAATCTCACCGTCCGGCGCGTCTACGGCGAACCCGTGGAGAAGGACGGCGTCGTCATGATCCCCGCCGCGAGCGTCATCGGCGGCGGAGGCGGCGGACACGGCACCGAACAGGGCAAGGAAGGCGAGGGCGGCGGCTTCATCCTGGCCGCGCGCCCCGTCGGCGCGTACGTGCTCAAGGGCGGGGACGTGCGCTGGGTGCCCGCCGTGGACGTCACCTTCCTCGGCGCGGTCTTCGCGATCATGGTCGCGTCGATCCACCGGGCCCGGCGACGGCGATCCCGGCAAGGATGAGATCGACCCCGGCCAGGAACTGTTCCCGGTCGTCGTGATCACGGGCCTCTCCGGCGATGGACCGGAGGAAGGGGTACTCGCCGGGGTCGAGTTCTTCCCACGCGTTCGCCGCGGCGCGGAGGAATTCGGCGCGGTCCACGCCGGATCCGAGCACCCGGGAGTTCGCGGCGTTCTGGGCCGCGGCGCCGAAGATGTAGTGCACCAGTGCCGAGGTCGCGGTGAACCAGGTGTCCTGGGGGACGCCCAGCGCGCTGACCCGCTGTCCGACGCTTTCGAAGATCCGCGGCGTCACCGAGCCCCAGGGGCTGCGGGAGAGCTGAAGGGCGAGTTGCGGGGAAAGCCACGGGTGCCGCTCGATTGCCTCGAACAGGCCCAGCGCGACGGCGCGGATCTCGTCCTCGGGCGAGCTTCCGACCGCTTCGGTGGTCAATGCGCCCGCGATGACGGAGTCGGTCGCGGCGGCGAGCAGTTCGCCCTTGTTCGCCACATGCCAGTAGATCGCTCCGGGGCCGGTGGCGAGGCGTTCGGTCAACGTCCGGAAGGTGAGCCCGCGTTCGCCGTCCGCGTCGAGCAGCGCGACGGCGGCCTCGACGATGCGCTCGCGGCTCAGTGCCTCCGCGCGGGTCCGGGATGCCATGCCGCCATCCTGGCAGAGCGCCGATCCGCGCCGAGCGGACGCGGACCGCCGGATTTCGGGTTAGTTTCCCTTCATGGCGAAAAGCTCGGCGGTGGAGATCGAGGTCGGTGACCGGACGGTGCGCGTCTCGAACCCGGATCGCGTCTACTTCCCGGCGCGGGGTGAGACCAAGCTCGATCTCGTCCGGTACTACCTCGCGGTCGGCGACGGGATCGTCCGTGCGTTGCGGGAGCGGCCGTGCATGCTGCACCGGTTCCCGTCCGGTGTCTCGGGGGAGAAGGTCCACCAGAAACGCGTCCCGAACGGGGCGCCGGAGTGGCTGCAGACCGTCCGCGTCGACTTCCCGTCCGGCAGGCACGCCTACGAACTCTGCGTCACCCATCCCGCCGACGTGATCTGGGCGGTGCAGATGTCGACGGTCGAGTTCCATCCCTGGAACTCCCGCCGCGCCGACACCGAACGCCCGGACGAGTGGCGGATCGACCTCGACCCGATGCCCGACTGCCCGTTCTCGACCGTGCGGAAGGTCGCCGGCACCGTCCGCGAGATCCTGGACGAACTCGGCATCACCGGCTGGCCGAAGACCTCTGGCGGGCACGGTCTGCACGTCTACGTCCGCATCGAACCCCGGTGGGGTTTCCAGGAGGTACGCCGGGCGGCGCTCGCCTTCGCGCGCGAGGTCGAACGCCGGATGCCCGACGAGGTCACCACCACCTGGTGGCGCAAGGACCGCGATCCCTCGAAACTGTTCGTCGACTACAACCAGAACGCCCGCGACCACACCATCGCGAGCGCGTACTCGGTCCGCGGCGTGCCCGAAGCCGTCGTCTCGACCCCGATCACCTGGGACGAGATCGACGACGTCGAGCCCCGCGACTTCACCATCGCGACCGTGCCCGCGCGCTTCGCCGAACTCGGCGACCTGCACGCGGGCATCGACGACACGAAGTACTCGCTCGACACCCTGCTCGAATGGGCCGATCGCGACGGCCTCGAAGCCGACGCCGACTGATCTCCCGCATCCAGAGGACTAAACGCGGGTGGCCAGGACCGGTGACCTGCTCCCAGAACCCGGCACACCCGGACCACAAGCGCAGCACTGACCACCAGCCCTAACACTCACCGCAGCCTGGAGCCCGTGAAGGCACTCGGTGTGGCTGGCGGCGCGCAAGTGTTACCGCTAGTGAGGGGGGTGTGGATTTAGGGACGTTCAACCTGGATCCACCGGTGGATGCGGGTGTTGATCTCGCCAATGTTGTCGATCTTGTGTTTTCGCTGGTGGCAGGGTGGGGTGCCGGACGTCTCATCCGGTGTGTCCACTGTGGTCCTGGTTGTTGGGGTGGGGGTCAGAGTCTTTGGTGTGTTGCGGTGAAGAGTGCTTGGTAGTGGTGTTGCCAGGGCCAGTTGGCTGGTAGTCGCAGGGTGATGCGGCGGGCGGTGCGGGTGATGCGGGCGGGGATGGTGATGAGATGTCGGCGGAGGGTTGCGGTGCGGGCTTTGGCGTGAAACATGCTGGTGAGGCTGCCGGTGGCGCGGAGCAGGTTGTGGGTGAGGCAGGCCAGGGTGAGCCAGGCCTGGTTGGCGGCGAAGCGGCCGGAGGGGAAGTGGGCGAGGGCGGCGTCGTTGAGGTCGGCGAAGACCTGTTCGATGATCGCGTGTTTGCGGTGGTACTCGTCGGCGGTGTGCAGGTCGAAGCCGGTGTCGGTGAACACGGCGTGGTAGTTCCAGGTGCGGAACAGCTCGCCTTGCTCGGTGGTGGTGAATCTCGGGGTGCGGCGCACGATCAGCCGCGCGGTGGTGATCTGGCCCGGGTTGGTGGTGGCATTGGTGAACGCGGTGTGGACTGTTTCGGCGATCTCCGCGTGCGTGATCCACTCACCGGTCTCGGGGTCGGGGATCGGGTGCCGGTAAGCGACCTGGCCCCAGTCGTCGTCGCCGATAGCGTTGATCGTGGCCATCACCGCCGCGTTTTTCTGGGCGGTGACCGAGAATGAGGCGCCCGTCCGGCGGATCGCGGTGATGATCGGGCCGGTGCAGAACGCTGAATCCGCGCGGACCACGAGCGTCCCGGTCGCGCCGGACCGGCGGGCGAGACCGATCGCCTCGGTGATCATCGACGCCGCTCCGCGGCGGGAATCAGCGTTCCCGCCGCGCAGCCGGGCGGTCAGGATCACCGGCGCGCAGACCGGGGACGACAGGGTGGCGATCAGGTGGTTCAGGCCGCGGATCCCGTTATAGGCGAACCCGCTGCCCTGTTTGCCGTGACCGTAGGTTTCCTTGATCTTGGAATCGATATCGATGAACGCCAGCTGCTCGACGCCGGCCAGCAGCGACGGCACCCGCCCGGCCAGCCGGATCAGAGCCTCGGAGGCGGCCGAGGTGAGCTGACGGACGTGGCCGTGGGTGAACCCGCGCAGCCACGACCCACACGTCGAGGGCGCGCGGAGACCGGTGAACAACCGGCGCATCCCGCCATGCCGGATCACGTCCAGGTCCTCGATTGAGTCCGCGCCGGCGACCATGCCCGCCACGACCGAGAGTGCTTTCGCGTCCGTGTTCGCACCGACCGGGATCCCCAGGTCAACCCGCTGTTCGATCAGGCCGCCCAGGCCGATGTCCTCGGCCAGCCGCAGCACCGGGACCAGCCCCGCGCACGACACGAGACCCGCATCATCGAACCTCACCGACACCGATCCGGCGGTATGAGAAGATCGCATCCAGCAGATGCCCTCTCGCTAGGTGGATTTGTTTCGTCGCAAGAACAATCATCCCAAGCCAGAGGGCATTTGCGCGCCCACGACACGTCAACCCCGCCAACAACACCGGTGGATCCAGGTTCAACGTCCCTAAATCCACACACCCCTCACATCGGTCGCCGTCCACGGACCAGCACCTCTGCGACTTTGCCGGGCCCTGACCTTCCGGGTAAGGAAGGGGCCTTCACGGACCGTGGTCTGGGATTTCGGTAGGGGCTGAAGGGCGCTTTCCCCTCATCTCATGCGAGGAAAGCGCCCTTCGCCGCATGCGATGAGAGGAAAGGCCCCTTCAGCCCCGCACGACCCACGGCCACGAGTGCTGCGCGCCGTCGCGCCCTGCATTTAGAGGACGAAATGCGGGAGGTCGAGGGCGGGGGTTACTTGCCGACGTAGGCCGCCAGGTGCTCGCCGGTGAG
Source organism: Amycolatopsis orientalis (assembly GCF_000943515.2). Lineage (NCBI taxonomy): Bacteria > Bacillati > Actinomycetota > Actinomycetes > Pseudonocardiales > Pseudonocardiaceae > Amycolatopsis > Amycolatopsis orientalis. Next base: position 5,111,545 of record NZ_CP016174.1, on the reverse strand, counting down.
CGTCGCACCGGTCGCGACGAGGTCGGACGGAGTGCCCTCGAAGACGATCTTGCCGCCGTCGTGACCGGCTCCGGGGCCGAGGTCGATGATCCAGTCGGCGTGCGCCATGACCGCCTGGTGGTGCTCGATCACGATCACCGACTTCCCGGCGTCGACGAGACGGTCCAGCAGGCCGAGCAGGTTCTCGACGTCGGCCAGGTGCAGACCGGTGGTGGGCTCGTCGAGGACGTAGACACCGCCCTTGTCGCCCATATGCGTCGCGAGCTTCAGCCGCTGCCGTTCACCGCCGGAGAGCGTGGTGAGCGGCTGGCCGAGGCTGAGGTAACCGAGCCCGACGTCGTTGAGCCTGCTGAGGATGGCGTGCGCGGACGGGATGCGTCCCTCACCCTCGCCGAAGAACACCTCGGCCTCCGACACCGGCATCGCGAGCGCCTCGCTGATGTTCTTGCCGCCGAAGGTGTACTCCAGCACCGAAGCCTGGAACCGCTTGCCGTCGCATTCCTCGCAGGTGGTCGCGGTGCCCGCCATGATGCCGAGGTCGGTGTAGATGACGCCGGCGCCGTTGCAGTTCGGACAGGCGCCCTCGGAGTTGGCGCTGAACAGCGCGGGCTTCACCCCGTTGGCCTTGGCGAACGCCTTGCGGATCGGTTCGAGCAGGCCGGTGTAGGTGGCCGGGTTGCTCCGCCGCGAACCGCGGATGGGCGTCTGGTCGACCGAGACCACGCCCTCGGCGGCGGGGATCGAGCCGTGGATCAGCGAACTCTTGCCGGAGCCAGCGACGCCGGTGACGACGCAGAGGACGCCGAGCGGGATGTCGACGTCGACGTTCTGGAGGTTGTGGCGGTCCGCGCCGCGGATCTCCAGTTTGCCGGTGGGGGTTCGGACGCTGTCCTTGAGCGTCGCCCGGTCGTCGAGGTGGCGACCGGTGCTGGTGTCGCTGGCGCGCAGGCCTTCGACGGTGCCCTCGAAGCAGATCGTCCCGCCCGCCGTACCCGCACCGGGCCCGAGGTCGACGACGTGGTCCGCGATGGCGATCGTCTCCGGCTTGTGCTCGACGACCAGTACCGTGTTGCCCTTGTCGCGAAGCTGCAGGAGCAGGTTGTTCATCCGCTGGATGTCGTGCGGGTGCAGGCCGATCGTGGGCTCGTCGAAGACGTAGGTGACGTCGGTGAGAGACGAGCCGAGGTGGCGGATCATCTTGGTGCGCTGCGCCTCGCCGCCGGAGAGCGTGCCCGATGGCCGGTCCAGCGAGAGGTAGCCGAGCCCGATGTCGACGAACGAGTCGAGGGTGTGCAGCAGCTTCTCCAGCAGCGGCGCGACCGACGGCTCCTTGAGCTTGCGGACCCATTCGGCGAGGTCGCTGATCTGCATCGAGCACGCGTCGGCGATGTTGATCCGCTTGATCTTCGACGACCGCGCGGCCTCGCTGAGCCGGGTCCCGTCGCACTCGGGACAGGTGGTGAAGGTGACCGCCCGGTCCACGAACGCGCGGATATGCGGCTGCATCGCCTCCCTGTCCTTGGACAGGAACGACTTCTGGATCGTGGGGAGCAGACCCGAATAGGTCAGGTTGATGCCGTCGATCTTGAGTTTGACCGGTTCCTTGTAGAGCAGATCGTCCAGCTGCCGCTTGGTGTACTTCTTGATCGGCTTGTCGGGGGCGAAGAAGCCGCAGCCGCGAAGGATGCGGCCGAACCAGCCCTCCATGGAGAAGCCGGGGACCGCCAGCGCGCCCTCGTTGAGGGACTTGTTCTCGTCGTACAGCGCGGTGAGGTCGATGTCGTTGACCGTGCCCCGCCCTTCGCAGCGCGCGCACATCCCGCCGGTGATGCTGAATTCGCGCCGTTCCTTCGTGGTCCGGCCGCCCTTCTCGACGGTCACGGCGCCCGCGCCGCTGATCGAGGCGACGTTGAAGGAGAACGCCTGCGGCGAGCCGATATGCGGCTTCCCGATCCGGCTGAAGAGGATGCGCAGCATCGCGTGGGCGTCGGTGGCGGTGCCGACCGTGGAGCGGGGGTCGGCGCCCATCCGCTGCTGGTCCACGATGATCGCGGTGGTCAGGCCGTCGAGGACGTCGACCTCGGGGCGGGCCAGCGTCGGCATGAAGCCCTGCACGAAGGTGCTGTAGGTCTCGTTGATCAGCCGCTGCGATTCGGCCGCGATCGTGTCGAAGACCAGTGAGCTCTTGCCCGAGCCGGAGACACCGGTGAACACCGTCAGTCGCCGCTTCGGCAGCTCGACGGCCACGTCCTTGAGGTTGTTCTCGCGCGCGCCCAGCACGCGGATCAGGTCGTGGCTGTCGGCGGGGTGCTCTTCGGGCTTCTGCGCCTTCGTGGTCCTGCTCATCGTTTCTCCATCTCTGAGGCGCTCCGCCCACGCGGTCACCGGTCGGCCTCACCGGCCTCGATCTAACCAGTTTCGAGCCGTTCATCCTCTTCGTACGTGCGGTCCGTCCGCGACGATGATCACGTTAGGTGAACGGCGGCCGCCGTCGCTTCTCGATTCCTGACCGGCCTCAGACGCTCCAGCCCTCGCTCTTCGTGGCCTTCAGGTAATCCTCGACCGGAGGCCCGACCGGCCTGCCTTCGAACTGCGTCGACAGCACTACCGAAGACCTCAGCTCGCCGTGTTTGCCCAGCCGTTCGAAGAGGCCTTCGAGATGTTCGAGCGACACGGCCCGCACCTTCAGCATGGTGCAGCGGTCACCGCTGAGCCGATGCAGTTCGACCACTTCCGGATAGTCTTCCGACTTGCTGGTGCGCAGCAGGCAACTGCCCAGCGAGCAGCGCATCTCGACGAACGCCTGCAGCTCGTAACCGGTGCGGCGCGCGTCGACCTGCGCGCGATACCCGGTGATGACCCCGGTCTCCTCCAGCCGCCGGACCCGTTCGGCGACCGCGGGCGCGGAGAGGTTGACCCGGCGGCCCAGTTCCTTGAACGAGAGCCGCCCGTCGCTCTGAAGGATCTCGACGAGCCGCCAGTCGAGCTCGTCCAGCGGCCTTTCCGATCGTAAGGTCATCGCGCCCGGATTCCTTTCATGATGCGCCTCGCATCGCCGCGACGCCTTCGTCAGCCTATTCGCCGGGGCGCCCGGATTCCTTAGGTTTGAATCATGAAACCGATGTTCGCGCTCTTCATGGGCGTCGCCTGCCTCAGCACCGCGGTCGTCGGGCTGTCCACCACGGCGGCGCTGATCGTGGTCGAGGATGCCGGTGCCGCCTGGAGCGGGCTGCCGAACGCCGCGCTGGTGCTCGGTTCCGCCGTGGGGTCGCTGACGTCGGGCGCACTGGCCGCCCGCTACGGCAGGCGCCTCGTCCTGGTGCTGATGTACGGCACCGCGGTCGCGGGCGCGCTGATCTCGTTCGCCGGTGCCCTCGCCGGATCCGTACTCGCCCTGGTGGCGGGGATGCCTCTGATCGGCTTCGGCAACAGCGGGGCACAGCTTTCCCGCTATACGGCCGCCGACCTGTCTCCCGAGCATCGCAAGGGTTTCGCATTGTCCACAATGGTCTGGGCGGGGACGGTCGGCGCGATCGCGGGGCCCGCCCTGATCGCACCCGCCGCGGCACGCGCGGAAGCCGCCGATCTGCCTGCCCTGTCCGGTCCGCTCGTGGCGGGCGCGATCGTCGTGGCCATCGCGGTACTCGCCGTCGCCGCCCTGCCGCGCGGTCTCGCCGCCCCGGCGGAACGAGTGCCGAGGCGGGAGCGGATGTCCGTGCGGGATCCGCTGATCCTCGGCCCGCTCGTGGCGATGGTCGGCGCGCAGCTGGCGATGGTGGCGGTGATGACGATGACCCCGGTCCAGCTGCACCGGCACGGTCAGGGGCTGGACGTCGTCGGCTGGGTACTGAGCGCGCATCTGATCGGGATGTTCGCGCTGGCGCCGTTGTCCGGCTGGATCGCCGACCGCTGGGGCGGCCGCGCCACGATCTTCGGCGGGATCGGCACGCTCACCGTCGCGGCCGTGACCGCGATCGGTGCCCCCGATTCGCATCACGTGGGAATCCCGGTCGCGATGTTCCTGCTGGGCTACGGCTGGAACCTGGTGTTCGTCGGCGGCAGCAGCATGCTCAGCCGTGACCTCCCGCCCGCGCAGCGGGCGAGGGCGCAGGGCACGGTCGACGCCTTCGTCTGGGGGACGTCCGCGGCGGCCAGCCTGCTCGCCGGGCAGCTGTTCGACTTGGGCGGATACGTTCTGGTCGCCATCGCCGGCGGACTCTGCGCCCTCGCCCCGCTCGCGGTGCTCGGCCGCCGGGCGCACGTCGCCGCCCCCGGTGAAAAAGCCGGTCTCCGCTGATCTGCGAAACCTCGGCGATGCCGTCATACTGCTTCATTCCGACCACGAACGAGCCCGTGATGACGCAGATCACGTCGGCCACGAATTCGGAGGGTCCTAGGGTGAAGACAGACAAGGTGCGGGAGAAGAGGGGGTGCACGATGAGCGAGTTCGCGGTGAATCTGCGGGACCGGGTACGGCAGGCGAGGGAAGACGTCCGGATCGCCAAGCGGGAATCGGACGAGGACCGTGCGTCCGCCGTCGGCGCCGATCTGGCCAACCTGGAGCGGCTCGCGGCCGAGCACGGCGTCGAACTGCCGGAGCAGGCCTCGGGTGACGCGCGGGCGTGACCCGGGTTCCGCCCGCGTGATCGGCCTTTGACACCCTGGGGCGCGTGACCGAAAGCCTGAACCGGATCCGCGCCTTCCTGGCGGATCGTGAACCGCCGACGCCTTGCCTGGTCGTGGACACCGACCTGGTCGCGGCGCGGACGGCCGCGGTCGCGGCGGTGTTCCCGGACGCCCTGATCCGCTACGCGGTCAAGGCGAATCCCGCTCCCGAGGTGCTCGACGCGGTGTTGTCGGCGGGGGCGGGGTTCGACGTCGCGGGCACGGGCGAGATCGAGCTGTGCCTGTCCCGGGGCGCGGAAGCGGCGGAACTGGCCTACGGCAACACGATCAAGAAGCCGTCGGACATCGCGTTCGCCTATGCGCGCGGGGTTCGTGAATTCACCACGGACTCCGCCGGTGATCTGGCGAATCTGGCCGAGTACGCGCCCGGTTCGCTGGTTTCGATCCGCTTGCTGCTGACCGGTGGCCCGGATTCGGTCACGCCGTTCGGCCACAAGTTCGGTTGTGAGCCTTCCGTGGCCGCCACGCTGCTCCGCCGGGCCGTCGACGCCGGGCTGCGGCCGGGCATCGCGTTCCACGTCGGCTCGCAGCAACCGGATCCGGCCGCCTGGGAGATCGGCGTCGCGACCGCGGCCAAGGTCGCCGCCGACGCGGGTGTGGAGTTGACAAGGCTCAACATCGGCGGCGGGTTCGCCACCGAGCACCGGGAACCCGTGCCGTCCTTGGCGGATTACGCCGCCGTGATCCACGCCGCCCTCGGAGAGCACCTGCCTGGGCCGGGTCCGGAACTCCTGCTCGAACCGGGCCGCGTGATCGTCGCCGACGCCGGGCTCATCCGGACCGAAGTCGTCCTGGTGACCACCCGCGCCGCCACCGACGAACGCCGCTGGGTCTATCTCGACGTCGGCAGGTACAACGGAATGGCCGAGTGCGAGAACGAAGCCGTCGCGTATCGGCTGGAGCCCGTCGGCGTCAAGGGACCGGAAGGGCCGGTGGTCCTCGCGGGGCCGACCTGCGATGGTGACGACGTGCTGTACCAGCGGACGCCCTGTGCCCTGCCGATGTCCCTGCGGGCGGGTGACCTGCTGGACATCCCGGGGACCGGTGCCTACACCGCCAGCTATTCGTCCGTCGCCTTCAACGGAATCGAGCCGTTGCGCACCTACTGTGTGGGGAGGTTCGCCGATGCCGGGTGAAGTGCCACTCGTCGGCCGGTTCGCCGGCCGCCACGTCCTCGCGGAGTTCGAGGGGATCGAACCGGCGCTGCTCGACGATCCCGCATTCCTGAAGAAGACCCTCGCGGACGCGGTGACCGAGGCGGGGGCGACGGTCTGCGAGGTCGTGTCGCATTCCTTCGCCCCGCAGGGGGTCACCGTGCTCGCGCTGCTGGCCGAATCGCACGCGTCCGTGCACACCTACCCGGAGATCGGCGCGGTGTTCGTGGACGTGTTCACCTGCGGGGACCGGGCGGATCCGGAGCGGGCCGTCGCCCTGCTGGCCAAGCTGCTGGGCGCTGGTACCGTCCGGATGTCCACTGTGGAACGAGGAGAGAGCTGATGGCACAGCGGCGGATCGCCGAGCCGATGGGGCCGGGGCTCACCCGGCACTGGGACGTCGAGGAGGTGCTCTTCGAAGGGCGCACCGCGTTCCAGAACGTCCTCATCGGACGGACGGCGCAGGGGATCTCCCTGTTCTGCGACGACGAACGGCAGAGCACCGAACTGAGCCAGCTCGTCTACCACGAGGCGCTGATGATCCCGTCGCTGCTGCTCGCCGACCGGGTCGAGCGGGTGCTGATCATCGGCTCCAGCGAAGGGGTCGCCTCGCACCTCGCGGTCGCCGCGGGGGCCGGGGTGGTCGACCACGTCGACATCGACGCCGAGGCGGTGCGGGCCTGTGCCGAGCACCTTCCCTACGGCTACACGCCCGGCGAGCTGGCCCGTGCCGAGCGCGGGGACGGGAAGGTCCGCGTCCATTACCGCGACGGCTGGGAGTTCCTCGCCGAGGCGCGGGAGCGCGGGGACGCCTACGACGTGGTCGTCATCGACCTGCCGGACGAGAACGATGATCCGGAGGCACAGCACAATCGGTTGTACGGAACCGATTTCCTGACCCGGTGCACGAAGCTGCTCACCCACGGGGGAGTGGTCGGCTGCCAGGCGGGCTGCCCGACATTGTGGCGGAACCAGACGTTGATCTCGTCGTGGCGGCGGTTCACCGAATCGTTCGGTACCGTCCTCTACTACGGTTCGGACGAGCACGAGTGGGCGTTCCTGAGCGGCCGGGCCGACGTGCTCGACGATCCGCGCACCCTCGTCGCGGAGAAGATCGGCAAGGCGGGAATCGGCGAGTCCACTATGGACGAAGACGCGCTGCTGACGAATACCGTGCCGCCGTTTTCTTTGCGACGGCAATAAGAACCTGACCCGTTGTCGCACCGAGATCACCCGGTCGTCGTACCTCGGTGACCACGTGATGAAGGATCGTCCATCTGGTCGTTGCCGGGTGCCCCCATGCGGGCCAGAATCGCTCGGGTGAGTATTCGACGCGCGGTGCGAAGCGCGGATAGGCGACTGAACCTCCGGGACCGGTGATGGCGTTCATGGGGAGGGACGCGGGGGCGGACAGGGAATCCGCGGTCTGCGCGGCGTTCGCGAGTTTGACCGCGAGTGTCGCGGAGGACCAGGGACCGGATCGGGTCGTGGACACGTTGTCCAGTGAATGCGTACGGCTGCTGCCGATCGATTCGGCGGAAGTGTTCCTTCCCGGTCTGAAATCCGAGCGATATCCGGCGGCGGAAGCAGGGCCCGCCCTCGAATCGTTCGAAACCGGGAGTGGTGTCGCCGTCGACGACCTTTCCGCCGAGGTGACCCGCTGGCCCGGCTATGTCGCCAGGATGGCCGGACTCGGCTTTGCCGCGGTTTCCGCGCTCCCGTTGCGGGCGATGGAAGAAACCGTCGGCGCGGTCACCTTTTTGAGTACGGAAACCGCGGTTTTGAGTGCCGAGGACCGACGGCTGGGACAGGCCCTGGCGGACGTCGCGACGCTGTGCCTGATCCAGCAACGGGAACTGCGCCATTACCGGACCCTGTCGGAGCAGTTGCAGACGGCGCTCGACAGCCGGGTGATCATCGAACAGGCGAAGGGCATGCTCGCCGAACGTGCCGGTGTCGGTGTCTCCAAGGCTTTTCAGCGGCTGCGCGCGTTCGCTCGCAGTACGAACCGGAAGCTTTCGGACGTGGCGCACGGGGTCGTCGACGGTACGGTGGACAGCGAGGAATTCCTCCGGTCACGCGGCGGTTGACAACTGCCGAACGGTATCCGGCAGTTGCCGGTAGGGCCGTTGGTCACCGGATCCGGTGACTTGTCCCGCCGAACCCGCGACCGTGCGGCCCTAGGGCGCGAGGACCCCATCGGAAAGGCTTTACGCAGATGAGAGGATGCGTGAAGCCATGGCGTTGCTGGGAAGCCTTCTGGGGAGGAACCGCTCGGTACGCCCGAGCCTGCTTCCGTTGCTGGAGTTGAGGTCGGCTGCCTTGACCCTCCGGTCCGGGTTCGGGCTCGCGCCGACGGGCGTGGGGACGGTCTGCTTCGTCGCCGAGGGTCGTCCCGGAGCGGGGACGGAGGCGGAGATCGTCGCGGGCCTCGCGGGGGACTCCGTCCGCCGCAACGTGATCACCCACGACTCGCACGGGCGGACGATCGTCCGCTGCTGGCGGGAGAACGGGGATCTGGGCTGGCTGCTCGACGATCTCGTCGATGTCAACGACAGGCTGGCCCAGGCGGGCTTCGCGGCCTGGCTGCTGCACACGACGGTCGATTTCGCCGAGCTGAGGGACATGCGCCACCCGAAGCTGTCCATGGTCTACCGCCGGGAGCGCGGCACCTTCTACCCGTACGCGCCGCGCGGGAGCCGCGGCCGCGACCGGGCACTGGAACTCAAGGTCCGCTCGGCGCTGACCCGGACCGTGCCGATGGAGGCCGACATCGGCCGGTGGCGTCCGGTCTGAGGGGCCGCCCGGTCAGCCGGGCGCACCGCTGAGCCAGCCGCGCAGCCGCTGCACGCGCCGGTCCCGCGGGTTCCACCGCGGGAAGTGATACCGGTGCCGGGGCCGCGCGGCGGCGGCGCCCGCCGGGGCCACGCCGTCGAGTCGCCGGACCGTCGTCAAGACGTCGTCGAGCAGGGGCGGGGGCGTTTCGGGCTTCACCGCGACCTTCGGCAGCTTCTCGAGTTCGGCGGAGACGAGCGTCCGGAGGGCGCCGGCGTGCGCGCCGGGACGGCGGCGGGTCTCGCAGATCCTCGTGGTCACGTCCCGGTCACCCTTTCCCTGCCTCGGTCCGGCAATTGCCATCTTCGACGATGCGGTATGGCGGGCCGTTCCGGTCACCGCCGAAGGTAGTGCCATCGAGGGCACAAAGACCCCAGTCGGTCGCCGGATGGGTACGGCGTGTCACGGGTTGGCGTCGAAAGCCCGGGCAAGCCCGCGGTGGTGGGATAATGTCGGCCGGACACGGCCTAGGCGTCTCCCGTTCTGCGAATCCGCCGGACACCGGTCCCGGCGAGACCACGATCGACGGAGAAGGTTGCATGCCGAACCCGAACTCCCCGCGGCCCGTGTCCCCGGCCGCGGCCCCGATCAGGGTGCTCCTCGTCGAAGACCACAAGATGGTGGCCGAGGCACTCGGCGCGGCGTTCGAGGAATTCCCCGAGATCCAGCTGGTGGCTTCGGTGGAGACCCTCGCCCGCGGGATGGCCGCGGCGGCGGAGCAGCTCCCCGACATCGTCCTCCTCGACCGGCGGTTGCCGGACGGCGACGGCATCGAGGCGATCACGCGGCTCCGCGCGATTTCGCCGTCGAGCCGCGTGCTGGTGCTGACGGGTGACGCGAACAGTGCCATCGCCGCGAGGATCCTCGAAGTCGGCGGAGCCGGGCTGCTGCTGAAGTCCGGCCTCCTCGACGAACTGGTCACGGCGATCCGCACCGTCGCCGCCGGCGACGTGATCATCGATCCGGAACTGCTCGGCGGCGCGCTGGCCATGCTGGCCGGGAGTTCCGGTCCGCTCGGGCCGGGGCTGACCCTGCGGGAGCGCCAGGTGCTCGGCCTGATCGCCGAGGGCGCGGGAACCGACCGGATCGCCGAGGAGTTGCGGCTCGCGCGGAATACAGTGCGGAATCACGTGCAGCGGATCCTGGTGAAGACCGGAACCCATTCGAAACTCGAAGCCGTGGCGCACGCACGTAAGAATGGCCTCCTCGAACGGCCGTAGCGCCGGGACGCACTCGGGTGCCAAGCTGCACTATGGCCATGCTGCCATCGGAATCGGCGCCCGATCACCGCAATGCTGTGCTCTTCGAGTTGTTCGTGCACAGCGTCGTCGACTACGCCATATACATGCTGGACGTCGACGGCAAGGTGATCAGCTGGAACGCGGGCGCGGAACGGATCAAGGGATATTCCGAGAAGGAGATCCTCGGCCGTCATTTCTCGGTTTTCTTCACCGAGGAGGACGTCGCCGACGGCAGGCCCACCGCGGAACTGCTGATCGCCGCCGAGATGGGCCGCCACGAGGACGAGGGCTGGCGGGGCCGCCGGGGCGGAAAACGCTTCTGGGCCAACACCGTGCTCACCGCCCTGCGTGACCCCGTCGGCACGCTCGTCGGGTTCGGCAAGGTGACCAGGGACCTCACCGAACGGCAGCGGACGCAGGAGGAAAGGAGCGGGCATCACCAGGCGTTCACGCATTTGGTGCGGGCACAGGAAACCGAACGTCGCCGTATCGCGTGGGATGTTCACGACGATTCCATCCAGTCGATGATCGCGGTGAGCATGCGCCTGCAGATGCTCGCCGCCCAGCGCCGCGATTCCGCTTTGCTGCAACTCGACGACGCGATCCAGGGGGCGATCCGGCGGCTGCGGATCCTGGTCGCCCAATTACGCCCGCCCGCGCTGAACGACGAGGACCTGGTCGCCTCCATCCGCGACTACCTCGACGACGTCGTCCGCGGCTGGGGGCTGGACTGCACGCTGCGGCACGATTTCACCGCCAAGCCGCCGCCGGAACTCGTCGTCACCGCTTTCCGGATCCTCCAGGAGGCGCTGGTGAACGTCCGGAAGCACGCGAACGCCAGCGCCGTCGTGGTCTCGCTGACCGAACAGGACGGCGGGCTGCTGGTGAAGATCGCCGACAACGGCGTCGGGATGAAGCCGGGCGCCGACAGTTCTCCCGAGACGTTGTCGGGTGGGCACATCGGAATGGCGTCGATGCGTGAGCGCGCGGAGGCGGCGCAGGGATGGTTCCAGATTTCCGGCAGGCCGGGGGAAGGCACGTCGGTCGCCTTCTGGATTCCGCTGGCCGCTCCCGCGACCGTGCGGGGATGACGGTCTTCCCCTGGACCTTGGGGACCGAATGAAGGAGGCGCCTCGATGCCGGAGCCGGGGAACGAGCGGGCCGCCGTCCGCACGCTGAACGACGAAGGTCTGCAACGACTCCTGGAGGGGCTGAAAGCCGTTCGGGACGGCGACTTCAGCACGCGACTGCCCCAGGTGGACGACGTCCTGATGGACGAGATGGCGGTCGTCTTCAACGGGATGGTCGACCAGCTGGCGTTGTTCACCTCCGAGGTCACCCGGGTCGCGCGCGAGGTGGGGACCGACGGCAAGCTCGGCGGTCAGGCCGCGGTGCCGTCGGTTTCGGGGACCTGGAAGGACCTCACCGATTCGGTGAACGCGATGGCGGGCAACCTGACCGGTCAGGTCCGCGACATCGCCGAGGTCGCGACGGCGGTGGCGAAAGGGGATCTGTCGCAGAAGATCACCGTCGACGTCAAAGGCGAGATGCTGGAGCTGAAGAACACGATCAACACGATGGTGGATCAGCTGTCGTCGTTCGCGGACGAGGTCACGCGCGTCGCGCGCGAGGTGGGCAGTGAAGGACGGCTCGGCGGCCAGGCGGAGGTTCCCGGGGTGGCCGGGACTTGGCGTGATCTGACGACGTCGGTGAACTTCATGGCCGGCAACCTCACTGATCAGGTGCGTTCCATCGCCGAAGTCACCACCGCCGTGGCGAAAGGCGATCTGTCGCAGAAGATCACCGTCGATGCCCGGGGCGAGATCCTCGAGCTGAAGAACACGATCAACACGATGGTGGATCAGCTGTCGTCGTTCGCGGACGAGGTCACGCGCGTCGCGCGCGAAGTCGGCACGGAAGGCGCGCTGGGCGGCCAAGCGCAGGTTCCCGGGGTGGCCGGGACCTGGCGCGACCTCACGACGTCGGTGAACTTCATGGCCGGGAACCTCACCGCGCAGGTGCGGTCGATCGCCCAGGTGGCCACCGCCGTGGCGAAGGGCGATCTGTCGCAGAAGATCACGGTGGACGCCCGGGGCGAGATCCTCGAATTGAAGAACACGATCAACACGATGGTGGATCAGCTGTCGTCGTTCGCCGACGAGGTCACGCGAGTGGCGCGCGAGGTGGGCACGGAGGGTCGGCTGGGCGGGCAGGCGGATGTCAAGGGTGTGTCGGGGACGTGGAAGGGTTTGACGGAGTCGGTGAACGTGATGGCCGACAATCTCACCGACCAGGTCCGCTCCATCGCCGAAGTCACCACCGCGGTGGCGAAAGGCGACCTGTCGCAGAAGATCCGCGTCGACGCGCGCGGGGAGATCCTGGAACTCAAGGACACGATCAACACGATGGTCGGCCAGCTGTCGTCGTTCGCCGACGAGGTGACGCGGGTGGCGCGTGAGGTGGGTACGGAGGGTCGGCTGGGCGGGCAGGCGGATGTCAAGGGTGTGTCGGGGACGTGGAAGGGTTTGACGGAGTCGGTGAACGTGATGGCCGACAACCTGACCGACCAGGTCCGCTCCATCGCCCAGGTCGCGACCGCGGTCGCGCGCGGGGATCTGTCCCAGAAGATCACCGTCGAGGCCAAGGGCGAGGTCGCCGCGCTCGCGCAGACGATCAACACGATGGTCGACACGCTCTCGGCGTTCGCGGACGAGGTCACCCGCGTGGCGCGCGAGGTCGGCACCGAGGGCATCCTCGGCGGGCAGGCCAGGGTGCCCAACGTCGCCGGCACCTGGAAGGACCTCACCGACAACGTCAACTCGATGGCGAACAACCTCACCGGCCAGGTCCGCAACATCGCCCAGGTGACCACCGCGGTGGCGCAAGGCGACCTGTCCCGCAAGATCGACGTCGACGCGCGCGGGGAGATCCTGGAGCTCAAGACCACCATCAACACGATGGTCGACCAGCTCTCCGCCTTCGCCGCCGAGGTCACGCGCGTGGCGCGCGAGGTCGGCAGTGAGGGACGGCTCGGCGGCCAGGCCGAGGTCGAAGGCGTGTCGGGGACCTGGAAACGGCTGACCGAGAACGTCAACGAACTGGCCGGGAACCTGACCCGCCAGGTACGGGCGATCGCCGAGGTCACCAGCGCGGTGGCCACCGGCGACCTCACCCGGTCGATCTCCGTCGAGGCGCAGGGCGAGGTCGCGGAGCTGAAGGACAACATCAACGCGATGGTCCAGTCGCTGCGTGAGACGACGCGGGCGAACGAGGAGCAGGACTGGCTGAACACCAACCTGGCGCGGATCTCCGGTCTGATGCAGGGCCACCGGGACCTGCGGGTGGTGGCCAAGCTGATCATGGACGAACTGACCCCGCTGGTCGGCGCGCAGCACGGGACGTTCTTCCTCACCGAATCCGGCGAGGACGGCACCCGGCTGCGGCTGATCACCAGCTACGGGCACAGCGAGAATCCGGAGCTGCCCGCGCAGTTCGCGATGGGACAGTCGCTGATCGGGCAGGCCGCGCACACCAAGAAACCGATCGTGGTCGACCGGACCCCGCCGGGTTTCGTGAAGATCTCGTCGAGTCTCGGCTCCGCTCCGCCGGTCACGCTGATCGTGCTGCCGATCGTGTTCGAGGACCAGGTCCTCGGTGTCATCGAACTGGCGACGTTCGGCGAATTCACCGCCGTCCGCAAGGACTTCCTCGAACAGCTGATGGAGACCATCGGGGTCAACGTCAACACGATCATCGCCAACGCGCGGACCGATTCGCTGCTGGAGGAATCCCAGCGTCTGGCACAGGAATTGCAGGCGCGTTCGGAGGAACTCCAAGCGCAGCAAGCGAAACTGCAGCGGTCCAACGCGGAGCTGGAGGAGAAGGCGGAACTGCTGGCGCAGCAGAACCGCGACATCGAGGTGAAGAACTTCGAGATCGAGCAGGCGCGCCAGGAGATCGAGGAACGCGCGCAGCAGCTCGCGCTGGCGTCGAAGTACAAGTCCGAGTTCCTGGCCAACATGTCGCACGAACTCCGCACCCCGTTGACCAGCCTGCTGATCCTCGCCGGGGTGCTGTCGCAGAACTCGACCCAGAACCTGACGCCCAAGCAGGTCGAGTTCGCCAAGGTGATCCAGTCCGCGGGCACCGACCTGCTGCAGCTGATCAACGACATCCTCGACCTGTCGAAGGTCGAGGCGGGCAAGATGGACATCCACCACGAGCCGTTCCCGCTGCGCCAGCTGCTCGACTACGTCGGCACGACGTTCCGCCCGCTGACCGCGGAGAAGGGCCTCGACTTCCAGGTCACGGTGGAGCCCGACGTGCCGGAGCTGCTGTTCACCGACGAGCAGCGGTTGCGCCAGGTGCTGCGGAACCTGTTGTCGAACGCGGTCAAGTTCACCGAGGCGGGCAGCGTCGAGCTGCGGGTGAAACTGGTCGACACCCTGGTCTCGCCGTCGGCGGACGGGCACGAGTCCCTCGTGGCCTTCAGCGTGATCGACACCGGGATCGGGATCGCCGAGGAGAACCTCGATTCGATCTTCGGCGCGTTCCAGCAGGCCGACGGCACCACCAGCCGCAAGTACGGCGGCACCGGGCTCGGCCTTTCCATCAGCCGCGAGGTCGCGTACCTGCTCGGGGGCGAGATCCGCGCGGACAGTGTGCTGGGGAGGGGCAGCACGTTCACCCTCTACCTGCCGGTGGCCCGGTTCGCCGCGGCCCAGATCGTCACCGAGTCCACTATGGACAGTTCCGCGTCCCCGGCCGCCGAACGACGCGTCCTCGTCGTCGAGAGCGAGCAGAACAGCCTGCTGACCCTGCTCGCCCGCGGGGTCGCCGCCGACCTCGCCGACAGCCACGGCTCGGTCCAGGTGCGGGCCATGTCGGATCCGATCGCGGCCTTCGAGGAACTGCGCCGCAACAGCTACCGCTGCGTCGTCCTCGACACCAGCATTCCCGGCACGAGCGCGCTGTCGTTCCTCAAACGTCTTGTCGAGGGACCGGATCCTGTCGAGGTTCCGGTGCTGGCACACGCGAGCCGCAAGCTCAGCGCCGCGCAGGACCGGCTGCTGCAGGGCCACGCCCGTCTGCATCCGGTCGAACTGCTGCCGTCGCTCGACATGCTGCGGGAACGCATCATGCTGCACATCTCGGCCAGTGAACTCGAAGGCATCCTCCCGCTGATGCACCAGCGCGAGATGACCTCGGGGGACCCCGAGGCGAAGGCGACCGAGCCGCCCGCGGGATCCCCGCGATTGCGGGGACGCAAAGTGCTCCTGGTCGACGACGACGCCCGCAACGTCTTTGCGATCTCCGGGATGCTCGAACTGCACGGGCTGTCGGTCGTCCACGCCCCCAACGGCCGTAAAGGCATCGAGGAACTGCTGGCCGACGACGACATCGACCTGATCCTGATGGACGTGATGATGCCGGAGATGGACGGCCACGCGACGACGGCGGCGATCCGCGAGATGCCGAAGTTCGCGGGCCTGCCGATCATCACGGTGACCGCGAAGGCGATGGAAGGTGACCGCGAGAAGAGCCTCGCCGCCGGGGCGAGCGACTACGTCACCAAACCGGTGGACGCGGCGGAACTGCTGGCCTGCATGGAACGCTGGCTGCTGGACTGAGGCCCACCCGCGGAAGGTCTCGTGAGTGGTGATGACGGTTCTAATACTCCAGCTGTAGTTCGTGATGGTGCTGGGTGACCCGCTGAGATGGGTGCGGCCACCGCAGTGATCATGGGTGTTTGTGAGGACAACTCAAGATCGTGTGGTGGCCGCGGCTGTCAGCGTAGAGGTTGTGCGGTGGCAGGCGTTGCTGGGTGAGGGTTTAGGTCGTGTTGCGGGCCGGTTCGCGCGGGTGGAGCCGCGTCGGCGAGCGGGCCGGTTCGTGGCGGGCCTGTTGTCGGGGCTGTCGCGGGTGAATTGCTGGACGATCGCCGAGCGGGTCGGGGAACGGACCCCGGACGGGATGCAGCATCTGCTGTCGCGGGCGAGCTGGGATGCCGACGGCGTCCGTGATGACCTGCGTGGCTGGGTGCTGGAGCACCTCGCCGATTCGGATGCGGTGCTGGTCATCGACGAGACCGGGGATCTGAAGAAAGGCACCGAGACGGTCGGGGTGCAGCGGCAGTACACCGGCACGGCGGGGCGGATCGAGAATTCGCAGATGTCGGTGTTTCTGACCTATTCCGCGCGGCGTGGGCACACGCTGATCGACCGGGAGCTCTACCTTCCTCAGAGCTGGGCCGAGGACCCGGTGCGGCGGGAACGCGCGGGTGTCCCGGCCGGAACCGGGTTCGCTACGAAGTCGGCGCTCGCCTTGTCGATGATCATCCGTGCGTTGGACGCGGGCACGCCCGCGAAATGGGTGACCGGGGACGAGGCCTACGGCAAAGACGGCGCTGGGCTGCGGGATCCGCTCGAGACCCGGGAACAGGCCTATGTGCTGGCCGTGGCCTGTGACCACCGTGTTCCCGGCCGAGCAACGTCCGCGTCGACGAGCTGGCCGGCCGGCTCCCGAAACGAGCGTGGCAGAAACTCTCCGCCGGGCCCGGCGCGAAAGGACATCGCTACTACCTCTGGACACGGATCCGACTGAACCCGGCCGGGAAATCCGGGCATCACTGGGCCTTGATGCGCCGGAACCAGCGGACCGGCGAGACCGCGTTCTACCGCTGCTACAGCCCGCATCCGGCGTCGCTGCCCGAGCTCGCCCGGATCGCGGGGCGCCGCTGGACCATCGAGGAAACCTTCCAGACCGGCAAAGAACTCACCGGCCTCGACCAGCATCAGGTGAGGACCTGGACCTCCTGGTATCGCTGGACCACCCTGGTCATGCTCGCGCACGCCTTCCTCGCCATCGCCAGCGCTCACGCCCGCGCCGACACCACCCCGGGCCTGATCTCGTTGACACGCAACGAGATCAGGCACCTCTACAGCAAACTCGTCATCGAACCGGCCTACACCACCATCGACACCCTGGGCTGGTCGCAATGGCGACGCCGACACCAGCACCGAGCCAAAACAAGCCACTACCAGCGACGACACCAAGATCACGATCTACAGCTGGAGTACTAACCCTCTCAACCACTCACGACGGGAGGGTCAGCACTCCGTGCCGTTGGCGCTGTTCACGCAGAGACGGCGGATGGCGGCGACGATCTCGGTGTTCGGGCTGCCTTTGACGACGTATTCGGAGACACCGGCCGAGGCCATCTGGGCGATGGACCGGGTGTCGCTGTGCGCGGAGAACGCCATCAGCCGCGTATGGGGCACCCGCCGCCGGATCTCCCTCGCCATCCACGCGCCGCCGCCGCCCGGGATCCGGACGTCGAGGACGGCGACCTCCGGGCAAAGCAGTTCGGTGAGGGCGACCGCTTCCCCCGCGGTGAGCGCGATGGCGACCACTTCGATGTCGGGTTCGGTCTCCAGGAGGGCGCGCAGGGCGTCCCCGATGACCGGATTGTCGTCCGCTACGAGCACCCGAAGTCTGGGGGGCGGCGTTCGGTTCATGACCCAGTCCGTGCCCGCGGTGTCGGCGGTGCCGGTGGTGGTCGCGGGCCCGCCGCCGAACTTGGCGTGCCTCAGCAAGACAGTCGTCGTTCGCCTTCGCTCGGCTGCTCGACGAGCGTCCTGGCGACGTCGTGGATCTTCATGTTGTTGTTGCGGCAGAACGAACGCAGCAGGTCGAACGCCGAATCGATGTCGATCTGGTAACGCTCGGCGAGGATTCCTTTCGCCTGTTCGATGGGCAGCCGGTGGTCCAGCGCGTACTGGAGCTGTTCGGCACGGGCGCGGTAGAAACGGACGCGGTTGCGCATGGCCACGAGGTCGTCTGCCGGGTCTGGGGTGCCGGACGAATGAGCCGGCGAAAGCGTGGTCTCGGACATGGGGTGATCGTCGCAGCGGCGGACCGGCACCGGGAAGAAGACAACGTCCTGACTCGCCTGATGCAAATGGACCGGGTCCGTCCGCCAGGGCACTCGAACGCGCGCCGAACAGGGTCCTTTGGCCGGTCGCAGTAACCGGTCGTGCACCGTACGCTCTGAGCCGAGGAGGGAAACCGTGGAGGTCGGAATGCTCCGGGTGTTTCTGGTCGACGACCACGAGGTGGTCCGCCGAGGTGTCGCGGACATGCTCGAGGAGGACGAAGGCCTGTGCGTTGTCGGCCAGGCGGCCACGTTTTCCCAGGCGCTGGCGAGGATTCCGGCGCTGCGGCCCGACGTCGCGGTCCTCGACGTGCGGCTGCCGGACGGCAACGGCGTCGAACTCGCGCGGGAACTGAGGTCCAAGATCCCCGAGCTGAAATGCCTGATGCTCACTTCCTACACCGACGAGCAGGCGATGCTGGACGCCATCATGGCGGGCGCGAGCGGCTTCGTCATCAAGGACATCCGGGGGATGGACCTGGTGGCGGCGGTCAAGGAGGTCGGCCTCGGCCGGTCGCTCCTGGACGCGCGCGCCGCCGCGACACTGATGGCGAAGTTCCGCGACGACGCGGTCAAGAAAGGCCCGCTCGCCGGGCTTTCGGAGCAGGAGCGCACGCTGCTGGAGCTGATCGGCGAGGGGCTGACCAACCGGCAGATCGCCGAACGGATGTTCCTCGCCGAGAAGACCGTCAAGAACTACGTGTCCCGGTTGCTCACGAAACTCGGCATGCAGCGGCGTACCCAGGCGGCGGTGCTGGCCACGGAACTGCGACGGCAGTGACGGATCGCCGCGCTCAGGCGGAAACGAGTGTTTCGAGCAGGACGTCCTCCAGCGGGCGGCGCGGGATCCAGGGCAGCGGCGAGCCGTAGCCGAGGCGCAGCAGTACCTGCGGCCACACGCCACAGCCGAGAAGGCGCCTGAGTTCGGCCCGTGCCGAAGGGACCATGATCGGCGGCGAGATGAACGACGCGGCCAGTCCCGCGGCGGTCGCGGTGAGCAGGACCCGTTGGAGCGCCTGGCCCGCCTGCAGCCGGTCGAGCCGGTCGTCGGTCAACGACCCGATCACCACCACCAGCGGAGCCGGCCGCGTGCCCTCGGCGGGGCCGCCGAATTCCTGGAGGATCCAGCTTTCGTCGGCGGGGGCGCCGACGGTCGCGTAGGACGGCACCCCGTCGCGGGTACCCGCGCCCAGCTGGGTCCAGCGGCCGAGTTCGGCGACGAACGCGGGATCGGCGAGCTGGTCCCGCCGCGCGCGGGCGGTGAGGTCACGCAGATGACGGCACTGTTCGGCGTCGAGGCTCGGCATCCACGCGTGCTCGAGTTCGGTGGCGTGGCGGAGCGTGGTGAGGGTCGACCGCGGGATGGTGGTGGGCCGGAACGGCCGCCGGTTGGTGCGGCGGCGGGGGATCGCGCGGGCGAGCCGGGCGATCTTGGGATCGGGGGTGCGTTCGGCGAGGGGACGGACGACGGCCAGCAGATCGGGATCGGCGCGGCTCGGCAGCAGCGTCGTCGCCGGATGGAAGCCCAGTGCGTGGATCGCCGTCCGGAGGGTGAACAGGGCGGCACCGCACGAGAGGACGAGCTCGCGTCCGTCCGGATCCGTGACCGGTAGGATACGGCGCGGATCGGCGTGGAGTTCGATTCCGGTGCCGGCGCACCGGAAAAGCCACGGCTGGGTGTTGTGCGTCGACGGGGCCAGCATGGCCGACCGGAGCACGGAATTCACCTGATCGGAGTTCAAACGCCCGACCCTGGTGACTTGTAAGGTCATGGTTTCTCCCACCGCCGCGCCACGGGCAATGCCGTATCTTTCGAGAACCACGGTTTCTCGGTGAGACGGTCCCGCCTGCGATGCGGGGCCGAAAGAGGAAAAAGTCACCACGGCCGCGAGTCGTCCCGATCTTCGGAGGCGAAGCAGATGCCGGCTCAGGACGGGCTGGGCGGAAGCGACGACCGGATCTCCGGCGCGCTGTCCCAGTTGCGGGTCCGTGAGGTGCTGCGGGATCTCCAGGATCGCATCGAACGGCTCATCGGTACGCGCGACAAGATGGACGGCCTGCTCGAAGCGGTGCTCGCCATCGCATCGGGACTGGAGCTGGACACCACGCTGCGCCGGATCGTGCAGGCGGCGATCGATCTCGGCGAAGCCACCTACGGGGCGCTCGGGGTGATCGCGGACGACGGTTCGCTCTCCGAATTCGTCTATCTCGGCATCGACGGCGAGACGAAACAGCAGATCGGGCATCTGCCGAAAGGTCACGGGCTGCTGGGTTACGTCATCGAGGAGGCGAAACCGGTGCGGCTGGCCGACATCTCGGGGCATCCCGCGTCGGTCGGTTTCCCGCCGTGCCATCCGCCGATGCGGTCCTTCCTCGGCGTGCCGATCCGGGTACGCGACGAGGTGTTCGGAAACCTGTACCTCACCGAAAAGCGCGGGGAGGGTTTCACCGACGACGACGAGGTGGTCGTCCAGGCGCTCGCCGCCGCGGCCGGGATCGCGATCGAGAACGCCCATCTCTACGAGCAGGCGCGGATCCGCCAGCAGTGGCAGGCGGCGACCAGCGAGGTGACGACGGAACTGCTGGGCGGCACCGATCCGGTCGAGGCGCTCAACCTGATCGCCAGCCGGGCCCTGGAACTGACCGGCTCCGACCTCACTTTGCTGGCCCTTCCCGGTTCCGGCAGGGTCGACGTCAGCCCGCGGGGCGAGGAAGAGGCCGACGAACTCACCATCGCCGTCTGCGCCGGCGCGCGGTCCGGAGAGCTGACCGGCACGCGGATCAGCGTCGCCGCCTCGTTGCCGGGCGCGGTCTATCGCGACCGGACCCCGCGCAGTGTGCCCGAGCTGGTGCTCGGTGAAGAGCGGAAGCTGTCCTTCGGCCCGACGCTGGTGGTGCCGCTGCGTACCAGGGAACGCACGTCCGGGGTGCTGATGGCGGTGCGGAACCCGGGTGCGACCCCGTTCGAGCTGGCCCAGCTGCCGGTGGTGGCCTCGTTCGCCGACCAGGCCGCGCTCGCGCTCCAGCTCGCCGTGCAGCAGCGCACGGCCAGGGAACTCGACGTACTGGCCGACCGTGACCGGATCGCGAGGGATCTGCACGATCACGTGATCCAGCGGCTGTTCGCGGTCGGCCTCGCCATGCAGAGCACGCACCGCCGGGCGCAGACCCCGGAACTGCGGCGGCGGATCGGCGAGAGCATCGACCAGATGCACGAGATCGTGCACGAGATCCGCACGGCGATCTTCGATCTCCACGGCGGTGAGGCGGGACAGCACGGCGTCCGGCTGCGGTACCGGCTCTACGACTCGATCACCGAACTCACCGACGACACCCCGGTCCATCCGACGGTCAGCCTGTCCGGACCGCTCGACTCGATCCCGCTCCTGTTCGCCGAACACGCCGAGGCGGTGGTGCGGGAGACGGTCGGGAACGTCGTCCGGCACGCGGGGGCGAACGGTGTGTCGGTGAGCGTCGTGGTGAAGGACGACGTCCTGCGGATCGTGGTCACCGACGACGGCGCCGGGATCGGCGAGGCGTCCGGGGACTTCGGCGGCCTGCGGAATCTGCGCGACCGCGCGGAAAAGGCGGGCGGGCGGTTCCGGGTGGAGACACGCGAAGAGGGCGGCACCCGGGTCGAGTGGTCCGCCCCCTTGCGCTGAGGTCTCAGTTCGCCGACTGGGCGGCGAGGATCCCGTCGACTTCGGTGATTTCCACCGCGCGCGAGACCTCGGCGTCGACGTCGGAGGCCACCGTCTCGAGAAGTTCCGCGGTGAGGTCCGAAAGCGCGCGTGCCACGGCGAGATAGGCCCCGACCTGGGAGACCGAACTGTCTCTCAGTCCGGCGTGCGCGAGCCCGACGCCGACGAACTCACCGCCGTCCCGATGCCGGAGCAACGCCTCCGCGCGCACCCGGTATGGCCCGTGCTGCAGGGAAACGTCAATGGTCCATTTGCCGGTGTTGTCGGTCATCGTCGGCTCCGTTCCGGTCATCGAGACTCCCATCGCCGCCGTAGATGGCACAGGGTCCTAAGTCCTCGCTCCGCGAAAAACGGGGGCGAAAGTCCTCGGGATTCGTGACCGGCGGCCGCTGCGGTCGCCGGGTACCCCGGCCGAAGGTGGATCAATCCCCATATTTTCCGGAGTCCAGGATGAAGATCCCGTTGCCGACCCATGTCGACCAAGCGGTGGCGGCCGCCGTGCGCGCGCCGTCACCGCTCAACACCCAGCCGTGGCGGTTCGTCGTCGACCGGGAGCGGATCGAGGTGTGGCTCGACCGCGCCAGGGTGCTCCGCATCGCCGATCCGGAGGCCCGCGAAGCCCGCCTTTCGTGCGGCGCGGCGGTGTACAACCTGATCGTTTCCCTGCGGTCGAACGGGAAGACGCTCTCGCTGCGGGTGCTGCCGTCACCGGAGGAGCCGGACCTGCTCGCCGACCTCCGGATCGACGGCGACCGGTTCTCCTCGGCGGAGGAACGGAAGCTGGCCGAGGCCGTCTTTCGGCGCCACACGAACCGCCGCCCGTTCCTGAGCAGGCCGGTGCCCGTGTGGGCACGGACGACACTGCGGGCTTCCGCGCTGGTGGAGGGCGGACTGCTGGAGCTGTTCGGCCGCGGCGACCGGGCGAACGCCGTCGCCCGGGTTCTGCACCGGGCGGAAGCCGCGCAGGCGCGCAACGGCGCGTTCCAGGCGGAGATAGCGTTGTGGACGCGGCGGTCGGCCAACACCCCCGACGGTGTCGCGGCGCCGGACCGGCCGCCTTCGCCGCATGGTATCCCCGCGCAGGAATCGTTCTCCGCCGCCGAGCCCGACGGCGGCGAGCCGGTACTGGGCGCCGTACTGACCGCGGACAGCGGGCCGGCCGCGGACCTGCGGGCGGGGATGGTGCTGCAACGGGTGCTGCTGACCGCGACGGCGGCCGGGCTCGCGACGTCGTTCGTCGGCAGGCCGTTCGAGACGCGGGAGACGCGGGCGGCGATGGACCGGATCTTCGCCGATCTCGGCCGTCCGCACGCGGTGCTGAGACTGGGTTACGGCCGTCCGGTGGCGATGACCGAGCGCAGGCCGGTCGAGGAGGTGATGGTCCGGCGGTCCGAGGCGATGCTCTGACCGTCCGGCAAGCCTTTCCACGCGCCGAGCTGGCGCTGCACGGCGCGTGGATCAAGGCCTGCTGGTGGATCGGTCGAGCTGTACTTCCGTGTCGGTACCGGCCGTTCGGGGGGCTGCCCGGCCGGTACCGACACACCAGAGAAGAGGGGACCCCGCCGTGAGAATGACGCCTGGCCGAGTCTTTCACCTGACCGAGTGAATTAGGCGCTTTGGTGGGCGGCATTGAGCCGTTCGGGGTATAAGCCTCAGCCGAGGAAAGCCTGTAGCTCGTCGATGACCGCCCGCGGCTGTTCCTCGGCCACGAAGTGCCCCGAACCGGCGATCTTGCGCACCCGGACGTCCACCGCCTTGGACGGCAGGACGGCCGCGAGGTAGTCGTAGTTGAACTCCGACCCCAGCCCCAGCATCGGCGCGGTGATCTTCCCGTAGGCCTTCTGATCCTCGATGTCCTGGCCGAACGCCTGGTACCAGCCGTTGCCCGCGCGGATCGCGTCCGGACGGTCGTACGCGGCGGCGTAGATCGCCCGGTCCCGGTCGCCGATCGAGGCCGGATCGGCCACCAGATGGTCGAACATCCAGTCGACGAGGAACCGCGCGCGGCCTGCCAGCAGCTGCTCCGGCAGGGTGGCGACCTGGTTGAAGGCGAACCACCAGACGTGCACCGGCTGGCCGGGCGGGGCCAGCATCGGGATCTGGTACAGGCTTTCGTCGGGGTGGGAGACGTCCATGAGCGTGACGGTCTTGGTCGCCTCCGGGTGGTTGGCGGCGAAGCTGAACGCGACCATCGCGCCGATGTCGTGCGCCGCTATATGCGCCTGCCGGTAGCCCAGCGCGCGGACCAGTTCGAAGATGTCGCGGGCCATAGTCTTCTTGTCGTACCCGCCCTGAGGCTTGTCAGAGCCGCCCATGCCCCGCAGGTCGACGGCGATGACGCGGTAGCGCTTCGCCAGGGTGGGCATGATCTTCCGGTACTGCCACCAGGTCTCCGGCCAGCCCGGCAGCAGGATCAGCGGCTCGCCCCGGCCACCCGCGACGTAGTGCAGCCGGACGCCGTTGACCTGGGCGTACGCACTGCGGAATCCGCCGGGGAGGGAACGGGCGAGTTCCGCGTCGCCGGGAGTGTTCGGCTGGCCGGCCTCGGCGATCCCGGCCGAAGCCACCAGCGCGGCCGCGGCACCCGCGCCCAGGGTGAGCATGGAGCGGCGGTTGAGGAAGGAACGGCTCTCTTCGGTCATGACTGAATCCTGGGCCAGGAGGCGCACTGACCGTGAGCGGTGTTTTCGCCAACGCGCGTCGGTTTCCGGACAGCCCGGTTTCAGGACAGCATGGGTTCGAGGACACCCAGCCGGGTCCCGAAGGTGTCCCGGTACGCCACCGGCGTGACCCCCACCTGCCGCCGGAAGTGCGGCCGGAGCGCGGCCGAGGAGGAGAACCCGCAGTACCGGGCGATCTCGTCGACCGGGAGGTCGGTGGATTCGAGCAGCTGCTGGGCGCGGATGACTCGCTGATGGGTGAGCCAGGTGCCGGGCGCGGCGCCGGTGATCTCCCGGAACCGGCGGTCGTAGTTGCGCCTGCTCATATGCGCCCGCCTGGCCAGTTCGTCGACCGGGAGCGCGGTGTCGAGCCGGGTGAGCGCCCACGCCATCGTCTCCGAGACCGGGTCGCCCTCGTCGAGTTCGGGCATCGGTGACTCGATGTACTGCGCCTGCCCGCCGGGCCGGTGCGGCGGGACCACCATGCCCTTCGCGAGCCGGTTCGCCACCTCCGCGCCGCACCACGAGCGGATCAGGTGGAGACCGAGGTCCATCCCGGCGGCGCCACCGCCCGCGGTCAGGATGTCACCGTCGTCGATGTAGAGCACCGATTCGTCGAGGCGGACCGCCGGGAAGCGGGCGGCGAGCAACGGGGCCATCGCCCAATGCGTGGTCGCCGGACGGCCGTCGAGCAGGCCGGCGGCGGCCAGGACGAACGCGCCACTGCACAACCCGGCGACCCGCGCGCCCCGGTCGTGCGCCGTGCGGAGGGCGGCCAGCGCCGCTTCCGGCGGGTTCTCCGCCGGTGACCGCCAGTTCGGGACCAGCACCAGGTCGGCGTCGCGGATCGCGTCGAGGTCTTCGGGGACCGGGACGGTGAGGCCGCCACCCCGCAGCGCGGCCCCCGGCTCGCCCCCGACGACCCTGATCTCGAGGTCGGGCAGTTCCCCGAACTGCGCGGCCATGTCGAAGACCCCGAACGCGAACGACATCGCGCCGAGTGAAGCCCCGTTGAAGACCACGACGGCCAGCCGTTTCATGCTTTCGAGTCTAGGGGGAGCATCATCGCTGTCGTGAGTGGTAAGTGCCGTTCTAACGACACTTACCACTCACGACACATGCTGTGACTGCTGGTGCCTGTAGCGATCTTCGTGGCCGTGAAGGACTCCTTGAGGGACCCAGAGTCCCTCAAGGAGTCCTTCACGGACCGGCAAAAGGCTCAGTCCAGAGGTGACCGTCCGAAGGGGACGGTAGATTCGCCGGGCAGATCGCCAGGGAAGGAATCGCCGATGTCGTATCCGCAGGGACCGCAAGGGCCGCAGGGGCCTCAGTGGGGACAGGGCTACCCGCAGCAGCAGCAATACCCGCAGCAGCAATACCCGCAGCCGGGGTATCCGCAGCCGGGGTATGGCGGGCCGCAGTTCCCGGGGCAGCAGCCGCCCAAGAAGGGCAACGGCCTGATGATCGGGCTGATCGCCGGTGGTGGCGCGCTGGTGGTGATCGTCTTCGTGATCCTCGCGTTCGTGGCACCAGGGTTCCTGCTGAGTGACAGCAAATCCACCTCCAGGCAGAGCGCGACCCAGGCCCCGCTCAGCGTGGACTGGGGCCCGGTACTGGCTGGCAAGTTCATGCTCGCGGTGTTCAGCGACGAAGCCGACAAGGCCGCCGAATCGGCCTGCGCGGATTCCAAGGAAAAGGTCCGTGCCGCGGCGAAGGCCCTGGGGGACCGGAACGCGTCGCTCACCGCGAAGGATCCGAAACAGGTCAGCCCGGATCTGATCTCGGTGACGATGTCCGGAACGCTGAACTACGAGGCGGAGTTCAGCACGACGATGGAGGTCCGGCGCGAGGGCAACGACAAGTACTGCATCGTCTCGGTCTCGCCGCTGCCGCCGCCTGCCTGAGTCAGGGGAGCAGGCCGAGCCGCCGCGCGTGCGTGACGGCCTGCAACCGGGAGTTCGCGTCGAGCTTGCGCATCGCGTCCCGCAGGTAGCTCTTGACCGTTTCGGCGGTCAGGCCCAGCCGGTGGGCGATCTCGGCGTTGGTCAGGCCGAGGGCCACGAGCGCGACGGTGTCCAGTTCCCTCGGCGCGAGGCGGACGGCCGCGGTGGCGGCGCCGGTCAGGTTCTCGCAGACCGCGTCGAGACGGGCACGGAGCGCACTGTCGGCGACCTGGCCGGCGAGGGCGCGGAGTTCGCCGTAGACCTCGCGTAGCCGTTCCCGCGGCGCGGCGTCCTCCTGGTGCTCGGCGAGCGGCCGCGCCTGGGCCAGCCGCTTCTCGACCTCGTCCTCGACGGCCATCGTCTGTTCGAGGTCGCGCGCGGCGTGCAAGGCGGCGGTGATCGTGCGGTCGGAGAGGACGGCCTCGTCGCGCAGGCCGCCGTACAGCACGGCGCGGACCCGGCGGCGCACCACGACCGGGATCGCGACCACGGAGTGGATGCCCTCCTCGCGGACCGGTTCGTCGTAGTCGTGACTGATCGTGGTCGCGCTGTGGTAGCCGTTGGCGACCACGGGCCGGGTCAGTGCGAGCGCCTTTCCTCCGAGGCCGAGGCCTGCGCGGACGGACAGGCCGTCGAGGGCGGTGCCGCGGTTGCCGAGGAACGCGGTCAGCCGCATCCGCGGCGAGGGACCCGCGATCCCGGCGAATCCGACCGGCAGTCCGGTGTCGCGGCGCAGGTTCGAGACCGCGCCGAGCAGCAGGGCGTCGTCGACCCGCATCGGCTCACCTCCTCGGTGATCCCCCTCGATCGGGGGTGGTGGCGGATCCGGTCCGCCCGCACGATTTCCGGAACTGTACGCCTTCGGAAGTTCCCGGGAGAAACGATGACCGAAGCTCACGTCCGGCGGTTGCTCGAGGTCTACGGCGACGAGCGCGCGAGCGCCGCGACCCTGCTGTGCGACCGGCATCCGGCCGACGCGGTCGCGTTCACCGTGGTCGAACCCGATCTGACCGGTCACGACCTGACCTACGGCGAACTGCGCGAGCGGTCGGAACGGTTCGCCGGGGCACTGGCCGGCCTCGGGGTGGGGCCGGGTGACCGGGTGGCGACCCTGATGGGCAAGTCGGCGGAGCTGGTGGTGGCGCTGCTGGCGATCTGGCGGCTGGGCGCGGTGCACGTTCCGCTGTTCACCGCCTTCGCGCCGCCCGCGATCGCGCTGCGGATCACCGGCAACGGCACGAAGGCCGTCATCGCCGACGCGGACCAGCTGGCGAAACTGGAGCCGTCCGCGGACCTGCCCGCCGACGACGGGCGCCGGATCGTCGTCGTCGGTGACGCCGCCGGTGGAGCCCTGTCGTTCGGGGAGCTGGAAGCCGGTGCGGCGCCGTGGCCGGACGCGGCGGTGACCGGCGGCTCCGGGGTACTGGTCGAGTTGTTCACCTCCGGGACCACCGGGACGCCCAAAGCGGTCCCGATCCCGCTCCGCGCGCTCGCGGGTTTCCAGGCGTACCAAGACTTCGCGCTGGACGTCCGGGACGACGACGTCTTCTGGAACGCCGCGGACCCCGGATGGGCGTACGGGCTGTACTACGCGATCATGACGCCGATGGCGACCGGCAGGCGGAGCCTGTTGCTGCACGCCGGTTTCTCGGCCGAGCTGACCTGGGCGGTGCTGGAGAAGTTCGGCGTCACCAACTTCGCCGCCGCGCCGACGGTGTACCGCGCGCTCCGCAACGCGGACGCGCCGGTGCCGGACGGTCTCCGTCTGCGGCACTGCTCGTCGGCGGGCGAACCGCTGACGCCGGACGTCCTGGAATGGGCGTCGTCGAAGCTGGGTGTCGGCGTTCATGACCACTATGGACAGACCGAACTCGGCATGGTGGTGGGCAACGCGTGGCATCCGGAGCTCCGCGCCGAGATCAAACCGGGTTCCATGGGACGGGTTCTGCCGGGCTTCGCCGTCGAGGTACTCCGGGAAGACGCCGACGTGGTGGTGGAGCCGGGGGAGCGCGGCCGTGTCGCCTTGGATCTTCCCGCGAGTCCGTTGCTGTGGTTCCGGGGTTACCGTGATGCCCCTGAGCGCACCGCCGCCCGGTTCAGCCCCGACGGCCGCTGGTACTACACGGGCGACGTCGCCGCCAAGGACGCCGACGGCTACCTGACCTTCGCCTCACGCGATGACGACGTCATCCTGATGGCGGGCTACCGGATCGGCCCGTTCGACGTGGAAAGCGTTCTGCAGCAGCATTCCGCCGTGGCGGAGTCCGCCGTGATCGGCGTTCCGGACGCGTTGCGGGGCGAGGTGGTCGTGGCCTACGTGGTGGTACGGGACGGCGTCACCGCCGACGCGGAGCTGGCGGATGAGCTGCGGCGCCTGGTGAAGACACGGTTCGCCGCGCACGCTTACCCGCGTGAGGTGCACTTCGTGGGAGAGCTGCCCAAAACGCCCAGCGGGAAGATCCAGCGCTTCCTGTTGCGGAAGCGGCACGCGTCCTGAAGGTCCACAAAGGACACTATTGGTCGATCGGCCAGGTCTCGTCCTTCAGCAACCGCTTGAGCACCTTGCCGGTCGCGTTCCGGGGCAGTTCCTCGACGAAGTACACGTCCCGTGGCACCGCGAAACGCGCCAGCCGCCGGTGGATGTAGGCGCGGACGTCCTCGGCGTTCATCCGGGCCCCGTGCTTCGGGACGATGTAGGCGGCGAACCGTTGCCCGTACTCGCGGTCCGGCACGCCGATCACGGCCGCCTCGTGGACACCGGGAAGCGCGACGATGGCCTCCTCGACCGGGCGGGGGGACACGTTCTCCCCGCCGGACACGATCATCTCGTCGGCCCGGCCGGTGACGAAGAGGCGTCCGGAGGCGTCCTGGTAGCCGACGTCGCCGGTCGCCATCAGTTCGTCCGCGCGCGGCACGCTGGCGCCGTCGGTGTAGCCCTCGAACAGCATGTCGTTGCCGACGAAGATCTGTCCCTCCCAGCCCGGCGGGACGCGGTTGTGCTCCTCGTCGAGGATGGCGACGCGGGTGCCGGGCGGGCAGCGGCCGGCGGTCGTCGGCACCGCCCGGAGGTCTTCGGGGGTGGCGATACTCGCCCACGAGACCTCGGTGGAGCCGTAGAAGTTGTAGAGCACGTCGCCGAAGGTGTCCATGAACTCGGTGACGATCGTCCCCGGCAGCGCGGAACCGCTGCTGGCGACGATGCGCAGCGACGACAGGTCGTACCGGCTGCGGATCCGCTCGGGCAGGTCGAGGATGCGCTGCAACATGATCGGGACGGCGAACAGCACGCCAGCCCGGTGTTCGGCGATGGTCCTCAGGATCTCCTCCGCGTCGAAGCGGCGGATCAGCGACAGCGACGCGCGCACCGCCATCCCGATCTGCATCCCGGCGAGGCCCCAGCTGTGGAACAGCGGAGCGGCCACCACGAACCGGTCGCCGGTGCGGAGCGGGATGCGGTCCAGCATGGCGGCCGAGGTCGCGAGTCCCTTCGGCGTCGGACGGCGCGCGCCCTTGGGCGTTCCCGTGGTGCCCGAGGTCAGCACGACGAGCCTGCCGATCCGGTCCACCGGCTTGAGTTTGGTGGTGGGCACCCCGGCGATCAGCTGGTCGATCGTCGGGTAGCCGTTCTCGGTCTCCGGCCAGGTGGACAGCCGCAGGAAATCGCCGGGGATGTCGGCGATGACGCGCGAGAACTCGTCGTCGGCGAGCACCGCCACCGGTTTGTGCAGGTCGATGACGTTCGCGACCGCGCCGGCGGAAAGCCCGGTGTTGAGCAGGATCGCGTCCGCCCCGAGTTTGCTGCACGCGATCAGGCACTCGACCATCGCGGCGTGGTTGCGGCACAACAGGGCGATCCGGTCGCGGGAACGGACTCCGCGCAGCGCCAGCGCGTTCGCGATCTGGTTGCTGCGCTCCGCCGCCTGCTTGAACGTCCGGACGTTGCGCTCGTCGTGCAGCGCGACGTCGTCCGGCACGCGGGCGGCGTTGGCCGTGTAGCCGCCGGCGACCGTCGCGCCCCACTGCGAGAGCGAGGTGAGCTGCCGGGCGATCTTGTCCGGCCGCGCGGCCGCGAGCACCCCGGCCTTGATCAGCGTGCTCGCCGTGTGCAGCGTGGTGGCCTTGGTATGCGCGGGTTCCTCTTGCGGTGGCGCGGCCCGGCCCGAAAGGTGCAGGTCGATCCGCCGGGTCACCGCGCGGACGGTGCGTTTGAACGACGCGGCGGACACCAGATGCGCGTTCCGCGCGGGAAGCATCAGCTGCGCGACGAGTTCCGTGCCGTTGTCGGGAGCCTGCCTCAGCTCGATCGAGACCCAGTTGCCGTCGTCCTCGGCGCCGCACCAGACGACATGCTCACCGGGCCGCCAGACCCGCGCTTCGATGTCACCGACGACGAGCTTGCCAAGCCTCGGCTCCAGCCGGATGAGGCATTTCGGGCCGCGCCCGCGTTCGGCGGACTGCCGGATCTCGCACCAGCTGATCTCCGCGACGAACCTCGAGTAGGACTCGGGATCGCCGATCACTTCCCAAACCTGGCCGGGAGAGTGCCCGAGGATCGAGCTCGCCTGGACCACATCGTCTCGCATGCGATTCGCCTCACCACGCGCGTTCGGGTGTTGACCGGGCAGCTGCCGGCGCCTCCTTCGTCGTTCAAGTTCGGCGAACTTACCAGCAATCGGCCGAACGCAGTACTCCGAACGACACGGGATTCGCGCCTGCCTCAAGGAACCTCCACCGGAAGGGTAGGCGCTCGCGGCCGGTGAGGCCGTCTGCCGAGGGAGTTGATCGCGACGTCCGATTCTCGCCAGCTTCCGTCGCGCGGCGCGGCGAAGCTGGCGGTCGTGACAGTGACGACGTCAGCGGCCGAGGCCGCGCACACCCGTATAGAGCCCGGAATCCTCTACTTCGGCACCCCGGTGGTGCTCCTTTCGACGGTCGACGGGACCGGGGCCGGAAACCTGGCTCCGATGTCCTCTGCGTTCTGGCTCGGCTGGCGGGGCATGCTCGGACTGGGCGCGAAATCCAAGACGGCACAGAATCTCATGCAGAATGGTGAATGTGTTCTGAATCTCCCTTCCGACGACCTGGCGGCCGCGGTGGACCGGCTGGCCTTGACCACCGGATCGGATCCCGTCCCGCCGCGTAAGTACGAACGTGGCTACCGGCACGAAGCCGACAAGTTCGGCCGGGCCGGGCTCACCCCGGTCGCTTCGGAGACCGTCCGCCCGGCGCGGGTGGCGGAATGCCCGGTGACGATGGAGGCCGTCGTCGAGGCCGTCCACCCGCTCGCCGAGGACGACGAGGCGCAACGCGGCGGGGTGCTCGTGTTCGAGGTCCGCGTGCAGCGCGTCCACGTCCACGACGACATCCGGATGCCGGGTACCGACGACCGGATCGACCCCGACCGGTGGCGGCCGCTGATCATGAGCTTCCAGAAGCTCTACGGCCTCGGCCCGCAGGTGCACCCGTCGACACTGGCGCGGATTCCGGAACGGCTCTACCGGGGACCCGACATCGAGCGGTCACGGACTCAGTCCTCGCGGGAGAACGAGAACCGGTTCACCAGCGGCAGCCAGCGCTGATAGGACGCGGCCAGTTCCGGCCACGACTCGCCGGACAGGCCGCGTTCGAGCTTCGGCCGCAGTTCGTGGTCGTTCAGCGACGACACGATGTCGAGCGCCCTGTCGCCGGGATCCGTCCCGGCGAGGGAGGCGAAGAACCAGGAGACGGCCTCCGGGTATCCGACCAGTACCGAGAGCAGCACCAGTACCGCGCGAAACGGTGCCTCCCGCGAGCCGTCGGCGACGAACTCGGCCAGTTCTTCGCCGGCGAGCCTCGCCCGGAGCAACCGATACAGGTTCAGGAGCCGTTTCGCGGCCCGCGGGGACCGGACGAGCGGCGCCAGTGTCGCCAGGAAGTCCAGCTCCGCCCGTGAGATGACCAGTCGAGGGGGTCGAAGGTCTATTGTGGACTGTTCGGACGACGGTCCCGGTGCTTCCTCATGCGGAGGAGGCGCGGCCGCGATTTGAGGGCGGGCGCCGGATGGCTCGTCCGCTTCCGCGGGCAGGGTCACCGGTGTGGCGTCCTGACCCTCGGTGGCGGCGAGCCCGCGCACGAGCCCCGCGAACCCTGGATCGTCCATGGGGGACAACGTGAACGGAACCTGGAAGATCTTCTCCAGGTAGTTCTCGGCGAAGGCTTCCGGATCGTCGCCGAGCATGTCCTCGTAGTGCTGCTCGACGGCCTTCTTCAGCCACCGCGAGTCGACGCCCACCACGACGACGAACACCGGCAGCGCCAGCAGGAGGTGAATGGCTTCGAGGACCTGGACGACGACCTTGGGCGGGCACCGGTCGAGGTCGTCGATGTAGAGCACGGTCCGCTCGATCTTGCCGGAACCGTGCGGTACTTCGGCGAGCATGGTCGCGAACGTCTCGAGATCCTTGCGCAGCAACGAGACCACCCCGAGATGCTCGACGTAGTCCGAGAGCCGGGACTCGGCGAACGACACGAGATCCAGCCCGGGCGCGAGTTCGGTGACCGCCTTTTCGAGCCGTTCTGATTCCGCGTCCAGTTCGGCCAGCCGTCGCTCGGTCTCTTCGTCCTCTTCGGACGGACCGCCGAGTTTGCCGAGTGCCTCGTGGATCCGGCCCGCGCTGGCACGCATCCGCAGCACCACGGTCAGCGCGGAACTCACCACGGTGAGCCCGCCGAGCACCCCCGAAACCTGTGACCGGCCCACGAGCAGGGTGACGACCAGGACCGTCACCAGCCCACCGATCAGGACCAGCAACGGAACCGGATCCTGCCGCAGCCGTCGCCAGAATTCGGCTACGTCCGAACGCAGCCCGCCGGTCTCCTGCGCGAGGCGTTCGAGATCCTCGGCGGTCGGCCGGTCGACCCCGAGCCGGGACGCGATCCAGGCCTTGTCCGTTTCGGTGAGACTGTCGAAGACCGCGCGAACGTACTCGCGGGGCTTCCGCCGTCGCCGCGTCGCCTGCTTCTGCCGAGCGGTCAGGGTCCTGCGTTCGAGGCGGACCGCGCTGAGCCTGCCGAGGAGCGTCTTCTCGGTCTTGCGGCGTTCCGCGAGGGCGTCGGCCTGGCGCTGGAGATCATTCTCGGCGCCGCTCGCGGCGAGGTTGTCGAAGATGTGGGTGGCGAGGCTGGCCAGAAGGTTCGCTTCGCTGTAGTGCCAGGCGTTGAAGCTGATCTGGCGGACGCTGGAACAGTAGGACGACACGGTTTTCCCGTGCGCCCCGGCCGCGGCCTCGGCCTCGCGCGCGGAATCGGCGAGTTCGCGGACCCGCAGCTGCATCTGGCGCATGAAGAAACTCTTGCCGGAACCCCAGCTGCCGAACAGGCCGATCGACAGGGGCGGGGTGATCATCCGGGAGACGACCAGGTCGGCGAGCATCCGCACGTCGGGACCGATGCCGAGGCGGTCGACGCCGTCGTCGGTGTCGGGCCGGTAATCGGCGACGTGGGCGGAGTACGGATCCGGCGCCGGAACCTCGTCGGGAGGGGGCTGGCTGGTTCCGCGTCCGGTAAGGGCCGTCAGCAGGGCCGCCGCTCCGTCCCTGGTGAAGTCACTGACGGCGAACCAGATCTTGGTGTACTCGGTGACGACGGCTGGGATGTACGCGCTCGACTCCCCCGGAAGTACGACCGGCAGGATCCGGCGGGCGTCCGTGACGCCGTGAAAAGGTTCCTGCTGCTGACTCCATCCGGAGTCGGCCGAGACCTCACCCTTGGTGACACGCAGATACTCGGGAGAGACGAGGACCAGGATGAAATCAGCCAGGTGCAACTGTTCGGCCGCCCACTCCGCCCAGTCGCGACGGTCGTCGTCCCGCCACTGGTCCAAGTACACGGTGAACCGGGTTTCGGTTTCGAGAAAATCCGCGAACCGTTGGACCGACTCGACGTGTCCGGCCGAGTCGTGCGCATAGGAAACGAACACCCGTGACGAAATTTGTCCGCCCACCCTGTACTTTCCCTCCCTGAACGAACGGAAGGGCAGTCTAAAGGGGCGGCCGCTCAGCCGTTGATGCCGGTGAGGGCGAAGAATTCCTGGCGCGAACGGGCGTCTTCGCGCAGCGTGCCGAGCAGGGTCGAGGTGACGGTGCTCGATCCGGTGGCCTGGACCCCGCGCAGGGTCATGCACGAATGCTCGGCCTCGATCACCACGCCGACGCCGCGGGGTTCGAGTTGCTCGTCGAGCCAGTCGGCGACCTGTTTCGTGAGCCGCTCCTGAACCTGCGGGCGGCAGGCGAAGTGCTCGACGATCCTGGCCAGCTTGGACAGCCCCAGGATCCGTTCGCCCGGCAGGTAGCCGACGTGCGCGACCCCGACGAACGGCAGCAGGTGGTGTTCGCAGACCGACCGGACGGGGATGCCCCTGGCGAGGACCAGTTCGTCGTAGCCCTCGTCGTTGGGGAAGGTCGTGAGGTCGAAGGAACGCGGTGTGAACAACTCGGCGTACGCGCGCGCCATTCGGCCAGGGGTGCCGCGGAGACTCTCCGAGTCCAGCGAGATGCCCAGTGCGGTGAGGAGATCGGCGGCCGCGGCCTCGGCGGCCTCCAGGTCCGGTCCCGGCCCGGGTTCATGCACGACGCGCAAGGCGGGAGTGGACATAAGGCCTCCTAGGATGGACCGCGATCCCCAGTGTTATTCGACTAATATTTTTGGGCGTTTTACCGTCCGCCGGTTCAGCCTACATGGTAGATCGGCGGTCCAGAATGTTCCGCCGGTTGAGATGGGCGATATCGTGGTGTACGTGACAGTGTCCGATCCGGACGGCCTCGACGTCCCCGCCATCGCCGCGGTGTCGGCGCTCGACGACGACCTCCGCCGCGGCATGTACGCCTACGCCCGGCGTGCGCGGCGTCCGGTGACGCGGGACGAGGCGGCGGCCGCGGTCGGGATCTCCCGCAAGCTCGCCGCGTTCCACCTCGACAAGCTCGTGGCGGCCGGGCTGCTCAGGTTCGGCTACGCGGCGGGCCCGGTGGCGAAGGTGGGGCGCAAGCCCAAGGTCTACGAACCCGTCGAAGAAAGCATCCAGGTGCAGCTTCCCGCGAGGCGGCACGAGATCCTGGCGAGCATCCTCACCGAGGCCGTGCTCGCCGAAGGGTCCGGTGAACCGGCGCGGGACGCCGTGCTGCGGGTCGCGGGGGAGCGGGGCCTCGCGTTGGGCGAGGAAGAACGCGCGCGGACCCGGCCGGGCAGGCTCGGTGCCGAGCGCGCGCTCACCGTCGCCGAAGGGGTGCTTCGCCGTTACGGTTTCGAGCCGAGCCGCGACACCCGGACCTGCGTCCGGCTACGGAACTGCCCGTTCCACCCGCTGGCCGCCGAGGCGCCGGAGCTGGTCTGCGGGATCAACCAGGCCTTCCTCGCCGGCTTTCTGACCGGCGTCCGCGCCGGGAGCGTGGAGGCGGTCCTCGCTCCCGGTGCGGCCGAGTGCTGTGTGGAGCTGCGCCAGACGCGGTGAGGGGTCGGAAAATCAGGGTGCAGGCCGTCGATGAAGGAATTGGGACGTTGAGTGTCCCAATTCCTTCATCGACGCGGGGTCAAACCCGTTGCACGGTCAGGAGGCCCCGGCGACCTGCCGGGTGGCGACGTTGAGCCGGTTCCAGGTGTTGATGGCGGCGATCGAGAGGACCAGGCTCGAAAGCTGCTTTTCGTCGTAATGACGGGCCGCTTCGTCCCAGATCTCGTCGTCGACCGGATCCGCCCGGTCCGCGATCCGGGTGAGTGCCTCTGCCAGCGCGAGCGCGGCACGTTCGGGCTCGGTGAAGTAGGCCGTGTCACGCCACGCGGCGACGGTGAAGATCCGCTCGTCGGATTCACCCGCCTTGCGCATCTCCTTGGTGTGCATCTCCAGGCAGCCCGCGCAGCCGTTGATCTGGCTGGCACGGACGTGCATCAGGTAGTGCGTGGTCTTGGGGACACCGGTGTCCCCGGTCGACTCCGCCAACGCGATCAGGGCCTTCAGTGTGGCGGGGGTCGCCAGCGCGGGGTTCGGGATCCGGGCTTGCATGGTGTTCTCCTCCAGGGTTTCCGTCGTGCCTTCACCGCACTGACGGATCCCGGGCGCCGGATGTGACCGGGCTCGACGTCGACGCGGTCACCCTCGCCGTGGCGCGGTCGCGGAGGGAGACGTCGAGCTTGAACCCCTCCGGCTTCAGCGTCAGCAGTTCCTGCACCTTCAGTCGATAGGACGGATCACCGCGCAGTTCGTAGCGGCTCAGCAGCATGCCGAGTACCAGCGTCGCCTCGTGGAGCGCGAACTGCCGTCCGATGCAGGCGCGTTCCCCGGTGCCGAAAGGTTTGTAGACGTGCGGCGGGCGGGCCCGGTTGCGTTCCGGGGCGAAGCGGTCGGGGTCGAACGCCTCCGGGTCGTCGCCCCAGACGGGATCACGGTGCAGGGCCGGGATGAGGACGAGTGCCCAGTGTCCCGCGCGCATCGGGTACTCGCCGCCGACGACGGTGTCCACCTTGGCCTGGCGCGCGAACGCGGGCGCTGTCGGCCAGAGCCGCAGCGCCTCGTCCAGAACGCGCCGGACGTAGCGGAGCTTGGCGACCTCTTCGTAGGACGGATCCGGGTGCTCGCCCCAGACCTTGTCCACTTCGGACCGAGCGCGGGCGAGGACGTCCGGATTCCGGGCCAGGTAGTACAAGGCGAACGACAGCGCGCCCGAGGTCGTCTCGTGCCCGGCGATGAGGAAGGTGATGATCTGGTTCCGGATGTTGACCTCGTCCAGCGCCTCGCCGGTGCCCGGCTGCACGGTGTTCAGCATGAGCCCGAGCAGGTCTTCGGTGCTCGTGTCGTCCCGGCGCGCCTCGACGACCTCGTCGACGACGGAGCGGAGGAACGCGAGATCGGCTTCGTTGCGCCGGTTCGCTTTCCGGTTGAGGAGCGGGCCGATGACCGGCGGCTGGATCACCGTCCGCTGTGCGTGCCGCAGGGTGCGGACCATCGCGGCGACGAACGGATGCGGTTCGGCGCGTTCGAACGACGAGAAGCTGTAGCCGAATCCCGTCCGCCCGATGGTCTCCAGCGTCAGCTTGGTCATGTCGTCCGTGACGTCGACCTCGCCGCCGCGATCCCACATGTCCAGCAGTTCACGGGTGATCGCCAGCATCGTCGGGTGATAGCGCCGCATGGCGTCACGGCTGAAGGCGGGTGCGAGGATCTCGTGCGCGCGCCGCCAGTTGGGTTCCTCGTTGTGCGCGGTGAACAACCCGTCGCCGCCGAGCGGGCGCAGGTTCGAGATCGCGGGCGTGACGTGTTTCGCGAACCGCTTCTCGTCCGAGAGCTCGGCGACCAGCCCGGCGCCGTGGACGAACACGATCTTGCGGCCGAACACCTTGCGCTCGAAGACGGGGCCCAGTTCGGCGGCGTGCCGCATCGAGTCCTGGACGGGGGTCTGCGGCGAAACGCCCAGCACGTCGCCGACCAGCGGGATCCGGCGCGGGGGATGGGGGAGAGCGGTGGCCATGGCCCCTCCAGGTAAACGCTGTTGAATCGACATCCAATAGCGAGCGTGGCCTGTTACTGAACTCGTGTCAAGTAAGTACGATGACGGGATGGCGGCGAGTACTTCCGGAAGGCCACGCAGCAGGCTGAGCACCGCCGAGCGGCGGGAACAGCTGCTGCGGATCGGTGCCCGCCTGTTCGCGCAACGGCCGTACGACGACGTGTGGATCGAACAGGTCGCGGACATCGCCGAGGTGTCGCGAGGGCTGCTCTACCACTACTTCCCGACGAAACGGGACTTCGTCACCGAGGTCATCAAGGCCGAGGGTGAACGCCTGCTCGACATGACCAGGGCCGATCCCACGCTGCCGGTCACGGAGCAGCTGACGGCGGGCCTCGACGCGTACCTCCGCTACGCCGAAGCCAACGAGGACGGCTACCGCGCCCTGCACGCCGGCACGGCCATCGCGGTCGACGACGTGCGGGAGGTCCTGGACCACAACTTCGCCGAACAGGGCCGCCGGATCCTGGCGGCGCTGTGCCCGGACGTCGAACCGCCGGAAACCCTGCGGGTGATCGTGCGCGGCTGGCTGGCGTTCGTCGTCGCGGTCTGCCTCGACTGGCTCAAGTACCGGCGGCTGACCAGGGATCAGACCCGCGATGTGTGCGCCAAGTCGCTGCTCGACATGGTCGCCGCGTTGCCGGACGTGAGCATCGAACTCTAGGGGCCGGGTATGAAGGTCTTCGTCACCGGAGGTACCGGCGCGATCGGCGGCCACGCCGTCCCTGCGCTGGTGGAGGCGGGCCACGAGGTCACCGCGCTCGCCCGCACCTCGGGCAAGGCGGCGGCTCTCCGCGCGCAGGGCGCGAAGCCGGTCATCGTCTCGCTCTTCGACCGGGACGCGCTCGGCGAGGTGTTCGCCGGGCACGACGCCGTCGTCAACCTGGCATCGGCACTGCCGTCCATGTCGCGGTTCCTTTCCGCGAAAGCCTGGGAGCGCAACAAGAAGATCCGCGCCGAGGGGTCGGCGGCGGTGGCAGGCGCGGCGCTCGAAGCGGGCGTGGGGCGCCTGATCCAGGAGTCGGTCTGCATGATCTACCCGGACCGCGGCGGCGAATGGATTGGGGAGGACGTCCCCGCCGAGCATTACCCGCTGGCACTGGGAAATCTGGCCGCGGAGGCGAGCGCGAACCGGTTCACCGACGCCGGCGGGGCCGGGATCGTCCTGCGGTTCGGCTGGTTCTACGGTCCCGGCGCGGCACACAGCGAGCAACTGCTCGGCCAAGCCCGGCGCGGGATCGGCGCGGCGCTGGGACGGCTCGACGGTTACGTGTCCTCGATCCACCTCGCCGACGCGGCAAGCGCCGTCGTGGCCGCGCTGGGGGTGCCGGCCGGGACCTACAACGTGGTCGACGACGAACCGCTGACCAAACGGGACTTCACCGCGGCGCTGGCGGCCGCCGCCGGGAAACGCCAGTGGATCCGCGGGCCTGGCCGGGCGGCGGCACTGCTGGGCGACAGGCTGACCTCACTCACCCGCTCGGTCCGCGTCAGCAACGCCGCGTTCCGCGAGGCGTCCGGCTGGGCGCCCCACTACCCGAGTGCCCGTGAAGGCTGGCTCGCCACGGCGGAAGCACTGGGCGCGCGCTGAGCCCGTCGCGCCAGCATGATCTCGGCACGTTCCTCGATCAGCTTCATCCGCGCGAGCCGTTCGGCGTCGTCGTTGTGCGCGGCGGATCGGGTGACCTGCCCGGCCCACTTCCGGTAGAACATGCCGCAGGTGGCCACGAAGTACCCGTCGGAGGCGACGTTCGCGGCGAGGATCAGCCCGGTGTCCTCCGACGCGGGCAGGGCCATCCAGCCGCCCAGGTCCAGCAGCACCTCGCGGCGGATGCACAGCGTCCCGGCCACCACGGGGGAGAGGTAGCCGTTGCGCCGCCAGTGCCGGAGGATCGCGCCGCGTTCGATCGGCCCTTCCTCGGGATCGCTGTCGACGCCCGCCGTGGTGCCGTCGGGGAAAAGGTCGAGGACCCGGCAGGTGGTCCAGTCGATCGCGGGATCCTCCAGTACCGCGATGTCCCGCGCGAGCGCGCCCGGCGCGAGCAGGTCGTCCGCGTCGAGCGCCTTGATCAGCTCCCCGGAGGACCGCGACACCGCCATCATCCTCGTGACCCCGGGGCCGCCCCGGCGGCCCGAACCGGGCAGCACCCGCTCGTCGGCGGGGAGGACGTCGTCGAGCAGGCCGGTCTCGCCGTCCTCTTGCACCAGCCATTCCCAGGTCCAGCCCGGCGGGAGTTCCTGCGCGGCGAGGGATTCGTAGGCCTCGGTCAAGTACGGCAGGCTCGGCGGGTGGACCGGGGTGATCACGCTGACGACGGGCACGAGGCGAGGATAGTGACGATCAGCCGCGACCCGGCTTGCGAGCCGTGATCAGCAGGTGCTCCTCCGGCGGTGTCCCCGGCTCGTCCGCGGTGAAGAGTTCCGACGCAGTTCCGGTGACCTCCAGTCCGGCCGCCTCGACCCGCCGCACCAGATCTTCCGGCGCGAAGCTGGTCTCGTGGAAAGTGTGCCCGAAGAACTCCACCGGAACGTCCTCGACGTCGCGCGGGACGGTCACGAGCGCGAACAATCCGCCCGGGACCAGCCATCGCGCGATGTCGGCGAGCACCGCTTCGGTGTCCCGGCGCGGCATCTGCAGGAACGGGAAGAACGCGCAGACGGCCTCCCAGGACTCCGGGGGTGAAGCCCAGTCCCGCACATCGATGTGGACGAAGGAGGCGGCCGGAACCTGCCGCCGGGCGAGGTCGATCATCACCGACGACACGTCGAGCCCGGTCACGCGGTGCCCGGCGGCGGCCAGTTCCTCGGCCACCGGACGACCGGTCCCGCTGCCGATGTCGAGCACCCTCGACGACGGCGGCAGCGCGCCGAGCAGATGCCGCAGCGCCCTGTCGATCACCGGCGGACGGCCGAAGACCTCCTCGTAGGCGGAACCGATGGTGTCGAACAATTCCTCCGCCGTGGCCGGACGGTCCATTCCGCAGCTCCTCCGGGTCGGGTGACTCACTTCCGGAGGCGAGGGTAGCGAGGATCAGCCATCCGCGACCGCGACCACGTCGAGCACTTCTTCGGCCAACCGGGTCGAAGCCTCCCGGATCCGCGCGTCGAGCCGCGCGAAGACCTGCTCCGCCCGGATGGCGGGCCAGTCCGCGGGAAGATGCTCCGCCGGGAGATGCGGATCCTGGCGTACGGCCTGGAGCCAGTCGGTGTGGAGCAGCAGTCGGCGGGCGAGGTCGTCCGGGGCC
This sequence comes from Amycolatopsis orientalis, assembly GCF_000943515.2. Lineage (NCBI taxonomy): Bacteria > Bacillati > Actinomycetota > Actinomycetes > Pseudonocardiales > Pseudonocardiaceae > Amycolatopsis > Amycolatopsis orientalis. The sequence goes on along the minus strand of NZ_CP016174.1, from coordinate 5,070,613 downwards.
GACGGAAGTGGCTTCGGCCGGTCCCAGCGGTCGAGGAAAGTGCGGTACCGCGCGGAAATCGCCTCGATGTCGAAGGCCTTGCGGACCAGGTCGGCGGATTCGGTCGGTTTGGCCTCCTGCGCGCTGAACACCGTGACGTGGTCGAGCAGGCCGAGCGGTTCGGCGATCGCGGTGACGTCCCTGGTGCCCGGCGCGATCCACAATCCGTTCTGGAGAAGGCCGAAACCCGCCCACACGAGCTGGCTGCGCAGATCGTGCCGGTCACTGCGCCTGCTGTCGGGCAGGGAGTAGCCGACGAGTGTCCAGGTGCCGTCCCAATCGCGGTTGACCGCGCCGGTGTCCCAGATCCGCCGCCCGCCGTCCTCCAGTACCTCCGTCGCGCGGGGCGTCAGTCCGAAGTAGACACGGCGGCCGTGTCGCTGCCGGATCAGCAGGCCGCGGCCGACCATCCGGGTCAGCGTCGAGCGGACGGCCTCTTCGGAGACGCCGACGCGGGCGAACACGTCGATCACGCTTCCGGAGTAGACGGCGGTGTCGTGGCCGAGCACGTGCATGCCCAGGAAGGTGAGCATCAGGGATTGCGGCCGATGGGCCTGGCCGGGTGCGGTGTCGTCTTCGGTCACGGAGAGCAGCTTAGCCGATGATGTTGGGCAGATTCTTGACGACAGTTTGAATAGTGACCTACTTTGAGTTCCGCAGCGGACGACGAGAGGACGGCTTCATGGACTTGTCGGGCAAGGTCGCGGTGGTCACCGGCAGCGGCCGCGGACTGGGGCGGGCCTACGCGGAAGCACTCGCCGCCGCCGGCGCCGCCGTCGTGGTCAACGACGTGGACGAGGCCGCCGCCGAAACCGCCGACGCGATCCGGAAAGCGGGCGGACGGGCCGTGCCGGTCGTCGCCCCGGTCGGCGACGCGGAGGTCGCCGGACGGCTGGTCGGCACCGCGGTCGAGGAGTTCGGACGGCTGGACACGATGGTCACCAACGCCGGGATCCTGCGGGACCGGGTGCTGTGGAAGATGTCGGACGACGACTTCGACGACGTCGTCCGTGTCCACCTCCGCGGCACGTTCACCTGCGCGCGGGCGGCCGCGGTGCGGATGCGGGAGCAGGGGGAGGGCGGGCGGCTGATCCTGGTCTCCTCGCCGGCGGGACAGCGGGGCAACTTCGGGCAGACCAACTACGCCGCCGCGAAGGCCGGGATCGCCGCGATGGCCCGTACCTGGGCGATGGAACTGGCGAAGGCCGAGATCCTGGTCAACGCGATCGTCCCGGTCGCGGCGACCGAGATGACCCGCACCATCCCGGCCTTCGCGCCGGTGATCGAAGAGGCCGAGCGCACCGGGAAACCGTTCCCGCCGTGGCTCCGTCGCGACGAAGGACTGGGAACGGCCGAGGACGCCGCGTCGCTCGTCGTCTTCCTGGCTTCGGACGAGGCGAAAGGTGTCACCGGCCAGGCGATCGGCATCGGCGGCGACCGGCTCGCGCTCTGGGCGCACCCACGTGAGAAGGCCGTCGACTTCGCCGACGGCGGCTGGACCGCCGAGCGGATCGCGGCCTCCTGGCACGCCGGGATCGGCGCCGAGCCGGAGAGCTTCGGCATCCCCGCGCCGAAGGGGCCGTGACGTGCCCATCGACATCGACGACGTCGTCGCGATCGACGTCCACACGCACGCGGAGATCTCGAAGAACGGCCACGGCTCGTTGAGCCCGGCCCTGTTCGGCGCCTCGGAGAAGTACTTCAAGGCGCACGGGCACCGGCAGCCTTCGATCGCGGAAATGGCGGCGTACTACCGGGAACGCAGGATGGCCGCGGTCGTGTTCACCGTCGACGCCGAACACGCCACCGGCCATCCGCGGATCGCGAACGAGGAGGTCGCCGAGAGCTGCGCCGAACACGGCGACGTGCTCATCCCGTTCGCGAGCGTCGATCCGTGGAAGGGCAGGGCGGGCGTCCGCGAGGCGCGCAGGCTGGTCGGCGAATACGGCGTCCGCGGGTTCAAGTTCCATCCGAGTATCCAGGGCTTCGCGCCGAACGACCCGATGGCGTATCCCCTCTACGAGGTCATCGAAGAACTCGGCGTTCCCGCGCTCTTCCACACCGGGCAGACCGGGATCGGCGCCGGTGTACCCGGTGGCGGCGGGATCCGGCTCAAGTACTCGAATCCGATGCTGGTCGACGACGTCGCCGTCGACTTCCCCGAACTCCGGATCATCCTCGCGCATCCGTCGTTCCCTTGGCAGGACGAGGCCTTGGCCGTCGCGACGCACAAACCGTACGTCCACATCGACCTGTCCGGCTGGTCGCCGAAGTACTTCCCGCCCCAGCTCGTCCGGTATGCCAACACCCTGCTGAAGGACAAGGTGCTGTTCGGCTCCGACTTCCCGGTGATCACCCCGGATCGCTGGCTCGCCGACTTCGCCGAGCTGGAGATCAAACCCGAAGTCCGCCCGAAGATCCTGAAGGACAACGCGGCGAAGCTGCTCGGTCTCGTCAAAACCGACTAGGAGAAGCATGACCCACGCGAACGGCATCGAAGAGATCAAGGCACTCGCGGGCGCGGACCTCGGTCACGGCGACTGGCTGGAGATCACCCAGGACCGCATCGGGCGATTCGCCGACGCCACCGGCGACCACCAGTGGATCCACGTCGACCCCGAACGCGCCGCCGACGGCCCGTTCGGCGGCACCATCGCGCACGGATACCTGACACTGTCCCTGCTGATCCCGCTCTTCAGCGACCTGCTGCGGATCACCGGCGTGCGGATGAGCGTCAACTACGGGCTGGAGAAGGTGCGATTCCCCAGCCCGGTGCCGTCCGGCGGCAAGATCCGCCTCGCCGGGAAGGTCGCCGAGGTGACCGACATCGCCGGGGGAGTGCAGATGGTCCTCGACTTCACGGTCGAACTCGACGGTTCCGCCAAGCCCGCGTGCGTCGCGCGGGCCGTCTACCGGCACTACGCCTGAGGACAAGGGGAAAGCCATGCGATCCCACCAGAACGTCCAGCTCCGCCGAGCGGTCGCTTCGAGCTACCTCGGCAGCCTCATCGAGTACTACGACTTCCTGCTCTACGCCACGGCGTCCGCCGTCGTGTTCAGCAAGGTCTTCTTCTCCGACCTCGATCCCGCCCTCGCGACCGTCGCCAGCTTCGGCACGTTCGCCACCGGCTACCTCGCGCGGCCACTGGGCGGCGTGCTGTTCGGCCACTTCGGCGACAAGCTCGGCCGCAAGCGGATGCTCGTGATGACCATGACGCTGATGGGCGTCTCCAGTTTCCTCATCGGACTCCTGCCCACCTACGCCGACGTCGGCGCCGCCGCGCCGGTCGGGCTGATCCTGTTGCGGGTACTGCAAGGCATCTCGGTCGGCGGCGAATGGGGCGGCGCGGTCCTGATGTCGGCCGAGCACGCCACCTCCCGCCGCGGGCTGTGGGCCAGCTTCGCGAACGCGGGCGCGCCGAGCGGGATGGTCGTGTCCACGGTGGCGATGACCGCGACGGTGGCCGTCACCGGCGAGGCCGCGTTCCTCGCGTGGGGCTGGCGGGTGCCGTTCCTGCTCAGCGTGGTCCTGCTCGCGATCGGGTTGTTCGTCCGGTCGCGGGTCGAGGAGACCCCGGCGTTCCTCGCCGCCAGGACCGTGGCGCCGCGACGGCGGTTCCCGCTGGTGGCCGTCCTGCGCGAGCAGCCGAAGACGCTGCTGCTGGGGGTCGGCGTCGGCCTGGCCGCGTTCGTCGTGCAGGGGACACTGACGACGTTCGTGCTCGCGTACGGGGTCCAGGCGGGACACGGACGCCAGACCGTGCTGAACGCGCTCACCGTGTCGTCCGTCTGCGCGGTGGTGGGGATCATCGGCTGGTCGGCGGTCTCGGACCGGTTCGGCAGGCGGCCGATCGTGCTCATCGGCGCGCTGGTGACGGCGGTGTACGGGTTCGTCCTGTTCCCGCTCGTCGACAGCCGCAGCGGGGCGCTGCTGGTCGTGGCGCTGGTGATCGGACAGGGCGTGCTGCACCCGATGATGTACGGGCCGCTGGCGGCGCTCTACACCGAGCTGTTCGCCACCGAGAACCGGTACACCGGCGCCTCGCTGGGCTATCAGCTCGCCGGTCTCGGCGCCGGGTTCGCGCCGGTGCTGTTCGCCGAATTCCAGCGTGCGTCGGGCGGACCGTCGACCACGGCGGTGTCCTTGACGATCGCGGCGTTCTGCCTGCTGTCGGCGGGCTGCGTCCTGGCGCTGAAGGAGACGAACCGGCGAAACTTGACCGAGCCCAGCCCGGCTCGTTCCACCACCGAGGCCGCTGATGTGGGCTGAAGGAATCGGCGGCTGGCCTGCCCGCCGCGCACGGATCTCGCCCCAGCGGACCGCACTGCTCTTCGAAAGCGAACCGACGACGTACGCCCAGCTGGCCCGGCGGATCGCGAAGTTGGCGTCGCGGCTGACGGCGGCAGGCGTGGGCCAGGGGGACCGTGTGGCCTACCTCGGCCCGAATCATCCGGCGTTCGTCGAAACCCTGTTCGCGACCACGTCGCTCGGCGCGATCTTCGTCCCGCTCAACTTCCGGCTGACGGCGCCGGAGATCGAGCACATCCTCACCGACTCGGGTGCCACAGTGCTGATCTACGCGCCACAGACGGCGAAGGTCGTCGAGGGGTTGCAGGGCCCCACCGCGCGGCTCGTGGCGCTGGAGGACTACGAAACCTGGCTCGGCGAGGGCGCGGAGACCGCGCCAGAGGTGGCGGTGTCTCCCGACGACGTCGCGCTGATCCTGTACACGTCGGGCACCACAGGACGCCCGAAGGGTGCGACGCTCACGCACGCCAACCTGCTCTGGAACACGTTCAACCTGCTCATCGGCGTGGACGTCGGCGGTGACGAGGTCACGCTCGTCACCGCGCCGCTCTTCCACATCGCCGCGCTGGCGCAGACCCTGCTTCCCACCGTGATCAAGGGCGGCTGCGCGCTCCTCACGGCATCCTGGGATGTCGACGGCTGCTTCGACCTGATCGAACGGCACCGGGTGACGTGGATGTTCGGGGTGACGACGATGTACGCCGCACTGGCCGCGTCCCCGCGCTGGCCGTCGGCCGATCTGTCATCGGTGCGGAGCCTGATCTGCGGCGGCGCCGCGGTCCCGGAGGAGCTGGTGCGGACGTATCAGCGGCGAGGACTCGTGTTCTGCCAGGGCTACGGGCTGACCGAGACCGCTCCGGGCGTGACGTTCCTGGAGGCACGCGAAAGCGATGGCCGGGCAGGCTCCGCGGGCGTCCCCGTGTTCTTCGCCGACGCCCGGCTCGACCCACCGGGCAGCGGACCAGGGGAGATCCTGGTGAAGGGCCCGAACGTCACCCCCGGCTACTGGCGGAACCCGCACGCGACCGCTGCCGCCTTCACCGAAGACGGCTGGTTCCGCACCGGCGACGTGGCCACCGTCGACGAGGACGGGCACTTCCGGATCGTCGACCGCCTGAAGGACATGTTCATCTCCGGCGGGGAAAACGTGTACCCGGCCGAAGTGGAGAACATCCTGTACGAACATCCCGCGGTGGCCGAGACCGCGGTCATCGGGGTACCGGACGGAAAATGGGGCGAGGTCGGCTGCGCCTTCGTCGTGCGCTCCGGCGACGTCGGCGGCGAGGAACTGCGCGAGTTCCTGCTCGGGCGGCTGGCGAAGTACAAGGTGCCGGTGCGCTTCGAGTTCGTTGAAGGGCTGCCCCGGACCGCGTCCGGAAAGGTGCGCAAGGCGGAGCTGCGGGCGGGCTCCTGATCTTGTCGGCCCGTCCGCCTACACTGTGGCCGCCGAGTTTTCTGGGGGCAGCTGTGTTTGGGGTTCAAGATGGGTGTGCCGAGTGACGAGTTCCACCGAATGCTGGAGAAACTCGCCGACGTCGAGCGTTCCGACGCGACGGAGTGGGAGTCGTACAGCGTGCGCGGTAAGCGATTCGGGTACTACTGGCCGCGCACGCAGACCGTCGGCCTGAAGCAGACGCTGTCCGAACAAGAGGCCCTCGTGGCCGAGCGGCCGGACGTCTTCGAGGTGCAGTTCACGGCCGGCGGATTCGGCTGGGTCGTGGTGCACCTCGACGGCCTCGAAGCCGACGAGCTGAACGAACTCGTCTACGAGGCGTGGAGGCTGTCCGCTCCCGAGGAATTGGTGGAGCAGGTTCCGCCGCCCTGCTGAGTGTTACTGCTTTCGAGTGTTGACGTGGGTCACTGTCCGGGCTGGAACATTTGGCGGGTGTGTGCGTTGTAGAAGGTGTCGGTGCGGATGGTGCCCCCGGGCCTCACCTTTTGCCTTCGTGGAATACCGGTTCGGCCGGAGCCATGTTGTGCGTTTCGCCGAGAGGCGGCCCTCCGTATCGGCTTTAGCTCCCGCTTCCGCTCGCAGGTGACCCCCAGGCCTTCGCTGAGCGGGAGCGGGTCTTTTTGTTTTCTGGTGCGGGTTTGGGCGATGTAGGTCACGTGGTCGTCTGTTGGGTGGTCGGGAACATTTGGCGGGTGTGTGCGTTGTAGAGGGTGTCGGTGCGGATGGTGCCCCCGGGCCTCACCTTTTGCCTTCGTGGAATACCGGTTCGGCCGGAGCCATGTTGTGCGTTTCGCCGAGAGGCGGCCCTCCGTATCGGCTTTAGCTCCCGCTTCCGCTCGCAGGTGACCCCCAGGCCTTCGCTGAGCGGGAGCGGGTCTTTTGTTTCTGGTTGGGTTTCGAGGGTGATGACGGGCGTCACGTCCGCTGGGGAACATTTCGGAAGAATTTGCGTTATAGAGAGTGTCGGTACGGTTGGTGCCCCCGGGCTCACCCTTCGCCTTCGTGGAATACCGGTTCGGCCGGAGCCATGATGTGCCTCTCGCCGAGAGGCGGCCCCCGTACCGGCCTTGACTCCCGTTTCCGCTCGCAGGAACCCCCAGCCTTCGCTGAGCGGAAGCGGGACCTTTCTTTCTCGATAGACAGGTGTCCCGTTGACAACCCGGGAAGGTGAAGCCCTGATCGCAGATGTTCGTCGTCGGTCCGGGTGACGAGCGGTCTGGAGCGTCTGCGGTGGGTCGTCTGTCTGTGGGCATGCCGAGGGGCCCGTCGCCGGTGTGGCTGGCGCGGGCTCCTCGGGTGGCGTAGGGATCAGGCGGCGGCGCGGTGCAGGATGTTGCGCCGGGTTCGCCGTAGCGGGTCCAGATACTGGGGCGGGATGAACTCGGGTAGCCCGTCGGCTGCCATGCGGACTTCCCAGTCGCCGTGGTGGATCAGCCGGTGGTGGAAACCGCACAGCAGCGTGAGATTCCGCAGGTCGGTCGGTCCGCCGTCTGCCCAGTGGTGAATGTGGTGGGCGTGGCAGTTCTTCGGCGGCCGATGACAGCCCGGGAACGCGCAGCCCCCGTCGCGGATGTTCAACGCCCGTCGCTGACCGGGAGTGACGAACCGTCTCAGACGCCCCACATCCAGCGGCTCACCAGCCGCGTTGAGAACGACCGGCAGCAGCAGGCAGTCGCAGGCCGCCATCCGAGCCTCGCGAGCGGTCATTGTCCCGACGTAGTCCACACAGGCGGTCCCAAGACCGGTCTTCAGCTCGTCGAGGCCGATGGTGACGTGCACCAGCGTCCGGTAGCCGGAGGTGCCGGGCTGGTCGGGGCAGGCGATCGCCAGGTCGACCAGGTCCACCCACGCATCACCCAGGCGCTCGGGTTTCGTCCGCAGATCGGCTTGGCCGAACTCGTCGACCGGGCGCGGCGCAGCGTGGGCCTCGAGGGCGGTGGCGGTGCGGGCACCGGCTTCGTCGTCGAGGAGGCCGTTCAGTTTCCAGAACCCGTCTTTGCGGCGTTCCAATGTCAACTCGCGGCGCGGTTGCTTCGGTTCGGGTTCTTTCGGCTCGGCACCGTCGGGGTCGAGCCAGCCGAGGATGTTCTGTTCGGCTTCGGCCAGCTGCCGGGGACCGGCGTGCCGGGCCAGCTCGGCCAGGGTCCTCTCCGCGCTCTCCCGGTCCTCCACCGATGTATCGAGCGGCAGGCTCGCCAGGAAGTCCAGAATCTGCTGGATCCGCTCGTCACCGACCGCCCCCTCCGCGGCCGCGGCAGCGGTAGCAGGTGCCACAGCCGGAAGCTCGGTCCCATCCAAACCACGCGTGGGATTCAACGCGATCGCCCGATTCACCACCGGACGCGCTTCACCGAAGGAAAGCCCGGCCACGTCAGCGAACCATGTGGCCGTCGATCCGTACCCGTACAAGTCTTTCGCGCCCCGAGACTCGATCTCCGCCAGATACCGCCCCAGCCCGGCGGTGGCGACCCTGATCACCTGCAAGAACTGTTGCACGCCATGGGCAAGCTCCAGCTTGCCAGCGCGCCACAACTCCTGCGGCAACTCGGGAAGGATCGTCTCGGACACCCCACGATAATACCAAAGAAATTCGAACACGTGTTCGTAATTTTAAGTAACAAGGCAAGACGGTCGTTAATGCTGAAGAGTGATCACGGTGAACCGCCCCGACTACTATGTGGCAACTGTGACGATCCGACCGCAGTTAGTCGACTAATTGCGGCGGGCGCCCCCAAGGGCCAACACCGCCCAACCTCGCGTAACTGCTTTGCGAAGTCAAGCCCAGTGGAATAGGAAAACGGGACGTCCCACTCCACCAAGGCCCAACCCGGCGCAATCAGCCGACTAATCGCGCCACCCGGCGCTAACCCTCACGAAGCGCCCCATCGACCAGCCTCACCCGACGATCCACCTTGATCTCCCCCAAAAACCGCTCATCGTGGCTGACGACCACGAAAGCCCCCTGATAAGCACCCAGCGCGCTCTCCAGTTGCCCGACGCTGACCAGGTCGAGATTGTTCGTCGGCTCGTCCAGCAGGAGCAACTGAGGCGCGGGCTCGGCGAACAGGACGCAGGCCAAAGTGGCCCGAAGTCGTTCGCCGCCGGACAGCACGCCGACGGGAAGCTGGCTGCGCGCGCCGCGGAACAGGAAGCGGGCGAGCAGCGTCATCCGTTGCGATTCGGGGAGGCCGGGGGCGAAGGACGCGAAGTTCTCGGCGATGGTCCGGTCCAGGTCCAGGAGGTCGAGTCGCTGCGAGAGGTACGCGATCCGGCCCTCGGGCCGTTTGATCATCCCGGCGGAAGGTTCGAGGTCGCCGTTGAGTACCCGGAGGAGGGTCGACTTCCCGCTGCCGTTGCCGCCGGTCAGCGCGATCCGCTCGGGGCCGCGGATGGTCAGGTCGACACCGTCGCCCGCGAAGACGTTCCGGTCGCCGTAGCGTACTTGGATGCCTTCGCCGTGGAACATCGTGCGGCCCGCGGGGACGTTGGTGCCCGGCAGGATCAGCGCGATCTTCTGGTCGTCGCGAAGCGAGCGTTCGGCCTCGTCGAGGCGGTTCTTCGCGTCGCTGACCCGCGCGGCGTGCGTCTCGTTGGCCTTGCCTGCGGATTCCTGGGCGTTGCGTTTCATGGTGCCGGCGAAGATCTTCGGCAGACCGGCGTTGCCGAGGTTGCGGGCGGCGTTGCCCGCTCGCCGCGCGGCTCGTTCGCGCGCCTGTTGCATCTCCCGCTTTTCGCGTTTGACCTCTTGTTCGGCACTGCGGACGTTGCGTTCGGCGACCTCTTGTTCGGCCTTGACCGCGGCTTCGTACTGGGTGAAGTTCCCGCCGTGGTAGCGGAGGTCGCCGCGGTCGAGTTCGGCGATCCGGTCCATGCGGTCGAGCAGTTCCCGGTCGTGGCTCACCAGCAACAGGCAGCCGGACCAGTCTTCCAGCACGCCGTAGAGCTTGCGGCGCGCGTCGAGGTCGAGGTTGTTGGTCGGTTCGTCCAGCAGCAGGATGTCGGGCCGTTTCAGCAGCTGCGCGGCCAGGCCGAGTGAGATGATCTGACCGCCGCTCAACGTGCGCAGGCTCCGGTCCAGCGTGATGCCGTCGAGGCCGAGCCGGTCGAGCTGGGCACGGGTGCGTTCCTCGATGTCCCAGTCGTTGCCGATGGTGGTGAAGTGCTCCTCGCTCGCGTCACCCGATTCGATGGCGGACAGCGCCGCGAGCTGCGGGGCGATGCCCAGCACCTCGGCCACGGTCAGCTCGGCGGTGAGCGGCAGCGACTGCGGCAGGTAGCCGAGCACCCCTTGGGCGGACACGGTCCCGCTGAGGGGCTTCAGCTCGCCGGCGATCAGCTTGAGGAGTGTGCTCTTGCCCGCCCCGTTGGGCGCGACGAGACCGGTGCGGCCACCGGGCACGGTGAAGGACAGGTCGTCGAAGACCGGGGTGTCGTCCGGCCAGGCGAAGGACAGCGCGGACACGACGACGAAGGCGTCTGACATGGAGAAAGACCTCGCGAAGGAAGCGGGCGCCTCAAGGCTGCACCGCGGTGGACGTGGCGTTGAGGGAACGACGAAATGGCCACGTCGGCGCTACCGCCGGTGGCCTGGCAACTCCGGCTCACCCGGAGATGTCGTCTTCACCCGCCACGTCTGGTCTCCTCTGCGTTGATCAGGTCCGGCTCCACGATAACAAATCCGGTCGGAGCCCGCCCGGGCTCCGACCGGACGCGATCAGCTCAGGCCGTTGAGGCTGATCGCCCTGGAGTACCAGAGCGCGCTCTGCTTCGGCGTCCGTTGCTGCGTCTCGTAGTCGACGTGCACGAGCCCGAAGCGCTTGGCGTACCCCTCGGCCCACTCGAAGTTGTCGAGCAGCGACCAATAGAAGTACCCGCGCAGGTCGACGCCCGCCTCGATCGCCTCGTAGGCGGCACGTAGATGCGAGTCGAGGAAGGCGATCCGGTCGGTGTCCGCGACGTCCCCGGCGATCAGGGCGTCCGGATAGGACGCGCCGTTTTCGGTGATGTACAACGGGATCGGCCGGTAGTCACGGTGGACCTGCAGCAGGCATTCGGTCAGCCGCGACGGCTGGACCTCCCAGCCGGAGTCGGTGAGCGGCGCCGCCTCGTCGGGGACGAAGTGGACGTCGGGCACGCCGAGCCAGTCGGGGCCAGCCGGCTCGCTGCCGGGCCGAGGGGTCCCCGCGACCTGGTAACCGCGGTAGTAGTTGACGCCCATCCAGTCGATGGGGGCGGAGATGGTCTCGAGATCACCTTCTTGGATGAGCGCTTCGATGCCGAGGTGGGCGAGATCGGCCACCATGTCCTCGGGGTAGGCGCCGTTCAGCACCGGATCGAGGAAGAGCCGGTTCTGCAGGCCGTCGATCCGGCGCGCGGCCTCGACGTCCACAGTGGACGACGGGTCGGCGGCGGAGACGGGGTACAGGTTCAGCGTGATCCCCGAGGCCGCCGAAGGGGCGTGCCGTCGCAGGACGTCCATCGCGAGCCCGTGTCCCAGCAGGAGATGGTGGGTGGCGGCGACCGCGGCTTCGGGTTCCTGACGGCCGGGCGCGTGGATGCCGCCCGCGTAGCCGAGCATCGCCGCGCACCACGGCTCGTTCAGGGTCGACCAGTTCTGCACCCGGTCGCCGATCCGCGCCACGATCGTTTCGGCGTACTCGGCGAACCGGAACGCGGTCTCGCGCGAGGTCCAGCCGCCCTTGTCTTCCAGCGCCTGGGGGAGATCCCAATGATAGAGCGTCGCCCAGGGCTGGACCCCGGCTTCGAGGAGCCTGTCGACGAGCCGGTCGTAGAAGGCGAGCCCCTTCGGGTTCGGCGCGCCGCCGTCGGGCCGGATCCGCGGCCACGACATGGAGAACCGGTACGCGCCGAGCCCGAGCTGCCGCATGAGGTCGACGTCTTCGGCGTAGCGCCGGTAGTGATCGGCCCCCGGTTCGCCGGTGTCGCCACCGACGACGGCGCCGGGGCGGCGAGCGAAGACGTCCCAGATCGAGTCGGTCCGGCCGTCGGCGGCGGTGGCGCCTTCGACCTGGAAGGCCGCGGTGGCGGCGCCCCACACGAATCCGGGCGGGAACGGCAGCGCGGTCTTCTCCCGGACACTGTCGGGATGAGTGGACATGGTCACCCTTTCACGGCACCTTGCATGATCCCGGCCACGATCTGGCGGCCGAGGAGGAGGAAGACGATGAGGATCGGGATGGTGGCCAGGGTGGTCCCGGCCAGCACCAGCGAGTAGTCGACGTAATAGCCGCTCTGCAGCTTCTCCAGTGCCAGCTGGACGGTGGGATTGCCGGCGTCCAGCACGACGAGTGGCCAGAGGAAGTCGTTCCACGACGTCATGAACGTGAACATCGCCAGGATCGCCGCCGCCGGGCGGACGGCGGGAAGGCAGACGTTCCAGAAGATGCGGATCATGCTGCAGCCGTCGACCCTGGCCGCCTCGATCAGTTCGTACGGTACGGCGTCCACTGTGTACTGACGCATCCAGAACACGCCGAACGCGGTCACCAGGTTGGGCACGATCACCGACTGCAGCCCGCCCGCCCAGCCGAACTCGGACATCGCCATGAACAACGGGATGATGCCGAGCTGGGTCGGGACGGCGAGCGTGACCACGATGAACACGAAGAACCCGTTCCGGCCGCGGAACCGCAGTTTGGCGAACGCGAACCCGGCGAGCGAGGAGAACAGCACCGTGGTCAGCGTGACCGTGCCGGACACGATCAGGCTGTTCGCGAGCGCCTTCCAGAACGGCACCGTGTCGAACACCCGCGCCGCGTTGGCGAAGAAGTTGCCGCCGGGCAGGAACGGCGGGACCCGTTCGGTGAGCATCCCGCTGTCCCGGCTGGCCACCAGGAACGACCAATAGAACGGGAACAGCGAACCCAGCACGAAGATCGCGAGCACGATGTAGGTCGCCCGGCGCGGTTTGCCCAGTGCCGAAACCCCCCGCTTCAGCCCGCCGTTTTTGAGTCTATTGTGGATGGTGGTCGTCACTTCTTCACCGCCGGGGTCCGGGCGAGCCTGCCGGTGAGGAAGAAGTTCACCAGCGCGATCAGCACGATGATCAGGAACAGGACCCACGCGATCGCCGAGGCGTAGCCGAGTTCGTAGTTCTCGAAAGCCGTTTGGTACAGGTACAGCGTCACGGTCTGGAACTGGTTGGACGAGCCGCCGTTGTTCGACCCCGGCATGGCGTCGAACAGCTTGGGCTCGGTGAAGATCTGCAGCCCGCCGATCGTCGAGGTGATCGTGACGAAGATCAGCGTCGGCTTCAGCAGCGGGAGGGTGATGCTGAAGAACCGGCGTGCCGCGCCCGCGCCGTCGATCAGGGCGGCTTCGTGCAGTTCCTTCGGGATGGCCTGCATGGCCGCCAGCACGATGAGCGCGTTGTACCCGGTCCAGCGCCAGTTCACCATGATCGCGATCGCGACATGGCTGCTGAACCGGCCGGCCTGCCAGTCGACCGGATCGAGGCCGATGGTCTGCAGCAGGCCGTTGACCAGGCCGTACTTCGGCCCGAACAGGTTCGCGAAGATGATCCCCAGCGCCACCAGGCTGGCGGCGTAGGGGAGCAGGATGCCGACCCGCCAGCCGGTCGCCCCGCGCAGCCTGGCGCTGAGCAGCGCCGCCAGGAGCACCGCGATGATCAGCTGGGGAACGCTGGAGAGCAGGAAGATGCTGACGGTGTTCTCGAGCGCGTTCCAGAACTGCGTGTCGGCGAACAACTGCTTGAAGTTGTCCAGCCCGATGAAGTCCGGGGCGTCGTCGCCCGCCTCCCAGCTGAACAGCGACACATACGCCGTGTAGAGCAACGGGAACAGCCCGACGACCCCGAACACGATGAAGAACGGGGCGATGTAGAGGTACGGCGAAACCTTGACGTCCCACCGGCTCAGGCGATGCCGGAGGGTGGGCCGGGGTGACGTGCGCACCCCGGCCTTACTCCCTTCCGGCGCGATCTTGTCGACGACGGTCATCGGTCAGCGCGTGATCTTCTTCGCGGCCTCGAGCAGTTGCGCCCAGCCCTCGTCCGCCGACTTGCCCTGTTCGACGGCCGCGAGCGCCGGGGTCGAAGCGTTCTCCTGGATCTGGCCGTCACCCGGGCCCTTGTACTGCGGCTTGGCGACCTTCTTGGCCTGCTCGGCGAACAACTGGCCGACCTTGGCGTCGCCGAAGTACGGTTCGGTCTTGCTCAACAGCGCCGGGTCCTCCAGCGCCTTGACCTGGCTGGGGAAGGTGCCCTTGGCCTGGAACGCCTTGATCTGCTGCTCCGGCGCGGTCAGCCAGGCGGCGAGTTCGGCTGCCTCCTTCGGGTGCTTCGACTGCGTCGGGACGGTCAGGTACGAACCGCCCCAGTTCCCGCCGCCACCGGGGAACGCCGCGGTGACCGCCCACTTGCCGGCGTTCTCGGGTCCCGCGTGCTCCTTGATCACACCGAGCATCCACGCGGGACACACCTTCGTGGCGAAGGCACCCTGCTTGAAGCCGGAGTTCCACTCGTTGCTGAACGCGGTGAGCTTGGCCGACTGTCCTTTCTTGACGGCCGCGGTGACCTTGTTCCAGGCGTCCTTGATGCCCTGGTTGGTCTCCAGCGCGAGCTTGTCATCGTTGCCGATGTAGCCGGTGGGGAGCTGGTTGACCATGGCGTTGAAGTTCTGCGCGGCCGCGTCGAACCACGGCTTGCCACCGGTCTTGGCGACGTACTGGTCACCCGCGGCGAAGTAGCTGTCCCAAGTCGCGAACAGCGGCTTGACCGCTTCGGGATCGGTCGGCAGGCCCGCCGCCTGGAGCATGTCCTTGCGGTAGCACATCGCCAGCGGCCCGATGTCGGTGCCGTAGCCGATGATCTTGCCGTCCTTGGTCTTCGCCGCGTCGTACTTCCAGCCGAGCCAGCGGTCGGGGGAGGCCTCCGCCGGGCCGATCTTGGGCAGGTCGTTGAACTTCGAGCCCTTGTCGAGGACGTTCGACAGGTGTCCCTCCTCGACCGCGGTGACGTCGGCGAGACCGGAACCCGCGGCCAGCTTGGTGATCAGCTCCTGGTGGTACGGCCCGCCCTGGCCGACCTTGCGGTGGGTGATCTTGATGTTCGGGTGCAGCCGTTCGTACTCGGGAAGAAGCTCCTCGTAGCCGAATTCGGTGAACGTCGCCAGCGTCAGCTCGACCTTCGCGTTCGGGTCGGACGCGGCGGGGGTCCCGCCGTCGTCACCGCCGCACGCGCTCACGCCGAATGCCGTCATCGTGATACCCAGTGCCAGCACCAGGCCGTTCCGGATGGTTCTCACGTGTCTCTAACCCCTTGCCGATGGATGGGAACGCCGTCGCGGTATGACCAGAAAATGGGAGCGCTCCCAGGATGCGCCGAGTCTGTCGCCACCGCATAGTCATGTCAAGAGCTTGTAATAAGAGCGTTTCCATCACGGGAGCGCTCTCAGCGCCAAGGCCCGCGGACACTAAGCTGTCGGTGTACGGATGATGCTGAAGGGTGAAGGTGACGCGGGTGGGGCCTCGACCAGGGGAAGACGAGCGGCCGACGTTGGAAGACGTCGCCGCGTCCGCCGGGGTCAGCCGGTCGACGGCTTCCCGCGCGCTCAACGACGACGGTTACGTCAGCGCGCGGTCGCGGGAGAAGGTGCAGGCCGCGGCCCGCGAACTCGGCTACTCCCCGAACCAGGCGGCCCGGTCGCTGGTCACCAGGCGGACCGGGGCGGTCGCGGTCGTGCTGTCGGAACCGGAGGCGCGGCTGCTCGACGACCCGTACCGCACCGCGGTCATGCGGGCGGGGTACCGCGAACTGGCCGACATCGGCTGCCAGATGGTCTTGATCTTCAGTGACACGCGCGAGGACCTCGACCGTACGGTGCGGTTCCTCGACGGCGGGCACGTCGACGGCGTGCTGGTGTTCGCGCCGCACCGGACCGACCCGCTGCCCAAGGCGTTGCGGCAGCTGAGGATCCCGGTGGTGTACGGCGGGCAGGCGGCGGGGCTCAAACGCGGCGTCCACGTCGTCGACTTCGACAACGAGGGCGGCGCGAAGCTGGCTGTCGCGCATCTGGTCGAGACAGGCCATCGCCACATCGCCACGATCGCCGGCCCGCAGGACCAGAGCGCGGCGATCGACCGGCTCTCGGGCTGGCGCAAGACCCTGCTCGACGCCGGACTCGACCCAGCGGACCTGGTCGAAGAGGCCGACTTCACGCTCACCGGCGGCGCGAAGGCGATGTCGAACCTGCTCGAACGCCGTCCCGATCTCGACGCCGTCTTCGTGGCCAGCGACATGATGGCCGTGGGCGCGCTCCGGACCCTGCACGCGGCCGGACGGCGGATCCCCTCGGACGTCGCCGTCGTCAGCTTCGACGACAACGCGACGCTCGCGCCCGAGATGGAACCGCCCCTGACCTCGGTGCACCAAGACCCGCGCGAGCAGGTCCACGCGATGGTCGAGACGCTGCTGGCGGTGATGGACGACAGGGACCTCAAGCCCCGCCAGCGGATCTTGCCGGTCTCCCTCACCCATCGCGCTTCGAGCTGACCCCGGTTCACCTCGCCGGGATCGGCCGGGGCGCGACCCCTTCGAGGGTCGGCTTGACCGGAGCGATCCGGCCGTCACGGGTGAAGGACAACTTGTCGATGGCGGTTTCGCGGTGCATCCCGTCGCCGCCGGGGATGGCGAAGCGGTGATAGGCGATGTACCACTCGTCCGTTCCCGGCACCCGCAGCATCGAACTGTGCCCGGTGCCCTTGATCCCCAGTGAGGTGTCCTTGCTCAGGATCAGGCCGCGGTTCGTGAACGGCCCGGTCGGGCTGGGCGCCGTGGCGTAGGCGACGCGGTAGTCCTCGCTGCGGGTGTCGTCGACGGACCAGGTCAGGTAGTAAGTACCGTTCCGCTCGACCATGAAGAGGCCCTCGCGGAAGTCGTCGAGTCCGGTGATCCGCTGGACGGCTGCCGGGTCGAAGGAGACCATGTCGTCGTTCAGCCCTACGACGTACGCCTCGCCGTTGCCCCAGTACAGGTACGGCTTTCCCGAGCGGTCGACGAAGACCGCCGGGTCGATCGCCTGGCCGCCTCCCGGGTTCTTCGCGATGAGCGGTTTGCCGGTGTCGACGAAGGGCCCGGTCGGTGAATCACCGACGGCGACGCCGATCTTGGCTTCCGCGCAGAAGTAGAAGTAGTACTTGCCGCCTCCCTCGGCGATCGTCGGCGCCCAGGCGTTCTTGTCGGCCCAGCTCACGCCGGGCCCGAGATCGAGGGCGACCCCGTGGTTCGTCCAGTCGACGAGGTTCTTCGACGACCACGCCGAGAACGTCGTGCCGCTCCAGCCGTCGAAGCCGTCGGTGGTGGGGTAGAGGTAGTAGGTGTCGCCGAACGCGACGATGTTCGGATCCGCGTTCAGGCCCGGTAGCGCGGGACTGCGCATTTCGCGGGCTTCGACGGTCCAGGCCCGGGTCTGCCCGCCGGCCGCGACGACCGTGTAGCGCTTCGGGCGGCTGAGATCGACAGCGCGGCCGTCACCCGGGTTGATCTTCGCGCCCGGGGCCAGGGTGAACCGCGGGCTGAGCCGGCGCGTATCCGTGCCGGGTCGCACCGGCAGCACGACCGTGCCGGCGCCCGCGTCGATGACCGCAGGGACCTTCAGCGCGTCGAGTGCGACCGAGCGGATCAGCGTGCTGTTCGAGGGCAGTCCCGCGACCTCGGCGCCGGAGAGGGCCCGGTTGTAGAGGCGGACGTCCTTCATCCGGCCCTTGAACTTCTTGTCCGCCGAGTAGACGGAACGGCCGAGGTAGTTCGCCGCGGTGACCCCGCCGCCGAGGTCGGACGGTTTGATGGTGACCTTGTCGTTGCGTGCCACCTCGACGCCGTCGGAATACAGCACGGCTCTGCCACCGCCGACGGTGAGCGTGACGTTCTTCCACACTCCGCGGGGCAGGCCGCCCGTCGCCGCCGCGGCTTGCTCGGTGGTCCAGTTCCCGGTCGCGATCGCGCCCCGGAAGCCGTCGCCACCGGTACCGCCGGTGGCGAAGAGGTAACCGTCCCCGGCGCCGGACGGGCCGGTGTTGCCGAAACCGTAGAGGAAGTAGGGCGTCTGCTGGCCCGGATCGACGAGGACGTCGGCGGACACGGTGGCCGAAGCCGCGCCGTTCAGCAGGTTGTTCGGGAGCTGCACGTGACCGGTGGTGCCGCCGAACTCCAGCGCGCCGTCGGTCCACTTCACGTCACCCGCGAGCGCGCCGTCGTAGCCGTGGCCGGTGCTGTCGGCCGCGGTCGTGCCCGACTTCCCGTTGAGCGGCCACTGCGCCACGAGACCGTTCCGGTCGGCCTTCGCGGGAGCGGGCGGCGCGGTCAGCCTGTCGAGTTCGGCCTGCGTGACCGGGAGAACGGTGCCGTGCCGGGGCGACGCGGGCAGCTTCGCCCCGGTCGACATCGTCCACTTGCCCGACGCGAGATCGGTGGTCTCGAACGGGACGTAGCCGCGGCCGCCGTACTCGTCGATGAACAGGTACCACTTGTTCTCGGTGTTGGACTTGAAGCCGGTCGGTCCCTCGCCGCGGTCCAGGCCGGGATTCCCCTTGCCGATGCAGTCGGCGACGAAGTCGTAGGAGGGGTCGAGCAGATCGGTCGACTTCTCGGCGGTGATGTACTTGCTGCACGGCGAGGACGACGTCGGGTTGCGTTCGTCCTTGGTGAACCGGTAGTACGTGCCCTTGTCCTCGATGACCGTCGAGTCGATCACTGAGTATCCCGGGTCGATCCACACCTTCGGCTGGCTGAAGGTCACGAAGTCGCGTGTCGTGGCGTAAAGCATCCGGTTGTAGCTGTCCCCGGTATGCGCGGGATCGTTGTCCGCGTAGAGCTTCGAGGCCCAGTAGACGACGTAGCTGCCGCGCTTGGCGTCCCAGAACGCCTCGGGCGCCCACGTGTTCCCGGCGGTCGGCGGGGAGACCTGGACGCTCCGCTGACGGGACCAGGTGACCAGGTCGGTGGACTCCCACACCATGATCGAGCGGCTGCCGGTGCGCTGCGCGGCGTCCCAGCCGCGGCCGTCGTGGATCTTGAGGTCGGTGGCGAGCAGGTAGAACTTGTCGCCGTCGGGGGAGCGGAGGATGAACGGGTCGCGGACGCCCAGCTCGCCGAGGCTCGACCTGAGCACCGGCTTGCCGTTGTTGAGTTCGGTCCAGTTCAGCGGGTCGTTGCCCTTGCTGGCCGCCGTGTAGATCTGCTCGCCGTCCGGAGTCCCTTCCCCGGTGAAGTAGAAGAAGCTGTAGCCCTTGAGCGGTTGTGGCGCCGGTTTCGGGGGCACTGTCGCGGTGAACCGCCGGGTCGCGGTGTCCCGTCCGCTGGCGACGGTGGCGGTGAGCGTGACCGTCTTGGTCGCCGCGTCCGGCCTGGCGACCTCGCCGGTCGGGGTGATCACCGCGGGATCCGAGGACTGCCAACGGATCGTGGTGCCGCCCTGGCCGGTGCCGGGCAGGGTCAGGTTGCCTCGGACGTCGTCGATGCCGGGAACCGAAAGTGTGGTCGCCACCTCCCGGGCCTTGGCCTGGTCAGGAGTGCCGCCGGACGGCGCCGCGGTGGCCGGGGCCAGGCCGGCGCTCGCGAGCAGTACTGCCACCGTCGCGAAAAGGGCGCCGGAACGGCGTGGACGCGAGGAGATCATCGTGGAGGGCTCCCTCGGGCTTCCTTGACCGATGAAACTGTTAGCGTTAACAGTTCGCTGTGCATGCTGACCGTAGAACGGTGGCCCCTTTCGGTCAAGAGACCTTCTGCTGGTTCCAAGTTCGCTTCCTTATCTGATACGGACCGGAGAACGGTTCGGTTCAAAGATATTTCTCTTTTCTTTTTCTGGTCTTTTCCCTGGACAGCGCCGCGTCGGAAAGGTCACGATATGTGCAGGCGGAGCGGCCATCGCCGATTTTTCGCCGCATTCATTTCCTTTACTCGACAATGGAGATACCTATGTCTCGAAGAGCAGGTGCCCATCGCGTTTCCCGCCGGACGAAGATCGCCACCGGTGCGCTGGGGCTGGCCATCGCGGCCGGCGCGCTGGTCGTGTCGACGGCCGCGGGCAACTCCGACAGTGCCGGCGCGGCCCAGGCGGGGAGCCGGATCGTGTGCCCGGACGTCGCGAGCAGGCTGCCCGCGATCCCGGCGCGCGCGAAGGCCGAGGTCGATCGGAATCTGGCACAGCTGGGCACGCAGATCACCGAAGCCGAACAGCGCTTGGCGTCGTCGGTGGGGCAGGGTGGTCCGAACTTCGTCCAGAACGCGATCCTCGGCCCGCTGGCGGACAAGCGGACGGCGGCGATCGAACGGATCGCCATTTCGATCGGCCGTGCGGCGGCGAAACCGCAGGGTTTGGCGGATCTCGCCCCCTGTTCGCTGGGAACGAGCGGGGCCCCGAGCGTCGCGCCGAGTTCCGCCCCGAGTGCCGCGCCGTCGTCGAGCGCGGGTGGCGTCACTGGTGCTCGCCGGATCGTGTGTCCTGACGTCGCGAGCAGGCTGCCCGAGATCCCCGCGCGGGCACAGGCCGAAGTCGACCGGAATCTGGCACAGTTGAGGACGCAGATCGCCGAAGCCGAGCAGCGGCTGGTGTCGTCAGCCGGGCAGGGAGGGCCGAACTTCGTCCAGAACGCGATCCTCGGCCCGCTGGCGGACAAGCGGACCGCGGCGATCGAACGAATCGCGATCTCGATCGGCCGTGCGGCGGCGAAACCGCAGGGTCTCGGCGCACTGGCGCCCTGTTCGGCCAGGTGATCACCAGGCCGCCGGCGCGAACCGGAGCCGCCGAGTCCGGCTCCGCCGCGCGTTCGAACCGGCGGCCCGGTCCGTGACCCGACTGTGACGGCAAGTCCTCTTGACCCTGTCCGTGTTATCGCTAACACTTGCGGCACTCGTCACCCGGCGAGGAGCTGCGAGGGGAGACAGGCGATGGCACGCGACACCGTCGGCGAGCAGAGCAAGGTGCCCGCGGGCAAGCAGGCGAGCCTCACCGACGTCGCCGCGCTCGCCGGTGTCTCCCATATGACGGTGTCCCGCGTCATCAACGGCACCGGCCCGGTGCGCGCCGAGACCCGCGTCCGGGTCAACGCCGCCATCGAGCAGCTGGACTACCGGCCGAACTCGGTCGCCCGCGCCCTGGTCACCGGCCGTTCCGGCACGCTCGGCGTGATCGCGCTGGAGGCCAACCTCTACGGCCCGGCCAGCACGCTGAGCGGAATCGAGCACGCCGCCCGCGAAGCCGGCTACGCGACGAACATAACGAGCATCAGCCGCCCCGGCCGCTCCTCGATCACCGACGCGGTGGAGCGCCTGCGGCGCCAGGCCGTCGAAGGCATCGTCGTGATCGCCCCGCACGTCACCGCGGGCCGCGCCCTCGAAGCGGCGCCCCGGGACGTGCCGCTCGTCGCGGTCGGCGGCGGGGAAGAGGCGCCGGTACCGGTGATCTCGGTCGACCAGTACGACGGCGCCCGCCGGGCGACCGAACATCTCCTCGGCCTCGGGCACAAGACCGTCTGGCATGTCGCCGGACCGGAAGACTGGCTGGAGGCGCTCGACCGCGAGCGTGGCTGGCGGGAAACCCTGCAACGGCACGACGTGCGGATCCCGCCGGTCGTGCGGGGTGACTGGAGCGCGCGGTCCGGGTACGCGGCGGGGCGATCCCTCGTCGGCGAAAAGGGACTCGACGCGGTGTTCGTGGCGAATGACCAGATGGCCCTCGGCTTTCTCCGCGCCTGCACCGAAGCAGGGGTGAATGTGCCGGGGGAGGTGCGCATCGTCGGATTCGACGACGTTCCCGAGGCGGCCTATTACACGCCGCCGCTGACGACGGTGCGCCAGGACTTCGTCGAAGTCGGAAGGCGGACGTTCGAGCTTCTCCGGCGCCGTATGAACGGTGGCGAGGAACGCGCCCGTGACCTGGTGTCTCCCGAATTGATCGTGCGGGAGAGTACCGGCATCTCGTAGTGCCGGAGCCGGGTGCCCGCCTTGGTGCTCGGCCCAAATGTTAACGCTAACTCAGATGATCAGTGCGGATCTAGGAGTCGATGTGGCAAGAAAACCGTGGACGGCGATCGTGGCCGGAGTGGCCGGTCTGCTCGTGCTCACCGCTTGTGGCGGTGGCGGCGGGACGGGTGACGGCGGCGGCGCCATCACCCTGGGGTTCGCCCAGGTGGGCGCGGAAAGCGGCTGGCGGACCGCGAACACCAAGTCGATCCAGGACTCCGCGAAGGCGGCCGGGATCGAGCTGAAGTTCTCCGACGCGCAGCAGAAGCAGGAGAACCAGATCACCGCGATCCGGTCCTACATCCAGCAGAAGGTGAAGGTCATCGCCTTCTCGCCGGTCGTCGAATCGGGCTGGGACACCGTGCTCAAGGAGGCGAAGACGGCGAACATCCCGGTGATCCTCACCGACCGGGCCGTCGACTCCCAGGACAAGACGCTGTACAAGACCTTCCTCGGTTCGGACTTCGTGGCCGAGGGCAAGAAGGCGGGGCAGTGGCTGACCAAGGAGTTCGGTTCGGCCCCCGGTGACGTGAACATCGTCGAACTGCAGGGCACCACCGGCTCCGCGCCGGCGAACGACCGCAAGAAGGGCTTCGCCGACGTCATCTCCGCCGAGCCGAAGTTCAAGGTCGTCGCCTCGCAGACCGGTGAGTTCACCCGGGCGAAGGGCAAGGAGGTCATGGAGGCATTCCTGAAGTCCCAGCCCAAGATCGACGTGCTGTACGCGCACAACGACGACATGGCCCTCGGCGCCATCGAAGCGATCGAAGCGGCGGGCAAGGTGCCCGGCAAGGACATCAAGATCGTCTCGGTCGACGGCGTCCGCGACGCGTTGCAGGCACTGGCGGACGGCAAGATCAACCACGTCGTCGAATGCAACCCGCTGCTCGGCCCGCAGCTGATGGACCTGGTCAAGAAGGTCGCCGCCGGTGAGCAGGTGCCGCCGCGCATCGAAACCGCCGAGACCGAGTTCGACCAGGCGGCCGCCAAGGCCGCGCTGCCGCAGCGTCAGTACTGATCTCCCGCCCGCGTCCCCCCGAAACAAGGTCAGCGATGACAGAACCCCCTGAGCTTCTGCGGATGAGCCACATCCGGAAGGAATTCCCCGGTGTGGTCGCCCTCGACGACGTCTCCTTCCGGATGTTCCCCGGCGAGGTGCACGCCTTGATGGGCGAGAACGGTGCCGGGAAGTCCACCTTGATCAAGGTGCTCACCGGCGTCTACGGGGTGGACGCGGGCGCGATCGAACTCGCCGGGGAACCGGTCGCGTTCAGCGGCCCCGGTGAGGCACAACGGTCCGGTGTCAGCACCGTGTACCAGGAAGTGAATCTCTGCCCGAACCTGTCGGTGGCGGAGAACATCTGCCTCGGCAAGGAGCCGCGCCGCCGCGGCCGCGTCGACTGGCGCGAGATGCGCCGCCGGGCGGTCGCGCTGCTGGCCAGGCTGGACGTCGAAGTGGACGTGTCGGCCGAACTGGGCAGCTGTTCGATCGCGGTGCAGCAGCTGGTCGCGATCGCCAGGGCGCTCGATGTCGACGCCCGCGTCCTGATCCTCGACGAGCCGACGTCCAGTTTGGACGCCGGTGAGGTCGAGCGGCTGCTGAACGTGGTGCGCTCGCTGCGGGATCAAGGGATGGCGATCCTGTTCGTCTCCCATTTCATCGAGCAGGTCTTCGCCGTCGCGGACCGGATGACGGTGCTGCGCAACGGGAAGCTCATCGGTGAGTACCGCACCGAGGAGATCAGCCCGGTCGACCTGGTCACCAGGATGATCGGCAAGGAACTCGCCGCGCTCGAGGACATCGAGGACGCGGGCCACAGCCGGTCCGAGGTGGCGGGTGCCCCGGTGTTCCTCGAAGCGGACGGCGTCGGCCGCAAGGGCGGGGTCGCGCCGTTCTCGCTGGACATCCGTGAGGGCGAGGTCATCGGCCTGGCGGGTCTGCTCGGCTCCGGCCGGACCGAACTGGCCCGGCTGCTGTTCGGCGCCGATCACGCCGACAGCGGTTCGGTGCGGATCAACGGCGAACCGGTGTCGCTGAAGACCCCGCGTACAGGCCTCGACCGGCGCATCGCGTTCTGTTCGGAGAACCGCAAGACCGAAGGCCTCGTCGAGGAACTCACCGTGCGCGAGAACATCGTGCTCGCGTTGCAGGCCTCGCGGGGCTGGGCCCGGCCGATCTCGCGGCGGCGCCAGGACGAGATCGCCGAACGCTACATCCAGGCGCTCGACATCCGGCCGGCGAACCCCGAGGCGAAGGTCGGGGATCTCAGCGGCGGGAACCAGCAGAAGGTGCTGCTCGCGCGCTGGCTCATCACCGAACCGCGGCTGCTGATCCTCGACGAGCCCACCCGCGGCATCGACATCGGTGCCAAGACGGAGATCCAGCGGCTCGTCACCCGGCTTTCGGACGACGGGATGGCCGTGGTGTTCATCTCCGCCGAACTGGAGGAGGTCCTCCGGCTGAGCCACCGGGTCGTCGTCCTGCGCGACCGGTCGGTGGTCGCGGTGCTGGACAACGACTCGCTGACCGCGGACCAGGTCATGGCGACCATGGCGGAAGGAGTCGCCCGATGAAGAAACTGACCGGGTACCGGTTGTTCTGGCCCGTGGTCGCGCTGCTGGCGTTGCTGCTCGGCGACCTCATCGCCCAGCCGTCCTTCTTCGCCCTCGAACTGCGCGACGGGCACCTCTACGGGAACCTGATCGACATCCTCAAGAACGGGGCGCCGCTGATCCTCATCGCGATCGGCATGACCCTGGTGGTGGCGACGCGGGGGATCGACCTCTCCGTCGGCGCCGTCGTCGCGATCAGCGGCGCGCTCGCGTGCCTGCACATCAGCGGCCTCGGCGACCAGAACAGTCTCGGCGGAGCGCTCGCCGCGGTCGGGATGGCGCTGGGGCTGGCCGTCGCGCTCGGCGCGTGGAACGGCTGGCTGGTGGCGGTGCTGGGCATCCAGCCGATCATCGCGACGCTGATCCTCATGGTCGCCGGGCGCGGTATCGCCCAGCTGATCACCGGTGGCCAGATCATCACGATCAACTCGCATCCCTACGAATGGATCGGCAGCGGGTTCACCTTCGGGCTGCCGAGCGCGATCCTTCTCTCGCTGGCGGTGTTCGCCATCGCCGCGGTCCTGGTCCGGCGTTCCGCACTGGGGCTGCTGGTCGAATCCGTCGGCGGCAATCCCGAGGCGGGCAGGCTCGCCGGGCTGCGGTCGGCGAGGCTGATCTGGCTCACCTACGTGTTCTGCGCGCTCTGCGCCGGGATCGCCGGGCTGATGATCAGCGCGAACGTGCACAGCGCCGACGGCAACAACGCCGGGCAGTTCATCGAACTCGACGCGATCCTCGCCATCGTCATCGGCGGCACGCAGCTGACCGGCGGCCGGTTCTCGCTCACCGGCTCGGTCATCGGCGCGCTGCTCATCCAGACGCTGACCACCACGGTCTACGCGCTGGGCATCGCGCCGCAGGCGATCATGCTGTTCAAGGCACTGGTGGTACTGGTGGTCTGCCTGGTGCAGTCGCCCGCGTTCCGGAAGAAGCTCGCCAGGCGGCGGAAACCCGCGCCGCCGTCGGCCGTCGTCCGGCCGGAGAAGGTGGAGGCAGGGGTATGACCACCGTGCTCGACCGCGTCAAGGGGTACCGTCCGCGCCAGCGGCATCTCCCGATCCTGGCGACGATGGCGATGCTCATCGGCGCGTACATCTACGGCGCCTCCAGCTACACGGCGTTCGGTTCCGGCCAGGTCATCCTCGACCTGTTCATCAACAACGCCTTCCTGCTGGTGGTCGCCGTCGGGATGACGTTCGTGATCCTCACCGGCGGCATCGATCTTTCCGTCGGCTCGGTGGTCGCACTGTCCACTGTGGTCTCCGCCGACCTGCTGCAGAACCGGGGCTGGCCGGTGTTCGCGGTGATCCCGGCGGTCCTGCTGATCGGCGCGGCGCTGGGCTTCGGGATGGGCGTGCTGGTCCACGTCTTCGAGATCCAGCCGTTCATCGCGACCCTGATCGGGATGTTCTTCGCCAGGGGGCTCTGCTACACGATCAGCACCCAGGCGTACTCGATCGACAACGCGACCGTCGCGGAACTCGCACAGACGCAGATCCCGCTGGGCCCCGAACTGCACATCTCGATCGGCGTGGTCGTCGCGCTCGTGGTGGTCGCCGTCGCGGCGTATGTCCTTTACGGAACGCGGTTCGGCCGGACGGTGTACGCGATCGGCGGCAACCCGAAGTCCGCGCTGCTGATGGGCTTGAACGTGGGCCGCACGCGGATCGCGGTCTACACGCTCAGCGGGTTCTGCTCGGCGCTCGGTGGCCTGCTCCTGGTGCTGTACAAGTCCTCCGGCGACCCGCTCAACGGGGTCGGGCTGGAGTTGACCGCGATCGCGGCGGTCGTCATCGGCGGCACGCTGCTCACCGGCGGCTCCGGTTACGTCCTCGGCACGGTGCTCGGGATCATGGTGCTGGGCATCATCCAGACGCTGATCACCTTCGACGGCACGCTCAACTCCTGGTGGACCTCGATCATCACGGGAGCGCTGCTGTTCGCCTTCATCGTCCTGCAACGGCTCGCCGGCAGGCGGGCCACTTAAAACTGCCGCCACCACACCGGTGGCGGCGTCCGACCACGAATGTGAACGCTAACATCGCGGGAGAAGAAGTGAGTACAGGGGAACCGCTGGTCGTCGGCGTCGACTTCGGGACGCTGTCCGGCCGGGCCGTCGTGGTCCGGGTCCGTGACGGCGCGGAACTGGGCAGCGCGGTTTCGGAGTACCGCCACGGCGTGATCGACCGGATCCTGCCGGAGACCGGACAGGGCCTGCCGCCGGACTGGGCGCTGCAGGTGCCGTCGGACTACGTCGACGTCCTCCGCATCGCCGTACCGGAGGCGATCCGGGCCGCCGGCGCGGATCCCGCCGGCGTCATCGGCATCGGGACCGATTTCACCGCTTGCACCATGGTGCCGACCACCGCCGACGGCACCCCGTTGTGCGAACTGCCCGAGTTCGCCGGGGAACCGCACGCCTACGTGAAGCTGTGGCGCCACCATTCCGCGCAGCCGCAGGCCGACCGGATCAACGCACTGGCGCGGGAACGCGGTGAGTCATGGCTGCCGCGGTACGGCGGGTTGATCTCCTCGGAGTGGGAGTTCGCCAAGGCGCTGGAGGTCTTCGAAGAGGCCCCCGGGGTGTACTCGCGGATGCGGCACTGGGTCGAAGCCGCGGACTGGATCGTCTGGCAGCTCACCGGAACCTACGTCCGCAACGCCTGCACCGCGGGCTACAAGGGCATCCTGCAGGACGGCCGGTATCCGGGCGTCGGGTTCCTCGAAGCACTTGCCCCCGGCTTCGGGTCCTTTGTGGACGACAAGCTCATGCATCCGCTGGGCGCGCTCGGTGCCAAGGCCGGGAGCCTGAGCGCGCAGGCCGCGGAGTGGACCGGACTGCCCGAGGGGATCGCGGTCGCCGTCGGGAACGTCGACGCGCATGTCACCGCACCCGCGGTCCAGGCCGTCGCACCCGGCCAAATGGTCGCGATCATGGGAACCTCCACCTGTCACGTGATGAACGGCGCCGAACTGCGCGAGGTGCCGGGGATGTGCGGCGTCGTCGACGGCGGGATCGTGGCCGGGCAGTGGGGCTACGAGGCCGGGCAGAGCGGTGTCGGCGACATCTTCGGCTGGTTCGTCGAACACGGTGTCCCGGCGTCCTATGTGTACGACGCCCAGGAAGCGGGCATCTCCGTCCACGAACTGCTCACCCGGCTCGCCGCGGCGCAGGAGATCGGCGAGCACGGTCTCGTCGCACTGGACTGGCACAGCGGGAACCGTTCGGTACTGGTCGATCACGAACTCTCCGGTGTAGTCGTCGGCCAGACGCTGGCGACCCGCGCCGAGGACATCTACCGGGCGCTGCTGGAGGCCACCGCGTTCGGCACCAGGACGATCGTCGAGACCTTCGAGCGCGCCGGCGTCCCGGTCACCGAACTGATCGTCGCCGGTGGCCTGGTCAAGAACGAGCTGCTGATGCAGATCTACGCCGACGTCACGAACCTGCCGCTCTCGGTGGCGGGATCCACGCAGAGTCCCGCGCTGGGGTCGGCGATCCACGCCGCCGTCGCCGCGGGCGCGCATCCGGACGTCCCCGCCGCCGCGGCGGAGATGGGTTCGGTCCGCCGCGCGGTCTACCGGCCGATCGCCGAGAACGTCAAGGCGTACGACGACCTTTACGCCGAATACGCCGCGCTGCACGACTACTTCGGCCGCGGCGCCAACGACGTCATGCACCGTCTCGCCGCCCGCCGTCGCGCGGCCGCCTCCGTCCGGAAAGGACAGCACCGATGAGCCTGGCCGCCGACATCACGGACACGTTCGAGGAACTGCGGGACACCGTCGCCCGGCTGCACAGCGAGCTGACCAGGTACGAGCTGGTCATCTGGACGGCGGGCAACGTGTCGGCCAGGGTCCCCGGCCACGACCTGATGGTGATCAAGCCGTCCGGAGTCTCCTACGACGAGCTGAGCGCCGACACGATGGTCGTCACCGATCTCCACGGCGAGGTCGTGCGGGGTGATCTCGCACCTTCTTCGGACACCGCCGCGCACGCCTACGTCTACCGGCACATGCCGGAGGTCGGCGGTGTCGTCCACACGCATTCGACCTACGCCACCGCCTGGGCGGCCCGCGGCGAGCCGATCCCGTGCGTGCTCACGATGATCGCCGACGAATTCGGCGGGGAGATCCCGGTCGGGCCGTTCGCACTGATCGGGGACGACTCGATCGGCCGGGGGATCGTCGAGACGCTCCGGTCCAGCCGGTCGCCCGCGGTGCTGATGCGCAACCACGGCCCGTTCACCGTCGGCCGGACCGCCAAGGACGCGGTCAAGGCCGCCGTGATGGTCGAAGACGTCGCCAGGACCGTCCACATCGCCTCCGCGCTCGGGAAACCGGAGCCACTGTCCGAAGAGGACATCGACCGGCTCTACGCGCGCTACCAGAACGTCTACGGCCAGCAGGGAGAGAAGTGAGCACACAGCGGAAGACCGAGGTCTGGTTCCTCACCGGAAGCCAGGCTCTGTACGGCGAAGACACCTTGGCGCAGGTCGCCGGCCAGTCGCTGCAGATCCAGCGGATGCTGGCCGACACCGGGCGGATCTCGGCGGAGATCGTCGCGAAGCCGGTGCTCACCGAACCGTCGGCGATCCGGCGGGTGATGCTCGAAGCGAACGCGGACGACGCCTGTGTCGGCGTGATCGCGTGGATGCACACCTTCTCGCCTGCCAAGATGTGGATCACCGGGCTGGACGCGCTGCGGAAGCCGTTGCTGCATCTGCACACCCAGCTCAACGAGGCGCTGCCGTGGCGGTCCATCGACATGGACTTCATGAACCTGAACCAGGCCGCGCACGGCGACCGCGAGTTCGGCTACATCCAGACCAGGCTCGGGGTGCCGCGCAAGACCATCGCCGGGCACGCCGCGGATCCGTCGGTCGCGAAGCGGATCGACGCGTGGGTCCGCGCGGCGATCGGGCGCCAGACCCTCGGCTCGCTCAAGCTCGCGCGGTTCGGTGACAACATGCGCGACGTCGCGGTCACCGACGGGGACAAGGTCGAGGCGGAGCTGAAGTTCGGCGTCTCCGTGAACACCTACGGCGTCAACGAACTCGTCGCCCTGGTCGACGCCGTCCCGGACGCCGACGTCGACACGCTGGTCGAGGAGTACACCGAGGCGTACGCCCTCGCGCCGGAGCTGGCGAAGGGCGGGGAGCGGCACGAATCCCTGCGCTACGCGGCCCGGATCGAACACGGCTTGCGCACCTTCCTCACCGAGGGCGGTTTCGGCGCGTTCACCACGAACTTCGAGGACCTCGGCGGGCTGCGCCAGCTGCCCGGCCTCGCCGTGCAGCGCCTCATGGCCGACGGGTACGGCTTCGGCGGCGAGGGCGACTGGAAGACGTCCGCGCTGCTGACCGCGGTGAAGGCGATGAGCCGCGATTCCGCGCTGGGAACGTCCTTCATGGAGGACTACACCTACCACTTCGGCCCCGGCGAACCGAAGATCCTCGGCGCCCACATGCTCGAAGTCTGCCCGAGCATCGCCGCCGCCCGCCCGTCGTGCGAGATCCACCCGCTCGGTATCGGCGGCCGCGAGGACCCGGTCCGGCTGGTCTTCGACGCGGCACCCGGCGACGCCGTGGTCATCGGCATGGCCGATCTCGGCGACCGGTTCCGCCTGGTGGCCAACGAGGTCGAGGTCGTCGCGCCGGACGAACCGCTGCCGAACCTGCCGGTGGCGCGCGCGGTCTGGAAGCCGGCGCCGTCGCTGGCGACGTCCGCGGAGGCCTGGATCACCGCGGGCGGACCGCACCACACGGTGCTCACGCAGGCCGTCGGCGCGGAATCGATCCGCGATCTGGCCACCATGCTCGACGTCGAGCTGCTGATGATCGACCACACGACGACGCCCGAGTCGATCGCGGACCGGATGCGCTGGAACCAGGCGTATTACCGGCTCGCACAGGGTTTCTGAGCGGTCCCCACCGGAGGAGAAGGAACAATGAAGTTCACGAAACTGGCCACGTTGGCCATGGCGATCGGCGTCGGAGCGGCGCTGACCGCCTGCGGTTCGAGTACGAAGACGGGAGAGCAGCAGCCGGCCGCGGGCAGTGGCGCGGCGGGCGGGCTCGTCGGGGTCACCATGCCGACCAAGTCGTCGGAGCGGTGGATCCACGACGGCGACAACATCAAGGCGGCGCTGGAGAAGCTGGGTTACCAGGTCGACCTCCAGTACGCGGAGGACGACATCCCGACCCAGGTCAACCAGATCGAGAACCAGATCACCAAGGGCGCGAAGCTGCTGGTGATCGCCTCGATCGACGGCACCGCGATCACCACTCAGCTGCAGGAGGCCGCGGACAAGAAGATCCCGGTCATCGCCTACGACCGGCTGATCCGCAACACCCCCAACGTCGACTACTACGCGACCTTCGACAACTTCAAGGTCGGCGTGCAGCAGGCGACGTCGTTGCTCACCGGGCTGAAGGTCCTCAAGGAGGACGGTTCCCCGGGTGAGGGCAAGGGCCCGTTCAACGTCGAGCTGTTCGCCGGTTCGCCGGACGACAACAACGCGACGTTCTTCTTCAACGGCGCCATGTCGGTGCTGAAGCCGTACCTGGACAACGGGACGCTGGTCGTCAAGAGCGGCCAGACCGCGTTCAACGTCGCGGCGATCCTGCGCTGGCAGGCCGCGACCGCGCAGCGGCGCATGGAAGACCTGCTGACCAAGACCTACAGCTCGGGCGCGAAGGTCCAGGGTGTGCTCTCGCCGTACGACGGCCTCTCCATCGGCATCCTCTCGGCGCTGAAGAGCAACGGTTACGGCACGCCGGGTCAGCCGTACCCGGTCGTCACCGGGCAGGACGCCGAGGTCGCGTCGGTGAAGTCCATCATCGCGGGCGAGCAGTACTCGACCATCTTCAAGGACACCCGCAAGCTCGCCGACACCACGGTCAAGATGGCCGACGCGGTGCTCAAGGGCGGCAAGGCCGAGACCAACAACACCACGGACTACAACAACGGCCAGAAGGTCGTCCCGGCGTTCCTGCTGGAGTCGGTGATCCTGAACAAGGGCAACTACCAGAAGGAACTCATCGACTCCGGCTATTACAAAGCGGAACAGCTGAGGTAGTGGAAGTGACCGACGAAATCCTTCGGATGCGGGGGATCACGAAATCCTTCCCCGGGGTCAAGGCGCTGCAGGATGTGAACCTGTCGGTGCGGCGGGGTGAGATCCACGCGATCTGCGGCGAGAACGGCGCGGGCAAGTCCACGCTGATGAAGGTTCTTTCGGGTGTTTACGCGCACGGTTCGTACGAGGGCGAGATCGTCTTCGACGGCGAGCCGTGCGCGTTCTCCGCGATCCGCGACAGCGAACGGCGCGGGATCGTGATCATCCATCAGGAACTCGCGCTGTGCCAGCAGTTGTCGATCGCGGAGAACATCTTCCTCGGCAACGAGAAGGCGCGCGGCGGCTTGATCGACTGGAACCGGACCAACCACGAGGCGGGCGAGCTGATGAAGCGCGTCGGCCTGCGGGAGAACCCGGTGACGCCGGTGCTGGACATCGGTGTCGGCAAGCAGCAGCTGGTCGAGATCGCCAAGGCACTGTCCAAAGAGGTCAAGCTGCTGATCCTCGACGAGCCGACCGCGGCGCTGAACGACGACGACTCGGCGCATCTGCTCGACCTGCTGCGAGGGCTGCGCGACGACGGCGTCACCTGCGTCATGATCTCGCACAAGCTCAACGAGATCGCCGCGATCGCCGACTCGATCACCATCCTGCGTGACGGGCGGACGATCGAGACACTCGACGCGGCCAGTGTGACCGAGGACCGGATCATCTCCGGGATGGTCGGCCGGAAGCTGGAGAACCGGTTCCCGCCGAGGGAACCGCGGATCGGCGACGAGGTGCTCCGGATCGAGGACTGGACCGTGCACAGCCCGACCCAGCACGGCCGGGTGGTCGTCGACGGGGCGAGCCTGACGTTGCGGCGCGGCGAGATCGTCGGGCTGGCGGGGCTGATGGGCGCCGGGCGGACCGAACTCGCGATGAGCGTGTTCGGCCGCTCGTACGGCAAGGACATCTCCGGCCGCTTGATCAAGGACGGCAAGGAGATCGAGGTGCGCACGGTCGGCGACGCCGTCGAGCACGGGATCGCCTACGCCACCGAAGACCGCAAACGCTACGGGCTCAACCTCATCGAGGACATCCAGCGCAACGTCTCGGGTGCCGCGCTGGGCAAGCTCGCGCGCCGCGGCTGGGTGGACGAGAACGAGGAACACCGGGTCGCGGAAGAGTTCCGCAAGAGCATGAACATCAAGGCGCCGAACGTGCAGAGCGTGACAGGCACGCTGTCCGGCGGCAACCAGCAGAAGGTCGTGCTGTCCAAGTGGATCCTGACCGATCCGGACGTGCTGATCCTCGACGAGCCCACGCGCGGTATCGACGTCGGCGCGAAGTACGAGATCTACACGATCATCAACCGGCTCGCCGACGAGGGCAAGGCCGTGCTGGTCATCTCCTCCGAGCTGCCGGAGCTGATCGGTCTGTGCGACCGGATCTACGCGCTTTCGGCAGGCCGGATCACCGGTGAGGTCGCCAGGGAAGAGGCGACCCAGGAGGTCCTCATGCACGCGATGACCAGGGAACAGGAGTAAGTCATGAGCACCGCCTCCGCAGACACCGTCACCGGTGTCCCGGAACCGAAGGGATCCACGCCGGATCGGGCGCCACGGCGGATCTCGTTCAACCCGCGCCAGAGCGGGATCTACGTCGCGTTCGCGCTGATCGTCGTGCTGTTCTCGATTCTCACCGGCGGCGCGCTGCTGGAACCGCAGAACATCTCGAACCTGATCGTGCAGAACTCCTACGTGCTGATCCTCGCGATCGGGATGATCCTGATCATCATCGCCGGGCACATCGACCTGTCGGTCGGTTCGGTGGTGGCGCTGACCGGCGGGATCTCCGCCGTGCTGATGGTGAACCTCGGCATGGCGTGGCCGCTCGCGCTGCTCATCACGCTGGCCATCGGCGCGGTGATCGGGGCGTGGCAAGGGTATTGGGTCGCCTACTTCGGCATCCCCGCGTTCATCGTGACGTTGGCGGGGATGCTGATCTTCCGCGCGCTCACCCTGACCGTGCTCGGGAACCAGGGCATCGGCCCGTTCCCGGACGAGGTGCGGACGCTGGCGAACGGCTTCACCGGCGGGTATCTCGGCAACATCGGCCTCGGCCCGCTCGGCGGCGCCGACCTGGTGAGCCTGCTCGTCGGGGTGCTGGCGATCGCGGGCGCGGTCTTCTCGCAGTGGCGTAAGCGCTCGGCGCGGATCAACTACCTGCAAGAGGTCGATCCGTTGCCGATGTTCCTGCTGAAGATGGTCGCCGCGGCCGCGGTCGTGCTGTTCGTGGTGGTCCAGCTGGCCCGCTACAAGAACCTGCCGTGGGTGTTGATCCTGCTGTCCGTGCTGGTCATCGGGTACACGCTGGTGACGACGCGGGCGGTGTTCGGACGGCACATCTACGCCATCGGCGGGAACCTCCAGGCCGCGACCCTGTCCGGGGTGAAGGTCAAGTCGGTCACGTTCTGGATCTTCGTCAACATGGGTGTGCTGTCCGCGATCGCCGGCGTCATCGTCGCCGGACGGCTCAACCAGGCCGGCCCGACCGCGGGCAACATGTTCGAACTCGACGCCATCGCCGCGGCCTTCATCGGCGGCGCCGCCGTCCAGGGCGGGGTCGGCAAGGTGGTCGGCGCGATCACCGGCGGCCTGATCATGGGCGTCATCAACAACGGCATGTCCCTCATCGGCGCGCCGACCGAGAGCGTGAACCTCGTCAAGGGATTCGTGCTCCTCGCCGCCGTCGCCTACGACATCTGGACCAAACGCAGGTCGCGTACCGCCGCCTGACGGCGTGGGTGTTCCGGGCCGCTCCGGCGACCCGGGACACCCACGCCGTACCGAACCTCAGGAGACTTCAGTGTCGAAGCGCCTGTTCTTCGTTCTAGCGTCCGCTCTACTGCTCACGGCAGGTGTCCCGGCGGCCGCGGAAGCGGCACCGAGCGGGACGTTCTCCGTACTCACCTACAACATCGCGGGCCTGCCCGAATCCCTCTCGAGCGCACCGACGCCGCGGGAACCGGCCACGAGGGCGATCGGCGGCCGGATCGGCCCCTACGAGGTCGTGCACGTCCAGGAGGATTTCAACTACCACGCCACGCTCTACGCCGCCGACGGCCATCCTCATCGGACGCCGACCAGCGGCGGCGCGGGCTTCGGCAGTGGCCTCAACACGCTGTCGGGTATCCCTTACGACGTCGATGACTTCGAACGCGTCAAATGGGACTCGTGCCAGTTCGACTCCGGCGACTGCCTCACGCCGAAGGGGTTCACCTTCATGCGGGTCCGGCTCGCCGAGGGCGTGTTCACCGATTTCTACAACCTGCACACCAACGCCGGGACCAACGACGGTGACCTGAAGTCGAGGGCGGCCAACCTCAAGCAGCTGACGGCGTTCATGAAGACCCGGTCGGCGGGGAACGCCGTCGTGGTCATGGGCGACACCAACACCCGCTACACGAGGACGGGCGACACGATCGCGGCGTTCGCGGCCGACAACGGCCTGACCGACGCCTGGGTCCAGCTGGTCCGCGGCGGGACCGCGCCCGCCCCCGGCAGCCCCGCGCTGGTGTGCGACCCGGCGGCGGTGACGAACCACTGCGAGGTCGTCGACAAGATCCTTTACCGGGGCAGCAAGCTCGTGAGCCTCGAAGCGACCTCGTACGCCAACGAGCACGCCAAGTTCCTCGACGAATCGGGTGCGATGCTGTCGGATCATTCCCCGATCGCCACCGCCTTCACCTGGCGCCAGAACGCCGACTTCCTGCCGACCGATCAGTTCGGCGGTCCGCACGGCTCCTACTTCACCGACATCGACGCCATCCTCGCCGGTGCCGGCGTCCGCTCCCTGTCCGTGCGCGGCGGCTCCCGGGTGGACAACATCGGCCTCACCCTCGCCAACGGGACCACGGTGTCCCATGGCGGGAGCGGGGGAACCGCCGTCACCTTGACTCTGGAGAACGGCGAACACCTCGTCGCCGCGACGCTCTGCCGGGGCAAGCACGACAACACCACCCGGATCTTCTCGGCCACGTTCACCACCGACCGCGGCAGGACGTTGTCGGCCGGGACCGCGACGTCGGACTGCGTGACCCGCGGCGCGGTGCCGGGCTGGCAGATCGCGGGATTCCACGGCCGGGCCGGGGACGAGGTCGACAAGATCGGCTTCATCCGGACCCGGAGCTGACCCGGACCGGAAACGAACCACGACCATCGCAAAGGTGCGAAAGGAAGTGCTGTGCGCAGGAGAATCGTCCGGCTGGGCGCGCTGACGTCCATCATGGCCTTGGGGATCGGAGTTCCCGTCCCCGCCGCTTCGGGCCAGACACCGATGACCGACTACACGCTCGCCGTCGACGCGGCGGGCCGGGGTGCCACGATCGACCGTTCGATGTACGGCGTCTTCTTCGAGGACATCAACCGTGCCGCGGACGGCGGGCTGTACGCCGAACTCGTCCAGAACCGGTCCTTCGAATACGACAAGGCCGACAACGCGTCCTACACCCCGCTGACTTCCTGGGCGCCGACGTCACTCGGTGGAGGGACCGGTACGGCGCAGGTCGCCGACGACGACCAGCGCCTCAACGAGCGGAACCGGCGCTACCTGCGGCTCGACCTTGCCAGTGGTGAATACGGCGTCGCGAACTCCGGGTACAACTCGGGGATCCGCGTCGAGAAGGGCAAGCAGTACGACTTCTCGGTGTTCGCCCGGACCGATCGGGCGGCGGGGACGCCGCTCACGGTGGCCGTCACCGACCCCGCCGGGAAAGCGCTTGCCGATCCGCTGCGGGTTCAGGTCCGCGGCGACGGCTGGGTGAAGTACTCGGGTGCGGTCCGGGCGAGGGAGTCGAGTGCGCTCGGCAGGCTCGCGCTGACCGCGTCCGGCGGCGGGACACTGCGGCTGGACATGGTGTCGCTGTTCCCTCACGACACCTACAAGAACCGGCCCAACGGGATGCGGGCCGACCTCGCGGAGAAGATCGCCGCGCTCAAGCCCGGTTTCGTGCGGTTCCCCGGCGGATGTCTGGTCAACACCGGCAGCCACCGGGGTTACGAGGCGCCGGACTGGGAGCGGAAGCGCTCGTACCAGTGGAAGGACACCATCGGCCCGGTCGAGCAGCGCGCCACGAACGCGAACTTCTGGGGCTACAACCAGTCCTACGGCATCGGCTACTACGAGTACTTCCAGTTCTCCGAGGACATCGGCGCGATGCCGCTGCCGGTGGTGCCCGCGCTGGTCACCGGCTGCGGCCAGAACCGGGCCACCGACGATCCCGCGTTGCTGCGGCGGCACATCCAGGACACGCTCGACCTGATCGAGTTCGCCAACGGCCCGGTCACCTCGGCCTGGGGGAGGAAACGGGCCGAGATGGGGCATCCGGCGCCGTTCAACCTGACGCACGTCGGCGTCGGCAACGAGGAGAACCTGCCGGACGAGTTCTTCGCCCGCTTCACCGAGTTCCGCAAGGCGATCGCGGCGAAGTACCCCGGCATCACGGTGATCAGCAACTCCGGTCCGGACGACACCGGCGGGACGTTCGACCGGCTCTGGGACCTGAACCGGAACGCGAAGGTCGCCATGGTCGACGAGCATTACTACAACAGCCCGCAATGGTTCCTGCAGAACAACCAGCGCTACGACACCTACGACCGCAACGGTCCCAAGGTGTTCCTGGGCGAGTACGCGTCACTGGACAACAAGTTCGGCAACGCGCTGGCCGAGGCGGCGTACATGACCGGGCTGGAGCGCAATGCCGACGTCGTCAAGCTCGCGTCGTACGCGCCGCTGCTGGCGAACACCGACTACGTGCAGTGGAAACCGGACATGATCTGGTTCGACAACCAGCGCTCGTGGGGATCGGCCAGTTACGAGACGCAGAAGCTGTTCATGACCAACACCGGCGACCACGTCGTACCCAGCAAAGCGTCCTCGACGCCGTCGACGGTGGCGCCGATCTCGGGGGCCATCGGGCTGTCGACCTGGGCCACGAGCGCGGCCTACGACGACGTCAAGGTCACGTCGGCCGGGGGAGCGCAGCTGTTCTCGGACGACTTCTCCGGTGACGATTCACGCTGGACGAAGGTGGCCGGACGGGGTTCGTGGACGGTGTCGAACGGCGCGTACGTCCAGTCCGACCAGACCGCGGAGAACACACTGGTGACCGCGGGCGATCCGGCCTGGAGCGATTACGACTTCTCGGTGAAGGCGACCAAGACCGCCGGACGGGAAGGGTTCCTCATCGCGTTCGGGGTCAAGGACACCGGGAACAACTACTGGTGGAACCTCGGCGGCTGGAACAACACCGTCTCCGCCGTCGAGAAGACCGAGGGTGGCGGCAAGCAGACCCTGATCCAGAACGACACCAAGATCGAGACCGGCCGCCAGTACGACCTGCGGGTCGAGGTCCGCGGCCGTCAGGTCACGCTGTTCGTCGACGGGCAGAAGTGGGGCTCGTTCACCGACGACAAGGTCGCCGAGCCGTTCCGCCAGGTCGTCACGCGTGACCTCAAGACCGGTGAACTCGTGGTCAAGGTGGTCAACGCGCAGAACGCGGCCGCCCGCACCAAGGTCGACCTCGGTACCCGGGTCCAGCCTGGTTCGAGCGCACGCGTGACGACGTTGCAGGGCCTGCCCGACGACGTCAACACCGCCTACGCCACACCGATCGCGCCCCGCGAATCACGGTTCACCGGTGTGGCGAACACCTTCAGCTACACCTTCCCGCCGAATTCCGTGACCTTCCTGCGCTTCCCGGCCCGAGTGAGGGGATGACCATGACGATCGACCGACGTGACCTGTTCAGAGCGGGTGGCGGGCTGCTGGCCGCCACCGCCGTCGGCACGCTGACCTCGACGGCCGCCACCGCCGCTGCCGCCGAAGCCGCTCCGGCCGGGCTGACCACCCGGAACCCGCTGGTCGAGCAGCGGGCGGATCCGTTCATCACCCGGCCGGTGAACGGGATGTACTACCTGACCGGCTCGGTGCCCGAGTACGACCGGATCGTCGTGCGCGGCTCCGCCACCATCGACGGCCTGGCCACCGCCAGGGAGAAGACGATCTGGCGGCGTCCGTCGTCCGGCAAGATGGGCGGCCACATCTGGGCGCCGGAACTGCACCGGATCGACGGGCGCTGGTACGTCTACTTCGCCGCCGGCGACTCGGACGACGTGTTCCGCATCCGGACGTACGTGCTGGAGTCCACTTCGGACGATCCACGGGCCGATACCTGGGTGCTGCGCGGGCAGATGGTGACCAAGTGGGACACCTTCACCCTCGACTCGACGACGTTCGAACACCGGGGCAAGCGGTATTTCGCCTGGGCGCAGAGCGAACCGGGGATCGCGACCAACAGCAACCTGTACCTGGCCGAGATGGCGTCGCCGCTGGCGCTCAAGGGCGACCCCGCCCGGCTCGCGGTGCCGACGCTGCCGTGGGAGATCCAGGGGTTCAAGGTCAACGAGGGGCCTGCCGTGCTCATCCGCAACGGCCGGGTCTTCATGACCTACTCGGCGAGCGCCACCGATTCCCGGTACTGCATGGGACTCCTCACCGCCGACGAACGATCGGATCTGCTCGACCCGCGCTCGTGGACGAAGTCGCCGCAGCCGGTGTTCACCACCAGCGAGGCCACCCGGCAGTACGGGCCAGGGCACAATTCGTTCACCGTCGCCGAAGACGGGGTGACCGACGTACTCGTCTACCACGCCCGCGACTACCGCGACATCACCGGCGATCCGCTGTACGACCCGAACCGGCACACCCGGGTCCAGCGGCTGTACTGGAACAACGACGGCACCCCGAGTTTCGGCGTCCCGGTCGGCAAGGGCGGCCCCTGCTTACGACTGTCTCCTTTGGACGCTCCCGCGTCCTATGTGCGGCACTACGAATACCGGCTGCGCGCCGATGGTGACGTGCGGGAACTCGCCGATTCCCAGTTCCGGATCGTGGCGGGTTTCCGCGGTGGCGGCAGTGTGGCGTTGCAGTCGGTGAACTTCCCGGACCGCTACGTCCGCGTGGTGGACGGTTCGACCGTGCGGATCGATCCGTACGACGAAAGCGACGCGTACGGCCGGGCGGCGAGTTTCACCCAGGTGCCGGGCCTCGCCGACCAGCAGGCGGTGTCGTTCCGCCTGTCCGGTGATCCTGCCACCTATTTGGCCCACGACAATGGAAGGATCTTGCCCTTCCGTCCCGGTACCGGGGTGCGGGATCGTCAACGGGTCAGCTTCCGGCTCAGCTGAACTCTCTGGGAGGTCGAACGCAGTGCTGCGAACACGCCCCATGGTTCTGGTACTGGCGATGCTCGCCGGTACCCTCGCCGCGGCCGTCCCGCCGGCCGCGGCCGACGGTCCACCCGCCGACGTCCAGTCCTATCTCGACGATCCACGGAAGGTGTCCGAGGGACAGGAACCACCGCACGCCTATCTGCGCCCGTACGCGGACGTTTCCGCCGCCGCCCGCCGCGACGAACGCTCCCCGTACACGATGTCGCTCGACGGCAAATGGCGGATCGCGATGGCGGACAACCCGTCCCAGGTCCCGGCGGGCTTTCACGAGGACGGCTACGACGCGTCACGCTGGCGCGAGGTGTCCGTGCCGCATACGTGGCAGACCGACGGTCTGGACCACCCGATCTTCCGCAACATCGCCACCGAGATCCAGCCGGACGATCCGCCACGCGTCCCGCGTGACGTCAACCCGACCGGTGCCTATGTCCGCGACTTCCCGTTGCCGTCGGACTGGACGCAGCGGAAGACGTTCCTGCGGTTCGACGGCGTCACGTCGGCGTACTTCGTCTGGGTCAACGGGAAGTACATCGGCTACGACCAGGGCGGGTACACCCCGGCGGAGTTCGACATCTCGGCCGCGCTGCGGCCGGGGCCGAACCGGATCGCCGTGCAGGTGCACCGCTGGAGCGCGGGCGCCTATCTGGAGGATGTCGACCAGTGGCGGTACTCTGGCATCTTCCGTTCGGTGACCCTGCATTCGGCGCCGGGCACGTTCATCCAGGACGTCGGGCTGACGACCGACCTCGACGCGTCCTACACCGACGCCACGCTCAAGGCCGCGGTCGAGGTCGCCACCAAACCCGGTGGGACGACGGGCAAGCACCGGGTCGGCCTGAGCCTGCGCGACGCGGCGGGCAAGGAGGTCGGGGCGGTGAACGGGGAAGTCGATCCGGGTGGCAAGACCACATTGAGCCTGCCGGTCCGCAGCCCCGCGAAGTGGTCCGACGAGACGCCGAACCTGTACACGGTCGTCCTCACGCTGACCGCGCCCGACGGCCGGGTCACGCACATCACCAGTGAGACGGTCGGCTTCCGTGAGATCGAGATCCGCGACAAGCAGTTGCTGGTCAACGGAAAGCGCTTACTGTTCAAGGGCGTCAACCGGGCCGAGACCGATCCCGACCACGGCAGGCATGTGCCCCGCCGCGCGCAGGAACGCGATGTCGCGCTGATGAAGCAGCTCAACGTCAACGCGGTCCGCACGTCGCATTACCCGTCGGATCCGTACTTCTACGAGCTGGCCGACCGGCACGGGCTCTGGATCGACGACGAGATCGACATCGAGACCCACAACCACGAGAACTGCGCGAACTACTGCCAGGCGAACGACCCGGCCTGGCGGGACGCGTTCTTCGACCGGATGATCGGCATGGTCGAACGGGACAAGAACCATCCGAGCGTCTTCCTGTGGGACACCGGGAACGAAGCCGGTCTCGGTGCGCACCACTTCGCGCTGGCCGAATGGCTGGACGTGAACGAGCCGACCCGGCCGATCTACCACCAGTCGAACAACCCGGACGGCGACGCTCCCTTCGCCGACGTCTGGGGGCCGCGCTATCCGTCCCCGGAGAAGTTCGCGGAGCAGGCCAAGAACACCACCAAACCGCTGATCTTCGGCGAGTACGCGCACGCGATGGGCAACAGCCTGGGGAACTTCCGGGAGTTCTGGGACACCCTCCGCGCGAATCCCCAGACCCAGGGTGGGTTCATCTGGGACTGGGCGGAGCAGAACATCCGGCAGCCGATCCGGATCACCCCGGACTCCTCCGGCAACGACATCTCGGCGCATGTGACCGGAAAACCGGATCTGGTCGAAGGCCATCGCGGAAAGGCGCTGGCACTGTCCGGATTGGACGATTTCGTCGAGGTCTACCGTGACCGGAAACTCGACATCACCGGCAAGGCGCTCACCCTCGACGCGTGGGTGAAGCCGGGGAAGTGGACCGGCGACTTCCGCATCCTCGGGAAGGGCGACCACCAGTACGCGCTCAAGATGAAGACGCAGGACACCCTGGAGTTCTTCATCCACAGTGGAACGTGGCAGGCAGTCCAGGCCAAGGTACCCGCCGACTTCTACGGCAACTGGCACCGGGTGAGCGGTACCTACGACGGTACGGCCCTGCGGCTGTACCTCGACGGCAAGGAGGTCGGGAACAAACCGTTCACCGGCGCGATCGATCCGTCGTCGGCCGAGGTCAACATCGGCCGCGATTTCGAAACGTCGTGGAACGATCCGTCTTCGATCGGCTGGATGGGACGCGGCGCGGTCGACGACGTCCGCGTCTACGACAAGCCGCTTTCCGCCGCGGACCTGTCCAGTGCCACACCGGCCGGTGGAGCGGTGCTGGCGCTGGACTTCGACAGCGTCACCGATCGCGGAAGCCACCTCTCCTACGGGTCGAGTCTGTCCGGTGTGGACGGTCTGATCGGTTCGGATCGGTCGGCGCAGCCGGAGACCGCGCAGATGGCGTGGGCCCACCAGCCGATCCGTTTCGCCTACTCCGGCGGCGCGCTGTCGGTGACCAACGAGCGGCAGTTCAAGGGCACCGACGAGCTGAACCTGCGGTGGCGGATCCAGGAAGGCTCCCGGATCGTCGCCCGTGGCGAGCAGCCGTTGCGCGTCGGCGCGGCGTCGACGGGGAAGACCTCCTTGCCCGTACCGGCGAATCCGGCCGATCGGGAACGGTTCCTCACCGTCGAGGCGGTGACGACCCAAGGCGAACCGATGCTCGCGCGAGGGCACGTCCTGGCGCACGACCAGTTCTCCTTGGGGGGCAAGCGGATTCCGGGTCTGGACCGCTCGCCGCTCGACGGGAAGTCCGTCAACGTCAGCGAGGACGCGGCTTCGGTGACGGCGTCCGCGGCCGGCGTCACGTACAAACTGGACAAGAACACGGGGACGTTGTCGTCCATCCGGCACCAGGGCAAGGAATTGCTGAGCGGCGGGCCGAAGCTCGACGCGTGGCGCGCGCCGATCAGCAACGAGACCTTCGCCTGGGGTCGCGCCGAAGGTGAGGACTGGCGCAAGGCCGGACTGGACCGGCTGAAGACCACGGTCACCGGCGTCCGCGTGGAGAAGGACGGCTCGCGGAGCGCGCGGGTGATCGTGGACAGCCGGGTCGCGGCGCCGGACGTCGCCGGGGCGTGGTTCGACCAGACGATGACCTACACCGTGGACCGGACCGGGACGCTGAGCCTCGGCAACAAGGTGGTGCCGCAGGGGAGCGTGCGCACCCTGCCGTACCTGCCGAGGATCGGGGTCTCGCTGGCGGTGCCGGATTCCTACGACCGGTTCGCCTGGTACGGGCGGAAGGCCGAGAGCTACGTCGACCGGAAGGACGGGACCCCGATCGGCGTCCAGTCCAGCACGGTGGACCAGCAGTACGTCGACTACCACCGGCCGCAGGACCACGGCAACCACACCGACAGCCGGTGGGCGCTGCTCACCGACGGCCGGACCGGCGGACTGCTGGTCGGGGGAGCGAACGACGTCAGCGTGACCCCGTTCGACGACCTCGACCGGGCGGCGTACCCGTTCCAGTTGCGGCGCAACCCGGGCTGGTTCACGCTGCACGCCAGCCACGCTGTCACCGGTGTGGGGGACACGCCCAATCCGGTCCGTGAGCGCAGTCAGGTGCAGCAGGACCGCACCTACGAGTACACGCTGTCACTGCGGCCGCTGACTTCGCAGGAAGCGCGGGCGGGGCTGCCCGACGGCGGGTGATCTCAGGTCTCGTGAGTGGTGATGACGGTTCTAACCGTTATTACCACTCACGAGACGAGACACCGGCCGCTCGCTCTCGCTAGTCTCGGTCCGACTGCGAGGGAGGACTGACTTCATGGCGGAATGGGCCGATCTGGTCGCGTTCGTACGGCAGGAATATCGGATCATCCGGGACGAACCGGACGAAATCCGGATCCGGTTGTCCTATGGGGACGACGACT
Source organism: Amycolatopsis orientalis (assembly GCF_000943515.2). Lineage (NCBI taxonomy): Bacteria > Bacillati > Actinomycetota > Actinomycetes > Pseudonocardiales > Pseudonocardiaceae > Amycolatopsis > Amycolatopsis orientalis. The sequence continues at coordinate 5,026,894 of NZ_CP016174.1, read as the reverse complement.
ACGAAGAGCGGGCCCAGACCGTGGTCATCGCGCGCGAGATCTTCGACCGCCGCGAGGACTGGGTACAGATCGCGACGCCGTTCGCGCGCGTCGACGAGGTCGACCTGGCCACCGTCCTGACGGAGATCGGCAACACGATCGTCGTCGGGGGACTGGTGGTCATGGGCGAACACCTGGTGCTGCGCCATTCCCTGCCGCTGGTGAACCTCGACATCAACGAGTTCACCGACCCGCTCGAACTCGTCGCGGGCTCGGCGGAATTGCTGGAGCAGCAGTTCACCGGACGCGACGACTACTGAGCCCGGGGCGGGCCAGCGTGTTTCGCGAGGACTTCGTCGAAGGAGGTCACGCGTTCGCATTCCTTCTCGGTGAGCTTATTGATCGCCGCTCGGTAGGCCTGCGCTTGGGCCGTGCTGGGCAGCTCGCCGCCGAGAAGAGACGGCAGCCCGAGTTCGAAGCCGCAGCGGGACCGTACTCCGTAGCGGTGCCGGGCACGGGCGACGACCATTTCGGCGAGTTCGGTTTCCTCGCGTGTTCCGGCGGCGACGCCGTACTCGGCGAGGAACCGCCGCCAGCATTCCTCGATACTCGCCTCGACGGCCGCCAAGGCCTCGGCGGGACGGCCGCCGCGGGGAAGAGCGGTCATGACGGGGACCCTGGACCGCGTACGGCCGGATCGCGGTCGCTATTTCGCCCGGAGAAGGGTGTCGGCGTCGATGCAGAGGTGACCGTCGCAGGGAACGACCGTCAGTTCGTGGGTTTCGGTGGGGGAGGGACGGCCGTCGCGGTAGTGCAAGGTGATGCGCGCCCGCACGGTCGTCGCGGAGGTGGCCGAGGCACTGTGGACGTCCACCGCGCTGATCTTTCCCCAGTGGGCCTCGTAATCGGTCAGGCCGCGGCGTTGCAGATTCGGTCCGATGAGCGGCCAGCCCGCACGGGTGTCGGGCATCAGGCGGTAGTAACCGGTGACGAACTCCGCGATGCCTTCGCTCGAGGTCGGCTGGAGCGTGACGGACATCGTTGTGGGATGGGGGAGCGTGGTGGTCGTCGTCGGTGGGGATTCAGGTCGCGGTTCGACCACGGCGGGCAGCGGTGTGCCGGCTGTCTGGGTCGAGCCAGCGAAGTGAACGCCGACGAAGATGGCCGCCAGCATGGACCCCGAGACCCCCAGTACCAAAAACACCAGCCAGACGTTGACCTGTGGCTGCCCGGCGTGGCGGACCTGCGTCGTGCCCGCTGATCGCGCACCGCCACCGTCGCGACGGCTGAGCACCTGCGAAATGCCGCTGATCAGCCCCGTCGCGACCGTGAACGCGACGGCGAGACCCCACGCGAGGTAATTGGTCTTGAGGTCGGTCGCGAAATTGATCGCCGTGCTGAGAGCGGCGGCGATGAAGGCGCCGAGCAGGGACCAGAACCACACAGAACCCGCCCGTCGCAAGATCGTCTCCCTTTTTCGCGTGTCGAAGCCATCGGCTTACCACTCGCGGGGCGGACGGACGTTGTTACGATGGACGGGTTCTGTGGCTCTATCGTGATCGGTGTGCCTTTTCCAGCGCGGAAAGGAACGTGACCACGGACTGCGCGCCGGAAACGCCATAAGCGCCGTTCAGTACGAAGAACGGGACCCCGTTGACGCCGATCCTGCGGGCCTCGGCGAAATCCGCGTCGACCTCGCCTGCGAACTTCGTGCCCTCCAGCACCTCGCGCGCCTCGTCCTCGGGGACACCGACCTCGGCGCCGAGCCGGACCAGCGTGTCGAGATCGTCGACGATCTCGCCGTCACAGAGGTGCGCCTTGAGCAGCCGCTCGTGCATTCGATCGCCGAGTCCGTGCTGATCGGCGAGATGGGTGAGGCGGTGGGCGTCGAGGGTGTTGACCGACACGGCGTTGTCGAGGTCATAGGTCAGCCCCTCCGCGGCGGCGAGTTCGGTGACCTGGCGCGTCATCGCCTTGACCTGCTCGGGCGGCGCGCCCATCTTCTTGGCGAGCATGTCCCGCACCGGCTCGCGGTGTCCCCGGGGGTGCGAGGAATCGAGCTGGAAACTGTGCCAGCGCACCTCGACCTCGGCGGCGTGCCCGAATCGGCCGAGCGCGGTCTCCATCCGGCGTTTGCCGATGTAGCACCACGGGCAGACGACGTCGGACCAGACGTCGATGGACATCACCACGAGCACACCCCGTCCGTGCAGGTCGGCGCGTCCTCGGCGCCGAGGACGATCAGGTTCGGTTCGGCGGGCTCTGGTCGTTCGAGCGGTTCTTGTTCAGCAGGGGCGGTCATGACCACTTCCGTTGGTTACTTCTTGTTCGTAACCTCAACCTACGCCAGTATGGGGCGCGCCGGTAAGGAGGCACTTCCATGTCAGCTACGCACATCGATGTGCCCATGCCCGTACCCGCCGACCACGACTGCCCGACCCGCGAAATCCTCGACCTGATCGGTGACAAGTGGAGCGTCCTCATCGTGGTGTTGCTCGGCAAACGGACCTTCCGGTTCGGCGAACTGCACCGGGGGATCGAGGGGATCAGCCAGCGGATGCTGACCCTGACGCTGCGCGCCCTGGTCCGGGACGGGCTGGTGACGCGGACGCCGTACGCGACGGTGCCGCCGCGAGTCGACTACTCGCTCACCGAACTCGGCCGGACGCTGCTCGTCCCGCTGAGTGCGCTGGACACCTGGGCGAACACGCATCGGGACGACATCCTCGCGGCGCGGGAGCGGCACGATTCGGCCGGTTGACGGTTCTCCCGCGAATGCCCCGCGGTTCGTCCTCTCAATGCGGTGGTTCGGTGTGCGAACCACCGCATTGAGAGGACGAAACGCTCAGGGTGGACGGGGTGACCGCGTGACCTCCAAGTGGGGAGGACTCGCGGCCCTGCTCGCGGGCTTCTTCGTGCTCCTGCTCGATACGACGATCGTCGCCGTGGCGAGCCCGAGCATCCAAGCGGACCTCGGCGGCGACGTCGCCGGGCTGTTCTGGGTGACGGCCGGCTATCTGCTGGCGTTCTCGGTCCCGCTGCTCGTCGCCGGACGGCTTGGTGACCTCTTCGACCCGAAGCGGGTCTACCTCTTCGGCATGGGCGGTTTCGCGGTCGCCTCCGTGCTGTGCGGACTCGCGCCGTCGATCGGCTGGCTCATCGCTTTCCGTGTCCTGCAAGGACTCGCGGCCGCGGCGATGTCCCCGCAACCGCTCACGCTGATCCGGCGGCTCTTCGCCGACGACGAACGTGGTCGCGCCTTCGGCATCTGGGGTTCGGTCGCCGCCGCGGCCACGCTGCTCGGGCCCATCCTCGGCGGTTTGCTGACCGCGAGCCTGGACTGGCGCTGGATCTTCTGGGTCAACGTGCCGTTCTGCGTGATCGCCGTCGTGATGGGGATCCGTCTGATCCCGGGAAGTCAGGGGAGCCCGGCCCGTTTCGATCTCGTTGGTGCCGCGTTGAGCACCGCGGGCTTGAGCCTTCTCGTCTGGGCCCTGTTGTCCTGGCGCACGCTCTCGGCGTCGATGATCTTCGCCGCCATCGCTCTGGCCGTGGTGCTGCTTCTCGTCTTCTACCGTCTATACCGCCTTCGCAGCCGCGCGGAGGTTCTCGCGCCGCTGTGGCTCTATCGCTCGTCCGGCTACCTGTCGGCGAGCCTCGCGATGGCGTCCCTCGGCGCGACGGTACTCGCCATGGCCCTGCCGACCATGCTCTACACCCAACAGGCGCGAGGCTTCGGCCCGATCGAAGCCGCCATGGTCCTGTCGCCGGACGCACTCGTGGCGATCGTGTTGTCGCCCCCGGCAGGCCGATGGGCCGACCGCGTGGGGGCTCGACGGCCGGCGGTACTCGGCATGAGTCTGCTCACGGTGAGCCTTGTGCTGATCGGCTTGGTGGTCGTGCTGAACCTGAGTCCGTGGTGGATCCTTCCCGGTGCCGCGATCCTGGGGGCCGCCAACGCCCTGGCGTGGTCGCCGCTTTCCGCCGTCGCGATGGCTTCGGTGGAGCAGGACGAGGCGGGCAGCGCCTCGGGTCTGTTCAATACCGTGCGGCAGGTGGGCGCGGTGGCGGGAGTGGCGGTGACCGGTGCGATTCTGGCGGGCCTCGAATCAAGTCCGAGGCTGGCGTTTGGAGTTGTTTACGGGTTTATCGGTGTTGTGGCCGCGGCCGGTGTGGTTGCGGCGGTGCGGTTGCCGGTGGTTTTGGCTGCTCCTCGGGAATCTGGGGCGATGAACGCGGCTTGAATTGGGTGAAGTCGTGAATCGGCCTGATGAACGTGGCCTGAATTGCCTGGACTTAATCTGATGTGTCACCCACTAGTAGTAATACGAACACGTGTTCGAATTTCTTTGGTATTATTGAGGTGTGTCCGAGACGATCCTTCCCGAGTTGCCGCAGGAGTTGTGGCGCGCTGGCAAGCTGGAGCTTGCTCATGGCGTGCAACAGTTCCTGCGGGTGATCAGGGTCGCTACCGCCGGGTTGGGCCGGTATTTGGCGGAGATCGAGTCTCGGGGCGCGAAAGACTTGTACGGGTATGGTTCGACGGCCAAATGGTTCGCCGATGTGGCGGGGGTGTCGTTCGGTGAGGCGCGTCCGGTGGTGAATCGGGCGATCGCGCTGAACCCGAGCCGGGCTTTGGATGGGACCGAGCTTCCGCCTTCTGCGCCCGCGACGGCGGCCGTGGCCGCGGAGGGGGCGGTCGGGGACGAACGAATCCAGCAGATTCTGGACTTCCTGGCCAGCTTGCCGCTCGACACGTCAGCAGAGGACCGGGAGCACGCGGAGAAGACCCTGGCCGACCTGGCCCGGCACGCCGGTCCCCGGCAGCTGGCCGAAGCCGAGGAGAACCTACTCGGCTGGCTCGACCCTGACGGGGCCGAGCCGAAGGAGCCTGAGTCGAAGCAGCCGCGTCGCGAGTTGACATTGGAACGCCGCAAAGACGGGTTCTGGAAACTGAACGGGCTCCTCGACGACGAAGCCGGTGCCCGAACCGCCGCCGCCCTCGAGGCCCACGCCGCGCCACGGCCGGTCGACGAATTCGGGCAAGCCGATCTGCGCACCAGACCCGAACGTCTCGGTGATGCGTGGGTCGACCTGGTCGACCTCGCGATCGCCTGCCCCGACCAGCCGGGGACCTCCGGTTACCGGACGCTGGTGCACGTCACCATCGGCCTCGACGAGTTGAAGTCCGGGCTTGGGACGGCGTGTGTGGATTTTGTCGGGACGATGACGGCTCGCGAGGCTCGAATGGCAGCGTGTGACTGTCTGATGTTGCCGGTGGTGCTGAACGCTGCTGGTGAGCCGCTGGATGTGGGGCGTCTGAGACGGTTCGTCACGCCTGGCCAGCGACGGGCGTTGAACATCCGGGACGGGGGCTGCGCGTTCCCGGGTTGTCATCGGCGGCCGAAGAACTGCCACGCCCACCACATTGAGCACTGGGCAGACGGCGGACCGACTGACCTGCGGAACCTCACGTTGCTGTGCGGTTTCCACCACCGGCTGATCCACCACGGCGACTGGCAAGTCCGCATGGCAGCCGATGGGCTACCTGAGTTCATTCCACCCCAATACCTGGACCCGCTACGACGAACCCGGCGCAACACCCTGCACCGCGCCGTTGCTTAAGCCCCCCCGCATCATCCGAGGAGCCCGCGCCAGCCACACCGGCGACGGGTCCCTCGGCATGCCCGCAGACAGACGACCCACCGCAGATGCTCGAGGCTCACACGACTCGTCACCCCAGGCCAACGACGAGCCCTCAACATCCGCGACCGCGGCTGCACCTTCATCACCGGCCGACCCACCACGGCGACTGGGGGGGGTCCGCATGACCGCAGATGGGCTACCGGAGTTCATCCCCCAGTATCTGGCCCTGTCACGAAGAACCCGCGCAACAGCGCCTCCGCCTGACCCCTGCATCCCCCCGAGGAGCCCGCGCCAGCCGCACCGGCGACCGTCACAGACCATCCGCCGCCACTGACGAACGCAGGGGGCGTTACCCACGCCAACGAAGGGTCCTCAATATCCGCGATCCGAGTCGCCACTCCCGAGCGGCCAAAGAACCGGCACCGGACAGGCGGCGGCCCATCGACCTTCGCGACCTGTCCTCAAGTAGGCGACACGTCCCTTGATGCCTTCCATTTGTAAGTTTCACAGCGGGGATCGTGCGTCGCGTTGATCAGAGTGAAGCCCTCATTGCCCCAGGCCCACCTGACCAAGGCCACCCCCTGTCCGACCTCACGACCCTCGCGTTTAGCCGACTAATCACCCACTCCGCCCACCCTCCATCGCAAGCCGCCTCGCCCCAAAGATCCTGATCATCCACAAAGGACAGAAGACTCCGTTCGGCGGAGTGTGTCTTCCCAGAACGTAGCCGCCCGGCTACCCTGCATGGGAGCGCTCCCAGTCGCCCGTCCGGCCAGAGGAGAGGATTCATGAGATCCAGAAGAGCCTTACCCGCCTTACTGCTGACGGTGTTGCTCCCAGTCGCGCTGATGACCGCGGCGCAACCCGCGGCGGCGGCGGTTTCGTGCACGGCCGAGTACGGCGTGACCAACGAATGGGACACGGGTTTCGGTGCCACCGTGACCATCCGCAACCCGGGCACCGAGCCGATCAACGGCTGGGATCTGACCTGGACGTTCGCCGACGGCCAGCGGATCAGCCAGCTGTGGAACGGCGTCCTCACCCAGACCGGGGCCGCGGTTTCGGTCCGCAATGTGGACTGGAACAGGACGATCCCCGTGGGCGGTTCGGCCCAGTTCGGGTTCAACGGTAGCAAGGGGGCCGCGAACCGGGCTCCGGTGGACTTCGCCGTCAACGGGACGGCGTGTACCGGAGCCAACCGGGCGCCGTCGGTCGCCTTGACGAGCCCGGCGAACAACTCCAGCCATCCCTTGTCGACGGTCATCCCGCTCGCCGCGGAAGCGAACGATCCCGATGGCACGGTCGGCAAGGTCGAGTTCTACGCCGGTACCGAACTGCTCGGCACCGACACCTCGGCCCCGTTCCAGCTCGGCTGGACCCCGGCCGCGGCGGGGCAGTATTCGGTCGCCGCCAGGGCTTATGACGACAAGGGCGCGTCCACCGTGTCCTCGCCGATCGCGGTCCGGGTCCTCGCGGCGCCGACGATCGTCGCGACCCCGTCGACCGTCTCGGTCAGACAGGGTACGTCGGCCACAGTGGATGTGACGCTGGCGAGCGCACCGTCGGCGACCGTCCCGGTCACGGTCGCCCGGGCGTCGGGCAGTGCGGATCTCACGGCCGCGCCGACGCAGCTGACCTTCACGACCGCGAACTGGAACGTCGCGCAGAAGGTCACGATCACCTCCGCCGCCAACGGGGGAGCACTCGCCTCGGCGACCTTCTCCGCCACCGCGGCCGGTTATGACGCGGCCACCGTGACGGTGAACGAACTGGACCCGGCGACGCCGGCGTTCAAGACCGCGTTCCTGACGCAGTACAACAAGATCAAGGATCCGGCGAGCGGCTACTTCCGGCGGTTCGGCGACCTGCTCGTTCCCTACCACTCGGTGGAGACCCTGCTGGTCGAAGCACCGGACCACGGCCACGAGACGACGTCCGAGGCGTTCAGCTACTACCTGTGGCTCGAAGCCGCGTACGGCCAGATCCAGGGTGATTGGGCCCCGTTCAACGCCGCCTGGGCGTCGCTGGAGAAGTACATCATCCCGCCGCACGCCGACCAGCCCACCAATGACAAGTACAACGCGAGCAAGCCGGCGACGTACGCACCCGAACATCCCCGGATGGACCGCTATCCGTCCCAGCTCGACTCCGGCGTCTCGGTCGGTTCCGACCCGATCGCCTCGGAATTGAAGACGGCCTACGGTACCGACGACATCTACGGAATGCACTGGCTGCTCGACGTCGACAACACCTACGGCTTCGGCCGGTGCGGCGACGGCAGCAGCACCGCGCCGGCGTACATCAACACCTACCAGCGCGGTTCCTCGGAATCCGTGTGGGAGACGATCCCGCAGCCGTCGTGCGACACGTTCAAGCACGGTGGGCCGAACGGGTTCTTGGACCTGTTCACCAAGGACTCGTCGTACGCGCGGCAGTGGAAGTACACCAACGCGCCGGACGCCGACGCGCGGGCCGTCCAGGTCGCCTACCTCGCCCAGAAGTGGGCGACGGCGCAGGGCAAGGGCACGCAGGTCGACGCGGTCGTGAAGAAGGCGTCGAAGATGGGCGACTACCTGCGGTACGCCATGTTCGACAAGTACTTCAAGAAGATCGGCGGCTGCGCGAGCCCGAGTTGCCCGGCCGGAACGGGCAAGGACAGCGCGCATTACCTGATGTCCTGGTACTACGCCTGGGGCGGCGCGACCGACACCTCGGCGGGCTGGGCCTGGCGTATCGGCGACGGCGCGAGCCACCAGGGTTACCAGAATCCGCTCGCGGCGTACGCGCTGGCCAACGACCCGGCGCTCAAACCGCGTTCGGCGACGGGTGCCGCGGACTGGGCGAAGAGCCTGGACCGCCAACTCGAGGTGCTGCAGTGGCTGCAGGCGAACGAAGGCGGGATCGCCGGTGGCGTCACCAACAGCTGGGAAGGCCAGTACGGCGCGCCGCCCGCGGGGACGCCGACCTTCTACGGCATGTTCTACGACGCGCACCCGGTCTGGCGTGACCCGCCGAGCAACCGCTGGTTCGGCTTCCAGGTGTGGAACCTGGAACGGGTCGCTTCGCTGTACCAGCTGACCGGCGACGCCAGGGCGAAGAAGATCCTGGACAAGTGGGTCCCGTGGGCGATCGCCAACACCACGACCGGCGCGGACTTCAAGATCCCGGCCGACCTGGAATGGACGGGTGCGCCGGAAACGTGGAACCCGGCGAACCCCGCGGGCAACACGGGCCTGCACGTCAAGGTGCTCAATCACAACCAGGACGTCGGGGTCGCGGCCGCGTACGCGAAGGTTCTGCTGAACTACGCGGCCAAGTCCGGCAACGCCGCCGCCAAGAGCACGGGTGAGGCGCTGCTGAACGGGATGCTGGCGCACACCGACACGCTCGGGGTCGCTACGCCGGAGACCCGCGGCGACTACGGCCGGTTCGACGACGCCTACAACTCCACCACCGGTGAAGGTACTTACGTGCCGCCGGGCTGGACCGGGAAGATGCCGAACGGGGACGCCATCGGAGCGAACAGCACGTTCCTTTCGATCCGCTCGTTCTTCAAGAACGATCCGCAATGGCCGAAGGTCCAGGCCCATCTGGACGGTGGGGCGGCACCGACCTTCACCTTCCACCGGTTCTGGGCGCAGGCCGAAGTGGCGACAGCGTTCTCCCTGCACGTCCAACTCTTCGGCTGACCAGGAGGACATCGGTGAAAGCATGGCGTTCACGCACACTGAAGTGCTTGATCGCCGCGTTGGTCGGGCTCGCCTCCTTCACGGCGGTGAGCCCGACCGCATCCGCGGCGGGAACGGGATCCGGCTATTGGAGCGCTCGTGGCGCGCAACTGGTCGATGCCAAGGGCGATCCGGTGCGGATGACCGGCATCAACTGGTTCGGTTCCGAGACGGCGAACTTCACCTTCCACGGCCTGTGGAGCCGTAACTACCGCGACATGGTCGCGCAGATGGCGGGCCTCGGTTACAACACCATCCGGATCCCTTACTCCAACCAGATGCTCGACGCGGGTTCGGCGCCCACGAGCATCGATCTGACGAAGAACCCCGATCTGGCAGGCCTTTCCGGGATCCAGATCATCGACAAGGTGATCGCCGAGGCCGGGACGCGCGGGATGCGGGTGATCCTGGACCGGCATCGCCCGGACGGCGCCGGGCAGTCGCCGCTCTGGTACACCGCCGCCTATCCCGAATCACGCTGGATCGACGACTGGAAGACCCTCGCCGCCCGGTACAAGGGAAACACCACCGTGGTCGGTGCGGATCTGCACAACGAACCGCATGCGGTGTCCGGCGGCGGCGGGGCCTGCTGGGGCTGCGGCGATCAGGCCGTGGACTGGCGGCTGGCGGCGGAGAGGGCCGGTAACGCGATCCTCGCGGTCAACCCGGATTGGCTGATCATCGTCGAAGGTGTCGACTGCGTCGCCGGCACCGGTTCGCCGCAATGCGGCTGGTGGGGCGGGAACCTCTCCGGTGCCCGGCAGTTCCCCGTCCGGCTGAGCAAACCGGGAAAGCTGGTCTACTCGGCGCACGAGTACGCCACTTCGGTGTTCGCGCAGCCGTGGTTCGACGACCCGGCCTTCCCGGCGAACCTGCCCGCGCTGTGGGATCACTGGTTCGGCTATCTGGAGAAGGAGAACATCGCGCCGGTGCTGCTCGGCGAGTTCGGCACCACGCTGCGGGATCCGCGTGACGGCGTCTGGCTCCGGGAACTGATGCGGTACTCGGGATCCGGACCGTCCGGAATGGACTTCACCTACTGGTCCTGGAATCCCAACTCCGGGGACACCGGCGGCATCCTCAACGACGACTGGACCACGGTGAACACGGTCAAGCACGGGTATCTGAGCCCGTACCTGATCCCGCCGTCGGGCGGTGGGACGCAGGAGCCGCGACCGGGGTGCACGGCGGCGTACCGGGTCGAAAACACCTGGAACGGCGGCTTCACCGCCTCGCTCCGGCTGACCAACACGGGAACCGGCGCGATCGCGAACTGGACGGCGACCTGGACCGTGCCGTCCGGTGTGCAGGTGACCGGCGGCTGGAACGCGACGGTGGCCCAGCAGGGCAGCACGGTGACGGCGACCGCTCCGGCGTGGGCGCCGTCGCTGGCGGCCGGGGCGAATGTGACTATCGGATTCCAGGCCAACGGGGCGGCATCCCCGGCGCCGTCGGAATTCCGGTTGGGGACGGCATCCTGCACAGCAGGGTGAAACGCGGTGGGTCGCCGCGATCCGATGGCGTGGCGACCCACCGCCCGGTCAAGGGTTCCGAGGATGGCGCCGGGCGAGGGCCTCCGAACCCTGGGCGAGCAGCGTGACGTCGGCACCGACGAGGACGAACGAGGCGCCGGCGTCGAGGTAGCGCTGGGCCTGTGCAGGGTCGAAGGCGTTGACGCCCACCGGCTTTCCCTGTGCCCGCACGGCCTCGAAGGTGCCGAGGACGGCGGCGGTGACGTCGGGATGTGTCTGCTGTCCGAGCAGGCCCATCGAGGCGGCCAGATCGGACGGGCCGACGAAGACGCCGTCGACGCCGTCGACAGCCGCGATCTTCGCCGCGTCCGCCACCCCGGCCGTGGACTCGATCTGCACGAACAGCGAGGTGAACTCGTCCGCCTTGGTGAGGTAGTCCTCGACCCGGTTCCATCGTGCCGACCGGGAGAGGGCACTGCCGACGCCGCGTACGCCCCGGGGCGGGTAGCGGACGGCACGCACGACGGCCTCGGCCTGCTCCGCGCTGTCGACCATGGGGACGAGCACGTTCTGCGCGCCGAGATCGAGCAGCTGCTTCAGAGCGACGGGGTCGCCGGACGGCGCGCGCACCATCGGCGTGATCGGATAGGCGGCGATCGTCCGCAGCAACGACTCCACCGTCTCCAGACCGGCGGGGGAGTGTTCGGTGTCGACGAGCAGCCAGCCGAGCCCGGAGCCCGCGCAGATCTCCGCGACGACCGGACTGCCCGAGGTGACCCACATGCCGATCAGCGGACGGGCGGACTCGGCCAGTCGCGCGCGGAACGTCGGGGCTAGACGAAGCGGCATGTGATCGCCCCCAGGTCCCGGTAGTCGGCGGTCACCGTGTCACCGGGGTGGACCCACATCGGCCGGGTGAACGACCCGGCCAGCACGATGTCGCCCGGATCGAGCCGGTCGCCGTGTTTCGCGAGTTTGTTCGCCAGCCAGGCGACGCCGTTCGCGGGATGGTTCAGCACCGCGGCCGCGACGCCGGATTCCTCGATGGTCTCGTTGCGGTACAACAGCGCCGACACCCACCGGAGGTCGACGGCGTCCACCGCGACCGGGTTGCCGCCGTAGACCATCCCGCCCATGGCCGCGTTGTCGCTGATCGTGTCCACAATGGTCCGTCCCGCCATCTCGACCCGCGAGGACAGGATCTCCAGCGCGGGCACGACGTATTCGGTCGCACGCAGCACGTCGAACACCGTGGTGTCCGGTCCGGCGAGGGAATCACGCAGCACGAAGGCCAGCTCGACCTCGATGCGCACGTTCGAGAACCGGCCGTGCTCGATGACGGAACCGTTCTCGAACACCATGTCCGCGAAGATCGCGCCGTAGTCGGGTTCCGTTATGCCGGTGGCGGCCTGCATGACCTTCGAGGTCAGCCCGATCTTGCGGCCGACCGGACGGCGCCCCGCCGCGATACCCCGGCGCCGCCATTCGTTCTGCACGGCGTAGGAGTCTTCGACGGTCATGTCCGGATAGCGCGCCGTCAGCAACGGCACCGTTTCCCGGGCCTCCTCCGCGGCCGCCAGTTCGTCGGCGATCGCGGTGATCGTTTCCTGGTCGAGCATGTCCCCGCCTCAGAGCTGGTTGCCGAGTTTGTACTCGCCCTGTTTCCAGGACGGTAGTTCCCCTTCGTCGTCGCCCTTGCGGGTGTAGGAGAAGCCGTCGGCGCCGATGGTGACCTCCAGTTCGCTGTCCTCGGTCCTCGCGGCCACCGGCTGCGGTTTGCCGTCGAGGTCGAGCACGAGGGACGCCTCGGTGTACCACGACGGGACCACCGGCGTGCCCCACCAGTCCCGGCGCTGGTTGTCGTGCACGTCCCAGGTGACGACGGGGTTGTCCGGGTCGCCGGTGTAGTAGTCCTGCGTGTAGATCTCGACGCGGTGCCCGTCGGGATCGCGCAGGTAGAGGTAGAAGGCGTTCGAGACGCCGTGCCTGCCGGGGCCGCGTTCGATGTGGTCCGACATCCGCAGCGAACCGAGTTTGTCGCAGATGGACAGGATGTTGTGCTTCTCGTGCGTGGCGAACGCGACGTGGTGCATCCGCGGGCCGTCGCCGCCGGTCATCGCGGTGTCGTGCACGGTCGGCTTGCGGCGCATCCACGCCGCGTAGGTGACGCCCTGGTCGTCCTGGATGTCCTCGGTGACACGGAAGTTCAGGTCTTCCAAGTGCTTGACCGCGCGCGGGACGTCCGGGGTGACCTGGTTGAAGTGGTCGAGCCGGACCAGCGCGCCCGGTACGTGCAGGTCATAGCGCCAGCTGAGCCGTTCGACGTGCTGGACGTCGTGGAAGAACTCGAGCGGGAAGCCGAGCGGGTCCTGGACGCGCACCGAGTCGCCGATGCCCCTGGTGAACCCGTTCTCCCGGCGCTCGACCCGGCAGCCCAGTTCGGTATAGAAAGCGACGGCCTTGTCGAGATCCTCCGGGGACCGCACCCGATAGGAGAAGGCGGCGACCGCGGCGACCGGGCCCTGGCGCAGCACGAGGTTGTGGTGGATGAACTCGTCGATCGTGCGGAGGCTGATCGTGGTCTCGTCCTCTTCGGTCACCGTCAGGCCGAGGACGTCGGCGTAGAACGCGCGCGAGCGGGCGAGATCGGTGACGACGAGTTCCATGTACGCGCAGCGCAGGACGTCCGGCGGCGGTGCGGACGGGGTGGGGATCGGCTTCATTGCGAAATCCTTTGTGGACGGAGGGAAGGGTCAGCCCTTGCCGAAGGCGGGGTTGTGCACCTCGCCGAGGTTGATGTGCACCGCCTGCTGGTCGGTGTAGAAATCGATCGAGCGGTACCCGCCCTCGTGCCCCAGTCCGGACGCCTTGACCCCGCCGAACGGCGTGCGCAGATCCCGGACGTTGTTCGAGTTGAGCCAGACCATCCCGGCTTCGACGGACTGCGCGAAGTTGTGCGCCCGCTTGAGATCGTTGGTCCAGACGTAGGCGGCCAGACCGTATTTCGTGTTGTTCGCGAGTTCGAGCGCCTCTTCCTCGCCCTCGAACGGCGTGATCGCGACGACCGGGCCGAAGATCTCCTCCTGGAAGATCCGGGCGTCCGGTTTGACGTCGGCGAACACCGTCGGCGCCACGTAGTTCCCGGTCGGGAAGCCGTCCGGGCGGCCGCCGCCGGCGACCAGCCTGCCCTCGGTCTTGCCGATCTCGATGTACTTCATGACCTTTCCGTAGTGCTCGGGGTGCACCAGCGCGCCGACCTCGGTCGCGGGGTCCGCCGGGTCACCGACGACGACGCGTTTCGCCTGTGCGGCGTACCGCTCGACGAACTCGTCGTAGATCGCGCGTTCGACCAGGATCCGGCTGCCCGCGGTGCAGCGTTCGCCGTTGAGGGAGAACACGCCGAAGATGGTCGCGTCGATCGCGGTCTCCAGATCGGCGTCCGCGAAGACGATGGCGGGCGACTTGCCGCCCAGTTCCATCGACAGTCCTTTGAGGAACGGCGCGGCGTTGCCGAAGATGAGGCTGCCGGTGCGGCTCTCACCGGTGAACGAGATCAGCGGGACGTCCGGATGCTTCACGAGCGCGTCGCCGGCGTCCTCACCGAATCCGTTGACGAGATTGAACACGCCCGGCGGGAGCCCGGCCTCCTCGAAGATCTCCGCCCACAGCGACGCCGAAAGCGGAGTGAACTCGGCGGGCTTGAGCACCACGGTGTTGCCGGTCGCCAGCGCCGGGGCGAGCTTCCATGACTCCAGCATGAACGGCGTGTTCCACGGCGTGATCAGCCCGGCGACACCGATCGGCTTGCGATTGACGTAGTTGACCTGGCGGCCGGGCACCTTGTAGGCGTCGTCGGCCTGCGCGACGATCAGATCGGCGAAGAACCGGAAGTTCTCCGCGGCCCGGCGTGCCTGGCCCAGCGCCTGCGAGATCGGCAGGCCCGAGTCGAAACTCTCCAGCGCCGCCAGCCGTTCGTCCCGCGACTCGACGAGGTCGGCGATCCGGTTCAGCACCCGCGACCGTTCGCGCGGCAGCAGCTTCGGCCACGGTCCCTCGGTGAACGCCTTCCGCGCGGCGGCGACGGCGCGGTCGACGTCGGCCTTCTTCCCGGCGGCGGCCCGCACGTAGACCTCGTTGGTCACCGGGTCGAGCACGTCGAAGACGGCGCCGTCCGCCGAATCGACGAGTTCGCCGCCGATGTAGTGCCGGATCCGCTCGGGGACACCGTCCGGGATCGGCCGGGGAGTCGTGCTGGTCAAAAGTCCTCCTCAGTCAGCGGTTCGCGCGCTCTCGAGCGTCCAAAAAGGCCTGCATGGTGGCCCAGCGGTGATTGCGCGCGGCGAATTCGATGTCGAGCGGGTCGGCCTTCTCGGAGATCAGCCGGAGGATCTGTTCGTGTTCTTCGACCGAGTGGTGCGCGCGGTCGGGGACGAACGCGAAGGTGGAGTCGCGCAGTCCGGACAGCCGGGTCCAGCCCTGGTGCACCAGGTCGAGGATCTGCGGATTGGGGCAGCAGGCGAACAGCAGCGAGTGGAACTGCTGGTTCAGCGCGGTGAACTCGTGCGCGTCGAAGTGGTCCAGCAGCGAGATCATGCGCTCGTTCACCCTGCGCGCCTTCGCGATGTCCTCTTCGGTCAGTCCCGGCGCGGACAGCGCGGTGGCGACACCTTCGACCACACCCAGGGTCTGCATGGCGTGGACGTATTCGTTCTGGTCCACCATGGCCACCCGCGCGCCGACGTTGCGCTCGAAGGTCACCAGCCGTTCGGCCTCCAGACGGCGGATCGCCTCGCGCACCGGGACGACGCTCATGTCGAGCGCGCCGGCGATCTCGGCGAGGACGAGCCGGTAGCCGGGTCCGTACTCGTGCCGGGCGATCCGCTCACGCAGCCACTCGTAGGCGAGTTCGGACTTGCTGGCCGTCTTCACTGTTTCTTCTGCCATGCCTCATACCTTTCCCGCCACAACGGGTTCAGCGGGAAGAGCCCCTCGATCGGGCGCCCCTGTCCGACCTGCTCCGCGATCCAGGCGTCTTCGTCCTCCTGGACGAGTGTCGCCGCGACGACCTCTTCGGCCAGCTCCGGCGGGATGACGATCACGCCGTCGTCGTCGCCGACGATGATGTCGCCGGGCAGGACGGTCGCCCCGCCGCAGGCGACCGCGACGTCGGTGTCCCACGGAACGTGCTTCCGGCCGAGGACGGCGGGATGCGCGCCTTGGGAGAACACCGGGAGGCCGGTCGCGGCCACGGCGCCGAAGTCGCGGACGCCGCCGTCGGTGACCACGCCGGCCGCGCCGAGATACCGTGCCCGCATCGCCAGGATGTCGCCGAGCGTGCCGGAACCCGCGTCGCCCCGGGCCTCGATGACGATCACCTCGCCGCTGCTGACCGAGTCGAACAGGCGCTTTTGCGCGTTGTAGCCGCCGCCGTGGGATTTGAAGAGGTCTTCGCGGTTCGGGACGAAACGCAAGGTCCGTGCCGTGCCGACGATCTTCGAGCCGGGGATGTTGGGGCGCACGCCGTCGATCGCGACGTTGTTCAGCCCGCGCTTGCGCAGCTGGGCGGACAGGCCCGCGACGGGCGCGCGCAGCAGCTTGGCCCGGAGTTCTTCGCCGAGCGCGGAAGCAGGCTCTTCCTCCTGCTCGGGGACGACGGGAATGCCCCAGGCTTCGGCGCGCTGCTTATCGTCGACCTCGGGCAGGCCGCCGATGTCCGAAAAGGACCGGATGCCCTGGGTGACGGTGGTGTGGAGCCGTCCGCTGCTGACCGAGGTGCCGGGAACGTCCACTTCGACCACGACGACGTCGCCGGGGGAGACCACGGAGGATCCGGCGGGGGTGCCGGTGAGGATGACGTCGCCGGGTTCGAGCGTGAAGTGCTGGGAGAGGTCGGAAACGAACTGTCGCAACGGGAACAGCAGCCCGGCCGTGGTGTCCTCCTGCACCAGGTCGCCGTTCACCCAGGTGCGGACGCGCAGGGCGGCGGGATCGACGTCGCGAGCGTCGATGAGGCCCGGCCCGAGCGGGGTGAAGCCGTCGCCGCCCTTGGACCGGACGTTGGAGCCCTTGTCCGCGGCGCGCAGGTCGTAGAGGCCGAAGTCGTTCGCGGCGGTGACCGCGGCGACGTGGTCCCACGCCCGCTCCGGTTTGACCCACCGGGCCGCGGTGCCGATGACCAGGGCGATCTCGCCTTCGAAGGCCAGCAATTCGGTCCCGGCGGGGCGTTCGACGGTGCCCCCGGACGTGCCGAGCGAGCTCGACGGCTTGAAGAAGTACGACGGGTTCGCCGGTCGCCGCCCGCGCTGCTCGGCCCGTGACGCGTAGCTGAGATGGACGGCGATGATCTTGCCCGGCTGGATCGCCAGTGGACCGGATCCGCGTCCCGATGGCGCCGGTGCCTCGTATGTGCCCATGTTCCCCTGAATCCTCGACCCTTGCTTCGTATCTAATAACGTATATGATTCTGTGCCACAGTGGCAAGGCGGCCGACGACAAAGGAGTCCACGTGTCGAACCCAGCGCAGGATCAGCGCACCTCCGGTCGGACCGCTCCACCGTCCGCCGAACGGCGTCGCGTCGCCTTCGCGACCGTCGTCGGCACCACGGTCGAGTGGTACGACTTCTTCGTCTACGCGTCCGCCGCCGGTCTCGTCTTCGGCAAGCTGTTCTTCTCCGGCCTCGGGGCGAACAGCACCCTCGTCTCCTTCGCGACCGTGGGCGTGAGCTTCCTGTTCCGCCCGCTCGGCGCCTTCCTCGCCGGGCATTTCGGCGACAAGTACGGCCGTCGCGTGGTCCTGGTGCTCACCCTGATCCTGATGGGCGCGGCGACCACGCTGATCGGCGTACTCCCCACCTTCGACCGGATCGGCGTCCTCGCACCGGTCCTGCTGATCCTGCTGCGGGTCCTGCAGGGTGTCTCGGCGGGCGGCGAATGGGGCGGCGCCGTGCTGATGGCCGTCGAGCACGCGCCGTCGAACCGGCGGGGGCTCTTCGGTGCCTCGCCACAGATAGGCGTCCCGCTCGGCCTGCTGCTCGCCTCCGGGGTGCTGGCGCTGACCAGCCTGCTCGTCCCCGGCCAGGCGTTCCTCGACTGGGGCTGGCGGATCCCGTTCCTGCTCAGCGTCGGGCTGATCCTGGTCGGGCACTACGTCCGGCGCCGCGTCGAGGAGAGCCCGGTCTTCCGGGAGATCGCCGAACGCCGCGAGCGGACCCGGACCCCGATCGTGCGGCTGTTCCGTGAGCACGCGGCGCTCGTGCTGGTGGCCGCGCTGGTGTTCGCGGGCAACAACGCCGTCGGCTACATGACCACCGGTGGCTACATCCAGAACTACGCGACCAACCCGAAGGGCCCGATCGGGCTCGACCGCGGTCCGGTGCTGTGGGCGGTGACCGCGTCGGCGGCGACCTGGCTGGTCTCGACCTGGGCGGCGGGCGCGGTGTCCGACCGGATCGGCAGGCGGCGCACCTACGTGCTGGGCTGGTTCGCGCAACTCGCCGGCGTCGCGGTGCTCTTCCCCCTGGTGGACAGCGGAAACATCGTGCTGCTGGCCTTGGGTCTGGTCATTCTCAGCGTGGGGCTCGGGTTCACCTACGGCCAGCAGGCGGCGTTCTACGCGGAGCTGTTCCCCGCCTCGATCCGGTTCTCCGGTGTTTCGATCTCCTACGCGCTCGGCGCGATCCTCGGTGGCGCGTTCGCGCCCACGATCGCCACCGCGCTGGTCGGGGCGACCGGTACCTCGTGGTCCGTCGCCGTCTACCTGGCGGGGATGACGGTAATCGGCCTGATCGCCACCTTGTTGTTGCGTGACCGGTCGGGAATCCCGCTCGGGCCGGACCACGAAACCGAGCAGGCGGTGAGCCCGCTTCGGTTCGGGAAGCACTGAACGCCGCTGCGGTTGCTCGCCTCTGCAGTCCGTGAAGCGTCCCTTCCCAGACGCTCATCCGCCGAGGGCGTCACGGACGGCCTTCGCCGCCGCTTTGAGCCGCTCCGCGAGTTCGGCGGGGGTGTGCGGGCTGGACAGATAGACCACCGCGAGCGCGGCGGGGTTGTGCCCACGCAGGGGGAGGGGCACGGCGACGGCGCTGAGGTTCTCGATCACCTCACCATGGCTGTCCGCGTATCCGCGGGCGGCCACTTCACGCACGTCCACCGGCCAGTCTTCCGACGGCAGCTGGGAAAGGATCGCGCGGCCAGGCGCGCCCGCGGTGAAGGAGTGCCTGGACCCCGGGCGCTGCGCGACGGACGCGACGGCGTGCCGGGGTTCCACGCTGACCAGGGTCACGCACTCTTCGCGGTCCAGCACCGCTACGAAACAGGTCATGCCGAGTTCGTTCGCGACCGCGGTCAGCTCGGGCAGCGCGGCGGCCTGCAGATCGTGTTTGATCCCCGCCGCGAGCGCGGCAAGTCGCGCGCCCAGTTCGTATTTCCCGGCAGGCTCCCGGGTCACCAGACCGTGGTCTTCGAGTGTGCGGATGAGCCGGTACGCGATCGACCGGTGCACGCCGAGCCGTTCGGCGATCTCGTCGACGCTGAGCGCTTCTTGGGCGTCGGCAAGGACTTCGAGGACGCGGATGCCGCGGCTGAGTGTCTGGGACGCACTCGCGGTCTTGCGGGAGTCCGAAACCATCGTATACGATCCATTTCGATAGTTGAACTGTCTGTTCGATTATAGAACAGGAACCGACGATGATGTCACGCGAGTTCAGTTTTCCGCCGGGTTCGAACCTCTACCGGCCTCCCGCGCAGTTCTTCCGCGGTTGTCTCGGCCGGTTCGCCACGGGCGTCGCGGTGGTGACCTTCGACGCCACCACGACCGACGGGACGGTGAAGCGGCACGGGCTGACGGTGAACTCCTTCACCGCGGTTTCGATGGATCCGCCGCTCGTCCTCGTTTCCATCCAGCGCACCGTGAAGAGTCACGACCTGCTCGAAGGGTGCCCGTTCGCGGTCAACGTCCTCGGCGCCGAACAGCGTGCGCTGGCGATGAACTTCGCCGGACGGCCGACTCCGGAAGGCAGCCCGGTCTGGGTGGAAGGCGGGCACGCGCCACGGCTCGGCGGCGTCCTCAGCTGGTTCGACTGCACGCCGTGGGCCGCTTACGACGGTGGCGACCACACCTTGTTCCTCGGCGAGGTGCGGGAGTTCGACTACCGCTCCGGCGACGCGCTGGGTTTCGTCGACGGGCAGTTCTCGACGATCCACGAATCCGCGCAAGGCCACGAATCCCTGTTCTGACAATGACGTCCACCCGAGAAGGAGCACGACATGGGAGCCCGCACCGGACAGCAGTACCTCGACAAGCTCAACGCGATGACGCCGGAGCTGTACGTCGACGGCGAGAAGGTGACCTCGAAGGTCGCCGAGCACGCGGCGTTCCGCAACAACGCCTTGACCTACGCGAAACTGTTCGACCTCCAGCACGATCCGGCGCACCGCGACGTCCTGACCTACGAGTCGCCGACCACGGGGGAGCGCGTCGGGACGTCGTTCCTCGTGCCGCGCACCGAGGAGGACCTCAAGCGCCGTCGCGCCGCCTTCTCCGTCTGGGCGCGGTACTCCAACGGGTTCCTCGGCCGCACCGGCGACTACATGAACTCGTCGCTCACCGCGCTTTCGACCGCGAAGAAGTTCTTCTCACAGGCGGATCCCGTCTTCGGCGAACGTATCGAGAAGTACTACGAGATGGCGCGTGAGAACGATCTTCTCGCGACCCACACCCTGATCCCGCCGCAGGTCAACCGTTCGGTTTCGGGGAGCCAGCAGGGTGGCGGCAACCTTTCGGCCAAGGTGGTGGAGGAGCGGGCGGACGGCATCGTCGTCCGCGGGGCCCGGATGCTCGCCACGATCGCGCCGATCGCCGACGAACTCCTGGTGTTCCCGTCGACCGTCCTGCGCGGCACCCCCGAGGACGCGCCGTACTCCTACGCCTTCGCCGTCCCGAACGACGCGCCCGGGCTGAAGTACTTCTGCCGCGCCGGACTCCACCACGGCCGTTCGCATTTCGACGAGCCGCTCGCCTCGCGCTTCGAAGAGATGGACGCGGTCGTGGTGTTCGACGACGTCTTCGTCCCGAACGAGCGCGTCTTCCTGCTCGGGCATCCGGAACTGTGCAACGCCTGGTACTCCGAGACCGGGGCGGGCGCCCTCATGACCCACCAGGTCGTCACCCGTACGCTGGCCAAGACCGAGTTCTACCTCGGGCTCGCCAGCGAGATAGCCGCCGCGATCGGCATCGGCGGATTCCAGCACATCCAGCAGGATCTCTCGGAGCTGATCTCCTACGTCGAAATCGAGAAGGCTGTGCTGCGCGCGGCCGAGGCCGACGGCGCGGTGAGCGAGGACGGCGTCTTCCTGCCGAAGTGGGAGGTCCTCAACGCCGCCCGGAACTGGTACCCCACCAAGGTTTCGCCGCGGCTGACCGAGATCATCCGCAAGTTCTCCGCGTCCGGCCTGATGGCCCTGCCGGGGGAGGCGGACTTCGACGCGGAAGGGCGTCCCGACATCGACGTGTACCTCCAGTCGGCCACCCTGCCGGCCAAGGACCGCGCGCGGCTGTTCAAGCTGGCGTTCGACGCGTCGGTCTCGAGCTTCGCCGGGCGGGAGTCGCTGTATGAGTACTTCTTCTTCGGCGACCCGGTGCGGATGGCGGGCGCCCAGGTGAACGCGTACCCGCGCGAGGCCTTGCAGGAGCGCGTGCGCGAACTCCTGGCACGGGAAGGCTACTAGGAGAGAAGGCGCGGATTTCGTCGATGGATCGCCGTTCGCGCGCGATTTCATCGGCGATTCCCCGGGCGCGCGCCCGGGGCGACGATCCACTCTTCCGGCGGCCGGTGTTTTCGCCCATGATGTGTCCCGAATTTGTCCAAAGTTCCGTTATCACGAAGCGATGAGCGCGTTGCGACGTTCGAGCTAATCTCCGCATTGACCGTTCAAGTCCGCCATATCGGTGCGCAAAAATCCAGGTGCCCTGATCGACGATGGCCAGGACGAGCGGCAGGGGGAGACATGATCGAAACCGTGCAGTGCGCGGGCGCGGATTTCTGTGAGGAGCTTTCGGGCTCGGGTGACACGTCCTTCACCCGTTTCTACGAAGGCGACCCACCGTCACGACTAATATATTCGACGGAAAGTTTGACCTTAATGGCCGACATGTCACCGCTCGTCCTCGGGCATCTTCTGCTGTTGCCGTCCAGCCACTACCTGTCGTTCGCGCAGGTACTTTCCCTCCACGTGGCGGAGGTCCGCGATCTTCTGGCCGGTTTCCTGCCCCTGTACCGGGAAACCTTCGGTGAACCGCTGATCTTGGAGCATGGGTCGAGCGCTGGGCAGGGAAGCCATGCCTGCATCACACACGCGCATCTGCATTTCCTCCCCGTCGACGGCGACGCCGTCGACGCTCTCCTTGTCGGGGATTCCCTCACTTACCTGGATTTGGGCGATCTCGGCGAACTCGCACTCCCCCCGTGGCCTTCTTCGGCTTATTTCCTTCGTGTGTACCGGGAGAAATATCGGGTCTATCGGCCGACCGGCGAACAGAAAAGGCAGTATCTGCGCTCGATCGTCGGAGCCGTGCTGGCGATCGAAGAACCCGAATGGGATTACGCGGTGGTGATGCGGAAGGCCGCGCTCCGCGAGACCATGCGAATGGTGGACTACTGGCCGGGGAAACTCGGCGAGACCGTCATGACCGCCGATGCGGAGGTGGCCCGTGTCCGCTGAGAACTTCTCCGACGAGCCGACCCGCCTCGCCGAGACGATCGTGCCGCTGTTCGCCCGGCAGGCCGGTGCGTTCACCCCGGTCGCGGCCCCGGACGGCAGCCGGGTGGAGCTGATCACAGGCGCCGACGACCAGGACGACTGCGCGGTCTTCCGGCTGACCGGGAACCACGATCTCGTGGTGGGCACCGATTACGTCCGCGGCCCTAAGTTCAGGTTGTACGAGATGGGCCACCTCGACGAGTACGACCTCGGGTACTACCTGGTCGCGGCCAACCTGAGCGATATCGCGGCGATGGGGGCGAAACCGATCGGCCTGCTCTCGGTGGTCAGGTATCCGGCCGAGATGGACGACGTCCTGTTCGGATTCGTCATGAAGGGTATCCACGACGCGTGCGCCGCGTTCGGCTGTCCCAACGTGGGCGGTGACATCGGCGGTGCGGAACGGCTGATCCTCGCGGCCTCGGCGCTGGGTGTGTGCCCCGCGGGCGGTGCGTTGCTGCGGTCGGGGGCGAAACCGGGTGACGTTGTATGCCTCACCGCACCGACGGGGCTCGCCGGCGCCGCGATGGCCTATCTGCGGGCGGGGATTCCGGACCCGGTGATCGAAGGGCTCCTTCCGTCTTTGCTCGCCAACTGGAAACGACCGGTGGCGCGGATCGGCGAAGGACTCGCGCTCGCGGCCAGCGGGGTGGTCAGGAGCTGTCAGGACACTTCGGACGGACTGAAGGCCACCTTGCTGAGCATCGCCGACCTCAGCGGTGTCGGGATCGCCGTCGACGAGCGGGCGGTCCCCGTCCCGGGGTCCGTGGCGGCCGTGGCCGCGCACGTCGGCGTGGAGCCGCTGGCCCTGGTCCTGGGCGATTCGGTCGATTTCGAACTCGTCTTCACCGTGCCGCCCTGCCGGGTGGACGAACTCGCGGAATCGGTGGATTTCCACCGGATCGGCGAGGTCGTCGAGGAACAGGAAGTGGTACTGGTGGGCGAGGACGG
Organism: Amycolatopsis orientalis; assembly: GCF_000943515.2. NCBI lineage: Bacteria > Bacillati > Actinomycetota > Actinomycetes > Pseudonocardiales > Pseudonocardiaceae > Amycolatopsis > Amycolatopsis orientalis. The sequence continues at coordinate 5,003,361 of NZ_CP016174.1, read as the reverse complement.
CAGCCGTGCGGCGTTGCCCGGAAAGGCGTGGCGGCACCAGGGCGGCGGCGACGGGAAGGCATGAGCCGGATGACGGCCAAGGCCGCCGACAAGGTGATCCTGCTTTCGGCGACGTTGTTCTTGGCGGGCAAGGCCTACAACATTCCGTCGAAGGCTTTCTGGGATTCTCTCCTGAGTGGCCGCGGCTATCTGCTGTTGATCTTTCTCGTGGTGGCCGGCGTGTTCGGCGCGTTCACTCCGTTCGAAAGCTGGCGGCGGCGTTCGTTCGTGGACCGGAATGTCATCATGCGCCGCCGGGTGCTGTCCACCTTCGGCAGGCTGCTGGAGATCAGTGCGGAAATCGAGCCGCCGTTGGAAATCGGCGATCTGGCCCTCCATCTGTGGCGGCGGAAGCGGACTCTGCGGCATCCGGTCCACGGTGTGCTCAAGCGCCTCTCCTCCTATCGGATGTCATCCTTTCCGGCGACCCGGACCTTCGCGCCGGTCCGCGGTGTCGGCGCGGTGGGACTGTGCTGGCTCCACGATCGTGAGGTGGCGATCGACGTCGCGCCGCTGGCCGCGGCCCTCACCGACCCGGCGAAATACGACGACCACGTGGCGCGGCACGGCAAGGAATCGGTGATGAACCTGTCCTGGGAGCAGTTCCAGGCGCTCAAGCATCGAACCGCGCTTTTCGTCACCCCGATCAGGAGCGGGCGCAACAAGTTCGTCGGCTGCGTGAGCGTCGACGCCGGCCGTGGTCACGAAGTGCTCAACCGGCGGCAGCTGCTCGAGGAGATGACCAACCTGGGGATGGCCGTGGGCCGTGAGGATTTCGAATGCACCTGAACGGCGAGGATCTGCGCGCACTCGTCTCGAAGACTCGCCGGACCTATGACGAGCATGCCGCGATCTACGTCCGGACCACCGGGACGCTCGACATGTTCCCCGGTCTTGATCGGGAGCTGGCCCGGTTTTTCGGGGCCCTCCCCGGCGGTGTGGTCCTGGACCTCGGTTGTGGCGCGGGACGCGACTCCGAGTATCTGATCGGGCTGGGCGCGGCTGTGCTCGCGGGTGACGTCAGCGAGGAGATGCTGCGGATCACCCGGGGCCGTTGCGGTGTCTTCGGTTCGGTGCAGTGCGACCTGCTGGCGTTACCGCTCGCGGCCGGGGTGTTCGATGGCGTGTGGGCTTGTGCGAGCGTGCTGCATCTGCCACGCCGGGTACATCCCGCTGCCTTCTCCGAAATCCACCGGGTGCTCGCGCCGGGCGGGGTCGCCGCGATCAGCCTCAAGGCGGGGGAGGGCGAAGGATGGGTACGGGACGTCCGGATGCCGTCCGCGCGATGGTTTTCGTTGCGCAGGCCCGAATCCGTGCTCGAAGAACTGCACGCCGTCGGCTTCGGGACGGCCGAGGTGCTGCCGAGCGGCAGAGGTGACTGGTTCGTCGTGGAGGCGGTGAAGACCTGATCAGGCCCATTCGTCGGGGTCGATCCCCGGCAGGATCTGGCGGATGCCGCCCCGGGGGTCCGCCACATCGCCTTCGTAGCGCGGGATCAGATGGATGTGCAAGTGGTCGATGGTCCGGCCCGCGGCCCTTCCTTCGTTCACCCCGATGGTGTAACCGGCAGGCTGGAACTGTTCTTCGATCCGTTGCCTTGCTTGCTTGATCAGAGTGTAGACCTCGGCATGTTCGGACTTGGTGAGGTCGAAGTAGGACTCGACATGTCTTTTCGGGACGACTTCGACATGACCTTTGGCGAGGGGGTAGTTGTCCCAGCGGACGTAGATTTCGTCGCCATTGATCACCAGGTCATTGACGTCGGGATCATGAATCTGACAAAAGAGGCATTTGCCGGTGGCCGGCTCGGCTTCGTGTTCTTTCGCCATCGCCGGTTCCATCACTAAATACTCCTTGTCATTGATCGATCACTTGAAGTCATACCCGGTGGTCAACTTAGCTTCGTCGCAGACAAAGCAAAAGCGTACTCGCACTATCGGTTGATCTCTAAGCCTCGGTTGAGACACGCCGAAGACATCCGGCTCACCACCTGATCGAGAGTGAGACCGGAGGTGTCGATCCTGATGGCGTCCTCGGCGGCTGCCAACGGCGAGACCGCGCGGGACATATCGGCTTCGTCCCGGCGGATCACGTCTTCGAGCACGTTCTCGTAGGAGCCGGCCCGTTCTTGGCGTACTCGCCGCATCGCCCGGACTTCGGGTGTCGCGGTCAGGTAGAACTTCACGGGCGCGGTGGGGAAGATCGTGGTGCCGATGTCCCGTCCTTCGATGACGCACTGCGCCTGGGATTTGGCCCAAAGCCTGATGAGGCTGGTGACGCGCTGCCGGACGTCCGCGATCTTGGCCACGGCCGAAACGGCCACGTTGACCGGGGTCGCCCGCAGTTTGTCCGGGGCGTAGCGCTCGGACGTCAGCAGTCCGGCGGAGCGGCTTTCCCTGATCAGGTCATCACAGAGGCCGGTGACCTCGCGCGCATTGTCGACAGGAATCTCGCGTCGCAGCGCTTCGAAGGCGATAATGCGATAAGTCCGGCCGCTTTCGAGGTAGCGCAGGCCGAAGATTTCCGCCAGTGCCAGGCAGGTGGAGGTCTTGCCCGCCGCCGCCGGCCCGTCCACCGCGATGACCGTGCTGACGCCTGGTTCGGGCATGTCAATTCCTTGCTGGTGAGCGGGCGCCGGAGTTGGATCGAATGAGCAGGGCGCAGACGCTACCACGGAAGGAATCGGTACGTGGCAACGTCTTGCGTACGGTCGAGAGGCGAGTTGGCGACGCTCTGGTGATACTCGCTCACCCGTACAGGGTATTCGATGAGCCCCGGATGGGTTGATGCGTAACCAAAGTGCTCTCCGACGGCGGAAAGCGCACCGCGCGGTCGTAAGCGGTCGAGTGAACTCCTTGCCACGAGAGGAAGTTTCGCCAGGAGTTCGCACTTCGGTGGTGCCGGGGTCGTGAGTGGCAAGTGTCGTTCTAGCGACACTTGCCACTCACGACCAGGCCTGACTTCGCAAGTAGTCGACTACGTGCGACATCCCGCACTGAGCCGTCTCAACCTGGTATGGCTCGGGGCTGAAGGGCGCTTTCCCCGCATCGCATGCGGTGAAAGCGCCCTTCGTCGCGTGAGATGAGGGGAAAGTTCCCTTCAGTCACGCCCGTCGCGACCTTGGCCGGTCACTCGAGACCGCAGCGCGCCTCGCTCCCTCGGAACCCCCGGGTGAAAAGGTTCAGTGCAGGTCCAGACCAGTAGCCGGGGCCGCGCGGGCAGGGCGCTCGGGTCTTTTCGGGAAAAGTGCAAACGGTGCCGAGAGAATATGTTTTTCCGCAAACCGGATGTCCTGGGGGCAAAATCTCCGAATGGTTTTTGTAACGAAAGCCACAAAGATGACGTCAGTAGTGGCAACCGCCCTTGAAGGGCCAGGCGGCTCGCGGAGCACCCCGTGAAGCCCGCGTGAAGCGGGCGGGACACGCCCGGGATCCACGAACTTGATTCATTCCAGAAAATGGGCCAGACTGCGGCGGTGCCCACGACCCCGGACTTCGAGCGGATGCTGCGCGGGGCCGCCCTGCGCGTGACGCGTCCCAGGGTGGCCGTGCTGACAGCGGTACGCGACCATCCGCACGCCGACACCGACTCGATCATCGGTGCCGTGCGCGCGGAGCTCGGTGAGGTCTCTCACCAGGCGATTTACGATGTGTTGCGGGCACTGACCACCGCGGGCCTCGTCCGGCGCATCCAGCCGGCCGGGTCCGTGGCACGCTACGAGTCCCGGGTCGGGGACAACCACCACCACGTCGTGTGCCGATCATGTGGTGTCATCGCCGATGTCGACTGCGCCGTCGGTCCCGCACCCTGTTTGAGCGCGTCGGACGACCACGGCTTCGTGATCGAAGAGGCCGAGGTCATCTACTGGGGCCTGTGTCCCGACTGCGCGACGAAAGCCCGTTCCTGAGCCCTGCAAAGCTCGAATACTCCGGAAGGATTCCCGTGTCTGACAGCCCGGACGCCGTCGTCGGCGAAATGAACGAAGAGAGCGCGGGCGGCTGCCCCGTCTCGTCGGGCCGCCGCAACCACCCCACCGAAGGGGCGGGCAACCGTGACTGGTGGCCCAACCAGCTCAACCTGAAGATCCTCCGGAAGCATTCCGCCGCCTCCGACCCGATGGACGCCGGGTTCGACTACGCCGCCGAGTTCAAGACCGTCGACCTCGACGAACTCGCCAAGGACGTCGACGCCGTCCTCACCACCTCGCAGGACTGGTGGCCCGCGGACTTCGGCCACTACGGCGGCCTGATGATCCGGATGGCGTGGCACAGCGCGGGCACGTACCGCATCGAGGACGGCCGCGGTGGCGCGGGCGCCGGCATGCAGCGGTTCGCCCCGCTCAACAGCTGGCCGGACAACGGCAACCTGGACAAGGCCCGCCGCCTGCTGTGGCCGGTGAAGAAGAAGTACGGCCGCAAGATCTCGTGGGCCGACCTGATGATCTTCACGGGCAACCGCGCCCTGGAGACCATGGGCTTCAAGACCTTCGGCTTCGCCGGTGGCCGCGCGGACGTGTGGGAGCCGGACGAGGACGTGTACTGGGGCCCGGAGCGCACCTGGCTCGGCGACGAGCGGTACACCGGTGACCGCGAACTCGAAGACCCGCTGGCCGCCGTGCAGATGGGTCTCATCTACGTCAACCCGGAAGGCCCGAACGGCAACCCGGACCCGCTGGCCGCGGCCCGCGACATCCGCGAGACCTTCCGCCGGATGGCGATGAACGACGAGGAGACCGTCGCGCTGATCGCCGGCGGCCACACCTTCGGCAAGGCGCACGGCGCGGCGAACCCCGACGAGTACGTCGGCGCGGAGCCCGAGGGCGCCTCGATCGAGGAGCAGGGCCTCGGCTGGAAGAACTCCTTCGGCAGCGGCAAGGGCCGGGACACCATCACCAGTGGTCTCGAAACCACCTGGACCTCCACGCCGACCCAGTGGAGCCACGGCTTCTTCCAGAACCTGTTCGGCTACGAGTGGGAGCTGACCAAGAGCCCCGCCGGTGCCCACCAGTGGCAGCCGAAGGACGGCGCGGGCGCGAACACCGTGCCCGACCCCGAGACCGGCGAGCTCACGCGTCCGCCGACGATGCTCACCACCGACCTGGCGCTGCGCTTCGACCCGGTCTACGAGCAGATCTCGCGTCGCTTCCTGGACAACCCGGACCAGTTCGCGGACGCCTTCGCCCGCGCCTGGTTCAAGCTGACCCACCGTGACATGGGGCCGATCCAGCGCTACCTCGGCCCGCTGGTCCCGCAGGAGACGCTGATCTGGCAGGACCCGGTGCCCGCCGTCGACCACGAGCTGATCGACGACGCGGACATCGCCTCCTTGAAGGAGAAGCTGCTCGCTTCGGGCCTTTCGGTCTCGCAGCTGGTCTCGACCGCGTGGGCGTCGGCTTCGACGTTCCGCGCCAGCGACAAGCGCGGTGGCGCGAACGGGGCCCGCATCCGTCTCGAGCCGCAGCGTGACTGGGAGGTCAACGACCCGCAGACGCTGGCCCAGGTGCTGCGGACCCTGGAAGGCGTCCAGGAGTCGTTCAACAGCGCACAGACCGGTGGCAAGAAGGTCTCGCTGGCCGACCTGATCGTGCTGGGTGGCGTCGCCGCCGTCGAGCAGGCCGCCAAGGACGGCGGCCACGAGATCAAGGTGCCGTTCACCCCGGGCCGCACCGACGCGACGCAGGAGCAGACCGACGTCGAGTCGTTCGCCCCGCTGGAGCCGACCATCGACGGGTTCCGCAACTACCGCGGCAAGGGACACCGTCTCCCGACGGAGTACCTGCTCATCGACCGCGCGAACCTGCTGAACCTGAGCGCGCCCGAGCTGGCCGTCCTCGTCGGTGGCCTGCGTGTCCTCGGCGCCAACGCCCAGCAGTCCACCCACGGCGTGTTCACCGCGAAGCCGGGGTCGCTGACCAACGACTTCTTCGTGAACCTGCTCGACATGGGCGTCCAGTGGACCGCCGCGTCCGGTGACGCGGAGACCTTCGAGGGCCGCGACACCGCGACCGGCGAGGTCAAGTGGACCGGTACCCGGGCCGACCTCGTGTTCGGCTCGAACTCCGAGCTTCGCGCTGTGGCGGAGGTCTACGCCAGCGATGATGCCAAGGAGAAGTTCGTCCGCGACTTCGTGGCGGCGTGGGACAAGGTGATGAACCTCGACCGGTACGACCTGGTCTGAGTTCGATCTCCGACGTCCGGGCCCGTCGCGCTTCGCGGCGGGCCCGGACGTTTTCTTTTGGAGGGGGTTGGATGGGCGCGGTGCTCGAAGCGGGCGGCTGGGGTCTGCTGGCCGGGTCGGCGTTGCTGTTCGGCGCGCTGCTCGGGTTCCTGGTGCGGATTCCGAGCAGGGCCGTGGCCAGCGTGATGGCCTTCGGCAGCGGGGTCCTGATCTCCGCGGTGTCCTTCGAACTGATCGCCGACGCGCACGAACGGGGCGGCTTCCTGCCGACCGCCTTCGGCGCCTTGAGTGGGTCGCTGATCTACACCCTCGCCAATATCGTGCTCGCCAAAAGAGGCGCGCGTCATCGCAAACGCTCGGGCGGCCAGCAGCCGTCCGAGACCGAGCAGGCCGGCTCCGGTACGGCCATCGCGCTCGGCGCGCTGCTGGACGGCGTCCCCGAATCGATGGTGATCGGCACCAGCCTGCTCGGCGGTGGGAGTGTCAGCGTCGTGACCGTGGCGGCCGTCTTCATCAGCAATGTCCCGGAAGGACTCTCCAGTGCCGCCGGGATGAAGCGGGCCGGCCGGAGTCCGCGCTATGTTTTCGCGCTCTGGAGTGGTATCGCCGTGATCAGCGGGGTCGCCGCACTGCTCGGCTACGGGCTGCTGGGCGGCGCGTCCGGCACCGTCATGGCCGTGATCACCGCACTCGCGGGCGGGGCGATCCTCGCCATGATCGCCGACACGATGATCCCCGAGGCCTTCGACGACGCGCACCTGTGGACCGGGCTGATCACCGTCGCGGGCTTCCTCACCGCGTTCGGCCTTTCGCGCCTCGAAGGCTGAGCGCGGGGAGCCCGGGCGGCCGTACGCTGTCACGCGTTCGGCGTAGTCGAAAAGCACGAAGCTGGGATGATGGATAGCACTGGATGCGAAGGCCCTGGTGACGGACGATTTCGCTGCCGACGAAACACCGAACGCCTGGGAGCGAGTCGCATGACGAACAAAGCCGCCGACACCATCACCCTGCTCTTCACCGGCCTCGGGATCGACACCGCGAAGGCGGGCAGCGAGATCGAACTCGTGATCGACCGCTTCGACAACTGGACCGACAAGGCGAGGGTGGACGCCTTCAGGTGTTTCACCGGTGCTTGCTGCGTCGTCCCGCCGCTGGCCGAAGCCAGGTGACCCGCTGATCACGTCTCGCGTCCTTCGGCGGGCGCGAGACGTGACCGCCGGTTCAGGCTTCGCCCGCCGCGAGCATCGTCAGCAGTTCGGCATGCCCGGCCTGGGTGATCAGGCCGGCGGCGTCGAAATAGACCCGCTCGTTGGTGATCCTGTCGTCGTCGAAGAAGAACACCGCGATGATCGGTACGCGGAACGCCTTGCCGGTGGGCGGGCGGCCGTAGAACTCGCCGAGGTTGGTGCCGAGCAGATCGAACTCGACGATCACCGTTTCGTCGGCGAAGTGGTAGCGGACGTTCTCGTGCCGCTGGTCCGGGAAGGCCGTGCGGGTCATGCGGTAGTAGCCCATGACCTCTTCGCCGCCGTCGAAGATCTGCCCGGTCGCCATGATCTCGTAACGCGGATGACCGTTGAAAGTGCCCAGTGTGCGGTCGAACTCCTGGGTCACCTCGGTGTCCATGTGCTCTTCGATGATCTTGAGGCGCCGCTCGCGCAGGTCTTCGGTGATCACTGTTCCTCCATGATCCGGAGCCTACCGCCCGTCTCGTGAGTGGTAATGACGGTTCTAACCGTCATTACCACTCACGAGGCACTCGCGAGGCGCGTCGCGGGGTCAGCAGGGCAGGGTGCCGGCGCGGAGCGCGTGGCCTCCTTCGTTCCCGTCGTCGGCCCAGATCACCTGCTTGCTCCCGGCGGAACAGGTCGACGCGGGCGCGATGGCGAAGCCTTCGTTGTTGTAGTCCGGCATCCCGCCCGGCCGGTCGTACGTGCCGGTCACGGCGAACTTGCCGGTCGCGGAGACGGCGAGTGTCGTCGAGTCACCGCCGCAGTTGTCGTCGCAGACCGCCCACAGCCTGCCGGTCGAAGCCTCGAACTCGAGTTCCATGATCGAGTCGAGCCCGCTCGCGAAATTGGCGACACGGGTGTACTTGCCGCCGGCCTGGTCGAGCGCGTAGGCGTAGATCATCCCGTTGCTCTCGAGTCCGACGAAGTAGAGGCCGCTGCCGTGGCCGGGATAACCGGCCGGGTTGTACGGCGCCTTCGTCCGCCCGTCCACGAACCCCTTCGCGGTGAGGACGCTGTCCGGAACCCAGGAGACGGCTTCGAGGCCGTCGTTGGCCGAGACCTTCGGCAGGTCCGCGGTCAGGTTCCATTCCGCTTTGGCGGTGAGGCTCTTCGCGGTACCGGACACGTCGTACCGGAGCACCTTGAGCGCGCTCGTCTTGTCGTTGTCGCCGTCGCGTTCGGTGGCCACGACCACGCCGTCCGGGGTGGCCACGACGGCTTCGGCGTCGGGGTCGCCCTTGCCGTCGCGGTAGCGCAGGGATTTGCCGGAGGACCAGCCGTTCGCGGTGTCGGGCTGCCACTTCGTGCCGTTGCGCACGAGGCGGTACAGCGTGCCGGGCCCGTTCTTCACCGCCCACAGGACGCTGGGGCTTTCGAAGGACAGGCCGCTCAGGTTGCCGCCGAGGACGTTCGAGCCGTCGGCGTTCGTGACCGCGGACGAGCCCGGCCACGGGCTGTTCGCCGCCTCGGCGGCGGTCGCGGTGGTGACGGGCAGGGCCAGCAGGGCGACGGACAGGGCGGCCGTGGCGGCGGATCGGATCGTGCGGGGTGATCGGGGCATTCGCGCTCCTCCGGGGCGGACGAAGGTGAACCGCGGCGTGGTGCACAAGTTAAGTAAGTTTCCTAACGAAGAGAAGATATCGCCGAATTCTTACGAAGGGAAGCAACGGCAGGTTTACAAAAGATGATGACTTGTCAAACTGGGTGTACATCACCTACAGTTTTGTAAACCCAGCCAACGGAGGAGGGTGCGATGAGCGAGATGACGGGCACGGTCCCGGCGGGCTCGACCGAACGATGGACGGACCGCAAGCGATACCTGTGGCTGATCGGGCTGGTGGTGCCTTCGCTCGCGTTCCTCGCCATCGGGCTGCACGCGGCCACCGGCTGGGGCGTGTGGTTCTGGATCGGGCCGATCGTGATCCTCCTCGTCGTCCCGCTGATCGACCTGGTCGCCGGACTGGACCGCGACAACCCTCCGGACGACGTCATCGAACGGCTGGAGCGGGACCGCTACTACCGGTGGATCACCTTCGCGTTCCTGCCCATCCAATACGCGGGCTTCGTGGCCGCGTTCTGGCTGATCGCCCGCGGCGATCTGTCCGTTGTGGACAAGGTCGGCCTGGCGATCTCGATCGGCTGCATCGGCGGTATCGGCATCAACACCGCGCACGAGCTGGGACACAAGAAGGAGAGCCACGAACGCTGGCTGTCGAAGATCGCGCTGGCGCAGAGCTTCTACGGTCACTTCTACATCGAGCACAACCGCGGGCACCACGTCCGGGTGGCGACCCCGGAGGATCCGGCCAGCAGCAGGGTGGGGGAGAGCTTCTACCGGTTCTGGCCACGCACGGTGTTCGGCTCGCTGAAATCGGCGTGGGGCCTGGAACGCAAGCGGTACGCGCGCCGCGACCGGCATCCGTTCCGGATCGGCAACGACGTGCTCAACGCCTGGCTGATGTCGGCGGTGCTGTGGGCGGCGATGACCGTGTGGCTGGGCCCGGGAATCCTGCCGTACCTGGTGATCCAGGCCGTGATCGGTTTCTCGTTGCTGGAGGTCGTGAACTACATGGAGCACTACGGCATGCGACGGCAGAAGGTCGGCCCGCCGAACCGCCGCCGCTACGAACGGGTGGATCCCAGCCACAGCTGGAATTCCAACAACATCGCCACCAACGTCCTGCTGTACCACCTGCAGCGGCACAGCGACCACCACGCCAACCCGACCCGCCGCTACCAGACGTTGCGCGACTTCGCGGAATCACCGGTGCTGCCGACGGGATACGCCGGGATGATCGTGCTGGCCCTGTTCCCGCCGGTCTGGCGCCGCGTGATGGATCCGCGGGTACTCGCGCATTTCGACGGCGACATCTCCCGGGCCAACATCCAGCCGTCGAAACGCGCCAAGATCCTGGCCCGCCACGGAACTCGCGTCACCGCACCGTCCCGGGTGGTCGCCGACACGCACGGGGACGCGACCGAGGGTGGCATGTGCCCGGGCTGTGGCTACGTGTACGACGAGGAACGCGGCGACCCGCGTGAGGGCTTCCCCGCCGGCACGCCGTGGTCGGCGATCCCGGATTCGTGGTGCTGCCCCGACTGCGGGGTGCGGGACAAGGTCGATTTCGTGGCACCGGGAAGGGTCGGAGCATGATGAAGATCGAGGCGGACCGCGCGAAATGCGACGGCCTGGGCATGTGCGAGGCGATGGCACCCGACTTCTTCGAAGTGGGTGACGACGGCACCGTCGTGGTGCTCGACGAGCGGCCCGGCGAGGAGCACCGGCAGGACCTGGCGGCCGCCGTCGACGCCTGCCCGGTCCTCGCCCTGAAACTGCGGGACTGACCATGGCCCTGGTCGTGGTGGGAGCGTCGCTGGCGGGCCTGCGCGCGGTGGAGGCCGCGCGTCGCGACGGGTACCGCGGGCGGATCGTGCTGATCGGCGCGGAGGAGCACCCGCCCTACGACCGCCTTCCGCTGTCGAAATCGTTCCTCGGCGCGGAAGGACCCGGACGGGTCGAGCCGTTCCACAGCGTGTCCGTGCTGCGCGACGAACTGGGTATCGAAGTGCTGCTCGGCGAGCCCGCGGAGGGGCTCGACACCACCGCCCGCGAGGTGTCGGTGGCGGGCCGGACCGTGCCCTACGACGCGCTGGTGATCGCGACCGGGGCCACCGCGCGGCGACTGCCGGGAAGCGAGGGGATCGCCGGGGTTCATCCGCTGAGGACGGCTGAAGACGCCCTCGCGATCCGGTCCGCGCTCGATCGTGGGGCGCGCACGGTCGTGATCGGGGCGGGCTTCATCGGCTCGGAAGTCGCCGCCGCGGCCAGGAAACGCGGGCTGCCCGTGACGATCGTGGAAGCGCTCGACGTGCCGCTCGCCCGATCCGTCGGGGCCGAGGCCGGTGCGGTGTGCGCCTCGCTGCACCGGGAGGCGGGGACGGAGCTGCGGTTGTCCACGGAAGTCACCGGCCTGGAGTCCGCCGGGGGCGTGGTGACCGGCGTCCGGCTCTCGACCGGCGAGGTGCTGCCCGCGGATCTGGTGGTCGCCGGTATCGGCGTCGTCCCGGCGACCGGCTGGCTGGCCGGGAGCGGGGTGCCGCTGCACGAGCGTGACGGCGGCGTGGTGTGCGACGCGACGCTCGCGACCGGGGTCCCCGGCGTGTACGCCGCGGGCGACGTCGCGCATGTCGAGAACCCGTTGTTCGACGGCGAGTCGATGCGGCTCGAGCACTGGACGAACGCCGCGGAGCAGGGTGCCGCGGCCGCTCGCCACGCGCTCGCCCCGGAGTCGGCGCGAGCGCTGACTCCGGTGCCGTACTTCTGGTCGGACTGGTACGACCACCGGATCCAGTTCGTCGGCACGCCGCGCGCGGACGAGGTGGTGACCGCGGTCCCGGCTTCCGGCGGGTTCACCGCGCTGTACCGGCGCGGGGACCGGATCGTCGGCGCGCTGACCGTCGACCGGCCGCGCGAGATCATGAAGTACCGCCGCCACATCGCCGGGCGGGCACCGTGGCCCGAGGCGCTGGCGTTCGCGGCCGGGACGGCGGCCTAGAATGACGATCATGAGCGAGGCACCGTCAGTCGCGGTCACGGGTGGCCCGTACCGTCAGCCGATCGTCGCGTCGGCGATCGAACTGACCGTGCGTTCCGGCTGGTCCTCGGTGACGATGAGCAAGCTGGCGGAGATCGTCGGCGTCAGCCGTCAGACCGTCTACAACGAGCTGGGTTCCAAGACCCAGCTGGCCGAAGCGATGATCTCGCACGAACTCGCCCGGTTCCTCTCGGTCGTCCGGGAAGCCTTCGAACGGCACCCCGACGACCTCGTCGAGGCGATCCACGACGCCGTCCGCGGCGTCCTCGAACTCGCCGACGACAATCTCCTGCTGCGCGCCATCGTCTCGGCCACGCACGGCGCCGACACCGAGCTGCTGCCGCTGCTGACGGTCCGGGCGGGCAGCTTGCTGAGCGAAGCGACGGTCATGTTGCGCGGGCGCGTCCGCGCCTACGATCCGCCGCTGGACGCCTCGCAGTTGGACGTGGCGATCGACGTCGTCGTCCGGACCGTGCTGAGCCACATCATGCAGCCGTCGGACACCCCGGCACGCACGGCCGACGGGCTCGCTTGGATGGCGTCGCGCGTACTCGGCACGAGCACCACCCGCTCACTGCGGCATCCTTCGCGGGACTAGCGCCGCTGTCGGCGATACTGTCGGTCCCTTGTGCGACCCTCCACGGATGATCGTCGTGTTCGATGCGGAACTCTGGGTGTGGGACGCCCGCCGCGAGGAGACCTGGACCTTCGTCAGCCTGCCCAAGGACGTCTCCGAGGAGATCCGCGAGATCACCGACGGACCGAGGCGCGGGTTCGGCGCGGTCCGAGTCCAGGTCGGCATCGGTGGCAGCAAATGGAAGACGTCGATCTTCCCGGATTCCCAACGAGGCGCCTACGTGCTGCCGGTCAAGAAAGCGGTCCGCAAGGCGGAAGGGATCGAGGAGGGGGATGTAGCGAAAGTGACCGTGGAGCTGATCGACCTCTGAGCGTCAGAGCAGGCTCTCGCCGAGCGGGGTCGTCAGGTAGAGGTGGTGCGAGCGCCACGCTTGAGGCGGTGATCGTCCTCGGCAGGGCGCGGGGGACACCCGGCTTTCGCCAGCTTCGAGGGCCACCAGATCTTCCGTCCGACATCCACCGCGAGAGCCGGTACCAGCAGTGAACGCACCAGGAGGGTGTCGAGCAGGACGCCGAACGCGACGATGAACGCCAGCTGCGCCAGGAAGAGGATGGGCAGGACGGCCAGCGCGGCGAAGGTCGCGGCGAGCACGACGCCGGCGGAGGTGATCACGCCGCCGGTGACGCGCAGTCCGCGCAGCGTCCCTTCCCGCGTGCCGATCCTGCCCGCCTCTTCGCGGACCCGCGTCATCAGGAAGATGTTGTAGTCGATCCCCAGTGCGACAAGGAAGACGAAGCCGAACAGCGGGACGACGGGGTCGGCGCCGGGGAAGTCGAAGACGTGGTTGAACACCAGCGCCGAGACGCCCATCGTCGCGGCGAAGGACAGCACCACCGTGCCGATCAGCAGCAGCGGTGCCAGCAGTGAGCGCAACAGCAGGGCGAGTACCAGGAAGATCACCACCAGGACGATCGGGATGATCACCATCCGGTCGTGCTCGGAGGTCGTCCTGGTGTCGAGCAGGGTCGCCGTCGGCCCGCCGACCTTCGTGCCCTCGACCGGCCGCACGGCCGCGCGGATCCGTTCGACCGTCGCGACGGCGGCGTCGGAGTCCGGGGGATCGGCCAGTACGGCGTCGATCTTCGCGAGGCCGCCCGCTTCGGTGCCCTGCCGTACGTCCGAGACGCCGGGCACGCGCGCCAACCGGGCGACCGTCTGGGCCTGCGCCGCCGGGGTGATGATCACCGTGGGGGAGCCGGAACCACCGGGGAAGTAGCGGGAGAGGACCTCCTGGCCCGCGACGGAGTCGACCGGCGTGAGGAAGACGTCCGACTGCGCGGTGCCGGAAGCCTTGAGCTGCGGCAGGAACGCGCCGCCCGCGAGGAGGACGACGGTGGTGACGATCCAGATCGTGCGGGGAGCGCGGGCGACCCAGCCGGAGACGCGGCCCCAAAGCCCGCCGGTCTCTTCGCGGGAAGTGGTCACCGCCGGACGGAAGGGCCAGAAGGCGTTGCGCCCGCACAGGGCCAGGACGGCGGGCAGGAACGTGACGGTGGTGAGGAAGGCGGCGCCGATGCCGATGGCGGCGACCGGACCGAGTCCCTTGTTGGAGTTCAGGTCGCTGAACAGCAGGCAGAGGACGCCGAGGATCACGGTCCCGGCGGAGGCCGCGATCGGCTCGATCGTCGAACGCCACGCGGTGCGCAGGGCCTCGCGGGTGTCGTCGGTCGTCCGGAGTTCTTCGCGATACCGCGAGATCATCAGGAGCGCGTAGTCGGTGGCGGCGCCGAAGACGAGGATGAAGAGGATCCCCTGGCTCTGCCCGTTCAACGCCAGGACGTCGTTGTCCGCGAGCAGGTACACCGCGAGACTCGCCGTCCCGAGGGCGAACACGGCCGACAGCAGGACGAGCAAGGGCAGCAGCGGGCTTCGGTAGACGATGATCAGGATGAGCGCGACCACCGCGCCCGCGACCAGGAGCAGCAGCCCGTCGATCCCGCCGAACGCCTCCTTGAGGTCGGCGACCTGCGCGGCGGGGCCGGTCACCAGCACCTTCAAACCGTCGGGCGTCTCGCGGGCGAGCGCGTCGCGTAGGGTCTCGACGCCGTCTCCGGGGTCGCCCGTGGCATCCAGCGGTACGACCACCTGCGCGGCGGCGGCACTGCCCGGGGCGGGGATGAGCCTGGCCTGAGAAGTCCGGTCAGCGAGGAACCGCTTGTCGCCGTCGGTCAGGCCCGACGGCCGTTCGGCGACGACGATCGCGGGGATGACGGTGGCACTGGAGAACTGCTTCAGGAGTTCGCCGACCTCGGTGGCCTCGGCCGAAGCAGGCAGGAAACTGCTGCTGTCGTTCTCCGTGACCTGGCTCAGCTTGCCGGCGTACGGGCCGCTGAACCCGCCGAAGATCAGCCAGGCGACCGCGACCAGAGCGGGGAGCAGCCAGCGCAGACGTGACCGCGTGCGTGCGGGGCGTTCGACTTCCGAGATCATGGGCGGATGGCTCCTGTGGCGACGCTACTTCGACGAGTGAATAGTTCGACCATCGAAATAGTAGAGTGTTCACCCGGACGGGGCGCGGTGAGGGGAGATTCCGGGCATGGCCGATGACGCCGAACAGGTCACGGACGACCTGCTCGTCCTCCTGCTGCGGCAGCTGACCGTCGAATCCGACCGGTTCGCCGAGATGTTCGGGGAGGCGCACGGCCTGCACCGGACCGACCTGAACGCGCTCGCGGTGATCATGGACGCGGCCAGGATGGGCACACCGATGAGCCCGAGCAGGCTGGCGGAGGCCCTGCACCTCAGCGCGTCCGCGACGACGTCGGTGCTCGACCGGCTCGAACGGGCGGGCCACCTCTACCGGGACCGCAGCTCGACCGACCGGCGCAAGGTCGAACTGCGCATGCACGACCAGGCACGCCGGATCGGTGCCGAGTTCTTCCTGCCGCTGGGTGAGCGCTTTTCCGCCGCGTGGCGGGACCTGGGTGAGGACGAGCGCCGGACGGTCGCCCGGTTCCTCCGCAGCAGCATCGCCGCGACGGTGGAGGTCCGGGGACGGCTGGCACCCTGACGGGCCACTCGGGCTGCGCGCCGCGGCTTCGCCGGGAAGACTCGGGGAATGCGATGTGTGGTGCTCGGTGCGACGGGATACGTCGGCGGACGGCTGGTGCCGCAACTGCTCGACGCGGGCCACGAGGTGCGCGTGGTGGCGCGGTCCCCGGAGAAGATCGCCGAAGAGCCGTGGCGTGACCGCGTCGAGGTCGAACGCGGCGACGTCACCGATCCGCCGTCGATCGAGCGGGCGCTGACCGACGGCGAGGTCGTCTACTACCTGGTGCATTCCCTGGCGCGCAAGGACTTCGTCGACGTCGACCGGGAGGCGGCCCGGACGGTCGCCGAGGCCGCGAAGACGGCGGGCGTCGGGCGGCTGGTGTACCTGGGCGGCATCGTGCCCGACGACGAAGAGCTGTCGCCGCATCTCGCGTCCCGGGCCGAAGTGGGGCGGGTCCTGCTGGAATCCGGTGTCCCCGCCGTCGTCCTGCAGGCCGCGGTGATCATCGGTTCCGGTTCGGCGAGCTTCGAGATGCTGCGGTACCTGACCGAGCGGCTGCCGGCGATGATCACCCCGCGGTGGGTGCACAGCCGCATCCAGCCGATCGCCATCCGCGACGTGCTGCACTACCTCGTGCACGCCGCGGAGCTGCCGTCCGACGTGCAAGGTGCCTTCGACATCGGCGGCCCCGACGTACTGACCTATTTGGACATGATGCGCCGCTACGCCGTCGTCGCCGGGCTGCCCCGGCGAGCCGTCGTCCCGGTGCCGGTGCTGACGCCGTGGCTTTCGGCGCAGTGGGTCAATCTCGTCACGCCCGTGCCGAAGTCGATCGCCGTCCCGCTGATCGAATCGCTGGTGCACGAGGTGGTCTGTCACGACCACGCGATCGCCGAGCACATCCCCGATCCGGAAGCGGGCCTGACCCACTACGAACACGCCGTCGAACTGGCGCTCACCCGGATCCGCAACGCCGACGTGCCGACCCGGTGGTCGGACGCGTCGACGGCGTCCGCGCCCTCGGATCCGCTGCCGAGCGACCCGGAGTGGGCGGGCGGGACCGTGTACGAGGACAAGCGCGAGCAGAAGACGGACGCCTCGCCGGAAGCGCTGTGGGACGTCATCGAGTCCATCGGCGGCGAGCACGGCTGGTACTCGTTCCCGCTGGCGTGGTCGGTCCGCGGCTGGGCCGACCGGCTCGTCGGCGGTGCCGGGCTACGGCGCGGCCGCCGGGATCCGCGACGGCTGCACCTCGGCGAGGCACTGGACTGGTGGCGCGTCGAATACCTCGACCGGCCACGCCTGCTGCGGCTGCGCGCGGAGATGAAGCTGCCAGGGCGGGCCTGGCTCGAACTCGGCGTCGAGTCCACTGAGGACGGTGGGACGATCTACCGCCAGCGGGCGGTGTTCGAACCGCACGGTTTCGCCGGGCACGCGTACTGGAAGGGGATCGCGCCGTTCCACGGCGTCATCTTCGGCGGCATGGTCCGCAACATCACCGGTGCCGCGCGAACGCCATCAGAGGACTAAACGCGGGACCCACGCCCCGGGGGCGCGGTGCTGGACCGGACGATCAGTTCGGTCGGCACGCTGATCGCGCCCGCCGCGCCCTCGTCGGCGATCTCGGCGAGCAGCGCGGCCACGGCCCGCTTCCCGACCTCGTCGAACGACTGCCGGACGGTGGTCAGCGGCGGCCAGAAGTGGGCGGCCTCGTCCATGTCGTCGAAGCCGACCACGCTCACCTCGCCGGGGACCGAGCGGCCCTTCTCGTGGAACGCCCGGAGCAGGCCGAGCGCCATCTGGTCGTTGGCGGCGAACACGGCGGTGACGGCGGGATCGCCCGCGAGCCGGACCCCGTGCTCGTATCCGGACCGCGAGGACCAGTCGCCGGTGAGCGGCGGCGGCACCTCCCGCCCCGCGTCTTCCAGTGTCTCCTGCCACGACTTCCGGCGGCGCTCGGCAGCGTAGGACTCGGGCGGACCGGCGACGTGCCAGACGGTCTCGTGCCCGAGGTCGAGCAGATGCCGGGTCGCGGCGATGGCGCCGGAGGCCTGGTCGAAATCCACGACCGGATGGTCGCGGCGCCCGCCCGCGTCGATGACGACGACCGGCAGCCCGTGGGGCAGTTCTATCTCGCTCTGGTCCAGCTGATGCTGCTCGATCAGGATGATGACACCGTCGACTGCCTGTTCGTCCAGTCTGCTGAACGCGCCCGACACCTCGCCTTGGGACGGCCTGGTCACCGGCATCAGGACGATCGTGAACCCCTCGACAGCGGCCGCCGAGGCGACGGCGTCGAGTGTGCGGCTGTTCCCGAAGGTCGACAGCGCCGCGATGATCACGCCGATACTGCGGAACCGGCCGTTGCGCAGGGCGCGGGCGGCGCTGTTGGGCCGGTAGCCCACCCGGCGCATCGCCGCGAGCACCCGTTCGCGGGTGGCCTCGTCGACGTTCGACCTGCCGTTCGCGACCCGGGAGACGGTCTGGCCGGACACCCCCGCTTCCCTTGCCACGTCGGCCATCGACGGCCCGCGTCCGGCCACTGTGGTCTCCTCGGGGTTC
Source organism: Amycolatopsis orientalis (assembly GCF_000943515.2). Classification (NCBI taxonomy): domain Bacteria; kingdom Bacillati; phylum Actinomycetota; class Actinomycetes; order Pseudonocardiales; family Pseudonocardiaceae; genus Amycolatopsis; species Amycolatopsis orientalis. Next base: position 4,985,127 of record NZ_CP016174.1, on the reverse strand, counting down.
TTCTGGACATGTTTACGTCAACACGATACCCTCCGCCGGTCTGATGTTGACGTAAACATTTCGCCGAGTCGCGGTTTCGCTCGGGGAATCCGGAGGGGACGATGACGTCCACAGCGGTCGCGCCCGCACAAGCGCCACCTCGTCGCGCGGCCACCGTGCGCCGCACCCGCCGCAACTGGCGCGGCTGGCTTTTCGTCGCCCCGTTCATGCTGGTCTTCGCGCTGACCTTCCTGGCGCCGATCGTCTACGCCTTCGTCCTGAGCCTCTTCCGGGACCAGGCCTTCTTCGGTGGCACGACGTTCGTCGGCGGGGACAACTACGCCCAGGTGCTCGCCGACCCGAAGTTCTGGGACTCCTTCCTGCGGGTGCTGGTGTTCCTCGCCGTGCAGGTGCCGATCATGCTGGTGCTCGCGCTGATCGCGGCGCTGGCGATCGACAGCGCGCGGCTGCACGCGTCCGGTTTCTTCCGGGTCGTGATCTTCCTGCCGTACGCCGTGCCCGCCGTGGTCGCCGCGCTGATGTGGGGCTTCATCTACGGTGACCACTTCGGACTGGCCGCCGACCTGAACCACCTGCTCGGGCGCGACGTGGTGAAACCGTTGTCGGACAACTGGATGCTCGCGTCCATCGGCAACGTCGTCACCTGGGAGTTCGTGGGCTACAACATGCTCATCTTCTACTCCGCGCTCAAGGTGATCCCGAAGGAGCAGTTCGAGGCCGCGGCGATCGACGGCGCCGGCGCGTTCCGCACCATCGTGAGCGTGAAGCTGCCCGCGCTGCGCGGAGCGATCGTCATCGCGACGATCTTCTCGATCATCGGCAGTTTCCAGCTGTTCAACGAGCCGAACATCATGCGCACCTTGGCGCCCAACGTGATCGGCACCTTCTACACGCCGAACATGTACGCCTACAACCTTTCCTTCGGCGGACAGCAGTACAACTACTCCGCCACCGTCGCGATCGTGATGGGCGTGATCACCGCGATCATCGCCTATGTCGTGCAGCTGCGCGGCTCCCGGAAGGAAATGTGATGGCCACGTTTTCGGTGACGCGGCCCCGGAAATCCCGCGTCCTCACCGCGGTGATGACGTTGTACCTGATCTACACGCTGGTTCCGCTGGTGTGGCTGGTGATCAACGCGACCAAGACGCAGCCCGCCCTGTTCACCACGTCGGGCCTGGCGTTCGGCGGGCCGTTCGCGCTGTTCGAGAACATCGGCGAGACCTTCACCTACGACAACGGGATCTTCCTGCGCTGGTTGGGGAACACGCTGCTCTACGTCGTCGTCGGCGCCGGGGGAGCGACCATCCTCGCCACCGCCGCGGGCTACGGGCTGGCGAAGTACCGTTTTCCCGGCCGCCGCGCGGTGTTCGCGGTCGTGCTCGGCGCGGTCGCCGTCCCCGCCACGGCGCTCGCGGTGCCGACCTTCCTGATGTTCAGCAAACTCGGCCTCACCAACACCCCGCTGGCGATCATCATCCCGTCGCTGATCAGCCCGTTCGGGCTCTACCTGATCTGGGTGTACGCCGCCGACGCGATCCCGGACGAACTGCTGGAGGCGGCGCGGATCGACGGCGCGGGGGAGATGCGGATCTTCCTCGCCGTCACGCTGCGCCAGCTGGTGCCCGGGATCGTCACGGTCGCCCTCTTCACCATGGTGTCCACTTGGAACAACTACTTCCTGCCGTTGATCATGCTCAGCGAACCGAAGTGGTATCCGCTCACCGTCGGGCTCAACCAGTGGAGCGCGCAGGCCTCCGGTGCCGGTGCGCAGCCGGTCTATCACCTGGTGCTGACCGGTTCCCTGCTCACCATCATCCCGCTCGTCCTCGCCTTCCTGCTCATGCAGCGCTACTGGCAGTCCGGCCTCAGCGCGGGCAGCGTCAAGCAATGAACACCGTCCCGAAAGGACACTCGATGTCACGCATCCGTAGAAGCGTCAAGGTCGTCGCAGCCGTGACACTGGCCGTGGCGCTCGCCGCCGGCTGCTCGTCCGGCGCGGGCGGCCCGGCCACCGCCACCGGGACGCAGGATTCGGTCGACGCCGCGCTCAAGGCGGGCGGCACGATCACCTACTGGAGCTGGACCCCGTCGGCCAAGGACCAGGTCGCGGCGTTCGAGAAGGAATTCCCGAACGTCAAGGTCAACTACGTCAACGCGGGTACCAACAAGGAGCAGTACACCAAGCTGCAGAACGCGATCAAGGCCGGCACCGGGGGACCCGACGTCGCCCAGATCGAGTACTACGCGCTGCCGCAGTTCGCGCTCACCGACTCGCTGGTCAATCTCGACCAGTACGGATTCGGCTCCTTCGAGAAGGACTACGCGCCCTCGACCTGGTCCAGTGTCCGGGTGAATAACGGCCTATACGGCCTCCCGCAGGATTCCGGCCCCATGGCGCTGTTCTACAACAAAGAGGTCTTCGACAGGCACGGCATCGCCGTGCCGAAGACCTGGCAGGAGTACGTCGCCGCGGCCGAGAAGCTGCACGCGGCCGACCCCGGCAAGTACATCACCTCCGACACCGGCGACCCCGGCTTCGCCACCAGCATGATCTGGCAGGCCGGTGGCAAGCCGTTCACCGCCGACGGCCGGAACGTCAAGATCAACCTGGCCGACGCGGGTACCAAGAAGTGGACCGCCACCTGGAACCGGCTGGTCGAGGGCAAGCTGCTCGCGCCGATCAAGGAGTGGTCCGACGACTGGTTCCGCGCGCTCGGTGACGGCACCATCGCCTCGCTGGTCACCGGTGCCTGGATGCCGGGCAACTTCAAGTCCTCGGTCCCCGGCGGTGCTGGTAAGTGGGCGGTGGCCCCGATGCCGACCTACGACGGGCAGCCCGTCACCGCGGAGAACGGCGGCAGCACGCAGTCGGTGCTGAAGCAGAGCGGCAACCCGGCGCTGGCCGCGGCGTTCGTCCGCTGGCTCAACCACGGCAACGGCGTCAAGCCGTTCATCGCCAGCGGTGGTTTCCCGGCGACCACGGCCGACCTGAACTCGCCCGCCTTCCTCGACGCGGCCGATCCCTACTTCGGCGGGCAGAAGATCAACCAGGTGCTCAACGACGCGTCGAAGAGCGTCGCGAAGGGCTGGACCTACCTGCCTTACCAGACCTACGCCAACAGCGTCTTCAGTGACACCGTCGGCAAGGCCTACCTCAACGGCACCTCGCTCGACGCCGGTCTGAACGCCTGGCAGCAGGCGCTCGTGGACTACGGCAACCAGCAGGGCTTCACCGTCAGCGCGGGGTGAGGCGTGGGCATCCAGATCGAAGCCGACGTCTCCGAGGCGATCGGCCCGGTACCGCGGCGGTTGTTCGGCTCGTTCGCCGAGCACATGGGCCGGTCCGTCTACACGGGACTGTTCGAGCCGGGACACCCCACCGCGGACGATCGCGGGTTCCGGGGTGACGTCCTCGGCCTGGTCCGTGAACTCGGGCCGTCCGTCGTCCGCTATCCCGGCGGCAACTTCGTCTCCGCGTACCGCTGGGAGGACGGTGTCGGGCCGGTGGAGGACCGTCCCGTCCGGCTGGATCCCGCCTGGCACAGTGTCGAGCCGAACCGCTTCGGCCTGCACGAATTCGCCGCGTGGGCCGAAGCCGCGGACGTCGAGGTGATGTACGCGGTCAACCTCGGCACCCGCGGGATCCAGGAGGCCGCCGACGTCCTCGAGTACTGCAATCACCCCGGCGGCACGGAACTGAGCGAACGGCGTCGCGCGAACGGCGCCGACCGGCCGTTCGGCTTCCGGTTGTGGTGTCTCGGCAACGAGATGGACGGGCCGTGGCAGGTCGGGCACAAGACCGCCGACGAGTACGGCCGCCTCGCCGCCGAGACCGCGCGGCTCATGCGGATGATCGACCCGGGCGTCGAACTCGTCGTCGCGGGGAGTTCGAGCAGTGACATGCCGACGTTCGGGTACTGGGAGCGCACCGTCCTGGAGCACACCGCGGCGCTCGTCGACCACCTGTCCCTGCACGCCTACTATCAGGAGCACGACGGCGACGTCGCGAGTTACCTGGCCAGCGCCGGCGCACTCGACGGCTTCATCCGCACCACCGCCGGGATCATCGACGACGTCCTCGGGAAAGCCGGCCTGGACAAGAAGATCGGCATCAGCGTCGACGAGTGGAACGTCTGGGATCAGCGCCGCTGGAACGAGGTCGAGCAGCACGACCTGATCGGCGGCGGCTGGCGGGAGCATCCCCGGATCATCGAGGACGACTACACCGTCACCGACGCGGTCGTCGTCGGCTCCCTGCTCGGCTCCCTGCTGCGCAACGTCGACCGCGTGACGATGGCCAACCAGGCGCAACTGGTGAACGTCATCGCGCCGATCCGGACCGAACCCGGTGGCCCGGCGTGGCGGCAGTCGACGTTCTACCCGTTCAGCCTGGTTTCGGCGCTCGCCAAGGGGAACAGCCTGCGGCTGACCGTCGAGGGTGCCACCGTCCACACAGGACTCCACGGCCGGGTCGACGTCGTCGACGCCGCGGCGACCTTCGACGAGGACGGCCACGGTGCCGTCTTCCTCACCAACCGCTCCACCGTGTCCGCGACCGAAGTGCGGTTGCGTGTCCGCGGCGCCCGGCTGGCGATCGAGGAGACCTGGACCGTCGCGGTCCCGGACGGACACGACCGCCACCTCACGAACTCCGCCACCGCAGAACCAGTCCGGCCCGTCCCGTTGCCCGGGGTGACGGCCGGGCACGATCCGGAAGGAACCATCATCACCGCCACCCTCCCGCCCCTTTCCTGGACCGCGCTCCGGCTGGCCACGGTGGTGGTCCGGGATGCCTGAGTTCAGCATCGGCGAGAACGACTTCCTGCTCGACGGAAAACCGTTCCAGATCATTTCCGGGGCCCTGCACTACTTCCGCGTACACCCCGACCTCTGGGCTGACCGCATCGACAAGGCCCGCCGCATGGGGCTCAACACCATCGAGACCTACGTCGCGTGGAACGCGCACTCGCCGGAACAGGGCGAGTTCGACGTCTCCGGCGGCCTCGACCTCGACCGGTTCCTCCGGCTGATCGCCGAGGCCGGGATGTACGCCATCGTCCGGCCGGGGCCGTACATCTGCGCGGAGTGGGACAACGGCGGCCTGCCGACCTGGCTGCTGCGGGACCCCGAACTCCGCGTCCGCGAGTTCGAACCGCGGTACCTCGCCGCCGTCCGCGGCTATCTGGAAGACGTGTTCCGCGTGGTCGCGCCGCACCAGATCGACCAGGGCGGACCGGTGCTGCTCGTGCAGGTGGAGAACGAGTACGGCGCCTTCGGTTCCGACAAGCGGTATCTGGCCGCGCTGACCCACTACACCCGCGCGGCCGGGATCACCGTCCCGCTGACCACGGTGGACCAGCCCACCGACGAGATGCTGGCGAACGGTGGTCTCGACGGGGTGCTGCACCGGACGGCGTCGTTCGGTTCGCAGAGCACCGCGCGGATGAAGACCCTGCGGGAGCATCAGCCGACGGGTCCGCTGATGTGCAGCGAGTTCTGGAACGGCTGGTTCGACCACTGGGGCGCGCACCACCACACCACCTCGGTCGCCGAGTCCGCGGCGGATCTCGACGCGCTGCTCGCGGCGGGCGCGTCGGTCAACCTCTACATGTTCCACGGCGGCACCAACTTCGGCCTCACCAACGGCGCCAACGACAAGGGTGTCTACCAGGCGCTGATCACCTCCTACGACTACGACGCGCCGCTCGACGAGGCCGGCGACCCGACGCCGAAGTACCACGCCTTCCGCGAGGTGATCGCGCGCTATCACAAGGTCCCCGACAGCGTGCCGCCCGAGGCCCGCCCGGCACCGACACCGGTCGCGGCCCTGCGTGACCCCGCCTGGCTGCTCGATTCGCCGCGGCGCTGGGGGACCGCGCAGACGCACGAGATCCTGCCGACGTTCGACGAACTGACCCCGACGCCCCGGCTGGCGTTCCTGCGGACGACCATCGCCGCCGAACGGCCGGGTGTGCTGACCTTCTGCGAGGTGCGCGACCGGGCGACGGTGTTCTTCGACGGCGACCGGCTCGGCACCCTCCTGCGCGAGCACCACGACCGCGCGATCCGGTTGCCCCGGGCGAACGGTGAACTTTTGGTGCTGGTGGAGGATCAGGGCCGGGTCAACTACGGGGAGCGGATCGGCGAGGCCAAGGGGATCATCGGCGGCGCGCGGCTGCACGGTGAACCGCTGACCGGCTGGGAGGTCGTCCCGATCGACGTCGCCGCGCTGCCGGATCTCCTGCCGGAGGTCTCCACGGACGAGAGCCCGGCGGGACCATTGTCCGGGCCGGTGGTGGTGCGCGGCGGGTTCGAGCTCGACGAGGCCGCCGACCTCTTCCTCGACACCGCGCTCTGGGGTAAGGGCCTGGTCTGGATCAACGGGTTCCTGCTCGGCCGCTACTGGCGCCGGGGTCCACAAAGGACGTTGTATGTACCGCGCCCGGTGGTCAAGGCCGGCACCAACGATCTCGTCGTGCTCGAACTCGACACGATGCTCGAACCCGAGGCGCGGTTCGTGCCGAGGCCGCTGTTGGGACACACCGAAGCCTGATCGGCAAACGGATCCGAACGAAGGGCAGTTCACCGATGAACTCGAGAACCACGTTCCGCCGTCTGTTCACCCTCCTCTGTGTACCGCTGACCGTGACCGGGCTGACCGTCGCGACCGCCTCGGCGGCCGACGCGATCACCGTCCGGCCCGACCCCACCTATCGCCATCAGTCCTTCGAAGGCTGGGGTGCGAGCCTCGCGTGGATGGCCGAAGCGACCGGGCGCTATCCCGACCCGATCCGCACCAAACTGGCCGACATGGTGTTCGGTGAGGACGGGCTGAACTTCACCATCGCCCGGTTCAACATCGGCGGCGGCAACGCCCCGGACGTCCCGCCGTATCTGCGTCCCGGCGGCGCGGTCCCCGGCTGGTGGAAGGCACCCGCCGGGACGACCCGCGTGGACAAGGACTGGTGGACCCCGGGGGATCCCGCGGAGTTCGATCCGGCCGCGGACCCGAATCAGCGCTGGTGGGTCGACCGGATCAAGCACCGGGTCACGCGCTGGGAGGCGTTCAGCAACTCGCCGCCGTACTTCCACACGGTGTCGGGTTATGTCTCGGGCGGGTTCAACCCCACCGACGAGCAATTGCGGACCGAGAAGGCCGGCGACTTCACCGCGTACCTGGCGAAGGTCACCAAGACCCTGGAACAGGCGCACGGCATCAAGTTCGCCTCGGTCAACCCGCTGAACGAACCCAACACGAACTACTGGAAGACCACCCTCGGCGCCGACGGGAACCCGACCGGTGGCAAACAGGAAGGCGCGCACATCGGGCCGTCGGTCCAGTCGCGGCTGATCCCCGAGATGGCGAAGGCGCTGGCGTCGGCCGGTTCGCGGGCGATCGTGTCCGCGCCCGACGAGACCAATCCGGACATCTTCGCCGCCGACTGGAACGGCTGGTCGCCCGAAGCCCGCGCGGCCGCCGGGCGGCTCAACGTGCACACCTACGGCACCGGTAACCGGCCGATCCCGCGCGATCTGGCCAAGGCGGCGGCGAAACCGCTGTGGATGAGCGAGGTCGGCGGCAGCTGGAAGGACGGCCAGGACTTCACGAGTATGGACCCCGGCCTCGGCCTCGCCCGGCAGATCACCGGTGACCTGCGCGAGCTGGAACCGAACGCGTGGGTCGGCTGGCAGCCGATCGAGGACTACAACGCGATGAAGCCGGGCGGCGAACGGCCGGAGGGGATGAACTGGGGCGAGATCCAGATCCCGTTCGACTGCGCGGCGAACGCCACGCTCGCGAACTGTCCGATCAGGACGAACACGAAGTACCACACCATGCGGAACTTCACCCACTACATCAAGCCGGGTGACCGCTTGATCGGCGTGAACGACCCGTCCAGCACCGCCGCGCTGCGCGGGGAGAACCTCGCGACGGTGGTCCATGTCAACGGGGGCGACACCGAGCGGGACGTCACCCTGGACCTGTCCGGCTTCGGGCGGATCCAGCCCGGGGCGAAGGTGACGCCGGTGGTGACCGACGTCGGCGGCGCGCTCCGGACGGGCAAGGCGGTGAAGGTCAGCGGCCAGAAGGCGACGCTGCGTGTGCCGGCCCGGTCGGTGACCAGTTTCGTGGTCGACGGTGTCGGTTCGGTCGCGTCCGGTACCGGGCTCGGCTCGGGCAAGGCGTTCGGCTTCTCCGGTGTGCAGAGCGGGAAGTCGCTCAGCGCCGAGAACGGTGCGCTGGTCCAGCGGACGACGGACGCCTCCGCCGCGGCTCAGCGCTGGACGCTGGCCGATCGCACCGGCCGGTACGGGAACCGGGACCAGTTCACGATCTCGAACGCCGGGACCGGGCAGGTGCTCAGCACGGCGGGTGGCGCGGTGACCCTGGCCCCGGCCGGTACGGACGGTCCCGCGTCGCGCTGGATGATGTCGACCACGGGTGACGGGACCTGGGCCTTCGTCAACGTGGGGACGGGACAGCTCCTCGACGTGACCGGCGAGTCCCGTGAGGACGGTGCGCGGATCGGGCTCTACCAGCCGACCAACGGCGCGAACCAGCGGTGGCAGGCCTTGGCGCGCTGAAAACGCTCGTGAGTGGTAATGACGGTTAGAACCGTCATTACCACTCACGAGACGCACCCCTAGAGCGCCGGGTACGCGTTCTTCATCAGTTCCTGGAACTGGGCGGAGAACCAGTGCCCGGACAGCGGCGCGTCGGGAAGCGCCCCGGACAAGTTGTACTGGTTCCGCGGGTTACCGGTGTACGTCGGGTCGCACATCCGGTCGAATCCCTTGCCTTCGGTGTTCGGGATCTCCTTGCTGGCACCGTCGGACTCACCCGGCGGCTTGACCCAGACGTAGGCGTCGATCCCGGGTTCCGGCGCGGCCTTGGGGCGTTCGCCGAGCCCCGCGCCCGCCTGGTTGCACCAGTTGCCGAGGTGGATGCGGCGATCCGTCCGGCTGCCGTTCACGTAGGCGTCGACCGTGGTGGACGGCCCGGGGCCGGTCGGCCGGGCGGCGCCGCCCCAGCCGTTGCGGGAGGTGTCGATGAGCATGCCGACGTCCGCCGAGAACCCGGCGCGGATGGCTTCCTGCCGGAATCCCTGGGCGTAGGACAGTTCGTCGACGTAGCGGTTCCAGTCGACCCACTTCGACGTCCGCACCGAAGTCCCGCCGACACTGTCGTTCACGGTGAAGTACGGCTCCTTGAGCGCACCGTAGTTCGCGGCGTTGGCGATGAAGCCGTGCACGTTGGCCGTCGTGCTGCCGGAGGTGCGTGCGGCCTCGGCCATGAGCGCGGCGGACGGGCCGAGGTTGTCGTCCCAGCCGAGCCAGCCGTGGTGCCCGATGTCGATGTAGTTGTAGACGTTCGGGATCGGGCCGAACTTCGCCAGCGCGTGGCCGACGCCCTTGACGTAGTTCCCGTTGGCCTTCATGACGTCGCATTCGGGGGTGGCCGTCGGGCGGGGCGTCACGTTGGTGACCAGGTTCGGCAGCGAGTCGAGCTCGATCACGTTCACGATCCGCAACGTCGAGTACTTCGGATCGGCGAGGATCGCGGCGATCGGGTCGATGTACTCCGTCTGGTACCGCCCGAGTTCGTTCGCCTTGAGTTCGCCGTTCGAGGCGAGCGCGGAGCAGTCACGGCCGGGCAGGTTGTAGATCACCAGCTGGATGACCAACGGTTTGCCTGCGCTCTGCCGGACCGCCTCGTCGAGATGGGCGCGCAACCCCCGGCCGCTGGTCGTGCCCGTGATGGCGGCGATGCGGTCGAGCCAGACGGCGGTGGGCTGGTTCGCGATCCTGGCGCCACCCGGTTCCGCGGCGGCCTTCGCCGACCAGTCCGGGTTCACGTACACCCCGGCGCCGACGTAGGGGTTGTCCACCTTGGGGCCACCCGGGTTCGGGGTGGAGGTCGTGGTGGTGGGGGAGGACGTCGTCGGGGTGGTGGTCGTCGTCGGGGTGGTGGAGCCGGTGCAGGTGGTGCCGTTCAAGGTGAAGACCGCGGGTTTCCCGTTGGTGCCGGAGTAGCTTCCGTTGAAGCCGGGGGAGGCGGTGCCGCCGGTGCCGAGCGAACCGTTCCACCCCGCGTCCCGGACCGTCACGCGGGTGCCCTGCTGGCCGAAGTTCCCGTTCCAGCCCTGCTGTACCCGCTGGTTCCCGGGGAAGTCCCACTCCAGCGTCCAGCCACCGGTGATCGGTTCCCCGAGGTTGGTGACGGTCACGGTGGCCCCGAAACCGGTGTCCCATTGGTTGGTGATCGTGTAGTCGACCTTGCACCCGGGCGCCGCTTCGGCGCTTGAGCCCAAGACCGCCGGTACCCCGACCATCGCGAGTACCGCGGTGACGGCCAGGGGTGCCGAAACACCCTTTCTGCGGAATCTCATGCGTCGCCTCCTTGCGACCGGAATCCGATTTATGGGAGCGCTCCCACGAGGACCGTAAGCGGACGAGCCGGACATGACAAGGTCGGCCGGTCCGTAATGTGGGATCGCTCCCAGAAGGCTACGAAAGGACTAAGCCGACCGGTGGAAGGTTCGTCCTGACGGCGGCTGCGCTTCCCCCGGATGGCCTGACCGCCGATGGGCCTGGCCGGTGCGCACTTCCCGGCGCGGTGACCGCGGGTCGCCGGAGGCGTATGGGATCGTGACCGGATGAGGATCTTGCTCGTGGAGGACGAGCGGCGGCTGGCCGAATCGCTGCGCGCCGGGCTGAGCGCCGAGGGCTATGCCGTCGACGTCGCGCACAACGGCCGTGACGCGCTCTGGTACGCGGCCGAGCACCCGTACTCCGCGATCATCCTCGACATCATGCTGCCGGGTCTCAACGGCTACCGCGTCTGCCGCAGGCTGCGGGAACGCGGCGACACCACCCCGATCCTCATGCTGACCGCCAAAGACGGTGAGGACGACGAGATCGAGGCGCTGGACACCGGCGCCGACGACTTCCTGCCGAAGCCGTTCTCCTACGGCGTCCTCCTCTCCCGGCTGCGGGCGCTGATCCGGCGCGGGGGAGCGACCCGCCCGGGCACACTGCGGCTCGGCGACCTCGAACTCGACCAGGCGAGCCGCGTCTGCCGCCGCGGTACCGACGTGATCCCCTTGACCACCAAGGAATTCGCGCTGCTGGCGTATCTGCTGCAACGGCAGGGTGAAGTGGTGACCAAGGCCGAACTGCTCGAAAACCTCTGGGACTTCGCGGCGTCGGCGACCGCGAATCTGGTGGAGGTCCACATGAGCGCGCTGCGGCGCAAGATCGACCTGCCGTTCGGGGCGGAGACGATCCGCACCGTCCGTGGCGCCGGGTACCACGTGGTGACCTCCGGTGCCTGACGCGGTGCGCTCGACGCGTTTCCGGGTCGCGCTGACGGCGTTCGTGGCCTCGCTCATCGCGCTGGGGGTGGTGTCGGCCTGGCTGGTGGCCGATGCCCAGAACCGGCTGGAGAACGGCGCGGCGCAGGTGGCGCGCGCCAGGGCGGCCGCGATCGTCCAGGTCCTCAACACCGGCGCCAAGCCCGTCGACCTGCGGTTGCTCGTGCGGGATTCCGCCTACGAGGTGACCGACCAGGCGGGCAGGCGGCTGATCACCTGCCCCGGTCTGCGGCACGGCTCGATCGCCCCGGCCGACGGATTCCAGCGCGGCGATTCCGTGACGGTGCTCCGGCCCGGCGACGTCGATCTGGCGATGGAGGAATCCGTCGGCTGTCAATGGATCCTCGGCCGGAACGTCGAAATCACCGAAACCCGGGTGCACGTCGCGGCGGATACGAGCGGCGACAGCAAATACCACATCTACGCCGCCGCCAGGGTCGACGAATCCGGTCAGGCGGCGCTCGACGCGGTGCGGACGACCTTGCTCGTGGGTGTCCCGGTGATCGCCGTGGCGATCGGCGTGGTCGCCTGGCTCGCGGTACGCCGGGCGCTGCGTCCGGTGGAGGCGATCCGGGCCGAGGTCGCGGAGATCGGCGCGCACGATCTCTCCCGCCGCGTGCCGGCCCCCGGCAGCGCCGACGAGATCGCGAAGCTCGCGGAAACGATGAACACGATGCTCGCGCGCCTGGACACCGCGGTCACCCGGCAGAGCCGGTTCACTTCTGACGCGTCGCATGAACTCCGCACGCCGCTGGCCTCGCTGCGGACGCAGCTGGAGGTCCTGCTCGCGCATCCGGACCGGCTGGACTGGCGCGACGCCTGCCGCAGCGCGCTCCTCGACATCACCCGGTTGCAGGATCTCGTCGCCGACCTCGTGCTGCTCGGCAAGCTGGACAACGCCGTACCCGCACGGCTCACGCCGGTACGGCTGTCGGAGGTGGTCGAGTCCTGTCTCTCCGGACGGCAGGGGGTACGGGCCGAGATCGCGGGCGATCCGGTGGTGCCCGGCGATCGCGGACGCCTGGAGCGCCTGCTCCGCAACCTGGTCGACAACGCGCAGCGCCACACCCGGACCGGCGTCACGGTCTCGGTGTCCACAGTGGACGGCGGCTGCCTGCTGACGGTCACCGACGACGGCCCCGGTATCCCGGCCCCCGACCGCGAGCGGGTGTTCGACCGGTTCGTGCGGCTGGACGACGGACGTGCGCGTGACGAAGGCGGTGCCGGTCTCGGGCTGGCGATCGTCGCCGAGATCGCCCAGGCCCATGGTGGCACCGTCGAGGTCGCCGATCACGACGGCGGCGCCCGCCTCGTCGTCCGCCTGCCGTCGGCGGGAACGCGAAGCTGAAGACGTCTTCAGCTTCCTTAAGCTTCGGTTCAGCGTCCGGGCCCGAACCTACGGGTCATGTTCCCCGCCTCACGCCGCTCCTGGTGGCGGCCGCTCGGCCACGCCGAGTACCTGGCCTCGTCCTGGTTCCCCGGCCTCACCGGGGTGCGCGCGCTCGCCGCCGTGGCCGTCGTGTTCTTCCACTACGGCGGCCCCGTCGTCGACGGCCTGCAGGGCTGGATCGCCGTTCAGTTGTTCTTCGTGCTGTCCGGATTCCTGATCACCACGCTGTCCCTGCGCGAGGAGGACCGCGCCGGGCGGATCTCGCTGCGCGGGTTCTACCTCCGCCGCGTCTTCCGGATCATGCCGGTGTACTTCCTGCTCCTAGCACTGACCACGCTCGCGGTGACGATCGGCGGCACCTACGGGAGCAGCAGGCTCGCCGACGCCATGCCGTACTACCTCGTCTTCGGCAACGAACTCGTCGACTACAACACGCCCTATCCGACCTCGTGGTCGCTGGGCGTGGAGGAGAAGTTCTACCTCGTCTGGCCCGCGCTGCTGGTGCTCACGTCGTTCGCGCGGAGCGGGAGGACGGCGCTGCGCCTGCTGCTCGGCGCGTCGGCCGTCCTCGGCGTGGTGCTGTTCGCGCTGCCGCTGGCGCCGTCGCACACCTGGGCGAGTCTCTCGGTGCATTACTGCTCGCTGGTCATCGGCTGCCTGCTGGCGATGACGCTCCATCATCCGCGGGGGTTCGCCCTCCTGCGGCCACTGACCAGTCCCGTCGCCGCCCTCGTGATCGGCTGCGGGTTCGTGGTGCTGCAGTTCTCCGTGGGCCCGCTGACGAAGGCACTGGGCGGGTATTGGCAGTTCGTGGTCCCGGTCTACGCGGCGGGTTCGGCGCTGCTGCTCGTGGCCGTCGTTTCGCCCGGGCCGGTCCGGGCCCTGCTCGCGAGCAGGGCGATGACCTTCGTCGGCGACCGCTCGTACGCGCTCTACCTCGCCCAGACCGGCGCCGCCGGGGTGACCGGCTGGCTGCTGCCCAGCGGGCTCGCCAAGGCCGCCGCGACCACGGCGGTCGCCCTGCTGTTCGCCTGCGCCCTGCGCCGGTGGGTCGAACAGCCCGCCATCGCCTATGGCCGGAAGGTGATCGAACGACGCGCGCCCGCCGAGCCTCCGGTGGAGGCCACGGCGGGCGCGAGGTGAGCGGATCCCGTCGTAAGTGGGGCGCGGTCAGTGGTGCGCGGTCGCCGCGCCCGCACCGGCGCTCTTCTTGACGAACAACGAGCCGGCGAACGCGGCCAGTCCGACACAACCGGCGACCATGAACGTGGTGCGGATGCCCGCGGAGTCGGGGCTGGCCGCCCCCGCGGTGGTCGTGCTCGCCGTGGCCACCGCGATGAACAGGGCGGTGCCGAGCGCGCCGGCGAGCTGCTGAAGGGTGGCGAGGATCGCGCTGCCGTGTGAATAGAGGTGCTCGGGCAGCGAACCGAGGGATTCGGTCATCAGCGGCGTCATCATGAGGCCGAGCCCGCCCATGAGGACGACGTGGATGGCGATGACCGCGACCAGCGGAGAGCCCGGGCCGAGCAGGGCGAACAGCCACATCGAGGCCGCCATCGCGGCCGCGCCGGGGATGACCAGGGGCCGGGGACCGAAGCGGTCGTACAGCGCGCCGACCGGACGGCCGAGCAACCCGAGGACCAGGCCGCCGGGAAGCACCGCGAGCCCGCTGACGAAGGTGCTGGTGTGCAGGACGGTCTGCAGGTACAGCGGGAGCAGGATCGCCGCGGCGCCGAGCAGGCACATGAACAGCAGCGCCGTCAGTACCAGCGAGACGACGAAACTGCGGTGGGTGAACGGGCGCAGGTCCAGCAGCGCGCGGTCTTCCTTCTGCAGGCGCAACTGGCGCCAGGTGAACACCGCGAGCGCCACGACGCCGACCGCGATCGGCGCCCACGGCGGCACCGGCTGATGCCCGCCCGCGGACTCGCCGGACACCGAAAGGCCGTACAGCACGCCGCCGAACCCGAGGGCGGAAAGGATCACCGAAAGCACGTCCAGCGGCACCTTGCGGGTGTCGCTGTCCAACCGCAGCTGCAGCATGCCGACCACCAGGGCGGCGAGCGCGAGCGGCAGCACGATCCAGAACATCCAGCGCCAGCCGAGCGAGGAGAGCACGGCACCGCCGATGGTGGGGCCGATGGCGGGGGCGACCGCGATGACGATCGTGATCGTGCCCATCGTGGCGCCGCGTTTCTCCACCGGCACCAGGCGCATCACCGTGGTCATCAGCAGCGGCAGCATCACCGCGGTACCGCAGGCCTGGATGACCCGGCCGGTCAGCAGGAGCGCGAAGCCCGGCGCGAGCGCGCTGACCAGGGTGCCGGTGCTGAACAGGGTCAGCGAGGCGAGGAAGACCTGGCGCGGGGTGAACCGTTCGAGCAGGAACCCGGTGGTCGGGATGACGACCGCCATGGTGAGCAGGAAGCCGCTGGTCAGCCACTGCACGGTGGTGGTCGGGACCTTGAGGTCGACGGTCAGGTCGCGCAGCGCGACGCTCAGGATGGTCTCGTTCAGGATCATCACGAACGCGGAAAGGACCAGCACCCCGATCAGGAGCCCGGCGCGCGCCGGTGCCCTTTCCTGGTCGTGGGAGGTTTCGGGCAGGGTTTCGGTCATCTGTGTGGGGCTCCTGGAGGCCGCGGTCCGCGTTGGGCCGCCTTCGGTGCCGTCAACGGTGACAGCGAAGGCGAGATTGGTGTGGGTTCAGTCTGCCTGTGCCGGTCGGTGCGTGTCACGTCGATTTCCGTAGTGAGTACGGCCACTTCGCGCGGAGCGGACGGCCGGTCCGCACGGGAGAGGAACGGATTTCCCGTCGTACCAAGATAAAATCGGGCGGTGACCACTGAGATCACGGCGGAACGATGGCGATCGGTGCGGCGAGCCTATCGGGTGACGGGAGCGCGTTTCGCCGACATGGTGAGCGGCGTTCCGGATCCGGACGCGAGGGTCACCGCGGAGTGGACCGTGGCCGACACCGTCGCCCACGTCGCGTTGATCGCGAAGATGTACGTGTCGCTGGCGCGGCCGGACGAGGCCCCGCTGCTGGGCGCCCGCGGGCAGGGGCAGGTCGCGAAGACCACTGTGGACACGGTTTCCGTGCTGAACGCCATGGTGCTGAAGGATTTTCCCGAACGCGACCTCGGCGTACTGGTGTCAGGGTTGCTCGCTGACATCGAGGAAGTGCTGCGAGTGACCGAGGACGCCGACCCGGCGACCCCGCTGCCCTGGCTCGGGGACTCGAAGGTGCCGCTGGCGGGCGTCCTCGCGCATCTGGTCAACGAGCTGCAGATCCACGGCTGGGACATCGCCCGGGCGCTCAAGCTGCCGTGGACCATCCCGCCTGCCGACGCGGCCTTGTTCTTCGATCTCTTCCTGGTGGGCGTGCTGAGCCAGGACATCGGGCGGCTGCTCGACACCGGCGAACCGCCACGGGACCGGCGGATCGCGGTGGCCTTCCGGTCGGCGTACACGGCTCCGGTCGTGCTGGTGCTGCATCGGGGCCGGGTCACCGTCGAGGAGCCCGGCGGCCCGGTCGACGCGCGGATCTCCTTCGATCCGGCGTCGCTGAACCTGATGTTGTTCCACCGGGTCGGCAAGGTGCGTTCCGCGCTGACGCGCAAGATCGTCATCGGCGGCCCCCGGCCCTGGCTGCTGCCCGCGTTCCTGCGCGTGGTCCGGCTGCCCTGAGTCTCGTGAGTGGTAATGACGGTTAGAACCGTCATTACCACTCACGAGGCTTTAGAGCGTCAGCGACCAGGTATCGAGGACCCCGGTGTCACCGGGGCCGTAGTCGGTGACACGCAGTTGCCATTTGCCGCCCGCCGGTGACGACACGCCGGGCACCGAGAACGTCCGCGCGCCGCTCCAGGTCGTGCACACCGAACCGCCGCTGTACTTGAGCGGATAGGTCCTGCCCGCCGGGTCCACGAGCGAGACGCCGAGGTCCTCGGCGCAGGTGTGCCGGATCGTCACCGAAACCGCGAGCGGGCTCGCGGCCTGTCCGGTGCGCGTCGAGGTCACCGGGCTGAACACCTGCTGGTAGTCCCGGATCGCGAAGTCGGTGCCGTTGCTCAGCGTCCGGCCGCCACCGTCGCCGGGCTGCGTCCGGACGGACACGACACCGCTCGCGGGCGACACGTTCCCCGCCGCGTCCCGCGCCTTGACCGTGAAGCTGTAGGCGGTGTCGGGGCTGAGACCGGTCACGGTGGCGCTGGTCCCGGTCGTGGAGGTGGCCGGTGTCGAGCCGTTGTAGATGTCGTAACCGGTGACTCCGACGTTGTCCGTGGCCGCGTCCCAGGCCAGCGAGACGCTGGTCGACGTCGTACCGGTGGAGCGCGCGTTGCCGGGCGCGCTCGGCGCCGTCGTGTCGCCGCCGCCGTCGCCGGTCACCAGGGTGAGGTTCCATTTGTTCAGCGCTTCGATCACCGGCTGGAAGAGGGACATGTCGCCGTCGCTGGGGTTCTCGACGCATTTCGAAGGGCCGCCGTCGTGCAGGCCGACCGCCTTGGTGCCGAGCAGCCAGCCGCCGCCCGAGTCGCCGCCGAGTGAACACGCCGTCGTCCAGGTCAGGTCTTCGATGATCAGCCCGCCGCCGTAGTCGACGGACTTGTGCGTGTACTTCACTTCGCCGCACTTCCAGTGCGAAGTGTTTCCGGAGTGACAGACCCGGTCGCCGACCATCGCCTCGGCCGAACCGGTGACGGTGACGGCGGGGTCGCCCCAGGTGTTGACCGCCGCCGAGAGTTCCCAGCCGGACTGCGTCACCGCGACCACGCCCATGTCGCCCTCGCGGGCGTTGACGCTGCGTGTCCCGCCGACGTTCGACGTGCCGATCCGGTTCTGCTGGCCGGACGCGCCATAGGCGGCCTGGTCGCGATCGTTCGTGCAGTGCCCGGCGGTCAGGAAGTGCTTGCCGCCGGAGGAATCGGTCGCGCCGAAGCCGACCGAACAGTTGGACTCGCTGCCCGGCCACCACGGGTCGCCGGTGTGGATCGTGCCCGACTGCTGCCGGGGCGACGAGCCGGTTTCGGTGATCCGCACGCCGAGATCCCTTGCCCTGGCAAGGAAAAGCTCGGTGTCGGCGGTCTTGCGCGATCGATCGACCGAGACGCCGACCTCGTTGTTCCGGACGTCGACACCCCAGCCGAACACGCCCGGGACACCGTCGCCGACGAGCGCGCGGACGGCGTCGTCGGTCCGGTCGAGGTCGGCCTTGCCGCGGGACACCAGCCGCGGTTCGGCACCGGCCGCGCGCGCCGCGTCGGCGTCGGCGGCGGTGGTGACGGCCAAGGTCAGCTTGCCGGTGGCGGCGTCGAACCACTGCCCGGCCGAGCGGGCGCGCAGACCGGCGGGGAGTGACGCGGCCAGCCGGTGGGCCTCGTCCTGGTCGGCGAGCTGGGACTTCGCCTCGGAGACGGTCAGGCCGAACGCGGCGGCCACGCCGCGCACCTCGGCATCGGGATGGGCCCTGTCCGGTGGTGAAGCCGCGTGGGCCGCCGGGCCGAAGCCCAACGCGGCCAAGGCCACGATGCTCAAATAGGAAAGCACTCCGTTGTGCCGTCGCATGCGCACTCCTCGAATCGAAAAGCAGGTGCGCCGACGGTAATTCGCCGTCCTCGTGGAATTGTAGGCCCGCGAGTCGTTAACAATTAAGAACGGGCCAGTCCCACTCGAAGCCGAACCGGCCGGGGCCGAAGTTCAGGGCGACGCCGTGCACGGAATCCGCGCTCGGCAAGACTTCAGTCCACTCGGCGGGCTGTCCGTCCTGTTCGGAATAGCGGCGGCAGCGTGCCGGGAGCACATCGGGGGAGAACCGGACCTCGAGCACGTATTCCCGCGCCGGAAGGCGGAATTTGCGTTCGTAGTTCGTCGCGTGCGGGAACGGCGCGCTGTTCTCCAGTGCGTGTTCGGTGATGACCGTTTCGCCTTTGGCGAGCGGTCGTTCGAAGAGCAGTTCCATCACGAGAAGACCGTCTTCGGGACGGTGGACGCTCCGGCCGGGACGGCAGCCCCGCAATGAGGTCACCCGCGGCAGCGGCCGGTCGTGCTCGTCGATGTGGACGATCATCACCCACCGGTCCGGGCCGTCGGCCTCGGCGCGCAGCACCTGCCGCGACCGGAACGCGAGTTCCTCCTGCCCCGGACCGACGAAGACGACGTCGTGCTGGCTGATCCTCGTCAGTCTTTCGTCCCACCGGGTGTCGACTTCGCTGACGGCCGCGTCGATCCGGGTCCGGTCCGGCCAGAACCGGCCGATCTCCGGCGGGTCGTCGGCACGGGCCGGCCACCGGCCGCGGGCGCGCGGCGGGCCGAGCAACGCGGTCAGGCTGCCGGGCGGGACCGCCAGCACCTGCTCCAGATGGCGCAGGGCGAGGACGGAATCCCGGCGCTCCGGACGGCTGCGCCCGGACTGCCAGTAGCTGAGGGTGGCCGCGGTGATCGAGACACCGCGGGCGCGCAAGTGATCGCGCAGGCGTTCCAGACTGAGGCCGCGTGCCCGGATGGCCTCGCGCAGCGCGTCGGCGAAGGGGCCGTCGCGCAGCAACCGTTCGAACTCGGGCCGGGATTCCGCTCGGCCGGATTTCACCTGACGAGCATAGATCCGCGACGCGGGGAAGTGCACCGCGCGACGGCTCGGACCAGGTCGTTAACCGTTAACAGGCGCGTCGAACCGGCGGCGCGAATCTTCGATGTGGCCGAGGAACCGGTGGGTCCAGTCGCACATGCCGTCGACCGTCGCGCGCAGGCCGTGTCCCGCTTCGGTGAGCGTGTAGTCGACCCGTGGCGGCACGGTGGGATGCACGGTCCGCTCGACCAGGCCGTTGCGCTCCAGCATGCGCAGGTTCTGGGTGAGCATCTTGTGGCTGATGCCCTCGATGTCGTTCCGCAGTTCGGTGAACCGCCGCGTGCGGTCGCCGATCATCTCGATGATCAGGAGGGCCCACTTGTTGGCGACGTCGGAGAAGATCTCCCGAGCCAGCGAGTCCGCCCTGGTCAGATCCGCGTCGTCCGCCGTACCGCTGAGCTGCTTGGTCACCATCAGGTTCCCCAGTCACGAAAAAGTGCGTTCTTCCAGGTCGTCGCACACTCTCCTACAGTTCCTGGGTAACCACAAGTGACCACGGCAAGGAGTACGACAGGATGGCCATCACCCTGGTGAACCCCGCGGGACTTCCGGAGATCCCCGCCTACCGGCAGGTTGCGATCGCGACCGGGTCGAAGCTGGTCTTCGTCGCGGGGCAGGTCGCTTGGGACGCCGACGGCACCACCGTCGGGAAGGGGGACCTCGCCGCTCAGGTCGAACGGTGCTACCTGAACCTCGGCACCGCGCTCGCCGCGGCGGGCGCCACGTTCGACGACGTCGCGAAACTGACCGCCTACGTCGTCGACTGGACCCCGGACAAACTCGCGCTGTTCCTCGCAGGCGTGGACCGGGCCGCCACCGCGCTGGGCGGCGTCCCGGTCCCGCCCGCCACGCTGATCGGCGTCGCGGCCCTCGACGTGCCGGAGCATCTGGTCGAGGTCGAAGCGACCGCGGTCATCGATTGACGTTCACCGGGCGCGGGCGGCGCGCCAGATCGGGCTGTCGACGTAGTGGTTGTCGTACTGCTCCGAGGAGGCGGCGATCTCCGAGGGGTCGGCCTCCCCGCGGGCGACCCGCTCGAGAAGCCGGTAGTAGTCGAAGCGGCCCATCCCCGGCGTGAAGGTCACCAGGACGTCGGCGTCGGAGTCCGCCGCGGGGCCGAACGCGTGCGGCGTCCGCGGCGGGACGGCGAGGAAGTCGCCCTTCTCCAGGGTGTGCAGCGTTTCGTCGACGAGCACCTGGAGCTTTCCTTCGAGGACGAAGAAGAACTCGGTCGCGCGGGTGTGGAAGTGGGCCGGGGTACCGAAGACGCCTTGTTTCAGGGTCGCGCGGTTCGCGGTGAAGCCCCCGTCGGTGGTGTCCGAATCGGCCAGCAGCGTGATGTCGCTGCCCGGCGCGTCACTGACGATCTCGGCGTCGGCGGCCCGGAGGAGGATGGGGTCGAACATGGTGGTGATCTCCTTGGTTGTCCGTGTGCAGCGGGCTCGCTGACAGGACAAGCTTCCGACGGCGGCGGGCCTTGATCAACGCGGGAAACCGTATCGATCGATAACCTCGTGAGTGGTGATGACGGTTCTAACCGTCATTACCACTCACGAGACTTGACCGGCTCGATGCCGGCGTGTGGAGCTCGCGGCGGGAGTCCGTGAAGGCCCCCTTCGCTCGGCTCAGCCGAGGGAAGGGGGCCTTCACGCGGAGCCGTGGTGACTGCTGGTGCTGGTGGGCCGGATGTGGCGATCGTCGAGTCCGTGAAGGCCTCCTTGAGGGACTCTGGGTCCCTCAAGGAGGCCTTCACGGACCGGCGCCTGACCTGCGGGGTGGCGTGTGGATCGTGAGGCGGTGCGAGCCACTGCCACACAGCGTGCGGCTCTCGGGGTGCGAGCCGGAGCAGTGGGTAAGCAACTGCGGGTCCCTCAAGGAGGCCTTCACGGACCGGGCGTGGGTTAGAAGGGTCAGGCGGCGAAGACCTGGGAGTCGTCGGCGAACGCTTTGAACTCCAGCGCGTTGCCCGCCGGGTCCAGGAGGAACATCGTCCACTGTTCGCCGGTCTGGCCCTCGAACCGGACGTAGGGCTCGATGACGAACTGCGTCTTCGCGGCCCGCAGTCGTTCGGCGAGTGCCTGGAACGCCGGCACGGTGAGGATCAGGCCGAAGTGGGGGACGGGCACGTCGTGGCCGTCGACGGGGTTGTGGATCCGTTGCGGCCGTTCCGGGGCGAGATGCGTGACAAACTGGTGGCCGTGCAGGTTCCAGTCGATCCAGGTGGCGGAGCTCCGGCCCTGTTCCAGGCCGAGGACGTCGCCGTAGAAGGTGCGCGCGGCGGCCAGATCGTCGACCGGCATGGCGAGGTGGAAGCGCGGAATGGGGGAGTCGAGGACGGTCATGACCAGGGAATCCTTCCAGCGGGCGAGCACTTGTCGCAATGTTAACATTAGGACAAAGTGAGCCCGATGATCCCATCGCTACCATCGGGCGTTCCAGAGGGAGGACGAGCGATGAGCGAACCCGGCCGGGTGCTGCCCGCACGGCGTCGTGGGCTGGCGGACGAGGTCGCCGACCGGGTGCGGGACGCCATCTTCGGCGGCACCTACCCGCCGGGAGCGCAGTTGCGTGAGGTCGAACTCTCGGAGGCGCTGGGCGTCAGTCGCGGCCCGGTGCGCGAAGCGCTGCTCAAGCTGGAGCGCGAAGGTCTGGTCCGCAGCGAATGGCATCGCGGCGCCCTCGTCACGACACTGTCCGATGTGGACGTCGCCGAACTCGACAGCCTCCGGTCGGCGCTGGAGCAGCTCGCCGTCCAGCTCGTGGTCGCCTCCGCGTCGGACGCGGACCTCGCCGCCATCGACGAGGTCGTCGAGCGGATGGTCCGTGCCCGTGACGAGCACGAGATGGTGCGCTGCGACATCGACTTCCACGACGCGGTCTACGCGGCTTCGGGGCATCGGCGGCTCATCGAGGCGTGGCGGGCCATCCGGTCGCAGGTGTACCTGTTCCTGCTGACCCGGATCGGCGTGAACTCCGAGGGCTACCTCGCGAGCATTCCGGCCGAGCACCGGCGGCTGGCGGAGGCGCTGCGGGCGCGGGACGGGGAACGGGCGCTCGACCTGTTCGCCGCCCACCGCGGCCAGGCTTTCGACATTCTCATCGAGAAGCGGCTTCCCGGGTCTTGACGTCGACCTTGGCCAAGGCTTAACTCAAGCCCTGAAATAAGGCGTGTCCCGTGTCACAGGCATCCGGACGCGACTTGGCCACTCACCCCGAGGACCATCGATGCGAATCGGAAAGATCGCCCCGGCGCTCGTGCTGGCGCTGGCGGCCGCCGCCACCACGGCGTGCGGCGGCGGCGACACGTCGTCCAGTGCTCCCAAGGAACTCGTGTACTGGGCGTCCAACCAGGGCACCAGTCTCGACAACGACAAGGCGGTCCTGCAGCCCGAACTCGACAAGTTCGAGAAGGCGTCCGGGATCAAGGTCAAGCTCGAGGTCGTCCCGTGGACGGATCTGCTCAACCGGATCCTCGCGGCGACCACCTCCGGCAAGGGCCCGGACGTGCTCAACATCGGCAACACCTGGTCGGCCTCGCTCCAGGCGACCGGGGCGTTCCTGCCGTTCGACGACGCCGCGCTGGAGAAGATCGGCGGCAAGACGCGTTTCCTCGGCCCGTCGCTGGCGGCCACCGGGGCGGCCGGGCAGCCGCCGGTCGGCGTTCCGCTCTACGGCCAGGCGTACGGCCTGTACTACAACAAGAAGCTCTTCTCCGAGGCCGGCATCGCCAAGCCGCCCGCCACCTGGGAAGAACTCGTCGAGGACGGCAAGAAGCTCACCAAACCCGACAAGGGCCAATGGGGGCTGTCGCTCCAGGCGGGGCAGGTCACCGAGAACAGCCACCACGCGGCGATCCTCGGTGCCCAGCAGGGTGCGCGGTTCTTCAGCGCCGAGGGGAAGCCGCAGCTGGCGTCCGACCCGTCGGTCGCGGCCGTCCGGCA
The DNA here is from genome assembly GCF_000943515.2 of Amycolatopsis orientalis. Lineage (NCBI taxonomy): Bacteria > Bacillati > Actinomycetota > Actinomycetes > Pseudonocardiales > Pseudonocardiaceae > Amycolatopsis > Amycolatopsis orientalis. The sequence continues at coordinate 4,961,790 of NZ_CP016174.1, read as the reverse complement.
GTTCGTCGACCTGATGCAGAAGGACAAGATCGTCAATCCGTCCAACGCCGAATACGCCGACACCGCCAAGTCCCTGAAGGACCTGTCGGACGGCAAGGCCGCGATGTTCATGAACCAGGCCTCCGCGGGGTCGTTCAAGAGCATCGGGATGAACATGGCCGATCTCGGCGTCGCACCGATCCCGCTGCCCGCCGCCGCGCCGCCGAACGGTCGCAAGGTGACCAGTTTCGTCGCGGGGATCAACATGTCGGTGTTCAAGAACACCAAGAACCCCGACGCCGCACTGGACTTCGTGAAGTTCATGGTCTCGGCGCCGGAGCAGGCACTGCTCAACAAGACCTACGGCTCGCTGCCGACAGTCCAGGACGCCTACAGCGACGCGGCGTTCCAGACCGAGGACGTCAAGGTCTTCCAGAGCGTGCTCGCGAACTCGGCGGAGCCGATGCCGCAGGTGCCGCAGGAATCGCAGTTCGAGACCCTGATCGGCACCGCGATGAAGGCGATGTTCGCCGACGTCGCCGCGGGCAAGCCCGTCGACGACGCGAAGATCCGGGACCAGCTGAACCAGGCGGATCAGCAGATCGCGGCCGGTGGTTGATGCCGACCGCTCTCGACAGCGCCCCGGCCGTGAAAGCGGCCGGGGCACCCGGTCCCCGGCGCCGCCGTCGCGAGCGCCGCCGGGTCGCGCTGCCGTATCTGCTGCTGCTTCCCGCGATCCTGCTCGAACTGCTCGTGCACCTGATCCCGATGGTCGCCGGGCTCGTGATGAGCTTCTTCAAGCTGACGCAGTTCTCCCTCCGCGACTTCTCGACCGCCCCGGCGGCGGGATGGGACAACTACAAGTTCGTCCTGGACTTCGACTCCGCGGCGGGTAAGGCACTGCTCGGTTCGTTCTGGATCAGCGTCGTCTACACCGTCCTCTCGGTCGGGTTCTGCTGGCTTTTCGGGACTTCGGCCGCTGTGCTGATGCAGAAGGACTTCCGGGGCCGCGGCGTGCTCAGGACGCTGTTCCTGGTGCCGTACGCGCTGCCGATGTACGCGGCGGTGATCACCTGGTCCTTCATGTTCCAGAAGGACACCGGCCTGGTGAACGACCTGCTGGGCACCGATTCCTTCTGGCTCATCGGGGACAACAGCTTCTGGTCGCTGGTGGTCGTCTCGGTCTGGCGCAACTGGCCGTTCGCGTTCCTGATCGTGATGGCGGGTCTGCAGAACATCCCCGGCGAACTCTACGAGGCGGCGGCGATCGACGGCGCCGGCTGGTGGCGGCAGTTCCACGCGATCACGCAGCCGATGCTGCGGCCGGTCAACCAGGTGCTGCTGCTGGTGCTGTTCCTGTGGACCTTCAACGACTTCAACACGCCGTATGTCCTTTTCGGAGCGTCCGCGCCGAAGGAGGCGTCGCTGATCTCGATCCACATCTACCAGAGTTCCTTCGTGACCTGGAACTTCGGCCTCGGCTCGGCGATGTCGGTCCTGTTGCTGCTGTTCCTCTTGGTGGTCAGCACCGTCTACCTGGGACTGACCTCACGAAGGAGGAACGCGGTTGTCTGAGCCTCGCTGGGTCCCGTGGGCCCGCCGCTTCGTCCTGGGTTTCCTCGCCCTGTTCACCCTGATACCGCTCTACGCGATGGTTTCGTCGTCGCTGAAACCGCTCGGGGACGTTCAGGGCAAGTGGGAATGGATTCCGACGACGCTGACCGTCCAGCCGTTCTTCGACATCTGGGAGACCATCCCGCTCGCGGAGTACTTCGTGAACAGCCTGGTCATCTCCGGCTCGGCGGCGATCCTCTCGGTCCTCATCGCGATCTTCGCCGCCTACGCCCTGAGCCGTTTCCGGTTCCGGGGCAAGGATTTCTTCAAGATGACCGTGCTGTCGACGCAGATGTTCCCCGGCATTCTCTTCCTGCTGCCGCTGTTCCTCATCTTCGTCAACATCGGCAACACCACCGGTATCGTGTTGTACGGCTCGCGGCTCGGGCTGATCATCACCTATCTGACCTTCTCGCTGCCGTTCGCGATCTGGATGCTCGCCGGGTACATCGATTCGATACCCAAGGAACTCGACGAGGCGGCGATGGTCGACGGGACCGGGCCGATCGGCGCCCTGATCCGGGTGGTCGTCCCGGCCGCCATGCCGGGCATCGTGGCGGTGGGGATCTATTCGTTCATGACGGCCTGGGGTGAGGTCCTGTTCGCGTCGGTGATGACCGACTCGGGCACGCGGACCCTCGCGGTCGGGCTTCAGGAGTACTCCACCCAGGTCCAGGTCTACTGGAACCAGGTCATGGCCGCCTCACTCATCGTCTCCGCCCCGGTCGTCGCCGGATTCCTTCTGCTCCAGCGTTATCTCGTCGCCGGGCTCACCGCCGGCGCGGTGAAATGACGCGCCGTCCCCCGTACAGAGAGGTCTGCCTTGAATCTGCACCTGCCCGCCGATTTCCTGTGGGGTGCGGCCACGGCCGCGTACCAGGTCGAAGGCGCCGTCGACGTCGACGGCCGTCTCCCGTCCATCTGGGACGACTTCGTCCGGGTCCCGGGTGCCGTCCTGAACGGTGACACCGGTGACGTCGCTTGCGATCACTACCGGCGCTGGCCGGAAGACCTCGGCATCATGAAGGAGCTGGGCCTGGACGCCTATCGCTTCTCGGTCGCGTGGCCGCGGGTGATCCCCACCGGCCGCGGCGAGGTCAACGCGCTCGGTCTCGACCATTACGACCGGCTGGTCGACGCGCTGCTCGAAGCGGGGATCAGGCCGTTCGTCACGCTGTTCCACTGGGATCTGCCCTCGGCGCTGCAGGCGAAGGGCGGCTGGCCCGAGCGTGACACGGCCTACGCCTACGCCGAGTACGCCGCGGTCGTCGCGGCCAGGCTGGGTGACCGCGTCAAGGACTGGAACACCGTCAACGAGCCGCTGTGCTCGGCCTGGCTCGGCTATCTCGAAGGCCGCTTCGCGCCGGGCGTCAAGGATCTCAGGCAGGCGATCCACGCCTCCCACCACCTTCTGCTCGCGCACGGCCTGGGCGTGCAGGCGATCACCGCGAACGCCGCCGAGCCCGCCAACGTCGGCCTGGTGCTCAACCTCAGCGGGATCGAGCCCGCGTCGGCTTCCGCCGAGGACGTCGCGGCGGCGGCCCGGATGGACGGGCACGTCAACCGCTGGTGGCTCGACCCGTCGAACGGGCGCGGTTATCCCGCGGACATGATCGAGGTCTACGGCGTCGAGCCGCCCGTGGCCGGGGACGACCTCGACGTGATCTCGGCCCCGGTCGGCTACCACGGGCTGAACTACTACTTCCGCCAGATCGTCGAGAACGATCCGGACGGTCCCGCGCCCCGCGCCCGGCAGGTGCCGGTCGAGGGCGCCGCCACCACCGCGATGGGCTGGGAGATCCACGGTCAGGGACTGGCGGATCTGATCCACCGCCTCGCGAACGAGTACGGCGCCCGCGCCATCTACGTCACCGAAAGCGGGGCCGCCTTCGACGACAAGGTCGCCGAGGACGGCTCGATCGACGACGCCGACCGCGTCGCCTACCTGGAGGAACATCTGGGCGCCGTGGCCGGGGCGGCCGAAGCGGGAGCGCCGGTGAAGGGGTACTTCGCCTGGTCGCTGCTCGACAACTTCGAATGGGACAGCGGGCTGAGCAAACGGTTCGGGCTCGTCCGGGTCGATTACGACACCCAGGTCCGCACGGTGAAGGCGAGCGGCCACCGCTACGCCGAGATCATCGCCGGGCACCGGACCCGCTGAACGCCTCGTGAGTGGTAATGACGGTTAGAACCGTCATTACCACTCACGAGAGAAAGCCGGCCGCGTTCGTGCGGGCGGATGGATCCGGTGACCCGGATTCGTCGCTCGCTACGAACGGACGCTCCGCGAAACCTCCTAGGGTCGCCAAAGAACGAGGCGATCCTAGGAGGCGAAGCATGCGGACACTCTTGCGTGGCGGTCGTGTCATCGACCCGGCGACGGGTTTCGACGGTACGGCCGACGTGCTGGTGACGGACGGCGTGGTCACCGCCGTGGGGGAGGGTCTGCCGTCGGAAGCGGGAGACACGGAGATCGACGTCTCCGGGCTCGTCGTCGGCCCCGGTTTCATCGATCTGCACAGTCACGTGCACACCATCGCGGGCCAGCGGCTGCAGGCGATGGACGGCGTCACGACCGCGCTCGACCTCGAAGCCGGGCTGATGCCGATCGAGCGCGCCTACGCCGACGCCGCCGCGGCCGGACGTCCGCTGCACTACGGTTTCTCCGCGTCGTGGGGTTCCGCGAGGGCGCAGGTGCTCGCCGGGATCGAGCCCGACGCCAACATCGACAGCGCGCTCGCGGTGCTCGGGAACCTGTCCTGGCAACGGTCTTCGTCGCCGAAGGAACTGGCGGCCTGGCTGTCCCTTGTGGAGGGTGAGCTGGCCGCGGGCGCGCTCGGCGTCGGTGTCCTGCTCGGTTACGCGCCCCTGACGGACCCGGCCGAGTTCATGGCTCTCGCGCGCCTCGCCAAGGAGGCCGGGGCACCGACCTACACGCACGTCCGGGAACTGGTCGAAGTGGATCCGGCGACGCCCGTGGACGGGTCGGAGGAGATCGCGATCGTCGCGGCCGAGACCGGCGCGGCCATGCACCACTGCCACGTCAACAGCACTTCCGGACATCAGATCGACCGCGTGCTCGCCGCGCTGGAAGCGAGCCGTTCGGCCGGTTCGCGGGTGACCGTGGAGGCCTACCCGTACGGCGCGGGCAGTACGGGGATCGGCGCGGCCTTCCTTTCTCCGGAGCGGCTGAAGATGAAGGGCCTCTCGCCGTCCAGCGTGATCATGCTGGAGACCGGTGAGCGGATCGCCGACGAGGGCCGCCTGCTCCAGGTGCGCGCCGAGGAGCCGGGCGCGCCGTGCATCCTGGAGTTCCTCGACGAGGGCAACCCGCGTGATCTCGCGCTGCTGCGCCAGGCGCTCGCGTTCCCCGACGCCATCGTCGCCAGCGACGCCCTGCCCGTGTACTGGAACGACGGCACCAGCGAGAGCACCGAATGGCCGCTGCCGCCCGGTGGCGCGACCCATCCGCGCACGGCCGGGACGTACGCCAAGACGCTGCGGCTGATGGTGCGCGAGAGCAAGTCCTGGACCTGGCTGGAGGCGTTCCGGCGCTGCTCCTACCTTCCCGCGCGGGTCCTGGACGAGGTCGCTCCCGGGGCGCGGACCAAGGGCAGGCTCGGCGTCGGGGCGGATGCCGACATCGTCGTCCTCGACCCGGACACCATCACCGACGCGGCCACCTATTTCGACTCGACGCGGCCCTCGGTCGGTGTCCGGCACCTGTTCGTTTCGGGCGTTCCCGTTGTCACCGACGGAAACCTGCGGACCGACGCGTTCCCCGGCAAGCCGCTGCGCGGTGAACCGCGATGAGCGAACTGCTCGACGACATCGAGACGCTCGTCCGCTGTGAGTCCCCGTCGTCGGATCACGAGGCGGTGGCCCGCAGTGCCGAGGTCGTGGCGGGACTGGGCCGGAAACTGCTGTGGACGGATCCGGAACGGATCGTCGTCGACGGGGTCACCCATCTGCGCTGGCGCTTCGGTGACGTGCCCTCCCGGGTGCTGCTCCTCGGGCATCACGACACGGTGTGGCCGCACGGATCGCTGGAGACGCATCCGTTCTCCGTGCGGGACGGCGTGTTGCGCGGACCCGGCTGCTTCGACATGAAGGCCGGGGTGGTGATGGCGCTGCACGCCGCCGCGGCCGTCCCCGATCGCGACGGACTGTCCATTCTGGTCACCGGCGACGAGGAGATCGGTTCGCCGTCGTCCCGTGCGCTGATCGAGGAGACCGCGGCGGGCTGCGACGCGGTGTTCGTCCTGGAGGCTTCGGCCGACGGCGGCGCGCTGAAATGCCGCCGCAAAGGCGTTTCCCACTACCGGGTCGAGGTGACCGGACGAGCCGCGCACGCCGGGCTCGAACCCGAGAAGGGGGTCAACGCGGGGATCGAGATCGCGCACCAGATCCTCGCGGTGGCCGCGCTCGCCGATCCGGTGGCGGGCACGAGCGTGACCCCCACCGTCGTCTCGGCGGGAACGACGGTCAACACCGTTCCCGCCGCCGCGAGTGTCGCGGTCGACGTCCGCGTGTGGAACGAGGCCGAGCAACTCCGTGTCGATCGGGCCATGAAGGCCCTCGTCCCGATTCTGGCGGACGCCTCGGTCCGTGTCACCGGTGGCATCAACCGGCCGCCGCTGGAGGAGGGCTCGTCGGCGGGATTGTTCGACCTGGCCAGTGAACTGGCGGCCGAACTCGGTCTCGGTGAGCTGACCGCCGCTTCGGTCGGCGGTGCCTCGGACGGCAACTACACCGCCGGGATGGGGATCCCCACCCTCGACGGCCTCGGCGCGGTGGGCGGCGGGGCACACGCGGATCACGAACACGTCGTCGTCGCGGAACTGCCGCGGCGCACCGCTCTGCTGGCCGCGCTCGTGGAGAACGTCCTCGCGAAGCGGACTCCGTCCGGTGCGACGAATCGCGCGGGCGAATCTGGTACGGCACGACGGTGACTCGGCCATCGCGCCGGGAAAGGATTGTCCCGTGACGAATCTTGCGACGAATACGGAAAGCCTGGCCTCCGCGGAGGTGCGCGACGAGGCCGTCGCCGCCGCGCGGGCCGCGGCCGTGGCTTCGGGCGTCGAAATCCGCGAACTCACCGAAATCGCCGAACTGGCCGCGGTGGTCGACCTGTTCGAGTCGATCTGGAAGTCCGCGCCCGGCGCGCGGCCGGTGAGCACGGAACTGCTCCGGGCGATGTCCACGGCCGGGAACTACGTCGCGGGCGCGTTCGAAAACGGCGAGCTGCTGGGGGCCTGTTTCGGTTTCTTCGGGAACCCGGGGAAGGCGAGCCTGCACAGCCATATCGCCGGGGTCGCCCACGCCGGCGCGGGCCGGGGGATCGGTCACGCGCTGAAACTGCATCAACGCGGCTGGGCACTGCACCAGGAAGTCTCCATGATCACCTGGACCTTCGACCCGCTGGTGCGCCGCAACGCCTATTTCAACCTGGGGAAGCTCGGCGCGCATCCGATCGGGTACCTGCCCGACTTCTACGGTCCGATGGAGGACAGCATCAACGGCTCGGGTGACACCGACCGGCTGATGGTCGGCTGGGATCTGACGAGCCCCGCCGTCCGGGCCGCCGCCTTCGGTGAACCTGTCCTGATCGACGCGGGAGCGCTGGACGCGGCGAAGGCGCTTTCGGTCGACGCCGACGGCGGCCCGCTCATCGGGCGCGCCGACACCCCGACCGTGCTCGTCGGCGTCCCGTCCGACGTCGAACGGTTACGCCGCACCGATCCCGGTCGCGGCAACGCGTGGCGGGTCGCCCTGCGTGAAGTCCTCGGTGGACTGATGGCGGACAACGCCCACGTCACCGGTTTCGATCGTGCCGGCTGGTACGTGATCTCGAAGGAGCAGTCGTGAAACTCAGCGGTGTGGAACTGCGCCGGGTCCGGATGCCGCTCGTGGCCCCGTTCCGGACGTCGTTCGGGACGCAGGCCGAACGGGAACTCCTGCTCGTCCGGGCGGTGACGCCGTCGGGCGAGGGCTGGGGCGAATGCGTCGCGATGGAGGCGCCGCTCTACTCGTCGGAGTACAACGACGCGGCCGAGCACGTGCTCCGGAACCACCTCATCCCGGAGCTGCTGCGGGCCGGTGACCTCACCGCGCACAAGGTGACGCCGTTGCTGGCGAAGTACAAGGGACACCGGATGGCGAAGGCCGCGCTGGAGATGGCCGTCCTCGACGCCGAACTCCGGGCGCACGACCGGTCCTTCGCCGCCGAGCTCGGGTCCACTCGCGACTTCGTGGCCTGTGGGGTCTCGGTCGGCATCATGGACTCGATCCCGCAGCTGCTCGACGTCGTCGGCGGGGACCTCGACGAGGGGGACGTCCGGATCAAGCTGAAGATCGAGCCCGGCTGGGACGTCGAGCCGGTCCGGCGGGTGCGGGAGCGCTTCGGCGACGACGTGCTGCTCCAGGTCGACGCGAACACCGCGTACACCCTCGGCGACGCACCGCTGCTGGCCAGGCTGGACCCGTTCGACCTCCTGCTGATCGAGCAGCCGCTCGAAGAGGAGGACGTCCTCGGGCACGCCGAGCTGGCGCGGCGGATCCGGACACCGATCTGCCTCGACGAGTCGATCGTGTCCGCCAGGGCCGCCGCCGACGCGATCAAGCTCGGGGCCTGCCAGATCGTCAACATCAAACCGGGCCGCGTCGGTGGCTACCTCGAAGCCCGCCGGGTGCACGACGTCTGCGCGGCACACGGGGTCGCGGTGTGGTGCGGCGGGATGATCGAGACCGGACTGGGCCGGGCGGCCAACGTCGCGCTCGCCTCGCTGCCGGGCTTCACCCTCCCCGGCGACACCTCGGCGTCCGGCCGGTTCTACCGCACGGACATCACCGAACCGTTCGTGCTCCAGTCCGGGCAGCTGCCGGTGCCGACCGGCCCGGGGCTCGGTGTGACTCCGATTCCCGGCCTGCTGGACGAGGTCACGAAGGCGAAAGCGTGGATCGGTTCGTAGCCAACCACGAATTCCGGGGTTAGATTTGGTCGGATCGAACCACTCGGTTCGGTCAGGCCGGGTTTAACTTCGGGGGGTGCTGACACCGGTGCCCAGTAAGCCGCACACGAGTTTGGGGCGCGTCCTCGAAGACCTCGGGGACGTGCTCCTGGAACCGGTCGTCCTCGGCCGGACCACCCGCAAGCAGCTCGGCGGGGTGGTGATCCACGATCCGCACGACGAGTCGGAATTTCCCGCCTCCGCCGTCGTGCTCGGCGTCGGGGTGCGGGTGCACGACGAGGTCGTCCGCCTCTTGCACGACGTGGGTGCGAGAGGCGCGGCGGCGCTCGTCGTCCGGTCTCCCGTCACCCCGACGCCGGAACTCCGGCGCGCCGCGGATTCGTCCGGGGTCGCCCTCCTCGGCCTGGCGAGCGGCGCTTCGTGGGCCCAGCTCGCCGCGATGCTCAGGACGTTGCTCGCCGAAGGGGACGTCGGTGACGTGTCGCCGCAGACGCTCGGCGGAATGCCGTCGGGTGATCTGTTCGCGCTGGCCAACGCGATCGCCGCGCTGCTCGACGCGCCGGTGACCATCGAGGACCGCAACTCCCGGGTCCTCGCGTTCTCCGGGCGTCAGGACGAGGCGGACCCGTCCCGGGTGGAGACGATCCTCGGCCGCCAGGTGCCGGAGCGGTTCACCCGCAACCTGGAACGGGACGGCATCTTCGAGAAGTTGTACCGCGACCACACGCCGGTGTACGTCGACCCGCAGCGGTACGACGCGCACGAGATCGTGATCCCCCGCGTGGCGCTCGCGGTCCGCGCCGGCGACGAGGTCCTCGGGTCGATCTGGGCGGCGGTCCGGAAGCCGCTCAGCGAGGAACGGACCCAGGCGCTGATCGACGCCGCCAAACTCGTCGCGCTGCACATGCTCCGGCTGCGTGCCGGTGCCGACGTCGAGCGACGGCTGCGCGCGGATCTGGTGAGCACGGCGCTCGAAGGGGGCGCGGGCGCCCCGGAGGCCATCGCCCGGCTCGGTCTGCTGGGCCAGCCGTCGATCGTGCTCGCGATGGGCCTGCTCGGCGCGCCCGAGCCCGACGACGATCTCCGCCTGGTCGCGGACCGCCAGCGCGTCGCCGACGCGCTGGCCATGCACCTCAGCGCCGTCCAGCCGCGGTCGGCCGTCGCCCTCGTCGGTGACGTCGCCTACGGCATCGTCCCGATGCCGGGCGGGCACGCCGACTGGCAGGAGCGCTCGCTGCGGGTCGCGTCGACCTTCCTGGAGCGCACCGGGCGCCGGGCGGCGGCCGCGATCGGCATCGGCCCGCTCGCGCTCGACGGGTCCGGCCTGCGTTCCTCGCGCGACGGCGCCGACCGGGCGTTGCGTGTGCTGCTCACCAACGGCGGGCCGAAACGGGTCGCGACCGCGGAGGACGTCCACGTCGACGCGCTCATGCTGGAACTGGCCGATCTCGCCGCGGCCAGGGGCGACGTCGCGACGGGACCCGTCGCGCGGTTGCTCGCCTACGACGACCGGCATCAGTCCCAGCTGGTGCACACCCTGCGCTGCTGGCTGGACGCCTTCGGGGACATCGGTGCCGCGTCCGCCGCGGCCTACGTCCACCCGAACACCTTCCGTTACCGGCTGCGGCGGCTCGCCGAAGTCGGCGAGATCGACCTCGACGACTCGGGGGAGCGGTTCGCCGCCATGCTGCAACTACGGCTGCTGCCCCGCGACGCGCGGACCGGGCCGCCCACCGCCGAAGAGTCCTGACCGCCGGCCGGGTTGGTCATCCCGGCCGGAAAGACCGCCGGATGTTCGTGTGAACGCACGAACTCTGCCCGGCACCCGCTGTTCAAAATGAGTGATCGGCGCCACGGCCGCGCCGTTCTTCTTCTCTCCCAACGTTTTCGGCGGAGGCGTCATGGTGGCAGTGGTCAAAGAGGACACCTGGACAGCGCGGCGGATCAACCGGACGGCGGTCATCACCATGGTGGTGATGGTGTTCGCCTGGTCGGTCGACTACATCGACCGGTTCTCCATCGGGATGGCGCTGCCGATGATCGGCGCCGAGTTCGAGCTCAGCAAAACCCAGCAGGGCTGGCTCGTGACCGTGTTCGCCCTGGTCTACATGGTCTGCCAGATTCCGGCGGGCTTCCTCGCCGACCGGTACGGCTCGCGCGGTCCGATGCTGGTGACCCTGCTGCTCTGGTCGGCGTTCACCGCGATGACCGGGATGGCGGGCACCTTCGGGATGCTGCTCGTCGTCCGCGGCCTTTTCGGCGTATGCCAAGGACTTTTCCCGGCCGCGTCGTTCAAGGCCATCGCGGAACGGACGACTCCGGGCAACCGGGCGACGGTCACCGGCGTGATGCTGTCCGCGGGCGGGATCGGCGCGGGACTCGCGCCGCTGATCGTCGGGCCGTTGCTGATGGCCCTCGGCTGGCGCCACACGTTCTTCTGGATGGCGGGGATCGGCGCGATCATCGGCGTCGTGGTCTGGGCGATCCTGCCGAAGGCACTGCCGGAGTCGCTCAGCAGCCTTCCCCGTGCCGACGCGAAAACCCCCGAGGTCTCCCGCAAGCAGGTGCTGAAGTCCCCGGTGATCTGGAAGTTCACCCTGCTGTTCTGCGTCACGAACATGCTCAATTACGGGATGATCACCTGGGTGCCCAGCTACCTGCTGGAGTCGAGGGGCCTGACGCTCGGCCAGACCGGCGTGCTGGCCGCGATCCCGATGCTCGTCAGCATCGGTACGACCATCCTCGGCGGCTGGCTGTTCGACCGGTACTTCCACGACCACGGCCGTTGGTACCTCGGCTCGATCGCGCTGGTGACCGTGGTGCTGCTGACGCTGATGGTCAACGCGGACAGCACGGCGGAGTTCACCCTCTACGAAACGCTCGCCCTCGCGGTGTTCGGGATGGCGACGATGGCCGTCTTCGGCCTTCCGCTGCGGGTCCTCCCGACCGCGGTCACCGGGATCGGCATGGGCGTGATGAACTTCGGCGGCCAGGTGGCGGGCGCGGTCGCCCCGGTGGCGATGGGCTGGCTCGCCGACACCTTCTCCTACACCGCCGCGTTCGGCTTCCTCATCGGCACCACGCTGATCACCGCCGTGATGGCGTTCTGGGTACCGCAGACGCCCGCGCAGTTCACCTTCTCCCCGGCGAGCCCGAAGACCTCGTGAGTGGTGATGGCGGTTCCAACCGTCATCACCACTCACGAGACTCAGCAGACAGGAGTTCCATGCCCACCGCGTCCGAAGTCATCGAAACGATCAACGCCCGCGCCAAGGAGGTCGGTGTCCGGGTCCGGTTGCACGCGGCCGAAATCGACGGCACGCGACGGATCGGCATCGACGAGCACACGCCGGTCGTCACGGCGTCGGTGTTCAAGGTGCCCGTTGCGCTGGAGCTGGCGAAGCAGGCCGCCGAAGGGGTGCTCGATCTCGGCGAGCCGGTCACGGTCCCGCCGGGGCATCCCACGCCGAGCCCGTACGGCCTGGCGACCTTCCGGCACGAGGTGACGATGTCCTGGCACGATCTCGCGATCCTGATGATCGGGATCAGTGACAACGTCGCCACGGACCTGATTCTCGACCGCGTCGGGAAAGAAGCGACCGGAGAAACCTTGCGGCGACTCGGTTTCGAGCACACCACCGTGTCGCAGGACTGCGGTGAAACTCTCAGCAGCATCGGTGAGGACCTCGGAATTTCTTACGAGGACGACGAAAGGCTGCTGACGGAGCTTCCGTTGGAAAAGCTCACCGCGTTGCGCGCGCTGCAACCGGCGCAGACCTGCGCCACGACGGCCGAGGAGATCACCCGGCTGCTCGGCCTGATCTGGCGTGACGAAGCGGCGTCGCCCACGGCGTGCGCGGACGTCCGGCGCTGGCTGGAACTCCAGGTGTGGCCGCATCGGCTGCGGTCGGGGTTCCCGGACGACGGGATCCGCGTCAGCGGCAAGACCGGGACCCTGCCGACGGTGCGCAACGAGGTCGGTGTCGTCGAGTACCCGGATGGGGGCCGTTACGCGGTAGGGATTTTCACCGACGCCGTCGACGGGCGGTCGAGGGTGCCGGAACGGGACGCGTTCATCGGCTTCGCCGCCGCGCGGGCGGTGGAATGGCTCAGGCTTTCCGAGGCGGCCGCCGAATGATTCGTCCGCCCGGATGAATTTTCCCGCCGCTCTCGTCGTTCCGCACGAACCGGTGACGCCCGTCACCGTCCTAGCATTCCGGGAACCGCCGGACCCCCACCCTTTCCACGGACAAGAGGTGCGCATGTCGAAACTTTCCGAAATCGATACCTGGCTCGCGGAAAACCTTCCAGGCCTCCTGGCGAAGCACCAGGTGCCCGGCGCGGCCGTCGCGGTGTTCGCGAACGGCGAGGTGATCGACCACGCGGCAGGTCTGCTGAACACCGGCACCGAGGTCGAGTCCACAGTGGACTCGGTGTTCCAGATCGGCTCGATCACCAAGGTGTGGACGACCACGCTGGCGATGCAGCTCGTCGACGAAGGCGCGCTGGAGCTCGACAAGCCTGTCCGCGAGTACCTTCCCGAGTTCGTCCTCTCCGACGACGATGCCGCTTCCCGGATCACCGTGCGGCAGCTGACCTGTCACACGTCCGGCTTCGAGGGCGACATCTTCACCGACACCGGGCAGGGCGACGACTGCGTCGCGAAGCTCGTGGCGACGCTTTCCGACGTGCCCCAGCTGTTCGGCCCGGGGGAGATGTTCTCCTACAACAACGCCGGCTACTGCGTGCTCGGGCGGATCATCGAGGTGCTGCGCGGCAAATCCTACGACGACTGCCTGCGCGACCACCTGTTCGCGCCGCTCGGGCTGACCCACGCGGCCACGGGCCCGTACGACGCCATCCGGTACCGCGCCGCGATCGGCCACGTCCAGCCGACGCCGGACGCCGACCCCGTCCCCGCGCCCGTCTGGGCGTTGACCCGCTCGAACGTCCCCGCCGGCTCGCACCTCGCGATGCGCCCGCGTGACCTGCTCACCTTCGTGCGCATGCACCTGAACGAGGGCCGGGCCGACGACGGGACGCAGGTGCTCAAGCCCGAAACGGCCCGCGCCATGTGGGAGCGGCAGGTCGAACTGCCCTACCTCGGCCTGATGGGCGGCGCGTGGGGCCTCGGCTGGATGATCTTCGACTGGGACGGCGGCCCGGTGATCGGCCACGACGGCGGCACCATCGGCCAGTCGGCGTTCCTCCGCGTGGTGCCGGGCAGCAATGTCGCGGTCGCGCTGCTGACCAACGGCGGCAAGCCGCTGCACCTCTACCTCGACATCTTCCGGAAGGTCCTCGGCGACCTGGCCGGGGTCGCAGTCCCTCCGCTGCCCGAACCCAACGCCGCGGAGGCGCCCGCCGACCCGTCCCGGTTCGTTGGCGAGTACTCCTCGCAGGTCTCGGACATCGTGGTCAGCCAGGACGAGGACGGTGGCCTGTGGCTGGAACGCACGCCGAAGGGGGCGTTCGCCGATCTCGGCAAGCCGGAGAAGAACAGGCTGCTGGGGTACCACGGCGACACCCTCGTCGCCGAAAGCGGACAGCTGGGCCTGCACATGCCGCACGCCTTCGTCGGTGACGACGGCAACGGACGGGCGCTGTTCGTCCACACGGGACGCGCGGACCGGCGGGTGCGCAGGTGACCGGAATCGGCGCCGAGATCGAGGCCGTCTTCGCGAACGCGGGTGCCCGCGGTTTCGTGCACGCGCGTGAGGTCGGCGTCGCGGGAGGCCCCGAGGTCGGCGTCAGTGCGGACGATCCGGTCGTGCTGGCCTCGGTGTTCAAGATCCCGGTGGCGGTCGCCTTCGCCCGCGAGGTCGCCGCGGGCAGGCTCGACGAGACCGAGCGGACCCGCGTCACCGCGCGGTACCGGATCGGCGGGGTCGGGACCGCCGGTTGCGCCGACGACGTCGAAATGAGCTGGCGCGACCTGGCGCATTTCATGCTGACCATGAGCGACAACGCCGCGACCGACCTGATCTACCACCGGCTCGGCCAGGACAAGATCGACCAGGTGCTCGCCGACCTCGGCCTGGTCAGGACCCGCTTGATCGGCTGCTGCGAGGACCTGTTCGCCTCGGTGATCGCCGACCTCGGCGCGAAACCGGACGACGATCTGGAAGCCGTTTTCGCCGCGGCCACCGAGGAACAGCAGTGGAAGCTCGCGGTGGTCGACCCGGAACGCACGACCTCGTCGACCCCGCGCGAGATCACCACGCTGCTCGACGCCATCTGGACCGACCGGGCGGGCGACCCGGCCGCCTGCGAACGGGTGCGGACGATCATGGCCCAGCAGATCTGGCCGCATCGGATCTCGTCCGGCTTCCCCGGGGAAGTGGCGATCGCGGCGAAGACCGGCACGCTGCCCTCGGTCCGTAACGAAGCGGGGGTGGTGACCCATGTGGACGGTCGCCGCTACGCCGTCGCGGTGTTCACCCGCGCCGAATCCCTCGCCGATCGCCTGCCCGCGGTCGATTCCGCCATCGGCGAGGCCGCCCGCCTCGCCGTCGAACACCTTCGCGCGCAGACCTTGACCCCGTAGGAGAACCCCATGAAGAAAGCCCGGCTCACCGCCGCGATCGCGAGCGTGGTGGCCTTGACCGTGAGCGCGTGCGGGGGGACGTCGCAATCCGGTGAAGACCGGACCGCGAATCAGAAACCGGTCGAAGGCAAGACCTTCACCATGGCGATCGGCACCGACCCCGGAGCGCTGGACCCGGCGATGACGGTGCTCGCGGTCGCCCTCGAAATGGGCCGTTTCCTTTACGACAGCCTGATCAATCTCGACGAGAAGGGCAAGCCGATCGCGGGTCTCGCGGAGAAATGGGAGGCCACCACGACCACGGCCTCCTTCACCCTGCGGAACGGCATCACCTGTGACGACGGCGCCCCACTGACCGCGGGCGACGTCGCCGCGAACATCAACTTCGTCGGCGACCCCGCCAACAAGTCCCCGATGTCCGGGCTGGCGGTCGCGCCGGGGACCAAGGCGACCGCGGACGACGCGGCGCGGACGATCACGCTCACGAGCGGGGCGCCGGACGCGTTCCTGCTCCGCAACATCGGCGGCCTGCCGATCGTGTGCGGCAAGGGCGTGACCGACCGGGCGGCGCTCGCCAAGGGGCGCTACGGCACCGGCATGTTCACGATGACCGAGGCCGTGCCGAACGACCACTACACCCTCACCCGGCGCAAGGACTACGCGTGGGGACCGGGCGAGTGGCAGCGCGAGCAGCCGGGCCTGCCGGAGAAGGTGGTCTACCGGGTCATCCCGAACACCACGACCGCGGCGAACCTGTTGCTGTCCGGCGAACTCAACGCCTCCCGGATCACCGGCCAGGACCAGCAACGGCTGCGTGCCCAGAAGCTGTTCCACTCCGACCAGGTCGTGCCGATGGGCGAGATCTTCTTCAACCAGGCGCCGGGCCGGGCGGGTGCCGATCAGGCCGTCCGCCGCGCCTTGGTCCAGGCCCTCGACCTCGCCCAGATCGGCAAGGTGCTCACCAGCGGCTCCGGGGCGCCCAGCCAGGGAATGGTCACCACCGAACCCAGGCCGTGCGCCGGTGATTCGGTGACAGGCAAGCTGCCGGCGTTCGACGTCGCCGCCGCCAAGGCCGCCCTCGACAAGGCGGGCTGGACGCCGGGCGCGGACGGCGTGCGGGTCAAGGACGGCAAGCGGCTCGCGCTCACCACCATCTACGGCACCCAGGTGGGCCCGACGATGGCACCTTCCGCCGAACTGATGCAGCAGTCCTGGAAGGCGATCGGCGCGGAGATCACGCTGAAGGGCCTCGACAGCCCCGGCACCAGCCAGGCGCTCTTCGGCACCGGGGACTGGGACATCTCGCTGGCCCCGGTCACGCTGCTGCTGCCGAGCCAGGCCGTCACGTTCGTCTCCGGGCCGAAACCGCCCACCGGCACGAACTTCGCGCATATCGAGAACGAGCGCTACACGGCGCAGGCCGCCCAGGCGGCACAGATGGCGGGCGATTCCGGCTGCGCGACCTGGCTCGCCGCCGAGTCGGCGCTCATCGAGCGGCTGGACGTGGTGCCGTACGTCAACTCGGTCATCCCGACCTTCGGGAGCAACGCGCGGTTCGTGATCAACTTCGGTTCGATCGAGCCGTCGTCCATCCGGATGTACAGCTGATGACGGCCGTGCTCGCCCCGACGGGGCTGCGCGGCGGTCCCTGGCTCTCGTTCGCGGTCCGTCGGCTCGGCCGGTTCGCGGTCTCGCTGTGGGTCTTGGTCACCACGGCGTTCCTGATGATCCAGCTGATCCCCGGCGATCCGGTCCGGGCGGCGCTCGGCCTGACCGCGCCGGTCGAACTGGTGAACGCGCGCCGGGCGGCCCTCGGCCTCGACGATCCACTGTGGCTGCAGTACGTCCACTACTTCGGCGGACTGTTCACCGGCGACTTCGGGACGTCGATGACCAGTGGGCAGCCGGTCGCCGAGGTGATCGGCGACCGGCTGCCCGCCACCCTGCAGCTGGCGTTGCCCGCCTTCGCGGTGGTCATCGCCGTGGCGCTCCCGCTGGGCGTGCTGTTCGCCGTGCTGACCCGGGGTGGCCGCCGCCGGGGCGGTGAGCTGGCCTTCACCTCGACGACCGTGCTGCTGGCGGCCATTCCCGAATTCCTCGTGGCGGTCGCGCTGGTCGCGTTCTTCGCGGTCCGGCTCGGCTGGTTCCCGGTGGCCGGGAGCGAAGGTGCCGGTTCGCTCGTACTCCCGGTCATCGCGCTGGCGCTCGGCCCGGCCTCGGTCCTCGCCCGCATCGTCCGGGTGGAGACGCTTTCCGTGCTGGGCAACGACTTCATCCGCACCGCACGGGCGAAACGGTTGCCTGCCCGGCTGGTCTACCTCCGGCACGCGCTGCCGAACGCGCTGACCGCGACGCTGACGATGGGCGGGCTGATGCTGACCGGGATGGTCGCCGGGACGGTGCTGGTGGAGAACGTGTTCGCCTGGCCCGGTCTCGGCTCGACCATCGCGCAGTCGATCCTGCAGAAGGACTATCCGCTGGTGCAGGGGATCGTGCTGGTCTACGGCATCGGGGTGCTGCTGGTGAATCTGACGGTGGACGTGCTGCTAGCCGTCCTCGATCCGCGTTCGACGATCCGGGAGAGCTGAGATGGTGAATCGACGCGCGAAATGGGTCGCGGCCCTGCGCACGCCGGTGGGCGCGTTCGCGGCGGCCCTGCTGGTCCTGGTGCTCGCCCTCGCGGTGCTGGCCCCGATCCTGTGGCACGGCGAGGCCTTCGAGATCGACACCAACGCGATCGGACAAGGACCTTCTGCGGAACATTGGCTGGGCACCGACGATCTCGGTCGCGACATCCTTTTCCGGGTGCTGGTGGCGACCCGGCTCTCGGTGCTCCTGGCGGTGCTCGCGACGGTGATCGGGGTGGTCACGGGGCTCGTCCTCGGCACGCTGCCCTCGTTGCTGCCGCGGCCCGCCGCCCGGCTGGTCACGGCGGCGGTGAACATCGCGGTCGCGTTCCCCGGGCTGCTGCTGGTGCTGTTCTTCTCGGTCATCTTCGGGGTCGGGACGCACGGCGCGGTGCTGGCGGTCGGTTTCGCGCTGGCACCGGCGTTCGCCCGGCTGGCACAGACGTTGTCGGCCTCCGTGGCGGGCCAGGACTTCGTGTCCGCCGCGCGGATCTCCGGGGTCGGCCGGATCCGGCTGCTGGTCCGGCACATCCTGCCCAATATCGGCGAACCGCTGGTGGTGAACGCGACCATCGGCGCCGGCTCCTCGCTGCTGGCGTTCTCCGGGCTGTCGTTCCTCGGGATCGGGGTGCAGGCACCGGAATACGACTGGGGACGGCTGCTCGGTGAAGGGCTCAACGGGATCTACGTCAATCCGGCGGCCGCGCTCGCGCCGGGGGTGGCGGTGGTACTGGCCGGGCTCGCGTTCAACCTGGTGGGGGAGACCGTCGCCGGGGTGATCGGCGTCCGGACCGGGTCGCGCAAGCTCCCCCTGCGGCCGGTCATTCCCGCCAGGGAGGAAGCCGCCGACGACCGGGACGACGCCGTCCTGGTGGTGGAGAACCTCCAGGTGGCCTTCCCGCGTCCGGCGGGCTGGACCGTGCCGGTGCGCGGGGTGAGCTTCACCGTCCGCGCGGGCGAGGCGATCGGCGTCGTCGGCGAGTCGGGCTCGGGGAAGAGCCTGACCGGCCTCGCGGTGTCACGGCTGGTCGAAGCACCGGCCGTGGTCACCGCGGACCGGCTCGACTTCGCCGGGAAACCGGTGCTGACCACACCGGAACGGGAGCTGCGCGGTCTGCTCGGCACCTCGCTGGCGATGGTGTTCCAGGACCCGATGACGTCGTTCAACCCGACCAGGCGGATCGGCCGTCAACTGGCCGAGGTGGCCGAACAGCACCAGGGACTGCCGCGCGCCAAGGCGTTCGCGCGGGCCGTGGACCGGTTGCGCGCGGTGCGGATCCCGGCCGCCGAACGGCGCGCCCGGCAGTACCCGCACGAGTTCTCCGGCGGGATGCGGCAGCGCGCGATGATCGGCATGGGCCTGATGGGCGACCCCCGGCTGATCATCGCCGACGAACCGACCACGGCGCTGGACGTCACCGTGCAACAGCAGCTCCTGCGGCTGCTGGCGCGGACCAGGACCGAACGGAACACCGCGATCATCCTGATCAGCCACGACATCGCGGTCGTTTCCCAGACCTGCGAACGCATGCTGGTCATGTACGCCGGCCGGGTCGTGGAGGATCTGCCGTCGGCGGCGACACCGCGGCATCCCTACACGCGGGCCCTGCTGGCCGCGACGCTGGACCTCGAAACCGATCGCGACGCGCCGCTCGCGGTGATCCCCGGCCGTCCGCCGGAACCGGATCGCGTGCCCACCGGCTGCGCGTTCGCCGACCGATGTCCCGCGGTGACCGACCGGTGCCGTCTCGAAGACCCGGTCCTGGAGCGGGTGACGTCCGGGCATCGCGTCGCGTGCTGGCATCCGCACGAGACGTCGTACGCCCAGCCCGCCAAGGAAAGCGTGACCGCCGGAGGTGCGGAGTGAGTGATCTCGTCTTCGACGCGGTGAGCGTGCGGTACGGCGGGAGGCGCGGTCTCACCGCGGTCGACCAGGTCGGGCTGACCGTCCCTTCCGGACAGGTCGTCGGGCTCGTCGGTGAGTCGGGCTCGGGGAAGTCGACGCTGGCGCGGGCCGCCGTCGGGCTTTCGCCGATCAGCGGTGGCCGGGTCCTGCTGGGTGGGGTCGACGTCCGGAAGCTGCCCCGCCGCCGTCCACTGCAGATGGTGTTCCAGGATCCGTATTCCTCCTTGGACCCACGGATGAGCATCGGGGAATCGATCACCGAAGCGATCCCGCGCGATGTCCTGTCCGGGCGCGCCGCGCGCCGCGACGAGGTCGCCCGGCTGCTGGAACTGGTCAACCTCGATCCGGATCGGGCCGGGCACCTGCCGGGGCAGCTCTCCGGCGGGCAGCGGCAGCGGGTGGCGCTCGCCAGGGCGCTGGCCGGGCGGCCGGAGGTGCTGATCGCGGACGAGATCACCTCCGCGCTCGACGTCTCGGTACAGGGGGCGGTGCTCAACCTGGTCCGCGAGGTGCAGCAACGGCTCGGGCTGTCGATGCTGTTCATCTCGCACAACCTCGCCGTCGTGCGCTATCTCAGCGACATCGTCGCCGTGATGTACCTCGGCCGCATCGTCGAAGCGGGCCCGGCGGAACAGGTGCTCACCGATCCCCAGCATCCCTACACCCGTGACCTGCTCGCCGCGGCGCCGTCCGCGCACACCTCCCTGTTCGACACCGGGACGGACGCGGCGACCGCCGACACCGAACCCGCCGACCCGCACCACCCGCCACCCGGGTGCCGCTACCACACGCGATGTCCGATCGGCCCGCTCGCGCGCGCCGATCGCGAACTCTGCCTCGAGGCGGATCCCGCCGTGGACGCGGCACGACGACGTCATTCGGCGGCCTGCCATTTCAGCGAGAACGAAAGCCACCGCAGCCACCAGCCCGCGATTTCCAGAGGAGCAACCGCACCATGACCCGACGTCTCGGTCTCGACGACCTGTACGAAATCGCCGCACCCAGCCAGCCTTCGCTGTCCCCGGACGGCGAACGGATCGTGTACGTCGTGCGCACCGCGGACCGTGAAGAGGACCGGAACGTGGCCACGCTGTGGGAGGTCGGCACCACCACCGGCGAAGCCCGGCAGCTCACGCGCGGAACGGCCGACCTGGCGCCGAGCTGGGCGCCGGACGGTGCGCGGATCGCGTTCCTGCGGGCCGAGGACGGTCCGCCGCAGGTGTGGTTCCTGCCCGCGTCGGGCGGGGAGGCCGAACGGATCACCGGACTTCCGCTCGGGGCGGGCGCGCCGGTGTGGAGCCCGGACGGTGGCCGGATCGCGTTCTCGGCCGCGGTCGACCTCGCGGGCGGCGAATCCGCGCCGAACGCGCCGGTGGTCGCGGATCGCCTGGACTTCAAGGCCGACGGCGCCGGGCTGATCAAGACGATCCGCAAGCACCTGCACGTCCTCGACGTCGCCACGAAGGAGGTCCGGCAGGTCACCTTCGGCGATTGGCACGCCGGC
Organism: Amycolatopsis orientalis; assembly: GCF_000943515.2. Classification (NCBI taxonomy): domain Bacteria; kingdom Bacillati; phylum Actinomycetota; class Actinomycetes; order Pseudonocardiales; family Pseudonocardiaceae; genus Amycolatopsis; species Amycolatopsis orientalis. Next base: position 4,940,642 of record NZ_CP016174.1, on the reverse strand, counting down.
GACCCGGCGTGGTCGCCCGACGGCACGCATCTGGCGTTCTCCGCCGGACGGGACGCCGACGCGGATCTGACTTTCCGTTCCGGGGCCTACGTTCTCGACGTGTCACTGAAGACCTCGGAGCCGCGGCTGGTCGGTTCCGGTGACGGCATGGCGGGCCCGGTCGGCTGGACCGCCGACGGCCGCGCGCTGCTGGTGGTCGGCAGGCGCGACACCGAGGTCGGCCACCTCGGCCTGCTGCGGGTCGCGCTCGACGGCGGGGAACCGCTCGACCTGACCGCTTCCCTCGACCGCAACGTGATGTCCGGCGGCGGCGGTTATCCGGGTGCCACCCCGAAGCTGACCGCGGACGGTCGCTCCGTCCTGTTCGGACTCCGTGACCGCGGCTGCACCCATCTGTACAAAGTGGACATCGACGGGGGTAATCCGCGGGCGGTCGTCGCGGGGGCCGATCGTGTCGTGTCCGGAATGGACATCGCGGGTGACCGGGTGGTGGTCGTCCTCGCCACGAACACGTCGTTCGGGGAGATCGTCGTCGTCGATCCGGCCACCGGTGCCCTCGACGTGCGCACCCGGCACGGCGCCCCGTTCGCCGACGTCGAGTTCTTTCCCCACGAGGAGCGGGAATTCACCATCGGCGACGGCACCGTCGTCCACGGCTGGCTGCTGCGTGACCCGGACAGCGTCGGCGCCGCACCGCTGCTGCTCGACATCCACGGCGGTCCGCACAACGCCTGGAACGGCGCGGCCGACTCGATCCACCTCTACCATCAGGCACTCGCCGCGCGTGGCTGGGCGGTGCTGCTGCTCAACCCGCGCGGCAGCGACGGCTACGGCGAGGACTTCTTCACCGGCGCCGTCGGTGGCTGGGGTGTCGCCGATGCCCGCGACTTCCTCGAACCGCTGAACCAGCTGGTCGCGGAAGGCATCGCCGACGCGGACCGGCTCGCCGTCGCGGGCTACAGCTATGGCGGGTTCATGACCTGCTACCTGACCAGCCGTGACGACCGCTTCGCCGCCGCCGTCGCCGGGGGCGTGGTCAGCGATCTGACCAGCATGGAGGGCACCTCCGACGCCGGGCACTACCTGGCCGTCCGCGAACTCGGCGGCTCGCCCGGCGAGGCGGGCCGCGAGCGGTTCTCGCCGTTCGCCCAGGTCGGGCGGGTACGGACACCGACTCTGGTCATCCAAGGCGCGGAGGACGAGCGCTGCCCGGTCGGCCAGGCCGAGCAGTGGTTCGGTGCTTTGCGTGCGCGCGGTGTCCCGGCCCGGCTGGTGCTGTACCCGGGTGCCTCGCATCTGTTCATCTTGGACGGTCCGCCTTCGCAGCGCCTCGACTTCAACCGCCGCGTCTTCGAATGGGTCGAGCAGTACGCGGCGCCGGCGGACGGGGTGTCGCGGGTCCCGATCGACGCGGCGCACTGGCGGCGGCGCCTGGCCGAACTGGCGCGCAAGTACCGCGTCCCCGGCGCGGCGCTGGGCATCACGCGGGTCGGCGATGACGCGGAGGCGCACGTCACCTACGGCGTGCTGAACACCGCGACCGGCGTCGAGGTCACCGAGGACTCGGTGTTCCAGATCGGCTCGGTGTCGAAGGTGTGGACCGCGACCGTGGTGATGCAACTGGTCGACGACGGGCTCCTCGACCTGGACGCGCCGATCTCCGACGTCGTCCCCGAACTGCGGCTGACCGATCCGGACGTCGCGAAGCAGGTGACCATGCGGCATCTGCTGACGCACACCAGCGGGATCGACGGCGACGTCTTCACCGACACCGGCCGCGGCGACGACTGCCTCGAACGCTACGTCGAAATCCTCGACCAGGCCGGGCAGAACCATCCGCTCGGGGCGACGTTCTCCTACTGCAACTCGGGTTTCGTGCTCATGGGCCGGGTGATCGAGAAGCTCACGGGGCTGACCTGGGACGCCGCGATGCGGGAGAAGCTGTTCGCCCCGCTCGGTCTCACGCATACCGTGACCCTGCCCGAGGAAGCACTGATGTTCCGCGCGGCCGTCGGTCACGTCGCCGATACAGACGAAGAACCGAAGCCCGCCCCCATCTGGGGCCTGCCCCGCAACATGGGCCCCGCCGGGCTGATCACCGGCACGACCAAGGACGTGCTCCGGTTCGCCCGGCTGCACCTGACCGGCGGCCTCACCTCGTCGGGGGAGCGGATCCTGACGACGGCGTCCGCCACCGCCATGGCCGAGAAACAGACCGACATCCCCGACAAGCACTCACTCGGTGACTCATGGGGGCTCGGCTGGATCCGTGACGAGTGGAGCGGGCGGCGGGTCATCGGCCACGACGGCAACACGATCGGGCAGTCGGCGTTCCTGCGGCTGCTGCCCGATCAAGGACTCGCCGTCACCCTGCTCACCAACGGCGGCAACACCCGCGACCTGTACGTGGAGCTGTACCGCGAGATCTTCGCCGAGCTGGCGGACGTGGCGATGCCGCGGCCGCTGGAGCCGCCCGCGACTCCGGTCACCGTCGACGGTTCGAGGCACGTCGGCGTCTACGAGCGGGCCGGGGTGCTGATGGAGGTTTTCGCCGAAGGAGACGGAATCCGGCTCCGGCAGACCGCCACGGGTCCGCTGGCCGAACTCATGCCGGAGAAGACGATGGAGTTCGACCTGGTCCCGGTGACGGATTCGCTTTTCGTCTGCCGTGAGCCGGGGGCGCGGACGTGGATGCCGGTCACCTTCTACACGTTGCCGACCGGTGAGCCGTACATGCACTACGGCGTACGCGCGACGCCGAAGGTGTCCAACGGCTGATCGGCTGGCTGACATCGTGTGTGGAGGATTTGGGACGGTGAACGTCCTGAATCCTCCACGCTCGGTCTCGGTGACGAGGAATTCGGGCGCGACGGGCACGATCCGGCCTGACAGAACCGTCGGCTCAGGCTTTGCGTCGCGCCACAGCGCGGAGGATCAAGAGCACGATGCAGATGATCGCGACGGCGCCCGCGATCATCCGGAGGGTGTAGTCCATCCCCGCGAACTGGCCGATCGCGTTGGCGGCCGCACTGACGAGTAGGACGAGCCAGAGGGAGGTGGTGACCAGTACGCCGCTTGCCTTTGTGGTGTCGTTCATGGGAAAGACGTTAGAGATCGGCGCGGTGGCGAAACAGGGGAATGACCCCCGTCCACGAGGTGGTGCTGGCGCTACCCCCGCGGCCCACCGCATCCAGAGGACTGAACGCGATCAGTTCTTCCCGCTCAAGTAGGCCAGCACGGCCAGCACCCGCCGGTGCCCACTGTCCTCCGGCAACCCGAGCTTCGCGAAGATGTTCCGGATGTGCTTGTGCACCGCCCCGTCGCTCACCACCAGAAGCTCCGCGATGGTCGTGTTGTTGTACCCCTCGGCCATCAGCCCGAGCACCTCGCGCTCCCGCGCGGTCAGCGCTTCGAGCGGGTCGGTCGCCCGGCGATGCGCCATCAGCTGGGTGATCACCTCGGGGTCCATGGCCGTGCCGCCCTTGACGACCCGGTCCAGCGCGTCGAGAAACTTCTCGACCTTGCCGACCCGCTCCTTGAGCAGGTATCCGACGGCGCCCTTGCCGTCGGCGAGGAGTTCGGCCGCGTAGCCGGTTTCGACGTGGGCGGACAGCACCAGCACGGGCAGTCCGGGGTGCATCTTCCGGGCCTTGACGGCGGCACGGAGGCCTTCGTCGGTATGCGTCGGCGGTAGCCGGACATCGGTGATCACCGCGTCGGGCCGGTCCTTGGCGACCAGTTCGAGAAACTCGTCCACATCGTCCATCGCCGCGATGACGTCGATGCCCGAGGTGTTCAGCAGCAGGACCAGACCTTCGCGCAGCAGCGCGTCGTCCTCGACGATCACGACCCGCATGGCAACTCCACTTTCACTACGGTCGGCCCACCGGCCGGGCTGGACAACTTCACGGTCCCGTCGAAGGCTTCGGCGCGTTTGCGGATCCCGGACAGGCCGCTGCCACCGGCTTCGTCGGCACCGCCGTGGCCGTCGTCGCGGATCTCGATGAGCAGGGTGTCGGCGGTACCGTCGAGCGTGACCCAGGCGTGCTCGGCGCCAGAATGCTTGGTGATGTTGGTCAGCATCTCGGCGACGACGAAGTACGCGGCGGCCTCGACGGCGGCGGGACGGCGGCCGGCGCTGCGAACGTCCACAGTGCACGGAACGGGGCAGCGGTCGGCGAGCGCGGTGACGGCGCCGTCGAGACCCCGGTCGGTCAGCAGGGGCGGATAGATGCTCCGTACGACGGTCCGCAGTTCGGCCAGCGCGCCGGTCGCCGTGTCCTGCGCCTTGCCCAGCAGCTCCCGGGCCTTTTCCGGGTTCTTCTCGAAGAGCGAGTCGGCGATCCCCAGCTGCAGCACCACGGCGGCGATCCTCGCCTGCGTCCCGTCGTGCAGATCGCGTTCGAGACGGCGGAGTTCGGCACCGTGCGCCTCCAGCGCGGCGGCGCGGGACGCGGCCAGTTCGACGACGCGGTCGGTCAGCACCACCCCGGGCGCGGGCGCGAGCAGCTTCCGGGCGATGACGGCCTGCCACCGCGCCAGCCTGGGGTACAGGAAGATCAGCGCGATCATGCCGACACCGGTCACCGCGCTGAGCCCGGCCATCGGCCAGGACGTCACCATGAAACCGAGCGAGCTTTGCACCCCACCGGGCACGGCCGGCCAGATGAACGCCGTGACGACCTGCCGGATGCCGCCGAGCGGGAAAGCGATGGCGAAGATGCCGATGATGAAACCGGTGGCGGCGTGGAAGACGAGCCAGGTCAGATCCCGCCGCGACGCCGGATCGGTCACCGGGTTCCCGGAGCGGTACGGCTCCGGTATCGGCTCGTCCAGCAGGCGGGCGGCGCGACGGCGTTCGAAGTTGACCGGATACCTGATCAGCTTGAGCGCGTGCGGCACCGCCGGGATCCCGACCCCGAACGGGCACATCAGCAGCACGAACAGCATGCCGACGAGGACGAACCAGGAGAGCATCGAAGTGGCCGCGCCGATGGCCAGGAACCGGATCGCGGACCAACAGGACCGCAGCCGGGTGATCACCCCATGAGTGTCCCATCCGGACTCCGGCGGCCACTCCTCGGCGTCTGCTCAGTCCCTGGCTCGCCTGGTGAAACCCCAGATCCCGACGGCGCCGAACACGAGGATCGACAGCAGCAGGCACAGTACGTCGATTCCTGCCGGGATTGACGGGATCCGGGAGACCGACAGATGCGCCCGCATGCCCTCGCTGAGATAGGTCAACGGGTTGAGCGCGCACACCACCTGGTACCAGCGCATCCCGCCCAGCCCGTGCCATGGGAACTGGGTGGAACCGGTGAACATCACCGGCGTGAGGACCACCGCGAAGGCGAGTTGGATCCGGCTCGGCGAAACCAGTGTCCCCATCACGAGGCCGAGGGAGGCCCCGCTCAGGCAGCCGAGGGCGAGCAACCCGATCGTGAGCGGCCAGGCCGCGAGGTTCCAGCTCACCCCGTCGAGCATGAGCAGGCCGATGGGGATCATCACCACGGCCGCCACGAGGCCGCGAAGCGCGCCGAACACGATCTTCCCGATCGCCACCAGCGCGACCGGTGCCGGTGCCAGCAGCCGGTCGTCGATCTCCCTCGTCCAGGAGAAGTCGACGACCAGCGGGGACGCGGTGCCCTGGATCGCGGTCAGGAATCCCGAGAGCGCGACGATCCCCGGCAGGAGGACCTGGGCGAAGCCGGGCGCCACGAATCCCATGGCGGTCAGCACATGGCCGAAGATGAACAACATGAAGAACGGCTGGATGAGCACCTGTGCGGCGAAGGAGCCGAGCTGCCGTCCGGTGACGATGACGTCACGCAGAAGCATCATCGCGAAGGTGTGCAGCGCGCCCGTCACGACTTCGAGCCGTCCGATCGACACCGCCGGGAGGTCGGCCCGGGCTCGCGCCGGGGCGAGTGTTCGTGTCATCGGAGATCCCGTCCGGTCATGCGGATGAAGACGTCTTCGAGGCTGACCTTGCCGATCCCGAACTCCTGGACCGCGCCGCCGGCCCGGGCGATCACGTCCAGTGCGGGCGGCAAGAGTTCGCCGGGCTCGCGATCGGCGGAAACCCGCAGCCGGACCAGGCCGGCCTTGCGCTCGGCGAGCTCGACCTCGCGCACCCCCGGCAGCGCGGCCAGCGCGGCCACCACCGGGCCGGTGTCGCCGCCGAACCGCACGGCCAGATCGAGGGTCCGGCTGACCGGCAGCGACCGGGTCAGTTCTTCCGGGGTGTCGATGGTGAGCATCCGGCCGTGGTCGACGATGCCGATCCGGTCGCAGAGCTTCGCGGCCTCGTCCATGTCGTGGGTGGTGAGCAGGACCGTCGTGCCCCGCGCCCGCAGCTCCCTGATCCGCTCGTGCACGAACAGCCTGGCCTGCGGATCGAGTCCGGTCGACGGCTCGTCGAGGAACAGCACCCTCGGGTGGTGCATCAGCGCACGGGCGATCATGATCCGCTGCGCCTGCCCGCCCGAGAGGTGGTCCAGCCGCTTGCCCGCCACCCCGGTCAGCCCCATCACGTCCAGCAGTTCGACGGCGCGCCGGTTGCGTTCCGCGCGTGGCACCCGGTGGTACCTGGCGTGGAACAGCAGGTTCTGCCGCACCGTCAGCGACCGGTCGAGGGTGTTGCGCTGCGACACCGCCGCGAACAGCCGGCACGCCGAACTCGGCGACCGGACGACGTCGACGCCGTGGAGCAGTACCGTCCCCGCGGTCGGGCGGATCCGGGTGGTCAGCACCCCGATCGTGGTGGTCTTGCCCGCCCCGTTGGGGCCGAGCAGACCGAAGACCTCGCCCGGCGGTACACGGAAATCGAGTCCGTCCACCGCGGGAGCCGGATCGCTTCGGCGGTAGCGTTTGACCAGTCCGGTGACGGCCAGCGCGGCGTGTTCAGGCGCGTCCACTGACATGGCGTTCCCTTCCGTCCGTCAAGGCGGCCGCGATCAGATGGGCGACATAGGCCTCGTCCACGGTGTGCACGCCGAGGCGGTTGTTCGTCATGTGCAGGTACGACCACAGCAGGGAGACGGAACCGCCGGCGCGCTCACGCAGCTCACGGCAGTGCTCCGACCACTCTGTCCACTGTGGACCTGATCGGATCAGGCGGCGGAGCTGCTCGGCCGAGTGATCGTAGGTGGCGTCGTACATTTCGTGCAGGCGTTCCCGTGACGACGGTGGCTCCCACGAATCCCGGTACCGGACCAAGAACTCAGCCAGCTCCGTGGTGTCGCTCAGGAACGCGGTGCACAGGATCGCGCTCATCCGCACCGAGAGTCCGAGCCTGGCCGACTTCGTCGGGTGCCGGTCAAGCACTTCGAGCACCGCGTCACTGGAGCGCTCGAAATGCCATTCCGCCAGTTCCACGCCGTCCACACCGCCGTAGCGGTCGTACTCCGGGACGTATTCCGCCGGATAGCAGCGGTTCGTGGCGCGCTCCGGCATCCCGGCCGCACCGTAGGCGAGCTCCCAGGCGGCCTCGCCGTATTCGGCGACGAACATCGCCCGCCTGGCCTCCTGGCTCGGCAGCTCGGCGGAAAGGCCTTTCACGGACGGGTTCCGGCCGAGGTATCGGCTCAACCAGCGAGTGCTCAGCCGCCGTACCGTCTCGGTGTCCCCGGCGGCGGGCCGCAACCGGAGGCGGACGTGACTGCCCTCCACCCAATACCGGATGAAGAACCAGCCGACGATGAGCCGTCGCAGCCGTAGCCGCCGCACCAGCGGGGCCACGGCTTCCCGCAGCAGCGCGTCGGGGCTGCCCGGGTAGTGCAGGTGCAGGGCGAGCCAGGGGTCAGCGGTATTCGGCGTTGGCACGGTTCTCCCTCCCGAGCAGGAAACAGACCAACGCGCGCTCGCCGGTGCCGGTGAAGCCCAGCGCCTCGTCGACCACCAGGTGATCGAGGCTGAGGATGGCGCCGCAGCCCAGCCTGACCGCGGCGGCGGCCAGGTAACACGACTGCACGACCTGGCCGGCCGCGGCGTTGAGGATCCGGTGTCCACGCGGGCCGAACCGGTCGACGAGGTCGTCAAGGTCGCCGGAGACCACCAGCACCGCCGCGGCCTGCTGCAGGCTGTAGTTCGGGGTCCGCCTGGTGATCGCGGCGAGGGTTTCCCGCCACCGCTCCGCCGACGGGGCCGGCCCGGCCGCACGCAGGCCGCCGCCGGGCCCGTCGTACCGGTATCCGCCGGGTGCCAGTCCGTCGACGTGGGTGACCAGCACCGAAAGGTTCGTCCACCCGCCCGCGCCCTCGGCACGGAGGTCGTCGGCGTGCAGCCGGGTGCGGTGCACGAGGTCGAGCACCTCGTCCAGTTCGGTCCGTCGCACCGGCTGCTCGGTGGTCAGCCCGCCGAAACTGGACCGGCGACGGTCCATCAGCGCGTCCGCCGAGTCGCCGGAAGACCGTCCGGACGTGTCCGGTGCCGACTCGAGCCGGGCCGGATCGGGGCGTGGCTGTCCGGAGAGCAGCGTGGTGCGGTGTACTGCCTGAGTCCAGGAAAAGCGTTGCACGGTGAGGGAGATCTCCACCGGTTCGGCGGGTGGCAGCGAGGGGACCGGGTCCGGTGCCTTCCCGCTACCGGACCGCCATGGCAGCGGGATCACGGCCAGTACGGCCTCGTCCTCGACGTCCAGTCCCAGTACGGAACCGATCGCCTCGTCGTCGAACCACAGCAGCTGCCTCAGCGGTACGTCGATCCCGTCCGCCAGCGCGCCGATCGTGCCGAGCAGCACCCCGACGTCGAGGGTGCCGACCTGGTAGGCGAAGTTGGCGTATTTGAAGGCGTTGTTCCAGAACCGCAGCGTGATCACCAGGAACTGGTCGGTGCGGTCCGCGTCCGGATGCCGGACCGCGGCACGGATCGCCTCGGTCCGGTCGCCGGTCCTGATGTGGTCGAAGGCGTGCTGCGCGGTCGAATAGTGGTGTACCCCCGGCGCCACCGCGCCGTTCGGACCCGCCACCAGGTAGAGCCGCAGGGGATAGAGGCCACCGCCGCCTGCCGCGCCGCGGTGCCAGTTCGCCAGCGGGTAGCGGCTGAAGCCGGCGTTGGACTGGGCGGAGTCGAACCGCAGACGACGTCCTCGCGGACCGTAGGAGGCGCGCAGCAGCCAGGCCAGCGTGTCCAGGTCGAGCGCCCGCGTCCCGGCCCCGCGTTCACCGAACGGCCGCGCGGCGGGCGGCGGCGATTCGGGCAGTGGCCGCAGCAGGCCCCCGGTGAAGGACGGGAACAGCGCCGGACGGTCGGACCACCGCACCACCCGGTCGGTCGGCGGGAGCGGGTCGGCGATCACGGCGTGGACGGCGGCCGCGTACTCCCGGACGGTCGTCCCCCGCCGGTCGGGCACGGTCTGGAAGTCCGGCGGTCCCGGGGTGGCCGGGATCGAAGGCGGCCGCCTCGCGTCCGGGCGGCAGGCGGGACAACCGGCGGCGACCGGGTGATTGACGGCGCGTAGCGTGCGCAGGTGCTGCACGATGGCGACGTTTTCATCGTCCGAGATTCCGGTGAGCAGCCGGAACGCCTCGAACGCCAGTGTCGCGCCGAGGGACCGCGCCAGCACGGGCGTGTACCCGGCGGCCGCCGGGGCGTCGGTGGGCCCGACGGCCGCCCACGCGCAGCACAGGCCGAGCGCTTCCCCGGCTCGTACGGCGGGCCCGAGGACCACCCAATCGCCGCGGGCGGCGAGCGACAGCATGGCGCCCGTGCGGGGTCTGGCGGGCAGCGGTCCTCGGTCACCGCATGCCAGCACCAGGTCGTAGCCGTCGTCGGGACTGGCCCGCGGATCCCACCGCACCACGGAATCGGCCTCGGCACGGACGAGATCGAACTCCGGGCCGTCTTCGGCCGCGATCAGCACCGAGCCCGCGCCGTTGCGCACCAGCCCGAGCGCGGCGGCGGCCAGTGCGGGACCGGAGCCGGTGAGCAGGATCCGCGCGGCCCGGAACCTCCGGAACGCGCGAGCCGGTTCTTCGGTCAGATGCGCGAGGTAACGGATCTGGTCGAGGAATCGCGCCAGGACGTCGGGCTCCAGTTCCCCCGGGTCCAGGTCGAGGAGGAAGCCGCGCTCGAGAAGTTCGGCGAACAGAGCGCAGATCCGGTCGCGGGCGGCGATGGTCAGCCCGGCGCAGATCTCCGCCGTCGTCCGGGTGCCGTCCAGGTGACCGCGGAGCCGGTTGAGGAGACGGTAGGCGTCGTCGCCGTCGAGATGGGCCTTCTCGGGTTCGCTGGTCAGCAGCACACCCCTGGCATCACGGAGCAGCACCGTGTCCGCGCGCAGCAAGGGATGGACACCGAGCAAGGCGGACCGGCTGTCGACGAGGGTCATACGGGACTCCGGGTCAGTTGAAGGGATGCGGGTGCCGGGGCAGCTCCGCGAGGGTGAGGACGGCCGGTGCCCGGCCGAGCAGAGGCGGCACGGTCAGCAGGCGGGGAGTGTTCGCGGTGGCGCGGTGCAGGTGCCCGAAAGTCAGCCGGAGCGTTCCCGGCACCACGACCTTCACCGCGTGCAAGCCCAGTCCGCGGCTCCAGTCGTCCGTCTGATCCACCACCACGGTGTCCAGGCCGTGCGCGGCGAGCCGGTCCACCAGCCCGGTCAGCACCCGGGTCAGATCCGTCTCCGGTTCCGGTGGTTCCGGCAGGACTTCCCGGTAGGGCAGCGGATTCGACACCGTCGGGTCCGCGAGCAGGAACTCGTGGAGCTTGCGTGCCGACGGCAGGCCGTGCAGGTCGATGTGATCGTCCAGCCGCCGGACCCGTGCCGGATCTTCGAGCATCCGCGCCAGCCGGTGCCGTTCCTCGGCGTCCGGGGCGGGCCGATCGGCGCGGCGGAACGCGCCGACCGCCGTTTCGACGATCGCCGACCGGAGCGCGACGAGCGGATCCGGATGGGCCGCGGCGGAGAAGTAGACCTGGGGCAGCGGGGAACGTCCGGAACGCTGCCGGGCCAGTGACAGCACGACCGGGATCCCGAACTCGGTGGTCGCGTCGAAGAGCAGGAGTTCGTAACCGATGCGGGCGAGCGCGTCGGTGAGATGGCCGGCGAGGTCGTCCCCCTCGGGCGGCGCGATCCGGCGCAGCGGCGCGTTGGCGTACCACGCCATGAGGAAGGCGTCCCGCTCGACGACTTCGAGCAACCCCGCCAGCGCGGCCTCTTCGAGACTGTTGCCCAGTCCGTTGCCGTTGCTGTTGCCGACGAGGATCCGTGGTGTCTCCGGCCGGGCGGGGACGCCGTAGTAGGCGAAGTGCTCAGGAACCGCGAGTGGCCGCTTCCTCGTCATGGACCAGCCGTGGACCCAGGTGATCGGGAGATCCGGCCGGTACGGCACGCAGGCGTCCGAAAGGCCGGTGAACTCCGGATCCGGCAGGCCCAGCGACACCGGGTCCACCGCCCTGTCCGGGCCGAGGTCGGCGAACGACGTCCGCAGTACGGTGCGGCGGCCGTGCGGGCGCAGCGCGAGCCTGCGCTCCAGCGCCTCGAACACGGCCACCCGCTCGGCGTCGGCCACGGTGGCCGACCTGCCGAAACCCCACTCCCGCACCTTGCCGACCACGGTGGCGGCGGAGACCAGCGGCATCGGCGACCGGTCCGTGCGGCCCAGGGCCGTCACCGGCCCGAAGAAGGGATCGGCCGCCGCCTCGACGAAGGAAGGGCCTGCGGTGAGCCGGTTTTCCTGCCGGAAGACCCCGCGGGGGACCGGTCGCGGCGAGGGAGTGAAGCGGACCGATCCCGGTTCGTCGGCGGGCAGCGGGGCGCATTCGGGGCAACCCGGCCGGATCGGAACGGTGCGTGGGGTGAGCGTGCCGTCCCGGTTGTCGAGCTGCCACAGCAGGGAGGCTTCGGGGTGCGCGGCCAGGTGCCGGACGAGCGCGGCCAGCGCGGGAAACGACGCGGGCGGAAGCACGCCGCCCGAGGTCGTGTCGGGAGCGGTGGGCAGATCCAGCGCGTGGGAGCGGCCGAGTTCCGCGCACCGGACACAGCCGGCCGGACCTGGTCCGGTGACCGGTCCGATCACGGTGAAGACCCCGTCGGCTCGCACGGGCAGGAACCACGCGCCCGCCGCCGTGAGACCGGCGGCCAGTTCTTCGAGACCTGCCCGGGTCCACTCGTCCAGCGCGACCACGATGAGGGCGCCGGGCACGGGCTCCGCCGCGAGTCCGATCCGGACGGCCGGATCGGACTGCGCACCGCGCAGCCACTCCGAGCACGACACGGCTTCCCGGAGATCAGGCCTCATGGCGTGCTCCCCGGATCGAGCGCGGCGAACCCGGCCGCCCGCAGTGCGGCGGCCAGTCCGAGGGCATCCGCTCCTTCGGTGGGCCGCGGCGGCCGGACGTCCGGCAGGGCCCGGCGCAGGCAGCGCTGGAACTCCGGCTCGTGGTCCCTCGACGGCGACCACAGTTCCGGCCGGGGCCCGGCCACCGGCAGCGTGGCCCCGCACGAAAGGAAGGGTTCCGCCGGGGGAGTCAGCCCGGACCGGCGGGCCTGTTCGGCGCCTGCCGCGCCCAGCCAGGCGTGTGCCGCCGCGTCCGCCGCCGTTCCCTCCACCGCCCGGGACAGCACTCCGGCCGCATCGGTGACGACGGCGACGAAGACCCCGTCCGAGGGGCGCGCGACCCGGCACCGGGCGTCGAGTCCGAATCGGACGGTCACTGTGGACAGCCAGCGGGCCGCGGCGGTGTCCGGGTCCGGCCGGTACTCGTCGCCGTCGAAAGGCGTCGTCGTGCCGAGTATCGCGCGACGCCAGACGATCCCGGTGGCGTGGAGTTCGTCGCCACCGACCGCGGTGCCCCTGGCGCCGTCCGGATCGAGCCGGCGTTCGGCGGCGGCCAACCCGGCCGCGAGCCGGGCCGCGTCGACGGTCGTTCCCCAGGCGGGTATCCCGTCGGCGACGGCCATGCCCAGCGGAACCTGCCGCAAGGTGGTGAACTCCGGCGCGGCCAGCGAGCCGAGTTCGGGGTCGCACAGCGCGTCGAGAGCGGTCATCGCCGTGGCGAGGTCCGTGGGTGACGTCGCGATCCCGGCCTGCCAAGGATGGGCTGTGGCGCGCAGCGGATCCGGCCGCACGACGAGGACCCGGGGCCAAGGGCCGGCCGGTTCCGCGACCTGCCGCAGCAACCGTTGTACGACGAGGGAACCCACCAGTTCGGCGACCGAGCCTTCCGGCGCGGACGTCCCGAGCCCGAGCCGGTCGGCGATCGCGCCACCGTCGTCTGTCTCGGCCTGGCCGGCGAACCCGAGCCGACGGTCCGCGCCCGCGAAAGCCTGGAATCCGTCGGCCCGTACCAGGACGAGTCTCGGATCGTCCCCGGCGCGACGGTGGTGCGGTATTCCGCTCAAGGCCAGTGCGGAGGCGGCCGTCTCGGCGACCGGGCCGGTGCCGAAGACGGTGAATCGGCTGGTGACACACCGGTTCCAGGCCTCGGCCGGATCGACCGTCACCTGTTCGAGCCAAGCCGCGAAGTCCGGCGTGGGACTCGGGAACGCGTGCTCCGCCCATCCAGCGGGCGACGTCAGCAGCATGCCGTGCTCATCGAGACTGTCGAGCAGTCCGCGCACGATCCGGCCTGCTTTGCCGGTCGAGCAGGCGGATTCGACGGCGTCGGCGCTGAGCCCTCCGGCCAAGGCCGGGGAAATCCGGTGCCAGAGCACCGGGAGATCCGGGCCGCCGCTCGCGGTGAAAGTGCCCAGCGGACCACGGAACAGCAGGCCCTCGGCCGTGGGCGTCGTCCGGACCCCCGGCCGCAACCGGCGCACGGACTCCCGTACGGCGGTCATCGGGGACCCGCCGCGAGTTGCTTGCGCCGCGCCCGCTCGATGCGTGCCCGCCAGTCCAGGCCGGTGATCGACTCGACCGCCCGGCAGACCAAGGCCGCCGCGAGATAGCGTTCGGCGGGCCGGACGTCGCAGACGGCCAGCAGCAGATACAGGATGTTCATGACGAACCGCTCGATCTCGAATTCCCGGCGATCACCGGTGTCCGGGCTCCAGACCTCACCCAGCTGCCGATGGAACTCGCTGACGTCCTCGCGCAGGTAGGTCCGGGCCGTGATCGGATCACCGAAGGCGGCCGCCCTGGCCTGCGTCTCCCGCCCGTCCGCGGACCGGAGCTCGCCGCGGTCGTACGCCGCCGCGGCGACGGCTCTCGCCGCGTCGCCCCAGGAACGCCAGGCGGCCACGAGCGGCTCGCCGGGGTCGGCGGCGTGCCGGACGATCAGGCGGGCCCGGTCCGCGTGTGTCTCCCACAGCGTGTCGTGCCGGGCACGGATCCGGCCGTCCTCGTCGGTGACGTGCAGATGCGCTTCGAGGTGGGACTGGTAGGAGAAGTAGCGCTTGTCCAGCCCGCCGGGACTGGCCTCGGCGTGCGCGCTCAACACGGTCATCACCGCCCGCACCCGCGCACCCGCCCGGTCCGCGTGCTCGCCCGCGTCGGCGACGGTCGCCGCCACGGCGGGAACGCCCAGTGCCAGCAGGTGGTCACGGACCGCCGCCGTGGCGGGCCCGCCGGGGAATCTGGCCCGCGTGGTGGGGTCGGGATCCTCGATGTGCACGCTGTTGTCCGGACGGAACGGTCCATAAGGCGGCGGTACGAGTTCGGCTCGCCCTGCCGCGGTCGCGAGCGCTTGAAGGTCCACTTCGGACAGTGCGGCGCGAGAAGGACGTTCTCGTAGATACCGCTCCAGTGCGGTGGCCAGCCGCTCGGCCGACCCGGCCGGACCGGACAGCCTGATCCGCAGATGGGGGCCGTGCAGCCAGCCGCGTTCCAGGTGCGCGGTCACCTCGGGCGAGGCGGCGAGCGCGGGAAGCACCGCCTCGCGCAGCAACGGGGCTTGCAGGGGATCGTGGTAGTGGCAGACCACGTCCCGGACGATTCCGGCCATCTCGGTCACATCCCTCTCCGATGGGTTTCGACCACCAGCTCGGTCGTCCGGCCGAGGCCGGGTACCGGCAGCGCCTCCTCGACCTGGACCGGCCCGTCGTGCTGGTGCAGTAGTTTGGCCAGGCACTGCAGGTGCAGCGCGTTCCCGAAGTCCACGAACTGGGGTTTCGGCGGCACCCCGTACCGGTGCGGTCTCTCCGCCGTCGCACCGGCCGGCCGTCGGACGCCCGACACGAACACGGCGTCCGGCAGGTCGAGTTCCGCACGCCGGCGCGCCATCGCCGCCGCGGTGGGGCCGGTTTTGAGGGCGTGTAACCATTCCGCGGTCGCTTCGGCGTCGAAGTCCCAGGTGCGCCTGGCAAGCACGAGATCCCGGAACCGGAGGCGGGCGCGGCTCTGGACGGAGCGGTGCCCCGTTGTCGCGGTCTCGACCGGTGCGATCCTGGAGAAGCCGGCCCGGTCGGCGGTGAGGTCGAGGTAGTACGGGGCGACCCTGTCCGGCAACGCGAGCTGGACGAGGAAACCGATGTACAGCACGTTGAGCGGTGCGCCGGTGGCGACGACACGCAGCCGGACGGTGTCGGTCGCCGGATCGTGCACGACCTCGAGGTCCTGGTCCATGAGGGTCGACCACGCCGGGTCCTCACCCACTTCGTCGGCGAAGAGCAGTGGGTGCAGGTTGGCGTTGAACCCGTTCACCGGCCGGAACTGCGCGGTCCGTTCACCGTCGAGCGTCCGGTTCAGCCTGACGGCGACCGCGTCACGCAGGCCAGGCCCGAACACGTCGAGGAACCGGGTGGTGAACCGGCCCCAGCCGCTGTTGACCGAGTTCAGGCACCAGCCGCGCGTGCCGTTTTCGTCGAACGGCTGCACGAAGTGCGAGTACGACGCGGGCCGTCGCAAGAGCCACCTCGGGAGGCGTTCGGCCACGTGCCCGATGAGATCGTCGGACAGCCACACCTCCTTCCCACCACCGGATCCCGCCGTCGCGGTGACTTCCCGCCGCAACGCGGCGAGATCGGCGACCTCGTCGGGCAGGGCCTCGCCCGGCGGGAGGCGGACCATCCCGTCCGTACCCACCGCCATGGCGGTGTCCCACAGCCGGGCGGCGTCGGCCACGAGGTCGGCGACCCGGCAGCGTCCGCCGGGGCCGAACCGGGTCAGCAGCCGGTGCCGCACGAGTGCGCGCAGCACCGCGCCCTCGTTGAGCAGTTCGGTCAGCGGGGCGAGCCGGGTCAGGTCTTCGCGGATGTCCGCGCCGACTTCGGCGCCCAGCCGGAATCTGGCGGGCAGCAGCACGTCTTCCCGGAGCGGCATCGTCGCCGGGCGGGGAGCGCCGAGGCCGGCGAACACCGCCGTCCATTCGGCGTCGAGGTCGCGGATGGCCTCGGGACGGCTCGCGGCCGGAAGACACGCGATATCGAGCCCCGCGTGGTGGATCCGGTGCAGCCGGGCCGCCTGGGCGTCCTGGCCCGCCGCCCTCAGCCAGCCGGCCAGTGCGGGCAGCGGATCGGGCAGCTGGGGATCGACGGGGGAGATCGGGATCAGCACCTGTTCGTCGGCGAGCCGGTCGAGGTAGGCCCGGACCGGCGCTCCGGAAGCGGAGGGCGGCAGCAGCTCGCCGAGCGCCGTGGCCAGCTCCGGAAGGGTGCGGCCCCGTGCACCGGCGGCTCGGACGTCGGCCAGCACCAGGTCGAGCGTGGCGTTGCGAGGAAGCCGGACACGCTGTTCACGAGCGGCGACGTAGTTGCTCTTCACCTCGAAGTCGTCGCGCAGGCAGCTGAAGCGGTCCGCGTCCAGCTGTACCGCGGGAGCGAGGCGGTGTGGCAACGACCAGCGGAGACCCGGCTCGGCGAGCAGCGCGCGAAGCAAAGTGCTGACCAGTGTCTGATTGGGGAGGACGTGGGCGACCAGGTCGAGTTCGCCGGTGATGTCGCCACCAGGCTCGTCCCAGGTTCCCCAGCCGACGGCGGTGAACCACGACCATGGACTGGTCT
The DNA here is from genome assembly GCF_000943515.2 of Amycolatopsis orientalis. Classification (NCBI taxonomy): domain Bacteria; kingdom Bacillati; phylum Actinomycetota; class Actinomycetes; order Pseudonocardiales; family Pseudonocardiaceae; genus Amycolatopsis; species Amycolatopsis orientalis. The sequence goes on along the minus strand of NZ_CP016174.1, from coordinate 4,923,763 downwards.
TCGTGGCGGTGCGCAGCACATACCGCAGCACCTTCGCCTCGGCCTTCCTGGCTTTGGCGCCGTAGCGTGGATCGGCGACGTCGGCGAGGCCGTGCAGCAGATCGACACTCGACAAGGCCACAGCCCGTCGTAAGTTCTCATCGGCCGCACGCAGGCTCAGCCGGCTCCGCTCGGCGGCCAGTGCTTCGGCCTGTGCCGGTCCGAGTTCGGCGCGCAGGCGCTCGCGCGTGTCGATCAGGGTCAACCAGTCGGCGAGCGGGGGCAGACGACCGATCAGCTCACCGGCGGCCGCGCGCAGTACGGGCCGAGGTGCCCGGCCGTTGTGCAGGTCCCGCCGTAACGGGATCGCCACCCGCCGGTGAAGCTCGCCGGGCAGCCAGGATCCGGCGTCGTGCAATTGCTGTCCCAAAGGTCCCGAAGCGAAGGAGATCAGCCGTCTTTCACAGGCGGCGAACTCATGCCACAGCCGTCGGAAACGGGTGTTCTCGGCGCTTTCCTGCCATAACCCGGAAAGCGTCGTGCGAACGAGGGCATAAGGAGCGATCTCTGTTCGATCGGTCACAGATTCGGTGACCGACAAGTGAGGTTGCCGCATGAATCGCTCCTTCGTGCCGTTCTTTCACCGAGGGGAGGTGTCACCCCGGCGGTCGTCGCCGGGGTGACACCTGTTCGTCAGGATCCCGGTGAGATCACGCGGGGTCGGTGCACGAACCGGTGTTGGTGCCCGAACCGTTGTTGCTGGAGGAGGCCGCGGTTTCCGGCAGCGCGACGGTGTCGCGCAGCGACGTGACGTCGAGCTCGTCCAGATTCAGGTCGTCCAGATTGAGGTTCATTTCTTCTCCCTTTTCGCGGAAACCGAGTGAACTTTCCGGAAGTTTTCATCCGGTGAAACAAATCTATCCTCGGGCCGCCGTCGGCACATGGGCAATTTCTGCCTATATTGGTTTCGTGAATGGTTGGCCTGCCCGCTCAGCGGCCGGTGCCGCCCACCGCAAACTCCGGAAGAATGCCGAGGTCGATCGCGGCGGACACGGCGGCGCGCCGGGAACCCACGGCCAGCTTGGTCAAGATGGCGGCGACGTGGTGATCCACCGTGCGGACCGAAAGATGCATGCGTTCGGCGATGCCCGCGTTGCTCAGCCCGGACGCGACACACGTCAGTACCTGGGCCTGACGACGGGTCAGTCCCGCCGGATTCGCCGCCGTCGCCGGACGGGGCCCCCGCGGGATCCGGCGGACACCGTTGCGCCGCAGGTATTGCCGCACCCGCCGCGCGGCACCGCCGGCACCGATCCCGTCGAACATCTCGAGTGCGCGCAACGCGCCTTGCTCGCCGCTCATCGCCAGACTGTCGGCACTCTCGTAGGCGCAGCCGAGTTCGGTCCAGGCGTCCGACGCTCGCCGCCACTGTCCGGCGGCCAGTAACCGGTACGGTTCGGCGAACCAGTCGAGGGCGGGTGTCACTTCCCCCGCCCGCCGCAACCACAGCGCCAGTTCCCCGGCGTACCAAGGATGTCTTGCCCGCAAGGCCAGCCGGAACACCGGCCGCAGCTCGTCCGCTTCGGGACCTCGATCACCGCTGAGCCACGCGGACTCGGCCCGCGCGACGGCGAGCAGCACGCGATCGCGCAGAAGTTCGGGATCCGTGCTCGCCGTGAGCGACATCGGGGTGCCCCGGCGGGCATTCAACCGCGCGAGCACACAACGAGCGGGCAGGAGTTCCCCGGCGGCGAGCGCGTCCTCCTCCGCGCGCGCCCAGTCACCCGAAGCGAAGCGCGACCAGGACCGGATCGAGAGCAGCTGACACGTGGCGAGCCGATGTCCGGTCGCGAGGGCGAACGCGCGCACCAGGTCGCGGTCACACAGATCGAGTTCGCGCCGTCCGGCTTCGTCCGAGCACAGCTGGGTCAGGATGCGGACGGCGTCGGCGACCCGGCCGTGGTCTTGAAGCCGGCGAACCGCGTTCAGCAGATCTGGTCTGGCCGAAGGGTTCTTGCCGTATTCGACCAGGGAACGCATCGCTTCGGCTTGGGCGATACCGAGCGGGTGCGCCAGTTTCGCCGCCAGGTCGACCGTGTGCCGGACGGCGATCTCCGCCTCGGCGTACCTGCCTGCCAGGACGTCCGACTCGGCGCGCGCACAGCGGGCCGCGACCAGCTGGGCACTCGCCCCTCGGGCGGCGGCGGCCGATTCGGCGTCGGAGGCGGCCGCTCTGGCCTCGGTCACCCGGCCCAGATCCCGGTAGAATCCGGCCAGCGCGATGAGATCTCCGCAGGCACGTGCGTGCCGGATCAACCGGCCGATATCAGGAGAGTCCGTTGTGGACAGTTCTGCCAGCAGCCGCCGATGGAGCGCGCGCCTGCGATGGTCCGGCAAAGAGCGCTCGACCACCAGTCGCAGCAGCTCGTGCCGGAAGAAGAGCCGATCTTCCCGCTGCTCCAGCAAACCGGTGTCGAGCAGGTCCTCGCGGCCCGCGAGAAGCCCTGCCTCGACCCCGTCGGGACTCACCGAGACCTGGTTGACCAGGTCGATCGCCGCCGGATCCGCGACGGCGAGCCGGGAAGCGACCAGTGCCCGCAGTCTGATCGACTCGGCGGCCGCTTCCCCGTGCCGGGCGATTTCACCGATCAGCAACGGGTTCCCGCCGGTCTGCCGTCGCAGTTCGCCGACGGTCGTCGACAGTTCGGCCGCCAAGGCTTCGATGGTCGTCTCCGCCAGGGCGGGCAAGGGAAAGTGGCGGATACGGTCCGACGGTATCCCGGCGAGGACCGCGTGCATCCCGTGCGTCCCGCCGATCTCCTCATCGCGGTACGTCACCACGACGGAGGCGTCGACCTCGTCCAGTCTGCGCGCGACGAACGACAGCAGGTCGAGCGTCGCGTCGTCCGCCCAGTGCACGTCCTCCAGCGCGAGGATCGCCGGCCTGGTACGACCGCGCAGGGCGGTCAGGAATCCGTCGAACAGTTCGGCGCGGTCCCCGGCGGGCGCGGTCAGCGCCACGCCGCCGGAGCGGGCCAGGTCGAACAGCGGTGCCAGCGGCCGTGCGGCGCTGAACGGGTCGCAGCGGCCGTACAGCACGTCGGCACCGTCCGCGGCCTTGTCCAGGAAAGCGCGCAGCAGGGTCGATTTCCCGCTGCCCGCCTCCCCGGTCACCACGGCGATCCGCACCGGAGCGGCCCCGTGTGCCATGGCGATCAACTCGGCCAGGATACCGTGGCGCTCGCTGAACACACCGCCATCGTGCGCTGTCATCGTTCCCCCTCAGGACGACGAACCCTCGCGAGAGAAACCGCGGTGGGATCAGCTGTTGTTCGATGGGGGAGGACAAGGCGTGGCGGAGCGGACACCCCCGCAGTCCCACATGAAACCCGTGCCCGGCGGGTCCGTCGGATTCGGGACATCGTCGGCGAGCGCGGGTGCCGCCGCGCCCACCGAGAGCACCAACGCGAGTAGGGCACCGGTAGCGATTCTTCGGAGCTGTGCGATCCTCATTTTCCACCCCTCGTTCTCGACTGCGTTGAGCAGACTTTGTCAGGTGAGGGGGATGCCCGGAAGTCTTCCGCTGGTCAGCAAGAGGACACCTGCTGGCAGCAAGGTGACTGTAATGAGGTCAGATCCAGCCGCGGCGCGCCGCTTCGACACCCGCCTCGAACCGGCTGCCGGCGCCCAGCTCCGTCATCAGCCGTGCCACCCGGCGGCGGAGATGGCGGACGGATACGCCGATCACGCGCGCGGCGACCTCGTCGGTGCTGCCCTCCGCCAGTAATGCCAGCACCTTGCGGTCCTCGCCGCTGGGGCCGCCCGCGTCGGGCTTCGGCGGCGGGTACACGGAGGCCTCGTTCCACAACCGGTGGAACAGCCTCAGGAAACCCACGATGAGGCCGGGCTGGCGGACGATCAGCGCTCCTTGACCGCTGTTCTGCGGATCGATCGGCAGCACGGCCACGACGTCGTCCATGATGACCATCCGCTCGATCGGATCGTCGGTGACCCTGATCTCCGCGCCGGCCGCGGTCACCTCCTGTACGTAGTCGAGGAACACCTCGTCGTCGAGCGCGCCGGTGTTGTAGATGGTGCGGACGGCGATGCCGCGGCGCAGGCCGCGCAGGTCCAGTGGCTTGCTCGCCTCGATCGCCGAGCGGCTGATGGACGCACCGGGTTGCACGGACCAGACACTGCGCCGGGTGAAGAACGCCAGTTCCGAGAGCCGCTGGCGGACCTGGTCGAGATCCTCGATCCGCTCCAGCCCGGTCGCGGGGTCGACCGACCAAGGACGGGCGGAATACCGTTCGGTCAGCTTGGCGACTTCGGCCCGGGTGTCGCCCACCTTCCGCTGCAGGTTCAGCAGCTCGTCCTCGCGACGCTCGATCAGCTCGCCGAGTGCGGACGCCGGATACTTCAACGTCACCCCGGCAGGCGCCCCGTCATCCGGGGTCGCCACCTCGAGTTCGGCGAGCGCCGTCAGCGCGGCGGCGAGCTCGCCGGCTTCGCAAGCGAGAGCGGACGACAAAGCGGCGACATCCAGCTCCGGGTTGTCCAGAAGCGCGCGGTAGACACGTTCCGCGAGCGGCGTGAAACCGAGATCGGTCAGAGCCACCGAGTACCTCTGCGTGACCGGTTGCTGACACGCCTGGCAACTACCTGACCACTCTCGGCACACCATCGAACGGCGGAACGCGTCATGATGGGCGACGACGGAAGGAACGACGGAGGCGTGGCCGAGATATCCCTTCGCCAGGTCAGTCCTGGCGCCAGCGATCCGGCGATAGTCGCCGCGCGCCTTTGCCTCGAGCTGGGACTGGCCTGCTGTGTCACCATCAGTCCTGACCTCCACCACGTGCGGGTGCATACCGCCGTGGGTTGCCCGGAGGCGGCCGACACCATCTCGATGCTGCTTACGGAGCCACGATTCCACGGCTGGCGACTGGACACGGAGACCGTGCGCCGAGAGACCGGACGATGGGATCATACCGCCGATTCGTGATGAGCCTCCCGTATTCAGCCGGGCACCGGCCGCGTCCTACTCCTGTGAATCGGCGAGCAGTTTCAGCGCGAGCGCCTTGAGTTCCGGACTCGCTGTCGCGGCGTCGCCGGAGTCGAAGGGCGGTCGCGGGTCGTATTCGACGGCGAGCTGGATACCGCGGGCGGTCTCCTCGCCTGCCAGCAGGGACGCGAGATAAAGCGCGAGGTCGATGCCGGCGGACACGCCTGCCGCGGTGACGACCTTGCCGACCTGAACGTATCGCTCGGGCACGTAGCGCACGCCGAAGGTCTTTTCCAGATAGTCCGCCGAGGCCCAGTACGTGGTGGCCCGGTCGCGGAGCAACCCGGCCGCGCCGAGGATCAGCGACCCGGTGCACACCGACGTGGTCCAGGTGGTGTGCCGGTGAATGCGGCGGATCCAGTCGAGCAGGACCCGGTTCTCCATGGCGGCGACCGTGCCGCGGTTACCCGCTCCGGGGACCAGCAGGACGTCCAGGCGGTGCACCTCGGCCATCGAACGTTCCGCCAGCAGCGCGACGTCCCTGGTGTCAGTGCGCACCGGGCCGCGATGCTCGGCGATCATCGTGACGGTCGCGCCGGGGAGCCGGGACAGCACCTCGGCCGGGCCGGTCGGATCCAGCAGGCTGAAGCCGTCGTAGAGCAGGATGCCGATCCTCGGGCCGTTGGTCTCCGCGTGAGCCGTCCCGGTGGTGAGGCCGAACGCGGCGGCCGCCGCGACGCCGGTCAGTACGGTTCTGCGGGTGGTCTTCGCACTGGTCATGCCACGGAATTCTGGGGCGCTCAGGTCCCGATCGGGCGTGGCATGTCCGTCATCCTGCGAAGCGTGTCCCCGCTGAGCCCGTAGTGCCGGCGGAACGCCGCTCGCAGGGTCTCCGCCGAGGCGAACCCGCAGCGTCGCGCGACCGCCGAGAGCGGTAGCGCGGTGGACCGCACCAGCTGGGCGGCGGCTTCGGTCCTGGCCGTCCGCACGGTACGAGCCGGTGTGCTGCCCAGGTGCGCGGTGAACAAGCGGGTGAGGTGCCGGGTGGTGACCCCGGCCCGCATCGCCAACGCCGACGGGCTCAGGTCTTCGGCGAGGTGCGCGGCGATGTACCCCAGCAGATCCCGCACGACCCGGTTGCCGGGCGGCGGCGCGGCCAGGAACGTACTGATCTGGGCCTGGTCACCCGGGCGGTGCAGATACGTCACCAGCTCACGGGCGACCTCGCGGGCGAGCGTCGGACCGTGGTCGTCCTCGATCAGCGCGAGCGTGAGGTCCAGCGCGCTGATCACCCCGGCCGAGGTGAAGATGTTGCCGTCACGAAGGTAGAGCGGGGCGGGATCCACTGTCACCGCGGGAAAGGTCGCGGCGAGCAGCCCGCTGTAACCCCAGTGTGTGGTGACCCGCCGGTCGTCGAGCAGACCGGCGGCCGCCAGCACGAACGCGCCCGTGCACACCGAGGCGACCCGCCTGCTTCTTTCGGCCAGCCGCCGCACCTGGGTCAGCAACCGCTCGTCCGTCGCGGCCGCGTCCGTTCCCGCGCCGCCGACCACGAGCACCGTGTCCGTCCGCCCGGACACCTCGGCCAGCCGCCGGGCACCGGCGAGCATGATCCCCGACGAACTCCGCGTCGTCCGCCCGTCGACCGTGGCCAGCTCGACGACATAAGGCGGTGTGGCGCCGTGCGAGTTCGCGATCTCCAACGCCCCGCTGGGACAGGCCACATCGAGGATCTGCGCGTCGTCGAACGCGACGATCACCACCCGGCGGCCCGGTTTCACGCCAGCTACCACAAGGAAAACCTACCCGCCGGTGCGCACCGGGGCGGTCATGGTGGTGCCAGCGCTACCACGAGTCTTCCCTCACGCGGGATCGATCGCAGCCCCTCGCGACCGTAGGTTCAGTCCGGAGAGATCACCATCGCTTAAGGGGAAATGATGAACGCAGGGGGCACGTGCGCCTTGGAACTGGAATCCGTGAGCAAGGTCTACGGATCCGGTGACGGCGCGGTCACGGCTTTGAACGGGGTGACCGTCGGGGTGCGCAGAGGCACGTTCACCGCGGTGATGGGACCGTCGGGATCGGGCAAGAGCACCTTCCTGCACTGCGCGGCCGGACTGGACCGGCCGACCTCGGGGCGGGTCCTGCTGGGGGGCACGGAACTGAGCAAGATGCGGGAGAAAGCGCTCACCGAGCTGCGCAGGACCCGGATCGGGTTCATCTTCCAGGCCTACAACCTGTTGCCCTCGCTGAACGTGCTGCAGAACATCACGCTCCCGATGCGGCTCGCCGGGCGGAAGCCCGACCCGCAGTGGCTGCGTCAGATCGTCGAGAGCGTGGGAATCGCGAAGCGGCTCGAACACCGTCCGTCCGAACTGTCCGGCGGGCAGCAGCAGCGCGTCGCGATCGCCCGCGCGCTGATCACCCGCCCGGAGGTCGTCCTCGCCGACGAGCCGACCGGCGCACTCGACACCCGCACCGCGCGTCAGGTCCTCGACCTCCTTCGCTCCATTGTGGACGAAATGGGGCAGACCGTGTTGATGGTCACACACGACCCCGTCGCGGCGTCGGCCGCGCACGGCGTGCTGTTCCTGGCCGACGGCAAGCTGGCCGGGCACCTCCCGCAGCCCACGCCCGAGCGGGTCGCCGAGCGCATGACCCACCTCGGGGAGTGGTGACGTCATGTGGGATCTGGCATGGCAGACGACGAAGACCCGCTTGAGCGGTTTCATCGGCGCGTTCATCGCGATCCTCCTCGGGACCGCGCTGGTCGCCGGATGCGGCATCCTGATGGAATCCGGCCTGCGGGCGGGGGTCCCGACCCAGCGCTACGCCGACGCGGCGGTCGTCGTGGGCGGTCAGCAGACGGTCGAACCGCCCGGGACGGGCGCCCTCGCGAGTCAGCAGGTCGCCGAACAGGCCTCGGTGCCGGTGACCCTGGCCGGCGCGATCACCGCGGTGCCCGGCGTGCGTGGCGTGGTGGCCGAGCAGAGTTTCCCGGCCACCGTGGTGACGGCCGACGGCCGGGTGCTGAACGGGCCCGAAGGCGGCCAGTCGTGGGGGCACAACTGGGAGGCCGCCGTACTGGCCCCGTTCTCCCTGCGTGACGGCCGGGCACCCGCCGGTGCCGACGAGGTGGTCCTCGACGCGGAACTGGCTTCGCGGAGCGGGGTGACCGTCGGCCGGCCGGTGAAGATCGCCGTCCGCTCGTCCCCGGTGGAGTTCCGGGTCTCCGGGATCGCCGCCCCGAAGTCGGGTGACGGCCTCACCCGGCAGTCCGCGCTGTTCTTCTCGCCGGAGAAGGCCGCCGAACTCGCCGCGACACCCGGCCAGGCCCACGCGATCGGCGTGCTGGCGGAACCGGGGGTCACGCCGGGCGACCTCGCCGAGAAGATCCGCGACGCCGTGGGCACCGCCAAGGTGACGGTGGCGACCGGCGTCGAGCGCAGCACGGTCGAGTTCCTCGACGTCAGCCAGACCCGGATGCTGCTGATGGCGCTCGCGGGCTCGTTCGGCGGCTTCGCGCTCCTCATCGCGGTGTTCGTGGTCGCCAGCACGCTGGCGCTGGTCATCAACCAGCGTCGCCGGGAGTTCGCGCTGCTGCGGGCGATCGCGGCGACACCGCAGCAGATCCGCAAGCTCATCGGCGCCGAGACCATGCTGGTCGCGGTGGTCGCCGGGGTGCTGGGCAGCGTCCTCGGCGTGGCGGTGGGCTTCGGGCTGCGGAACGCCTTCGGAGCCATCGGCGTGATCCCGCCGGACTTCGAACTGGCGATCAGCCCGCTCCCGCTCATCGCCGCGCTGGCGCTCGGCCTGGGCACGGCCCGGCTGGCCGCGTGGTCGGCTTCCCGGCGCCCGTCGTCGATCCGTCCCGTCGAGGCGCTGGGCGAGGCCGCGGTGGAGCGGCGCGAACTCGGCCGCGTGCGGCTCGTCATCGGCTGCGCGCTGGTGGTGGCCGGTCTCGGCGGCTCGTTCGTCCCGATATTCCTGAACGGTGAAGCCGCCCTCGCGGCTTCCTCGTCCTCGGCGCTGATCATCGTGATCGGGCTGGCCGTGGTCAGCCCGAAGGTGGTCGCGGTCATGACGCGGCTGCTCGCCCCGGTGCTGGTCCGGACCTCCCGGATCAGCGGATACCTGGCCGCCGCCAACAGCCAGGCGAACTCACGGCGGCTGGCCGCCGCGGTGACCCCGGTGATGCTGGCGGTCTCGTTCGCGCTGTCGATGTTCTACAGCCAGACCACCGGGGCCGCCGCCCGCCAGGAGGAGACCGTGCGGTCGACCACCGCCGACCAGATCCTCTCCAGTGGTACCGGCGGGCTCTCCCCGGAGGTCGCCGAGGCCGCGCGGCGGATCCCCGGGGTGGCCGCCGCGACCGCGGTCGTGCGGACCGAGGTGCTGAACACGGTGCAGGAGCAGGACAGCCTGCGTGTCGAGCGGTACGCGGCGCAGGGGCTGGACGGCGATCAGGTGCGCGGCACCCTCGACCTGGGTGTCGTCTCGGGCAAGATCACCGATCTGACCGGGAACACCGTGGCGATGAGCGAGTCCGAAGCCGATTGGTACGACAAGAAGATCGGTGACGAGGTCGAGTTCTACTTCGGGGACGGCGCTCCGGCGAAACTGCGCCTGGTCGCCACCTACACCCGTGACCAGGCATTCGGCCGCTACGTGCTGCCTGCCGCCCTGGCCAGGGCGCACACCGGTGATCAGCTGGACGACGCGGTGCTGGTGCGCCAGCAACCCGACGCGGATTCGGCGACCGTGACCGCGGCCCTGAACGGCCTCGCGGGCCGCTATCCGGGCCTGACGGTGGCCCCTGGAACGTCGGTGGCCGCTCCCGGCGGCGGTCAGCAGCAGGCGCAGTTCTACGTCAACCTGGTCGCGGTCGGCGTGATCCTCGGCTACGTCGTGATCTCGGTGGCCAACACGCTGGTGATGAGCACGGCGCAGCGGTCGCGGGAGTTCGCGCTGCTGCGGCTCATCGGTACCACCAAACGCCAGGTGGTGCGGATGATGCGCTTCGAAGCGCTGGCGACGGTCGGGGTCGCCGCGGTGCTCGGGACGGTGGTGGCGGGGGTCCCCCTCGTGCTGCTGAACCTGGGCCTGCGGGGGACGCCGTTGCCCTCCGGTCCGATCACCGTCTTCGCCGGGATCATCGCCGGGGCGATCCTGCTCGGCCTCGTCTCCCTCGGCCTGGCCACCCGGGTGGCGCTGCGGTCCAAGCCGATCGAGGCGATCGGCCTCCGCGAATAAGGCCGGGGTGTGCCCCCGCCGTCCGGTCAGCCCTTCGCGGCAGGCCGGACGGCGGGGATTTCGCCGCCCCGGAAGGCGTCCACGAACAACCGGTGATCCTCGCGGGACTGTTCGGCGTAGGCCATGCCGAACTCGGTCAGTGTGCGGACGAACTCGTCCTCGCGGTCGCCGATCACCTCGGCGATGGCTGCCTCGCTCTGGAAATCGACCAGGGTCTGCTCGGAGTCCGAATCGGACACACAGTGCATCTTCGCGGTGGCCCGGCCGAGGTAGTCGAGCACCGGCCGCATCTCGGCCGGCTCGGTCAGATCCGACCAGTCGAGGTCGTCGACGTAGGGCGACAACTCCGAGACGACGAACCCGGTCCCGTCGATCTCCGTGTGACCGAGCCAGGGATCCGCGTGCGCCTGCAAGGCACGTTGCGAGACCGCGGTGCGATGTCCTTCGTTGGTGAAGTAGTCGCGGATGCTCTGTTCGGCCACGATCCGGCTCGGCGCGGCGACATTGCCCTGTTTCATGGAGAGGACGACGTCGTTCTCCAGTGCCTGTGTCCGTCCCTCGACGAGGATGTTGTACGCGGGCAGCCCGGCCGAGCCGATGCCGAAGCCGGTCCGGCCGACGATGTCCTTGACCCGGTAGGTGATGCTGCCGAACCGCTTGCCCTTCGGGATCGTGTCCAAATAGGACTCGAAGGCGCGGATCGCGGTCTCCCGTTCGGCGTCTTCGAGCACCCGGACTCCCGGGCCGTGCCGGAACCGGCGGTCGTAATCCTCCACAGTGGTCAGTTCGTCCAGCAGGTCGATCCGGGTCTTCAACCGGGCCCGCAGCAGCACGTGGTGCAGCACGCCCTTGGTGCTGTCCAGCTGCAGCCGGACGAGTTCGTCGCCAGGGCGCTCGGCGTACTCACGGACCTGCTTCACGTAGGCGCGAAGGTAGGTCTCGATCAGGGTCGCGATGTCGTCGTCGGAGATCGCCTTGCTCCACGCCAGCAACGCGACGCTGGCGGCCAGCCGCTTGAGATCCCAGGTGAAACAACCGAGGTACGCCTCGTCGAAGTCGTTGACGTCGAACACGAGTGTCCCGGACGAGTCCATGTAGCTGCCGAAGTTCTCGGCGTGGAGGTCGCCCTGGATCCACACTCGGCTGGTCTCGTCGTTCGCCCACGGGTCGTCCTCGTCCGCCATGTCCGCGTAGAACAGGCACGCCGAGCCGCGGTAGAAGGCGAACGGCGCGGCGGCCATCTTGCGGAATTTGCGGCGGAACGCGTCCGCGTCGGCGCGCATGAGGTCGTCGAAGGCCTCCACCAGCACCTCGACGATGCGTGCCCGTCTCCCGTCCTCACCCTGCTCGCGGATCCGTCCGACCACACCTGTCATCACGACCTCCAGACGGCTTCACGGTGCCACAGGTCGGCGGGCCGGGCAGATCAGATCCGGCGGAACCGGGCGTCCAGCAGCGAGAACGCGCCGAACGCGGCGATCCCGGCCGCGAGCGCGAGGAGCAGGGGACCGCCGTAGGGCTGGGCGACCAGCGTCTTCAACGCGACGTCGAGACCACCGGCCTTCGCGGGGTCGAAGGTGACCGCGGAGACGACGGTCAGGACGCCGATGGTCCCGTACGCGGCGGAGAGGGCGATCCAGCCGACCTGGCCGAGCCGGATCGTCGTGGCCCGGGTCGTCGCGGGGGCGTCACCGAAATCGAGTTCGCGGACGAAGGTCTTCCGGACTCCGCGCTGCGCGAGGAAGACCGCCACCGCGACGACGGTGATCCCGACGACGGTCACCAGTGCCGGACCGTAGGACTCCGCCAGGATCCGCGCCACCAGCGACGCCTGCCCGTCGTCGGCACCGGCGACGGCGACCTTGACCGCGCTGTAGGAGACCAGGCCGTAGAGCACGACCTCGATCCCGCTGACCACCCGGCGCACCGTCCGCCGCCGGGCCTTCACGTGCCGATGTCCCGTGATCGCCTCGCTCGTCTGCCACAGCGCCAGTACGGCGAGGCCCACCGCGATCAGCCAGAGCAGCCACGCGCCCCCGTTCGCGACCACCACCTGCAACGCGCCCGCCTTGTCGGCCTTGGCCCGGTCGCCGAGCGCGACCTGCGCGGCGAGCCAGGCGACGAGCAGATGGACGACGGAGTAGCAGACGAGCCCGCCGCGGGCGATCAGGTCGAACAGTTTGCCCTCGCGCATCGGGCGATCCTTGCCGACTCGTCACCGGACCACCAGGGCCAGTGGGAGCAATTTGTCCGTTCGGTGAAGTTCGATGGTCGTCGGCGCATGAGGCGGATCACTCTTGATCTCCACCTTGGTGGAGGGCCGATCCTGAACTCCTGAACAGCTGCTTCGAGGAGTGAACATGAACGAGGACAAGGGTTTCTACTCGATCATCGAGTACGCCGTCGACGGACCCGAGACCCAGGCGGCGCTGGTCGACGCCTTCGCTGCGATCCAGGAGCGCTGGGTGCGGTTCTACCCGGGCTACGTTTCGGCGCGTTTCCACGCGAGTGTCGACGGGACCCGGGTCTTCAACCTCGTGAGCTGGGCCAGTGAGGCCGACTACCGGCGTTTCGAGGAGACTTCGGACCTCGCCGGCCGCCTGGAGGCCATCCAGGCGGCACTCGACGGCTTGCCCGGCGAGGCGGAGTCCCGGGTGAGCGCGAACCCGCGCTACCGCGTCGTCCGGGAGATCGGCCCCGGCCCGCGAGTGGAGGACTGACCACGGCGCCGGACGAGCGCGCGGATCCCGAGGGCCGCGAGCAGGCCGAGGGCCGCGAGCCCGAACGGCCGGAGGGTGATCGTCCATGGCCAGGCGGAACCGTCGAGCGTCAAATGCGTGGTCGGGTACTCCAGTGTCCTCGCCGTCCAGCGTGTCGTCGCGGTGTCCGTGACGCGTACGAGGTCTTCGAGTACCGCGTCGAACGGGAAGCCGGGTTTTCCGTGCAGGTACACCGGCGACAGCGCGGCGTACCGGTCCCCGGCGTGGTTCGCGGCGGCGTCGGCACCGGGCACGATCAGCCGGTCCAGATCGTCCGTCGTGGACGGAGTGGCTCGCGGAGCGAAGGTCAGCCCGTGCCGCGACTGGATCGGCCCGCCGTCCAGGCCGACGGTCAGCGTGCGCACGGCCAGTGACTGCCCGTAGGTGTCGAACACCGCGGTCAGTTCCAGTTCCCGGATCCCGGCGGTCAGCAGGACCCCCAGAACCGGCTTGTCCCAGCGGAACGCGGTGTTGAACCCGACGACGGTGTCCGCCGCCTCGAAGGTGTTCTGTGCCATCGGGGCGGCGGAACCGGGGGAGTAGTGGGTCCAGCCCACCGCGTCGGCGGTCCGGCGTGCGACGTCCAGGCCCGCGATCCGCTCGGTGACCCGGAGCGCCCCGTCGATCCCGGACAGGATCCCGGCCGTGGTCACGATGCTGCCGTCGTCGACGTACCGGGTACCGCGAATCCAGTCCACGGCGGGGAATTCGTCATCGAAGCGGTCGATGCCGATCCAGTGCGCGGTGGCGCGGCGGCCGTCGAGCAGCCCGGCCGAGGCGAGGACGCCCGAACCGTTGCAGACACTCATGAGCAGGGCGCCTTTCCCGGACTGCCGCCGCAGCCACTCGGTCACCGGACGAGTGGTCGGTTCGCCGAGGTCCGGCAGCGCGGGCACGACGACGACGTCCGGGGCGGCGGAGGCGAGCAAGCGGTCGAGGTCGGCGAAACTCAGGTCCGGGATGAGGTCCAGCCCGCCCGTGAGGGTCACCGGCCGGGCTTCGGGAGCGACCGTGTAGACGTTGAACGCGCCGCTCGTCGCCAGGACCTCGAAGGGGGCGAGCGAGTCCGAGACGACGGCGCCCTCGTTCCCCACGACGACGACCGCGGTGGGCTTGGCGGGATCGTGCGCCCGCGGCACCGGACGTGGCGAGATCGCGTCGGTCCTTGGTGTGTGGAGGTTTTCGAAACTGGCGGCCAGCGTGATCCCGCCGAAGGCGAGCGGGAGGGCCAGCGCGGCGAGGACGAACGCGAGCACGGTCAGCGTGCCACGGGACAAGGCGCGCATGGTCAGGCTCCGTACTCGGTGCGACGGCGGAGCATGGCCACGAGCATCGTGGGCACCATCAGCACGTGCCCGGCCGTCATCAGGGCCATCCCGGAGATCAGGCCGGTCCAGAAGAACGGCAGGAAGAGCACGTAGGGCACGTACATCGCGGCCGACATCTCCGCGATCGACGCCCAGCCGTGCCGCCGGATCCGCATCCACAGTGCCATGCCGAGCGACATGTTCGTCGCCATCACCAGCGCGCTCGCGGTCACGTTCCCGGCGAGGCCGGGCCAGGCGAACGACCAGACCGGTTCGAGGACGATCATCCCGGCGACCATCGCCACGAGCATTTCGACGGCGTGCCGGGTGAAGTGCAGGACGGCCCGGTTGCGGGTCTTCGGTTCTGTCGTGTGGTTCATCGTGGACTCCCTCGCGATTCGGTGCGACGGGAGCGATGTTCGGTGCGCCGGGGGCACTTCGGCAGGTGCCGGAAGTCATGTTCGGGGTCACGTGACCCTCGGGGAGGGTCGCACGCTGTGTGGCGGTGGCTCGTCGATGAAGGAATTGGGACACTCAACGTCCCGATTCCTTCATCGACGAGGTCGGTCGCACCGCCTCGCGATCCACAAGTCACCCCGCAGGTCAGGCGTATCTACACAAATGAAGGCCTCCTTCGCTACCTTGAGGGTAGGCACGGGGACCTTCACGGCAGCGAGCCGATCGCGCCATGCTTGCCTCACGGCTCAGAACAGGCCGAGTTCCCTCGCACGCAGGGCGGCCTGGGTCCGGTCCCGCACCTGGAGCTTGGACAGCACGCTCGTCACGAGGTTCTTCACCGTGCCTTCGGCGAGGTACAGCGCCTTGGCGATCTCCCGGTTGCTGTGGCCGTCCGCGAGGAGCCGGACCACCTCCAGCTCCCGTTCGGAAAGCGGCGTGACCAGCGGCTGGGGACGCGTCCGCGGCTCCTCGGGCAGCTGCGCCACCCTGGCGACGACCTTGGCGGCGACCGACGGCTGCAACACCGACTCGCCCCGCTTGGCCGCGACCAGCGCCTCCACCAGCCGCGTCGACGAGACGTCCTTGAGCAGATAGCCGACGGCACCCGCTCGCAGTGCGGCGAAGACGTCCTCGTCGTCGTCGAACGTGGTCAGCGCGAGTACCCGGACCCCGGGCTGTTCGGCGCGCAGCCGTCGGGTCGCGGCGATCCCGTCCAGTACCGGCATCCGCAGGTCCATCAGCGCGACGTCGGGGCGGAGTTCGGCGCAGAGCCGGACGGCCTGCTCCCCGTCCGCCGCTTCGCCGACGACCTCGATCCCGGACTGGACCTCCAGGAGCGTCGCCAGCGCCTCACGGAATAGGGCCTGGTCGTCGACGATCAGTACGCGGACGCTCATCCCGGCACCTCCACGGTGAGGGTCAGGCCGTGCCCTTCGACCGAGTCCACCGCGACCCGCCCGCCGAGTCCGGCCACCCGTTCCCGGAGCCCGACGAGGCCGAAACCCTTGCCGTCGGGGGATTCCCCGGCGAGACCGACGCCGTCGTCGCGGACTTCGAGCCGGATCAGATCCGTGACGGCGTAGTCGAGCACCACGGTCGCGGTGTTGGCACGCGCGTGCTTGCGCACGTTGGTCAGTCCCTCCTGAGCCGCGCGGAACAGCGACTCCTCCACCTCGGCACGGGTGTCCCGAGCCGTGCCCTTGACCTCGAATCCGGTCGGCACCCCAGCCGCGGAAGCCTCGTCGGCCAAGGACCGCAGTGCCTCCGCGAGCGGTTCGGAGCGCGGTTCCCGCAGCGTCGACACCGAGCGACGGACCTCGGCGAGGGCTTCCCGTGCCTGGTCCTGCGCCTTGGCGAGCATCGTGTCGACGCGGCCGGTATCCGCGGTGCCGATCACCGCCCGCGCCGCCTGAAGCATCATCTGGACGACGGTCAGATGATGGCCGAGTCCGTCGTGGATGTCGCGGGCGAGCCGGTTGCGCTCCTGCGTGGTCGCCAGCTGCTCGGCCTGCGCCGCGTAGTCGCGAAGCCGTTCGTGCGCCTCCGCCAGTTCCTCCCGCGCCCGCTTCTCCCGCTGGACCAACTCGGTCACCACGGCGGCGAAGACCATGACCGCCAGCGTCCCCAGCCCTTCCCGTAGCCCGTCCATCGGCTCCATCCCGAGGTGCACGAGCGGGATCACGACCGCGACGCCGATCGCCGCGGGCAGGGGCAACAGCAGGACGGTTTGGGAGATCAGGACGACGAGCAGCAGGATGGCGCCGACGGCGGCGCCCGAGAGCGAGAACAGGGTGAAGCCGAGCGGTAACTGCACGCAGACGTAGGCGACGGCGAACGCGCGGCCGCGCTTCTGGACCCAGGGGAAGCCGGCGATCGCGATCGCCGCGTAGAGCAGTCCGACGAGGAGTGTCGGCAGCACGAGTGTCTCGTAGTTGGCCGAGCCCAGGGGCAACGTCACGTACGCGACGACGGTCAGCACGGCCAGGGCCCGGTTCACGGACACACCATGCTCGACCCCGCGACACCGGCGCAAGCGACTCCCGCATTTCGTCCTCTGGATGCGGTCCATGCGGTGCGCAACTACCGCATCCAGAGGACGAAACGCGGGGTCAGGCGATGGTGCTGTGCCGGATCTCGAGGGAGAACGGGGTCTGGACGTCCTCGGGTTCGAGGTCGCTCCCGCCCGCGATACGCCGTCGCAGCAGATCGACCGCGGCCCGCGCGATCGCCGCCTTGTCCGGGGCGATCGTCGTCAGCGAAGGGAGGCTGTAGGCGCTCTCCTCGTTGTTGTCGAAGCCGACGATCGCCATGTCCGACGGCACCTGGACCCCACGCTCGGCCGCGGCGCGAAGGGCGCCGATCGCCAGCAGGTCGTTGAAGCAGAAGACCGCGTCGGGCGGTTCCGGTCGCGAGAGGAGGTGCGCCATCGCCTCGGCGCCGTTGGCGCGGTGGTACCGCAACGCGGGGAGCACCAGTTCCGGAATGGGTGCGATGCCCGCCTCTTCGAGCGCGAGGTGGTAGCCCTCCAGCCGTTGCGCGGCGGTGTGGCGCTGCGGATGCGCGCCGATCGCGGCGATCCGCCGGCGGCCCAGCGAGATCAGGTGCCGCACCGCGATCCTGGCTGCCTGGACGTTGTCGATCCCGACGTGGTCTATCGGGACGTCGACGACGTGCTCGCCGAGCATCACCAGCGGGACACCCGGCGCGAGATCGTCGAAATCGTCGGTGTGGAGGGCTTCCGGGCTGATGATCGCGCCGTCGATCAGATGCGGACCGAGCGTGGACAGCGCGTCGCGCTCGCGCTCCCGGGTGCCCAGCGTCTGTTCGATGAGGACGTTCCACTCGTGCTCCTGCGCCGCCTGCAGCACGAGGCCCGCCAGCTCGCCGAAGTAGGGGATGCTCAGCTCGGGCAGCATGAGCCCGAGGAACCCGGTGCGGCCGCGGCGCAGGTTGCGGGCACCGAGATTGGGCCGGTAGCCGGTCGACGCCAGCGCTTCCTCGACGCGCTTGCGGTTTTCCGGCTTCACGAAGTCGTAGCCGTTGACCACGTTCGACACGGTCTTGACCGAGACGCCCGCGAGCTTGGCGACGTCCTTGAGCGTGGCCACCCTCGTTCCCCTCTCCCGAGATCCGGCATGGATCCGGGACAGCCTAGCCGCGCGAACGGCGGATTTACAACGTTGTACCAACGATGTAAATCTGGCATCGTCCCCTTGAGTGACATGGGTCACCGCCGATCCGTGCGCTCGACCTTCCCCGAGGAGCGATCGATGTCCCTGCCCATCCGCCGCACCCTGCTCCTGGTGACCGGCCTCGCGCTCGCGCTGACGGCCTGCACCAGCCGTGAGAACCAGCAAACCGCCCCGTCGGGGGCGGGACCGGCCGCCTCGGCGGCGCCGAACCAGGCCGCCGGCCCGGGATGCGCCCGCGAGAAGACCGGCTATCCGCAGGTGGACGTGAAGAACGCGGTCATCGGCTTCTCCCAGTCGGAGAAGGAGGCGAACCCGTTCCGGATCGCCGAGACGCAGTCCATCAAGGACGAAGCCGCGAAACTCGGTGTCCCGGCGGACAAACTGCTGGTCACCAACGCGCAGAGCGATCTCAACAAGCAAGTCGGCGACATCAAGTCGTTGCTGGACCGGGGCGCGCAGCTGCTCATCGTGGCGCCGCTGAACTCCGACGGCCTCCAGCCCGCCCTCGACGCCGCGAAGGCCAAGAAGGTCCCGGTCATCACGATCGACCGCAAGGTGACTTCGCAGCCATGCACCGACTACCTGACCTTCATCGGCTCGAACTTCGTCGAGCAGGGCAAACGCGCGGCGCGGGAGATGGTGAAGGCGACCGGCGGCACCGGCAAGGTCGCGATCCTGCTCGGCGCGTCGGGCAACAACGTGACCACCGACCGCACCAAGGGTTTCAAGGACGAGATCGCCGCGACCACGGGTATCCAGATCGTCGCCGAGCAGACCGGGGAGTTCGACCGCTCCAAGGGCCAGGCCGTGATGGAGCAGCTCATCCAGAGCAACCCCGAGATCACCGCCGTCTACGCCGAGAACGACGAGATGGGCATCGGCGCGGTCACCGCGCTCAAGGCCGCGGGCAAGGCGCCGGGCAAGGACGTCAAGATCGTCTCGATCGACGGCACCCGCAACGCCGTCCAGCTCCTCGCCGACGGCAGCTACAACGCGGTGATCGAGTCCAACCCGCGCTTCGGCCCGCTCGCCTTCTCCACGCTGCAGGACTTCGCCGCCGGCAAGGAGATCCCGCCGACCGTGGTGATCTCCGACGACCAGTACGACTCGGCGAACGCGGCCCAGAAGCTCGGGAACGCGTACTGACGATGGAACCGGTACTCGAGGTCGAAGGCGTGACGAAGACGTTCGCCGGGGTGCGCGCGCTCGACGACGTGTCGTTCGCGCTGCGGCCGGGCGAGGTGCACGCGCTGGTGGGGGAGAACGGCGCCGGCAAGTCGACGCTGATCAAGGTGCTCACCGGCGTGCACAGGCCGGATTCCGGCACGGTCCGGGCGCGGGGCGCGATCTCCACGATCTATCAGGAGGTCAACCTCATCCCGCTGATGAGCGTGGCGAGCAACGTGTCCCTCGGCCGCGAGCCGAGGACACGCTTCGGGCTCGTCGACTGGCCGCGGATGAACTCCGAGGCCGCGGCGCTGCTGGCGGACTACGGCATCGAAACCGACGTCCGCCGTCCACTCGGGACACTCGGCGTCGGCGCGCAGCAGATGGTCGCGCTGGCCCGCGCGGTGTCGGTCGACGCGGACGTCGTGATCATGGACGAGCCGACGTCCTCTTTGGAACCCCGTGAGGTCGAGACGCTGTTCGAGGTCATCGGCAGGCTGCACGAACGCGGGATCGCGATCGTCTACGTCAGTCACCGGATGGACGAGCTGTACCGGATCTGCGATCGGGTGACGGTGCTGCGGGACGGGAAGCGGGTCCACACCGGACCGCTCGCCGACCTGCCGCGGCTGGAACTGGTGTCGATGATGCTCGGCCGCAGCGTCGGCGACATCCGCTCGCACGGGGCGACGGCCTTCGAGGGCGACCACGAGGCGGGCCGGGAACCGGTGCTGCGCGCGGAGAACCTGTCCAGCGGCAACCGGCTCTCTGACGTCTCGGTGTCGATCAGGCCCGGCGAGATCGTGGGGCTCGCCGGGCTGCTCGGTTCGGGCCGGACCGAGACCGCGCGGGCGATCGTCGGCGACCTGCCGCTCTCCGGCGGCACCGTCCTCGTCGGCGGAAAACCGGTGGCGCGCGGGAACGTGGCGGCCGCGATGCGCGCGGGGATCAGCATGCTCGCCGAGGATCGCAAGACCGAGGGGATCATCCCGCATCTTTCGGTGCGGGAGAACATCGTGCTCGCCGCGTTGCCGAGGCTGTCCCGCTTCGGCCTGGTCAGCCGCGCCCGGCAGGACCGGATCGTCGACACCTTCGTGAAACGGCTGCGCATCAAGGTATCCAGCCCTGATCAGAAGGTCGCCGAACTCTCCGGGGGCAACCAGCAGAAGGTGCTGCTCGCGAGGTGGCTGTGCACCGAACCCACGGTGTTGCTGCTCGACGAGCCGACGCGCGGTATCGACGTCGGCGCGAAGGCGGAGGTGCAGGCGCTCATCGACGAACTCGCGAAAGACGGCCTGGCCGTCCTGCTGATCTCGTCGGAGATGGAGGAACTGCTCGACGGCGCCGACCGGCTGATCGTGCTCAAGGACGGCGCGGTGGTCGGGGAACTGGCCGGCAACCAGCTGACGCAGGACCGCGTGCTGGCGGCGATCGCCTCGGGCGGCGCGGATGACTAGCACCCAGCGGAGAACAGAGGATCCGGGAAGCACCATGACGGACACGGCGAAGACGGTGGACCGGACCCGGGTCGCGCGCTGGCTGCAGGAGTACGGCGTGTACGTCGCCGTCGTCGCGCTGGTGCTGTTCAACATCGCGTTCACGGCGAACTTCCTGACCGCCGGCAACTTCCGCACGCAGCTCGTCCAGGCGGCGCCGGTACTGGTGGTCGCGCTCGGGATGGCGCTGGTGATCGGCACCGAGGGCGTCGACCTGTCGGTGGGCGCGGTCATGGCGCTGTCGGCCGCGCTCGTCCCGCTGTACCTCGGCTACGGGACGCTGCCCGCCGTCGCCATCGCGCTCGCGGCGGGGTTGGCGGCGGGGGCGTTCAACGGCGTTCTCGTGGCCAGGGTCGGGATCCAGCCGATCGTCGCGACACTCGCTTTACTCGTGGGCGGCCGCGGCCTCGCGCTCGTGCTCGCCGACGGCCGGCTGATCCAGCTGCACGACGAGACGTTCCTGGCGTTGGGCACCGGCGAGGTGCTCGGGATCCCGGTCAGCGTGCTCATCGCGGCGGTACTCGCCGTGCTGGTGGCGGCACTGGTCGGGAAGACGGCGTTCGGCAGGCGGCTGGTCGCGATCGGCGGCAACCGGCGGGCCAGTGTGCTCGCCGGGTTGCCGGTCAACCGCGTCCTCATCGGGGTCTACGCGATCTGCGGGCTGCTCGCGGCCTTGGCCGGGGTCCTCTCCACCGCCCGGCTGGGCGCCGGTGACCCCGCCGACGCGGGATTGCTGATGGAACTGTCCGCGATCACCGCGGTCGTCGTCGGCGGCACCCCGCTGACCGGCGGCCGGGTCCGCATCCTCGGCACGGTGATGGGCGTCCTGCTCATGCAGCTCGTCCGCGCCACGCTCATCAAGCACAACCTGCCGGATTCGACCGCTCAGATGGTCCAGGCCGCGATCATCGTCGGCGCGGTGTACGTCGCACGGGAACGGAGCAGCCGATGACCGCGGCGCCCACTATGGCCGCCCAGGACTCCACCCGGCGCGAGCTGATGACCGGAGTCCTGCAGAAACAGGGCGCGGCGATCGCGCTGGTGCTCATGGTCGCCGTCGCGTGGCTGCTGTTCCCGCGTTTCGGCAGCCTGGACAACCTGCGCGACATCGCCCTGCAGAGCTCGTTCCTCGCGATCGTCGCGCTCGGGATGACGTTCGTGATCATCACCGGCGGGATCGACCTGTCGGTGGGCTCGGTCTACGCGCTCGGTGGGGTTCTCGCCGCCTACGGCTCGCAGTGGGGTTTCCTCGTCGCGCTGGTGCTGCCGCTGGCGGTATGCGGCCTGATCGGGCTGATCAACGGACTCCTCGTCGCGAAAACCGGGATGGCGCCGTTCATCGTCACGCTGGCGACGCTGCTCTTCGCGCGCGGCCTGCTGCTCGCGATCACCACCGAGGGCGCGACGACGTACAAGATCCCGGAGGGCGAGGCTTTCGTCGAACTCGGCCGCGGCACGCTCTTCGGGTTCGGCTATCCGGTGTTCATCGCGGCCGCGTTGTGCCTGCTCGGCGGGCTCCTGCTGCGGCGGACCCGGTTCGGGCAGTCGGTGTTCGCCACCGGCGGCTCGGAACAGTCCGCGAGGCTGATGGGGCTGCCGGCGGCGCGCACGAAGGTCACCGTCTACGTGCTGAGCGGTGTCCTTTCCGGCCTCGCGGGCGCGCTCACCGCGGCCTACCTGCAATCCGGCGTCACGGTGATCGGGGTCGGCCTCGAACTGGACGCCATCTCCGTCGTCGTCATCGGCGGCACCCTGCTGACCGGCGGGATGGGCACGATTCTCGGAACGGTCATCGGCGTGGGCATCCGAACGGTCATCCAGAACGTCATCAACCAGATAGGAACTCTCGACAGCAACTACCAATCGGTGGTCAGCGGCGCGTTCCTGCTGGTGGTCGTTGTGCTGCAGCGGTCGCTGGCGCGCACGACCGCCCGGAGATAGGGAGATCGCATGCACCGAAGAACCGCGCGCGCCCTGAGCGTCGTGGCCGGTCTGCTGGCCGCCGCGACGACACTGGTGCCCGTCGCTCAAGCCGCTCCCGTCCCGCTTCCCACCCCCTGGACGGATCAGGTCTCGCCGTCGAACGCGCTGCCGGAGTACCCGCGTCCGCAGCTGGTCCGGTCGGAATGGCTCAACCTCAACGGGACCTGGGGGTTCACCGGAGCGCCGAACCTGAACTCGCCACCGATCGGCAGACCGCTGAGCGAGAACGTCCTCGTGCCTTACCCGATCGAGTCGATGCTTTCGGGGATCAAACGGCATGAGGACAACATGTTCTACCGGCGCACCTTCACCGTTCCGTCCACTTGGGACGGACGACGGGTGAAACTCAACTTCGGCGCCGTCACCTGGGAAACCAGGGTCTGGGTCAACGGGACGTCGATCGGCAGCCACACCGGCGGCTTCGACGCCTTCTCCTTCGACATCACCCCGGCCCTGAAGGCGGGGGAGAACGAGATCGTCGTCGGCGTGGCGTCGCCGGTCGACGGCAGCCGGTACCCGATCGGGAAACAGCGCAAGACGCCCGACGGCATCTTCTACACGGCGGCGTCCGGGATCTGGCAGACCGTCTGGCTGGAACCGGTCCAGGCCGAGCACATCACCCGGCTGGACACCACTCCCGACGTCCCCGGCGGCGCGCTCGATCTCGTCGTCCAAGGCACACCCGGGCAGCAGGCGACCGCCGAAGTCCTCTCGGGCGGACAGGTGGTCGGCACCGCGAGCGGGACGGTGGGCTCGCATATCCGGGTCCCCGTGCCGAACGCGCGGCTGTGGTCACCGGACGACCCGTTCCTGTACGACCTGCGCGTACGGCTGCCCGGAGGCGACGTCGTCACCGGGTACTTCGGGATGCGGTCGCTGGGCAAGGCGATGGTCGGCGGCGTGATGCGCCCGCTGCTCAACGGGAAGTTCGTGTTCCAGCTGGGCACCCTGGACCAGGGCTACTGGCCGGACGGCATCTACACCGCGCCGACCGACGAGGCGCTGCGGTTCGACCTCGAACGCCAGAAGGCACTGGGCTTCAACATGGTCCGCAAGCACATCAAGGTCGAGCCCGCGCGCTGGTTCTACCACGCCGACCGGCTCGGGCTGATGGTCTGGCAGGACATGCCCGCGCTCGACGCCGTCGACGAGGTCCCGAACGGGCACGCGAACTACGAATCCGAACTGCGGCGGATGATCGAGCAGCACAAGGGCATCACGTCGATCGTGCAGTGGGTCCCGTTCAACGAGGGCTGGGGCGAGTACGAAGCCGGGCGGATCGTCGACCTGGTCCGTTCGATCGACGGCACGCGGCTGATCAACCACAACTCCGGCTCGAACTGCTGTGTGTCCGATCCGGATCCGGGCAACGGCGACGTGATCGACGACCACGCGTACCAGGTCTCCACCGGGACGAGGCAACCCGACGCGCGACGGGTCGCGGTGCTGGGGGAGTACGGCGGACTCGGCAGGCAGGTGCCCGGGCACGAGTGGGAGCCGGGCAAGGGCTTCGCGTACGGCGCGCTGTACCCCGACGAGACGTCCCTGACGAACAGGTACGTGGAGATCACGAAGCAGGTCGGGCGGTTCGTGCACGGGCGCGGGCTTTCGGCGTCGGTCTACACCGAGCCGTACGACGTCGAAAACGAGGTCAACGGGTTCTACACCTACGACCGGCGCGTGCTGAAGATGACCGAGGCGCGGGTGCGCGAGATCAACCAGAAGGTGCTCGCCATCGCCAAGGGCACCGAGGTCGGCCGGGGCGAACTCGTGTCGCTGCGGGTCACCACGGCCGGGTACACCGATCGCTATCTGCGGCACCAGGACGGCTTCGTCCGCACCGACGTCCTCGGTGAGGGCAGCGCGGACTTCGGCAAGAAGGACGCGACGTTCTGGGCACGGCAGGGGCTCGCGGACGCGTCGTGCCTGTCGTTCGAGTCGCGGAACTATCCCGGGCACTTCCTGCGGCACGCGTCGTCGCGGATCCGCAAGGACGCGAACGACGGTTCCGCCCTGTTCGCCGCGGACGCGACGTTCTGCGCGAGGGAAGGCGCGGGCGGTACGTCGCTGGAGTCGTTCAACCAGCGGGGCGCCTTCATCCGTCACTACGCCGAGACCGTCTATCTCGCGCGCAGCGGCGGGGCGAACCCCTGGGACACGCCGACGAGCTTCGCGGCGGACACGACGTGGGCGGCCTCGGTCCCGCTGTGGCGCAGCGGCGCCGATCTACCGCTCGACCAGGCGCGGTCGTTCAGGGTGACCACGCCGGGCTTCACCGACCGCTACCTGCGGCATCGCGACGGTCTCGCGCGGACGGACGTGGTGAACGCGTCGAGTGCGGCGCTGCTGAAGGCGGACGCGACGTTCGTCATCCGGCGCGGGCTCGCGGATCCGTCGTGCTACTCGCTGGAGGCGCGGAACTATCCTGGCCAGTTCCTGCGGCACGCGGACTTCCGGGTCCGCCTCGCCCGGAACGACAACACCGACCTGTTCCGGAAGGACGCGACCTTCTGCGCCCAGCCGGGGTCCGGTGGGGTCCGGCTGGCGTCTGTCAACGAGCTGGGCACGAACATGCGGCACTACGCCGAGGAGGTCTTCGTCGCCATCAGCGGCGGTGGCCACCCGTTCGACAACCCGGTGTCGTACGACCAGGACGTGACCTGGACGGTCTCGGCGGCTTGGGCTCCGTAACCGCCTCGTGAGTGGTAATGACGGTTCTAACCGTCATTACCACTCACGAGACCGAGAGGGACCCCCGGTAACCTTGCGTCCATGACCGGCCCGGACGTACCTCTCTCTTTCAAGCTCGCGTACGTCCCCGGCGTGACGCCTTCCAAGTGGGTCCGGATCTGGAACGAGCGGTCGCCCGGTGTGCCGCTCGACCTCGTCCAGACGACCGCCGCGGAGGCGGCGGCGCTGGTCCGGGACCGCGAGGTGGACGCCGTCCTGCTGCGGCTCCCGATCGACCGCACCGGTCTGCACGCGATCCCGCTCTACACCGAGACCACGGTCGTCGTCGTCCCCAAGGACCACGTGGTCGCCGCCGCCGACGAGGTCACCGTCGAAGACATCGCCGACGACGTCGTGCTGCACCCGCTCGACGACACGCTGGACTGGGAGCGACCGCCCGGGAAACCGGCGCTGGACCGCCCGGCCACCACGGCGGACGCCATCGAGCTGGTCGCCGCCGGGGTCGGGCTCCTCGTCGTCCCGCAGTCACTGGCCCGGCTGCATCACCGCCGCGACCTGACCTACCGCCCGATCTCCGGGACGCCCGAGTCCGGCGTCGCGCTGTCCTGGCCGGAGGACGAGACCACCGACCTGATGGAGCAGTTCATCGGGATCGTCCGGGGCCGGACCGTCAACAGCACGCGGGGACGGCAGCAGACCCCGGAAAAGCAGGCTCAAGACAAGCAGAAGCAGGCCCCGGCGAAGAGCAAACGCCCCCAGCCCGGGGCTCGGAAGCCGCCGCCCGGCCGGCGCGGCGCTCCCAACGGCGGGAAGCGCCGCCGCAGGGGCTAGCTTTCGCTCCGTGCCGCCTTGACCCGCGCCTCCTCCTTGCGGACCTCGGCGTGGGTTTCGCGCTCCCGCTTCAGCCAATCCGGGGCGGCGGTCTTGATCTCTTCGATCTGCTCGGTGGTGAGGGCCTCGGTGATCCCGCCGCGCGCCAGGCCGCTGATGGAGATGCCCAGCTTCGCCGCGATGACCGGCCGCGGGTGCGGCCCGTTGCGGCGAAGCTCCCGCAGCCACTCGGGCGGCTCGGCCTGCAGCGCGTTCAGCTCGTCGCGGGAGATGACACCCTCCTGGAACTCCGCCGGGGTGGCCTCGAGGTACACGCCCAGCTTCTTCGCCGCTGTCGCGGGCTTCATCGTTTGAGGGGTCTTGTGCGACGTCATTGCCTCAGGGTAACGAGCGCCCTGGCGCCGGGAGTTCACGCCCTGTGATCAGCACGGCGTCCGTCACGCGCCCTCAGCGCTCGTACCGGTCTAGAGGTAGTCGAAGAACCGGTCCCACCACGACGGCGGCCGGTCCGGCGGGTAGAGGGCGTCGAATCCGCTGATGCCGGTGTACCTGGTCCACAGCGGATGTTCGGAGACGGGCAGGTAGCCGAGTGCTTCCAGTTCGTCTTCGATCCGTCTTCGTTCCGCCGCGGGGAAGAACTCCCGTTCCTCGTCTTCGTCGTAGCTGCCCGGATATCCCAGTGTCACCGCCACCAGGCCGCCGAAATTGCTGACCGTGACGGTCAGGTGGTCGACGGCCGACGTCGCGTCCGCCGGGATCACGATCCTGCCGAGATGGCTGGCGTCCTGGACGTGCCGGTCGACCTCGCAGGAGCAGCCGAATCGTCGGTCGAGCCGCTCGGCCAGCCGTTCGAACCGGGCCCGTTCGGCCGGGCCGTCGAAGTCGTGCGGCACCTCCCAGTGGCCGGGCTCGTCCAGCTCGCGCAGCATCGCCCAGGTCTGCTGTTCGTCGAGGGGCATCGTCGCCTCCCGGCCTCAGGTGGTCTAGTCCACTTATCGAATTGACCTTAACCAGCCGGATCCCGTGCGGACAATGGTGGGACGAATTCCGGCCGGAAAAAAGTTTCGCGGGGACCGATGGGTTTCCGCGCGGTCGTGTCTCTGCATGGGGGTAAGGACCGGAACGACCCTTGGGAGCGAGACATGCGCAAGCTCATCGTCACCATCCTGATGTCCCTCGACGGCCACTACGAAGGCCCGGGCGGGAACTTCATGGCCATGCCGCTGGACAACGAGTTCGACACCCACAACCACGCCGAACTGGCCGAAGCCGGGACCCTCCTGCTGGGCGCCAGGACATTCCAGCTGTTCCAGGGCTTCTGGCCGCAGATGGCGGGCGACCCGGCCGCGACCGAAGTGCACAAGGCGATTTCCCGGCGCAACGGCGAGATCGAGAAGGTGGTCGTCTCCGACACCCCCGCCGAAGAACAGGACGGGCCGTACCGCGACACCACCACGTTCGTCCGCCGGGCCGACGCGCACGAGTACATCGCCGGACTGAAGCGCGGTGAAGGCGCGCCCATCCTGATGTTCGGCAGCCGGGTGCTCTGGAACGACCTCCTCGCCGCCGGGCTCGTCGACGAGTTCCACATCGTGCTGGGGGCCGGCGTGCTCGGCGGCGGCACCCCCGCGTTCGACGGGAAGACGACCGCGCGCCTGCGGTTGCTGGGCAGCGAAACCCATGCGGGATCGGAGAACATCGTCCTCCGCTACGCCGTCGAAAAGCAGGGGTAGCGCCAGCGCTACCCGGAATCGGGGAGGCCGCCCTCCTGATCTTCGCGTCCGATCCGGCCATCGTTGTCGGTGTTGATCCGGTCGATGAAGGAGTGCGAATGACGGGCACGAGCACCACGACGGTACGCAAGGGCGTTGTGGTCCTGACGGTGGCGGGGCTGATGGGTACGGCGTGGACCACCGCGGCGGAGGCGGCCCCGTCCGGGGGCCAGGAGCTGCGGAAGAGCCTCGACTCGTTGGTGAGCCAGGAGAAATTCCCGGCCGCGCTGGCCTCGGTGACCAACCGGGGACGCACGACGTCACTGGTCGCGGGGTCCTCGCGGATCGATCGCCGGGTCCCCGTCCCGCGGGACGGCTCGGTCCGGGCAGGCAGCAACACGAAGACGTTCACCGCGATCGTCGTCCTGCAACTGGTGGCGGAGGGCAAAGTGGACCTGGACGCGCCGATCGACAAGTACCTGCCGGGACTCGTGCGCGGCGAAGGCATCGACGCCACCAAGATCACCATCCGGCAGCTGCTGCAGCACACCAGCGGGCTCCCGGACTACACCGAGCACCTCGGGCTGGGGGAGTTCGAGCGGATCCAGCACAGGTTCTTCCACCCGCACGATCTGCTCGCCGCGGCGCTGGCCCATCCGGCGAAGTTCGCCCCCGGCACCAAATGGGAGTACAGCAACACCGGTTACCTGCTGGCGGGCATGGTGATCGAGAAGGTGACCGGACGCCCGGTACAGGAGCAGATCACCGAACGCGTCATCAGGAAGGCGGGCCTGCGGCACACCTACTGGCCGCAGCCCGGCGACCAGACCATCCAGGGGCCGCACCCCCAGGGATACGCGATCGGCAGCGCCACGAGCGGCGAGGTGATCGACGTGACCGAGCTGGATCCGTCCTGGGGCGGGGCCGCGGGCCAGCTGATCTCGACGCCGAGCGACCTCGCGAAGTTCTTCCGAGTGCTGCTCGACGGGGCGTTGCTGCCGCGCGAGCAGCTGGCCGAGATGCGGAAAACCGTCGACGCCCCGTTGTTCCCGGGCGCCCGCTACGGCCTCGGCCTGATGAGCAACCCGCTCAGCTGCGGTGGCGTGTACTGGGGGCACGGCGGGGACATCCACGGGTTCGAGACCCGGGGTGGGGCCACGGAAGACGGCCGCACCGTCGGACTCGCGGTCACCGCGATGCCGGGGACCTTCGGCGACGGCGAGCGGGGCAGCGCCGCCGTGATGGCCACAGTGGACACCGCGTTCTGCAAGTGACCGGTCCGGTCCGTGAAGGACTCCTTCACTACCTTCAGGGTAGGGAAGGAGGCCTTCACTACCTTCAGGGTCAGGGGCCTGGCAAAGTCGCAGAGTTGCTGGTCCGCGCCGCTCCTGGGACGGCGGCCGGCGTGAGGGGTGTGTGGATTTAGGGACGTTCAACCTGGATCCACCGGTGTTGTTGGCGGGGTTGACGTGTCGTGGGCGCGCAAATGCCCTCTGGCTTGGGATGATTGTTCTTGCGACGAAACAAATCCACCTAGCGAGAGGGCATCTGCTGGATGCGATCTTCTCATACCGCCGGATCGGTGTCGGTGAGGTTCGATGATGCGGGTCTCGTGTCGTGCGCGGGGCTGGTCCCGGTGCTGCGGCTGGCCGAGGACATCGGCCTGGGCGGCCTGATCGAACAGCGGGTTGACCTGGGGATCCCGGTCGGTGCGAACACGGACGCGAAAGCACTCTCGGTCGTGGCGGGCATGGTCGCCGGCGCGGACTCAATCGAGGACCTGGACGTGATCCGGCATGGCGGGATGCGCCGGTTGTTCACCGGTCTCCGCGCGCCCTCGACGTGTGGGTCGTGGCTGCGCGGGTTCACCCACGGCCACGTCCGTCAGCTCACCTCGGCCGCCTCCGAGGCTCTGATCCGGCTGGCCGGGCGGGTGCCGTCGCTGCTGGCCGGCGTCGAGCAGCTGGCGTTCATCGATATCGATTCCAAGATCAAGGAAACCTACGGTCACGGCAAACAGGGCAGCGGGTTCGCCTATAACGGGATCCGCGGCCTGAACCACCTGATCGCCACCCTGTCGTCCCCGGTCTGCGCGCCGGTGATCCTGACCGCCCGGCTGCGCGGCGGGAACGCTGATTCCCGCCGCGGAGCGGCGTCGATGATCACCGAGGCGATCGGTCTCGCCCGCCGGTCCGGCGCGACCGGGACGCTCGTGGTCCGCGCGGATTCAGCGTTCTGCACCGGCCCGATCATCACCGCGATCCGCCGGACGGGCGCCTCATTCTCGGTCACCGCCCAGAAAAACGCGGCGGTGATGGCCACGATCAACGCTATCGGCGACGACGACTGGGGCCAGGTCGCTTACCGGCACCCGATCCCCGACCCCGAGACCGGTGAGTGGATCACGCACGCGGAGATCGCCGAAACAGTCCACACCGCGTTCACCAATGCCACCACCAACCCGGGCCAGATCACCACCGCGCGGCTGATCGTGCGCCGCACCCCGAGATTCACCACCACCGAGCAAGGCGAGCTGTTCCGCACCTGGAACTACCACGCCGTGTTCACCGACACCGGCTTCGACCTGCACACCGCCGACGAGTACCACCGCAAACACGCGATCATCGAACAGGTCTTCGCCGACCTCAACGACGCCGCCCTCGCCCACTTCCCCTCCGGCCGCTTCGCCGCCAACCAGGCCTGGCTCACCCTGGCCTGCCTCACCCACAACCTGCTCCGCGCCACCGGCAGCCTCACCAGCATGTTTCACGCCAAAGCCCGCACCGCAACCCTCCGCCGACATCTCATCACCATCCCCGCCCGCATCACCCGCACCGCCCGCCGCATCACCCTGCGACTACCAGCCAACTGGCCCTGGCAACACCACTACCAAGCACTCTTCACCGCAACACACCAAAGACTCTGACCCCCACCCCAACAACCAGGACCACAGTGGACACACCGGATGAGACGTCCGGCACCCCACCCTGCCACCAGCGAAAACACAAGATCGACAACATTGGCGAGATCAACACCCGCATCCACCGGTGGATCCAGGTTCAACGTCCCTAAATCCACACACCCCTCACTAGCGGTAACACTTGCGCGCCGCCAGTCACAGCGAGTGCCTTCATGGGCTCCCGGCTGCGGGAAGTGGTGGGGCTGGTGGTCAGTGCTGCTCGTGGTGGTCCGGGTGTGACGTCGCTGGTGTCTGCGGGGTTCGAGTGTGCCGGGTTCTGGGGGTATGTCCCTGATCCTCTGTTGATCAAGCTTCGCAACCGAGTGTGACCCGCGTCTATGAAGGAATTGGGACACTCAACGTCCCAATTCCTTCATAGACGGCTGCACCACCACGAAGAGGTACCCGACCTTCTGGGCAGGGAAGGAGTCCTTCACGGACAGCGCGGGGCCCAAGACACCGGTGACCGGGCAGGGTCAAGTCTCGTGAGTGGTAATGACGGTTAGAACCGTCATTACCACTCACGACTCCCAGTGCCGACGCCCCGCCAGCTAGTGCCAGGCCTAGAGGTTCTTGATGGCCGTCTTGAAGCCTTCCAGCGCCGCGCGATAGAAGCGGGGACCGTAGGACACCCGTGCCACGCCCAATTCCCGGAGCGCCGCCAGATCCAGTTCCTCGCCGACGTTCCCGTTGACCGGGCACCCGAGTTCGGTGACCAGCGCGGCGAGGTCGTCCCGCCGCCGCACACCGATCGGGTACACGCAGTCGGCGCCGGCCTCCCGGTAGAGCCTGCCCCGCCGGACGGCCTCGGCGAGCCTGTCCGCCTCAGGAATCCCGCGGTCACCCAGGAACGTGTCGACCCGGGCGTTGACGACGATCGGGACGCCCGCGTCGCTGGCGGCCGAACGGATGTCCGCGAGCCGCTGCGCGTGCTCGCCGGCGTCGACCAGCCCGCCCGTGGCGTGGTCGGTGTCCTCCAGGTTGCAGCCGACGGCACCGGTCTCCAGCAGCCGGTCCACGAATTCCCGCGGCGCCAGGCCGTAACCCGCTTCCGCGTCCACGGTCACCGGCACGGAGACCGCGCGGGCGACCCGGCCCGCCGCCGCGAACATCTCTTGCCACGGCGCGCCTTCGCCGTCGGGGTAGCCGAGCATGGCCGAGACGGCGGCACTGGCGGTGGCGACCGCGGGGAACCCCGCCTCCGCCACGACCTCGGCGCTCGCCGCGTCCCAGACGTTCGGCAGGACCAGCATTTTCCCAGTGTGCAGGCCGCGGAGCGTTTCGGCGCGAGCCTTCTGATCGGTCATCGGTCTCCTCCTCGTTCGGTACCGGACAGGGCGGGTGCCCGCGGAACTTCGGCCGGCCGCCTGCCCGGCATACCCAAGGCGACCAGCATGCCGGTGAAGGCGAACGCGACGACGGCGACCATCGCGGTCGTGAAACCACCGCCGAATTCCGACGGCGAGAGGTAACTTCCGGCACCGGCGAAAACGGCCACCGTCACCGCGACGCCGAACACCCCGCCGAAGATCCGCAACATCATGAACACGCCGGAAGCCTGGCCGATCTCGGGCGGCCGGACGGCCCCGACGACCGAGCGCTGCGCGGCGGGCATGGCCGAGGTGATGCCGACACCGCTGAGGATCAGCCCGGGCAGCAGAACGGCGTAGCTCGTGCCGGGTTCGGCGACCAGGGCGATCCAGCTCATGCCGATGGTCTGGAGCAGCAGCCCGGCGGCCACGAACGTCCGCGCGCTGTACTTGTCGGCCAGTTTGCCCGCGATGGGCGCGCAGATCATCAGGGTCGCGGTCCACGGCATCATCCGCAGCCCCGCCTCGAACGGCCCGAAGCCCTGCGCGGTCTGGAAGTACTGCGGCAGGAAGAACAACGTGCCGTACAGCGAGGCGAAGACGCAGAAGTTCGCCGCGTTGGCCGTGGAGAAGGCCCTCAGCCGGAAGAACCGCATCGGCAGCATCGGTGCTTCGCTGTGCCGCTCCCAGAAAACGAACGCGATCACCAGGGCGACGCCGAGTACCAGCGCGCCGAGCACCTCGGCGCTGCCCCAGCCCGCGAGGTTCCCCCGGACCAGTCCCCAGACGATGCCCAGCGCTCCCAAGGTCACCAGGACGACACCGCCCAGGTCGAACCGGTTGTTCGGGCCCGCGCTTTCGTCGACGCGGCGGAGCGTCAGCAGGACGGCGGCCACGCCGACCGGCAGGTTGAGCCAGAAGATCCACTGCCAGGCCAGCCCCTCGGCGATCGCGCCGCCGATGAACGGGCCGCTGAACGTCGCCAGTCCGGTGAGCCCCAGGTAGAGCCCCATCGCCTTGCCCCGCCGTTCGGGCGGGAAGATCGCGCTGATCAGGGTGAGCGACAACGGCAGCACCAGCGCGGCACCGGCGCCCTGCACCGTCCGCGCGGCGATCAGCGTGCCGATGTCCGCCGACAGCGCGCAGCCCACCGAGGCGAGCGTGAACACCGCGAGGCCGGTGACGAACATCCGGCGGCGGCCGAACCGGTCACCGAGTGCCGACCCGGTGAGCAGCAGGACGGCGAAGCTGAGGTTGTAGGCGTTGACGGTCCATTCGAGTTGCTCGATCGAGGCGGTCAGATCCCGGCGGATCGTGCCCAGCGCCGTCGTCACGACCTGGCTGTCCAGCGCCATCATGAACGACGCCAATGAGGCGAGCGCCAGAACCCACGCCTGTTTGGGTGTCAAGGTTTCTCCTTGGCGGGAAAGGGTTTTCGGGCAGGACGGCACACACGCCCGGCGGGCGTGTGTGGGTGTGGGAAGGATCAGCCGCGCAGCGAGCGGGGAAGCCCGAAGGCCGCGAGCTGTGAGTTGTCGAGGAACCGGGTCACCGCGGTGATCCGGTCGCCCGCGAGGGCCAGCACGAGTACCCCGTGCGCGTGGCAGATCGGCGTCCTCGGGTCGAGGAGGTAACAGCCGAAGGCGGGCTGGCCGTTCGCCCGGGTCGGGATCAGCGAGTAGCGGTGGCCGTCCCGGAACGCGACCGTCGCCAGGAAGTTCCCGACGGCGTCCGGGCCCTGGTACTCCAAGGGGAGCGGGGGCATCGTCAGCCAGGCGTCGTCGGTCAGCAGCGCCACGATGGTGTCGACGTCGCCGTTCTCGAAGGCGCGGGCGAACTCGTCGACGATCCGGCGTTCCCGCGGCGAATCCGGCAGGGGAGCGGTCTCCCGGTCGCCGTCCGGCAGCTCCCTGGCCAGTGCCGTGCGCGCCCGGTTCAGCGCGCTGGTCACCGCGTTCCCGGTGGTGTCGAGGATCTCCGCCACCTCGGCGGCGCGGAACCCGAGGACGTCCCGCAGCACCAGCACGGCCCGCTGCCGGGGCGGCAGCTGCTGGAGGGCCGCCAGGAACGCGAGCGAGATCGACTCCCTGACCTCGTACCGCGCCTCCGGACCGGGCACCTGATCGGCGATCTCGTCGAGCAGGACGTCGGGGTATGGCTCCAGCCAGCTGGGTTCCGGACGGCGGCGCGACGGCTCGGGCAACGGGACCTCCGATCGGTAGGCCGCGTGGTCCTGCGGGCGGCGGCCGCCTGTCCGCAGCGCGTTGAGGCAGCGGTTGGTCGCGATCCGGTACAGCCAGGTCCGCACGGACGCGCGTTCCTCGTACGCGCCGATCCCGCGCCACGCGGCCAGCAACGTCTCCTGCAGCAGATCCTCGGCGTCCTGCACCGAGCCCAGGATGCGGTAACAGTGCACCTGCAGCTCACGGCGGTACGGCGCGACGAGGTCACGGAACGCCTCGCCGTCGCCGGTCTTCGCCAGGGTCAGCAGTTCGTCCGCCCGCATGCCCGGCTCCTTCCTCCTGTGGTGTCTCTCGAAAGGATGGACACCGCCGCCGCCGGAAACTGGTCGGTCCCCGCCCAGTTTCCCCGGGATCCGCGGAAAACCGGTTCCCGGACCGGCTCTCCCGTGGCTACACTCGCCGCGTATCACCCCGACGAGGAAGGACAGGACCGTGCGTCATCGCCACGCCGCCGTCGTCCCCTCGGCTCGGTACGAGGTGATCCTCGTGTCTTCGCGCATCCGGTGCCTGCCGCGCGGCTAGCACCGGCTCCTTGACGAACGCCTGACCCGCTCGCGCCCTCTTCCC
This sequence comes from Amycolatopsis orientalis, assembly GCF_000943515.2. Classification (NCBI taxonomy): domain Bacteria; kingdom Bacillati; phylum Actinomycetota; class Actinomycetes; order Pseudonocardiales; family Pseudonocardiaceae; genus Amycolatopsis; species Amycolatopsis orientalis. The sequence goes on along the minus strand of NZ_CP016174.1, from coordinate 4,888,851 downwards.
GTTGTCCCGCAACGGTGACGGCCGCCTGCGCGCGTTCGCCGGAATCGCGCTGTCGAAGTTTCCGGAGATCATCTCGAAAGGCCCGCGCCATGCGCACCGAACCACACCGTGTCCCCCTGTCCGCCGTCCGGAATCTGGGCATCCTCGCCCATGTGGACGCGGGCAAGACCACCCTCACCGAACGGATCCTGTACGTCACCGGCACCACCTACCAACGGGGTGAGGTCCACGACGGTACGACCGTGACCGACTTCGATTCCCAGGAGCGGGACCGCGGCATCACGATCTTCGCCGCCGCCGTCAGCTGTTCATGGGACGGTCATCGCCTCAACCTGATCGACACCCCCGGCCACGTCGACTTCTCCGACGAGGTCGAACGGTCGCTCCGGGTCCTCGACGGCGCGATCGCGGTGTTCGACGGCGTCGCCGGGGTCGAACCGCAGAGCGAATCGGTGTGGCGCCAGGCCGACCGGCACGGCGTGCCACGGATCGCGTTCGTCAACAAACTCGACCGCGCGGGCGCCGACCTGGACGCGGCCGTGGAGTCCATCCGGGACCGGCTGCATCCGCGTCCGCTCGTGGTCCAGCTGCCGATCGGGGCCGAGGACGGCTTCGTGGGCGTCGTCGACCTGCTGCGGATGCGCGCGCTCGTCTGGGCCGACGGTGCCGGGACGGCCGAGGAAGGCCCGGTTCCGGAGTCCCTTGTGGACGAAGCGAACCGGCGCCGCCGCCTGCTCGACGAGACCGTGGCGGAACTCCATCCGGCCGCGCTGGAGGAATTCTGCGCGTCGTCGTCGGTTTCGGCGGAGACACTGGTCGCGGCGCTGCGCGAGCTGACCCGGACCGGGGAGGGCGTCGTGGTGCTGTGCGGCTCGGCCTACCGCGACCGCGGCGTGGAGCCACTGCTGGAAGCCGCGGTGGCGTACCTGCCCGCACCGTCGGACGTCCCGCCGGTCCGCGGCGAGTACGAAGGCACGGCGCACGAGCGGCCCGCCGAGCCGTCGGCGCCGTTCGCGGCACTGGTGTTCAAGGTGACCTCGACCGCCACCGGGCGGTTGACGTACCTGCGGGTGTATTCGGGCACGATCCGGACTTCGGAGGCTGTGGTGGACGTGGGCAGCGGGCGGACCGAACGCGTCGGCCGCATCCTGCGGGTCCAGGCGGACCGGCACACGCGGGTGGACAGCGCCGCCGCGGGCGACATCGTCGCGGTGGTCGGGCTGAAGGCCGCCCGTGCGGGCGCGACGCTGTGCGCGCCGTCGGATCCGATTCTGCTCGAACCGCCCGTCGTCGCCGATCCGGTGGTGTCGGTCGCCGTCGAGGCACGGACGGGAACCGACACGGAACGGCTGATGACGGCGCTGACGCGGCTGGTCGAGGAGGACCCGTCGCTGGTCCTCCGGGCCGATCGCGAGACCGGCCAGACCCTGTTGTCGGGGATGGGCGAGCTGCATCTGGAGGTGGCGGTGGAGAAGATCCGTCGCGACCACGGACTCGACGTCGGCGTCGGGCGCCCGAGGGTGGCCTACCGCGAGACGGTCGCGCGTGGCGTGACCGGTTTCGTGCACCGGCATGTCAAACAGGACGGCGGCGCCGGGCAGTTCGCCCACGTCGTCATCGACACCGAACCACTGGAAGAAGGGGAGTTCGAATTCCGGTCCACTGTGGTCGGTGGCCGGGTGCCGCGCGAGTACGTCCGCGCGGTCGAAGCCGGTTGCCGGGACGCGCTGGCGGAAGGTCCGCTCGGCGGGCATCCGGTGACCGGTGTCCGGGTCACGCTGACCGACGGGGCCACCCACTCGAAGGACTCGTCGGAGATGGCGTTCCGGACGGCCGGGCGGTTCGCGCTCCGCGAGGCGTTGCGCGCCGGGGCGATGACGCTGCTGGAGCCGGTCGCCGAAGTGACCGTCACCGTGCCGGAAAGCGCTGTCGGCGTGGTGCTCGGCGATCTGGCCGCCCGGCGTGGCCGGGTGCTGGGTTCGACTGCGCGCGCGGGCACGACCGTGGTCACCGCGACGGTGCCGCTGGCCGAACTGTTCGGCTACGCGACGCGGCTGCGCGGCCGGACCCAGGGCCGGGGCACGTTCACCGCCCGGCCGACCGGGCATGCCCCGGCGCCGGTGGGGCAGCAGGCGCGGTAGACCGACGATGGCCCGCCCACGACGTTGTGGGCGGGCCATCGCCCGAACCGCTGTCATCCGGTGATCGGGCACCGGGTGACAGCCGTCTTCAGCCGGTCACGCCGACGGCCACGGCGGACGGCAGTTCTGCCGCGGCAGCGCGTGCGAACCGTTGGTGTACACACCGTCCGCGATCGTGTCCTCCATGATCGAGCGGTGATCGGTCGGCCGGGCCCACTGGTAGCACTGGTGCTGGGCGAAGTACCCGCCAGGTGCTTCGAAGGTGTCGAAGTGGCAGACACCGTCGGTCTCGATGCAGTAGCGGATGAACGGGATGCCACCGAAATCGGTGCGACCGGGACCGAACGACACGTAGCCGCCGAACGGCGACGGCGCGCCCGCACCCGGCGGGAGCACCGCGCTGATCCCGCGTCCCGGCGGACCGACCGGCTGCATCGGGTCGGCGAAGATCTTCGCGCTGAACCGCGACTTGTCCACGCCCAGCCTGCCGTCCGCGATGTCGTTCAGCACCAGGTTCGCGACCAGCGCGCCCTGCGAGTAGCCGACGACGGTGAACTCCGCCCCCGGGTTCTCGTCGAAGGAGCTCTGGACGACCCGCCGGGCTTCCTCGTGCCCGCGTGCGACGCTCTGGTCCATCGGCGTCTGGTCGCAGTTGGGCAGTCCGGCGGCCCCGGCCGGGTAATGGACCACCTTCCGGATCCCGCCCCGAAGCCAGGCGTTGTCGTACACGGTCGCGGCGCCGTCACAGGTGCCGCCGATGAGGATGTAGTAGTGCGCCTGGTCGGCCTGGGCCACCGGCGCGGTGACGCCGATCAGCCCGATGGCCAGCGCGGCCGCTGCCAGGACCCCCCTGAGTTTCTTCACATTCGACTCCCTTTCGCTCGACTACGGTGCGTGCTCGAACGCTAGGGATGCGTCATGAAATTCTGATGAAACGGCTTTCAGCGGTGGGCGAGGACGTTCACCACGTGACCGTCGGGGTCGCGGACGAAGAACCGCCGAACTCCCCACGGCTCGTCGGTCAGCTCGTGCACGATCTCCGCGCCGGACGCCTTCGCCTCCGCGTACGCCGCGTCGACGTCGTCGACCTGGATGGACGCGACCGGCACGACCGGCGCCGTCTCGTCATGCGTCATCAGGCTCAGCTGGACCTCGGGACGCGCCGGATCCGCCAGCGTCACGATCCAGCCGTGATCCATCACCACCTCGAAGCCGAGCACCCGCACGTAGAAGGCTTTCGCCTGCTCCAGCGACTTGCTCTCCAGATCCGGAACCACCCTCTTGATCGTCATGCGCCGATCCTGGCACAGGGGTCCGACGGTTCCGGGGGAGCAGGAGCGGCGTCGCGAGCATGAGCAGCCCGGCGATCCCGACCGCGGCCCGCGGGCCGGTGACCGCGGCGAGCAGTCCCCACGACGCGGTCAAGGCAGCGGTGGTGAGCTTCCCGGCGATCGACCAGGCCGACAGCGTGCGGGCCGCGCGGTCGAGGGGCACCAGCTCGAGCCTGCTGGTGGCGAGCACCGGAGCGAATACGCCGATACAGGTGATCAGGCAGAACTCGACGACGATGACCAGGAGCAGTCCCGAAACGCCGGGATGGAGGAAGACCAGCCCGACCGGCCAGCAGACGCGCAGCCAGCCGGCGACGAAGAGGACGCGCTCGCGGCCGTACCGGGCGACGACCCGCCGGGAGAGCCTTGCCCCGACCAGCCCCCCGAGACACGGCACGGCGAAGGCGACCGCGTACTCCCACGGGGCGAAGCCGAGCTGCCCGAGCATCAGGACGGCGACCAGCGGCGCGGTCGCCATGATCAGGCCGTTGACCAGGATCGTGTTGACGAAGAGGGGACGCAGCACCGGGTGGGTGAGGATGAATCGCCACCCTTCGCGAAGGTCGCGGCCGCTCAACCGGGGGCCGTCCCGCCTCGCGGGCGGCGGTTCCGCGCCACCGACGGCGCGGATCCCGGCCGCGGAGAGCAGATAGCTGACCGCGTCGGCGGCGACCGTGATCACCGGCCCGAACAGGCCGACGGCGAAGCCACCGAGCGGCGGGCCGAGCACGGTCGCGGTCCAGGTGGTGGACTCGAACCGGGCGTTCGCGACGAGCAGGTCTTCGCGGGGCAGCAGCGTTTTCAAGAAAGCGCCGCTGGCCGCCAGGAACGTGATGTCGGCCGCGGCGACCACGACCGAGACCACGAGAAGCTGGCCGAAACCGAGCAGCCCCAGCGCGTACGCCACCGGGACGGTCAGCAGCGCCACGCAGCGGACGAGGTCCATCGCGATCATCACCGGCCGTTTGCGGCGGAACTCGACCCAGGGGCCGAGCGGCAGCGCGACCACCGCGCCCGCCACGAGACCGGCGGACGCCAGCAGCGAGACCTCGGTGGTACCCGCGCCCAGCACCACGATGGCGATGATGCTGAACGCGTCGAACGCGAACCTGGTGCCGAAAGCGCTCGCCGCGTACGCCGCCCAAAGCCATCCGAATCGTCGCCCCAGCGACCGTCCACCCATGCGCGAGATCAAAGCAAGCCGCTGCGCCCAAGTCGAACAACGACCCGTGGACGGCCCACAACCGCGAGTTGTGGCCGCCGCTCAGAGATCCCCGAGCGCGGTGACCGGCGACTCGACACAGTCCGCGACGAACCGCAGGAACCCGCCCGCGGTCCCGCCGTCGCACACCCGGTGGTCGAACGCCAGCGTCAGCTCGCAGATCTTCCGCGCCACCAGCTCGCCGTCGACGACCCAGGCACGGTCGAGGATCCGGCCGATGCCGAGGATCGCCGCCTCCGGATGGTTGATGATCGCGGCCGACCCGTCCACCCCGAACACGCCGTAGTTGTTCACCGTGAACGTACCGCCGGCCGGGCTGGGTTTGCCTTCTCGTGCCTGGGTCGTCCGTTCGCGGATCGCCGCCGAAAGCTCCCTTGTGGACAGTGAGCCCGCGTCGCGGACGACCGGTACGACGAGACCGCGGTCGGTCTGTGCCGCGAAACCGAGGTTGATGTCGCGCAACTGGACGATCTCCTCGCCCTCGACGCGCGAGTTCAGCTCGGGGTACTTCCGCAGCCCAGCCACGGCGAACCGGGCGATGAGACCGAGGAGACTCACCGGGCGGTCCGGTGCCGAGGCGTTGAGCGACTTCCGCGCCGTGACGAGTTCCGTCGCGTCGACGTCGACCCAGACCGTCGCTTCGGGGATCTGGCGCCGCGAGGTCGTCAGCTTGTCGGCGACCGCCTTGCGGACCCCGGTCAGCGGGATCCGCGTCTCGCCGTCCCGCTGCTCCGGGACGGTGAGCGCCGCTTCGACGTCGGCGCGCCGGATGATGCCGCCAGGACCGGTTCCGGTGAGCTTCGTCAGGTCGATCCGGTTGTCGGCGGCCATCTTCCGGACGAAGGGCGAGATCACGCCGGGTGCTTTCGAGGGCTTCTCGGGAGTGGCGACGACGGTGCGCGTCCGGCGGCGCCTCGTCGTGGTGGTCGTGCCGTAGCCGATGAGGACGTTGCCGCTGCCTTCGCTCGCGGTCGTCACGCCCGGCTCGGCGAAACCGGGGCCGATGGTGAGCAGGGGAGCTCCGACCGGCAGTGACTGGCCGGGTTCGCCGTGGAGGCGGGGGACCACACCGGCGAACGGCACCGGCACCTCGACCGCGGCCTTCGCGGTCTCGACCTCGACGACCGGCTGGTCGACACCGACGGTGTCGCCTTCCGCGACGAGCCAGTTCACGATCGACGCCTCGGTCAGTCCTTCGCCGAGGTCCGGGAGCAGGAAGTCAGGCACCGGCCACCGCCGGCTGGTCGTTCCACTGCAGGCGGGCGATGGTGTCCAGGATCCGGTCGACGTCCGGAAGCTGGTGGCGTTCCAGTTTCGGTGGCGGATAAGGGATGTCGAGCCCCGTCACCCGCAGGACGGGCGCGTGCAGCTGATGGAAGCATTGTTCCGTGACGCGGGCGACGACCTCGGCGCCGTAACCGCCGAACCCGGCGGCTTCGTGGACGACGACAGCGCGCCCGGTGCGCCGCACCGAGGCGGTGACGGTCTCGTCGTCGAACGGCGTCAGCGACCTGAGGTCGACCACCTCGACGTCCCAGCCCTCGGCGGTCGCCGCCTCCGCGGTCTCCAGTGCCGTCGCGACCATCGGGCCGTAGGCGATCAGCGTGACGTCCTTGCCCTCGCGTCGGACGACCGCGCGGTCCATCGGGGTGTTGCCGCGGGTGAAGGAGACCGGTTCCTTCGACCAGTACCGGCATTTGGGTTCGAGGAAGATCACCGGATCCGGTGAGTCGATCGCGTCGCGCAGGAGGTCGTAGGCGTCCTGTGGGGTGCCGGGCGTGACGACGCGCAGGCCGGGCGTGTGGGTGTAGTAGGCCTCGCTCGAATCGCAGTGGTGCTCGACGCCGCCGATCCCGCCGGCGTAGGGGATCCGGATGACCATCGGCAGCGAAAGCGCGCCGCGGGTGCGGTTCCGCAGCTTCGCGACGTGCGAGGTGATCTGCTCGAAGGCGGGATAGGCGAAGGCGTCGAACTGCATCTCGACGACCGGACGGAAACCGCCCATCGCCATCCCGACCGCGAAGCCCACGATGCCGGATTCGGCCAGGGGCGTGTCGAAACAGCGCTCCTCGCCGAAATCGGCGGTGATCCCGTCGGTCACCCGGAACACCCCGCCGAGCGGCCCGACGTCCTCGCCGAAGATCAGCACGCGGTCGTCGTCCTTGACGGAGTCGCGCAGTGCGGCGTTGAGTGCCTGCGCCATCGAAAGCTCGTTCATCAGGCCTCCACTGCTTCGAGTTCGGCGACGATCTGCGCGCGCTGGGCGATCAGGTGCCGGGTCGGCTCGGCGTAAACGTGCTCGAACAGGGAGAGCGGGTCGGGCTCGACGTCGGCGTTGAGCGTGTCGCGCACGCCGGCCGCGAAGGTCTCGGCTTCGGCACGGAAGCGCTCGATGTCCTTTTCGGACAGCAGGTTCTCGTTCGTCAGGTAGGTCTCCAGACGGCGGACCGGGTCGGCCGCACGCCACTTCTCGACCTCGGCCGGGTCGCGGTAGCGGGTGGCGTCGTCGGCGTTGGTGTGCGCGTCGATCCGGTAGGTGTGCGCCTCGACGAGCACCGGTCCTCGACCGGAACGGGCGTGCGCGACGGCGTCGTCCAGGACCGAGAGCACGGCGAGGGCGTCGTTGCCGTCGACCTGTTCGGACCGGACGCCGTAGCCGACGCCCTTGTAGGCGAGCGCGGGCGCGGCGCTCTGCTTCTCGAACGGCACCGAAATCGCGAAACCGTTGTTCTGCACGAAAAAGACGGCGGGCGCCTGGAACACGGCCGCGAAGTTGAGCGCCTCGTGGAAGTCGCCCTCACTCGTGGCGCCGTCGCCGATGAGCGCGAACGCGACGGCCTCCTCGCCGCGGCGCCGCAGCGCGTGCGCGAGCCCGGCCGCGTGCAGGGTCTGGGTGGCCAGCGGCGTGCACTGCGGCGCGACCCGGGTCGCGGCGGGGTCGTAGCCGCAATGCGCGTCGCCGCGGAGCAGCGTGAGGACCTCGCCCGGGTCGAGCCCGCGGGCGACCAGGGCGACCGAGTCGCGGTAGGTGGGGAAGAGCCAGTCGGCGTCGGTGAGGGCGAGCGCGCTCGCGACCTGGCAGGCCTCCTGGCCGGCACTCGACGGGTAGACGGCGAGGCGGCCCTGTTTGGTCAGCGCGGTCGCCTGGACGTCGAACCGGCGGCCGAGCACCATCAGCCGGTATGCCTCGACGAGCCGGTCGGCGGGCGGTTCGGAGTAGCCGTCGTGCTCGTCGACGCGCGTGCCGTCCTCGGCGAGGAACCGCACCGGGGTTTCGGACGGCAGCAACGCGGCGGCAGGGGTCTCTCGCGACATGGCGCAACACCACCTTTCACAGACATATGATGCTGAGATGGTGGTTTCCGGAGTCCCAGTGTTCAAGAGGCAGGCGAAATGAGCGACAAACTGCCCGAGGGATCGGTTCAGACGAGCCAGGCGTCCAGCAGTGGCGTGGCTCACGGGCCGCATCCGGGACGAACGGTCCTTGCCCTCGACGACATCGACCGCGCCATCCTCGCCGAGCTGTCGGCCGACGGCAGGCTCGCCGTCCGCGCGCTGGCCGAGCGGCTGCACATTTCACGCACCAACGCCTACGCGAGGCTGGATCGGCTGGGGTCCGAAGGCGTGATCACCGGCTTCGGCGCGAAGATCGATCCGCGGCGGGCGGGCCTCGGAACGAGCGCGTACATCCTGATCACCGTCGAGCAGACGTCGTGGCGGACGATGTCGGCCGAGTTGCGGGAGATCCCGTACGTCGAGCACGTGTCGCTGGTCGGCGGCGACTTCGACATCCTGCTGCTCGTGCGGACGCCGGACAACGCATCCCTGCGCGACGTCGTCCTGGAACGGCTACAGGCCCTGGACGGCGTCCGGTCCACCCGGACCTGGCTGATCTTCGAGGAGCAGCCCGGCGTCGCGCCTCGTGAGTGGTGATCGTCGAGTCCGTGAAGGCCTCCTTGAGGGACTCTGGTTCCCTCAAGGAGGCCTTCACGGACCGGGCCCGGGAACGACCCACTCACGAGGCTCTGGGGCGCGGGCACTGCCGCGGCCGTAACATCGGGCGCGCTTTCGCCGAATACAGGCGGGTTCGACGGCGGAGGCGGAGGAATCGTGACGCGCGTGCTGCTCCTGTTGTCGGCTGCCGTGTTCTTCTGCGGGACCGCCTATGCGTCACCGGATCCGCCGACGCGCCCGGTCGTGACGGTCACGACGAGCGTCGCTCCGACGACGGTCTCACCGACGGAGCTGACTACGACGGTCGTCGTCCCGTCGATCACCGCCGCACCGCCCACGACCAAACCGCCCACTACGACCAAGACCAAGCGGCTCACGGCGGACCAGCGGCGGGCAGCCTGCCGCAAGGACGAGAACCAGTGCTACGAGCCGGGGACGAACATCAAGTGCCAGACAGGCGGCTGCGTCGACAGGGCGCGCGGATTGACACAGCGAGACGTCGAGACGGAGCGCGACAAGTGGCTGCGAGAGCACCCGGGCTGGTGTCCCGTGGGCGAGACCGGTGCGGTGGCGCCCTGTTGACCGACCCGGCGTCACCGAAGCCGGACCGGCGGCCCCATTCGGGTGATAACGGTTCGGCATTCGATGTATCTGCCCGTCACTCCATTGACACCTCCCTACGATCGCGGCGACTGGGTGGAGGAGTGCGGTGACGGTGGACGGCGTGGGTCAGGATTATCTGACGCGGCAGGTCGGGGCGTTGCTCGAAGCGATTCGCGAGGAGGGGCCGGTCGGCGAGGGCAGACGCAGCTTCCGGCTCGCCGGGCATCTCGCCGCGGAGGGCGGGTTCCATCTCGGCGACATCCTCGCCGCGACGGCGCAGTTGCTGGCGGTCCACGCCTGGAACAACGGTTACCTCGCCGCGGCGGAACTGCTGACGCGCCGGATGCGGGACTTCGGCGCCGAGTCGGCGGAGCTGGTGCAGCATCTTGTGCGGCTGGAGACCGGATGCGAACAGGGATGGCTCCTGCGGGAGGACCGCGAAGCCCTCATCGACTACGCGCGGCGGGCCCGGCGTCCCGACATCGAGCAGCGGGCGCAGGCGATCGAGCCGCTGCTGCCCGGGGTCACCGGCCCCGAGCGTCCTGATCGGATGGCCAGTGAGTCGTGAGATAGTGCTCGGGATCCGCGAGGACGGCGCGGATCACCGCGCCGGCCGCGCCGCGTACGGCGGCTCTAGTGCCGAGCGACGAGCGGACGAGCCGCACCGGCGACCACGCCGTACTGGGCACACGGCGCTCCAGTTCGGCGAGGAGTGGCTCACGAAGCCAAGGTTCGAGCCGGGCGTAGGTTCCGCCTAGCACCACCGCCGGGACGTCCATCAGATTGACCACAGTGGACAGTCCGACGCCGAGGTGGCCCGCCGCGGTGGCGACGGCGACGGCGGCCGCGTCGTTTCCCGCTTCGAGAGCGGAGATCAGGTCGTCCACCGTCTCGGCGCCCGCGAGCCGCAGGATCTCCTCCTGTCCGGCCATCCGTTCCAGGCAGCCGTTGGCGCCGCAGGAACACGGCGGACCGTCGGGAGCCACCGGCAGATGCCCGATCTCGCCGCCCGCGCCGCGCACGCCCTCGAACAGGGCACGGTCCAGCACGATTCCCGCGCCGATCCCGATCTCGCCGGACACATGGACGAAATCGGGCAGCGCCGAGCCGTGCCAGAGTTCGGCGAGTGCGGCGAAGTTGGCTTCGTTGGCGACGGTGAAGGTCTCCCCGAGCCGGTCGGCGAGGTCGACGTCGCGCCAGCCCAGGTTGGGGGCGAGTCGGACGAGCCCGCTGGAGGATTCGACCACACCCGGCACCGCGACGCCGACGCCGGCGACGGGCACCCCCAGCGCCTCCGCCTGCTTCCGTGCGCTGCGCAGGAACGCCGACACACGCTGGAAAACACGCGGAGTCCGGTTGTCCGCGTACCGGACCTCCTCGGCCCGGACGGTGCCGGTCAGATCGACCAGGCAGGACGCCAGGTAGTCGACACCGATCTCGATGCCGAGCCCGTGCGGGCCGGTGGGGGACAGGGAGACGACGGTGCCGCGCCGCCCTGGGCCGACGCGTCGCTCCGGTTCGCCTTCGGCCACGAGATCCGCGCCGATGAGGCGGTCGACCACGCTCGACACGGTGGCTTTCGTGAGTCCGGTGGCGGCGGAAAGGCCCGCGCGTGAGGTGCCCGGGCCGTCCGCGATCGCGCCCAGAACGAGGGCGGCGTTGTGCTGCCGCACGGTGTGCTGTCCCGCCGGGCGCGTGCCGATCATCGCGCGATTGTATTCGTTCGATGCCTGAACGAAAGCCTTGACCCGCCGGGGTGCGCGTGGATAAGTTCAGGCATCAAACTAATTCGTGGAGGCATTGATGGCTCAGGCACCGACGCGTGAGGACAAGTTCAGCTTCGGGCTGTGGACCGTGGGCTGGCAGGCGAACGACATGTTCGGCCCGGCCAGTCGCGGCCCGCTCGATCCGGTCGACGCGGTGCACCGGCTTTCCGACCTCGGTGCCTGGGGCATCACCTTCCACGATGACGACCTCGTCCCGTTCGGCTCGTCCGACGCGGAGCGCGCGCGGCATTTGAAGCGCTTCCAGGCCGCGCTCGCCGAGACCGGCCTCGTCGTCCCGATGGTGACCACGGACCTGTTCCGCCACCCCGTCTTCAAGGACGGCGGCCTGACCAGCAACGACCGCGAGGTCCGCCGGTTCGCGCTGCGGAAGGTGCTGCGGAACCTCGACCTCGCCGCCGAATTCGGCGCGTCGACGTTCGTGCTCTGGGGCGGCCGCGAAGGCAGCGAGACCGATGCCGCGAAGGACGTCCGCGCGGCGATGGACCGTTACCGCGAGGGCATCGACTTCCTGGCCCAGTACGTCATCGACCAGGGCTACGGGCTTCGGCTCGCGCTGGAGCCGAAGCCGAACGAGCCGCGCGGCGACATCCTGCTGCCGACCGTCGGCCACGCGCTCGCGTTCATCTCCACGCTGCAGAACCACGAGATCGTCGGCGTGAACCCGGAGGTCGGGCACGAGCAGATGGCCGGGCTCAACATCGTCCACGGCATCGGGCAGGCGCTGTGGCAGGGCAAGCTGTTCCACATCGACCTCAACGGCCAGCGCGGCCCGCGGTTCGACCAGGACCTCGTGTTCGGCCACGGTGACGTCCTGTCGTCGTTCTTCCTCGTCGACCTGCTGGAGAACGGCGGTTACGACGGGCCCCGCCACTTCGACTACAAGCCGCTGCGCACGGAGAACATGGACGGCGTCTGGGCCAGCGCGGAGGCGAACATGGCCAGCTATCTCCTCTTCGCCGAACGTTCGCGTGCCTTCCGGGCCGACCCAGAGGTGCAGGCGGCGCTGGAGACGGCCCTTGTCCCGGAACTGGCGACGCCGACGCTCAACGACGGCGAAACGGCCGCGGACCTGCTGGCCGACCGTTCGGCGTTCGAGGACTTCGACGCGGACAAGGTGGCGGAGCGCGGCTATGGCTTCGTCCGCCTGTCCCAGCTGGCGCTCGAACACCTCACCGGGGCCCGCTGACCCTCATCCTCAAGTGTTATGAACGGGACTTTCATTGCAAAATTTGCAATGAAAGTCCCGTTCATAACGTTCTGGGGTGGAGCATGCTCGATGATCGGTCCGCAGTCGGGTGCGTCCGTCCCGGACGAGGCCGGGAAGCCCGGGACCGGACTGGAGGAGCAGCTCGAGCTGATCTGGTCGAACATCCGTGCCATCCTCGCCTCGGCCGACATGACCGTCGACAACATCGTGCGCCTGACCAGCTACCTGCGAGACACGGCCAACGCCGCCGCCCGCACGGCGGCACTCGGTGGCCGGGCCGTCCCGACGACCGCGATCGTAGCCGCGGGCTGACCCCCGCACGCCCGGTTCACGGGACAGCTAGAACCGGTCGACGTCGATGACGGCTTTCGCGAATTCCTCCGGGGCCTCCTGCGGCACATTGTGGCCGATCCCGTTCAGCACGCGGTGTTCGTACTTGCCGGAGAACTTCGAACGGTAGGTCTTGCCGTCGGCGTTCGGCCCGTCGAAGTCGCTGCCGATCGTGATCGTGGGCACCGCGACCGCCGGTCCCTGCGCGAGTTTCTGTTCCAGGGGATCGAGTTTCGGGTCACCGTCGGCGAGGCTGAGCCGCCAGCGATAGTTGTGGATCACGATGGCCACGTGGTCCGGGTTCTCGAAGCAGGCCGCCGAGCGGTCGTAGGTCGCGTCGTCGAAGGTCCACTTCGGCGACGCGATCTTCCAGATCAGCTTGTTGAAGTCGTGGCGATTCTTCGTGTAGCCGAGGATGCCGCGCTCGGTGGCGAAGTAGTACTGATACCACCAACCGAGTTCGGCGGCGGGGGAGAGCGGCTGCTTGTTCGTCTCCCGGTTGGTGACGAGATAGCCGCTCACCGAGACGAGCGCCTTGCAGCGTTCGGGCCACAGCGCGGCGATGATCACGGCCGTCCTGGCGCCCCAGTCGAAACCGCCGAAGACGGCCTTCTGGATCTTGAGGGCGTCCAGCAGCGCGATGATGTCGGCGGCGATCGCGGACTGCTGCCCGTTGCGGAAGGTGTCCTTCGCAAGGAACCGTGTCGGCCCGTAACCCCGCAGGAACGGCACGATCACCCGGTAACCGGCCGCGACCAGGCGCGGGGTGACGTCGACGTAGCTGTGGATGTCGTAGGGCCAGCCGTGCAGGAGGACGACCACCGGGCCGTCCGCCGGCCCCGCTTCGGCGTACCCGATGCTCAGCTCACCGGCGTCGATCTGCTTGAGCGGGCCGAACGAGTTCGACCTGCCTGCCGAGTTCGGCCCGGCGGCCGCGGCCGGTGCCACCGCGGGCTGGGCCGAACAACCGGCCACCGTGGCCCCCGCCGTCGCGGCGATGACGGCCTGCGCGAACCTTCTCCTGCTGAGCATCCTGATCCCTCCCGCGAAACGCCTGGTACGGGATCAAATTAGGGAGCCGGCGCGGGCCGCGGCGACCGTCGGACGACGTCACCGGTGTACGTCACGCGGGTCAGGCGACTTCGGGTTCGACGTCGAGGAAGGCCGCTTCCAGCCGGTGGATCCGGGCCCAGAACTCGGCCTCGCGGCCGGCTTCGAGGACGCCGAGGTGCCCGCCGGGGACCACGCGGCCCACGAACGGACCGGACGTCCACACCCGCCATCCGCCCGTGGCGTCGTCGCCCGAGGCGAACGCGAGATCGTCGGCGCCGCGGATCGCCGCGATCGGGCACGAAAGCCGGGTCCTCGCGGGCCCGCGGTAGGCGTTCAGCAGCTGGAGGTCGCCGAGCAGTAGATCCAGCGCGTACTCCCAGCTTTCGGGTGCGTCGCGGTAGCCGGCGACCGGGGTGAGCCCGGTGCGGCCGAACACCCGCCCCATGGCCGAAGCCGCCGTCTTGGCGTTCTTGTCCGGGGAGCGGCGCTGCGGGGCGCACGCGTCCACCACGATCAACGACGCAGGCGCGACGCCGAGACGCTGAGCCGTTTCGAGCGCGACGAAGGCGCCCATCCCGAAACCGATCACCACGGCGCGGGAGAACCAGTCCCTCGTAAGCTCCTCGGCCAGCGGCGCGGCGAGGTCTTCGACGGACGCCGCGGGAGTCTCCGCGAGCCGGTCCCCGTGCCCGGGATACTCGGCGCCCCAGACGTTCGCGCGGACGGCTCCGGCGAGCGGGCCGAACGTGCGGACCGTGCCGCCGGCGGGTGGAAACAGCAGGTAATCGAGGCCGCGACCGTCCGATGTGGACAGTGGAGTAAGTGCGGCCTTCATGATCCGAAAGATACGCGTCGTTAACCCGAATGGGGTAACGGTTTGGCTTCGACCAAGATCGAATCACCCGGCAGGGGGAGACCTGGCCGAGGTCTTCGCAGAAGCTCGCCCGGCCGTGTCGTATCTGGGGTCCGCCGTTCGACGTCCTGATAAGAGCCGGAAGGAGAAAGCGATGAACACCACGACACAGGCCTCGGCCACGCGGCTGACCCCGGTGAGCCGCACCCTGCCGGTTCTGCTGGCGATGGAGGACGACGCGGAGGACGTCGGCCGCCTGTCCCCGGACGACCGCCTGACCTGCCACGTGCACGGCCGCTGGATCCACCAGTGCGTCGCCTCGCCGCTGCACGTCAACCCGGTCACCCGGCATCGGTGGTGCCGCACCTGCGCGACCGCGCTGACCGTTTCGATCGACGAGCTGTCCGGTGCGGTGACGATGTCGTGCCCCCGGTGCGGCCACGGCGGAAGTGCCGCGTCGGCCCGGTTGACCGCCGCCTGCCGGGCCAGCCTGGCGGCGGTGCGCGGCCGCTCGGCGGGGGGATCGCGTCAGCGCGCGGCCTGAGCGCCGATCGCGAGGTGAGCACTACCGGTGGGCCGAGACCCACTTGATCACCCGGTCGACGATGAGGTCGCGGTCCTCCGGCCGCCGATAAAGGTAGTGCCCGGCATCAGGCAGGACTTCGACGTCGGCCAGGGGGAGCAGATCCCTGAGCCGTTCCGCCGCCGCGAACGGATCGTGGACGACGCTCCGCGCGCCGAACAGCGCGAGCACCGGCACCGTGATGGCCGCGACCGCGGTTCCGTCCGGACAGGTCTGGAAGGGCACCCTGGCCCGATAGGACCTGATCCCGGCGAGTACCAGGCGGGCCGCGGGCTGGTCGAAGATGTCCTCTCCCGCCGACCAGGTCAGGAAGCCTCGCCAGAGCCGGTCGTTGTCGAGGACGGCCGCGAGGGCGCCGTACCAGAACACGTTCCGGGTGAACGGGGCCGAAACCGTGGTCGCGTCGAGCAGCCCGAGCGACGCGATCCGTCCAGGGGCGTCGATGGCCTGGTTCACCGCGTGCCAGCCACCGGTCGAACCGCCGACGAGGTGTACCGCGGCCAGGTCCAGTTTCTCGAAGACGTCGTCGAGAGCCCTCGCGCGGTCACGGACGCCTTCGAACGGCGCGGTCTGCACGCTCCGGCCCGCCTCCCCGAGCGTGTCGATCGCGTAGACCCGATGCCCCTCGGCCAGCCCTGGGATCAACGCGGCGTAGCACGCCGACGTCGCCATGAGCCCGGGCAACAAGGCGATCGGCGGGCCCTCATCGCCGTAGCGGTAGACCCGCGTGGTGCCGTGGCGCGTCGCGATGTCGGACACGGCATCCGGTTCCGGGCATTCGGCGATCGCCCGGTCGTAGGCGGCGAAATAGCGCTTCTCGGCCGCCGGATTCCTGAATCCCCCGATTTTCTTCATGGGAGGAACGCTAGGCGGAGCCGCATCCGGAGGCTTGAACGAAAGTAAGATGACGGTATGGGCGGGTGGGGTCTCGTGGTGCCGCGTCGCGACGTCGCCCAGGCGCCCGGCGAGCGGGTGCTCAGGCTGCCCGATCCGCGCCTGGCGGCCCACGTCTCGAGCTACGTCGCGCACGATCTTCCCGACACCGGGCCGAGTTCCTGGCGGATCACCCCGCTGTCCGTGCTCATCTGGGTGATCGACTTCGAGGCCCCGGCTCGCGGCCCGTCGGGTGACGGCGCGATTCCGGATTCCCCCGTACTGGGACTGCGGGACCGGCCGTTGCTCGCGGAGCAGGCCGGGGCGTCGCGAGGCATCGCCGTCGCCCTGAGCCCGCTCGGCTCGTACGCGTTGTTCGGGATCCCGTTGCGGGAGCTGACGAACGCGGCGATCGCGGCGTCCGATCTGCTGCGGTCCGGGTCGCTGATCGAACGGCTCGCGGAGGCGGCGGACTGGCCGGAGCGGTTCCGGCTCCTGGACGAGTACCTGCTGTCGAGAATGGCCCGCGGTCCGGAATTGGCCGCGCCCGTCCGCTACGCCTGGGAGCGCCTGATGACCGGACCGGTCCGTATCGACGCGCTCGCCGACGAGATCGGCTGGAGCCGCCAGCACCTCAGCGCCCGGTTCCGCGAACAGATCGGGCTGAATCCCAGGACGGCCGGGCGGATCGCCCGGCTCAACCGCGTGGTGGCGCTGGTGAGCCGGGCGCCGTCCCTGTCGTGGGCGGAGGTCGCGTATCGCGGCGGCTACAGCGATCAGGCGCATCTCGTCCGCGAGTTCCGGGCCTTGACCGGAAGCAGTCCGACCGAGGTCGGTAAACCGGCCGGGCTATTTGTTCCGCCAGATCACGGCACGTGAGTCCGCGCTTTCGTAGGGCTGGGACGTGTACGACAGCGACGTGATGGGGTCCGACGCCACCCCGAAGTGCAGACGGCAGGACTCGAAGACCGCGCCCTTGACCGAGAAGTCCTTGGGCGCGAAATTCTGGTCCTCGCATCCGGTGACGTCCGCTTTCCCCATCCCCAGCAGGGAACCCGGCCAACCGCCGCTCTTGGTCCTGGCGGTCAGGATCGGCGAGGTCACCTCGGCGAGGTTTGTGCCGTCGACGTTCGTCAGCTTCTCGCGGACGAAGAAGAAGTTCTTGCCGCGCAGCTTGGCTTTGTCCTCCTCCTTGAGCGGCAGGCCGTCGATGTCGGCGTCGGGCGCCTTGACCGATTCGACGGTGACCGTGAGCCCGACGACGCCCTTCGCGTAACGGCTGTAGAACGGGATGATCGCCTGCTCGCCGAACTTGAGCTTCGTCCCCGGCTTGACCGCGTCGCCGGTGACCTCCAGCGTGGGCGTGGTGGTCAGGTACGGCATCTCCGTCGTCGTCGGCGCGTTGGAGGACGTCTCCCCGGCGGTCGTGGCGGCGGCACTCCTGGCCTGGCCGGTGTTCGACGGCGGCGTGCAGCCGATCAGCGCGGCGCCGAGCACCACGGAGATGACGGCATGGCGAACTCTCGGACGTGTGGGCACGACCGATCTCCCCTCGAAAGTGAAAGCACGTGGATTTCCCCCGTGATCACTCTAGACAACGAGCGTTCACTCGATCGGCGGAGGTAGGTTGCGGACATGACCCAGGTTTCCACGCCTGCCGAGGCGGCCACGAGGATCACCGGACGAGCCGTCGCGGGGCAGCGGGGACTGGCGGGCGCGGTGACGGAAGTGGTGCTGGACAGCGGCGACACCGTCGTCGTCAAACGTGGCCACGACGGCAACGCGGTGGCGGCGGAGGCGGCGGGACTGCGGTGGCTGGGCGAGGCGGACGCGGTCCGGGTGCCCGAAGTGCGCGGCCACGAACGCGAATGGCTGGTGACCGAACTGGTCGGCGGCGGGCGCCCGACACATCACGCGGCGGAACGGCTCGGACGGGGGCTGGCGGCGTTGCACGCGGCAGGCGCCCCCGGGTTCGGGGCACCGCCACCCGGTGGACCGGTCGACGCGTGGATCGGCCTGGCCCCGATGGCGAACGAGCCGGGGGAGGACTGGCCACGCTGGTACGCCGAGTACCGGGTCCTGCCGTATGTCCGGCGCGCGGTCGACGAGGGCACGTTGGACGGTGACGAAGCCGCGGTGATCGAGCGGGCGTGCGCGCGACTGCCGGAGGTGGCCGGACCGGTGGAGCCTCCCGCCCGCCTGCACGGCGATCTGTGGAACGGGAACGTGCTGTGGGGCGCGGTCGAGGCGTCGCTCATCGACCCCGCCGCGCACGGTGGCCATCGCGAGACCGATCTGGCCATGCTCCAGTTGTTCGGCTGTCCGCTGCTCGACCGGGTGCTGGCCGCCTATCAGGAGGTCGCGCCGCTCGCCGACGGCTGGGCCGAGCGGGTCGGGGCACATCAGCTGTTCCCGCTGCTCGTGCACACCGTCCTTTTCGGACGGTCCTATGCCGGGCAGGCGGTCGCGGCCGCGCGGGTGGTCGGCCGGTAGCTCACCGCGCGAGGCGGTCGAGCCATTCGGCGAGCATCGCGTGCTCAGCCGGGGTCAGCGCGTCCCGGGGTTCCTTCTCCAGTGCGGCTTTGAGTGCGATCGCGCGGCTGGGGATGTCCGAAGCGCTGTCCGCGCTCTCGGTGGTGATGCCGGCGATGACGTGTTCGCGTGCGGCGATGATCAGATCCGGATCGCGTTCTCCCGGCGGGCTCGCGATGAGCGAGAGGATCACCCCCATCCCGGTCGCGTGCACCAGCTGAGCGGCTTGTTCGACCGGTACGCGGAGCCGTCCGGCCTCGGCGATGCGTTCGACGATCCGGCGGAGGATCGCGTCCGCCTCCTTGCGCGCTTCACGGACGCGGGGCTCGCCGTACATGAGCATGTAGAAGGCGGGCTGGGACAGACCGAACTCGACGTGCAGATCCCAGCCGCGCCGGAGGTCGCGCACCGGGTCGTCGGTCTCGCCGAGAGCGTGCTTCCCCGCCAGATAGCTCTGGAAGCCGTAGGTGGCGACCGCGTCGAGAAGACCGTCCTTGTCGCCGAAGGTCCGGTAGAGCGTCGGCGCCTGCACGCCGGCGGCAGCGCTGACCGCACGCGTCGACAACGCGTCGCGCCCGCCTTCCAGCAGCAGCTCCGCCGCCGCCCGGATCAGCCGGTCTTTCGTCGTCAGCGTCATGAATCAACGATAACACCGACGCGGTAGCATTGGTTCGGTATCAGTGATACGGTGAGTCTGTTAGCAACGATATTCCGATGGGAGCACAGCATGACACGCGTAGCGATCGTCACCGGCGGGTCTCGGGGCATCGGCCGGGCGGCCGCCGAGCGGCTGGCGTCCGACGGTTTCGCGGTCGTCGTCGTTTACGGCGGCAACAAGGACGAGGCGCTGGCGGCGGTCGAGGCCATCACCGCCGGGGGCGGCCAGGCGATCGCTGCCCAGGCCGACGTCGCCGACGAGCACGCCGTCGAGGCCGTGTTCGACACCGCGGAGAAGACCTTCGGCGGAATCGACGTCGTGGTCCACGCCGCCGGGATCACCTACCTCGCACCGGTGGCCGAGATGGACCTCGACCGGCTGGACCGGGTGCACCGCACCAACATCCGCGGCCCCTTCGTGGTCGCCCAGCAGGCCGCCCGCCGCGTCCGCGACGGCGGGGCGATCATCAACTTCTCCACTTCGGTGCTCGCGCTCGCCTTGCCGGGTTACGCCGCCTACGCCGCCAGCAAGGGAGCGGTCGAGGGGATCACGCTGATCCTCGCCCGCGAACTGCGCGGCCGCGACATCACCGTGAACGCGGTCGCCCCCGGCCCGACCGCCACGGCGCTGTTCCTCGACGGCAAGGACGAGGAGACCATCACGCGCATGGCCGCGCAGCCGCCGCTCGAACGGCTCGGCACGCCGTCCGACATCGCCGAGGTCGTGTCGTTCCTCGCGGGCCCGGCCCGCTGGGTCAACGGTCAGGTCCTCCGTGCGAACGGCGGCCTCGCCTGAGTTTTCGTCGGCGATCACCCGCCCGGGTTCTGCTCGTCGTCGCGCCGTATCGCCTGCCGCCCCCGCTCGCGAACCTGCTGGAAGGTCGCTTGGGCCTGCTGGGTGAACTGCTGGACCTGCGGAGCCTCCCAGGCCTGCCGGGCGAACGTCACGCCGCCGTCCAGCGCTCGCTGCTGGAATTCGCGCGCCTGTCGTAGCTGCTCCGTCCAGGTCTTGGAGACCACGACCGAGCCGATCCTCCGGTCGTGCCAGCTGGTCTTTCCGTCCGGCGACATCCGCAGGAGCCCGCATTCCACGGCCGAGAACACCAGCAGCGCGATCCCGGCGAGCCCGAGCAGCACGCTCAGCCACAGCAGCGCCGCGATGAGGAGCACCCAGCCGAGGCCGGGAACGAGCACGGTGATCGCCGTGCGGGCGCAGATCTGGCCGAAGTTCAACCGTCCACCGTCGGCACGGCGCACCGTCAGCGTGAAGGCGGCTTTGCCCAGCGTGCGGCCCCAGGAACGCAGGAGGAGCACTTCGTAGGCCATGATCAGCAGGACCTGCACCATCAGCGTCGCGGCGATCAGCAGGACGACCTCGCCCCAAAGGTCGGCCACCTCGTCGCCGGCGGCGTCGCCGAGCGCGCCCCATTCGCCGAACGCGGCCTTGAAGATTCCCTTGCCCGCCAAGGTGAAGCCGTGCTCGCCCGCTTCGGACTGGATCCACTCGGCGGTCAGGAACCACAGCGGCGAGGTGACCAGCCACGGCACCAGCCAGTCGATCCAGCGCGCACCCCAGCGGCGGGCCGACGTCGACGACGGCCGAGGGTGCGGAGGCGGCATCAGGTTCCCGGGCTGCTGGATCACCATCCTCCCTCCAGCCCGGCTCGCCTGTCCCACAGCGGGTTCTTGAACGCGTCCCACCACAGTGCCGCCGCGAGGAGACCGGCCCCGATCGCCACGGGATCGAAGGTGACGACCAGGCTGAGCCCGTTGATTTCGACGACCGTCTCGAGCAGGCACGCCAGACCGGCGAGCACCGCGGACCAGTGAGTGCGGAGAAGGAGGGCGGCCACACAGAGCGCCGCGACGATCGAGGCGTCGGCGACGAGCATCGCGAGGGTCGCCATGGTGAGTTTGACCAGGAGAACGCGGAGCATCGCGAGTTCGTGCCGCTGCGCGGACTCGAGCTTCCGTGGCCGGAGTTCCTCGGGGAACTGGGAAAGGTGGAAGCGCTCGTCGAGCTTGTCGAGCACCGCCGGGTAGGCGGCTCCCCAGACCAGGAAGACGAGGAAGCCGACGAGGATCAACCCGGTGTGGCCGTCCTCGGCGGCTTTGTACTTGCCCAGGAAGAACGTGGGCACCAGGGCCGCGAGCCCGGAGATCACCAGCATCGCGCGGGGCACCGTCGCGAGGCCGCGGAGCCGGGTCGTCAGGAGCAGCAGTAACGGAGCGCCGATGACGAAGGCTCCGTAGACGACTCCAGTGCTGAGGAACCAGAAGGCGAGGATCGCCGTGGTCGCCCAGAAGACGGCGTAGAGGAGGCGTCTGCCCAGGCGGTTCTCGACCACCTCCGGTACGCCTTCCTCGATCGTTTTGTCCAGCCATTCGGCCATGACCTGCCCCCTCGTGCAAGAATTGCAGTACGCAAGCACGGTAGTGACTCGCGTCACGTAGTGCAAGAGTTGCAGTGTGTAGTTTTTGCTTCGATAGGAGTGCCGGTGGCAGGAACGTCCGACACGGTGGAAGACCGTCGCCGGTTCGGGGGTGAACTCCGGCATCTGCGTGAGCAGGCGGGCAGGACCCTCGACGAGGCCGCCGCGCGCCTGGAGTGCTCGGCGGCGAAGGTCAGCCGGATCGAGACCGGCCAGGTCGCGGTCCGCCCACTCGACCTGCGCGAACTGCTCGACTTCTACGAGGTGACCGGCGCCCGCCGCGCGGCTCTGCTCACGGTGTCGCGGCAGCGCGGCAAGCGGCCGGAGTTCGAAGGCGTCATCTACGACGGCTACAACCTCTACCTCGGCTACGAGGACGAGGCCGCCGAAATCGGCGAGTACCAGCCACAGTGGATACCCGGCCTGCTGCAGACCCGCGAGTACGCGCACGCGTTGTCCGTCGCCGCCGGTTCCACACCCGAGATCGCCGAACGCAGGGTCGGTCTGCGGATGGATCGCCAAAAACGCCTCCGCGGGGAGAACCCGCCGCGGTTGTCGGTCGTCGTCGACGAGTCCGTCCTTCGCCGTCCGGTGGCCGAGCCCGGCCTGATGACCGCGCAGCTGCGGCACCTGGCCGTGGCGGCGGAGGATCCGCACGTCACCGTGCGGATCCTGCCGTCGTCCGCCGGGATGCACCCGGCACAGGCGGGCGGGTTCATCATCCTCGGCTTCCCGCGCCCCGAAGATCCGAAAGTCGTCTACACCGACGACCTGACCGAGGGACGGCTGACCCAGGAACCCGACCGGGTGGCGCAGTACGTGTCGGCGTTCGAGCGGGTCCAGTCGCTGGCGCTGACGCCCGCGGAATCGGTGGAATTGATTCACGAGGTGGCCGGGTCGCATTCCTGACCGTCCGGGGTCTCCGAACAATGGCGGACGAAAGCCGACCAGTTCCCGGGGGCGACGACGAATGCGGGGCCGGGATCCTTGGCGTCGCGGACGCCGACCCCGGTTTCCAGGAAGGCGACCTCCACACAGGTCGGGCCGCCTCCACAGCGACTGCTCTTGAACCACGCCGCGCCGGTGAGATCGTGTGTCACAGGAGTTCCTTCCTCATTTGTCATGCCGGATGAGGAAAGAGCGTGGGATGTGGCGCCGTCGCGACGTCGGGTGAGTTTGTCGCGACAGCGCACACGGCGCCGAACTGCGGAAACGCGGCCGGGAGCGACGGTCTCCCCGGGTGTCGCTAACCTACGTCTGCACGGTCGCACAGCGCTGAGGGACAGGGGAGCGCTATGGAAACCCGGAGCGGCGATTCCGGTGACATCGCCGGTGTCGAAGAGATCGGCGCACTGATCAAACGGCTCCGGGACGAACGGGGCCTCACCCAGGACAACGTCGCGGGCCGCGCGGCGAAACACGGGCTCCGGATCAGGCGTGAACGAATTTCGGAAATCGAGAACGGCAGGCGTGACCCCCCGACTCAAGGCGAGCTGCGTGCCATTCTTCTCGGCCTCGGGCAAACCGAAGAAAGGGTGAAGGAACTGCAGGGCGTCCTCGCCAGGACGACCGCCCAGCCGCCGGGCGCCGTCGTGGAAGTCGCTTTCGGCGATCCCGTCCAGCAGCCGGCCGCCGTCTCGCGCCGTGCGACGTTCGGTCACCGGGTCCTGCTCGTGCTGGCGGGCGCGGTCGCCGGGGGGCTGATCGCGACCGGCGTCGCGGGCGTGTGGCCGTGGACGCTCCTCACCTACGAACCCGATCTGCAGGTCAACGTGGGGCGGCCGAATCCCGCCGACGCGCTCGCTCCCTGTCCGCAGCGCACTACCGACGTGCGCGACCACCGCGACGACACCGCCGGGTCGATCTGGTACCGCGAATGCGCGGACTACCTGGAGATCTGGGTGACCGACCATATGAAGGACGGCCGGTGCGTGTGGGCGATCGTGCACTGGAGCAACGGCGTCGTCGACGCGTCCAAACGAGCCTGCCCCGCGGGCAAGATGGAGTTCTCGAAGATCGCCAAGTACGCGCCCGACTTCTGGATGGAACTCGTCGCCAAGGCGACCGACTAACCGCCCGTCTCGTGAGTGGTAATGACGGTTCTAACCGTCATTACCACTCACGAGGCCGAACCGGCTCGCTGCCAGTCGCTTGGCAAGGGGAGGGTCGGGGTTCTTCGGTTGTGCCGCGTGAAGGTCCCCTTCCCTCGGCTCAGCCGAGGGAAGGGGACCTTCACTCGCAGCGGTTGTGACTGCCGATGCTTGGGGGTGGTCGTGAGTGGTAAGTGTCGTTCTAACGACACTTACCACTCACGACCCCTTCATCGCACCGCCCCAGTCTGGGGGTTCCAGCGCGTTCGGCCGGATTTCGGGGCTGGGCTCTGGAGGGCGGAAGGCGTCCCGAAGGTCAGACGACGGTTTCGTCCGAGTCCTCGGCGTCGTCGTCGGCTTCCTCGATCTTCCACTTCAGCTGGAACTCGACCTCTTCCTCGCCGTCGCCCCGCTCGTGTTCGATCGAGAACTGCGCGCGGGCGGGGACGCGGAACCGTTCCCCGGCGATCTGGATGCGGAACGAGGTCTCGGACTCCAGCGCGTCGGCGAGACGGCGCAGTTTCGCGACGACATCGGCGGTGGAATAGACGCGTTCGACGTCTCGGGGAGCGGTTCCGGTCACGGTGTGCCTCCAGTGTCCGACACCCGGCCGGGTGTCCGTGGCGTCATTCAATCGTGTGAACGTGATGCGGTGTCTGCCGGGTCACAGTGTCCGGGCGAGGCGGAAACCGACGTCGTCGACGCGGAAGGTCGGGTGGCTGCGGCGCCGCACCGAGGCCCGGCAGCTCCACTGTTCGTCGAACCAGCCACCGCCCCGCAGAACCCGGTATTCGCCGTAGACCTCGGCGTCGTAGACGTCCCAGCACCATTCCCAGACGTTGCCCAGCATGTCGTACAGGCCCCACGCGTTGGGCGTCTTCCCGCCGACGTCGTGCCGTGACTCCGCCGAGTTCTCCCGGTACCAGGCGATTTCGTCGAGGGGGCCGTGGCGGGGCCCGGTCGTGCCCGCGCGGCAGGCGTACTCCCATTCGGCCTCCGACGGCAGCCGGTAGCCGTCCGCGGAGGTGTCCCACGACAAGGAATCCAGGTCATACGCCGGGGTCAAGCCTTCGCGTTCGGACAGGGTGTTGCAGAAGCGGATGGCGTCCGGCCATGAGACGTCGACGGCGGGGAGCCTGCTGGGACCGGACCCGTACACCTCCTGGGTGACCGGAACCGGCGCGAGCCGGAAGGACGCGACGGCGACTGTCCAGCTTCGCTGTGTCCGGCGGTCCGAAAGGGTCACTTCGCCCGCCGGGATGGTGATCATTTCCATGGTCCGGCCGATGCTACCCAGCGCCGGTGGCGCCGAAGCAGCGCCAGCGGGACCACGGCGATCGCCGCGCTGATCCAGATGGCGTGGCGATGGTCGCCGGTCGCTTCCGTGACGAAACCGGCGAGCACCGGACCCAGGAACGCGCCGACGTTGAGCGCGACCGTGGCGAACGAGCCACCAAGGGTCGGCGCGCCGGGCGCGACCCGCATGACCCTGGCGATGAGCGCCGAACCGCACCCGAACGACAGTCCACCTTGGACGGTCGTCAACACGAACAGGGCGATGGGATGCGCGCTGGTCGCGGCCAGCACCGCCCAGCCGGCGGGCAACGACCACAGCGCCAGGACCAGACCACGGCCGAGCCCGCCGTCGCCTTTGCGGCCCGCGACGGTGACGCCGGCGAACGCGCCGACGCCGAACGCCGCCAGCAAACCGGAAACCGCCCCGGCGGGCAGGTGGGCGACGTCGGTCGCGATGACCGCGAGGAAGGCGAACGTCGCGAAGGTCGCGCCGTTGACCAAGGCCGCGAGGATCATCGCCTGCCGCACCGGAGGTGCTTTCAGTTCCCGGGTCTCACGCCGGATCGAGATCTCGTGCCGGTCCGCCGCGTCGGCGGGCGCCGAGCGGAACACCAGCAGCAGCGCGGGCAGGCACAACACGGCCACGGCCCAGAACGCCGACCGCCAGCCCGCGAGGTCGCCCAGCACGGATCCGGCCGGTACTCCGGCGACACAGGACAGCGTCACACCCGCCAGCAGGACCGCGGTCGCCCGCGCTTGCTTTCCTTCCGGCGCCAACGCGGCCGCGACGGGCATGGCGACGGCGAGGAATCCGGCGTTGACGATCGCCGCGACGATCCGCGTGCCGAACAGCACCGGGAAACTCGTCGTGAGCGCGCCGACGACGTGCACCACGACGAAGGCGGTCAAGAACCCGGCCAGCGCCCGGCGGCGGGGCCAGCGTGCGCTGAGCACGGCCATGGCGGGCGCGCCGGCGATCATCCCGACGGCGTAGGCCGACGTCAGCGCGGCGGCCGCGCCCACCGGGACCGACAGGTCACCGGCGATCCCCGGTACGAGACCGGAGGCCATGAATTCGGAGGTGCCTTGCGCGAAGACGGCAAGGCCGAGGACATAGACGAACAGGGGCAACGGACCACTCCCGGAAAGAAGGTGAGCAGGAGAAGCCGTGCGCGGACAGGAAGAAACCCGGCCGGACGCACGGAACAGCGCTCCGGTCACCGGGAAGCGAGAAGGCCGATGCCTAACGGCCGGACACGACGACTCGCCGCCGGATGACCGGCGGCGGGGGTCTGTCCGACTCGGGGCTCGTCACGAGAAGGCACAGTACACACCGCCGTCGGCGGCCCTCAACCCGGATCCGGTCGCGGCGCGCGTGCGAATGGCCCAACGGTATTGCCGATGAGAGGGGAAAAACGATGTCCGTTCCGCGTACCGGAACGCTTTCGTTGCCCCCGGGAATGAAGCCGAGTAATGCACTCTGACCTGCGGTTTTCGTGATTGTTTCGGTACTGGGAACCGTTCTGGAATTCGGTTAACCTCGACCTCATGATTCCCACGGTTGTCTGGGGTACAGGCAACATCGGCCGCGCCTCCATCCGGGCCGTCGACGCGCATCCGGCACTGGAACTCGCGGGGGTGCTCGTGCACGATCCCGCGAAGGTCGGCCGTGACGCGGCCGCCCTCGCCGGGCTCGACGGTGAACTGGGTGTGGCGGCGACCGATGACGTCGAAGCGATGTTGGCGGCGGGGCCGCGAGCGGTGGTGTACGCGGCGTCCGGTGACATCCGGCCCGCCGAGGCGCTCGCGGACATCGTCCGCGCGATCCGGGCGGGCGCGGTGGTGGTGACGCCCGCGCTGTACGCGTTGTACGACCAGCGCAACGCGCCCGGAGAACTGCGTGAGCCCGTACTCGCGGCGATCGCCGACGGCGGTGGCTCGCTGTTCGTCTCCGGCGTCGATCCGGGCTGGGGCAACGACATCCTGCCGTTGCTGATCAGCGGGCTCGGCACCACCGTGGACGCGGTCCGCTGCCAGGAGATCTTCGACTACTCCACCTACGACCAGCCGGATTCGGTCCGCTACCTGGTCGGTATGGGGCAGCCGATGGACTATCAGCCGCCGATGCTGGCGCCGTCGGTCCCGACGATGGTGTGGGGCGGGCAGGTCCGGCTGATCGCCCGCGGCCTCGGCGTCGACCTCGACGAGATCCGCGAGACGCTCGACCGCCGCCCGCTGGAGAAGACCGTGTCCACGCGGGCGATGGGCGAATTCGAGGCGGGCACGCAGGGCGCGGTGCGGTTCGAGGTCCAGGGCATCGTGGACGGCGAACCCCGCATCGTCATCGAGCACGTCACCCGGATCCACGCCTCGTGCGCGCCGGACTGGCCGATGCCGCCCAGCGGCGACGGCGCGCATCGGGTGATCATCGAAGGCCGCCCGAGGATCGAGGTCTCGGTCGAGGCGACCGACGAGGGTGAGAACCGGTCCGCCGGCGGCAACGCGACCGCGGTCGGCAGGCTGGTGGGCGCCATCGACTGGCTCGTGAACGCCAAACCGGGGCTCTACGACGCCCTTGACGTCCCGTTGCGACCGGCCACCGGCAAGCTCGGAAGGAGCGCGCGATGAACATCGACATTCCCGAGGGCAAGGACCCGATCGGCTACGTATGGGGCGAGATGGTGCCCGGTATCGGTGCCGCGGCCTCGAACTTCTCGCTCGCGGTCTACTCGCACACCACGCTCGGGCTCCGGGAGTTCGAGGCGGCGCGGCTGCGGATCGCGCAGATCAACGGCTGTGTCTTCTGCCTGGACTGGCGGACCGAACGCGACGGGGTGAAGGTCGAGGAGGAGTTCGCCGACGCGGTGACCGAGTGGCGCACCACCGGCGCGTTCGACGAGCGGACCCGCCTGGCCGCCGAGTACGCCGAACGCTACGCGCTCGATCACCACGGCCTCGACGACGAATTCTGGAAACGGATGGGCGAGCACTACAGCCAGCGGGAAATCGTGGAACTGAGCATGAGCATCGGTTCCTGGCTCGCCTTCGGGCGGCTCAACCACGTTTTGGGGGTCGACACCGTCTGCGTACTGCCGAAGATGTGACGGTTTCGGCCTGAAGAATAGGCCGGGGTGGCGGCCCCGGCCTATTTTCGATCGTCGTCACAGATCGGTGGCGACGATCTTTTCGATGTTCCGTTCCGCCAGCGCGGTAATGGTGACGAACGGATTGACGGTCGTATTACCGGGAATCAGCGCGCCGTCGATCACGTAAAGGCCGGGATAGCCGTGCAGCCTGCCGTAATTGTCGGTCGCCTTGCCCAGTACCGCGCCGCCGAGCGGGTGATAGGTGAGATGGTCGCCCCAGATCTTGTACACGCCGAACAGATCGGTCCGGTAGATCGTCCCCTCCTTGGCGTTGATCTTGTCGAAGATCGTCTTCGCCATGTCGATCGACGGCTGCTTCCAAGCGGTCTGCCAGTCGAGGTCGACCTTGTTCGCGCCCGCGTTCCAGGAGAACGTCCCGCGGTTGGGGTTCTTGGTGATGGAGAGGTAGAACGACGCGTAGGTCTCGATACCGGTCGGCAGCGGCGCGACCTCGGCGAACGCGCCGCCCGCCGCCCAGTTGTCGATCCCGGCCGTCGGGATCGACGACTGCAGCGCGCCCGTGGCGTCCCACATGTGGTTGGCCCGGCCGCACATGACGTTCCCGTTGTCGCCCCACCCCTTCCCGACCTCGTTGCTGAGCTTGGGCAGCGCCCCGGTGGCCTTCAGCTTGACCAGCAGTTTGCTCGTGCCGACACTGCCGGCGGCGAAGAACACCTTGCCCGCCGTCACGGACTTCGTCGCGGTCACCGTGCCGCTGGTGTCGAGTTGCTCCATCACCACGGTGTATCCGCCGCCGGACGCGGGGGTGACCGAGGTGACGCGGTGCAGTGAGGAGATCGTCACCCGCCCTGTCGCCTTGATCCGCGGAAGATAGGTCTGCTGCAACGACTTCTTGCCGGCGTTGTTGCCGTAGAGGATCTCCCCGGCCAGTGCGGATCTCGGTACCGTGCCTGCCTGCTCCTTCTTCATGTAGTCCCAGTCGTACACGTCCGGGACGAACACGAACGGGAAACCCGAGCGCTGGGCGTGTTTCCGGCCGACGCGCGCGTACTGGTAGCACTCGGCGGTCTCGAACCAGTTCGGGTCGATCGTGGCGACGCCGAGGCCCGCGTTGGCGCGCGGGTAGTAGACGCCGTACATCTCGTCGGCGTTGACCGTCGGGAGGACGAAGCCGAAGTTCTCACGCTTCGGCGTGACGGCCATCCCGCCGTTGACCAGCGAGCCACCGCCGACGCCGCGGCCCTGGTAGACGGTGATGCCGCTGAACTCCTCGGCGTCGAGGATCCCGGTGTGCCGCGGGACGTCCTTGTCCAGCGGGAAGCCGAGGAAGTTGCTCAGCGGCTGCTTGGTCCTCGTCCGCAGCCAGAAGGACCGGTAGTCCGGGGTGGTGGTGTTGGCGAAGATCTTGCCGTCCGTGCCCGGGGTGTCCCACGCCTTGCCGAGTTCGACGAGGTGGACGTCGACGCCTGCCTCGGCGAGCCGGAGGGCGGCGACGCAGCCGCCGTATCCCGAACCGATGACGAGTGCCGGGATTTGCGCGGCGTCGGTGATCGAGCTGTTCGCCGCCGGGCTGTTCCCGGAAGAGGCGAAGGCGGTCCCACCGAGGGCCGCGGCCCCCAAGATAGAACCAGTTCCTGTGATAAATACGCGGCGGGATAACTGTCCAGAAGCGGTTCTCCGCATGGATTCGTCGCTCACGTGATCTTCCTCACCGTTGAGGTATTTAGAACAAGTTATACCTGCGGCTCAGGCGGGTGGCAATAAAGGAGAAGGTTCTTTTCCGCATGCTTGGGCCAGGTAGGCGGGCGTCACGGTGGTGGATGGGCCACTATGTACGGCTGTGGAGTCCACTCGAGTTGATCGCTGGCTGTGGGCCGTCCGGCTGACGAAAACGCGCCCGGACGCCGCCGCGGCCTGTCGTGGCGGCCATGTCCGCGTGAACGGCAAACCGGCCAAACCCGCGACCACGGTCGTGGCGGGCGACGAGGTGCGCGCCCGGGTCAACGACACCACGCGGATCCTGGAAGTGACGCGGGTGATCCAGAAACGCGTCGGTGCCGTCGACGCGGCGACCTGCTTCATCGACCGGACGCCCCCTCCGCCGCCCGAATCGGCCATCCCGGTCGCTCGGCGGGAGCGGGGCGCGGGACGTCCGACCAAGCGGGAGCGCCGGGTCCTGGACCGGTTCCGGACCGGCGAGCGTTGACGCCTCGGCCGCTGGCCTCGTTCACATACGTGACCACTGTTCACATCCGTTGACGGGTGACAGAGGCGTGAACTATAAAGGCTGAGTCCGGGTGTACACGCCGCAACACCTTCCGTCAGTCCGTCACGGAGGTTTCGGGTGTCCCGAAAAAGTCCTCTTCGCCGTGCCGTCCTTCCGGCGGCCGCCGCCGTGGTCGCCACCGCCGCGCTCCTGCAGCTACCGCCGGGTGCGGCGGACGCCGCGCCGGGTCCGGGAGCGCTGACCGGCCTCGACACCGGCGCCGCCAACCGCCGTGCGCCGGTCGCGGGGCTCTACGACTGGTCCAAGGCGGGCTACCTGGGCGGCGCCGCGCTGCCCGGGGCCGCCGAAGTGAATCCGAACGCCACCTGCCAGGTCACCGCCGCGGAACTGGCGGGCCAGTACAACGTCAAGCCCGACGACGGCACCGACGACACGAACGGGATCCAGGCGGCGATCGACGGGATCAAGAGCGCGTGCTCGCCGTCCGGGAGCTACACGAAACTGAGCACGATCACCTTCCCGGCCGGGCGGTTCGACGTCACGCACGAGATCCACGTCGACGCCGACTACCTGATCCTGCGCGGCGCGGGCAAGGACGCGACGAAGTTCGTCTACCGGCCTGACGCGAACACGCTCTACGACACGCTCACCCCGGACGGTTCCGACTGGGACGAAGACGGGATGACCTCGGGCGCGGGCAAGGGCGGCTGGTTGTGGCCCGGTCGCGGCCTGTTCCGTGTCCAGTCCAGGGGAGTGCACACTTCCTATGCGAGCGACTACGCCTCGGCGCCCGCGAACCGCAAGGACATCTTCGAGGGCACGGTCAACGTCCATTGGAAGGCCGGGGTGAAGCTGCGCGGCAAGGCGGGCGACACCGCGTTCGCCGCGCGGACGGGGGACCGGGTCGTGCACCTGGCGAGCAGCGGTGCCCTGACCTCGCTCACTGCCGGGAACCTGGTCAACATCCGTGCTGCCAACTCGCAGAAATTCTATGAGCAACAGCAGGCGACACCGACCACGTTCCCCTTGCTGAACATGCACATGCGCCAGCAGATCTTCACGATCACGGCGCTCGACACGGCCGCGCGCACGATCACCCTCGACAAACCACTCGAGTACGACGTCCCGGTGACGTCCACTTCGGACGGTTCGGCCCCGATCGACGGTGCCACGTACGACTCGAAGGCGGCCCCGCTGGTCGACCCGGTGCTCGGCGTCGGATTCGAGAACCTCGGGTTCACGCAGGACATGCCGAGCCTGAACCCCGCGGAGGCGAACAACAACTACGGGAACATGACCCCCGCCGCGGAGATGCACGGCATCGTGTTCAAGTGGGCCGCGAACTCGTGGATCCGCGGCGTCCGCGCGGAGATGACCGGGTCCCATCCGATCGTCACGGAGGAGGCCAAGAACCTCCAGATCGTCGACAACGAACTCAACGGCTCCTGGAACAAGGGCAAGGGCGGGAACGGCTACTTCCGCGGCTCGCGGGTGTGGGACTCGCTCTACGCGGGGAACACCTCGACCCTGTTGCGGCACTTCACCTTCCAGTGGTCCGCGGCGGGCAACGTGGTGATCGGCAACTCGTTCGACTCCGATCTGAACCTGCACGGCGGCTGGGAACGCAACAACCTCTTCGAACTCAACACCGTCAAGGTCCCCTACGCGCACCGTTCCGGGAACTGCCGGGCCAACTGCGGTGAAGAGGGCGGTGGCGGCCCCGACGACTCGAACTGGTTCCCGATCTGGTGGGGCGCGGGCAAGAAGGCGGTCAAGTGGTCGGGCGGGTCCGGCTATCGCAACGTGTTCTTCAACAACGCCATGACCAAACAGCTCACGGACGGCGGGCCGTATAACGACTTCTACGCCGACCGGCATCGCATCCATGTTTTCGGCTGGAACGGCACCGCCTACCAGCACCTGGACGTCGGCGGTACCCCGATCGCGGACTGGGCGAAGAACGAGCAGCGGGACTACACCGGCGGACACGGGGTCGACGCCACCAAGACCGACGCCGCGTCGTCGCTGTTCCTGAAGTCCGTCGACGGGACACCGCCGTCGTCGTCGACAGGCCAGACCTCGACACCTTCGACTCCGACGTCCACTCCGACTACGCCGACCACCACGACAACGCAGAGCCCGGGCGCGTGCCTGACCGCGGCGTTCGTCCGGAAACCGGTGTGGGACAGCGGGTACGGCGGTGGCTTCACCATCACCAACGGATGTCCGGCCGCGGTCGGCTCGTGGGCCGTCGAATTCGACCTGCCCGCCGGGACGACGGTCAGCAGCTCGTGGAGTTCGGTGCTGACCAGGACCGGTCAGCACTACCGGTTCGGGAACGCGGACTTCAACGGAAGCGTCAAAGCGGGCGGTACGGCGACGTTCGGGTTCAACGCCGCCGGACCGGGGCTCCCGGTCGCCTGCGCGATCGCCGGAACGAAATGCGGAGGCACCGAATGACGAGGAAACGACTGCTCGCCGCGCTCGCGGCCACCGTGTCGGCGGCCGCCCTGTCCGGCGCCGTCGTCACCGCGGAGGCGGCCGCGCCCAGCCTGTCCGCCACGTTCGCCCAGGGCTCGGTCTGGGACAGCGGCTACGGCGGGAAGTACACGCTCACCAACTCCGGCGACGCGACCAGTACACAGTGGACGGTCGAGTTCGACCTGCCAGCCGGGACGGTCGTCAGCAGCTCGTGGAGTTCGGTACTGACCAGGAGCGGCCAGCACTACAAGGTCACCAACGCCGGCTTCAACGCCACGATCAAACCGGGCGGCACGGCGAACTTCGGCTTCAACACCAGCGGTCTCGGCCTGCCGACCGGTTGCACGGTCAACGGCGTCCCGTGCGGGGGAGGCGTCCCCACCTCGACGCCGGGGACGACCACGACGACGAGCGAGCCGCCGGTCACGACCACGAGTGTCCCGCCCGGTGACGTGGTCGACGTCGGTACCGCGGCGGAACTCCAGGCCGCGCTGGCGGCCGCGAGCCCGGGGCGGACCATCCGGCTTGCCGCCGGGACGTACCGCGGTTCCTTCGTGGCCACGAAACCGGGGACGGCGGCGGCGCCCATCACGGTGACGGGGCCTGCCACGGCGGTCCTGATCAACGACGGCCCGTCGGGGGAGGCGCCCTCGTGTCCGGCGCCGACGGCGGGCTGGGACCCCGGGTACGGGTTCTGGCTGTACGGCGCGCCGTATTGGCAGCTCAAGGGTTTCACCGTGCAGGAGGCCAAGAAGGGGATCGTCGTGGACAACTCGCACCACACGGTGATCGACGGCGTCCGCGTGCACCGGATCGACGAGGAAGCCGTCCACTTCCGCCGCTCGTCGGCCGACAGCGTCATCCGCGACTCGACGATCAGCCATACCGGGCTCGTGCAGGCGGGTTACGGCGAGGGTGTCTACCTCGGCTCGGCGAACTCAAACTGGGGATGCCACGGGAACTCCGGCGGAGTCGACCGAAGCGACCGGGTCCAGGTGCTCGATAACCACATCGGACCGTACGTCGCCGCGGAGGGCATCGATGTCAAGGAGGGCACCGCGGACGGCGTGATCCGGGGCAACACCTTCGACGGCCAAGGGGTTTCCGGGCAGAACTCGGCCGATTCCTGGGTCGACGTCAAGGGAATCGGGTACGTGATCGAGGGCAACACCGGCTCCTTCGCCTCGCCGGGGACGTTCGCGAACGGCTACGAGACCCACAATCCCGACACCAGCCCGTCGTTCCCGAACGGCTGCGGGAACGTCTGGCGGGACAACAAGTCGGATCTCGGCGGCGTCGGCCAGTACGCCATCAAGATCACGTCGACGTCGAAGTGCTCGGAACGGCCCAACGTCGTCTACGCGTCCAACACCGTGTCGAGGGCGGTGAACGGGCTGACCAACATCCCCGTCACGCCTTGACGGACGCCAGTGGCGGGAGCGGCGCGGCTCCCGCCACCGGCGGGTCAGACCCGGACCGCGGTGATCGCGACGGTGGCGTACCGCGCGGTGAACCGGCCGCCCATCGAGTCGATCGCCGCGCCGACCTCGGCCAGGATCTCTTGCCGCACAGTGGCTTCGACCCAGGTGAGCGAACCGAACGTCGGGAGCTGGTCCAGCCATTCGTCCCGGGTGTAGACCCGCTCCCAGTCGTGGCGGCTTCGTTCCGGCTCGCCGAAACCACCTGCTTCCCGGAGGCCGTCGGCGACCTTCACGATGAGCGGTCCGTACGGATCCGCCGGCTGTTTCGGGACATTCTTGAGGTCGATCGGGGCATCCGGCACGAGACGGCGGTACGCGTCCGCCAAGGCGTCCGCGACCTCGTCCGGCGGCTCCGGAACATGCCAGAACGCGGCGAAAACCCCGCCGGGCCGCAGTACTTGGGTGGCCTTGGCAGCGCCGGCGATCGGATCGACCCAGTGCCAGGCCTGTCCGGAGACGAGCAAGTCGAACCGGCGGCTTTCAGGCTCCCAATCCTCGAACTTCGCGACCTCGACCTCGATCCCGCTCCGGCGGGCGAAGTCGGCCATCCGCAGGTCCGGTTCGACGCCCAGCACGTGACAGCCGGCCGCTTGGAACTGGCGGGCTTCGATCCCGGTTCCGGCACCGACGTCGAGGATCTCGCGGCCGGGGGCGGCGGCGATGAGGTGATCGACGAGTCGCGGGGGATAGGCGGGCCTGGTCCGGTCGTAGCGCTCGACGTCCACGCCGAAGGATTCCGCGGCCTGTCGATAGCGATGAGGCTCTTGTCCGGAGGGTAGAGTGGGCATGCGCCCACCTTAAGTGGGCACTTGCCCACTCGTCAACGCAAGGGAGCCGTATGCCGACCGGGGTAGCCCTGCGCGCCGTCCGCGCGCAGTTGTTCGACGCCGCCGAACGGGTCCTGCTCCGGGATGGGCCGAGCGGCCTCACCAGTCGTGCCGTGACCACGGAGGCGGACTGCGCGAAAGGCGTGCTCCACCGGCACTTCGATGACTTCGACGGGTTCCTCGCCGAATTCGTGCTGGACCGGATCGAGAAACTCGACGAGCAGGGCCTCCAGGAGGCCGTCGGTACCGGGACGGTCGTGGACAACCTCACCTCGGCACTCGCCGCGGTGTTCGCGTCGGTCGCGGTCGCGATCGTCCCGCTCGTGATCTTCCGCGACGAGCTTCGCGCCCGGTTGCGCCGTGAGTGGCCGGCCGGGGTTCCGGTGCTGACCCAGGCCGCGGTCATGATCGCCGCCTACCTGGAGGCGGAGCGCGAACAGGGCAGGATCGCCGGGAACGCCGACGTCGAGACCTTGGCGGCGACGCTGATCGGTGCCACACACCTGCTCTACGCGGACCGAACGGCACCCGCACCGGAGACGGCGCAGGTGCGGAAGGTCGTGGAAACGGTCATCGGGACGTGAAAGGCGGCGAGTCCTCAGTGGACTCGCCGCCTTTCTCAGCGGATCAGGACTGCGCGGCGGTGACGGTGTGCCGCAGCAGCAACGAGGTCGTGACCGGGCCGACGCCACCGGGGACCGGCGTGATCGAACCCGCGATCTCCTCGACCGCGGCTTGGTCGACGTCACCTACGAGCCCGCCTTCAGGAGTCGGGTTCGTGCCGACGTCGATCACCACGGCGCCGGGCTTGACGTGGTCCGCGCCGATGAAGTGCGCGCGGCCGACCGCCACGACCAGGACGTCCGCGGTCTTGGTGACCGCCGCGAGGTCCTTGGTGCGGGAGTGACAGACGGTCACCGTCGCGTTCTCGCCGAGCAGCAGGAGCGCGGCGGGCTTGCCGACCACGGTCGAGCGGCCCACGACGGCGACCTGGGCGCCGGACAGGGCGACCTGCTCGCGCTTCAGGATCTCAAGCACCGCGGCGGCGGTGGCGGGGGCGTAGGTGGGCAGGCCGGCGGTGAGGCGGCCGAGGCTGACCGGGTTGGCGCCGTCGACGTCCTTGCGCGGGTCGATATGCGCGCCGACGTCGTCGAGCGTCACGCCTTCGGGCAGCGGGGTCTGGCAGATGATGCCGTGCACCGACGGGTCCGCGGACAGCTTGTCGAGTTCGCGGGTGACGTCCTCGCCGGTCGGCTTCTCCAGCTGGACCACGCGGCAGTCGACGCCGACCTTCTTCGCGGCACGCTCGATGGAGCGCACGTACCAGGCGGTGGCGTCGTCGTCGGTCGGCACGAGCACGGCCAGCGTCGGCGCGGTGCCCGACTCGCGCAGTTTGGCGGCGGTCTCGGTGACCTCGGCGGTGATGGCGGCGGCGATCGCGCGCCCGTCGATCAGCGTCATCGGGCGATCCTCTCGCGGACCTGGGCGACGAGCGCGTCGGCGCGGCCGATGGCGGGCGTGTACTCGGCGAGGCGGGCCTCGGTCTCCTTGCGCAGCTGCTCGTCGGACATCGACGCGAGGTTGACCTCGACGTTGACCACACCCGATTCGAGCGCCGACCTGGCGGAGGAGGCCGCGACCGCGATGTCGGAGATGACGTTGGTGTTGGCGCCTTCGAGGATCGAGGCGGCGACGTCGATGACCTCGGCGGCGAGGGCGGCCGTCCGCAGGGGGACGTCGGCGGCGCCGACCAGGGCGGCCTGGATCGCGGCGCTGCGGGCCTGCTTCTCCTCGTCGGTGGCCTTCGGGAGCTTGTATGCGGAGACCACCGCGTCGAACGCGTCGGCGTCGTCGGCGGCGAGGCCGAGCGCGCGCGTCCGGAGGTCTTCGGCCTTGCCGAGCGCCTCGGTCATGGTGGCTTCGTGCTCGGCGTACTTCGGCTTGCCGATGGTCAGGTTGCACACCATGGAGACGAGGGCGGCGCCCACCGCGGCGTTCATCGCGGCCGCCGCGCCACCGCCGGGTGTCGAGGCCTTCGAAGCCAGCTCGTCGAGCCACTGACCGACCGGTTGAGCCTCCACGCGATGTTCCCTTCCCGCTGGTTTTGCCGTCGCGCCGAAGCCTACCTGGGGGTTCCTGGACGGCCCGAAGGCCACCTGGGGCCGATCAGGTGCCGGTGAAGCCTCGTGAGTGGTAATGACGGTTCTAACCGTCATTACCACTCACGAGGCTTAGGGACTGGCCTCCGCAGAGGGCGGGCGCTTACGAGCGCTGGTATTCCTCCCACGTGAGCTTCGGCGTGACGGCGGGGCCGTCGTCGGCGCCCCGCCCGGCGAGGCCGTTGTAGCCGAGGTAGTAGTCACCGGCCTGGTGCTGCGCGGCGGACGACAGATCCGGATCGGACAGCGCGATGGCGTGGATGTGGTAGGCGAAGCCCTGGTCCGGAGTCCGGACCCAGGCCGCGAAGCCCACCTGACGCAGCTTCCGCGCGACGTCGGTCCGTGTCGTCGAGGACATCCCCTCGACGCCGATGTCGAGCGCGCCGCCGCCGTCGTGTGTGCCCGCCGAAGCACCGACGCCACCGGGGTTGTACGAGCCTTGAGTGACGGTGAGCTGCCTGCCGAGCAGGCCCTCGGCCTTCACCAGCATCGCCTTGGTCCGCGTGTTCATCGTTTCGCCGTGGTAGGTCAGGCGGCTACCCGCCGAAACCACCGCGGTGACGGTGTACCGGCCCTCGCCCAGCTTCTCGAGCGAAGTCTTGCCCGGCAGGCCGGAGGCGTCGAGCCCGGTGTACCCCAGCGACTTCTGGTAGCTGGAGTACGCGGTGATCGTCGAGGTGCCGAAGTGGCCGTCGACGTATTGCTGGTCGAGCAGTCCCTTGGCCGCGAGCGCCTGCTCGACGAGCAGCACGCTGTCCTTGGCGCCCGGCGTCAGGGCGCTGTCGGCCCGGCGTGGATCGATCTGCGCGGCCTTGAGTACCGCCTCCATGTTGGCCGTTGGCAACACCGCCGCGGTCATTTCGGCGCTGGCCGGTGCGGCCACGCCGAAGGAGAGCGCGGTCGCTGTCGCGAGCACGGCTACCTTGGTCAACAATTCCTGCCTCCTGAACGCACCGAAGTTGGTCCGGGCAGCATGAGCAGCGGGAATACAAGGGCCGTACAAACGAATCGTCTTCAGGTCCCGGTCCGGCCGGTGACGAACGAGGCCACCGCTTCCGACAAGGTCCGGCAATCGGGATCATCGGGATGTTTGGCCGCCTCCTGCACGAGGGGGCGCAGCCGGTCTTTCGTGCGCACCGATTCCAACGTTTCGGCGCCCTCGATCGCTTGGACGCCGACAGCGAGCGCCTGGTCGCCGTCCCCGTCGAGAACGTGATCCGTGGCCAGCATGGCCAGGCACAGTGAACGACTTCGCGCCATGTCCGGGCCGTAGCCGCGGACGGCGTCGGCGAGTGCGGAGATGGCGAGGCCGATATGACGTCCGCCCTTGTGCAAGGCCAGATCGGTGTGGACAGAACCCGCCATCGCGGAAACATCGATCTCGGTGAAGAACCTCGCCCAATCGGGTGGTTCACCTTCATCCTTTTCGGCGAATTCTTCACCCGCTCGCTCCATCAGGCCGACGGCCAGGTTGGCGTCGCCTTTCTTGGCGTAGGCCCAGCCTTGGTTCGCGCTCAGGATGCTCGCGGCGAGTTTCGAACCGGCACGCCTCGCGGCGAGCCTGCCCAGTTCGAACTGGGTGAGGGCTTCGTCCGTGGCTCCGTAATGCAGATGGATCCGGCCGCGCCGGTAATGGATGTTCGCGGTCAGATCGGCGTCTTCGGCGGCGGCGGCGAGTTCCAGCGCGACGTCGAGATGATGCTGTGCCGCACCGGCGTGACCGCTGTCGAAACAGGTCCACGCGGCGAGGTTGTGCAAATCGGCCAAGGCGGAGAACAGCCTGGCCCGCACCGGTTCGGAGATCGACATCGCGAGCATCCGGTGGCCGCGATGGATCCGCACCACGACGGCGTCGCGGCACAGCCCGCCCCCGCACTGGTAATCGACGGCACGGAGGGCCTTCGTCTGCGTTTCCAGTGCTTCGACGTCATGGTTTCCTACCCGTTCCGGGGTGGGATAGTGGTGAATGGTGGCTTCAGGATCTGTCATGGTCATTAATCCCTGACGTAACCCCAGCGCGATTTTCCTGGTCTCAAAGCGTAACCCGGCCCACGGGCCGCCGCGACCGTTTCACCCCGAACGTCAACGCGCACTCAGGTATGAAGACAGGTAGTTGTACGGGTGTCGTCCGCGCGGGAACAGGCGCAACCTGATATGACTTCCAGTGGATGCCGAAAGGTCGAGACCCACATGGTGCTACGTACTTCACCGCCTTCGCGAGCCCGTCTCCGGCTGGTCTCTTCGGAGGATGTGCGTACGAGGCCCAGGGCGGGTGGCCGGCTGGATCGGTACGGCGAGATCGCCGACCGGCGGTTGGCCGCGATCCTCGCCGCCGAGGACGTCGCGGAGGAACACGGGCTGAGCGCGCATGTGCGCACCACCTGTTACGTGCACCGTTGCTGGGTGCACCAGTGCATCTCCGATCCGTTGCACGTCCTGGTCGTCACCGGGCACCGCTGGTGCCGCCGCTGCGACCGCACGGTCGACGTCGAGATCGACGAGACCTTCCCGGGATCGGTGGAACTCTATTGCGACGGCTGCGGTGTCCCGCCGGACACGGTCGCGAACCGTGAGGTGCTCTTCGCCTGCCGGACCAGCCTCATGGCCATGCACGGAGGCGAGGCATCGACGCTGTACGTGGTGCCGGACAGTTAAAGGCCGGATCGGGAAAGCCCGGACTGGGCTGACCGAGCGAACGCGTCCCCCGCGTCGTTGACCGCCGCTCACGGGTCTCCGTACGGTTCAGGGGTGGGTACCGCGGCCGTAGCAGGCCGGCCGGGCAATCTCCCCGCCGGGACCACGAGCTTCGTGGGGCGCAAGAAGGATGTCGCCGAAGTCAAAAGACTGCTGTCCAAGGCAAGGCTGGTGACCTTGACCGGGGTCGGCGGCGTCGGCAAGACGCGGCTGGCGCTGCATACCGCCGCCGACCTGCGCCGCGCGTTCCCCGACGGCGCCTGGCTCGTCGAACTCGCGGATCTCTCCGACGCGGCTCTGCTGGCGCATACGGTGCTGGAGGCGCTGGGCGTCCGCGACGACACGGGCCGTGACCAGGCGGACGTGCTCGCGGATCACCTGCGCGAGCGCCGGATCCTGGTGATCCTGGACAACTGCGAGCATCTGATCGACGCCTGCGCGGCCACGGCCGACAGGCTGCTGAAAGCGTCGCCGGGACTCCGCTTCCTCACCACCAGCAGGGAAAGGCTCGGGATCCAGGGGGAGCATCTGTGGCAGGTCGCCCCCCTGCCGCTGCCCGACCCGCTACAGGCACTGCCGCCGGACGGTTGGCGTGGCTATCCCGCGATGACGTTGTTCGCCGAGCGCGCGGCCGCCATCGAGCCGGCATTCGCCGTGACCGCCGGAAACCAGGACCTGATCGCGAGGATGTGCCGGACGCTCGCGGGGATCCCGCTGGCGATCGAGCTGGCCGCCGT
The DNA here is from genome assembly GCF_000943515.2 of Amycolatopsis orientalis. Classification (NCBI taxonomy): domain Bacteria; kingdom Bacillati; phylum Actinomycetota; class Actinomycetes; order Pseudonocardiales; family Pseudonocardiaceae; genus Amycolatopsis; species Amycolatopsis orientalis. Next base: position 4,848,194 of record NZ_CP016174.1, on the reverse strand, counting down.
CCGCGTCAGGGTGCTGCCGCTCGATGAGCTGGCGACCCGGCTCGACGACAGTTTTCACCTGTTGGCCAAGGGAGAACGCGGTGGCCTGCCCCGGCACCAGACCCTGCTGGCCGCGGTGGAATGGAGTCACGACCTGTGCGGAGCCGCCGAGCGGATCCTCTGGGCGCGGGCGTCGGTGTTCGGCGGCGGATTCGGCTTGGACGCGGCCGAATCCGTGTGCGCGGGGGACGGGCTGCCCGCTCGGTCGGTGCTCGGGCAGCTGGCCGGGCTGGTGGACAAATCGGTCCTGCTCTGCGAACGGGACGGTGACCGGGCGAGGTATCGGCTACTGGAGCCGCTCCGGCAGTTCGGCAGGCGGAAACTCCACGGTATGGGTGACGAGGACGCGGTTCTGCGCCGTCATCGGGACTACTACCTCGCACTGGCCGAGCGAAGCGAGCGGGAGTGGTTCGGGCCGAAGCAGGCGGAGATCTTCGTGCGGACCAAACTCGAGCACTCGAACCTGCGTGCCGCGCTCGACTATTGCCTCGCCACGCCGTCCGAAGGCAGGGCCGGGCTGAAGCTCGCGGCCACGTTGTGGTTCTACTGGGCGGGTTGCGGTGTGCTGGGGGAGGGGCGGCACTGGCTCGACCACGCGCTCGAAACCGTCCCCGATGGCGGTGAAGATCGGTTGAAAGCCTTGTGGGTCAACGGATACGTCTCGACGCTGCAGGGTGACGTCCCGCGGGCGATGACCTTGCTGGGGGAGTGCCGTACGGAATCGGGCAGGGCGGGCGACGAGGCGGCGCTCGCCTACGCGATCCACCGGCTGGGCTGCAACGCGCTGGTCGGTGACGACGTCGGCTACGCGAAGGACCTGTTCGAGGACGCCAGGATCCGCTATCGGCGGCTGGGCGAGATGAACGGCAACGTGATGCTGGCCGGGATCGAGATGGCGATCGCGGCGATCTTCCTCGGCGAACTGGAAGAGGCCGCCGCGTTGTGCGAAGAGGCACGCGCGGTCGGTGCCGCCCACGGCGAGGAATGGGCCTACGCCTACGCGATCTACGTTCTGGCCCTGGTGGCGCTGAACCGCGGCGAGCTCGACCTGGCGACCGGCTACGCGCGCAACTGCCTGCGGATCAAGCGTACGTTCAACGACCTGCTGGGCATGGTGCTCTCGATTGAGGTGCTCGCGTGGATCGAGTCCTCACTCCGGCACTGGGAGCGGGCGGCGACGCTGCTCGGCTGCGCGCGGCGGATCTGGCGGTCGGTCGGCTATCCGATGTTCGGCTCGAAGTACTTCGGCGCCCCGCACGGTGACTGCGAGGCGCGGACCCGCGAGGCGCTCGGTGACAGGCGGTACGCGGAGTTGTCGAGACATGGGAGTGAGCTGAGCTTGGAGGAGGCCGTCGCCTTCGCGCTCGACGAGACCGAGGGCGCGGAGAGCGGTCCCGCCGCCGAGGTCGAGACGGTGCTCACCGAGCGGGAACACGAGGTCGCGGTCCTGATCACCGACGGGCTGTCCAACCGGGAGATCGCCGATCGGCTGGTGATCTCCCGCCGCACCGCCGAGGGACACGTCCAGCGCATCCTGCGCAAGCTGAACTTCGATTCCCGTGCGCAGATCGCGGCCTGGGTGACCCAGACGGCGGTGCGGACCGAGCGCAACGGCGGCATCCGGCGACGCCGTCCGGAGTAGTCAGTGGTTTGGACCATCACTGTTACCGAAGCGTGATCTGGACGGATCGCGCCGCCGGTTACTTTGTTGTGGCGCGCAACGAATTGCTTCGCCCGTGGATTTCCAATGCCGGAGGTGTCACGACGTGAACCGGATCTTTGTGCAGCCCAGACGGCGGAAAGGGGTCCGGGGTGCGCTCGCCCTCGGCCTCGCCGCGCTCCTGATCGCCACCGGCCTCGGTGAGGCCACCGCCTCCGCGGCGGAGGACTACAGCCAGAGCGCGGTGGCGGTGAACGCGACGCAGGCGCAGTTCTCCTTCACCCCGGTGACGACCGCGCGGTACGTCGACATCCACTACACCGGTGTGCCCGGGGTGGGGCAGCAGAACGTTCGCATGACCGAGAGCGGCGGCACCTGGCGGCACACCGTCGGCTCGCTCAGCACCGGCACGGTGCTCGACTACTGGTTCACCTACGAGAAGAACGGGCCGCAGTACGACACCCCGCACTTCGGCTACACCCACGCTGGCGGCGGCACGACCGTCGCCTCGCCGACGTTCGACCCACCGGCGGGCAGCTATCCGAGCGCCCGTTCGGTGACGTTGTCGACCGCGACCGCCGGCGCGACCATCCGGTACACAGTGGACGGTTCGACGCCGACCGCGTCGTCCACTTTGTACACCGGGCCTATCACGGTCTCGGCGTCCTCGACGGTTTCCGCGATCGCGCTGAAATCGGGTTCGGCGAACTCGCCGGTGGCGTCGGCGAGCTACACGATCGGATCGACGCAGGCGACCTGCCCGGTGCAGGCCGACGTGCCGAACTTCGGGCCGAACGTACGGATCTTCGACCCCGGCATGTCCGCGTCGTCGATCCAGACCCGGCTGGACGCGGACTTCGCCGCGCAGAAGGACACCTTGACCGCGCAGTTCACCGAACGCCGGTACGCGCACTTGTTCAAACCCGGCGTGTACAGCGGGATCCACGACGACGTCGGCTACTACACCTCTGTCGCGGGCCTCGGGCAGAACCCGGGCGACGTCGTGATCAACGGCGACGTGACGGTCGACGCGTTCAACGAGTCGGACCAGGGCCACGCGCTGCAGAACTTCTGGCGCTCGGCGGAGAACCTCGCGATCGTCCCGAGCAGCGGGTCGAACCGCTGGGCGGTCGCGCAGGCCGCGCCGTTCCGCCGGATGGACATCCGCGGCGGGTTGCAGCTGTACCCGGCCAGCTACGGGTTCGCCAGCGGTGGCTACACCGCCGACACCAAGGTCTCCGGGCAGGCCGCGTCGGTCTCGCAGCAGCAGTGGTACACCCGTGACAGCAGCTACGGCAGCTGGAACGGCGGGGTGTGGAACATGGTCTTCTCCGGGACGAACGGCGCTCCGGCGAACACCTTCCCGAACCCGCCGGAGACGACACTTTCCGCCACGCCCGTGTCGCGCGACGTCCCGTATCTGTACCTCGACGGCTCCGGCAAGTACCGCGTGTTCCTGCCTTCGTTGCGCACCAACGCTTCCGGGCCGAGCTGGGCCAACGGCAGCACGCCGGGCAGCTCGCTGCCGATGAGCCAGTTCTACGTCGTGAAGGCGGGGGACACCGCGTCGTCGATCAACACGGCGCTTTCCCAGGGCTGCAACCTGTTCTTCACCCCCGGCGTCTACCACCTCGACCAGACGCTGAACGTGAGCAGGGCCAACACGGTCGTGCTCGGCATCGGCTACCCGACGCTGGTGCCGGACAACGGCGTCGACGCGATGCGGGTCGCCGACGTGGACGGCGTCCGGCTCAAGGGCCTGCTGTTCGACGCGGGCACGACCAAGTCGCAGGCGCTGCTGACGGTGGGCCAGTCGGGCTCGTCGGCCGTTCACTCGGCCAACCCGACGACGCTGCAGGACGTGTTCTTCCGGATCGGCGGTCAGATCGCGGGGAAGGCGGCGAACAGCCTGATCGTCAACAGCCGGGACACGATCATCGACCACATCTGGGCGTGGCGGGCCGACCACGGCAACGCGGGGACCTACGGGTGGACGGTCAACACCGGCGACACCGGCGTGGTCGTCAACGGCGACAACGTGCTGGCGACCGGCCTGTTCGTCGAGCACTACCAGAAGTACCAGGTGATCTGGAACGGCCAGAACGGCAGGACGATCTTCTTCCAGAACGAGATCCCCTACGACGTCCCGGATCAGGCCGGGTGGCGGAGTCCCAACGGGCTCAACGGATACGCCGCCTACAAGGTCGGGGACGCCGTGACCACCCATGAGGCGTGGGGCCTGGGCAGCTACTGCTTCTTCAACGACAACCCGTCGGTGAACCTGTATCACGCGTTCGAGGTGCCGAACCGCTCCGGCGTCCGGTTCCACAACCTGGTGACGGTTTCGCTGAACTACAAGGGCACCATCACCCACGTGATCAACGACGCGGGGGCGGTGACCCCGCCGGGGACGACACCGAGCAACCTGGTCAGTTACCCGTAATCCCTGCGGTCTCGTGGCTGGGGGTGAAGGCCTCCTTGAGGGACTCTGGGTCCCTCAAGGAGGCCTTCACGGCTCGGACCATCGCTACCAGGCTCAGCGGTAGCGCGTGAAGGTCCCCTTCGCTCGGCTCAGCCGAGGAAACTCGACCTTCACACCTTCCCCGGTACCCGTAAGCCCGGCGGTCTCGTGAGTGGTAATGACGGTTAGAACCGTCATTACCACTCACGAGGGGCCGAGCCGCTGGGCTGATCCGGTGGTCGTCGTGTGACCGGCCGTGGCCGGGGTACCCGCAGCGGGTTCAGCTCCCTACGGGTATCGGAGGCAACGACATGAGCGCATCACCGACCAAGGTCACGCGTTCGCCGCGCCAGCTCTTCGCGGCGGTAGTCGGCTTGGTGTTCCTGCTCGTCGGCGTGCTCGGCTTCATCCCCGGTGTCACCACGAACTACGACCAGCTGGGCGGCGCGGGCCACGAATCGGGCGCCCTGCTGCTCGGCGTGTTCCAGGTTTCGATCCTGCACAACCTCGTCCACGTCGCGTTCGGGCTCGCGGGCCTGGCGATGGCGCGGACGGCGGGTTCGGCCAAGGGCTTCCTCGTCGGCGGCGGGGTGATCTACCTGGTCCTGTGGCTGTACGGCCTGCTGATCGACCACGGATCGACGGCGAACTTCGTCCCGGTCAACGGCGCCGACAACTGGCTGCACCTCGTTCTCGGACTCGGCATGGTCGCCTTGGGCGTCATCCCCGTCTCGAGTGCTCGCAGCGCATAGAGGTCGCTTACTCACCCCGGCGCGCCTGGGCTTCGGCGGTTTCCTCCTCGTCCATCGCCCGGGTGTCCCGGGGTGGGAGGAAAGGCTCGTCCGCGGCGGGGTGGCCCGCGGCCTGTTCCTTGCCGCGGGCCAGTTCGGCGTCGAGTTCGGCGCCGAGGAGGACGGCGATGTTCGAGATCCACAGCCAGATCAGGAAAACGATCACCCCGGCCAGTGAGCCGTAGATCTTGTTGTACGACCCGAAGTTGCTCACGTAGACGGCGAAGCCGGCGGTCGCCGCCGCCCAGAGCAGCACCGCGACCACACCGCCCGGCGTCATCCAGCGGAACCGCGGCTGCCGGACGTTGGGGCCCGCCCAGTAGAGCACCGCGAACGCCAGCGCGGCCAGTAGGGCGATCACGGGCCATTTCGCGATGTCCCAGACGAGGACGCCGGTCGAGCCCAGGCCCACCAGGTCACCGAGGTACCGGGCGACCCCGCCGGTCGCGACGACCCCGACGGCGCAGAGCGCGAGGATGACCAGGAGCGCGATGGTCAGGCCCAGCCGCAGAGGCCAGGTCTTCCAGATCGGACGGCCCTCCGGCATCGAGTAGATGACGTTGGAGGCGCGCATGAACGCGCCGATGTAGCCCGACGCCGACCACAGCGCGCCCAGCACACCGAAAATGGCGGCCGGACCGGCCAGCCCGCCCGATCCGGACAGTTCCCGGATCGCGCCGAGCAGGATGTCCCTGCCTTGGCCGGGGGCGATCTGCCCGGCGCTGTCGAGCAGTGTCTGCGTGGCCGACGGTCCCATCAAACCCAGGATCGCGGTGAGCACCAGCAGTCCGGGGAAGAGCGAAAGGACGCCGTAGTAGGTCAGCGCGGCAGCCCAGTCCAGCTGGTCGTCGCGGTTGAACTGGACGACGGTCCGCTTGAGCACGGCCCACCACGATCGCCGTGGCAGGTCTGTCGGGCCTTCGGGCTCGGTGGAGTGCTTCGAGGGAGCCAAGGTGACCTCCAGGAGGGGATCCCTTGGCATACCCCGGAAGGCGGCCGCGAAACGGCGTTCAGGCCGGGCGGGGCCGCGTCGGCGGTGGCGGGACGGTCTTCGCCAGGACGATGTCCGCCAGCCGGATCGTCGCGAGACCGCGTTTGGTCTCCACGGTGCATTCCGCGTCGTCACGCGACCGCAGGTAACCGAGCGCGTCGGTGAAGCCGCCTTCGATCCGGTACCGCACGACGACCCTCGTGCCGACCGGGAGGTCCGGGAGGGTCATCGGTCCAGATGCGCGGTGAGCTCGTCGTCGCTCGGCTCGACCAGATGGGTGCCGTCCGGCCAGACGATGGTCGGGATCCGCCGCTCACCGTTCTGCAACGCCCGCACCGCCTCCTCGGCGCCGGAGTCCGCTTCGACGTCGATGTAGTCGTACTCGACACCCTTGGCGTCCAGCAGGGCGCGGCTGCGTTTCACGTCGGGGCACCAGCCGGCGCCGTACACGGTGAGGTCACTCATGGCTCACAGCATGCCAGGTCGTGGTGCGGCGGCGTGTTCGGCGAGGGCCGAACGGTCGGCGAGGCCGGTCTTGGTGAGCAGGCTCGCGACATGTTTCTCGACCGTTCTGGGGGAGATGTGCAGCCGGGCACCGATGTCCTTGTTGCCCATCCGCTCCGCGAGCAGCACCAGCACCTCGTACTCGCGCACGGTGACACCGGACGCGCGCAGGTCGCCGGGCACCCGGTCGACTCCGGCGCGGCGCTGCCGCACCGGCGCGCCGAGCTTGCGGAGCAGGCTCCGGCAGGCACCCGCGACGGCCTGGATGTCCCTGCCGTGGAAGTACTCCTCGGCCTCCGTGAGCCAGCCCGCCGGATCGCCCCAGCCGTCGGCGGCGGCGGGTTCGGCGATCAGGCGGAGTCCGAGATGCCGGGCCAGGGGATAGGGCGCCGACGTCTCCAGCGCGGCGGCCACGGCCCGTTCGGCTTCCGCCGCTTCGCCCCGCCTGCCGTGCTCGACGGCGCGCGCGAGTTCCACGAACTGCCGGTTCCACCGCATCCCGCTCACCGCGGATCCGGCCTCGGGGCAGGCGGCGCCGCCCAGGGTGTCGAGGAGCGTCCTGAGCCCGTGCTGGCCGGCCAGGTGGAACCGGCTCGGCCGCCGCTCCTCCAGTGCGGTCACCTGCCCGAGTTCCCGGCGTACCCGGTCGAAGTCCTCCTCCAGCAGCGAGCAGAACACCCGGGCCAGCCCGATGCTCAGCACCATCTCCTGCGCGTTCTCGCCGCCGCTCTCCCGGAAGTCCTCGAGCGCCTGCTCCATCGCCTGCCGGTCGGCCCGGTGCCCGGCCGACATCGCCCTGGTCATATGCGCGTACTGGAGTAACGCGGTCAACCGGAGCCTGCCGAGCACGGCGAGGTTCTCCTCCAGCAGGGCGTGCGCGGTTTCGAAGTCGCAGCGCAGGATCGCGTGCATGGTGCGCACGGAATCGACCGCGCAGTGCAGGGTGATCGACCCGGTCCGCTGGGCGTCGGCGCGGGCGAGCAGCAGGGTCTGCTCGTCGCCGGTCATCAGCACACGATGTCCGCCGAGCCGGACCAGCGCCTGGGTGCGGAGATGGTGGAGGTGGTTGTCTTCGGCGGTCCGCCGCGCGAGTTGCATGTAGTGCTCGGACTCGGTGAGATCCCGCGACAGCGCCAGCATCCCGAGCACCTGCAGTGCCTGGCAGACGACGAACGGTTGCCCGGTCTCCTCGGCCACCCGCCACGCCTGCCGCGCGAGCCGCTCCGCCGTGCCGGTCTTGCCCGGCACATCCAGCCAGAGATTCGCTTCGACGGCGTCGAGCGCGGCCTGCTGGGCCGGCGAGATCGCCGAGCCGAGCGGAGCGCGGGCGCGTTCGATCTGGCCGAGGCATTCGTCGTGCCGTCCGGCGATGTAGGCGGCCCAGGCCAGCTGGGTGTGCAGGGTGGCCGCGCGTTCGAGTGTCCCGATCTCACCGAATCCGGCGGAGAGCGCGACGGCGCGGTCGAACTGGCCGGTCTGCCCCAGCGCGTACAGCAGGGTCTCCAGCACCGCGGCCCGCTCACCCGCGTCAGCCCCGGAGAGCAGGTCGACGGCCTTGGTGAGCATGGTGACCGCGGAGTCCGCGGCCCCGGCGTCGAGGGCTCGGCGACCGGTTTCGGCGAACTGCCGTCCCGCCGCTCGCTCGTCGAGCGCGGTCAGCCGCAGCGACGCGACGAGCGCGCACAGGTCGCCCGGCAGGCCGGGATACAGCTTCTCGACGGCGTCGGCTGCCTGGCGGGCGAGCGCCGCCTTCCGTGCCGGGGACTGGCGCTCCAGCAACGCCTCCGCGGTCAGCGGATGCCGGAAGGCGTACCAGCCCGGTGTCGTCTCGTCGGTGGTCACCAGGTTCGCCGAGACCGCGGCGCTCAGGTGGTTGTGCAGGGTCCGGTCGTTCATGCCGGTGACCGTCTGCACCACCGACAGCGGGAACCGGCGCCCGAGGATCGCGGCGACCGACAGCAGTTCGCCCGCCTGCTCGCCGAGTTGCTCCATCCGGACGCCGATGCTGGTGACGAGTGCGGCGGGTACGCGGGCGCGGAGTTCGCCGATCACGCGCCAGCCGTCACGGCTCTCGACCAGCAGACCGTCGTTCACCATGCCGTGGAGGAGTTCCTCGACGATGAACGGCAGGCCCGCGCTGTTGCGCCACAGCAGTTCCGCCGCCGGGGCGGGCAGCTTCCCCGGCTCGGTCTCCAGACAGGCCGCGGCGAGCGCGCGGGTGTCGGGAAGGCTGAGCCTGCCGAGTTCGAGGACGGCGCAACTCATCCGCTGCGCCCCGGAGGTCGCGAGCCGGAGCGCGTCGGAAGGCTCGTTGCGGAGCGTGCCGACGAACAGGGTCTGCGCCCCGGCCAGGTTGTCGACGAGGTATTCGAGGATGAACAGCGTTTCGGCGTCGGCGTCCTGGAGGTCGTCGAGGACCAGGAGCGCGCCGCGGTCGCGGCTGGTGACCGCGAGCAGCCGGTAGACCGCCTCGGCGAGCACCATGAGCGAGCCCGATTCGCGCGGCCGGTCGCCTTGGCTCCAGTCGGGGACGAGCTGGGCGAGTACGGGGACGAACGGGTCGAGTTCGGCCGCCTCCGGCGGGCCGCCGCCGCGGAAATGCGAGAGCAGCGCCTGGGTCAGCGGCCGGAACGGGACGAGCGGGCCGATCGAGCTGGCCCTGCCCTGCAGGACCGGGATGTCCGCGGAGACGGCTCGGGAAGCGGCTTCGATGGCCAGCCGGGACTTGCCGATCCCGCCTTCGCCCACGAGGAAGATCGCGCCGCCGCGGCCGGCGATGGCGCGATCGAGAGCTCCGGAGAGCTCGGCCAGTTCGGCGTCGCGGCCGATCACCCTCGACGAACGGATCCCCACCGCCGTGACTATAGCGAGCGGATTCCCGTGCTACGGCGAAGAGTTGATCACGAAGGCGGGCGGCGCGAGCCCGCCTTCGTGAGCCTCAATCAGATCCAGCCGCCGGCGAAGACGCTGACGACGGACGGCGAACCGGGGTCGCTGGAAAGGGTGGCGAGCGGGTTGGCGCTCAGCCTCGGCTTTCCGCCCGCCAGCGCGTGGTTGCGCGAACCGACCTCGAGGGCGCGCGGCAGGTTCACGGCGCCGAGGGCGTCTTCGATGGCGGGCAGATCTCTTTCGTACATTCGGTTCTTCTCCTCATACTCGGTTGACCGGCGGAACGACGGTGGCCGCGGGATGCGGCCGGTCGGGGCGGAGCAGGAGCGCGGACGGGACCCGGTCGCCGAAGCCCAGCCTCAGCAGGCTGTAGCCGATGCCCGCCAGACCGCTCAGCAGCCCTGGCGCGGGGACCGCGCCGGGGGTCCCGCAGCGCGCGCCGCGCTGGTCGATCGCGGCGAGCAGATGACCGGTCCGGCGGCGTGCCGCGGCGGCGGCGCCAGTGTGCCCGTTCTCGGCGAGTACGCACAACACCTCGGTCACCCCGGTTTCGCCGTGGCACAGGCTGAGATCCTTCAAAGGTGCCCCTTCGGACAGCCGTTTGACGGTCCGGTCCAGTTCCAGGGCGTGGGCGGGCCCGGGCAGCCGGGCGGCCACGCCGAGCGCGGCGCCCGCGAGGCCGTCGCACCAGCCGCCGGTGCTTTCCGCCCGATCATCGGCCTTTCCGGGCGGTTCTTCGCCGTTCCGGTCGTGTGCCCGCAGCACCCAGTCGATCCCGGCGGAACCGCGCGCGAAACCTGTCCTTTGTGGACGCTCGCGGTCGAGCAGCTGTTCGGTATAGCGGTCCGCCCGTGCCAGTGCGGCGTCCAGTCCTGTTTGGACATACACCGAGCGCATCGAGGCGACCCCGCCCGCGAGTCCGGTCGTGAACCCGGACGGCGTCTCGGGGCCGGCCTCGGGCATCAGGTCGACGGCCTGTTCGATGAGATCCCCGGCGGGAAGCCCGACCAGCGTGCTGAGCCGGGCGATCGTGTACGCGACGCCGCCGAGTCCGAGCAGACCGCCGCAGCCGGCAGTGGCGGCCAGTCCGGGGTCGGCCCGGAGGGTGGCGAAGAGGCCGGGAAGCGGTGTGATCGCGTACGCGGCGAGGTCCCGGTAGCGCGCGATCCCGGTCAGCTCGGCGAGCTGGGCGAGGAACAACGCGACACCGCAGTAGCCCTCACCGAGTCCGGCGCCCATCGGCAGCACGGTCCAGTACCGGTCGTCGACGAGTTCGAGGCCGAGCCAGTTGGAGCGGCGTTCGTCGGAGAAGGCGTTGGCGACGATGTGGTCGGCGATACCGCACGCGGTGACCAGCAGCCGTTCCGCGGCGGGCGCCTGGTTCGGCACCGCCGTTTCCGCGGTCTCGCCACCGCCGTGGTGGCCGTCGGCCGCCGTGCTGATGGCGAGGGTGGCCGAGATGAGCCATTCCTGGTCACGCTGGTCGAGCGGATCCATGTCGGCGACCTTCGCCAGCACGGTGTCCAGCGACGGCCGGTCCACCACGCCTTCGACGCTGTCGCCGCGCGAATCCAGCAGCGACGTCGAACCGGGGTTCGAGGTGAACATCGGGATGTCCCCGGCCCACAGGTCGTCCCGTTCGTGCGGCACGAGCCTGCGCAGCTTCTCCTCGCCCGCCGAATCCTCTTCGAGCAGGTCGAACGCGCGGTCGCGGTCGGCGGCGTCGCGCAGGAGGTCCGGATGGGTGGTCTCGTCCAGCAGGCGGAAGTAGAAGTTCGTCGGCCGGATGAGGACCCGGATGGGATCCTCGGCGCACCGCCTGAGGTGCTCGGTGATCTCGGCCCGCGCGGTGGAGATCGCGTCGTAGCCGAGCCGGAAACCGGCCAGGAGGGCCGCGCTGTGCTCGGCGGGACTGACGTCACGGCCGTCGATACGCGGGAGATTGCTCCCACCGGCGAGTTCTCCCGGCACGCGGACCAGCCGCATGCGGTCGGTGCCGGCATCGGCCCAGTCGATCCGGTCGGTGGGCAGCCTGCCGCCGCGGCCGGCGAGCCCGGAGATGTCGACGGCGCCGTGCTCACCGGCGAAGAGCTGGGGGAGCAGCAGCGTGCGCTGGACGGATCGCGCCAGCATGGCCGCCGCCGGATCGCCGTCCGCCGCTTCGGGCGGGGACGGCTGGAACAGCGTCTCGATGTCGATCAGCACCGGCTGGTCGCCGTCGGCGATGATGTTCTCGTAATGGACGTCGGTGGCGTCGAGCGCGTGCAGCAGCGCCAGCAGGATGCCCTGGCGGCGGTAGAACCGGTCGACGTCGGCGATGTCGGCGCACGGCCGGTGTTCGACGAACCGCAGCCAGCCGTAGCCGTCACGCAGGAGCGCGTCGGCGGTCCGCAGCTCGAGGCCGGGAAGCCTTTTGTTGAGCCGCTCGACGACGTCGGTGAACCGTCCGTGCAGGATCAGCGGCCGGGGTTTGTAGATCACCTTGGTGCCGCTGGAGAACCGGAGCAGCCGGACCGAACGCCCCCGCGCGTGCGAGTCCCCGATCTCGCCCGCCAGTTCGACGAGCGTGCCGAGTTCGCCGTCCGCGACCGAGCCAGGCAGGGCGCCGGCGTCGGCGGCGAAGCGGGTCAGCGTCTCGGCGTTCGCCTCGGCGGCGTGGAGGCAAGCCTGGGCGAGGAGCCGGGTCAGCACCGGGTATTCGGTGAACAACCGGACGAGCCCGGACGGCGTCGACTGCTGGCGCACGAAGTCCGCGAAGCGCTCTTCAGGCGTCTCACCCCGGAGAGTCCCGGCCTTGCGGGCCCGATGGAGTTCGAGGACCAGCGTGCGGACCGAGAGCTTGAGCAGATGCCGGCCGAGCTGAGCGGCGAAACCCGCGCGAAGCGCGCCGACGTCCGCGCCGGGGAGATCGCTGGGGACCGCCTCGCGGCACGCGGCGTCGACGAAGGACCTGAAGACCCCGGCGAAGTCGACCCGCCAATCACCGACTGGGGGCCGCCGCGGCAGAGGCGCGGTGACAGCGTGTTCGGCGAAGTCCGCCCATGCGGGCTTGTCCGCTTTCCGTTCGCGCGGGGTCTGGCCGTGCACCCACCACTTCAGCGGCAGGGACGTCGCCGGTAGCTGGGGCGTCACGTCGTTCATGCTGTCAGCCGGGCGGGGTGCCGCACATGGGTGCGGAACCCCCACATTCAGCGCACGCACGAAGATGCCCGGAGAGTGACGACCGTGCCCTGAGGGCTTGGCCGGGTTTCTCAGTGCGTGACGGTCCCTTTCCCTCACCTGTGGGAAGCGGTCGTGAGCAGACGATCGACCTGGGCTGGACTGGCTGACGGAAACCAGGCCGCGACCAGCGATCCGCTGGAAATTGCCCCTTATGGATGATCCTGGGGCCCGATTTACCCCTCTTGTCCGCATTCTCAAGTGCGAGGCCCGGGCATCGGTGAGGGAATTGGGACACTCAACGTCCTGATTTCTTCATGGACAACGCGGCCTCTTCACCGTCGACGACGACGGTGCCGCGTGGTGACTCAGATGGGTTCGGGCGCGCGACTCGGATCCCGTTCGGGCACGTTCGCTTCGACGCGCTCCATCAGCAGCGCGAACGACATGACCAGCAGCGGGATAACCAGCACCATCCACATGATCTCCTGGTACCCCGATCGGCCGCCGGTCATTCGTTTCCCTGCTCTAGCACCACGAGATCGGCCCCCATGGCCACGGCGAGGCATCCGTTCCGGACGAAGTGCCGTACCGCGTTCACCGGGCCGGGGAAGTCGAACACGGCCAGCTCCGTGCCGGTGCCCATGTCCCACAGTCGCACCGTGTCATCGCTTCCCAGGGTGACGACCGCCGTCCTGCCCTTGATCACCGAGCACCCCACCTGGCGTATCCGCCCGACGTGGCCGCGCATCGTGGCGCGGTGCTCGTCGTGGGTCAGATCCCAGATCCGGACGGTGCTGTCGTGGCAGGCGAGCACGAGGACCGGATCGCCGCCTGCCGGGGCATGAACGGCCAGTGCGTGCGCCGGCGGAGCGGCCAGCTTCTTCCGGGCCGGATTTGTCAGGTCCCAGAGGCCGGTGCTGTTGTCGCGCCGGTTGTTGACGACGGCCACCGGGACTCCGCCGATCGTGGTGGTGGCGATGGCGCCCCCGCCGGACGAATCCGTCAAGGTGGCGAGCGGATCGCCGGTGGCCAGACTCCACATCCGCACCGGACCGAAATGCCCGCCGGCCAGCAGTACGGGTTCGCCCCCGACGGTCGACGTCGCGACGGTGCGCACCGCCCCCTCGTGCCCGCCGAGAGTCCAGATGTGCTCACCTGTGGCGAGATCCCACACCCGGATCGTGCGATCACTGCCGGCGGTGATCGCCTTGGGCTTGCCGTACACCTCGGCACAGGTGACGAGGTGTACGAGCCCGGAGTGGCCGTACAGGGTGTAACGCGCTTCGCCGGTGTCGAGATCCCACACGCCGACCGTGCCGTCCGACGCTCCGGTGACGGCCAGGGAACGGCCGTCGAGGACGGTGGTGGCCACGTCGTTGAGGGCCACCTCCTGGCCGTCCAGGACCACGCGTGTCTCGCCGGTCGTCACGTCCCACACCCGGGCGGTGCGATCTTCGCTGACACTGACCAGCACGGCACGCCCCGAAAGGACGGCTCCGCCGATGGCCGTGATTTCGGCCATGTGGCCGGGCGCGGGGAAACCCACGGCCGCCGCCGAGGTGAAGTCCCAGCTGCGAAGGGTCCCATCGCCGCTGGCGGTCACCGCGAAGGGACGCCCGTCCACGTCCACACAGCCGACCGCGCTGACCCAGCTTCGGTGTCCGGGGAGAGTCGTGCGCACTTCGCCGCTCGAGAGGTCGCGAACACGGACCGTTCCCCGGTCGTCGCCGAGAACGGCGACCGGAAGACCGGCCGCGGTCGTGCAGGTGACGGCGTTGATCCAGCCTTCCCCGAGACCCATCTCCCGGCGGACGGCGCCGGTGCGGAGCTCCCAGACCTTGGTCGAGTCGCCGACCGTCACCACCACCGGCTCACCGTCGAGTTCCGCGAGATCGACGTCCACCACCCGCCGGTGGGGACCGATGAGCCGCAGTGCGCCGTCGGTGAGATCCCAGACCTGGATCACGTCGTCGCTACCGATGGCGGCGGCGGTCGGACGATCACCGACCGTCCGGCACACCACCGCTGTGATCCGCCCTCGGCGTGCGTTGAGCACGCTCTGCTCAAGGGTGACGAGGTCCCGGACGAGCAGAGTGCCGTTTTCGCCGCCGGTGACCGTGATGGGATGGCCGCGAAGAGTCCCGCAGGCCACGGCGTGCACCGGGCCGGGGCCGCCGGGTGATTCGGTGTGGGTGCCGGTGACGAGGTCCCACAGCCACAATGTCCCCGCGCCGTCGACGACGACGGCCAGCGGCCGGCCGTCGACCATGGCGCAAGCGACAGGGTCCGCCAAGTCCGCTTCGAGGGTGGCGGCGGGGAGGCCGGTCGTCAGATCCCAGGCGCGTACCGTGCGATCCGCTCCGGTGGTGACGGCCATGGCGTGGCCGGACGTCGTCGTACACGCCATCGACACGATGCTTCCGCCGCCCGAGATGTCCGTGCTCAAGGCAAGGCTGTTCTGCCGCCCGGTCGCCCAGCGCGTGACCCACGTCAGGTTCCGCGAGAGGGCACGGTGCAGGTCCGTGGCGTCCAGGCGCGCGGCGTCCATGGCGAGAATCTGCCGCCGACGCTGAGGGGACAGACGACGATGAGTGGCCGCGGACGCGCGATAGATCGCCCCACCGAGTTGGGCGGGTACGTCGTGCAAGGCGGACAGGAGGCTGTCGGGGTCGGCGTGCACGAGGAAGTCCGCGTCGGCGAGCAAGCGGTCGAGCACGGTGCCCGCGGCGGCGTGGGTGGCCAGATGACGGCGGAGATACGGAGGTGCGAGCGTCCAGTCGCGGTGTCCGGACCGGTCGGCGGGAACCAGGTCGAGGAGCGCGAAGGTAATCGTCCGGTGAGAGTCCGCGTCCGGGAACGAACGGCGGAGATAGTCGGCCACCGTCTCGTGGAACAGCCGGTAGACCGGGCCATCCGCCGAGGGGTGTTCCACGAGGTATTCACTCGCCGTTTCCAGCAGCCAGAACACGTCTTCGGCGGTGCATTCCCTGCCGGAAAGCGCGGTGGCCAGTGCGGGCCACACGATCGACCGGGGCAGGCCCGAACCTCGCGCGTACGCGAGTGGCCGCAGCAGGCGTTCCACCTTCATCCGCTGGTCGCCGTACCGGGAGAAATAGGTGGAGTAGGCCTGGTTGATGTCGTTCGGCAGCCGATCCTTCCAGCCCGGTTCCGCGGTGCCGACGGTGAGCTGGCCCTTGACGACGGCACTCGCCGTCACCTGGGCGTAGAGGAACATGTGACGGGCCTTCTCGGCGATCACTTCGCCGAGCGCCGCGGCTTCGTCCGGGCGGCCACGATACGGGGAGAGACTGTGCGGGTCGTGGGCGTCGAGGAGGACGTCCGAGGCATAACGGGCGATGTCGGCGGTGGCGAGATGGCCGGGCTCGTCCAGATCGATCACCGCTGTCCCGGGGCCGAGTTCGGGGAGGAGGGGGCGGCGCGAGCCGATCACGAGCCGGAGTCCGGGAAGCGTCGTGAACGGCCGCAGCAGCCGGGCGAACCGCGCGGCTTCCGCGGATTCGTCCAAGCCGTCGATGATCAGCAGCAACGGGGTTTCGCGCCGGTTCAGCACGAGCTGGAGTTCGCTGTCCGTCGCTTGTGGACGCCCGAGCACTGCGGACAGTTCGGCGAAGACGTCGTCCGCGTGCGCGTGCAGTGCCAGAACGTCCATGGCGAGGCGGGGTTCCGGCTGCTGCCGGAGGTGGTGGCGAGCCGGGTGGCTCGGGTCGGTGAGCAGGAGCAGCCTGCCCAGGAGGGCGGTCTTGCCCGAACCGGGATCGCCGACGACGACCCGGGCACGACGGTCGTGTGTGCTGGAGCGCAGCCAGGAGACGAGTTCGTCGAGTGCCGTCGTGCGTGCGGTGAAATGGTCTCCCGGGTCGGTCACGTCGCGTACGCCGCGGCCTGACGTGCCGAAGCGTGCGTTGTCGAGCCGGTGCAACTCGGCGATGCGGGCGTGATCGAGGGCTTCACCGCCGTTCGCGGCGTGGAAGAACGGGCTGGTGCCCGGATTGTCGACGGTGGAATACGTGGCGTGCTGCCGTCGGCCCTGCGCGGAGAAGTAGGCGTTGATCCGCTGGACGATCTCTTCGACACCGGGAGTACGGCCGAGCGACATCAAGGCGTGTTCGAGCGCGTCGACGAACACGTTGTCTTCGGCTGTTTCCTTGCTGCGCGCCGCTGTCAGTGTCCAGCGGCCCACCGGCTTCGGCTGTGTGTTCGCCAGATCCGCCGCCATGGCGGCGACCTCGCCGCCGCCGGCTCCCGCGTAGCAGGTGTCGAGCACGACGAGCAGATGTCTGAAGGCGTGGCCGACCAGCGATCTCGCCAGCTCCTCACTGGGCAGGGCCGTCGTCCACCGCCCTGGCTCGTAGTCGGCGCAGAGCAGGTGGTGCCGCTCGGAGTTCTTCTCGGCGTGGCCTGCGAAATAGACCACCACGATGTCTTCGGCATCCAGTCGTGCTTCGTGAGCCCAGGTTTCGATCCGGTGGGGGATCTCCCGGCCGGGCACGGACGCCAGATCGGGAAGGACCTCTCGGTACCCGAGGTCGGCGAACAGCCGGCGGACGCGGTCGGCGTCGCCGGGAGCGCCCGGCAGGTTCGTTATCCCGCTGTCCCGGTAGACGCCGACGCCGAGCGCGATCAAGAAGCGACGGCTCATGATTCATCGCCGTTCACGACGCCACGGGCGATCGCGCGTCCGGTCGTGGGCGCGGTCAAATACCGGAGCAGGTCGTGCATGCGGACGCCGTTGGTGATCGTTTCGTCTCGCACGTTCGGGAAGCGGCCCGCCAGACCGCTCGGCAGCGCGACGACATCCCCTCGGTCGGCGACGTTCGTCCAGCGACGCACGCTGCCCGGCCACTGGCCGACCTGTCCGATCGGTGCCGGGTCGAGTCGGTCGAACACCACCGAGCGCAGGCCGAGAGGAGAGCCGAGCGTCACCAGATCGGTGACCGGCAGGCTCCGATCGGCGCACAACGTTTCGTAGGCCACGACCGAACCGAGGGAGTGCGCGACCAGCACCCGCGTGTCCGGACCGATCGCGGCGGCGACCCGGGCGCGCACGGCTTCGCGCAGCGGCCGTTCGGTCAGGTAGCGGCGGACTTGCTTGAGAGCGAAGATCAGCAACCGATCGGACACCGAGGCGAAGAACCGTGACCCGCTGAGGGCGTCCAACCTCGCCCGGACCGCGCGGGACGACAGCGCGCGGGAGACCGCGAACCCGACGGCGCCACGGCTTCCCGCCGGGTCCGCGACATCGGGGTCGACCGCGACCGCCCCTGCCCACCAGGAATCGAGCAAGTCGGCTTCCAGCCCCTCGACGTCATGCTCGTCCCAGGGCGGCAGGTGCCACGACCGGACGCCGGGTGGGAAGAACAGGTCGCCATAGAACGCGCAGGCCACATCGACGTCCAGAGCCACCTCGCCGCCCAGCCGGATGCCGTCCCGTAGCGCGGGAGCGACCTCACGGCACATCAGTTCCGGTCCGCGGAACTCCTGACCGACCCCGTGAACGACGACCACCTGCGCCACCAGCCGCCTCCGGAAGGTCGATTGTGACCAGCGAAGCGAATAATACTGTGGCGGTACGGGACACCTGGCTCGAAAACAGTCTCAAAGAAGGCCATCTCCCGAAAACGCCGGCGCGGGCTCAGCGTAAATCGACCTCGATCCGGTGCTCCCTGAGCATGTCCAGGAGGTACTCGAAGGTGATCGCCGGCCCTAGCCGACGCCGGTCGTAGCCGGCGACCAGGTGGTCGCGGGCGACGGCCGAGTCATGCCACGCCAGGTGAAACGGCGGCCGCGCACCGAATTTTCCACGGAGGCAGTCTTCAAGGGCGTCGAGGTTCCAGCCGAAGTAGCCGCCTGGGCCGTTGATCGCCTCGCCGATCGCGCAGTAGAACCCTTCGACGTCGGTCACGAAGCGGCCGTCGAGATCGTAAGTGGTGCCGGGTTGTCCGTCGGGGGCACTGAGCCTGTGACCGAGCGCCACCCCGGCCCACTGATGCCGCAGCTCCCGGTCATAGCCTGCCCACAGGTTCCGCCGGGACGGCCGCCCGGTACGCCAATGCTCCAGAATCTCGGGGATTCCCGTCGGCAACGGCTCCCGCGTACCCAGATCGACGGTCACGTCCAGCAGCCCCTCGCCGAGCCGCGACGGACCGGCGGCGTTGACCGTTCCGGACACCGCGGCGCCGATCAGCTGGGCGGTGGAACCATCGTCGGCGACCGCGTGGATCTCGCCGCTGATCAGACGACGGCGCAGGTTTGCCTTGCTCGACTGTCCCGACACCTCAAGCGCGGCCAGTAACGCCGGCTCCGGCCGGCAACCGAGGAGCTTGACTTGCAGCACCGGTGTCGTGGCCTGTTCGCGGAACACACCAGTGACGTCCCCGCAGGTTCCGCAAGCCACCCCGTCCTCGCCCAGGAGGACGAATTCGTCGACATCGCCGGGGCGTACCACCGCATCCGTGCGGTCCATGAGCCAGACGAACCCGGCGAGATCGACGTCGACCGTTCCCGGCATCGTGGTGCTCGGCCGCCGCGCGTGGACGACGACATCGCACAGATCCTCGCCCCACCGGTACGGTGGCGCGCCAGGCGCTGTCAGCGAGATGTTGCCGAGCCAGGCCCGGTCGGTACCGAGTGCCTCGGCGGGAAGCCGGTCGAGGAGGTGGGCGAGTGCGCCGGCCGGGGTGCAACCGACGAGCGTGAACCGTTCCCGCGGACGGGGTGGCAGGTCGGCGAACAAACCTTCGATGTCCGCGCACAGCGCCAACGGGGCGTCGTCGGAGGAATCATCGAAGCCGATGCTGCCCGAGAGCAGCCAGCGTGGGCCGACCGGATGTTCCCAGGTCCATCGCCGCTTTTCCTGCTGAAGACCGCCATCGGGGTTGACCACCCTCGCGACACTACCTGCGGGGAGAGCAGCGATGGCGTGATGGAAGGATTCGCTGAGCATCGCGGCATGACTGGATGTTCGTGCGTCACACCGGCCCGGCTCAGCCGAGCACCGTGCCCGAGTTCGCGGTGTTCCGGTCGCGCTTACGGGAGAACGCACCCAGGTCGATTTCCAGGCCGGTGCGCGGGGCACGGAACCGGACGGGGGTCGCGTCGTGGTCGGCTCCGTTCTCCACCTGGTCGATCAGCTCCGTCATCAGCTGCCCCACGACCGGCGCGTTCTTGAACTGGTTGCCGCTCGTTCCGATCGCGAGGTAGAAGCCCTGGAGATCGGTGCGGTCGTAGATCGGAGTCCAATCGTCGGCGACGTCGTAGACGCCCACCACGCCGCGCGCCCGGTTGGGCACCGCCAGATCGGGCAGTCGCCGCGCGGCCCGCGTCACCTGAGCCTCGAAGACCGCGGCCGTCGGGTGGATGTCGACGGCGTCCGGGTCGTCGGTCCACTGCAGCGGATCACACTCCGGTTCCGTTCCGCCGACGAGCAGGCCCCCTCCCGCTTCACCGCGGAAATAGGTGCCCAGATCCATGTCCGCCACCACGGGCCCTCCGTAGCCCTCCGGGACCGGCACGTGCGCCACTTCCTGCCTCATCGGCCGCACCCCGACCGTGAAATCGGAACCCACGCCGGCCAGCCGGTTCACCGCGCCCGACCACGGACCGGCCGCGTTGACCACGACGGCACAGGGAATCCGGGTGCCGTCCGACAGCCGCACCGACGTCACACGCCCGTCTGCCTTCTCCACTCCTGTCACCGCGCTGCGGAAGCGGAACTCCGCCCCACCCGCCGAGGCCGCGGAGGCGAGGTTCACGGCGGCGAGGCCCGGATCTGAGACGTAACCGGCGTCCGGGGTGTACACACCACCGAGCGAGTGTTTCGCGTCTTCCCAGAATTCCTCGTCGTCGAGCCGCTTCGGCGGCCAATAGCGGCCGGCGTCGATACCTGGGACGCGCTCGGCCAAGGTCGCGCTGTCCCATTCCTCGTAGGGAACACCGATCTCGTCGAACAACGGAAGCCACGACGTACGCGGAGCCGCCTCGACGTCCAGCATGACCAGCCCACTCTTGCGGAACATCGCGAGGTCGCCGACATCGTGCCCGAGGTGGCCTGCCCAGTCGAGCCAGCCGAAATGCGCCTCCCAGGCCGTCGCCACCCCGGCGGTGGTGGAGAAGTTGAACCGGACGATCGCACTCGATGCCGAGGTCGACCCCTGTCCGGCTCCTGGGGCCCGATCGAGCACGATCACCTGGTGCCCCGCCCGCGCGAGCTCAAGGGCGATCGACGAACCGATCACCCCTGCCCCGATCACGACCACATCGGCACTACCGGGCACGGCAGGTCCTGAGGTAGCTGAGGAACGATGCCTGCAGGCCGGTCACATGCGTTTCGCGCAGGACCGCGCTGGTGATGGCTCCGCCGAGTGAGCCGAGGCGGTGCAGGACGGTGGCTGTGTTCTTCGTGAGGTTTTGGTAGATGGCCAGGTCTCCGAGCAACTCTTGCTCGTTGAGGGTCACGTGGAGCTTGGCAGCGGGCTGGGTGTCTCCCATTTCTTGGAGCTGGGCGAAGATCTGACTGTCTTCGCTGGCGACGCCGGGGCTGCCCGCTCCGATGCTTTCGAAGAGGGTGTTGCCGGTGAGCCATGTGTAGAGGCTGAACAGGCCGCCGTAGGAGTAGCCGAAAAGGCCGTGACCGCTCGTGGCGGTGCCGTAGTCGCGTTCGATCCGCGGGTGCAGTTCCGCGGTGAGGAAGTTCAGGAACGCGTCGGCGTGGGTGTCGCGCAGTTCGTCGAGGTAGGCGTCGGATTCCTCGCGTGTCCTCGCACCCGCTTGAACTCCCATCTCCACGGCGTCGACGAGTTCCTTGGCGATGGGCTCGCCGGGTGGCACGAGGTCTCGGTTGCGTAGCCGATCCCAGTGCTGGGCTTCTTCGCCCGCGTAGCCGATGCTGACCTGGATGTAGGGCTGGATCCGCTGCATGGGGTCCGCCTGGGTGATGATGAGCGGAGCCGTCAGGCCCACAGCCCAGTTGCCGTCGAGCACATACACGGCAGGCGTTCGCGTCGTGGCGGGGTCGTAGCCCGGTGGTGTGGTGACCCAGATGCCGTAGTCGTGCCCTCCGCTGGAGCGCATCTCGAAGTAGTCGGTGTCGGCGAGGCAGCCGTGCCACATGGTGCTCATCGGAGGTCCTTCACGATTCGGCCGGCCTTGAGAACGAGGACGGCATTGGCGGGATCAGCGAACAGCTCCGGGTCTTCGACCGGGTTGCCGTTCCACAACACGAGGTCGGCCTGTGCGCCGGGAGCGATGACCCCGACTTGGCCGGACAGGCCGAGAATCTCGGCGTTGGTCTTGGTGGCCGCCACGAGAGCTTCCATCGGTGTCTCGAGTTCTGCGCGCAACCTGAGTTCTTCGCCTCGACGGTGCTGAGCCGGGCCGATGAGGTCGGAGCCCAGCCCGATCCGTACTCCGGCCTCCTTGGCGACGGCGAGCGCCTCGGTCATCCGCTCGCGGACACCCAGTACACGATCGCGGGTCGATTCGCCGAGGCCGGCTCCGGCGGTGTCGTGCAGGAGTTGTTCGACGACGGCGAACGTGGGCACGAGGGCGACGTCGCGAGCGACCATCAGGGCGGCCGTGGACTCGTCGAGGTCGGTGCCGTGTTCGACACAGCGCGCCCCGGCCTCGACCGCGTTCCGGATGCCGTCGTTGTTGTGGGCGTGAACCGTCACGTAGGTGCCCCGTGCCGCGGCTTCCTGGACAGCGACGGCGATCTCCTCGACGGTGAACTGGGTGTCGGTCAGCCGGTCGTGAGCGCCGACCACTCCGCCGGTCACGCAGAGCTTCAGGAAGGAGGCTCCGCGACGAAAGGCTTCGCGCACGTTGGCTCGCAGCTCATCCGCGTTGCCCGACATCATCGACAGGGCGCACAGCCCCGGAACGTGATGGCTGCTCCACAGCTCGGTGGGTTCCCAGTCGGCCCCGTAGTAGCCGTGCCCACCGGTCTGGCACTGAACCGGTCCGCACGACAGGACGCGCGGCCCCCTGACCTTGCCCTTCGCGATCGTGGTGACGAGGCCGCCGTCGACCCCACCGGTGTCCCGGACGGTGGTGAAGCCGGCATCGAGCGCCGCGCCGGCCGTGGCGAAGATGTCCGCCGCGATCTCCGCGGCACTGATCTGAAACGAGAACTGTGGCTGGATCGGACTCGACAAACCCAAGTGGACGTGGGCGTCGATGAGGCCGGGCGTCATCGTGAGGCCTCCGGCCTCGATGCGCTCGCCGCGTGCACCGGAGGCACCGACCTGGGTGATCTGCCCGTCTTCAAGGGTGACGTCGACGTCGACTGGTTCGCGACCCGACCCGTCGACGACCGTCGCGCCGACCACCTGAAGACGTCCCACGAGTCGTTCCCTCCACCGTCGCGAGCCGGCTGCGACCATGTGCGAAGCACCAGGGCACCATCAGCCGTTCTTTTCCAATGGATAAACTGTGGGAGTGATCTTGTCAAGCGCGGAACGCAAGGGCGACGCACGCGAGCGTCTCCTGGCTCGGCTTCTCGACGCCTTCGACGAGGACCTTCCCGCGCCGGAGGTGTCGCTTCGTGAGATCGCCGCCCGGACCGGGACCAGCCACGCCCTCCTGCGATACCACTTCGGGTCACTCCCGGGCGTGTTGGCGGCCATGCTCACGGCACAGCGATCCCGGGACAACGAGGCGCTTTTCGAGGCCGCGCGGTACGGCACCTTCGACGATCTCGTCGTGGCGATCTGGCAGACCTACACCCGGCCGGAGCAGCTGTCGCGTGTCCGCGGCTTCTTTCACGTCGTAGGACTCGCCGCGTACAGCCCACAGGACTTTCGTGAGTTCATCGACTCCCTCGACGACCTGACCACGATGCTGGCCTCGCTCGCGGAACGCGAAGGGGCCGATGCCAAAGAAGCGCTGACCCTGGCCTCCGTCACCATCGCCGCGATGCGTGGCTTGCTCCTCCAGGAGATCCTGACTCCTGGAGGAGCCTCGGAGGACGCGGTCGCCTTGATTTTGCGTATGAGCAAGGACCGATCCGTTCCACGGACACGCCCCGGGCTTTGAGCAGGTAGTCGCCTTTCGCCACAACCTGAGCTTTCTCGACGCCTACCTCCCGAACGATGTCGGCGCCCGCTTCAACAGCATCGCCGTCTTCCGTGGGGTTCTCGCAGCTTGCGTTCGCCGCGCGATCGTGTGACCGCACTGTGCAGACCGTTGATTTGAGCGAAAGCTGCTCACCGTGCGACGCGTGCGGACATACTCCGCAGTGTGGATCTCTTCATGTTCTTCACGGCCGTGGTCATGGCCGTCCTTGTCGGCGTGTCGCTGCTGGTGGCGTTCATCAGGAAAGGTTCGGTGGCCACCGTCGCGATGACCGCTCGGCGAATCAAGCTGCACACGGCGGCGCCGCCGGAGATGGTCTATACCTGGCTCACCCAGTACTGCCCGACCGGGTATTCGGTCGAGGATCACGATGCCACCCGCGGCATCGTGATCCTGTCGTCCCGACCGACGGCCTTCACCTGGGGCTTCTTCTATCCGGCTGTCATCCACGCGGAGGGCGCCGGGACGCGCGTGGACGTCGGGATCAAGTCGAAGCTGATCCAGTACGGGCCGTTGGTCACGCGAGCGCACGGGAAACTCGCGCACGCACTGGCCGGTCTGACCCAAGGCCACATCGAAGGCGGCTGACGGAAACGATGCAAAGGATCGGCCCGCCGGGTCGTCGCGGAGGGGCTGCCGTGGCTGGGGCACGCAGAGCGGTCGCCGCCGCTTCGGCCGAGTTCGGTCGGTATTCGCTCACGGCATCGGATATGTCCGGGTGGTGTCCATGGACACGGTCATGACGTAGCGATGGCGGAGGCGAAACTCGATCGCCATGGCACGTGCCCCGACATACGATCGCGAAGAGCCCGCCCAAGACGTACCTACCCGGTAAGGGTACGTCCTGCCCGTCGCATGGTGAGGGTGGTAGCCCGTTCGAGCCGGGCCGGGTCCGGGGAACTCACGCCTCGACGGGAGGTGTCGGGGTTCCCACCAATGCGTTCATCGGCATGGGCGCGGGTCGGTCGTCCTGACGGAAACCGGCCTCGACCCCGGTGTCCACAAGAGACACCTTTCCGGATACATTTGTCCAACTTGAGCAGTTCGCGTGGTTTCGGGATGGGGTCGTGAGTGATAAGTAGCGTTCTAACGCTCTTTATCACTCACGACCCCCTTCGGAACCGTACTTCTAGGCATCGAGCCGTTGGTAACTATCCCTTGTGGACAGACATGGGGCGCGCGGGCCGAACAGACGTTCACGAGGTCAGTCAGCCGCTCCTCGGCATGAGGGGACGTTTGATGCCGTCGCGGGCCCTGGCCGCTATCGTGTTGATTCGTCGAAATCCGGCGAAGCCGCCAGCCGAGCGATCCCTGAATCGACTCATCACAGCCGGCGGTCTCCGTCACGCCGGTCAGCGGCGGACGCGGTAGCGGATGTGGGTGGCCTGCGGGGTGTCTATGACGCGAATGATGTCCAGGGTCACGAGCGAGGGCAGCAGGTCGAAGAGCCGGCGGCCGGCCCCGAGCAGCACCGGGATGTGATGGATCTGCACCTCGTCGAGCACCCCTGCCTCGATCGCGCGCTGCGCGACGTATCCGCCGCGTACCTGGACGTCCCGGTCCCCGGCGGCGGCCTTCGCCTGTGCCATGGCGCTTTCGATTCCGTCGGTCACGTAGGTCACCAACGGGTAGTTCCATCGGGCGGCCGGGCCCGGCCGCCGGTGGCTGGGTACGAAGATCGGGGCGCCGTTGTGGTCACCGCCCCAGTGGTCCATGAGTTCGGCGGTCCGCCGCCCCGCGAGGACGGCACCGGCGGCGTTCCACTCGGCTTCGAATTGTCCGGCGGGCCCGCCGGCAGCGAACCAGTCGTGGAGCAGCTCGCCGTTCTCCCCGCCGAGGAAGTCGTGGGGATCGGCGATGTACCCGTCGAGTGACATCGACATGTCAAGGATGGATGTGGACACTTCGGCCTCCTGTGGTCTCAAGACAGCGGGTCATCGGTGGGCGCCATCTGTCCAGGCGTCGAACGGCCGATGCCGGATTCGACACGGCTCGCCAGGAATCTTGGACCGATTTCTCGCGCTGGATGAAGGTCATCATCCCAAGCAAGCCCGGGAGACGGCCGGTGCCGGCCATCTCCCGGGCTTTATGCCCGATTGACGCTGCTCGACGTTCGAGGTCGGCGTTGTGGGCGGAACAGCTCAGTCCTGCAGGCGACCGCGCAGCCGAGTGTGCACGGCGGCGGCGAACGCGTGCGGGTCGTCCGACGGATCGCCCGGGATGTCGACAGGGGTCACGGTCTGGCCTTCCTGGGCCTGGACTCCCGTCTGGGCGGTTTCGTCCTCGGCGGGGACGCTGAACCCGAGCACATTGCCCTGGGCGTCATGGACGATGTCGATTCTGGCCATGGTCAATCCCTCCTATTACCGGCTGGGGGCCGTGACGGCGGTGGGCTGGTAATAGACGTAGTCGGATCCATTGTTGCGCAGATGAACCCACAGCGTGTTGTTCTTCGCCCACTCCTCGACGATCTGGATCGAGCCGTCGGCGGGGGACCAGGCGGTGGGGACGATGCTCATCCTCGACCAGTGTCCCCCATCGAAATTCCAGGTGAACCATCTCCACTCTTCCTGGCCGGGAGCCAACGCGATGACTCCCCACTGAGTGAAATCGACTTGTACGGCCATGGACTGATCCCTTCCGTGCCTTGGCGATGAACGTTGCGACTGCCCTCGATACCGACGATCGCAAAGACCGGTGATGCGCGTCCACGGCCATCGGGCACCCGTGGGGGCAGGAGGATTTGCCCACGAAGGACCCCGCCGCCTGCCGACCCCGGTGCCTTGACGCGCCGACGATCTCCTGCCACTCTGGGTGTGACAAATGGCGTAGATATGTCACAGGCATGAGTCCGTGTCGATACGCCTGACGCGAACTCGATCACTGAGGGGATCACGATGAGACGTTCTTTGACCGTATTCGTCATTGCGTTGCTCGGTCTGATCGGAGGCGGCTTCGCGGCGAACGTGGCCAACGCGAGCGGATTCGGCGAGATATGCAACAACTGGAGTGGCTGTGCCGCCGCGGACATGTCCTTCTCGAACCGTTCGGCCACGATCCAAGGATACGTTTTCGACGACAAGAATGAAGGATCGACGACTGTCATGTTCGAGTTCTACGCGGGAGGTGACATATACAGCACGCAGACTCGGACCGCGAACAGGGAAAAGCGTTCGTTCAATTTCACCGAGGCGGGGCCGGTGGGCGGATTCGACTTCATTCGCGCCTGGCTGATTTGGAACAGCGGCAGTGGTAGCTACAAATGGCTCGGTGATCACCGGAATCGGGGGTGACACGTCAAGCCCTGCTTGGATGAACAGGTGTCCAGCGGTGCGGTCGCGTCGAGCGGAAGTCAACCTGTGCGGTAGGGATGTCGTCCTGGAGCCGGACGCGCCTCGGACATTTCGACGGCTATCGTTCCGTGTGCGCCCACCGACCTGGTTGAGAAAGATCGCCCCCGAAGTGGCCGACGCGCTACTCGCCGTGTTCATGATCGGGTTCACGGTCGAGGCAGGCTCCGCCGTCGACCTTCCGGGGTTCAGGCCGTTCGACGCGACCGGTGCTGTGCTGAGTGTGCTGGTCAACGCGCCGCTGGCGGTTCGGCGCCGGGCGCCGCTCACCGTCTTCGTCCTGTTGCTGGCCGGGTGGGCCGGTTATCTGATCCCCGGGTACTGGCCGGGCGTCAGCGCGCTGGCACTGCTGCTCGGCCTGTACACCGTCGCCGCGCACCGGTCCCTCCAGGTGACGACGGTGTGCGCCGTGGCCACGCTGGCGGCCGAGACTTACGCGGCCTGTCACTCGCAGCTGATCGGCTCGACGTGGACGGCGGTGTTCCAGAGCATGCTGCTGACCGGCGTCGCGTGGGGTTTCGGCGCCAACGCGGGGCGCCTTGCCCAGCGCAACGGCCAGCTGCGGGTGCTGACCGGGCAGCTGCGCCGCGAGCAGGAAGACCGGGCGCGGCGGGCCGTGACCGAGGAGCGGGTCCGCACCGCGCGCGAGCTGCATGACGTGGTGGCGCACCACATGTCGGTCATCGCGGTGCAGGCGGAAATGGCGCGATACGTGTTCGAGTCGGATCCAGCGGCCAGCCGGACGGCGCTGGACGTCATCGGCCGCACCAGCAGCGAGGGCTTGGACGAACTGCGGCGCATGCTGACGGTGTTGCGGTCCGGCGAGGACGACGACACCTACGTACCCGCTCCCGGGTTGGAGGGCCTGGAGGAACTGGCGGCGAGAGTCGGTGCCGCCGGCGTGCACGTCGAGATCTCCGTGCGGGGGAAGGTGCGCTCGCTGCCGGATGGGGTGGGACTCTGCGTCTATCGGGTCGTGCAGGAGGCGCTGACCAACGTGGTCAAGCATGCCCGTCCGGCCAGGGCGTGGGTGTCGCTGGCCTACGGCGCGGAGGAAGTGTCGGTCCGGATCGCCGACGATGGCCGCTCCGAACGGTTCCAGGAGAGCGCCGGACACGGCATGATCGGCATGCGCGAGCGCGCCGAGCTGTACGGGGGGACACTCGTGGCAGGCGCGGGCGCGGAAGGGGGTTTCGTGGTGACGCTGGTGCTTCCGCTGGCGGCTGGGGGAGTCGGTTCATGATCGAAGTGCTGGTCGTCGACGACCAGGATCTGGTCCGTGCCGGATTCGTCGCGCTGTTGCGGGTCGCGCCCGGCATCACGGTCGTCGGTGAGGCCGCCGACGGACAGGAGGCGGTGGACCTGGCGGCACGGCTGCGGCCCGACGTCGTCTTGATGGACATCCGGATGCCGGGGACGAACGGGGTGGTCGCGACCGAACGCATCCTCGCCGCGGAAAGCGACCGCCCGACACGTGTGCTGGTGCTGACGACCTTCGACCTGGACGAGTACGTGTACGCGGCGTTGCGCGCGGGGGCTTCGGGCTTCCTGTTCAAGGACGTCCGCGCGGAACGGCTGGTCGCCGCGATCCACACCATCGCGGCGGGGGAGCAGCTGTTCGCCCCGTCCGTCACGCGGCGGCTGATCGAGGCCTACACGAACCGGCCGGACCGGCCCGCCGCGGCTCGCGGACCCGGGCTGGACTGCCTCACCGCAAGGGAGACCGAGGTGCTGCGCCTGGTCGGCAAGGGGATGACCAACGGCGGTATCGCCGGCGAGCTGGTGGTGAGCGAGTCCACGGTGAAGACGCACGTGAACCGCGCGATGACGAAACTCGGTCTCTCCAGCCGCGCGCAGATCGTCGCACTGGCCTACGAGTCCGGTCTCGTCACGCCCGGCGCCTGAGGCTTCCGGAAGGCGAACCCGGAAGCCTCAGGACAGTTCATCGCCCGGCTTGCAGGGCCCGCCAGGTGTTCGCGCCGGCTATCCCGTCGGCGTCGAGCCCCCGGGAGGCTTGGTAGCCCTTGACGGCCGTGGTGGTCTTCGCGCCGAATTTGCCGTCGACGGTCAGATTCGCGGCCGTGGCGGCGTTGAGCGACCGTTGCAGCCGGAAGACGGCTTCACCGGACGAGCCGTCCTGAAGCTGCGGGGTGGTGCCGCGGGCCAGCAGCGCCGTCCAGGTGTGCGAGTCCACCGAGCCCGCTTCCGCGAGGCCCACCTGCGCCTGGAACCGCTTCACCGCGGCCACGGTCGCCGGATCCAGGACACCGCTGGGGTCACCGGCACCCGTGTCCTGCCCGGCGGCGCGGAGCAGGCATTGCGCCGTCTTCACCTCGGGCCGGGTGACGCCGGGCTCGAGCCGTGGATAGGGGCCGTCGACGCCGACGTTCGCGCAACCGCGGGAGCGGGACACCAGCTCGGTCGCGGCTCGCTTGCCCTCGGTGGCCGCGTCGGCGGCGTCGTGGATGGGCGACGCCTTGACCCCGGGGAAGACGATGTAGTCGACGACCCTGCCGGACACCCCGCCCGAACGCGGGTCGGGATTGATGCCGAGCGCCTTGGCCAGCGCGTAGGAGCCCTCGCCGATCGCGCCCGCCGGGCCGACGTCGCCCACGACGGCATAGGCGACCCTGCCCTGGTAGACGACCGCGGCGACGGTGCCACCGGTGATGCCGGAGCGGGCGTAACTCCAGGTCGAGCTGATCCCGGGGACCACGATGTAGGGCAGTTTCTCGGCGTTGAGCGGTTTGCCGTCCGGCTGTGACCACGCGGTCTGCCCCTGCCAGGAGGGATCGGTCGAAGCGTTGCACTTCTCGGTGCGCTGCCCGTCGCAGTCGACCGTCATCCCGGACCGCCAGTGCACCGCGCCGCCGGTCGCGCAGACGGGAACCGTGCGCGTGCCGCCGCTGCGCTCGGCGTACTTCCCGGCGGACACCTGCTGCGCGCAGTTCGCGACCACCGCGCTCAACTCGGCGCCGGTCGGATCAGCGGCCGCGGCCGCGCTCGCCTGGTTCGCCGTCGCGAGGCCGCCGAGGACCAGCATGGCCATTCCCGCTATCGCCGTCTTCAGCCGCATCGCACGCCTCTTCTCTGTCCACAGTGGAGTTTCATTTGCCTGCCTGCAACGCCGCCCAGGTCTTCGCGCCGACGATCCCGTCGGAGGTGAGGCCTTGTGCGCTCTGGTACCGCTTCACCGCGGCGGTGGTGTTCGGCCCGAACCGGCCGTCGTGTTCGAGACCCGCGTCGAGGGCGGCGTTGAGCGCGCGCTGGAGGCGCAGCACCGCGTCTCCGGAGGCACCGTCCTGAACCTGCGGCGTCGTGCCCCTGGCCAGCAAAGCCGTCCACGTGTGCGAGTCCACCTTGCCGAGGGAGGGGAGGCCGACGCTCGCCTGGAACTGTTTCGCGGCCTCGGCGGTCGTCGCGTCGAAGGTGCCGGTGGGGCCGTTCGCCCCGGTCGGGAATCCGGCACCGGTGAGCAGGCACTGCGCGGCTTTGACCAGGTCGCCGGTCGCGGCCGGGGCGAGTTCGGGATAGCGCGGGTGGTCCAGGCTCACCGCCGCGCAGGTCTTGGCGTCGCCTTCGACGACATTGCGGTACCGGATCGCGGTGAACCCCGCCGTCCGCTCGGCCGACCACGTGCGCTGTGACGCGACCGTCCCGGAGCGGTACTCCTCCCACACCACCGCCTGGGTCTTCGCGGCGTCCGCCCACCGGATGAACAGCGCCATGTGCTGGTGGGCGCTGGAATGCACCCACAGGCTGTCGCCAGGCAAGAGGTTCTTCTTGTCGATCCGGGTGGCGACCTGCATGATGTCGCCCGTCCAGCGCGCGGTCTTCAGCCCCCAGGCCATCGACACGTAGCCGGAACAGTCCTGCCGATAGGTGCCGTACTGATTGGTGTGCTTCGCGTCCTGGCTGTAGGGCACACGCTCGTCGATCCAGCTCTTCGCTCTGGTCAGGATGTCTTCGCGGGTCAGTTTGAGATCGGCGGCGGGATGCCCGGCGGACTGGAGATCCGGTTCCGCGTTGGCGAGCCGGGGTATCGGCTGGAGGAGTCCACAAAGGACCAAGACGGCGGCGAGGACGCTCGCGGCTGTGGTTCGCATGGGCTCAGCATCGGAGTACGCGGCGGGGAGTGGCAAAGGTTTTCGCCCACCCCAAAGGGTGCTGAACCACCACACGCGCGCGCTCCCACGCGTTTCGTCCTCTGCCGAAGCAGGGTCAACCCTGGCGGTAGGCGAGCCAGTCCTGCGCGGTATTTGTGCCTTCGACGGTGTCGGGGGAGGCCGCGGATCCCCTAACATCGGGCGTCGCAAAGGGGGTCTGCCAGGCGCCGTGGTTCCATCCGTCGCCTGCCGGCATGAAGGTTCGTTTCAGGGGGATGTCATGTCGTATGTGCTTGTTTTCGATGACCAGGAGCGCGGTTCCCGTGGGGGACGGCCGTGCTGAGGATTCATTTCACGCCCGAAGATCTGGCCAGGACCCGGATCAGCGCGGCACCGCAGCCGATGTGGGAGATCCTGCTCAGCATGTACCGGCTGCGAGGCCGCGAAGGCGGGGTCATCTTCGAAGAATGGCGAAGATCGGTGGCGCGGGCGGCACACGTCACCACCCGGCCGCTGGCCGACCTCGCCGCCCACTCCGGCTACGCGGTCGATTTCCTCACCCCGACCCTGCGGGACCTCTCGCTGGCGGAAGGGCTCGAAGCGCTGCGTCGCACCCCGAAGAAACGGCTTCGGGCCGATCTGGCCGTCCTCGCCGGGAGCCGACAGCTCCCTTCGTGGACCGTGGGTCTCGCCGAGGGGAGACCGGAGACGCTCACCCGGCTCGCCGACTCGGTCGAGCGGTACTTCACGGCCTGCCTCGCGCCGTACTGGGTGCGGGTGTGCGGCCGGGTCGAGCAGGAACGGGCCAGACAGGTGAAGACGATGACCGAGGAGGGGTGCGAGGCGCTGCTCGCCCGGGTGCATCCGACGGCGCGGTGGAACTATCCCGTGCTGGAACTGGATTATCCGGTCGAGCACGAACTGCGCCTGAACGGGCGGGGGCTGTGTCTCGCGCCGTCCTTCTTCTGCTGGGGGCTGCCGACGACCTTTTTGGACGGTGAGCTGGAACCGACCCTGGTGTACCCGATCGAGCACAAGGTGGGCTGGTCGGGCGACGGGACGACGCACCGGCCGCTGACATCCCTGCTCGGCCGGACACGGGCCCGGGTCCTCGAGACCATTGGGGAGCGCCCCGGCACGACCACCGAAGTGGCTTCCCGCACGAAGACCAGTCTCCCGACGGCGAGCCAGCAGGCCGCCACGTTGCGCGCGGCCGGGTTGATCACCAGCAGCCAGAACGGCCAGTCCGTGCTGCATTCGATCACCCCGCTCGGGCTCGCGCTCCTGGCGGAAGGCTGAGCGTCCGGGGCCCGGTCGCGAGAGCTTCGCTGCCGGGCCCCGGACTCCGGTCACGGCGTCTGCAGGCCCGGACGGCCTTCCTCGATCACATACGAGCGCAGAGTCGTCCCGGCTTCACCGCGGATGGTGACCTTTTTGACGGCCCGGAAGTCGACGTCCATCTTGGTCTGGCTCAGCTTCGCGCGGACGTAACCCCGGTGCTGGGAGTAGAACTTCAGGTGCGGGTTGTACTCCTGGCCGGGGACGACCTTGGGGTCGGGGTCCACGCCGTCGCCGCCGGAGGAGACGGAACTGGTGACCAGTTCGGTCCCGACCACCGGGGAGCCCGGATTGGTGTAGTCCACCTTGAGTTCGTTCGCCCAGGCGCGGTGCACGTCCCCAGTGAGGACCACCGGGTTGCGGACACCGCGCTGGACCCAGCCCTTCTGGATGCGGTCACGGGAAGCGGGGTAGCCGTCCCAGCCGTCCATTCCGGACGCGCCGTTCCCGTCCACCCGCCGGGCGAAGAAGACCTGCTGGCCGATCACGTCCCACGTTCCCTGCCGCTGGGAGAACCCGTCGAGCAGCCAGTTCTCCTGCGCGATGCCGGGCAGGCTCCGCGACGGATCGCCGGCCTCCGGGCAGTACTTCCAGCCGTCGCCGCACGCCTGATCGCTCCGGTACTGGCGGGTGTCGAGCATGTGGAAGGTGGCCAGCTTGCCCCAGCGCACGCGCCGGTACAGCTGGATCTTGTCCCCGTTCGGTTTTGCCCCGCCCCGGAGTGGCATGTTCTCGTAGTACGCCTTGTAGGCGTCCGCGCGGCGCTTGGCCCAGCCGTCCGGCAGAGGGGGTTTGTCGTTGTCCCGGTTGCCCGCGGCGTAGTTGTTCTCGACCTCGTGATCGTCCGGCACGACCAGCCAGGGGGCGACGGCGTGCGCGGCCTGGAGGTCGGCGTCCATTTTGTACTCCGCGTACCGCTGCCGGTAGTGGGCGAGCTTGGTGAGTTCCGCCTTGTTCTCGTGGTAGCGAGGGCGTTTCCCGTCCACCTTGTTGCTGGTTTCGTAGATGTAGTCACCGAGGTGCAGGATCAGGCCGGGCCGGTCCTCCGCCATGCGGCGATACACGGTGTAGTAGCCGTCTTCGTAGTGCGCGCACGAGGTGAAGGCCATCAACAGGTCGCGCCCGAACGTGTCGAACGCGGGAGCGGTGCGGGTGCGGCCGACGGGCGAGATATGCCCCGCGGCGCGGAACCGGTAGTAGTACTCGTAGTCCGGCTGCAGCCCATTGACCTCGACGTGCACCGAGTGCGCGTCCGCGTACACGGCGGTGAACTGGCCCTTCTTGACCACGTTCGCGAACTTGTCGTCGGTCGCGACCTCCCAGTCCACCGCGGTCGACGTGGTCGGCATCCCACCGTTGCCGTCCTTCATCGGGTCCGGCGCCAGCCTGGTCCACAGCACGACACCGTCGGGCAACGGGTCGCCCGAAGCGACGCCGAGCTTGAACGGGTAGGGCAGCGCGGCGCTCGCCCGGCCGCCCAGTGCCACCGCCCCCACGGTGACCGCGGTACCGAAGACGAACGTCCGTCGGTTGAACTTGCTCATTTCCCCATCCCTACTTAGGTGTTTCCAGGTTGTCGTCCAGTACCGCGGAGTTGCCCGCGAACGGCGCCCCTGGGCCGAAAGCGGTCTGCGTGCCGATCTGGGCGCGGCCGAGCTTGCGGGCCGCGGTCACCGTGAGCGCGTTGCCCCTCAGCCCGGTGTTCAGCACGAACATCGCTCCGGTCTGCGGGCTGCCGTCCTCCCACGGGGCCGAGACGGTCAGTTCCGGTTTGCCGTCCCCGGTGATGTCGAGAATCCGCAGGCCGTACCCGAAACCCTCGCCCGCGGCCGCGACGGCGTTCACCGGCGCGGTGTTCTCACCGACCGCGGTGGCGGGGAAGGACGACAACCCGGTCGCGCCGCCGCGCAGCAAGCACAGCGCTCCGGTGCGGTTGTCCTCCTTGAGCACTCCGACGGCCAGGTCGTCGAAGGTGTCGCCGTCGAGGTCGCCGACGGCGAGGGAACCGCCGAACTGGTCGTTCGCCTCGGGGCTGCCCGGGATCGCGTCACCGGACTGGTCGATCACCTCGACCGCGGTGGTCAGCCCGGCGTTGCCGCCCCGCACGGAGACGAGCGCCCCGGACCCGGCCGGGCCGCCGCGACGGCGGTCGGCCTGGATGACCAGATCGGCGTTGGCGCCGCCGTGGAACCGGCCGATGACCGCGCCCCGCCATTTCCCCTGGGTGGCCGCGTTGCCCACGCTGACGTACGAGGACGCCTTGGCCGACAGCCCGCTCGCCGAGCCGTGCAGCAGGTGGACCGAGCCCCACGCGTCGGCGGTCCCGGTGATCACCTCACCGGCCGAGACGACGGCGAGGTCGTCCCGTTTGTCGCCGGTGACGTCCCCGGCGGCGAGCGCCCAGCCCATCAGGTCGCCCGCCTCGGCCGCCCCGGCCAGATCCGGATCGTCCTGGTTGAACGCGATCGCGTTCCGAGCGGTGAGCCCGGCGCTCCCGCCGTAGAGGATCCACACGGCGCCCGCGCGTGCCTTCGTCTCGATCGCTTCCCCTGGTGACCCGATGCCGAGGTCGGCGTAGCCGTCCCCGTTGAAGTCGCCGGTGGCCAGACCGGCGCCGAACAGGTCGCCTGCCTCCATCACCCCCGGAACGTCCGCGGTGTCCTGGTTGATCGTCCCGAGCGCGCCGGGAAGGGCACGCAGATAGGGCGCGGTGCGCTGGCCGTAGAGGACGCTGACCGTACCGGCGTTCGCCAGGCCGTTGACCGACTCTCCCGGGTTGCCGATCGCGACGTCGGCCAGCCCGTCCCGGTTGAAGTCGCCGGTCGCGAGGGCGGCACCGAATTTGTCGGAGGCTTCCATGCCCAGCCCGACACCGGCGGTGTTCTGGTTGACCAGCGCGGAAGGGGCGCTGGGCAGGGTGGCCCCGCCGGGCAGAACCTGCACGGAGCCGCCGAGGTCGTTGGGCTTGAGGGAGGTGTCGCCGCTGTAGGTCAGCCGCGCTCCCGTGGACAGCACGAGGTCGGCGACGCCGTCCCCGTTCACGTCCGTCTGCGGGGTGGCCGCGAGTGCCGCGGGCATCGGTGCGGCGGCCACCGGGGACGTCACGAAGGTCAGGGCGGCCGCGGCCGCCAGTACGGGAAACCATTTTTTCGCCACGCTGGACGACGGTAGGAAGCGGGAACGAGGGTGGACAATCGTTTTCGGCTGGGTGAAAAGGTCCGCCACGGTGCTCACCGACCCGCCTGCAACGCGGCCCAGGTGGCCTGGCCGACCACGCCGTCCACATCCAGTCGGCGGGCGCTCTGGTAGTCGCGGACCGCCTTTTCGGTGTTCGGCCCGAACGTGCCGTCGATGGCGAGGGTTTTGCCGGACGCGGCGGTGAGGGCGCGTTGCAGCCGGTTCACCGCGGCTCCGGTGGCACCCTGCCGCAGGGTGGGAGTGTCCCCTGTGGACAATAACGCGGTCCAGGTGCGCGCCTCGATCTCGCCGGTCGCGGCGAGTCCGTGGGCCTGCTGGAACGCCTTCGTGGCGGACACCGTGGGCTCGTCGAAAGTCCCGGTCGGCCGCCCCTTGGCGGCCAGCAGGCATTGCGCCGCCTTGACCAGGTTCCCGGTCGCGCCAGAGGCGATTCTCGGATAGGCGGCGAAGTCGAGGCTCACCGTGTCGCACGGCAGCGTCGTGCGCGGCCCGACGTCGAGATAGTCGCGGTCGATACCGGAAATCCGTACACCGCCCCAGGTTTCCGCGACCTCACCGGCGTACTGGTGGATCCGCTGGTGGTTCGCCCAGTACGTGCTCGGTGCGTAGGAGCCGGTGTCGGCATCGGCCTTGTCGTTCCACCAGGCGAACCAGATGTGGTCCGGCCGGGTGTAGGAGGTGTTCGTGTAGGCGCTCGCCAGATCCTTGATCCCGGAGCCGGCGCTCGTGTAGACGCCGGAAAGCCAGCCCTTCGCGTGGAGCGCTTCGGTCCAGCCGCTGACGTAGGACAGCACGCCGGCCTTGCACGCCGCCGTCGACGAGTAGCCTTCGATGTCGCTGTAGATCACGCTGCCCGCGCCGAAGCCGAGCGCGGTGTTGGCCGTGATCGCGCTCGCCGCCGCGTCGCGGCCCTGTTGCCGCGCGACCGAGGGATCGCTGGACATCTTCAGCCGATAGTCGGTGCACGGCGCCTGCCTGCCGACGTCGGTGAGGATGAAGCGCCAGCCGTGGGCGGCCTGGTTCGCGACCCACGCCGGGGTGAGATGGGGTTGCGCGCAGGCACGCAGGCCACCGCTCGAGTAGATGCCGACGGCGCGATACGGGGAGGCACGCCAAGCGTCCATCGTGGCCTGTGCCGGGGCGGCACAGGCTTCGAATCCCTTGCCCTGGAAGCTTCCCGGGGCCACGATCGGCGCCGCTGCGGCCGCCTTCGCCGGTCTGGCAGGCAGGACGGCACGCGCGCCGCCCGGGACCAGACGTGCTCCGTTCAGCGCCGCCCGCACGGTCTGTTCGGTCGCGGCGGTATGTCCCGCGGTGACCAGGACACCGGCATCGGGAACAGCGACCCGGATCGTCTGCTCGCTGGACGGCGTCCCGGTTGGTGGGGTGGCCGTCCCCGGCGGCGCGGTCACCACGCCATCGGGTACCTGCTCGGGCGTCAGCTCCGCGAGCGGTTCGATCACCAGACCCGCGGTGCGGTCGACGATTTTCGCCGGGCAGTCCGGTTCTTCGGTCTGGTGTCCCAAGTAGACGGTCATGCTGTCGAACCGGACGCAGGCGCTCGGCGTGGTGGCCAGATCGACCCCCCGCCAGCCGGCGGGGACGTCGAGCTGATAGCCGTGGTAGGTGACGGTGCGCGAGCCCGTGTCCGCGACGGCGGCCGGGGTGGTCGCGGCCGTCAGCAGCGCGAAGGCGATCGCGGTGGCGCTTGCGCGCCAGGTGGGTTTCATCGGTTCTCCTCCCGGAATCGAGGCGGGAGGTTATCGGCGCGCGACGAAGGGCCGGAAGCGTTTTGGTGCCCGTGGAAAGGCTTCCAGCGCAAGGAATCCGCGTTCTACGGTTCCGGCTCCGTACCTGGACGAGTAAGGAGTGCCATGCGGCGCCTACTGATTCTTCTCGCCACCGTCGTGGCCATGGTGATGATCGGCGCGGGATCCGCACACGCGGCGCCCGCCCCGGCGTGGCCGTTGGTCGGCGGTGATTCCACCGGCCCGGAGGTGACGTCGGCGCAGTACCTGCTCCGGCAGCGCGGCGCGCAGATCGACGCCGACGGCATCGTCGGCCCGAAGACCCAAGCGGCGGTGAAAGCGTTCCAGACCGCCCAGGGGCTGACAGCCGACGGCATCGTGGGTCCCAAGACCTGGGGCAAACTGGTGATGAACCTCGACAGCGGAGCGACCGGCGAGGCGGTGAAGGGCGCGCAACACCAGCTGGTGCGCCACGGTTACCAGGTCAAACCGGACGGAACGTTCGCGGCGAGCACCGCGAGCGCGGTGACCGCCTTCAAGACCAAGCACGGCCTCCCCGCGACGTCGCTCATCGACGCCACCACGTGGCAGTGGCTCATCGGCGGGACCCCGTCCGTCGCGGGCTGGTCGCTACCCCTCTCGCGCGCCACCCTGCCGCGCAGTGAGTACGACGATCCGCATCACGACTACCCGGCGATCGATCTGCCGGTCGGCACCGGCACCCGGGCCCTCGCGGTCACCGCGGGCACGGTGGCGCTGGTCAACGACAGCACCTGCGGCAGGGGCGTGGTGCTGAGCGCGAACGGGGCCCGGTTCGTCTACTGTCACTTCTCCCAGCACGCCGTGGCGTCCGGGGCGACGGTCCAGGCAGGCCAGCTCATCGGCTACACGGGGAACACCGGGAACTCGACGGGGCCGCACCTGCACTTCGGCGTCAAGATCGGCTCGACCAGTCACTGCCCGCAGCGGTTGCTGCTGGCGATCTACGACGGCGTCGCCCCTCCCGCGCCGTCGAGCCTGCCCACCTCGGGCTGTTCGTACTGAAACCGCTGCGAAACCCGGAGAATCCCATGCGCAGATTAGCGGCGGCACTCGCCGTCCTGGTGCTGTCGGCCGGTACGGCGGCCCTCACCGTGGCACCGGCCCACGCCTACGGCAACGCCTTCTTCCACACTCAGAGCAGCGGAAACCGAGGCGTGGAGGTGCTCGCGATACAGCATCTCCTCGCCCAGCACGGGCACGCGGTCCCCGCCACCGGCGTGTTCGATTCCGCCACGGTCGCGGCCGTGCGCGCGTTCCAGGCCGCCGAAGCCCTCGGGGTGGACGGGATCGCGGGACCGAAGACCTGGGCCGCCCTGGCCCCGACGGTCCGGGCGGGCGACAGCGGCGAGGCGGTCAAAGCACTTCAGCTGGAACTGAACGCCAAACGCAGGCTGAGCCTGCCGGTCAGCGGGCGGTTCGACGCGGCGACGACCACGGCGGTCCGCGGCTTCCAGGAGCACGCGGGCATCGCGGTGGACGGGATCGCCGGGCCTGCCACGTGGAAGAACCTCGTGTGGCACCACGACTATCCCGACTTCGGCCAAGGCCTGTGCGATCAGGACCCCGACGGGAACGGGGCGGCGGCCAACTGGGGGACCGGTGCCGCGGTGGCGCAGCTCGAACAGGCGGCGAAGACGTTCTCGGCCACGGGCCGCGGGAAAGTCCCGATGGGCGACTTCGGTTTCGAACACGGCGGTGCGATCCCCGGCCACGGCAGTCACCGGGTGGGGCTCGACGTCGACCTGTGGCCGGTGCGGACCGACGGCGCGCAGTGCGGTGGGGGCAGGATCACCTGGCGATCGTCCACCTACGACCGGGCGGCGACGCGCGACCTGGTCAAGGCGATCCGGGCGGCCGCGCCCGGACACGTGAAGCTCGTCTTCTTCAACGATCCCACGCTGATCGACGAAGGCCTCACGACCAGCTATCCGAATCACGACAACCATCTGCACGTCCGCTATTGCGAAGCGGTCCATCCGAACAACCTGTATGCCTGCTGAGACAGGCCACGGGAGGGGTCTGGCCCACGACGTCCCTGTCGTGGCTCGGGGCTGAAGGGCGCTTTCCCCGCATCGCATGCGGGGAAAGCGCCCTTCGTCGCGTGAGATGAGGGGAAGGGCCCCTTCAATCACACACCCGGTACTGGGTCAGGGCCAGGTCAGCTCGCCGTCGGTGATGACGGGATGCCGTTCGCGATACGGCGGTTCACGGTCGTGCAAGTAGTCGTCGAGGCGCTCGGCGATCTCGTCGAGGATCTCGGTCACGCTCGCCCACTCGGACCGGTAGATCCCTTCGCTGGCGTACCACTCCATGACACAGCCGTGGTCTTCACCCGGCCGGAGATCGACGCACAGCAGGCCTCCGTCGATCGCCCGGCCGATGGGGAGAACCCCGGTACAGAACGGAAATCCATCCTGACCGGCCTCTTTGCGGTGTGCTCCTTCGGGAGTGCAGCAGCCCGGGTCGGGGTACCGCGACTGCCTGACGTACTCGTCCTCGGCCCGCTTCACCGGCAGGGGCAGATAGTTCTTCGGGACGAGATACCCGGATCGGTTCCCACTGCCATGATCACGCCCGTCGTCGACGCCGTCCATGACGGCCCACCAGTCGGCCAGTTCGGGCGGTACTTCCAGACCGACCCGATCCCGCAGGTGTTCGAGGTCCGCGGCCGGTGCCGGGGGCCGGATCTCCCGCGCGGTGGCGGGTGCGTGTTCGGACAGCAAGGCCACGATCCGCTGCCAGGTCCGTGCCACCGAGGTGCACATCAGGGCCCCCTTCTTCCCGGTGAACCGCTCTAGCGAGCTGAAAATACCGGGAGTACTCCCGTTCGGCGGGACCACCTCGCCAAACAACACAAACTACCCACGTCGCACACTTGTCTTCAGAGAAGTGTCTCTTATGGACACTCGGAGCCGCCGCTCGG
Source organism: Amycolatopsis orientalis (assembly GCF_000943515.2). Taxonomy (NCBI): domain Bacteria; kingdom Bacillati; phylum Actinomycetota; class Actinomycetes; order Pseudonocardiales; family Pseudonocardiaceae; genus Amycolatopsis; species Amycolatopsis orientalis. Next base: position 4,807,901 of record NZ_CP016174.1, on the reverse strand, counting down.
CTACTTCCGCGCCATCAAGCGGGAATTCGACCACGAACTACCACGAAGGACGACCCTGCCGCCGTTCCCCGTCATGCCCAGTCGACGTCAGGTCACTTGATGGGCGTGGTCTGGACCGAGGCGATCAACCACTTCTGGTCTTGGCGGGCGAGCACGAACGTGACGGCGCCTTTGTCGGGCAGGGGAGCGTTCGGTTCCGTCCGTTCGTCCGAGACATGCTTGGTCGCGGTGACCACGGCGGCGTCCGGCTGTACCAGCCACGCGTCCTCGATCTCGATTCTGGTCCGCACCTGAGCCAGCTGGGAGGACATCGCCTGGTGGTAGGCGGCACGGACGGTCTCGCGGCCGTGCAGCCTGCGGCCGGCGATGTTGACCAGGTTGACGTCCTCGGTGAGCAGGGCGGCGAAGCCGTCCGGGTCATTCTGCAGCCGGTCGCTGTCCAGTACGACCTGCTTGACGTCCTTCATGTTCGAGTCCCTTCGTAACGGAGTATTTCGCTCCGTTAGCGTATGACCGGAGCGTTTCGCTCCGCAAGGAGCTATGATCCAAGTCATGCCCAGGCAAGCGGAAGCCGAACGCAACGACCGCGCGCTGCTCGAAGCGGCGCGCGAAGTCGTGGCCGTCGATGGCGCGCACACCTCCGTCGCGTCGATCGCGGCACGTGCGGGCGTCGGCATCGGCAGCCTGTACCGCCGGTACCGGTCGAAGACGGAGCTGTTCCAGCACCTGGTGGAGATCGCGCTCGACCAATGGACCGAGATCGCCGAGCAGGGGATGGCTCACGACGACCCCTGGGACGGGCTCGTGCACTACATCAGCAGCGCGGTCGGCATCGGCTCGCTGGCGCCGTTGGCCGGGATGGTCACCATCACCGAAGAGATGGCGGAGAAGAACGCCCGATCCGACAAGGCTTTCGCCGCGCTGATCGCCAAAGCGCGTGACGCGGGTGTGCTGCACGCCGACGTCACCGCGGTCGACGTGTTGCTGCTCGTCGAACAGCTCGGCAAGTCGCCGCTGATCGAGCAACTCCAGCGCCAGGGCAGGGAAGACCTGCTGGAAGCGGCTCGCAACGCCCGGCGACGGGTGATCTCCATCGCCTTGGCCGGACTGCGCCCGAGCGACCATCCGCTGCCGGGAACGCCACCGAGCATGGACCTGTTCAGCGAACGCTGGTCGTAGGACGTGTTTCGGAGGCAACGCCACTTGGGTCCGCTCGATCCCGCCGGTGCGACGGTGGTGTCGGGTCGGCGGGCTCCGGCAATGGTAGGAATGCCTGGTGACCGAACCGAATCTGATCGAAGCAGCCGCCGAAGAGGCAGTCACCCTCACCAGTGAACTGATCCGTATCGACACGACCAACACGGGTGACCCCGACACGCTCGTCGGCGAGCGCGCCGCGGCCGAGTACGTGGCCGAGAAGCTCACCGACGCGGGCTACGAGATCACCTATGTCGAGTCCGGCGGCAAGAACCGGCACAACGTGATCGTCCGGCTGGCGGGCGCCGATCCGTCGCGTGGCGGGCTCCTGATCCACGGTCATCTCGACGCCGTCCCCGCCGACGCCTCGGAGTGGTCGGTCCACCCGTTCTCCGGCGCGGTCCAGGACGACTACGTCTGGGGCCGCGGTGCTGTCGACATGAAGGACATGTGCGGAATGGCGCTCGCGCTGGCCCGCCACTACAAGATCAACGGCATCGTGCCGCCGCGCGACCTCGTGTTCGCGTTCCTCGCCGACGAGGAGGCCGGCGGCAAGTACGGCGCGCAGTGGCTGGTCGAGAACCGGCCCGAGCTGTTCGAGGGCGTCACCGAAGCGATCAGCGAGGTCGGCGGTTTCTCGATCACGCTGAAGGACAACGTCCGCGCGTACCTGATCGAGACGGCGGAAAAGGGCATCCGCTGGATGAAGCTGCGGGTGCGCGGCACCGCGGGTCACGGCTCGATGATCCACCGCGACAACGCCGTCACCAAGCTCTCCGAGGCCGTCGCCCGCCTAGGCAACCACCGGTTCCCGCTCGTCATGACCGACTCCGTCCGCGAGTTCCTGGACGGCGTCGCCGAGATCACCGGCTGGGACTTCCCGGAGGACGACATCGAGGGGTCCGTCGCCAAACTCGGCAACATCTCCCGGATGATCGGCGCGACCCTGCGCGACACGGCTAACCCGACGATGCTCACCGCCGGGTACAAGTCGAACGTCATCCCGTCGGTCGCGGAAGCCTCGGTCGACTGCCGGATCCTTCCCGGCCGCCTCGAAGCGTTCAACGCCGAGCTGGAGGAGATCCTCGGCCCGGACATCGAGAAGGAGTGGATGGAGCTGCCGCCGGTCGAGACGACCTTCGACGGCGCGCTCGTCGACGCGATGACCGCCGCGGTCCTCGCCGAGGACCCGGGCGCCCGCACGCTCCCGTACATGCTTTCCGGTGGCACGGACGCGAAGTCGTTCCAGTCACTCGGGATCCGGAACTTCGGTTTCGCCCCGCTGCAGCTGCCCGCCGACCTCGACTTCTCGGCGCTGTTCCACGGGGTCGACGAGCGCGTCCCGGTCGACGCGCTGAAGTTCGGGGTGCGCGTACTCGACCGCTTCCTGCGCTCAGCCTGATGCCCGGTCTGCTGGCCGCCGACGGAACACCCCTGCATTTCGAAAGCTGGGGTGCTTCGTCGGCGCCGGTGACCGTGGTACTCCTCCACGGCTACGCCCTCGACAGGCGGAGCTGGCGCGCCATCGCCCCGGTGCTGGCCGAAGCCGCCGAGGAGCCGATCTCGGTGCTGGCCTACGACCAGCGAGGCCACGGCGAATCCGGTGACGTCCGGCCCGCGTCGGCGACCATGGGACACCTCGCCGACGACCTCGCCGAGGTCATGGAGAAGGTGGTCCCGGACGGCCGGGTCGTCCTGGTCGGCCACGACATGGGCGGTCTCGCGATTCTCTCGCTCGCTCAGCGGCACCCGGACGTCTTCGCGGCGCGGGTGGCGGGGATCGGCCTGCTCGCCATGTCGGCGGGCGGCGTCACCCCGGACGCGATCTGGCCGAACGCGCTCGGGAAACTCGGCCGGGACCTGGAGATGGTCTTCGGGACGAAGCTGATCGGCCTGGTGCGGGAACATACGAGCAAAGCCGTGACCGCCGGGTTGCGGTGGTGGCTCTTCGGCGACGATCCGGTGCCCGGCGACGTCGAGCTGACCGTGCGGATGATCCGCGGCAACTGGCCGCATACCGTCTCGGCGTTCCGTCCGGCGCTGGACGCCTACACGCGGGAATCGGCGTTGTCGCAGGTCGGCGCCGTGCCGGTGACGGCGATCGTGGGGGAGCGCGACAAACTGGTGCCCACGGCCGACGTCGAGGAGCTGGCGGACGCGGTGGAGAACGGCACGGCCGTGGTCCTGCCCGGGGTCGGGCATGTCGTCCCGCTGGAAGCGGCCCCGCAGGTGGTACCGCGCCTCCTCGCCCTGGCGACGAAAGCCCGCCGACAAATCTAGATTCCTTGACAAGTTCTCTTTTCGGTGGGACCTTCGTGCCATGTTCTCCGTTGCGGTGATCGAGGACGCGGAGGCGGCCGAAGTGTCGCTGGATCCGGTCCGGGCCCGGCTGCTGGCCGAACTCGCCGAACCGGCGTCGGCCACGATGCTGGCCGGGCGGGTCGACCTGCCGAGACAGAAGGTCAACTATCACCTCCGCGCGCTGGAGAAGCACGGGCTCGTCGAGCTCGTCGAAGAGCGGCGCAAGGGCAACGTCACCGAACGCATGATGCGGGCGACGGCGTCGTCCTACGTGATCTCGCCGACCGCGTTGTCCGCGGTGCAGCCCGATCCGGCCCAGTCGCCGGACCGGCTGTCCGCGCGCTGGCTGCTCGCGGTCGCGGGGAGACTCGTCCGCGACGTCGGCCTGCTGATCACCGGTTCGGCCAAGGCGCGGAAACGGGTCGCGACCTTCGCGATCGACGGCGAGGTGCGGTTCTCCTCCGCCGCCGACAGGGCCGCCTTCGCCGAAGAACTCACCGTCGCGATCACGAACCTGGTGAGCAAGTACCACGACGAAGGCGCCGAACAGGGGCGCGACCACCGGATCGTCGTCGCCGTCCACCCGAGCGTCAAAACCGAGCCCGAGGAGCGCTGAATGGGCCACGAATTCGAGCTCAGCGACCGTGCCGAGGTCGACGCGACGCCGGAACAGGTCTGGGAGGCCATCGCCACCGGACCGGGGATCACGTCGTGGTTCATGGGGCGCAACGAGGTCGACGGCGGCGTCGGCGGCACCGTGAAGACCGCTTTCGGTGATTTCGAACCCTCGTCCGCGATCACCTCGTGGGACCCGTTGGAGCGGTTGGTCTACGGGACGGAGCCCGCGCCGGACGGGCGATTCGTCGCCTACGAGTTCCTCATCGAGGCCCGCTCGGGCGGCAGTACGGTGCTCCGGACCGTGACGAGCGGATTCCTGCCCGGCGACGACTGGGAGGACGAGTTCGAGGCGATGACCAGCGGCACCGAGCTGTTCTTCCGCACGTTGGTCGAGTACCTGAACACCTTCGCGGGATGGAAAGCCGTGCCGCTGACCGTGTTCGGACCGCCGATCGGGGACTGGGACCGCGCGTGGCTCACCCTCGGCCGGGAACTCGGGCTGGCCGGACGGCCGGGAACGGGGGACCGGGTCCGCCTGTCCACCGGATCGATGTCCACTGTGGACGGCGAGGTCTATCTGGCGAACGCGCAGGCCGTGGGGATCAGGACCGCGGACGCGCTCCTCCGGTTCGTGCGCGGTTTCCAGGGGCCGATGGTCGCGATGCATCACCTGTTCGGCGACGTCGATCCCGCGAAACAGGACGCGCTGTGGTCGGACTGGCTCGCCCGGGTGTTCAGGTGATGAGGCCGGGCAGGGGATTGGCGGTGCGCTTGCGGCGCAACCACACCCTTCGCGTCCCATCGGAGTAGAGCCGGACGGTCGAGAGTTCCCAGCCGGCGAACTCGGCGTGGATCGACAGCTGCGTCGCCGCCGCCCGCCGGGAAACACCGGGAGGCAACTGCAGCCGCCGGTACTCCCAATCCCCTTCGACCACCGCCTCGTCCACAACTGTCATGGCGTGATCACCTGGATCCCTTCTCCGATGGCCGAGCCGACGACCACCCGGCCGCCCTGCTCGTCGACGGTGACCGAATCTGGCTGCCGCACGGTGGGGAACCGGTGCTTCTCGATCGGTTCGCCGCCGCGGACGTCGAAGCCGACGACCTCGTTGCGTTCGGTGAGGGTGACCCAGACGAGGTCTCGGGTTCGGTCGTAGGCGATGCCGTACGCCCCGCCGGGGACCGGGTAGCGCTGGCGCAGCAGCAACGGCGTCGTGGAGAACGCTAGCAGCGCGCCCGCCCGCGCGTCGGTGACGAAGACGCGCCCGAAGTCGTCGGTGACGGCGTTGGCGGCGCCGTCGCCCGCCCGCAGGCCCTCGCCGATCTTGCCCTCGGCGAGGTTCACCGAGAACAGGGCGGTGCGCAGCCTGTCCAGGACGACCACGCCGTCACCGGTGTTCAGCACGTCGTCGGCGCTGTAGATCTGGCCGGTGATGGTCTTCGGGCCCGCGTTCTGGGTCAGCACCTCGACGGCCTTGCGATCCCGGACCGAGACCAGCGTCGCGTCGCCGTCGGCGAGACCGGCCGACGGCTGCCCCGCGACGGGGACCGTCTCGAGCGCGCCGCCGGGAAGGGACACCTTCGCCAGCACGCTCTTGTCCGGGACGCTGGCGATCACCTGGGAATTCGAGACCGTGAGCCGCTCCGCCGGGCCGGGAAGGGGCACCGTGGTCTTGGGGGCGTCGAGGGCCGCGAGGTCGTAGATGCGCAGCGATGGCGGCTCCGAGACGGCGACGACGAGCGTCTTGCTGGCCGCGTCGGTGGCCAGCGCCTTCACCCCGGGCCCGGCGAACACCGAGCCGGCGGGCTTGGCCGCCACGGCGGGGGAGACCGCCGCGGTGACCGCGACGGGGTTCTGCACGATCTGCAGGGTGTCGTTGGGCGTGTCGTCCGTACCGCAGGACGAGAGCACCAGGACACCGGCGAGCGGGATCGCGATCCGGGAAACGGCGGACAGCCGACCCACCTTGGTGCCTCCACCTGCTACTCGTCGAACGGACTTGTCCAGCATCCCCCACCGAACCCGCCGCGTCACGCCTGCGTCACTCAACAGTCACCTAAACCACTCACTGAGACGGCTCACAGGCCGCGTTCCGGGTAGCCGACCTCGATCGCGCTGACGTCGTCGAGCGCGGACCGGATGGCGGGCGGGAGCGTGATCTCCTCGGCCGTGAGCGACCCGGTCAGCTGACCGGTGTCACGGGCTCCGACCACGGGCGCGACCACCCCGGGCCGGTCGCGGACCCAGGCCAGCGCGACGGCCAGCGGTGAGGTGCCGAGGCCGTCGGCGGCGGTCGCGACCGCCTGCACGATCCTGGCGGCGCGATCGGTCCGGTGATGTTCGACATAGCCCGCGAAAACACTCGAAGCACCGCGCGAATCGGCGGGCGTCCCGGTGCGGTACTTGCCGGTGAGCACGCCCCGGCCGAGCGGCGCCCAGGGCAGGATCCCGATGCCGTGGTGCTCCGCCGCCGGGACGACCTCGCGGTCGATGCCGCGCTCCAGCAGCGAGTACTCGACCTGCGTCGAGACCAGCGGGGCGACGGCGGAACTGCGGCTCGCGGCCGTCGCCAGCTGCCAGCCGGAGTAGTTGGAGACGCCGACGTAGCGGGCCTTGCCGCTGGTGACGGCGTAGTCGAGGGCGGCGAGGGTCTCGTCGACCGGCACGGTGGTGTCCCAGGCGTGCAGCTGCCAGAGGTCGATGTGATCGGTGCCGAGGCGGCGCAGCGAGCCTTCGAGCGCGCTCAGCAGGGCCCCGCGGGAAGCGCCGCCGCCGAACGGGCCGTCGGTGCGGCGGGCCACGGCCTTCGTGGCGAGCACGATGTCGTCGCGCGGGACGAGGTCGCCGAGCAGTGCGCCGAGGACGCGTTCGCTCTCGCCCTCGCTGTAGATGTCGGCGGTGTCGACCAGGGTGCCCCCGGCGTCGACGAACGCGACCAGCTGGCTGGCCGCCTCCTCCGAGTCGGTGTCGCCACCCCACGTCATGGTCCCGAGGGCCATCCGCGAGACCCGCAGTCCCGACCGGCCGAGCTGTCGCTTTTCCACGACGGGCGAGCCTAGCCGGAAGGCAAGTGCGGGACACGGAGCAGGTGAGCGTGTCGTGATCGAGTACCACCGGCCGGGTCACCGGGGTGTCAACACCCTGAACGGAGGAGTGACGTTCCGCTGGATACATTCACGCCGTGCGACTCGGACTGAATTTGGGCTATTGGGGCGCGGGGAACGACGCGGCCAACCTGGCATTGGCGAAGAAGGCGGACGAACTGGACTACGCGGTCGTCTGGGCCGCGGAGGCGTACGGCTCGGACGCGCCGACGGTGCTGGCTTGGGGGGCGGCGCAGACCTCGCGGATCGACGTGGGCAGCGCGGTGCTGCAGATCCCGGCGCGGACACCGGCGATGACCGCGATGACCGCCGCGACCCTCGACACGCTGTCGGGCGGGCGCTTCCGCCTCGGCCTCGGCGTCTCGGGCCCGCAGGTCTCCGAAGGCTGGCACGGCGTGAAGTTCGCGTCACCGCTCGGCCGCACACGCGAGTACGTCGAGATCGTCCGCAAGGCGCTGGGCCGCCAGCGGGTCAAGTACGACGGCGACCACTTCCAGCTGCCGCTGCCCGGCGGACCCGGCAAGGCGCTGACGCTGACCGTGCACCCGGTGCGCGAAGAGATCCCGGTGTACCTGGCCGCCATCGGCCCGAAGAACCTCGAACTGACCGGCGAGATCGCGAACGGCTGGCTGCCGGTGTTCTTCTCGCCCGAACACGCCGGTGAGCAGCTCAAGCTGATC